>NZ_CANLEA010000003.1 GCF_947489565.1 uncultured Kordia sp. | reverse complement strand
CACGAATTCACGAATTGTTTTTTGGTTGTTTTCTTTTAATAATTGGCACGAATCGTTTTGACTTCAAAAGAAATTAGATTGTTTTTTTTAAAAGATTGTACTTTGAAAGTATCTCAATACTTAATACTAATATCTCAATTCTAATTAAATTTTCACCACGAATTCACGAATTGTTTTTTGGTTGTTTTCTTTTAATAATTGGCACGAATCGTTTTGACTTCAAAAGAAATTAGCTTGTTTTTTTAAGATTGTACTTTGAAGGTGTCTCAATACCTAATACTAATATCTCAATTCTAATTAAATTTTCACCACGAATTCAAGGATTGTTTTTTGGTAGTTTCCTGTTAATAATTGGCACGAATCGTTTTGGTTTCAAAAGAAATTAGATTGTTTTTTTAAAGTTTGTACTTTGAAGGTGTCTCAATACTTAATACTAATATCTCAATTCTAATTGAAGTTTCACCACGAATTCACGAATTGTTTTTTGGTAGTTTCCTGTTAATAATTGGCACGAATCGTTTTGACTTCAAAAGAAATTAGGTTGTTTTTTTTAAAGATTGTACTTCGAAGGTATCTCAATACTCAATACTAACATCTCAATTCTAATTGAAGTTTCACCACGAATTCAAGGATTGTTTTTTGGCAGTTTCCTGTTAATGATTGACACGAATCGTTTTGACTTCAAAAGAAATTAGGTTGTTTTTTTTAAGATTGTCCTTTGAAAGTATCTCAATTCTCAGTACTAATATCTCTATACCTACTTAAAGTACCTCTGCAACCTTCGCATTGATAAATTCCAAAAATTCTTCGTCTTCCTTGGTAAATGGATCTGGTGTGTGCGAATCAATATCAATTTGTCCAATGTTTTCTCCGTTGACAAACAATGGAATTACAATTTCTGCTTTTACATGAATACTACACGCAATATAATTGTCTTGCGCTTTTACGTCAGGAACTAAAAAGTTTTCGTTAGAAACAGCTACTTGTCCACAAATTCCTTTTCCGAAAGGAATGATTGTATGATCGGTTGGTTCGCCAGCAAAGGCACGTAATTTTAATTCGGGTTTGTCTCCGTTTTTAAAGTAAAACCCAACCCAATCGTAATGATCAATATTCTCCTGAAGCAATTCACATACTTTCGTCATGCGATCGTCTACAGAAAGCGTATCGTTGGAAATAATGTTTTCAATTTCGGGTTTATATGTTGCTAATGCCATGTGTTAATTCTTAAATATTCGACAAAAATAGTCGAAAAAAATCTAAAAATCTTTCTCGAAATCGTGAATAAAATCACAGAAAAAATGAATTCTACAAATTTTATGGAAAATGTGATATTTTCAATGCTTTTACTGTAAGTTTGTAGGACTTGAAATCATCTTTACAATTGTGTTAGAAAGTATTCAAAAATATAAATCGGCCCTAGGTTTTATTGTTAAGTTTTTTATCGTGTATGCGATATTGACCTATGGATATAGTTTGTATTTATCAAATTTTGAAGGTGAACCAGATGGTGTTACGCGCATTGTGGCCAATCAAACAGAAAGTATTATCAATACTTTGGGATATGCTGCCAATGTTGAGATGCATGAGTCTGAACCAACCATGAAACTGTTGGTGCATGGCAACTATGTAGGTCGTATTGTAGAAGGTTGTAATTCTATTAGTGTGCTAATTTTATTCATCACATTTGTAATTGCCTTTACCGGAAATTTAAAAAACACGATCCTTTTTATCCTTGTCGGAAGTGTCTTGGTCTATTTAGCAAACCTGTTGCGTATTGTCATTTTGGGTATTGGATTGTATAGCTTTCCAGATAAAGAATATTTGTTGCATCAAATTGTGTTTCCTACCATTATTTATGGAATGGTATTTTTGTTGTGGATGTTTTGGGTACAAAAGTTTTCAAAAAGATAAATGCAGAAAGTTTGGAAATATATCGTCATTGGATTCCTTTTCGGATTGCTTGTTTTGATACGAGCTTTCGAGAACGAATTGTTTTATGATCCTTTCCTAAATTTTTTTAAGTACGACTATTTTCAAGGAACGATTCCAACATACGAAACTTGGTCCTTGTTTTTTAGTCATATTTTTCGATATGGATTGAATATGTTAGTTTCACTAGCCATTATTTACATTGCTTTTGAAAATAAGAGTGTCGTTAAATTTTCTTTAGGCTTGTATCTTGTTGCTTTTGTGATTTTGGTTTCGTTATATTTTTATCTAATCAAACACGATTTAACGGAAGATTACTTACTCACGTTTTATGTGCGACGCTTTTTAATTCAACCACTTTTTGTGCTGATTTTACTGCCAGCCTTTTATTATCAACGTAAAATAAAACACGAAGAATTTTAAAATTACTCGTTCTCTTTTTGAATCGTAATGGTTCTCTTTTCTGAAATTAAACTACCATCTTTCGAAATCCCTTCAATAAACATCGTAATGGCTTTTATGTTTTTGTGTTTTACGGTAAAATTGAAAGGTCCTCTTCGCGGAATCAAATTGTTTGGTCGCCAATCAATAGCGCCATATTTTTGAAATGTATCATCTGTAAATGAACGATATTTTGGTTCATAATACTGCTTTGCCACACTATAACCAATTGGCGGTGTATAGCTTACAAATGACTCTCTTTTTGTAGTTGTAGTAGGCGTTAATGGCGTTTTTCGGGAGTAAATTTTAATCACACCACCAATACCTCGCATTCCATAACCTTGCCCAGTTTTATTAATGACTACACGTTCTACATTGGCGGTTGAGAAATTTCGTAAAATACTAAAATCTGAAAGTGGTGCATTATCTAAAAATATGAGTGGTGATGTGGTTCCTGGTGGATCTCCAGCCTGTAGTGTGCGTCTATTTCTTGTGAAAATAAGTAAGTTTCCGATGTCAAAAGGATCGTCTGCCACAGCATAACCACTATTCTCAATGATATTTTTTACTTGCGGATAATGCAGATATTCATCAACACCAATTTTAATTTCTTTGGCGTTTACCATCATTGGATCAATATTCTTTTCCTCTTTTTCGTTAGAACCTTCTAAGAGAACAGCATCTAAGGCTTCCGCATCTTTGGGAAAGAATCCGTTGGGAAGAATAAACATGTTGTTTTTGTTTAAAAATGAACGATCTACAATCGTATTTTCAGGAATGACATCTTCTTTAGCATTTGCGCTATATGTTAAATACAATTTAGGTTGCAAAAATTCTTCTTTGTTGTTGATGTATGAAAAACGGAGTTGTTCATCGGCTTGCGGATATACATTTTGAATCACAAATTTTCGTTCTTTATCAATAGGAATGTATTGTGCAGGCAATTCTCTAGTATCATATAAAAACACACCTCTAACACCTTTTGTTGGAAAGTTTACAGCGCCTTTAATGGTAATTCCTTGTGCAATGACTTGTTTTTTTGGTGTATTTTGAAAAATAGTTGTCCAATCGTATTTACTCCAACCTTGAGTAATGAGTAATGCATCCAACGCTTTTCTCTTGGTTTTTGTAGTGTTTGGGAAATAATATTTTGGATTTTCAATTTCGCCTCGCAGATATGGTTTTAGGTAATAACTAGAAAAAATATTATGCGCCGGATTGTTCGCTTCTGTCGTTTCTGGAAGTATCGAAATACTCACATTGGCTTCTAGAATTCCAGATCGTCTTTTTATGAGGTATAAAGAAAACTGTGAATATTCATTTTCAGTAGCTGTCTTTTTTACCATGACCGAAAGATGCTTGTCTGCTTTTTTGTTGAAAAACATACGTTCAAGAATTGGAACTTTTCCATCGAATAATGTAATGGTATTGACACCATTAAACAGTCCGCTTCTCGCAATGGTTAAACCTACTTTTTCAGTATTGTTAAAAGAAAAAGGCATCGAGCGCGCTTTTCCATCTTTGTGGATTAATAAACTATATTCTTTAGAAACGATGCTTTGTAATGTTTCCTTATTAGTATTTACTGAAATTTTAACGCTGTCTTTTTCAATAGCATTCACTTGAATCGTGATTCCTGTATTTTCTACCTTTGGCAAGCGTTTTTCACTAGTTTCTTCTTCCTTGAATTTTGTTTTGGCAGTATACGTATGATTGCTTTTGGGAGAAAGATTAAAAGTGCCAATTCCGTAATTATTGCTTTCATACGTAGTGACTTCGTTGCCGCTTTCATCATAAATAATTCCATTTACATATACGCCTTTTCCTTCTTCATTGATGGCTTTAAAAGCAATTGTATTTTCCACATTTTTTACAATATGTCCACCTTCTGGTAAAAATTGAATGTCGTATTTTTTGGAAGTATTATCTTGAAGTGTCGTAGCAGGATTGTTTCCATAAATGGTAATTTCTTCAATAAAAAAGGCATCAGACGCTTTATCAATCATGTATTGTGTAGCAGCTTTGATATAATAGGTTCCTGAATTTAATTCTTTGTCAAGTTCAAGATTTCCATTTGCCAATCCATTGCGAATGTGAATCAGTTTTTTTGTGATTTGTTTTCCATCTTCATCGTAAAGTCCCACATATAAATTGGTAGAAGCTTTCGAGATTCCTTCATCTTTTTTATCAAAAACATAGCCTTTAAACCATATTTCTTCTCCGACCAAAAAGCTAGTTTTGTTGAGGTGAATGTGAATGGTTTCTTCATGAGAAGCTTTGAAATATTCTTGGTACTGTTTGCGAATGGTAACATTTGTCTGTGCAAATGCATAGCACGAAATGCATAGTAAAAGGTAAAAACAATAGTAATTCTTTTTCATAGATAAAAAGTTCGTCAGTTTCAATTCGTTTTAAAAAAATCACCACCAAGAAGCAACTTCAAGATCGGGATTTTAGTGCGAAAATGAATTTTACTGGGAACAATTCACTTCTAAATGTGCGTTTTTAGAAATTCTATAAGTGTGGGATTCTTATGAAAAAACTATCAACTACTATATTCGAAATCGTGTTTCAAATATAGTAGTTTGAATTTTAGTATCATTTAAAGATACTGCTTTTTTTTGAATTTTGTAGTGCGTGTAAGCTATCGTACTTGAATTGTTCTTTTTTCTGAAATTAACTCGCCACTTTCTGAAATTCCTTCAATGAATAGCGTAATGGTTTTGGTACGCGTATCATAAATTTTAAAGTTTACAGCTTCCGATTTGTTGAGTTTTACTTCTGGAATCCAGGAAATAGCACCATATTTTTCAAATGTATTGCTGAGATACGAAGCGTATTTTGGCGCATAGTATTCTTTGGTCGGACTAAATGCTTTTGGTGCTTTTATACCAGAATACATAGTTTCGCTAGCTCCTGATTTTTTGAATAAAGGTGTTCTTCGCGTAAATATTCTAATGACACCACCAAAACCAGCATTCATACCTTCTCCTTGTCCAGTTTTATCAATGACAATTTTTTCTACATTGGCAGTAGATAAGTTGTATAAAATACTAAAATTACTCAACCTGGCACCATCAAAATACACGACAGGAGCAGCTCTTGGTCGCCTTCTAATTAAGATAGAAACGCGTCCTAAATTTTCATAAACATCATATCCATTGTCTTGAATAAGATCAGTAATGTTGATATATCGTTCGTATTCGCGCATTGTGATTTGCGTTACTTTGGCATTCATCAAAATAGGATCTCTTTCCTCTTTCTTTTTTACACCTTTAATCACAACTTCATCTAATTGTTGTGCATCTTTATACAAGAAATCCTTTGGCAATTGAAAATCTGATGAACTTGATGAAATTCTAGCAGTTTCGCTCAAAACAGCTTCTGTAATTTTATCGTTTCCGTTCGCCACTTTAAATCGTAAATACAGACTTGGCTTCTTAAAAAGTCCTTTTTTTGTCATGTATGAGAAGCGAATTTCTTCACCTTCTTCTAAAAATAAATTACTTATGGTGAATTTTTGATCTTTATCTAAATCGATAAATCGTGCAGAATGATTTTTTGTCGCGTATAAAAATAATTGATCAATTCCCGAAGTAGGACGATTTACTTTTCCAGAAATGGTAATTCCTGTTTCAAAATTATTCAAACCATTTGGCTTTTCTTCAAAAATATCTTTCCAATCATAGCGGCTCCAACCTTGTGTTAGTAATAAAATATCAAGTTCATATTTTTTCTTACGATCTATTTTTTGAAAATAGTATTGTGGATTTTCTACCTTTCCTTTTATATGTGGTTTTAGATAGAAATTAGATATAATATTATGACTCGGATTGTAACTTTCGGTCGCTTCTGGCAAGACAGAAATACTTACGTTTAACTTGTCTTGTAATTGTGATTCATTGATAGATAGCATAATGGAATCGTTTGCCATATTTACTTTAGAAACATTGAGTTTAGATGGTTTGATAAAGTAATCATTAAAGAACAAACGCTCTATAATTGGTGTGTTATTGTCTGTAAAAACCGTAATGGTATTGATGCCTTTGAATAAATCTTTTTTCAGAACACTGATTGCTTTTTCTTGTGAGTTGTCAAACGAAAAACCAATTGTTTTTTGCTTTCCATTTTGATGAATCAATACTTTGTATTTTTTTGTCGGATTGGTAGCCAACGTTGCTGCATTTGTATTGAAATTTAAAATTAACTTGTCTTGAAACGGATTGTTTACAATTAATGAAATTCCTTTTTCTTTGGCTTTTGGCAATGTTTGCGTGATTGTTTTTCTAGTTTCAAATTCAATCTTGGCAGTATATTGTTGATTTGTTTCTGGGAAGAATAGAAATTTTCCTAAACCTCTTGAATTTCCTTTAAAAGAAGTAATTTCTTGTTGGTTGGCATCATAGATAATTCCGTTGGCTACAACACCTTTTCCTTCCGCGTTGATTACTTTAAACCCAATTGTGTTTTTGGTGTCTGCAACTAAATTTCCACCTTCAGGAAGAAATTGAAAATCATATCGTTCAGTAGCTTCCAAAGCATCTTTTTCAGAAGGTTGTTCCGTGATGATTTCTATTTTCTGAATATATGCATTGTTTTCCTTGAAGTTTTTCATCCAATTGGTGGCTGCTTTTAGGTAATATGTTCCCGAAGTATAGGTGGAATCGATTAACATATTTCCTTTGGCAACACCGTTTTCTGCTCTAAATAATGCTTGTTTTACCTGATTTCCTTTGGCATCATAAATACCTACATGAATGTTTGTAGTGGCTTTGGAAGTGAGCTGATTTTTTTGATCGTAGGTATAGCCTTTGAGCCAAATTTCTTCTCCTGTAAAATAAGTAGTTTTGTTTAAGTGAACATACAGCGCTTCTCTTGGTAACGTAAAGTAGGCTGCATATTCGTCTTCAACACTCTTCTCTTGCTGTCCATAGATATTAAAGACAGTAGACATGGCGACGACTATTAAAAGGATGTGTTTTTTTTTCATAATGGTTTTAGTTTTAATGTTATAACTGCAACAGCAACAAAAAAAATGCCAGTAAAAACATTTTTACGATTAATTTCTAAAATCGCTTTTTCAACTTCTGAAATGACAGCTTATAACACTAATTCTTTTTTTTTGGTACTATAAAATTACGTCGAAAAGTAGTGTTGAGAAGCTGATTTAAGAAAATATTAATATAAAAAAGGAAACCGCTCAGTTTTTGAAAATGAGCGGTTTTTCTATTTATCGAACTCGAATTGTTTTACGTTCTGAGATTAAATCGCCACTTTCTGAAATTCCTTCAATGAATAGCGTTACATTTTTAGTGTACGTATCATATATTTTGAAACTCGTTGGTGTTTCTGTATTTAATTCTAACGAAGGAATCCAAGAGATTGTTCCGTACTTTTTGAAAATAGGATTTAGATATGAACTATAGTTTGGCGTATAATATTCTTTTCCTTTGGTAAACGCTTTTGTCGTTTTTGTAGATAAAAACACAATATCATCTGCTTGATTTTTGAATAGCGGTGTTTCACGGGTATAAATTTTTACGATTCCGTCAGAGACTCCTCCATTAATAGGAATGATACTGTATCTATCAACTACAATACGTTCTATATTTGCTAATGATAGATTGTATAATATGCTTAGATTAGGATCACGCAGTTGTCTGTTGTTGAAAAATACTGCGGGTTTTGGTCGTCTTGAAGCTCTATGCGAAATGCTTACACTTCCTCCATCTTGTGTTGCGTTAAAACCATTAAAATTAAGAAATTGTACAACGTTGTAATAGTTATAATAGGTTTCTTCGGTCACATCGGTTACTTCTGGATCTGCCATAAAAGGATCTTCGTAGGCCAGTCTTGAATTTTCGGCTTCTAAAACTACCGCATCAAGCGCTTCTGCTTTTTCACTGAAGAAATCTTTCGGAATTGCAAAATCGGCCGTTGTAGTAATGTTTTTGGTTTCGTTTAAATAAATTTCGGAGATTTTATCTTCTTTATCCGTCACTAAAAAACGAAGATACATGCTTGGCTTTTTGAACACACCTTTTTTGTTGATGTACGAAAAACGAACTTCTTCATCTTCTTCTAAAATTAAGCCAGTAATGATAAACTTTTGATTTTCATCTAAGTCAATGAATGCACTATTGTGGTTTTTTGTGGTGTGCATAAAGATGCGTTTTATGTCTGAAATTGGTTTGTTGACACGTCCTGAAATTGTAATTCCGTTTTCAAATTGATGCAAGGCATTCGGTTTTGTGTCAAAAATATTTTTCCAATCGTAACGGCTCCAACCTTGTGTGAGCAGTAAAATATCGAGCTCGTATTTTTTCTTTCTGTCCATTTTATGGAAGTAGTAATGCGGATTTTCTATAAAACCTTTTATATGTGGTTTTAGATAAAAATTAGAAAGAATATTGTGTTCCGGATTGTAACTTTCGGTGGTTTCTGGTAAGATAGAAATGCTAATATTTGCATTTTCATTCAAATTCAATTCTTTTACAGAAAGCAAGATAGAATCGTTTATAGTATTGAGTTTAGAGACATTAATCTTCGTATTTTTAATATTGAAATCGTTAAAAAATAATCGTTCTAAGATCGGGTTTTGTTCATTGTCAAAAACTGTAATCGTGTTGACTCCTTTGAATAACTCGTTTTTTTGAATGGTGATTACTTTTTTTGTATCACTGAATTGTAATGCCGCAGTTTTGAGTTTCCCATTTTGATGAATGAGTACTTTGTAGGTTTTATTAAGATTGTTTTTTAGTGTTTCTTCATTGGTGTTAAAACCAAGAATTACCTTGTCTTCCGGAAGACTTTGCAACATAAGTGTAATACCTTCAGTTTTTATTTTTGGCAATTCCTTTGTGATTGTAGCGCCATTTTCCAGTGTAATTTCTGCAATATATTGAGTGTCTTTATCAGGATTGAGCAAAAATTTCCCCATACCTAAAGTGTTGCATTCAAAAGAAGCGACTAGTTGTTTGCTGTCTTTATAAATAATTCCAGAAGCCGAAACACCTTTTCCGTTGGAGTCAATGACTTTAAAGCCAATATTGTTTACGGTATTTGCTACAATATGTCCGCCTTCAGGCAAGAATTGAAAATCGAAACTTGCTTCTTCGACAACCTTCTCTTCATTGATACTTTCATCAGTAATGATTTCAATTTTTTGAATAAAAGCATTGTCTTCTTTAAAATTTTTCATCCAATTGGTAGCTGCCTTTATATAATATGTACCCGCAGTAAAGGTAGAATCTATGGCAAAATTTCCTTGCATGACACCATTTGTAGCTTCAAATAGTGCTTTTTTAATTTGGTTGCCTTTTGCATCATACACACCAACATTGATATTAGTTGTAGCTTTTGAAGTGAGTTGATTCTTTTGGTCATATGCATAGCCTTTGAACCAAATTTCTTCTCCAGAAAAATAACTGGTTTTGTTTAAATGTAAATGTAGCGCTTCTCTTGGTAAGGTAAAATATGCTGAATATTCTTCTTCAATAGTTTTTTGTTGACTAAAGAGTTGTCCAATAGTCAGTAAAATTGGTAATAATAAAATGTACTTGTTTTTCATAATAATCGGTTAAAGTTTAATGGTTTACATGTCAATAATAGTTCTTCTCTTTGCAGAGTTGGTATAGAACTATGAGTGGTCATCATATTTAACGGACTTGTATTGTTTTCCGTTCAGAAATTAAATCGCCATTTTCTGAAATTCCTTCAATAAATAAAGTCACGTTTTTTGTGTAAGTATCGTATATTTTAAAAGTAGTTGCGTTTTTTGTAGTGAGTTCTACGGATGGGATCCATGAAATTGCACCATATTTTTGAAATATTGGATTTAAATAGGAACTGTAATTCGGTGCATAATATTTTTTTCCAACCGCAAATGATGCTGGTGCTGTATCCGAAAGATATTGAATTTCTACTCCAGCTTTTTTGAATAAAGGGGTAATGCGTGAATATATTTTTATAACACCTGTACTTCTTCCTCTAAGACTAGGAGCAATGCTATATCGGTCTACAACAATACGCTCTATTTGTGCTAAAGACATATTGTACAGAATACTAAAATCCCTTAAACGAACATCATTGAAAAAGACAGCAGGTGTTCCGCCTCGTGCAATTCTAGAAGAGATAGATACTCTCCCCATATTTTCAGTAGCATTAAATCCATTGTAGTTAAGATACTGTACAAGGCTCGCATAAAGACCGTAATTTTCTAATGTGATTTCGGTAACGGACGGATCTCTCAAAAAGAGATTATTGAATTTAGGTTTTTTATCCTTTTCGGCTTTTAAAATTACAGCATCTAGTTCTTCGGAAGCTTCATAAAAAAAGTCTTTTGGAATAGTAAAATCAGCAGTTTCTGATTTTATGTTTTTGACTTCTTCTAAATATACTTCTGAAATGTTATCTTCTTTATTAGTGGTTAAAAATCGCAAATACATGCTTGGCTTTTTCAACGCACCTTTTTCAGTAATGTAAGAGAACTTTATTTCTTCATCTTCTTCCAAAAAGATATTTGTTAAGGTGAAATCCTGATTCTCATCGATATCAATAAATTTGGCAGAATGGTTTTTTGTAGCATATAAAAAGAGTTGTTTTATACCTGTTGTAGGTCGGTTGACGCGTCCCGAAATGGTAATTCCAGTATCAAAACGATGTCTGACAATTGGTTTTTGACTAAAAATATCTTCCCAATCATAACGACTCCAACCTTGTGTAAGTAATAAAATATCTAACTCATACATTTTCTTTCGGTCCATTTTATGAAAATAGTATTGCGGATTTTCAATAAAACCTCTGAGATGTGGTTTGAGATAGAAATTAGAAATGATATTGTGTTGCGGGTGGTAACTTTCAGTGGTTTCTGGCAATACAGAAATACTAACGTTTGCCTTATTATTTAGATGGAGTTCTTTTACAGAGATTAAAATGGAATCTTGTATCGTATTCAACATCGCTGCATGAATCTTGGTTTTTTTTATACCGTAATTATTAAAAAATAACCGTTCTAAGATAGGTTGCTGTTGGTCGTCGAATACTGTAATTGTATTGACGCCTTTGAATAAGCGTTCTTTCTCAATACTCACCGCTTTCTTAGTGTCACTAAATTGTAGTGCTGCTATTTTTAGTTTTCCATTTTGATGAATGAGTATTTTGTATTTTTTGGAAGGATTGTTTTTTAAAGTTTCATCATTGGTGCTAAAATCAATGATGATTTTATCTTCGGAGAGACTTTGTAAGACGAGTGAAATTCCTTGCGATTGTGCTTTGGGCAACTGTTTTGTAATAGTAGTTCCGTTTTCCAGTGTAATTTCTGCCGTATACGGCTCATCTTTTTCGAATTGAAGCAAAAATTTCCCCATTCCAAGCGTATTACTTTCAAAGGAAGCGACTTGTTTTTTGTCTTTATTGTACACAATTCCAGAAACCGAAACACCTTTGCCGTTATTGTCGATAATTTTAAAACCTATATTGTTAGTAATGTTTGCAACTATATGTCCGCCTTCTGGTAAGAATTGAAAGTCGAATTTAGCTTCTTCGTCAACGGAATCTTTTACGATTTCTTCACTTGTCTTGATTTCAATTTTTTGGATGAAAGCATCGTCTTCTTTGAAGTTTTTCATCCAATTGGTTTCTGCTTTTATATAGTAGGTTCCTGCGGTAAAGGTAGAATCGACGGCAAAATTTCCATGTGTAACTCCGTTTTCTGCCGCAAACATGTGTTTTTGAACTTGGTTACCTGCGGCATCATATATACCGACATTGATATTTGTGGTAGCTTTTGAAGCGAGTTGATTTCTTTGGTCATATGCATAGCCTTTGAACCAAATTTCTTCTCCTTCAAAATAGGTTGTTTTGTTGAGATGAAGGTATAAGCCTTCTCTGGGAAGTTTGAAGTAAGCGTAATATTCGTCTTCAATGGTTGATTCTTTTTGGGCGAAAGAACTGCCTATAGAAAAGATGATTAATAATAAAAAGAGGTAACTTTTTTTCATAGTCTTCGGATGTTAATGTGCTCAAAGACGCCACAAAAAAGATACCAATACAGTTATTTTCTGTATTTTTTACAAAAAAACCTCTCAAATTCAATGAGTTGAGAGGTTTTTAATGATTTTATATTTGTGTATGATTTTACATCATTCCTGGCATTCCGCCGCCCATTGGTGGCATTCCGCCTCCAGCAGGAGCTTCTTCTTTGATGTCAATCAATGCACATTCTGTCGTTAAGATCATTCCTGATACAGACGCTGCATTTTCTAAAGCAATACGTGTTACTTTCTTCGGATCAATGATTCCTGCTTTAAGCATGTCTACATACTCATCAGTTTTAGCATTGTAACCGAAATCTTTTTCACCTTCCATTACTTTTGAAACTACAACGCTTCCTTCGCCACCAGCGTTAGAAACAATAGTACGTAATGGTTCTTCAATAGCACGCGCAATAATTTTGATACCTGTTACTTCATCTAAATTATCAGTTGTAATGCTTTCTAAAACACCTTTCGCACGAACCAAAGCAACTCCACCACCAGCAACAATACCTTCTTCAACGGCAGCTCTTGTTGCGTGTAATGCATCATCAACTCTGTCTTTTTTCTCCTTCATTTCTACTTCAGAAGCAGCTCCAACATATAATACAGCAACTCCACCAGCTAATTTAGCTAAACGTTCTTGTAGTTTTTCTTTATCGTAATCAGAAGTCGTAGATTCAATTTGTGCTTTTATTTGTCCCACACGTGTTTTAATCATTTCTGTATCTCCAGCACCATTTACAATGGTAGTATTGTCTTTGTCAATCGTGATTTTTTCAGCAGTTCCTAACATTTCTATCGTAGCATTTTCCAACGTGAAACCTCTTTCTTCAGAGATTACAGTTCCTCCAGTTAGGATAGCGATATCTTCTAACATTGCTTTTCTTCGGTCACCAAAACCAGGTGCTTTTACCGCAGCAATTTTTAAAGCTCCTCTTAATTTGTTTACTACTAACGTTGCTAATGCTTCACCATCTACATCTTCAGCAATAATTAATAATGGCTTTCCAGTTTGTGCTACAGGCTCTAAAACTGGCATTAAGTCCTTCATTGAAGAGATTTTCTTATCAAATAATAAGATAAAAGGACTTTCTAATTCAGCCTCCATTTTTTCAGAGTTTGTAACAAAGTAAGGAGATAAATATCCTCTGTCAAACTGCATTCCTTCTACCACATCTACAGTCGTATCCGTTCCTTTTGCTTCTTCAACAGTAATAACTCCTTCTTTACCAACTTTTCCAAAAGCTGTTGCGATTAATTCACCAACAACTTCGTCATTGTTTGCAGAGATTGAAGCAATTTGCTTTATCTTTTCAGAAGAATCACCTACTTTTTTTGCTTGTTTGTTTAAGTCTTCAACAATAGCTGTAACTGCTTTGTCAATTCCTCTTTTCAAATCCATTGGATTTGCTCCCGCTGCAACATTTTTTAATCCTTCTTTTACAATTGCTTGTGCTAATACGGTTGCAGTTGTAGTTCCATCTCCTGCTAAATCATTGGTTCTAGAAGCGACTTCTTTTACCATTTGTGCTCCCATGTTTTCTAGGGCATCTTCTAGCTCAATTTCTTTTGCTACAGAAACTCCATCTTTGGTTACTGATGGCGCACCAAATGATTTGCTAATAATTACGTTTCTACCTTTAGGACCTAAAGTTACTTTTACTGCATTTGCTAAAGCATCCACACCACGTTTTAATCCGTCGCGTGCTTCAATATCAAATTTTATATCTTTTGCCATGATTTTTAAGTTGTTAGCTATTGGCATTTGCCTTTAGCTGAGTTATGTTATTCTTTTAATTAAATAATTGCTAAAATGTCATCTTCTCTCATGATGATGTAATCTGCACCTTCAAACTTAATTTCAGTTCCAGAAAATTTTCCATAAAGCACAGTGTCTCCAACTTTTACTGTTAATGGTTCGTCTTTTTTACCTGATCCAACAGCGACAACAGTTCCTCTTTGTTGTTTTTCTTGTGCTGAATCTGGAATGAAAAGCCCTGAAGCAGTTTTAGTTTCTGCTGGTAACGGGGCAATCAAAACTCTATCTGCTAGTGGTTTGATGTTAACTTCGCTCATTTTGTTGAATATTTAATTTTTTAATTGTTCTATTATTTACGGAAAGCAATAAGTCAGAAATTGTGCCATTACGGGAATACTGACAAATTGAAATAAAAAAATGCCAGCTTCTGACAAGCTGGCATTTTTTGTATGTTGTTTACAAAGAGTTTTTACTTATCTCCACCGTTTGTTGTATCTGTAGAGTTTGTATTTGTATTATCGTTTGTAGTTGCTGGTTGCGTTGTTGTTTCAATATCAGAAACTTTCGATCTTTGCTCAGAAGCACTTAGGTTTGTAAAATTTGTGATTAAGATTAATACAATCAATATGGTTCCTAATGCCCAAGTACTTTTGTCTAAAAAGTCTGTTGTTTTCTGCACACCACCAATTTGTTGGTTTCCACCGCCACCGAAAGTAGAAGATAATCCTCCTCCTTTTGGGTTCTGTACCATGATTACTAGCATTAATAAGAATGCTACAATAAGGATTAAGACTATAAAAATGTAATAAGTTGAACTCATTGTATATTAATTATTTTGTTGTAATTTTTTTATTGCTCGAATTTGGTCTGCAAAGAAACCACTTTTTTCTGGATATTTCAAAATTAAAATATTATAAGCTTTAATTGCTTTTTTATATTTCTTTTGTTCTAAATATACTTTCGCCAAAGTTTCCGTCATTAGGATCGATTGATCGACACTTACTTCGTTGGCAAGGTTGATCGTTTTTTCGAGTGTTGACCTTGGTGTAATCTTCGGATTTATGTCTATGAACCTGTCTATCAGATCAAATCTTTTTTGTTTTTCTTCTTCTGTAGGCGAAGTTTCTACTGGGTTTACTACTATTTTCTCTTCAACTACAATTTCTTCTTCTGGTTCTTTTGGACTTTCGTCAGAACGATCAATAGGTTGGAAATTGGTTAATTGAAGCCATTCTGAAAAAGAGTGTTTTTCGGTTTTGTTGAATGCTAACGGTTTTCCTAATTGCAAGGTTTCTTCAGGAGTTTCTGAAGTAGTTTTTATTTCCTTTTCTGTAGCTTCAAGAACTTTCTTTTCTTTAGCTTTCTTCTTTTTCTTGTCTTTTTTATCTTTCTTTTTACGTTTTTCCTTCTCTTTAGAAACTACCTCTTCTATCTCAGTTTCAGTTTCTACTTCAGTGTTGACTTCTGTTTCAACTTCAATTTTTGTTGTTTCCGTTTTTTCTTCAACATTCGCAGCTAGTGTAATAGGAGTTTGCGTTTCTTTAGGTTGAAATAGGTCAGGATCGAGAATTGCGTTGGCTTCTTGAATCTTTGTTTTGATAGCCTCTTCCATGCGAAGATTTCGATCTACTTTTACTTCTTCAGCTTCTACTTCAATATCGTTGGTATTGTTGTGTATTTCTTTGACAGTATTAGAAATGTCGTGCTGTTCAAAAGTTTTGGAAGTAATGAAGTCAAATAGAATACTGCGATCAGTTGTATAAGCAGCGGTAATTTTTAACTGTTGATTGTATTGAAAACTATCCTGATTTTTTAATCCTTTTAAATGTACCACACGCGCAGCTTGAAAGTATGGAAATTCTTTCGTAATTGCAGCAATAGCTTCTGTTTGCGAAGCATTGATGTGCATCGGATTTTGTAATATGTATGTAAAATCAGAAATGTTCATATTACCAATTGGCTAAACTTGCGTTGAAAATATCTAGGTTTAAACGTTCAAAAATTTCTTCATGTGCTGTTGCTTTTATAGCAGGTAATTGTGTGGTGGAAGGATAATCAAAAAAGAATGAAAAACGTTTGTCAAAATCGTCTTCAGGTCTGTTTTTGTGTGTGAAACGAACTTGTACACCTATGGTTAAACGGTTTTGTGCTGCTGTATTATTGGCAGTTGCACTCATGGGAGATACACGATATTCAACAATTTCACCTTCATATGTCAAATCACCATTAGTTCTAACTAAATCCAAACTTGTCTGGTTTTGAATAAAATCTTGTAAGCCTTGTGTAAAATCTCGATCGAGTCCTGGTTCAATAATTGGTGCATTGTTTTGGAAAAAGGCAACTTGATACGTTTTGGCATTTAAGTCACCTGTTCCAGTAAAATTGTACAAACCACAACTTACCATTGAAACAGCAATGACAAGTGTTGTGATGATGATTTTTATCTTTTTCATTTTAGTATTTTCTAATAATTATAAATCGAATTGTTTGATTTTTCTATAGAGCGTTCGTTCAGAGATGCCAAGTTCTTTGGCAGCAGCTTTTCGTTTTCCTTTGTTACGTTCTAATGCTTTTTTGATCAATTCTAATTCTTTGTCATGCAACGAAAGTGTTTCTTCTTCTTCCACTTCTTCTGCAAAATGATATTTGTCGGTTTCAGCAACTACGGTAACTTCTGAAGGAATAGACAACAGTTTTACTGGTGCAGTAGTTTCTTCTTCGTGGAAAATTTCATCTTCTTCCTCATCGCCATATATTTTCTGAATAAGACTTTCATTGTCTTCTTTTACTTTTTGAGAAACGCCATTTTGCATGAGTTCCATGGTGAGTTTCTTCAAATCGTTTAAGTCGCTTTTCATGTCGAAAAGTACTTTGTATAGAATTTCGCGTTCAGAACTGAAGTCACTTTCACTTTTTTCACTTTCAATAACCGCAGGCAAGTTTCCTGAAGTATTTGGTAGGTATTGGCGTAACATATCTGGCGTGATAGATCGGTTTTCTTCCAATACGGAAATTTGTTCCGCAACGTTTCGCAATTGACGAATGTTTCCGTTCCAGCGATATTTTGTCAACATTGCTGTAGCTTCATCATTCAAACGAATAGAAGGCATTTTGTACTTCATGGCAAAGTCAGAAGCAAACTTTCTAAACAGCAAATGAATATCATCTTTTCGCGCACGCAATGGTGGAAGTAGAATTTCAATTGTGCTTAAACGATAATATAAGTCTTCTCTAAATCTTCCTTTTTTGATGGCTTCAAACATGTTCACATTTGTTGCGGCAACAATACGGACATTTGTTTTTTGCACTTTTGATGAACCTACTTTGATGAATTCGCCGTTTTCTAAAACTCTTAGTAAACGTACTTGTGTAGTTAGTGGCAATTCTCCAACTTCATCCAAAAAGATAGTTCCATTATCCGCTACTTCAAAATACCCATTTCGAGTTTGTGTAGCGCCTGTAAAAGCACCTTTTTCATGGCCAAATAATTCACTATCAATCGTTCCTTCTGGAATCGCTCCGCAGTTTACTGCAATATATTTTCCGTGCTTTCTGTGCGAAAGTGAATGAATAATTTTAGGAATGCTTTCCTTTCCAACTCCACTTTCACCCGTAACCAACACAGAAATATCGGTAGGGGCAACTTGCGTGGCTTTTTCGATGGCACGATTTAGCCCAGCATTGTTTCCAATGATTCCAAAACGTTGTTTGATCGCTTGTACGGATTCCATGTATTTTAGGTTCTTTGTTTTTTTAGTTTATGTATTGAAATGTTTCGTCAATAGTAATTGTTGTACCGTCAGGAATGGATGGAACAGAAGTAAAAATATTTCCGTTTCTGCTTAAAATTCTGTTGTTAGCATCATATTGAATGTCTAAAGTAGAACTTCCTTGTTGTGTTGTCACATTCGTAACATTGTTTGGACTGTAAATCATCGCTTGCCAATGCTCATATTGATCGTCATATTCATCATTTAAAATGGAGAATAAGTACAAATCGTTTAATGAGTTTCGCAACGGATTGGTGTTGCCATCGTGCATATATGAATATGTATTGGCGTCTTGTCCAGTAATTACAGCTGATGTTAAGTTTCCATTGCTATCATACGAAATATTTTCTGTCTTGATCACCGTTCCACTTTCCATGGTTTCTCGTTTGATAAGTTTACTCGTGGTTTCATCAAAAGTAAACTTGGTAGAGAAATTGGTTCCTTCTCGGGTACGCGTAACTTCATTATTGAGATGCGTAAATGAAAAAACGAAATTTTCAGAAGCATCTTGTAAATCTTCATAAGTGATGTCTGTAACTTTATCGAGATTGTATGTCACTGTAGTTCTATTAATCAGTACACCATCTACAGTAGTGCGCACTTGTGTAACTCTACTGTTTTCATCTCTAATAATATTTCCGACACCATTTACTGTAATACCTAAAAAGGTAAACATGGTGTTTTGTGATAAAAATTGATTGTTCGCATTAATTACAAAATCAGTCACAAATGTTGTTTCATCGCCAGTTCCAGAAGAAAACGTTTTGATATAATCGTAATCCGCAAGCTGTAATGATCCTCCAGTTGGCGGATTTGGATCTACGGGATCAGGATCTGGTTCCGGATCTGTTGGCATTCCTGTTGATGGTTGTTCTATAATAATTTCGCCATCATACGGTTCATTGTCGCAAGAAAAGCAGCAAAATGCTAATACGGTTGTTGTCAGTAAAACTATTTTCTTCATCGGTTTTGGTATTTAATAATTTCTGTTAAATGGAATGTGCCAATACTTGTAATGGATTGGTAACTATGGCTCATTTCATTGCTTTTCTATACTATTTTTAATATTGGAATGCTTCCGATTGCGAAATGGCAACACCATCACCAAGATCAAAGTTTGAAGCTCTAGTTGTGATATCGTTGTTCGCATTATAGGTTACGTTGAAATCTACATTTCCATCATTCGTTTCAATTCGTGTCCAGTTATTTGTAGCATAAAAAGTGGCTAATACGCTTCCAATTTGACTATCATTTTCAGTATCAAAAACAGTCACTAAAAATTGATCGTTAAACACAGATTTTAAAGGATTTGTAAAAGAATCGTATACAAATAGATTGTTTCCTGTATTGGCTCCTGAAACCGTAGAACTTGCACAGTTTCCATTGGAATAGGTCAATACTTCTAACTGAGTACTGTTTGTTCCAGAAAATGATTCCATAGAAATCAATTGACTGTTGGAATCAAAAGTAAACACAGCAGATTGGTTTGCGGCAGCATTTGTTCTTGTGACAGTAGTTCCGCTATATGCAAATGTATATGTGTAATTTTCGGTATTGTCTCCCAAGTCTTCATAGGCTATTTGCGTAATATTATCGCCTGTGTATGTAATTGTAGTTCTGTTGGTAACACTTCCACCATCCATAGATTCAGATTGAATAACTTTTCCGTTTCCATCTCTAGTAATAGTACTTGTAGCGTTTGTTGTAAACCCTAAAGCAGTTACTTGGGTATTTGCAGAAACTACAATACCACCATTTACAATAAAATCTGTATTGGTAATGATTTCTCCAAAAAATGGAACGTTTGAAGTAGAGTCTAACGAATATGTTGAAAGTGCAGTGCCGTTATTTCCACCACCGTTGTTTCCGCCGCCATTGTTGCCGCCATTGTTGCCACCATTATTTCCTCCATTGTTGGAAGTTTCTTCGATAACGATACTTGGATCTAAAAGTTCGTCGTCACAGGAAAAGCAAAAAAATGCTAAGATTGCTGATGTAATTAAAAAGGTTTTTTTCATTTGTCAAGTTTTTTGATTGGCACAAAAATTAGTTTGTGGTTAATTATTTTCTGAGAATCCTACAGGTTCACCAATTAGGGTTGCTGAAGTGCAGTCAAGTATTTTTACGTTTACAAAATCACCTGGTTGATAGTTTTCTTTTGGGAAAACCACTACCGTATTTTCTGAAGTTCTTCCTTTCCAATGGCCATCAGATTTTTTGGAAGTTCCTTCTACAAGTACTTCTTTTACTTTGTTAAGTTGTGCTTTGGTTCTGTAAGCACTATGTTCTAATTGTAATGCTATGATTTCTGCAAGTCTACGTTTTTTAACAGGTTCTGGAACGTCATCTTCCATTTTTCTAGCGGCCATGGTTCCTGGTCGTTCCGAATAGGAAAACATATATCCGAAATCATATTTTACATAACGCATTAATGATAGCGTATCTTGATGATCTTCTTCGGTTTCTGTTGGAAAACCAGCAATCATATCTTGTGAAATTCCACAATCGGGAATGATTTCACGAATTTTATCAATCAGTCTAAAATATTCTTCACGTGTATGCAAACGATTCATTTCTTTTAAAATACGATCGCTTCCACTTTGTACAGGCAAGTGAATATAATTACAGATATTTTGATGTTTTGCCACCATACGCAATACATTTTCATGCATGTCTTGCGGATTTGACGTAGAGAAACGAAGGCGTAGTTTTGGAAACTTTATAGCAACCATGTCTAATAACTTTGCAAAATCGACTGCAGTTGCTTTTTGCATTTCAGAAGCTTTGTCAAAATCTTTTTTCAAGCCACCGCCATACCATAAATAACTATCTACATTTTGTCCAAGCAGCGTTACCTCTTTGTAATTTTTATCAACCAATTCTTGAATTTCTTCTAAAATTGATTGCGGATCACGGCTGCGTTCACGTCCACGTGTAAAAGGAACGACACAAAACGTACACATATTATCGCAACCTCTGGTAATAGAAACGAGTGCGTTAATTCCGTTTGTGTTTAAACGTACAGGTGAAATATCTCCGTAGGTTTCTTCTTTAGAAAGAATCACATTGACAGCATTACGTCCTTCATCAATTTCTTGCAATAAGTTTGGTAAATCTTTGTATGCATCAGGTCCAACGACCATATCTACAATTTTTTCTTCCTCCAAAAACTTACTTTTCAAGCGTTCTGCCATACAGCCCAATACACCAACTTTCATTTTTGGATTGTGTCTTTTTACAGCATTATATTTTTCCAAACGCTTGCGCACGGTTTGCTCGGCTTTGTCACGGATGGAGCATGTATTTACCAATACCAAATCGGCTTCTTCTAAACGATCGGTAGTGTTAAATCCTTCTTTTGCTAAAATAGACGCCACAACTTCGCTGTCGGCAAAGTTCATCTGGCAACCATAACTTTCTATATATAATTTTCGTGTATTCTTTGGATTCTCTGCTAAAACAATACGTTCTCCTTGTTTGCTTTCGTCAATAATCTTCTCCATGTAAATGTATTCTGTACCTTGAATTCTTTATCAAATAAGATACAAAGATAGAATTATTTCAAAGATAGTGACATAATGACATGTTAAATACCTTCTTTTTCGACGCAACCTTTTTAAGATGTTGGTATCTACCCTGTAAATGAATCAATTAATAACTACACCATGAAACTCAAATATCTTTTACTTTGTGTCGTAACTTGTCTCTTTTTGTCTTGTTCAGATGATAAAGATTATGAATACGTAAATGTTGCTACACCAATTACGATCAGCACCGCAGAATTACGTGCTTCTGTTGAAGTATTACCCGCTCAAAACATTGTAGAATCAGGAAAAATTTATGCATATCAACAGTATATTTTTGTGAATGATGTAGATAGAGGAGTGCATGTTATTGATAACAGAAATCCATTACAGCCTACCATTGTCAACTTCTTGAAAATTCCGTTAAATAAAGATGTGTCTGTAAAAGGAAATTATTTATATGCGGACAGCGGAAAAGACTTAGTGGTTTTTGATATCAGCCAAGTCAACGATATACAAATGATAGGACGTGTGGAAGATGTAATTCAAAATCCGCAACAAGCAGAATATCCAGAAAATGTTTATTTATTTAATTGGGAAAACTATAGTTATGAAGAAGATATTATTATTGGTTGGGATATTGCTGTTGAACGTAGGGAAATAATGGATGATAATATTGTGACTTTAGAAACGTCTGATGGAGGAGGAAATACAGGTTCAGGTGGATCGCTAGCGCGTTTTAAAATTGTAGATGATTATTTGTACGTAGTTGACAATGTTAAAATAAATGTGTTTGATATTCAAAATTTAGAAACACCTGTAAAAGTGAATGAAGAGTATGTGACTTGGCAAGCAGAAACTATTTTTTATCAAGACGATAAACTATTCATAGGAACACGAACAGGAATGTACATTTACGATATTACCCAAGCAAGTTCACCAACATATATCTCTGACTTTGATCATGCAAAATTTTGTGATCCTGTTGTAGTCGATGGAAACTATGCGTATGTCACACTTCGCGCAGGAGCGAGTTGTATGGATGGAGAAATGCAAATGCTAGAAAGTAGATTAGAAATTATTGATATTTCAGATATTCACAATCCGCAATTGGCAGAAACCTATATTATGGAAGAGCCGTATGGTTTAGGAATCAAAGGTGATCAACTATTTATCTGTGATGGTGCTTCGGGACTGAAAGTATACGATAAATCAGATATTTCAAACTTACAATTGCTACAAAATTTTAATACAAATGATGCGTATGATGTCATTCCAATGCAAGATAAATTATTGAAAATTGGAGACAATACGTTGACTCAATATAACTACATAAATACGGGAATTGAATTGATTAGTGAATTTACAATTCAATAATCACTTTACTACAACAACTTTATACCCTGTATAACGAAGAAGCCTATTTGAAAAAATAGGCTTTTTTTATTTTTCGGGAACCTTTTTCAAAACAGGCGCGTCTATACTTATAGAAACATTAACAAAACCTGATTATGAAAAAACAATTTTTAAAAATAACACTATTGCTGTGTGTCGGATTCTTTACGTTTTCTTGCTCTGATTTAGATGATAATGAAGAAGTAGGAACGGTATCACTGGAAAATGTAATTCAGAAAGAATCAGAATTGTTTGGTTTAATTGAGCGCGTAGCCGAAACAGAAGACGAAGATGAAATTACCTGCATAAAATTTTTATACTCTTTTACAATGTTGGAGTTTGATGCAGATTTAATGGTGGCTAATGAATATGTAGTTTCAAGTGATGCTAATTTTAGTTTTATTCTTGAAAATATTCCTGATGGGAATAGTATCGGAATCAATTTTCCTATTCAAAGCATTTTAGAAAGTGGCGAAGAATTTCTAATTCAAAACAAAGATGAACTTAAACAAGCCATTGACGATTGTATTGATGTGCAACAACAAGAAATAACAGGGCAATGCAGTTTATATTTTCAAGAATGTGTGTGGGTTGTACGTCACGATGATGAAACAGAAGACACTTACGAAAACGCCGTGTTTGATGTGGCAGATGATGGAACGTTTGACTTTTATAATAATGGCGAATTGTTTGAAGGAACTTGGATTTTCTATTTTATAGAAGATGAATTGCATGTCAATATTACGATGGACGAGCCAGGAATCACTGCAGATGATTGGAATTTAGATTGGGTAGTACTTAGTTATTCAAGCGAACTCATGCAATTTGAAAATAACGGTATTAGTTTTACTTTAAACAATGAATGTGAGGAAGAAAACTACTGTACGCAACTCATTTTTTCAGAATGTGAAGGCATTGATGGTTCTGGAATTTCAGAATTTATATTCGAAAATTACATACCTTGTATTTTGCAAATTGAAGATTTAGAAGCATTAACCGATGAAGATAGTATTGCATTCTATGAAACACAAATAGATGCAGATGCAGAAACCAATCCGCTTTCGCAAACATCATATCAAAACAGCACGCAAGAGCAAACAATCTATGTTCGTGTGAATTATGGAGCTAATAACGAATTTTTCATCATTCCGATAACAATCATATCGACAACTTGTTAAAAACAATTCAAATACAAAACAACCAAATAGGGCAAACGTTTTTGGAAAACACAAACGCAGGAACATACAATTTCAAAGCATTAGTAAAAGGTGATGAACTTGCACAAAAAGCAGTTTACGAAGCTTTTGCACCCAAAATGTTAGCTGCGTGTCAAAACTTTATTTCCGATAGAACGTTGGCCGAAGAAGCCATGAACAATGGTTTTGTAAAAGTGTTTTTCAACATAAAAAAATATAAAAATGAAGGGAGTTTTGAAGGTTGGATTCGGAAAATAATGATCCGAGAAAGTCTGTCATTTCTACGAAAGAAAAAATTTATCATCGCCTCACAAAGCGAAATTATTCTAGAGCGACAAAAAACCTATCAAGAACCGATAAAAGAAGAATCGGAAATTCAACGACTCATTGAGCAACTTCCGTTAGAATTTAAGCTCGTATTTAATTTGTATGCAATAGAAGGATATTCGCATAAAGAAATAGCAGACTTATTAAAAATACCAGAAACGACGTCCAAAACACGCTTGTTTAGAGCGCGAAAACTATTAAAAGAACAATTGCAAACCATAAAAAAAGCCAATGGAAGATTTTGATTATATAGATGCGTTAGCTAAAAAAACGCTTTCCAATCATACGGTGCAACCTTCGGCAGACGGTTGGCAAATGGTACAGCAAAAAATGAAGCGTAAAAAACGTAAAAGGCTCCTTTTATATATTGTCTTGTTTGCATTGTTTTGCTCGTTGGGAATATATGTTGGTGTACATGCTACTGCTGATGTGAATTCCGTGGAAGTTTCAAATAAAAATACAGAGCCATTAAAATCTAGCAATTCTAACAATGAAAATAATAATAGCGATATAAATAATGAGATAACTTCTAGTAGAAGTGAAGAATCAAGTCCAAAGTCAAATCCAGATTCAAATTCAAATGCAATCGTGAATGATGCCAGTCAAGCTGGAACAAACACTTCAGTGGCAACGTCAGAAACAAAAAGTAAGCATCAAGCTACTAACAACTTATATGGAAATAAAAACAATTTGATGCAACAGCAAACTGGAAATCATTCACGTGCTTTGATGGCAAATACGACTACAGCGACTTCTGTAAATACTATGGCTGCAACATCAGAAAGTGAAAATCAATTACACAATTCCACAAACCTAGCTATTGCTGATGGAGAAGAAGATTTTTATGTAAATGCAGCAGGATTAAAATTAGCTCCTTGGGAATTAGTCTCGCCAGAAATGCTTAAAAAGAAGCGTAAAAAGCGACGCAAATCTAAAAAAGCAGAAAAAGTGTATGACAACTTAGATTTAATGGTTGGTTTCAATGGTTTTGTAAACGAGAACGATTACAACTTCATAGGTTCATATGTTTTTGAGCTTTCATACACACAAAAGGATAAGCTGAAAAAAAAGTATTCGTTCAATTATGGAGCTTCGTTACAATTTAGAAATCTGCGCTTCAAAAATGACTCTGTCAGTTTTAATAGAGGAGAATTAAGTATGAACATACATTCAGGTCTTGAAAAACATATTGGAAACTTTGGTGTGGAAGCTGGCGCATATGTTGGATACGAATTCTATTCGCCTAATAATGAATTTTTCAACAACATCAATATCAACTTCTTTGAGCGAAAAATCAATTATGGACTCTTTTCTGCAGTGCGTTACAAAAAAGTTGGACTAGTTTTTAAATATGAATTTTCTCCATATGTAAATTATCTCGGAGCTAAGAAATTTGGTGCATTCACCATAGGTGTGAAATACGATTTTTAAACCTGCAAAAAGCAGAAGAAATCGGGCATAAAAAAATCGTAAACACAAAAAAATGTGCCCATTTTTAAAAATCTACATACTTTTGTACTCTGAAAAAATAATATATGGCAAAGAATCTGGTAATTGTTGAGTCACCTGCAAAGGCAAAAACAATTGAAAAATTTCTTGGAAAAGATTACAAGGTAGAATCAAGTTTTGGTCACATTGCAGATTTACCTTCCAAAGAATTAGGTGTAAATGTTGATGGCGATTTTGAACCTGAATATATTGTCTCCGATGACAAAAAAACAGTCGTAAAAAAATTAAAGGATTTAGCAAAAAAAGCAGAAATTGTTTGGCTCGCTAGTGATGAGGATCGCGAAGGAGAAGCAATTGCATGGCACTTAGCTGAAACATTAAAGTTAGATCCGAAACGAACGAAACGTATCGTTTTTCACGAAATTACCAAATCGGCAATCTTAAAAGCAATTGAGAATCCGAGAGATATAGATTATAATCTGGTAAATGCACAACAAGCACGTAGAATCTTAGACAGATTGGTAGGATACGAATTATCGCCTGTACTTTGGAGAAAAGTAAAAGGTGGATTATCTGCCGGACGTGTGCAATCGGTTTCTGTACGATTAATTGTAGAACGTGAACGCAGCATTCAAGACTTTAAACCACAAGTATCTTTTAAAGTTGCCGCCGAATTCCTAAACTCAAAAGGGAAAAAATTCAAAGCAAGACTCAATAAAACATTTCCAACGCATCAAGCAGCAAAAGATTTCTTAGCTAAAAATGTTGGAGCCGATTTTAAAATTGCAAATTTAGAAACAAAGCCAGCAAAAAAATCACCTGCAGCGCCATTTACTACATCAACACTACAACAAGAAGCATCGCGAAAGCTATATTTCTCGGTAAGTAAAACGATGACTTTAGCGCAACGTTTGTATGAAGCTGGTTTAATTACGTATATGAGAACGGATAGTGTAAACCTTTCAAAAGATGCTAAAAATGCAGCGCAGGAAGAAATCATTCGTTCGTATGGTGAAGAATACAGTCATCCAAGAGATTACAGAAGTAAGTCAAAAGGAGCGCAAGAAGCGCATGAGGCTATTCGTCCAACCAACATGGCAAACCATTCGGTAGAAGCAGAATACGATCAAGTACGTTTATATGAACTTATATGGAAACGTACAGTAGCTTCACAAATGAGTGATGCAAAATTGGAACGTACCAATGCAAAAATAGAAGCCAATACGCACGGAGAACGCTTTACGGCAAATGGAGAAGTGTTAAAATTTGAAGGATTTCTAAAAGTATACTTAGAAGGAAAAGACGAAGAAGAAGAAGAGCAAGACGGAATGTTGCCAGCATTATTTGTGGGAGAACAAGTAACAAACGAGTTCATCACAGCAACGCAACGTTATACAAAAGCACCATACCGATTTACGGAAGCATCTCTTGTAAAACAACTTGAAGAATTAGGAATTGGAAGACCGTCTACTTATGCACCGACAATTTCTACCATTCAAAATAGAGGATACGTAGAAAAAGGAACGGTTGAAGGTGTCGAAAGAAAATACGAGCAGCTTACCTTAAAAGCAGATAAAATCATAGAAAAAGAACTTACTGAAAAAGTAGGTTCGGACAAAGGGAAATTAGTGCCAACGGATATTGGAATGATTGTAAATGACTTCTTGGTGAAAAATTTCTCTTCCATCTTAGATTACAACTTTACAGCGAAAGTAGAGCAGGACTTTGATGATATTGCTTCTGGAAATGAAGAATGGAAAGTAATGATGAAAGATTTCTATGCAGATTTCCATCCAACCGTAGAAGACGTAAAAGAAAATGCAGAGCGCGAATCTGGAGAACGTATTTTGGGAGTAGATCCTGAAACTGGAAAACAGGTGAGTGTGCGACTTGGAAAATTTGGACCAATGGTGCAAGTAGGAACTGTAGATGATGAAGAAAAACCAAAATTTGCCAGCTTAAGCCCAGATCAACAACTGAATACCATTACCTTTGAAGAAGCCATGGATTTATTCCAATTGCCAAAAGCGCTAGGAGAATACAAAGGGCAAGCTGTTGAGGTAAATAATGGTCGTTACGGTCCGTATGTGAAATATGGTAAAAAATTCATCTCATTAGAAAAAGGAGAAGATCCACTAAGTGTGGAAATGGATCGTGCAAAAGAATTAATTGATGCACGTGAAAAAGCAGACGCGCCTATTGCACAATATGAAAGTCATGATGTAACCAAAGGAGTTGGACGTTTTGGACCTTTCTTAAAGTGGAATGGAATCTTTATCAATGTCAATAAAAAATATGACTTTGATAATCTTTCGCAAGCGGATATTGAAGAACTCATTGAAGACAAGAAGAAAAAAGAACGTG
The DNA here is from genome assembly GCF_947489565.1 of uncultured Kordia sp. GTDB lineage: Bacteria > Bacteroidota > Bacteroidia > Flavobacteriales > Flavobacteriaceae > Kordia. The sequence goes on along the minus strand of NZ_CANLEA010000003.1, from coordinate 357,236 downwards.
AAAAAGTAATTCACAACTGGGAAGAAGAAGGAATTCGTGTCGAAAAAGCACGATGGGGAAGAAGTAACATCCTAAAAGGAAAAATAAAAATAGAACTTCCAAAAACTGTCGATGCGACAAAATTGACTTTGGAAGAAGTTCAAAAAATGATTGAGGACAAAGCTCCTAAGAAAAAAACAAAAGCAAAGGCTAAAACAAAAGCAAAGGCTAAAACAAAAGCAAAAGCTAAAAAATAATGGAGTTCGAATTTTTATTGCCTATCAATGATTTATTGACGGCTCATAATGAACTGTTACCAGATCAAGCTTTAGGAAACCATATAGACATTCATACGTCCAAGCATGGCATTCCAACATCGGTTGCTGAGGCAAAGTTTGCCATCATTGCAGTGCTCGAAAATAGAAGTGATATCAATTACTTGGGTGAAAGTTTAGATTTGCTAGAGATTCGAAAAGCATTGTACAGTCTCTATCCAGGAAACTGGAGTCATAAAATCGTTGACTTAGGAAACCTGCAAAAAGGAGACACTGTTGAAGATACATATGCGGCACTCAAACAAATCATGGAGCCGTTGCTCAAAAAAAACATCATTCCTGTTATTTTAGGCGGAAGTCAAGATTTAATGTATGCCATGTATCGTGCGTATGATAATTTAGAGCAAACGGTAAATATTGTAAATGTAGATAGTAAATTTGATTTTGGCGCCATCACACAATCGGTAAGTAATCAATCCTATATGGGAAAGATTATTACAGAAGCACCTCATAATCTATTTAATTATAGTAATATTGGATATCAAACCTATTTCAATGCGCAAGAAGAAATAGATTTAATGCAAAAACTGTTTTTTGATGCGTATCGTTTAGGGCAAGTTTCTAATGACATAAGTATTGTTGAACCTATTACACGTGATGCAGATATTGTCGGAATTGATTTATCGGCTGTAAAAGCATCTGAAGTAAGTGGAAATCAAAATACATCGCCTAATGGTTTGGACGGAAAAGAAATTTGTGCCATTAGTCGTTATGCTGGAATCAGTGACAAAGTATCTTCTTTTGGAGTTTTTGAATATCGAAATTCTAAAGACGAAGAAATTACAGCAATGTTAATTGCGCAAATGATTTGGTATTTTATAGAAGGTGTCAATTATCGTGTAAAAGATTATCCTTTTGCCTCAAAAGACGATTATTTAAAGTATATCGTGCCAAACGATGTAGAAGAAATGATTTTTTACAAGAGTAATAAAACAGAAAGATGGTGGATAGAAATACCATTTATTTCAAGTTTGAATAATAAATTAAAAAGACATACGTTATTACCTTGCACACACCAAGATTATTTGAATGCATGCAATCAAATTATCCCTGAAAGATGGTGGATGGCGTATAAAAAGAGTATAAATTAAATAAGCGTGTTAAGAAAACCTTAAATTATATTTAGAAAAAGCAGTTTAAAACCATTAGTTTTTAGAATAAAAAATTGTTTTTTTAAAAATAAATAGATAGGTTTACGCCCTTAAAATCTATAAAAAACGTATTAACCTCAATAATTCCGTATGAAAAAGATTGTTGTATTAACAGCCGTTTTAGCATTTCTTTATAGCTGTGGTTCTAAAGACAGAGGTGAGCTAGTCGGTGTCAAAGGAAAAAAATGGCACCCAGAAAAACCTTATGGTATGACTTTAGTTCCTGGTGGTTCATTTATCATGGGTAAATCTGATGATGACATTGCTCAAACTAAAAATGCACCCACTAAAACAGTTACCGTCCCATCATTCTATATGGATGAGACAGAAATTACTAATAGCGAATATCGAGAATTTGTGTATTGGGTTCGTGACTCAATAATGAGAACGAGATTAGCTATTCTTGCAGACGAAGAAGGTAAAACTGATCCAAACGAAGATGGAATCGCAAAGTATGCATTTAAAGATGCGGATACTACCGATTTAACAGCTTGGGAAAAATATAATCTTGAAAACTATGTAGGCTTAGGTGATACAGGGTATGAGGGACGACGTTTGAACCGTGATGAGGAGTTGGTTTGGGACTATTCTGAAATTCCAGATGAATTCTATGCAGAAGTATTAGATTCATTATTAATTCCTGAAGCAGAATCATACAATGGACAGCGTACTATCGATTGGACAAAAGTGCGATTCCAATATACTTGGATGGACATCCAAGCAGCAGCTAAAAACAAAGGTGTAAAACGTACGAAGTTCATCAGAAGAGAAAATTTAGAAATTTATCCAGATACTACAGTTTGGATTAGAGACTTCGAATATTCATATAATGAGCCAATGCACAATGACTATTTTTGGCATGATGCATACAATGACTATCCAGTAGTAGGTGTAAGTTGGAAGCAAGCCAAAGCATTTTGTGAGTGGAGAACTTTAAAAAAGAATATCTACAGAAAAGAAAGAAAGCGTCACCAAATCAATAAATTCAGATTGCCATCTGAAGCAGAATGGGAATACGCAGCAAGAGGTGGACTCGAAGGAGCAACGTATCCTTGGGGAGGACCTTATACAATGAACGATAGAGGTTGTTTCTTGGCAAACTTCAAGCCATTAAGAGGAAACTACGCAGCAGATCAAGCTTTATACACAGTAGAAGGCGATGCATTTGAACCAAACGACTTCAACCTATACAATATGGCAGGAAATGTAGCCGAATGGACCGCTTCATCTTATGATCCAAGTTCTTATGAATACATGTCTACTATGAGCCCAAATGTAAATGATTCAGCAAACACACGTAAAGTAATTCGTGGAGGTTCTTGGAAAGATGTTGAGTACTTCTTACAAGTAAGTACGAGAGACTTTGAGTACAAAGATTCAGTAAGAAGTTATATCGGTTTCAGAACTGTACAAAGTTACATGGGAACTGATGTTATCGGAACAGTAAAAAACTAAATATCGAAATACTAAAATAAACCACGGTTAACCCAACACTTAAATTTTATTAACTAAACACTAAACTAAAAATTAGATTATTATGGCAAAGAATGGCAAGATCACGCTAACGAACATGGTATATGGACTAGGAGCGGCAATTGTAATTGTAGGAGCATTATTTAAAATTCAGCACTGGCCTTACGGAAGTGAAATTTTAACAATTGGAATGATTGTAGAAGCGCTAGTATTTACCTATTCAGCATTTGAAAGACAGTCAGACGAACTAGATTGGTCATTGGTATATCCTGAATTATCAGGAGGATCTGCAAAAGCGAAAGCTAAAAAACAAGAAGCTACAGATGCAGAAGGATTATTATCTAAGAAATTAGATGGATTATTAAAAGACGCTAGAATTGACGGAGAATTAATGAACAGCTTAGGAAATAGCATTCGTAATTTTGAAGGAGCTGCAAAAAGCATCTCTCCAACAGTAGACGCAATTGCTTCAACTAAAAAATATAGCGAAGAAATGTCATTAGCGGCAGCGCAAATGGAATCTTTAAATAGTCTTTACAAAGTACAGATGGAAAGTGCTAATCGTCAAGCGGCGATCAATGAAGAAGCAGCAACAAATGCAGCAAAACTTCAAGAGCAAATGCAATCATTAGCATCTAACTTATCATCATTAAATGGTGTATACGGAGGAATGTTATCTGCTATGAACAAAAACTAATTAGTAGTTATATACGTAATTCAACAAAAATTAACTAAAAAAACTAATTAGAAATGGCAGGAGGAAAAGTATCTGCAAGGCAGAAAATGATTAACCTGATGTACTTGGTATTCATCGCAATGATGGCAATGAATATGTCTAAAGAAGTACTCTCAGCTTTCGGATTAATGGAAGCAAAGTTTGCGGACTCAAATGTCGCAACAATTGACAGAAATGATAGATTATTAGAAGAACTAGAAACAAAAGGATCTGAAAATCCTAAAGAATTCAAAGTTCCAGCAGCAAGAGCTCAACAAGTTAAAATTGCTTCTGATAAACTATACAAATATCTTGAAACTCTTAAGAAAGATTTATTAAAAGAAGGAGGATATGTAGTTGATGCAAAAACTGGTAAACTTCCTTTCGAAGCAATGGATAAGACTGATATCTTAGACGAAGCTTGGTTCACAGGAGATAGATTGACTAAGAAAGGTCAAGAAGTAATGGCTAACATCGAAGCATACAAGTCTGAAATCAATGCTATTTTAGCAACAGACGAAAGCTACAGAGGAAAGTCGGATGAATTCAACAAAACGTTCAGTACTGAAAAAGTAGAGAACAGAGACGGAAAGAAAATTGATTGGTTAGCATACCACTATCAAGGTTTCCCAGCAATTGCTTCATTCACTAAATTAACGGCAATGCAAAATGACATTAAAGTTAATGAGTCTGATATGTTTAGTCTTTTCTTAGGAAACATTGTTACTGAAGCAACTACATTGAATAAGTACAAAGCAATTGTATTGGCTGAAAAGTCTGCGTTTTTTGCTGGTGAAAAATTCCAAGGTAAAGTTGTAATTGGAAAGTATGCAAACGTTCCACCAACAAAATTAGTAGTGCAAGGAAAAGAAATTAACCTAGCAGAAGCTATTGACGAAAGCGGAGCAGCAACTTTAGATTTCAATGTTGGAAATGTAGGAGAGCACAAAATTGAGGGAGAGTTTACGTTTATTGAAAACGGAAAAGAATTACCTATCAAAATTAATGCTAACTATGTGGTAGTACCGCGTCCAAACTCAGCAACAATTTCTGCTGATAAGATGAACGTAGTATATCGTGGAGTTGATAACCCAATGACAATTTCTTTTGCAGGTGTATCTGACAATAAAGTAAATGCAAATGCTCCTGGATTAAGAAAAGTTGGAAATGGTAAATACAGCATGAAGCCAACAACTGGAACTAATGTAACAATTAACGTTTCTGCAACACTTGATGATGGATCTAAAGCTGGAGATAAGAAAACATTCAGAATTAAAGATATTCCTGCACCAACAGGATTCTTTAGAGGAGTGCAAGGTTCAACTAAGATGAGTAAATCAGGAGTTGCAAAAGGATCAGTAAAAGCTGATTTCGAAGATTTCGATTTCGATTTACCATTACAAGTAACTCAGTTTGATTTTAAAGTACCAGGACAACCAACAATTACGGTTAGAGGTAGCAGATTAGACGGAAGAGCTAAAGCAGCATTAAATAGAGCAAAAAGAGGACAAACGGTACAGATTTTAAATATTAAGGCCAAAAGTAACGGACCACTTATTAAAAGAGTATCGCCAGTAGTTATTGAAATTACAAACTAAAAAATTATTAAAACATTTGTTATGAATTGGAGAGGTTTATTTACAATTGCATGTACGATCCTAGTATCAGGTTCTATGTTTGCACAAGCAAACCTATTGAATGCCAAAGATCCTAGTGAAATAGGTGTAAAAACACAGGCACAGAAAGATGCAGATAATGACGGTCCATTACCTTATGGATATGTAGATGACAGAGATATTCTGTGGTCTGCTACAACATGGGAAATTATTGACCTTGATGAAAGAGTAAACTTCCCATTATATTATCCTATTGATTCTGTCGGTATACGTAGTGACAGACGCTCTCTGTATGATGTTTTGATGACGAATATCAAAAATAATAACATTAAAAAAATCTATGCAGATGGTAACTTTACTGAAACTCGTACACTTAAAGATATTCAGTCTAGTTTAAAGAAGATTGATACTTTAGATGAAGGTTTCAACCAATTGAACAGAGGAGAAAAACTTTCTGACGAGTTTATCGAAGTAAGAGAATTAACTGCAGCTGATATTGAAGAATATCACGTAAAAGGAGTTTGGTACTTTGACAAGCGTCAAGGAGAACTAAAATTCAGATTATTAGGTATTGCACCTGTATCACCAGAAGCACAATTTGTGGATCTAGATGGACAGCAAGATTTAATTGAATTATTTTGGGTATTCTATCCAGATGTTAGAGAAATTTTACACGAAGCGAAAGCATTCAACGATCGAAATGCGGCAGTGCCATTATCATTTGATCACGTTTTAAATGCTAGACGTTTTAACGGATTAATCTACAAAGAGGAGAACGTACAAGGTGATCGACAGATTAAAGAGTACGTGAAAGAAAACTCGCTCATGCAGTTATTGGAATCTGAACGAATCAAAGAAAAGATCAGAGGAAGAGAACAAGACATGTGGAATTACTAAAATTCATAACATAACAATATTAAAACGCTCACTATTTGGTGAGCGTTTTTTATTTTTGCAGTATGGTAGATTATATAGTTGTCGGATTAGGATTGGCTGGAATTGCTTTTTGTGAAGAATTGGAAGCGGCAGGAAAAGAATTTGTGGTTTTTGAAGATGACTCGCAAAAATCTTCAACTGTTGCAGGCGGATTGTATAATCCAGTAATATTAAAGCGCTTTACGCCAGTCTGGAATGCTGATGAACAATTAGAGGTTGCTTTGCCTTTTTATGAAGCACTAGAAGAAAAATTGCAGGCAAACTTCGATGAAAAACTATCGGTTATACGACGTTTTGCAGCTATAGAAGAACAAAATATGTGGTTTGAAGCTTCTGACAAACCCAAACTAGCTAAATACCTCGATACGCAGTTAATTGTAAATGACAATGCTGCTGTTAATGCTCCTTTTTCATTGGGAAAAGTAAAAGAAACAGGAAGAGTCTTAACTAAAAAGTTACTTAAAGTTTATCGTGAGTATCTTCAAACTAAAAACTATTTTCGTGATGAACGTTTTCAATATGAAAAGTTAATTGTAGAAGATGCATCAGTAACTTATCAAAACGTACAAGCTAAAAAAATTGTTTTTTGTGAAGGATTTGGACTTAAAAAAAATCCATACTTCTCGTATTTACCATTAAATGGAACGAAAGGAGAGCTACTATTTATCAAAGCTCCAAATTTAAAAATTGATTATGTTTTAAAATCTTCTGTGTTTATTATCCCGCAAGGAAATGATATATATACGGTTGGAGCTACTTATAATTGGACAGATAAAACAAATCTTCCGACGCAAGAAGCAAAAAAGGAACTGATAGAAAAACTAGCAAAGCTTATCAATTGTGAATACGAAATCATAACACAAGTCGCAGGAATACGACCAACAGTTATTGATAGAAGACCGCTTGTAGGAACACATCCTAAAGATTCAAAATTAGCGGTTTTAAACGGTTTAGGAACACGCGGAGTTATGATTGGTCCAACTGTTGCTAAACAGCTCTATAAACACCTAGAGCATCAAACTGAACTGCCAAATGAGATAGATATTAAGCGTTTTAAGGATGTAAAATAGTAGTTAGTTGCGTTTCGAATCTAAATTCTTGTCGTAAGACATAAAAAGATTGATCCAAATATTTCTAGACAAACGCATAATAATGGGCATGAAAAAAATAAGTGTTCCCATAATTATAAAAAAGGTAGCTAACAAACTTTCGATACCAATCAAATATCTAGAAGTAACAAAAGCAGCCATGGCAAATGCAATTCCAACACCATAACTCACATACATAGCGCCATAAAAAAAAGAAGGTTCAATTTTATAGCGTGTGCCACAATGCGCGCAAGTTTCGTGCATCTTTAATGTAGTATTTAATTTGTACGGATTTTTCACCTCATACATACGTTCGTTTTGGCATTTTGGGCAACTTCCCGTTAAAATACTATTTAATTTCGATCCTTTTTTTAACATTTGTAGAAATATATTATAAAACTATCTTGCTGAACTACAAAAGTAAGATATCCATTTTATAAAAACTGTAACTTTTGTCACACACATGATAAATATTCACAATATTGCTGTTGCTTTTGGCGGAACGTATCTATTTAAAGATATTGCGTTTCGACTCAATGCGGGCGACAGTGTCGGACTGATTGGAAAAAATGGCGCAGGGAAATCTACCTTATTAAAAATTCTTGCGAAAGAAAATGAACCTGATGAAGGAGAAATTGCAACAGATAAAGATGTTGAAATTGGTTTCCTAAAGCAAGATATCGAGTTTACGCAAGGACGTACAGTTCTGGAAGAAAGTTATGAAGCTTTTGAAAAAATTCGTCAACTTGAACTCAAAATAGATCAAATCAATCATCAACTATCGGAACGTGTCGATTATGATAGTGAGTCGTACAATCAGCTTATTATTGATTTGAGCGAATGTACCTCGCGTTATGAGATACTAGGTGGATACAATTACAAAGGTGATACCGAAAGGGTCTTGCAAGGATTGGGTTTTAAACGCGAAGATTTCGACAAAAAAACAGATACTTTTTCAGGAGGTTGGCGTATGCGAATTGAGTTGGCAAAACTCTTGCTTCAAAAAAATGATATCCTGCTTTTAGATGAGCCTACAAACCATTTGGATATAGAATCTATCATTTGGTTAGAACAGTTCTTAAAAACCTTCCCTGGCGTTGTCATTATTGTATCGCATGATAAAATGTTTTTAGATAATGTAACCAATAGAACCATTGAAATTTCTTTGGGAAGAATCTATGATTACAACAAACCATACTCTAAATATTTAATTCAGCGTAAAGAAATTCGCGAGCAGCAATTAGCCACTCAAAAAAATCAGGAAAAGCATATTCAGCATACTGAAAAACTCATTGAAAAATTCCGAGCCAAAGCTTCCAAAGCGTCTATGGCGCAATCGCTTATTAAAAAGCTGGAAAAAATTGATCGTATAGAAGTGGATGAAGATGACAATGCAGTCATGGCAATTCAGTTTCCATTATCAATTCAGCCCGGAAAAGTAGTATTGGAAGGAGAAAACATCTCTAAAAACTATGGCGAAAAGCAAGTGCTTTCGAATGTAGATCTATTTGTAGAAAGAAGTAGTAAAATTGCTTTTGTTGGTCAAAATGGGCAAGGGAAATCTACTTTGGCAAAAATCATTGTCAATGAAATTCCACATGATGGAAAATTAGATTTAGGTCATAATGTTGAAATTGGATATTTCGCGCAGAATCAGGCAGAATATTTAGACGGTAATCTTACGGTAGAAGATACTATGATTGAAGCTGCTGATGAAAAAACACGTCCCAAAGTACGTGACATGTTAGGTGCATTTTTATTTAGAGGCGAAGAAGTAGACAAAAAAGTAAAAGTGCTTTCGGGAGGCGAACGAAATCGTTTGGCATTGTGTAAAATGCTCTTGCAACCTTTCAATGTCTTGGTGATGGATGAGCCTACGAATCATTTAGACATCAAATCGAAAAACGTACTCAAAAAAGCATTGCAAAACTTTGAAGGAACGTTAATTCTCGTTTCGCATGATCGTGACTTTTTACAAGGACTTACCAATAAAGTCTACGAATTTAAAGATCAAAAAATAAAAGAATATCTCGGTGATATTAACTATTATTTGGACGAACGAAAAGTAGCAGACTTGCGTGAAGTCGAAAAACGAACTGTTGTAAAGCAGGAAGTTGTAAAAGCGGAAGCGCCGAAACAATCGTACGAATCGCAAAAAAAGCTAAAATCGCTGAACAACAAACTCAATAAAGTAGAACGTGCTATTTCCGATTTGGAAAAGGAAATCAAAGACATTGATATGGAATTGGCGGTAAACTATGAAGAAACAATTGCGCAACCAGACTTTTTTGATAAGTACCAAGGAAAAAAGAAAACCTTAGAAACATTGATGGAAGATTGGGAGACTATTCAGGAAGAAATGGAAGCATTGGAGTCGCAATCATAAGTTATATTTTACGAAATGAACGAATATTTTTTTCAATGTCCGTATTGTTGGGAAGCAATTTCCATGTTAATAGACACTTCTGTACGGACACAAAAATACATTGAAGACTGCGAAGTTTGCTGCAATCCAATTGAGTTAGAGGTGCTTAGTGAAGATGGACTCATCGTAGAATTTCAGGCACGAAATATAGAACAATAAAAAAGTTTATTTTTTTGTTGGTAGAATGGAAAATGGTTGTATATTTGCAGTCCAATATCGCGGGATAGAGCAGTAGGTAGCTCGTCGGGCTCATAACCCGAAGGTCACTGGTTCGAGTCCAGTTCCCGCTACTAAAGTGGACAAATTAACATTCGTGTTTTTTTGTCCATTCTTTTTTTGGTTCAAAATCACTGAAAGTGAGTTAGTTAATTCCAAAATTGAATTTGTTTTTAGGGTTCGACAAGTATCATTTTCTTTATCATAAAGAATTCCGTTAGGGAACAGCAAATTTTGAAGTTGTTGTTTTTGTGTGTAATCAGATAAGTTCCACATATTGTGTAAATTAGAAATTAAATTTATTGATTTATCTATGTAAGAATCAAGGTTCGATTTTTCAAAAGACGTTTTATTAATTTCGTTTTCTATTTTATCCATTTCTTCACTGAACTTTTTAGAAAACTTATTATAAATAACCGTGTCGATTTCGCCTAATGCGTATCTCTCTTGAATCTTTTCAAGCTTTTCTTTAATGGTACTTAAATTGTATTTTAAAGTAGCTGTATTGTCTTTATTTGATTTATTGAAATATTGGAAAGTATAATTAAGTTGTAGTTTCAATGGCGCAACTAGTTTTTTGTCTAATTGATACTTTTCAAGAATGTTTAAAAACAACTGATTCATTTTATTTGCATTCTTATTACAACCACAACCAATAGTTCCACATTTGTAATAATGTATATTTTTCTTTTTAACGATATAACCAGTTAATGGCTTTTCACATTTAGCACATTTTACAAATCCACCTTTAAGTGGTAAACTTTCATTTGCTTTGTGTTGTTTGTAACCAGTTCCAGTACTAATATTATTTACTTTTAAAAAAGTATCTTTAGTTACAATGCCTTTGTGTTTTCCTTTTATAATTTCTCCATCAAGTAGATTGTGTACTAGTAAACCACAATACACAGGATTCCTTAAAATGTTAGTCAGTTTTTGTTTATATAGCTTTATTCCGTATAAGTCTAACCTATCTAAAATTTGTTTATTAGACAAGCTTTCGTTTAATTTCCACAAGAATATTTTTTTGATAAATTTCGCATTCTCATCAAATACAATTACAGGTGCATTATTCTCATCTCTAGCATTCTTATATCCCAATGGAGCTTTCCCCATCCAATACCCATTTAAAAGACGCTGACGCATTCCCATGATGGTTTTATCACGTCTTTGGTCATTATCATATTTACTAAATAATAGGTTTAAATTTTGGAAGAACATTCCTGTAGAAGTTTCCACATCGACTGGCTGTGTTACAGAAAGTACATTAATGCCAATTTTTTTCAATTCTTCAACAATTGTTATTGCGCTTGCACCTGCACGAGAAAATCTATCTATACTATATACAATAATAAACGCAATTCTTTTCTTTTTGACATAGGATATCATTTTTTGAAACTGTTTCCTATCATCAGTCTTTGCACTCTCATACGTACCTCCAAAATATTCTTTAATATCTAAATTTAATCGAGTAGCATATTGAGTACATTGTATTTTTTGACTATCTAAGCTTGTATTATCTTCTTGTTGTGATCCAGAAACTCTAGTGTAGATTACAGCTTCATTTTTAGTAATTACCTTTTTTTTATTCTGCTTTGCGAAGCTTTGAAATTGTTGAAGATTGCTCATGTTCGGTAATAATGTTATGTGTTAATAATGATAATTCTTTTAATGTATGAATAATGATTTCAGCTTCTTGTATTGATATATCAGCAAGTCCATCAAAGCTTTTTAATTCTTCAACGGAGATTGTTTTTAAGGTTGATATGTCTTTTACATTTTTCATTTAGAGGAACTAGCGCATGATGCATTATTACCTTTTGTTGGTAATATGTTGTAATTCCCTTTTTGATATATGTAAAATTGTCTGAAATCATATTTTCTATATTACGAAAAATAAAGATTTAAAACAACTACTAGAATTATTATTAATAGTTAAAATCTTACAAACATATTTTTTAGGGAAATCACATTATCTTTTAATTCATTGCATTTATCATTTTATTTTTAAAACTTGTTTTTAGTACTCTTCTATCAAAGGTCATAAGAAAAAAAATATCATTGCAAGGATATGCAAGGATATGCAAGGATATGCAAGGATATGCAAGGATATGCAAGGATATGCAAGGATATTTCTTTCTCATATTTTTATTTAAGAGTGATAAAGGTTAAAAGAAAAATAGTAAGCTCGACGCGATTGGAAGAGATTGGAAGAGATTGGATGCGATTTGACGAGATTCGACGCGATTGGAAGAGATACTTCATTAAAAATTTCTTTTCTAGTTTTAATTCTACTTACTTCTAAAAATTATTCCTAAATATCAGTATTTGAAAAGAAATCTAAGTCGGATCATGCTCGTTTACGTCAGTTAATGTCGGATAGCGACAAATAAAGTCTAATTTACTTTTTGGAATAAATGTAAAAAGCTCCAATCATTACGATTGAAGCTTCACAAAATTCGAGTACTTTAGTTTTACGATAAATTAAAATTGGAATTATTCTATAACCAATAAAAGCAGTATCAATCTAACTTACTATATATATAATTAATATTGTCGAAGAGTTGCTTTCCTGTATTATTCCTTATAGCTGAATATGCATCATCAAAAAAGATAATTTCTTCTGTATTAGTTTTGATAATAATTACCTCCATTTTTAAAGCCCCTACAATTGGTATTTCTGAAGCTATATAAGATATTTTGGGTCTTAGGTGTAACATCATAATATACTCCTCTTGAGAACCTTTTAAAAATGATTTAAAATTAGAAGAGAAGATAATTTTTTGACTTGTTCTAAGCGCATCAAATATCGCATGTATTTCAGTAGTATCTATTTTTTGTGATGATACTTTTTTTGATATCCTGTATTTTTTTGCATCTACAAGAAATAGAGAATCTACACGTTTATTTGTGTATTTTTTATAGTTTTTGAGACTTTTAGCCTTTTCCACCTTTTTACTAAGCTTGTAAATAGGCTCGATATAGCCTAACTTACTTATTTTTTGGAGTTTTACTTCTTTGTAAATAGGTGTAATAGATTTACAGCCTATAAAAGCTAAAAGGAAAACTAAAATTTTTATTTTTTTCATTGTATATTTTTGAAAGTAAATTAATTAATCTGATAATTAGGGTGTCCCGTTTGCCATAATGCAAAAGAGATTATATCCGCTAATTCTTTTTGTTTCTTTTCTGCACTTGCATCAAAACCATGCCCGCTCTCAAAATCGACAGATAATAAAATTGGGTTCTTCGAGGTATTTGCCTTTTGAATTTTGGCAGCAAATTTTGCTGGTTGCCATGCAGCTACTCTTGTATCATTCATCCCAGCTGTTAAAAACATTGCAGGATAGCTTTCACCCTTTATTATATTGTGGTAAGCATCCATTTGAAGTAAAGCCTTAAACTCTATGGAATCTTTGACAGTTCCATATTCTTTTGAATTTGTTCCGCCACCCATCATGTTTTCTGATCGTAGAGCATTTAAAACTCCAACTCTTACAATTGCAGCAGCAAATAAGTCTGGTCTTTCAGTAATTGCTCTTCCTATCATAATTCCTCCAGCACTATTTCCCCATATAGCAACATGTTTATTTGAAGTATAATTATTTTTGATTAAGTATTCTGTACATGAAATTAAATCCCTCCATGTGTTTGGCTTTGTTGTTTTGAAACCATCTTTATACCAACTGTCTCCTTTTTCTCCACCACCTCGAACATGAGCTACAACATAAATTCCACCTTCATCAGTCCATAACTTAACTTGATTACTATATTTAGGGCGCATAACATAACCATAAGCTCCATAACCTCTCATTAGAACTCTGTTTTGTCCGTTCTTTTTTAATCCTTTTTTATAAACAAGCGATAAAGGAATTAATTTTCCATCGTGAGAAAGCACTTCTAATTCTTCAACTATTAAATCATTATCTATTTGTAATGAGTCATCTTTCAACAAGTTCTCTATCAAAAAAGTATTTTCATCAAAATTATAACTATATCTTTTGTAATCACTATTCCAACCACTGACTGAAACCCATAAATCATTATAGCTATGACCATTCGATATTAAGCTTATTGAAGCTGCTGAAATAGGTAATTTTATTTCCGATTTACTTTCATAATGATATAATTTGCTTTCAACTCCATTTTTTACGACAGTATAAAATAAACCTGAATTTGTAACCGCGAAATCTCGAATAGTTGCATTATTTTTCTCATTAACCAAAACTTCTGATTCAGAAATATTATTATTAGTTATGTTTGCTTTATAAATTTTAAAATTAGAAGCCTCCTTAGCTGATAAGTAGATTAGATTATCGTCAACAATTGTGAACCTTTTCACTTTATCTTCTTTTTTAAATAATGGAATCCATTTGGCTTTTACATTTTTAATGTCTTTAACTTCTTTATAGTAAACATCAAAATATTGAGAAACTCCTACTATAGCTCCAAATATGTATTTGTCATTCTGGTTTTGAAGAAAAATTATAGGGAAATCATCTTTTTCTATACCCAATTTTGGATTAATTACTTTAGAGAAAATATCAGTTATGGTATCACTTTTCATATCATATAATACATAACTAGTATTTTGAAAAGTTTCTTTAGCTTTCCCATCCTCAGAAGGTAATCTTGAAAAAATAAAACCCGAATCATCAGGAAGCCAACTCATGCCTAATGAAGCAGCTGCCCAAGTTTTAGAAATTATCGTATCGTGTATTTTTTTAGTATCTAAATCAAGGATAATCATATCTGAAACTTCCTCATCGTTCTTTGTCAAACTGATTGCAATTTTTGTTTCACTCCAATTAGGACTTATATGATTTATTAGATATTGTTCTTTTTCATTTTTTTTATATTCATTTGGATCATATATCAACTCCTCTTTTTCATCTTTATTTTTTTTAAAATACAACTTAGCAACTTTATCATTAGGTAATTTTTTTAGATAAAAATATGAACCATTTGAGGTTATTTTAAGGCTAGAAATTTTATATCCATTCTTACTCTCAAATTCTTGTTGTTTTTTAATAATCTTAGAGTGATTAGAAATTTTATCAATAAAACTATCGGAGTATTCTTTTTGTAGTTTTAGCCAACTAATAACAGAAGAGTCTTTTAAATTTTCTAAATGACGAAATGGATCTTCTATCTCTTTTCCGAAATAAACATCTACAACTTTTTTTTCATCAATATGAGGTATTGAGTTTTGTTTATTACAACTGTAAGCAAAGAATAAAATAAGGTATAAAGAAATTCTAATATATTTTTCCATAATGTTTTTAACAAAATAATCAAGCACTACAAGATATAGAATCTATATTGTAGTGCCTAAGTTTCTTAATCTATAAAAGTGTTGATTAATCTGTTGGGATTTCTCCTGTTCCATTCGTATGGTTTTTAATGCTACAGCAATTTTCTACATTATTTGTTTCATCTGCATTAGTACCTCCAATTATTGATTGAGAATTTTGAATTTTAGAAATCTTTTCCTTAGATAAGCCTAATTTTTTACTTTGTTTTTTCATAATCTATTATCTTTAATTTTATTTAAAACAAACTTAATTGTATTGCTATTTGATTACAAGATTTAGTATTCATGATTTATAAATTTCATATCGATTTTTATTAATCATGAATTTCTTTTCTTTATTTCATTTATAAATATAGAAGGCTTTATTCCCGTTTTTTTTATAAAAGCATTAGAAAAGGATTGTGAACTTTTAAAGCCAATTTCAAAAGCAATTGCTTTTACTGAGTATGCTCTAAATTGCTTATTGTTTTGTAGTTCATTGATAGCATATTCAATTCTCAAATCATTAATATAATTTGTGAAATTTTTATTTTTTATTGAGTTTACAACCTTTGATAAGTACGTCGAATTCGTTTTTAAGCTTGATGCCACATTATTTTGTGTACTATCTGGAAACAAGAATTTTTTTTCTTGTTCAAACTCTTCTAATTTTGAAATAATTTCTTTAATAATTTCTTCGGATAAGCCAATTTTTTGGGACTCCTCACTTATAGTTTTTTTAGTTGACTCTTCCTTTTTCTCAATATCTTTGGATGAAATATATTCTTCAAACTTATTTCTGTAATATTTCTTTTTCCTGTTTATAAATATTAAGAATAGTACAAGAATTATAACAAATACAAAAAGGAGTTTAAGTAATGTATTTGATAATTTATCCTTTTCTTTTAATTCAGCGATTAACTCGTCTCTTTCTCTTGTTAGTCTTCCTCTATCGTATTCATAGTTGATCTTAATATTCAAATCATGGTATTTTTCTTTGATAGCATTATCAAAATAAAGTAACCGTTCCATAATTACTAATTGATTCTCCTTATCATTTTTCCTTTTGTAATAATCAATTAGTAATTCATAACTTTCTCTCATTTCTGGGAAAAAGTCAATTGGTTCAATTGTCAATGAATCTATTCTTTTAAAGTATTTTATGGCTTTTTCTTCATTCCCCGAATCTAACAAAGATTTCCCTTTGTATAGGTATCCCATTTTTAAGTTTCCTAAATTATTTTCATCTTTTTTAAGAATCCTAATAGCCTTATTGAGTGTGTCAATAGATTTTTTATAGTTCTTAGCCATATAACTCGCAGTACCATCTGTTAGAAGAAAAAAAGAATAAAGAACTTCATTATTGCTATTTAAACACTCTTTAATACCTAACTCAGAATAATATGATGCTGAGTCTAGTTGTCTCATTCTAAGATATGAATCAGTAATTCCCAACAAAGTCACAATATATTTCTGTTTATACTTCTTATTGTCTCTGTTATTTGATAAAAAAACTTTGTTTTCTTTGTATAGGCTTAAAGCTTCTTTCTCATTTCCTAAATGATTTTTCAAAATTGCCATTACATGTTTACTCGATACTTGCTGATAACGATTATTTCGTTTCAGAGCATATTCATTTACAATTAGATAATTATTTAATGCTCCTTCATAATCTCCAATATCATCATATAAACGCTTCCCTTTTATTAAATATCCTTTCGCAGGATATTCGTAATCTTCAATATCTTTAGTAAGTTTAATAATGCTATCCGCATATTTTATGGCATCTTCATGATTACTTAAAATATATGAATGAAAATAGTAGCCCTCTGCTATTTTTAAAATATTTCTCTCTTTTTTCGCTTTGGAAAGAAAAGCTTCGGCAAAAACGGATGCTTTTTTTTGATTAAACTCAACATTATAAAATGAATCAGATAATTCATTATAACTTTTACTTTCAAGCCAAGCTTTATCATTTGAGTTATTTTCTTGACTAAAGCAAACATTCATTAAAATAAAAAATAAGATATAAATATTGACCTTCATGAAAGTCTTGTTTATCGTCATGGAAACTATTTGTAAGAATTATTTTAATAAAGTTAATCAGTGTAAATTACAAAAGTGCTATTTATTTACAAAATCTGTATGAAATTTATAAATCATGAATTATCCTATTTGTAAATACTAATTGCTAGGGTATATATTTACACAAGAGTTTAAGAAATTAGATTTTATCTAAAGAAAAAAGCTTCCATATACATGAAAGCTTCTAAGTAAACAAATAAGCATTTGCCTACGATCTGCAAATCAAAGATAGGTATTTTTTTAATACACATCGCGGCAAATGTTTTTAAGTGTAGCTAATCACTTTAAAAAACAGTCGTGGAAACTGAAAAACGAACGAGTAGGTGTATTAAAAATGAATAACCATAATGAAAATAGTAAGAAATTTACCTCAAACCCTATGTGTGTTGGTATTATTATTGTTGAGTAATTGTCAGAGTGATACAGTAGCAGAAACGCAACAAGAGGAGACTTTACAAGAACACCTCACTTTTAAAACTACTATGATCTCTAAACAAGAGATAGAAGAGAATGCAAAATTGCGTAACAAAATGAATAATTTGGCAACAATACAAAGCGATCAAATTGGTAAAAACGTTTACAATGAAACGTATGATTTTACTATTGATACGTATGTAGCTAAACTTGTTGAGAGCAATGACAGCGATAAACATTCATATACTTTTCCTGTAAGTAGAGAGAATAATGCGGGAAGTGAAGTAGAAAATTTAGTTTTGTCATACATTGAAACTGACGATGATTACAAAGCTAGCTTAATAACATATCATTTTACAGCAGTACAAAAACAACAATATCTATTAATAGGATATGTAGATACTCCTTATGAAATTAGTCATGAGTCTATTGAGCTAGATTCATCAAGTATAGTAAGTAAGAACATACAACCATGTATAGTTACGTATCAAGAATTTCATAACCCACAAGGTTCAAATAGCACATATTTACACTCAGAAAATGGAGTTGTTCAAAATAATTGTGAACATGAAAATGATGATGATCCTTGTAATGTAACCTTTGAAATAGTAATTTTTTGTCCTGATGGTGGAAGCAGTGGAACAGGAGATACAACGGATTATAATACATCTCCAACAGACAACCAAGATAATTCGACAGCAGGCGGTGGCGGTGGCTCAAATGGAGCAGATGAAACAACTGACGACGAAGCAGATAATATTATAACTTCACCTATTACTAGAGAAGAAAGTACAAAACAAGCTATTGAGGATTGTATTAACGGATTAGCAGATTTTAATACTGTTGACATAACTACTATTGATCCCGAAATTTTAAATCAAAATGATTTAAGTTTAAGTGATTGGATTACTATTAATAATTATCTTCAAGAGAATAATTGTAGTGAAGAGGCACAGGAGGAAGTAATAGAGACTTTACTAGATGAGTACGATGATTATAAAATTTTAAATGAATTAGAAGGAAAAGCTCTCTGTGTTTATAATAAGTTGAAAAAGTTAAAAGGCGGTTTCAAAGAATCGATTAAAAAATTTGATGGGGAGTTTCCTGTTGCACATTTGAAATTTGAAAGTGCGCCATTGGATGGAACTACCAAAGGATCAACAATCCCACCTCTTAATGGAACAGCAGGAGACGTAAATTCTCCTGACTATCAAATATTAATTCAAATAAATAATAAAAATAATATATATGGGCATCCGCAAAGACCTAACTTATTACTCGCTAAAACTATTATTCATGAAGTAATACATGCTGAAATATTCAGAAAGTTGCTGTCGCTTGCTAAACAAGGACATTTAGATTTCACAGGTATGTCAGCTGAAGAACAAACAAATTATATGTTAAGTATAAGAGATAATTTTCCTGGTATTTATGACTATATGAGGAGACTTAACAATTGGCAACATCAACAAATGGCAACGCATTACAGAGAAGCCATTGCAAGATTATTACAAGAATTTGACACAGGTGTTGCAGTCCCAAATTCTCAACAACCACAACAACTATACATGGATTTGTCTTGGGAGGGTTTGATTTATGAAGATGATCCTGATGCTGTTATAGCATGGGTAAATTTACCTCAAGCAGAAAGAGACAGAATAGAATTGGTAATTTCAAATTATATAACAAATAATATTAACGAAACTTGTACAGAATGAAAAAGTTAACACTATTACTTATACTATTTTCTTCTTTTTTGTGTGTTGCACAAGAAGAAAATAAAGAAACTGTTTATTTATTATTTGATTCAAAAAGTAAAGAAAAATGTATTATTGAAGATGGATCAGGTAATTCACAAAACCTTAATGCTTATAGAAAAGCATATCAAGATCATAATAACTTGACATTTTTTCATATATATAAAGAGTCATTTGCTTTTGGTTCAAATAAACGAAAGGATACATGTAACATAAAAGAATTAGATAACCTTAAAATTGTAGATGTAGCATATATTCAAGATAAAAAATCAAAAAATATAATGAAGTATAATCCTTTCAAAAAAATATATATAATTGAAGTAATTTCAAAAGATCAATTCGTTAAGTATGATGTCCTTTGGATTGACGATTGGACGATGACTAGAGACTAAAAACGAAAACCTATAGCAACCAGTTAAGCACTAAATTCTCACACATTTTATTACCATAAAAAGCCATGCTTTAATTAGCATAGTCTGCTATACGTATGGCTTTTTTTAAACACCTTATTGCTCATGTTAGACTCTGACAACTGAATCAAAAACAACAAATTATGATTACTGAAAAACAGCGAAAAGAACTCAAAAAAGCTTTAGGATATCATTATACAGATGATGTGCTCAAAATTTTAAAAAAACGTGGTGTCACTAATAAAAAAGGTGCTCCGTATGGAAGATCAATGATTCGAAATGTATATAATGGCTTAAATGGGAATAAAGAAATTGAAAATGCCATCATGGAACTTTTCATTACTAAACAAGAAGAGAAAGAAAGACAATTAAAAGCACGAAATAGAATATTAGGTATTTCAGTTGAAACTGATAACTAAATCTATTCCTCAAAAAAACAAACAAAGCTCTCCTTTTGCTATTAATAGCCATCTAAACAACTAAAAATAGCATGGATACAGTTACAAATTTCCTTATAGGCGCTTGTATAGTATTAGTCGTATTTATAATTGTAATACTGATTCTATACTTCCGTAATACGCCAAATACATATAAGAAAAAGTCAAAAAAAAGAAACGAAGTCGATGTAGAAATTGAAAACGAACTAAAAAGAAACACCAAATAAAATGTCAATTTAAAAATGACATTAAAAGTAACATACCACGAATTAATTCATAGTAATTCTCTTAATGTATTGTAGGTTAAAGAAAAAACAAATAGTACAGGTATGTTAACTAGGTCTTAGGGTGACTACTCAAAGCGGTGGTTGGTTATCGCCGCTTTGTTTTAAAATTTAGCTAAGCTGTTTTTTTAGCTAGGCAAGGCGGTGCTGTCGATGGTTAGTCAGTCCGCTTTGCTATCTAAAATATGAAATTTAAAAAAGGAAAGTCTAAAAGAAATCAGTTTGGGGAAGCTGAAAAGGGGCAACCTTTAAAAACCAATATAGCATATTATGTATAGTGGATATATGATTTTTAAATAGGTTTTGGGTTGTGAATTTAATTTAGACTTGAAGTAGTGGTAGCCTTATACACATAAGGCTACTTACTGCATTATAGATACAAAAATGAATAAGAATAGAACACAATTTATAAAAGGATTCGTAGTAGGTTTTTTATCTGCTGCAATCGTTTTTGCGCTCGCAGTATTTATAGGAATTTATTTTTATGTGAATTAATAATTTTACCCTTACCCTAAAACTCCCCATTGTAACCTGAAAGCCTCAATTTTGATTGAGGTTTTCTATTTTGTTGCAAGTTGTTGCGTTTTGTTGCAGGTATCGTCCTTAAATTTGCCTTGAAAAACACATAAAACATTAAAAATAAACAGATTAAATTCTGTCTCATGTTGTTGTATTCTGTTGCGTTTTGTTGCTGATGGTATCGGTATCGTCCTATAACAGTTGTTTTATCTCATCGATAGAAGTTGTGAAATCAGACATTTTTTTACTTTTACCTATATGTATTGGTACACTATTAATTCACTATAAAAGTTAAAAGAAAAATAATAAGCTTGACGAGATTCGATGAGATTTGCCGCGATACTTCATTAAAATTTCTTTTCAATTCTGATGCTACTTACTTCTAAAAATTATTCTTAAATATCAGTATTTGAATAGGAATCAGCGGCAAATAAGGGCAGTTGGCGACACATTATGTCGGATAAAGTCAAATAAAGTTCAATTATTCATCCCTAAAATTATGGAGAAAAACACACTCAATATTTACGATTGATTGTCTTTTATATTACATAGACATTTGTAACTGAACAAAAAACATAGAAATTATGAAAGTAACAACTACAAATGAACTTGAACTAGAAAATGATGAGTTAAGAATGAATTTCGCTTCAGACGATCCAACTGAAACACCAAAACCAGGCGATGGCGATGGAACTGTGGATACAGGTGAAGAGGATGATGACGAGGAAGTTATTAAGCCTTACAATTAATTTGTAAGAAAATTACATTTTTAAAAGGCTTTATTTATCTTTAACCAGAAAGTAAAAGCCTTTTCTTCTTTCTAAAAATACTATCAACTATGCAGAAAAAAATAATTTTTATAACCTCTTTTTTATTCATTAATATATTTTGTGTTTGGGGACAATCAGTAAGTACTGTAGATAGTATGCAACAATTGCTAGTCACTCAAAAAGGAATTAACAGAATAGAAACATTGAACGAATTGGCTTGGGAATTAAAGAAGTCTAAAGATTCCGTTGGTATTAAGTACGCAGAAGAAGCTTTAAAGTTAAGTAAGCAACAAGGTTATTACAAAGGAATTTCAGATGCGTACAGTCGATTAGGAACTATTGCATTAAGAAGAAAAAATAATGCTGATACAAAAAAGTATTATTTGAAAGCATTAGCTAATGATGAAGAACATAAATATCTATATGGTATTGCTCGTGCAAAAAATCAATTAGGAATTATTTATAAAAGAGAAAAAAAATATAAAAAAGCACTAGAGTATTTTTTATTTAGTTTGGATGTTATTGAAAGCAGAAAGCAATATAAACAAGCTTCTCAAATTGCAGCAAATATAGGAAACCTTTATTTTAAGGACAGAGCTTATACAAAGGCATTTAATTATTTTACAAAGCAATTAGAGTACAGTAAACTCGCTAATGATTCTATTTATATAGCAAAATCCTATCGTAATATAGGAGACGTTCAAAAAGTATTAAAAAATTATAAACAAGCACTTATATCTTATCTAAAAGCAGAAGAAAAATTTATAGAAAAAAATAAGACTAAGGAAAGTGCAAATATTATGATAGATATTGCAACTATATATGATTATTTGAATCAGAATAAATTATCAAAGGAAAAGTTTATTAATACATTGAAATTTATTCAAAAAAGTAAAAAAGGAGATAGAGGTGCATTGTATTTTAACTTTGGTACACTATATCGAAAACTAGGGCAATTAGATTCTGCATCATATTATTATCAGAAAGCAGAGAATTTTTTTATAAAAGCTAATAACAAGCAAAAACTATTAGTGTATTATAATAATATTGGGAACAAGTTTTATGACTATCAAAGTTATGATAAGGCATTATTATACTTCAATAAGAGTTTGCAGTTACAAGGAATTGTAAAAGATACAGCGATGCTTTTAAATACTTACAAATCAATTTCTAGAGTTTATCGAAAGTTAAAAGATTACAGAGTTGCTTTAATATTTAGCGATTCAACTTCTTTAATTAGAGAAGTTGAATTTCAAAAAATAAAAGAAGCGGATCAGTATCAGGTAGTAGCAGCGAACTTCGAGAGAGAGTTAGTAGCTTCAGAAAACCAAAAGATAATTATAGAAAACCAAAAAGAAATAGCTGAAAACAAAGCTGAAAAACAAACAATACTTATTAGTAGTTTGTGTATAGCACTTATGCTTTTATTAGGATTATTTTTTTATATCACAAAAGCAAGAAAACAAAGGCAACAACGCGAATTAGCTGAAGCAGATTTGAAACAGCAAAAATTAATAGCTGAACATGAAAAGGCACAACAAGAACAGCACCTACAGGAGTTGATAAAAACACAAGAAATGAACGCCATCAATGCCATGATTAGCGGGCAAGAAGAAGAACGAAAACGCATTGCGCAAGATTTGCACGACAATTTGGGGAGTAAACTATCATTAGTAAAAATACACTATCAATCTGTAGAAGACAATCTGGAAAGTATTGATGAAGATGCTAAAACACAATATG
Source organism: uncultured Kordia sp. (assembly GCF_947489565.1). Classification (GTDB taxonomy): domain Bacteria; phylum Bacteroidota; class Bacteroidia; order Flavobacteriales; family Flavobacteriaceae; genus Kordia. Next base: position 333,593 of record NZ_CANLEA010000003.1, on the reverse strand, counting down.
AAAAAGCAAATCAGCTTTTAGATGAGGCTTGCAAATCTGTACGTGAAATTTCGCATAATATGATCTCAGGAACTTTGTCAAAATTTGGGCTAATTCCTGCGCTCAAAGAGTTAAAACAAACTTTAGAAAATGTGTATTCAAAACAAGTTCAATATGCAATTCATATTGAACTTACCTATCATAAGTTGGATAATCGTCTTGAGAATACAATGGAAATACAAATCTACCGAATCATACAAGAGCTTTTAAATAATATCATAAAGCACGCAAAAGCAACGCAGGTAGATATTCAAATATTAAAACTAGAAAAAGGAGTCAACATCATTGTAGAAGATGATGGAGTTGGTTTTGATACAGAAAAACAACATAAAGGGATTGGACTAAAAACTATTCAATCGAGAGTCGTAAATATGAAAGGAAGTTGCCTCATAGACTCTGGAAAAGGAAATGGCACAACGGTTACAATTGATATACCTACTTAACTAATTAACACAGATGAAAAATAAAACACCTATACGAATTATTATTGCTGATGATCATAAAATGTTTATTGAAGGACTACAATCCTTATTAAAAAAACACACCCATATCAAAGTCATTGGAGAAGCTTCAAATGGAGAGGAAGCATTGGAATTACTTAAAGAAAATATAAATGAAGTAGACATTGCTGTTTTAGACATTGATATGCCTATAAAAAATGGTTTTGAAGTTTTACAAGAAATACAAAAGATTCAAATTGAGGTCAAAACATTAATCCTAACCATGCACGATGAAGGAACCATTATCAAGGAATTGATGGACGCTGGCGCGAACGGTTACATCCTAAAAAATAGAGGGAAAGAAGAATTTGTAGAAGCTATAGAAACCATTATGAATGGGAATGAATATTTAAAAGGTGATGTGTTGGGAAATTACATTACTGCAAATAAAATGCCTGAACCTAAAGCAGTGCATCTCACTAGACGTGAATTGCAAGTACTAAAATTATTATCTGAAGATCATACTTCTGGAGAAATCGCTCAAAAATTAAACATTGCGGTCAGTACCGTAGATACCTATCGTAGAAACCTTATAGAAAAAACAGGCGTTAGAAGCTCATTAGGCTTGATAAAATATGCTTTTGATAACAAAATTTTATAAGCCCAACGTAACAAAATAAGTACCAACCAAATTATAAAACTCCTCAATATTGAGGAGTTTTTTGTATCCACAATATTAGGCTGTTTTGGTGTGACTCTTTCATGCAACTTTGTATCCATAACTAATCAAACCAGCTAAAAATGAGAAGAGCATTACTCATCGGAATTAATGACTATCCTAAAAATCCTCTAAAGGGATGTGAAAATGATGCACTGCGTATGCAATCGGTATTGGAAATTCACGAAAATGGGAATCCTAACTTTGATTGCAAACTATTACTTTCTAGTAAAAAAAGTGTTACACGTTCAGAAGTTCGGAAAAATATAAAGAAACTATTCAATCATGAAAAAGGGACAACACTTTTATATTTTTCTGGACATGGTGCAACAACTGTGGCAGGAACGTATTTAGTTACACAAGATGCCAAACCAGAAGATGTAGGCGTAAGTCTGATGGAAATTGTTGCCATAGCAAACAATTCAAAAGCAGATGAAGTGATAATCATTTTGGATTGTTGTTATGCAGGTGATGCAGGAAATACTATTGATTTAAACGAACGTAAAGTAATTCTACGTGAAGGAGTTTCCATTTTAGCAGCAGCCTCAGCAGATCAATATTCGTATGAAAAAAATGATGGAGGAATTTTCACCAATATCATATATGATGCTCTAAAAGGAAGCGCCGCTGATGTGCGAGGAAAAATTACACTTTCAGGAATTTATTATACCGCAGATGTTTTTTTAAATGCTTGGAGTCAACGTCCAGTGTTTAAGTCGCATGTATCTCACATGATTTCATTACGAAATTGTACACCCAAAATTTCTTTGAAAATACTTAGAAAGCTTCCTGTATACTTTGACGGTGATACAACAGGAATGACACTTTCTGAAAACTATCTCAAGTCAAAAACGCCTTTAGCGACCATAATGAAACACTTGCAAAAATACCAAGACAACGGTTTGTTAGCGCCAATAGAAGCAAGTACACTACACGAAGCGGCTTTGCATAATAAGAGTTGTTCATTAACAGCTTTAGGTTGCTATTATAAGTCATTGGTAAAACAAAACAGATTGTAGTTATGGGGAAAGATGAAATCATTACGTATGCCGTTGGTTTTGGAATACCGAGACTATTGTATGAATTGGTAATAATGAATAATGAGAATACAGGATTTTACGCTATTACATCGACATTGAAGAATTTATCATTATTTGACATTGGAATGGAGGAAGGAGTTGGTGTTTTGGTCATTATAGGAGTTTTGAGCTATCAGTTTTCTTCCTATCTCATTTTAAAATATTATGAACATAAAATAGAAAAAGATCGGATACGATTATTACTGGCAAGTACAACAGAAGTAGTAGAACGCATTGATACCTATTCGATTTCTAAAGCACTACGTAGAAAGTTAAAAGCAAAATATTTATTAGAAGAATTTTAAAAACGAACCTATGACACCCACAGAAAAATTCAGATTAGTTCAGGATATCTATTTTACATTACAATCTACGTATAATACAGATGAAATTTTAAATATTCTGGATGATTATCAAATTCAGAGTAATTCTGACATAAAATATTCACAAGAAGCTATAAAACGCCTCATAGGGAAAGCTAGTAATGAAACTATATTAGAGATTGCTAAAGATTTAAAATTAAGCCTATCCTTTATAAAATCAGGAACTAGAAAGCAATCAACATCAAAACCAATACTAAAGAAAATCTTTATCAGTCATGATTTAAAAGACAAACAAATCGTAGAAAGTTTCATTCAATTATTACAAGGTATTGGAATTAGTCCTGAACACATTTTTTGTTCTTCACTAGAAGGGTATGGAGCTTCATTAGGAGAAAATTTTGAAGACGAAATAAAAGATCGACTCAACGACGAAGTACTTGTTTTATTTATGATCTCCAATCACTTTTACAGCTCTAATAAGTGTATAATTCAAATGGGAGCTGCTTGGGGATTAACAAAAGATCAAATTTCTATAGCGATTCCTCCATTCAAATTGGAAGAAATGAAAGGTGTATTTCAAAACTTTCAAGGAATACAAATAGATCAAGAAAAGCAACTAGACTTACTCAAAGCGACACTCGAACACAAATTTGGCTTAAAAGTCCAAAAACAATTGCATTGGGAACCCAAACGCGATATGGTAGTACGAGACATCAAAGCACAGCTTTCGGAATGATAAAAAACTCAAACAATTTATAAACTCAAATTAATTTAAAACTAGAAAGAATGAAAAAGTATTACGTAAACAAAAATGCACAAGCAAATGGAGATCATGAAGTACATACATCTGATTGTTATTGGCTTCCAAAGGCAGAGAATAGAATTTATTTAGGAGAATTTTATAGTTGCGATAGCGCAGTTAGAGAAGCTAAAAAACATTATTCACAAGTTAATGGCTGTAAGCATTGCTCAGAATCTTGTCATACTTCTTAAAACTGATTCAGTATGAAAAATACAATATATGTATTTCTAATGGTTCTTTTTGGCATTAGCATTGCTAATGCCACTGAACCTGTAGATGTAGCAAATCTCAGTATTAAACTATCATTTCAAAAAACAATAGATCACTATTACTCTTTTGAAGAGGGAGATGAAATTTTGTTCAATATAGAAATGATAAAAGGCAGGCATATAAAAAGTGTAGAAATTACGGCGCTACCATCTAATATTTTACTATCTGAGTTTAAAGTTAGCAAGCTTGTTAATCAGAAAATAAAAATTAAAAAGAAAGGTGTTGTTAGGTTTCGTTTTTACAGTTCTTCTTTGACTAATAGAGTTTGCAGAGCAAGAATACAAAGAATTCCTTCAGATGTTTCTAAAATTGATTTTAATACAGATTGGACATGGAAAGTACTAAAAGATACTACCTATGTAAAGTATACGCAAGATAGCCTTACAGGATACAGAACTGTAAAATATCAAGAAAAAGTAAGAGAATTAAAAGAAGAACGGTTAGAAGAAATTCTAATGTTTGATAAATCTGAAAGGGTTCATTCTCGGACAAATCTAAATAATAACAACAATTCATATTTAAGAGTAAGTCTACCCAATCTTACCAATACGAATTACAGGCAAGAAAAGCTTTTGTCTTGGGCATATTGGATAGGTGTTGGAGAAGCATCACAACAGGCATATCAGAAAAATCTAGAAAGTGTTAAAGAATTAGCAAAAGGTGTAGCCGCTCGTTATACGACGCCATTAGGGGCATTGGCAGTTGGAAAAATAACTGATATGATACTACCCAACATAGGTGATGATGTTCAATATTATTTCATTCCTGATAATGAGAATGCTCAAAAGTTTTACAACGATCAACAGTTTTTACAGTTTGATATGGGAAAAGGGCGTGCTGCTTTCGGTAGACACGATCAATTCCCAAAAGGAAACTTTTACGTTGGCTTATCTAATGATAATCTTACAAGAGGTATCAATGTCAATGTAAAAATAATTGCAGTAAAGCAAGTAAAGATATTTGAAGATGTAATCTACGACCGAGAACGCGAAGAACCTCTATATAAAACCTTGCATAAAACAAGGATGAAAATTAATGAAACAAGGATACGAGTTCCCGTAGAATAATCATGAGATCGTATCACAGCATAGTACTTTTAATATGCTTTTTGTCTTGTTCAAAGGAAAAATTGCAAACGGTATATGTCGCTTCAAAAGGGAAGAAATACTTTCATACAAAAGCGTGTAAACTTCAAGGGAATGACAAAGAAGCAATACGAACTAGTGATGCACTTGCTGCAAATTATAAGGCGTGTAAGTATTGTAAACCATCTTATGAAAAAGTAGCAACTAAAAAACATGAGCGATCATTTTCTACTTCAAAAGAAGAATTACAAACGGTATATGTTGCATCAAAAGGGAAGAAGTTCTTTCACACAAAAGTGTGTAAACTTCAAGGAAATAACAAAGAACCCATAGGAATCAATGATGCACTTGCTGCAAATTATAATGCGTGTAAGTATTGTAAATCATCTTATGAAAAAGTAACAACTAAAAAACATGAGCGATCACTTTCTAAGTTAAAAGAAGAATTGCAAACGGTATATGTTGCTTCAAGAGGGAAGAAATACTTTCATACAAAAGCCTGTAAACTTCAAGGTGACAATAAAGAAGCGATTGGAATTAATGATGCAATTTCTAAGAACTATAAGGCATGCAAGTTTTGTAAACCGATATCAGAAAATAAAAAAGACACACAGCAATTAAATCATTCAATTCCTTCAGGAAATGACAAGGAAAAAAAGAGAAAATATAAAAAATCATCTTCTTCACGAAAATATTATACAGTTCAGTGCTCAGGAACAACAAGAAAAGGGAAAAGATGTAAAAGAAAAGTAAAAAAAGGTAGTACAAGATGCTACCAACATTAACTAACCAATAAAACGAATACAAATGAAAAATTTAATTATCGCATTAACAATTTTATGCTTTATAAGCTTGTCATCATGTACTGAAGAAGATGAAAATTGTATTGAGCAAAAATGTGGAATCTACACTAATGGGAAACAACTTTGGAGAGGACCAGAATGTGGTTGTTACTATATTAATGACAATGGTAATAAATCATATGTTGATAGAGAAGCTTGTAGTTGTTAATCAATAAACTAAGATGATAATGATAACAAACGAATTAAAAAGTCACTTTCTGCGATTGTATCAAATGGCTTTTGTAGACGATGATTTTGATGTGTTGGAACTACGAATGCTTTACAAGTTTGCAGAAGAAAGAGGGATTTCGAAAGAACAACTAAACGAGATATTACTAAATCCTTCACATGATGCGTCCATCCCAAAAACTAAAAAAGATCGAATATCCTATTTATACGATTTAGCAATCATGATTTGGGCAGACAAGAAAGTAACAGAAGATGAATACATGACTTTAAAAAAGTATTGTAAAAAATTTGAATTCCTTGAAGAAAACATCAACGATATCACGGATTACTTATTGGACTGTGCTAAAAAGGGCATAAAAAAAGAAGTGTTAATTAACGAGATTAATTCCTAAAAAATGACTTCCATAAAAAAATTATTTAAACTAAAAGAAACGTTTTCTTTTGAAGAAAAAGAGAACACGCATGATGCTAGAGAGCAAGTTCGTATAACGTATCATCAAAGTGGATACGGAGCTTCAACAAAAGCTTCAGGAGATGAAATGACCTTTGCTGTTTGCTTGAAAAATTTATACAATACGTTCGAAAACTCCTGTCGAAAACAATTGAACGAACAAAAAGTATTAAAGCAACCTTATGTTGAATCGCAAGAAAAGCAGCGTACAGAACTAAAAAAGAGAGAGACGGCACTTTCCATATATCAAGAACAAGAAGTACAAATTAATGAACAAATAGAAGTACTAAAACACGATATGGTGAATGTAAAACAGAAACCAGATGCGTACGGAATTGTAACGGATAAAAAACCAAAAGCACAGTTTTATATAGGACTATTATTGCTTTTGCCAATTACCGTTTATCTTTTTGTATTCTATATATCAGCATCGTATTCTGCATTTTTTAAAGATTTTGATAACAACAGTGTAAGTGCTGCCATATTTGATTCAAATGCATTAGGAAAAGCGATATCTGATGGAATGTTAGAAGCTATATTCGTAGGAACGATTCCGTTTGTATTTATGGGATTAGGATATTTGATTCACATGTTTCAAAAGGAAAAAACAAGAGGATCGTATATAAAACTCAGCGCACTATTTTTATTAACCTTTTTCTTTGATATTATTTTAGCATACCTCATTGAGAAGAAAATATTTGACTATGAAAGTACTATTGGCGAAAGTTTTTCTCCTACTATAGCTTTAAAAAGTGTCAATTTTTGGGGAATTATATTCGCAGGATTTGTCGTGTATGTGATTTGGGGATTAGTCTTCGACTTTGTAATGAAAGAACATGAGAATGTAGATAAGATTCGAGCTTTTATTAGAAACAAGAGAGAGGAAATTAAAAATGAATTAAACAAAAAAGACAAAGCAATTTCTAAGATTACGGATTTAAAAAAAGAAATAGTAGCCATTAAAGGTCTCATTACAGAGTTACAATCTAAAATAGATGGTTTTATATTTCCTGTAAAAGAATATTTGCACTACCACTACCAATATGAAGAAGGTTGGTATCAATCAATTAATGCAGAATTGGCAATTCCATCCAAAGAGAAAATCGAACTCAAACAACGTTGCAAAGACGTTTCAGGAAAACATTTACAAGAACTTAATTTAAGTGAAAACATGGACTATCAACACTTAGTATATACAACAAAATAAAATGAAAAAAAGTAGACTAATAAACCCAATATTGTTATTGACATTCTTAATGTGTTTCGCATGTGAAGAAGTTGTAAAAGAACAAAAAGAACAAGAAAGTAAAAACGTATCAACCTTAGTAATGTCTCAAAATCAAAACTTAAACATCAGTCTTTTGTTGGATTTGTCAGATAGGATCAATCCAGAAAAATATGGTGATGCAAGTATGGAATACTTTGAAATGGATGTAGGATACATTCAATCAGTAGCAGAAGCTTTTATAGCGCATCTTTCAGAGAAAAACAAGCATCGTATGAATGATAAAATGCAGTTATATTTTGATCCATCACCCAAAAACAAAAACATCAACAATCTTTCAAAATCATTAAAATTTAAAGTCGATAAAAGTAATGCTTCCAAAAAAACATTAAATGATATTAAGCATTTGTACAAGATTAATTCTCAAAAAATTTATGAATTGGCAATAGAAGACAATGCCTACGTAGGTTCTGATATGTGGCGCTTTTTTAAAAGTAAAATTCACGATCTGTGTATTTCAAAAACGCATCGAAACATTCTCATTATTCTTACGGACGGATATATTTATCATAAGAATTCTCAAATGCAGGAAGGTAATAAAACGACGTATCTAACGCCACAATTTATTAGAAAGCATAAGCTAAATACCAAAAACTGGAAACAACGTTTTGTAGATAAAGAATTTGGATTCATACCAGCAGCAGAAAACTTGGAAAATCTTGAAGTTTTAGTGCTTGGTATCAATCCTGATAAAAAAAATCCGTATGAAGAGGATGTCATTGAAGAGTATTGGAAACATTGGCTCCACGACATGAATGTAAAACATTATGAAATCAAAACTGCCATATTACCAGCGGATATGGACAAAATTATAAAAGACTTTATTCTAATCTTAAATAACTAATAAAATTTTAAAAAACATGGCAGTAAAAAACACAGAAACAGGTGAGGTACATAAAGGAAGTAAAGGGAGTGAAACAAAATGTGGTTTTGACACATCAGCAAGTCATTGGGTAAGCTCAAATAGTAAAATAACCTGTGAACGAAAAGGTTGTAAGGATTAGATTTTTTCTTAGCACAACACAAAACCTTGTAGGATATACAAGGTTTTTTTATGGTCTATTTTTATGATTATTGAAATTCTGTGTAGATTTTAACTAAATGCTTTACACACTCTATAATCACATTTCGTATTCATTTAATTATGTTGGTTAATAATTGTATTTGTTGAATTTTGTTGCGTCTTGTTGCGTTTTGTTGCAAACTGTTGCAGGTATCGTCCTAAAATTTGTCTACATATTATTATGTGATTCTATTCAATAATATAAATACTTATACATACTCCTTCTTCACAATAATAAATATGTAAAGGTGTGTCAAATAACTTTTCACTTCTTATTTTTTCCTCCAATTCTTTAAATATTTCATTCAAAAACATGTAGGCTTTGTAATTATAAGAATATGCTAAATAACCAAAAGATGGAGCGTCCAATATGAAATCGTAAATATCATTTTCTTCGGTTAAATCCAAAAAATCTCGATAATTTTTTGATATCGGCGAAAGATCAATTTGACCAACGGAGTATTCTTCTTCTTCAACGTCATAGAATAATTCTTCTTCGTTTTCCGAATATATTTTGCTCCATTCTTGTAAATAACCAAACTCCCCTTTAGTTTCCGTAGAAAAAGAGATAATATGCTCTTGATCGTAGTATTCACGACCAATAAGTATCGCTTTAATTTTTTCATTTGTTTGATTTTGACTTAATTCTTCTAGTACAGGAATTATATCTTGAATCAATTTTTTCTTGATTGCTTCTTCATCAATATCAAACTTCTTAGTTTTTTCAAATGCTTTAATTAATTCGGCATTATCTTTAAAAGGAACAACCTCCAAAACTTCGTCTAAAAACATTGAATTATCAAGGTCTTTAGCATTAATAAGGTCTCCAACCGTTTTTATGTATTCATCAATTAAACCATTGAAGGTAAGTTTTTGCAGTTCTTTTAAATTAGTATTGAATTCTTTTTCAAGATTTGAATGTATAGTGTTATTCATTGTAATAATATTTAATCAAATATAATGTAGTTATTTAGTGTCATGAATAGTTACTTTATTTATAAAAAGTACTAATTTGTTTACATAATCTTAATTCTACTAACTTTTCTAAGAAGATTAAATATATCAAGGTGGAAATAAAAAAGCTACCTTTTTATACAAAAGGCAGCTTCAACTAACTATTAAGGTTTTTTAGGGCAAAAAAAGATTAATTGTTTCGCTGGAAAACTAAGGTGTCTGTTCCGCCATTTCCACCGCTGATATCTTGCAAACTTATTGTGGAAGAAGAATAACTGATGATATCCCAATCGTCATTCAAATCGAAAAATTCACTTGTATTAGGTACGTTGAATGAAATATTAAAATCAATATCATCATCAGAACTACTGTCATCACTACTATTACTGTCGTCTGATACAGACCAAGTTCCTTGTATTTGATTTGTTCCATCACTAGCAGTTACTGTTCCACTAGCTTCAAAAGTAAAATTGTAGTTAGTAAAATCGTTGGTTTCATCTTGTCCAGAGTCTACAAAACTTGTAATTCTCCATGTGCCTGATTCGGCAATATTTGTTATTTCGGCAATGGTTTGAGAGTTGTCAATAAGCACATCATCATCTGTATCACAAGTGGTTGACATAAGAGAGAAACTCAGCATTATTAAAAAGCTTAAATAAAGTCGTGTTTTCATAATTGTAAATATTTAAAGTTTAGAAAATTTGAGTACATCAGTTCCACCATTTCCGCCACTCACATCTTGGAGGACTACTTCCGTAGCAGTTACAGAAGTCACATCCCAATCGTCATTAAATTCGTCAAATGGAACTCCACTGAAATTGAGGTTTAATACATTTCCTGCATTTTGAACATTCCATGTTCCATTAATTACAGTTCCGTTGGTTGCTTGTACAGTTCCATTACTCATAAATGCCAGTTGATATCCTGTATAGTCAGAAGTTTCATCAGTTCCATCGTCTGTGTATGAATCTACAATCCATGTGCCATCACTTAAAATGGTGTCTAAATTGTTTGTGCTTCCACCAGTTGAAGGATTTCGTTCAAAAGTTAGGTAATCAATATTTCCATCGCCACCACTCACATCTTTTAAGCGTATAATATCATTGGTTACTTCCAACACATCCCAATCTTCTGCCAATTCATCTAAAGGAGAAGTGCTACCAAAGTTTAAATTAAGCTCCAAAGCAGTTTGATCGCCAACAGACGTATTCCAAAAACCATCCGTAATTGCTCCCATTAAGTTAGCAGTTGCAGAACCATCAGAAGCGAAATTAAATACATAGTCTGTATAATTTGAAGTTTCATCTGCATCATCAAAATAATAGGTAATATACCAATCACCCATAGTTAGTGAGTTTACCAAAGCGGTATCATCTACATTTCCATTGTTTCCTGAAGATGTGCAGTCACTTTCAAATCGCAGACGATCATCTCCAAGTCGCAAATCTACTTTTGTTTCATCATTTTCTTGTTCTATCTCGTGAAGATTCCAAGTAGCGTTAAAATCAGGGAAATCAGGAATATTTATAATGACTGAAATGTTATTTCCTGAACCAGACGATTGCCAAGTTCCTGCAAAATTCCCAGCCCCTGAAGTGATTTGGATGCTTCCATCCGTTCCAAAATTAAAATTGTAACCTACATACGTATCTTCTAAATCATTGTCATTTCGTTCTAACTTATCTACCATCCAATTGGAACATTGACTTAATACGGTTGCTAATTGATCGTTTGTACAGTTATTGCAGTCATCATCATTGTAATCATAGTCATCGTCTTCATCGCATACATCATCATAACTATTGATAGTATTTTCTAATTCTGTAAAGTTATTGATGGTGATGGTTTGTCCGTCAAACGTGGTCACTGTAATTGGAAATTGAATAGTAATAATATCATTGTCATCAATATTTTCAATAAACACATACATTTCTGCATCATTCATAATAGAAATAGTTTCTAACAATTCATTATTTGTATTAAAGAATGAAGCGACAATTGGATAATTAAAATCTAAACACTCAATATCGTCATCACTTACATTTTGACCATTACAGTTTGCTGTAAATGTTGCAAATTCAATGGCATTATTAATCACTACTTCTGTAAAATCAGTTAATGTGATGGTAATAGGAAATTGAATTTCTAAATTATCATTATCATCATCGAATTCATCAAAAATAGCTTCAATAGTGGCAAAATCCTCTTGGGAATCAACTGTTATTTCCAGTCCATTTACAACTACGATTACTGGTAATTGAATAGAAACACAGTTGGCGTTGTCAATAATATTATCAAAAGAACCATCATTAGTTGCAGTGCGTTGCATCAGGCTCTTTACTGGAGAGTTGATATCGAACGTTTGTTCCTGTGGCGCTTCAATAACTTCCATGTCTTCTGTTCTACAGGAAGTACTTATCATTACAAAAAGTAATGCAATTGCGAAAAGTTGTGTTAGTGCTTTCATAAGTAGTAGAGATTAGTTTTTTCTTCTTTTGCTAATACAACAACCATCAAATTAAAATCCCTGACTTTTGATTAAAAAAAAATGAGTATCTTGATTTTTTAACATTTTTATACGTGGAAAAAGAACTAGAAACTCATGTTTGCGAAGAGCGTATTTTTGAAAGTATCTATCGGAAGCTTTCAAAAAGTATACATGATTTTTTGTATTACAAATACGGTAGTAACTGTAACCCTAATGATACTACTCAAGAAGCTTTTTTAAAGCTTTGGAAGAATTGTGGTATGGTTTCGCCTTCAAAAGCAAAGTCTTTTCTTTTTACTGTAGCTAATAATTTGGTATTAAATCAACTAAAACATGAAAAGGTAAAGCTGAAATATCAAAAAATCAATACTAAAACCCATACCAACGAGAGTCCTGAGTTTATTATGCAAGAAGCGGAGTTTTTAGAGAAATACAATTCAGTTTTAGAAAATATGAAAGAAGAATACCGAGTTGCTTTTTTATTGAGCAAAGCAGAAAACAAAAAGCAAAAAGAAATCGCAGAGATGTTAGAGATCACTGTTAAAGTAGTAGAATATAGAGTTCACAGAGCTTTTATGATACTAAAGGAACAATTGGAAGGATTTTCCATAAAATAATCAGGGATTTTTAATAATGAGTTGTTTTATATAAAATGTACTAGAAATGGACAATGATAATTTAATACAAAAATGGCTGAATGAGGAGCTTTCAGAATCTGAATTAAAGGGTTTTGAGCAAAGTGCTGATTTTGAATATTATCAGTCTATTGTAGAGAATGCACAACGATTCAAAGCTTCAAATTTTCAAACCGTTGATGATTTTGAAACTTTCAAGGCTAACAAATTATCATCGCAAACACAAAAACGAAATTTTTCAAGAATTTTTATGCCGATTTTAAAAATGGCAGGTGTCTTTGTAGTTTTATTTGGACTATATACACTCTTTTTTAATAACAGCCTTATAACTATTACAACAGTAGCTAGTGAAAAAACTACTATTCTATTACCTGATACCTCTGAAATTGTGCTCAACGCTGAATCATCAATTAAATATGACAAAGAGAATTGGAACAATCAGCGAATGGTACAATTAAACGGAGAAGCCTTTTTTAAAGTTGCCAAAGGAGAAACATTTGATGTGATTGCGCAAAAAGATACTATTCGTGTGGTAGGAACGCAGTTTAATGTAAAAAAGCGAACTAACTATTTTGAAGTAACGTGTTATGAAGGCGCAGTAAAAGTTATAACGGGAACACATCAACGTCTTTTAAAACAAGGAGATCAATTGGTAATTCTAAATGATGAATTGATAGAACGAAAATTGAGCAATGCAAAGCCGAACTGGATGCAAAAACTTAGTTCTTTTTCAGCAGTACCACTACAAGAAGTGTTTGACGAGATGGAACGCCAATTTGACGTTGAAATCGCCACAGAGAATATTAATGATCGTCAACTCTTTACAGGAGGTTTTCAGCATGATGACCTACAAAAAGCCTTACAATCAGTTACCGAACCTATGAATTTACGCTTTGAAATGGATACTGAAAAAAGTGTAATCGTATATGAAGTTAACCAATAACATATATACATTTATTATTGTTTTGCTCCTTGCTACATACAGTTTTGGGCAAAATAGTACTGCTCCTGAGAAGAAAGAATCGCTGATTACAGTTTTAGAAAATATAAAGAAAAAATTTGAAGTTGAATTTAATTATTCACAAGAACAACTCAAAGAAGTTAGTGTCACAACTCCTGATTTTTCAACATCACTTTCCAACATATTACTACAACTTGAAAGAGAAACAAAGTTTACTTTCCAACAAATGGACAGTCGCTTTATTATTGTGAAGTTAAAAAAAGGGGTAATTGTTTGTGGTTTTTTAAAAAATAAAGACACAAATGTTCCCATTGAATCAGCAACCATTCAAGGATTGACAAACGCCACCACAAGTGATGAAAATGGTTTTTTTCGTTTGCAAATTTCTTCTCCGAAAGAATTGATTACCATACGACATATATCTTATAAAACCATACAACGCATTAGTGAAAATTTTACTGAAAATGGATGCGGAAGCGTATATCTTATCCAGCAAACAGAATCACTTTCGAGCGTCATTATATCTAACTATATAGCATCAGGAATTAGCAAACTTAGCAATGGTTCGTTCACATTAAATTTTAAGAATTTTGATTTGTTGCCAGGAATGATAGAGAATGATGTATTGCAAGCTGTTCAAGCCTTTCCTGGTATTCAAAGTACTAATGAAACAGTATCTAATTTGAATATTCGTGGTGGAACTCACGATCAAAATCTAATCAAATGGGATGGTATCAAAATGTATCAGTCAGGACATTTTTTCGGATTGATTTCGATGTATAATCCTCAAATTACCCAAAAAGTTCAACTCTTAAAAAATGGTACAGATGTAAGTGAAACAGATGGTGTTTCAGGTACTATAGCTATGGAGACAGCTAAAAATATTTCAACAACTTTTAAAGGAAGTGTCGGGATAAATTTTACAGATGCGAATATATTCTTTGATACGCCACTAGGTAAAAAATCATCCATACAAATTGCAGCTAGGAAATCAATTAATGATTTGATAGAAACGCCTGCATACAATGCCTATTTTGAGCAAATAGAACAGGATACCGAAGTAGCAGAAAATCAAGAAAATATTATCAATTCTGATAAGAGTTTTGACTTTTACGACACTTCTTTTCGTTGGTTATATTCTATAGATGATCGTAATGAATTGCGATTGAATGGAATTTTTGTTTCTAATACATTAAGTTTTACCGAAACATTAGTAACAGGTACTATTGAAGATTCTAGAGAAAGTAACTTACAACAAAAAAGTTTTGGAGCAGGATTATATTTTAAAAATAATTGGAGAGACAAACTGTTTACAACACTTGAAATTTATGAATCAGACTATAAGCTAAGAGCTATAAACGCTAATTTATTAGATTCACAACGTTTTTTGCAAGAAAATAAAGTTTCCGAAACTAGTGCAAAATTAAAATTGAACTATTTGTATAATGATAATTTTTCCATCAACGCAGGATATCATTTTGTAGAAACAGAAGTGACCAATTTGGACGATATTGACATTCCTTTGATTCGTTTGTTACTTTCGGAAGTGTTGCGCACTCATGCTTTCTTTTCAGGAATTAATTATAACTCAAATGATAAAAACACACAAATCAGTTTTGGAGGACGTTACAATTATTTAGATAAGTTTAAAAAACATATCATTGAACCTAGATTTAGTTTGAGTCATACGTTTTTGGAAGATTTTATTGTTGAAGCACAAGCAGAATTTAAACACCAAAACACCTCACAAATTGTGAACTTTCAAAATGATTTTTTAGGTATTGAAAAAAGACGTTGGCAATTATCAAATGATAACGATATTCCTGTACTTACCAGCAAACAACTATCGGTTGGACTTAACTATCAAAAAAATAATTGGTTGGCAAGTGTTGAAGGGTATTTTAAAGAAGTTGATGGAATTACCACACAAAGTCAAGGTTTTCAAAATCAATATGAATTTACAAAAGCAAGTGGACAGTATGATGTTTATGGAATTGATATGCTACTTAGAAAAAGACTAGACAACTTAAATATGTGGCTTAGTTATTCGTATATGAACAATGAATACACGTTCAAGTCATTAGAAGCAGATCCGTTTGCAAGTAACTACGATATAACTCATTCGGTAACTTCTGGGATTACCTATTCCTATAACTCTTTAAAATTAGGCTTAGGACTGAATTGGAGAACAGGAAAACCAATAACGATGCCTGTTGTTGGAAACGAAATCTCCAACGGAGAAATCAACTACGAACAAGTCAATACTTCACGATTAGAGGATTATCTCCGATTGGACTTTTCAGCTAAATATGCGTATGAATTATCAGAAAGGATGCGATTAGATTTTGCATTTGCACTCTGGAATGTACTAAATACTAACAACCAAATAGAAAAATATTACCGAATTAATTCTCAAGATACTGTTTCTGATATACAGCGTTTCTCTTTAGGTATGACACCCAATTTTTCGTGTAGGTTATATTTCTAAGATTTTCATACTACAATAAAGAGGTCTTTTCTTATACTTTGTTTTTTACATTATGTTGTGAATAGTTACTAAATATTACAGAATTGTGTTAAGAATTAGAACAATTAATAATTTTGTCTACACATACAATTCAAACTCTTTATTCGTAAGTATGTTCAAAATTCTAGGCACTTCACCAACAAAATAATTCGGAATTCCTCTATTAGTTTCTATATAGTTATAGACTTGAGGTAGAGTAATAGCTCCTTTTAGGTATAACTTGATTTGTTTACGTATTTTTTCCTCGTTGGTTTGTTGTTTGCGGCGTGCACCTGCTTTTGTTGCATTCTGTTGTTTTCTCGTTGCACGCATATCTTTGTACTTTTGATATTGTTTGAGCCATTCTAATGTATAAGTAAAACCACCCTCATTTGCTTTTTTTCTAGTAGCATCAAAATATATACACGGAAAATAAATTTTGTATTGCTCTTTGCTTTTAAAGAATCGCTTCGCACGGTTTATCCTATATACGAGAAAGCCAAACATATACAACAAGGTTTCTTTCTTTGGAATACTACCATTTGGGTTTTGTAAGTATTCATCATCGATTTGAATATAGGCATTGTGCCAACTACCGTAATACACATTCATATCTTTCCAAATAGGTGCAGCCATCTTTAGAAATAACTGTAATAATAATTCTCTAAATTCTTCTCTTGACATAGCACCATTGATAGCTTCGCTCTCTAAACGACGATTCATATTTGATGCAGAAAAGCTATACTCATCATAATGATGCTCTGTAAGAGCTTGTAGTAACTCTGATCTATGTAGAATTTGATTACGTAAATACTCTGATAGATGATTTTTTGGAAAATTTTCGCCGCCGCCTAGTTTGTCTGCGTTCTGATTTGATTTTTTTTGATGTTTATCCTGTTCGGTGATCTTGTTGTTGTTCTTGTAATTTTCAGAGTTCTGCTCGGAGAAATTTATAGGTTCATCCTCTTTGGTGTTCTTGTAAATGCTCTTGTAGTTTTCAAAGTTCTGCTTGGAAGTTTTTAAGGGTTCATCCTCTTTGGTGATCTTGTAAGTGTTCTTGTTTTTGCCAACGGCAAAAGAATTCACTTCCGCTTCTTGGGAATGGTTATCAACATTCCCTACTTTCTTTATTATTTCTTTAGTAAATGTTCTTGTATCTTCACTTTTATCACGAACTTTTTTCGTTAAAAAATATGTAACGGATTGATTTTCATTAGTAGTTAATGATTTTTCATGTATGCAGAAGATTGCTGTATTGATGAAGAAATTAACAGGTTTTTTAGTTCCGTGAAAGGTATAATCAATTATGATTCCTGCATCTCTTAATCTATAGATATGATTTTGAACAGTACGAGAAGTGTATAATATTCTAGGCTGTCCATCATTTGTTAAATTGGAGATTCCTGTAGATGTTATTCTGACCTTTGGAAAGTTAACTCCAAGCTTTGTATCTAAAGTCTTTAAATGATTGCGTAAATCAGTCAACTGATTTCCATACTGCCATAGAATAACTTCAAAAGTTCGTTCATGCATGGCGCTAACTTTTTGATACTTCCTTTTTGGAAGTAATAACATATTTCCATTTTGAGATTCAACAAGCGAATTATAATTCTTGGTAGCATACCATTTGGTTTTAATTCCTTTGTGTGATCTATTGTCAAAATTAGATTTAGCTATAGCTGCTTGTTTTTTTAGATTGTTAGTTTCAATAAATTCAACAACACTTTTATTGTAAGCTAAAATGGCTTTATTTCGTTCTTTAACTAAATCATTATAACCGTTTACATATTTCCTGTAACGCTTTAGCATCTCTAATCGATCTTCACTAAGGATATATGGACGAGAAGTTTTCTTTGGAATTTGATCTTTAATGATGATTAGCCCACTACCATTATGACCAGTTGCCGTAAAGTTATGATCTTGTTGCATTATAGGTAGTTTTAGGAAGCTATTAATAATGCAGCATGTTCTTCAACAAACAGACTAATTTTTTGTAAATCTTCAATCAAAAAGTTCGATTTTAGAAAACTTGGGGCTACTAAAATGGACAAATTAGCATTTTTGCTTTTTTGTCCATTCTTTTTTTGGTTCAAAATACATTTTGCTAATTTCGTTTTCTATTTTCTAGATTTCTTCTGTAAACTTTTTAGAAAACTTATTGTAAATAACTGTGTCGATTTCGCCTATTGCATATCGTTCTTGAATCTTTTCTAGTTTTTCTTTTAGTCTTTAAGTTATATTTCAAAGTTGCTGTATTGTCCTTATTTGAGTTTTTTGTCCATTTTTTAGTTTTAGAATAGTCTGAAAATTTTGTTGATCAATAATTCAGTAGATTTGTGAGATTCAGTACTGTACTGCTAAAGTGCACGCTGCCTTTGTTGTTTTATCGTTTAATTTCGTAACCAATACTTAAAAAATTTATCGACAAAATATATGCTTATACATCCCTTCTCTAAATTTTCATCCAAATTTCTCTTGTATTGCTTTTTGATATGTTCACTATCTAGTTTTTCTCAAGAAGGAGATTCTTTGACAGGTTATTCACATCAAAAACTCAAATCATTATATCATAATGTTATATCTGATGATACGATTTCTGCTCGTACTTATTTAAATAAAATGCTTTCTAATGCCACAAAAGCTAAAAATAGTTATCATCTTTCAGAGACTAGTATATTATTAGCTTCGTTAGAAAATCGTCAAGGAAATCATACTGCTGCTATAAGTTATATTGAAAATGCAATTGAACTTGCTAAATCTATTAATAATGAAGATTTAACAGCGCAAGGCTTTTTTATGAATGGTAGAATAAGATATCACAATGGAGATTATGAAAATGCTGTGAAGGCATATTTAGAAGCACTTAAATACTATAAAAAAACATCACATAAGCTAATGATAAATGATATTTCCCATAATATAGCATTAATCAAAAGTGAGTTGGGAAATCAGGATGAGGCACTGCAAATTTTAGTAAAGAATTATCATCGTTCCAAAGATGTTTCTAAAGAGATTAGAAAAAAAGAATTCGGTTTGTATTTCTACACAAATACATTAATGACGCTTAGTAATGTATACATTCGAAAGGCCGATAAAGCTAAGACCAATTCAAAAAAGCAACAATTATTAGATTCTGCATCTATCTATAATCTTCTCGGATATCACGAAACTTTAAAAGACAATGATGTAATTGGGAATATTTATTTTATAAATGGAGAAGGGATGATTAGTTATGAAAAAGGACTATTTGATGAAGCTATAGAAAAATTAAGGACATCTATAGAGAAAATCAAGAAGTTAAATCATCCTAGTTTATTAACCTCCGCATATTATTATAAAGGGCTTAGTCATCGAAAATTGAATCAGATTGACATCGCAATTACATATCTGAAAAAAATAGATTCTATCTCAAAAAAGAATAATATTAATTATCCAACTTTACAAGGTACTTATTACACTTTGGCGCAAATTTATAAAGAACGTCAAGACTCCGTAAATATCTTAAAGTATCAAAACTTATATATTGAAAACGATCGTATAAACAAACATATTAACGAAACTGTACGGCAAGAAATTCATAAGAAATATGACATAGCTCTTTTGAATTCTGAAATAAAAACATTGACAAATACTTCAAAAAAAGACAAAAATAGATATACAAAAGCTATTATTATCATTGTTATACTTACCACATTGTTCGCTATGTTTTTCTTGTTTTACAGAAAACAACAACGAAAAAACAAGCTGACTTTTGAAAAGTTAATGATGCAATTGGAAAGTAAGAAAACCGAAGCAGTTTCAAAACCAAATACTTCCAAAGGTCTTACCATAGACAATGAAAAAGCAGCCCAAATTATAGAAGAGTTAGAGAAGTTTGAACAGAACAAATTGTTCCTAGATAAGAGTTGTGATTTAGGATTTGTCGCTAAAAAGGTAAAAACTAATAAAGCCTATTTGTCAAAAGTGATCCATTCTCATAAGCAACAAAAATTTGTAGATTATATAAGAGGACTTCGAATCAATTATGCATTACAAAGATTAAAAGATGATAAAGTATTTCGATCATATGATATTAAATCAATCGCAGAAGAATCTGGATTTAAGTCATCCGATACCTTTTCAAGAGCCTTTGTGAAAAACACTGGAATTTATCCTTCGTATTATATTACGAGTATAAATAAAAAACAGGCATAGTTTTCTAAATACAATCGATAATTATCGAATTATCGATTGTATTTTTTTGTAATAAACTATTCAGAGGTTACTTTACTAACTTAATATTAAAACTATATTGCAATGAAGAAACAACGAAAATTAAGTTTGCAAAAGAGTAAGATTGCAAAGATTAACTATAATAACTTATATAGTATAAAAGGAGGCACTATTACGGATTCGAATACCAATCCAACAGCTTACCAGACATGTAATACTTCGCTAGCTACTGATGACTGTAATACTAATGAAACGAATTGTAATACCGATGAAACTAGTTGCACTACTACCGCAAATCAAACTACGCAACAAACGCGTGAACAAGGCGGAAACTCGGTTATTACTTGTGGTGTAGATCCTGTAGATGGAATCTAATCATTTAGTATCATAAAAAAAAGCCTGCTATTTGAATAAATAACAGGCTTTAATTTTTTAACTCCTTTTGGAAGGATTAACAAATTCCATTTCCAGGGCAAGATATTGTTTGTGGACATGTTACTTGAGTTGCTGTTGTGCCTCCACCGCCGCAAGTTCCATCAGCAGACGGATCAGGACAATTCGCATCATGCGTTGGGCAACATATTCCTAAAGGTACACAAGACTCTGTTTTAAAACCTCCATAAATTGAATTTTGTACTTCAAGACTAGAAATTGATGTTTTGTTAAGCTTTAAGTTTTTAAGATCTTTTTTTTTCATAATTATTAAATTTTATAATTAGTAATTGCATCAAATCTATAAGGGAAAAATTGACAATACAACAAAAGTCATCGATGATTATCGAATTATCGATTATGAATTATTCTTCAAGCAGTGATCACTTCCTTGTAATTAGGACAGTGCTTTAATATCATTTACGAAAGTTTAACTTCTACTTTAAAAAGTTTTCTTAACAATGATTCATGCAAATCATTTTCTAACGAGACCATCTTATTGTTAATGATTGAACTTTATTATTCTAAAGATTTTATTTACTAAAGCCTTCATGAGCTTGTTGAATCGTAATTATCAAACAATGTTTTTTGATAGATATCTCCTTTGAACTTATTAATCAATTCTTTAATAAATTCGTAATGTTTCACATATTGATTTGGGATAAAAAGTAGTTTAATTCCCTTAGCTTTTAAAAGCTCCATTTTTATTTTATCAGATTTGATTGTACTTTTTCTAGAATAATGTTCTCTTCCGTTTAATTCAAAAACAATTTTAGGAATATTGCCTTCATATAATACTCCGTCAAATTCTTTTTTATTTACCAACTCATTGTTCTTTTCTTCGGGGAATAAGTCAATAATCTTAACATTCCTTCTAAATTTACTGCCTCTAATAGAACAATAATGATTCATAGTTAGATAAAATTCATTCTCAAAACTTGAATCATTTGAGAAACCAATGGTAAACTTATTTACAACACTCTGTGAAACACTTGTGGTTCCATTTTTTGCTACATAATCAATCAAAGCATATAAATCGTCATCCTTTTTGGAAATAATATCAATTGCTTTCATGTCTGTCACAACAATCAAGTTCTCTTTTGCTCTTGTAACTCCAACATTTATTAATTGACTATTATTCTTTATCCAATCGTATGTTTTAGAAGATGTATTTTTTGAAATTGCGGTAGATATGATGATAGTCTTGTTTTCTTGACCTTGTACTTTATGGATCGTTCCACAACTAACAGAAGCAGCTATTTCCTTTTTATCTTTTGCAACCTTTAAATAATGATTGATGACTTCTTCTTGATTTCTAAAAGGTGTAATAATAAATACGTCTTTTAAATTATTGTCTTTTATATAATCAACGATTGCCTTGGCTTCTTCTATTTGGGAGTTTCTATTTTTATGATTTACATTATTTACATCTATTAGTTTAATTTCTCCTTGAGTTTTAATAGCTTCAAGATTTAATCGACTCTCATAAAACCTCATATTAGAATAGTTGATAATCTTTTTGCCGCATCTATAATGATAGCTTAATAGGATATTTCGTGAAATATTATCGATGTTCTTATACACAGAAAGAATTGAATTATTGAAGTAATCATAAACCTCATCAACCTGAAATTTTTTCATTAACTGCTCATTTCGTGTTTCTTCAAAAATCACAATAGGTTTTAGCTGATTTGTATCACCAATTAGAACCATATTTGTACATTTTGAAATCGGAATTAAGCTAGTCGCAATATCACATTGTCCTGCTTCATCAATGGCTAACAAGTCAAACTTGAATTTTCTTCCCAATCTACGACATGATATGTTGGTTGTTAAAACTATAGGAAATACTTTGGTGAATCTTTCTAAATTTTCATCATCTGCTATCCAATTGTTGAATTTTTTAATTTGTTCATCTTCCTCTTCTAAATACAGTATTTCAATGAGGTCACTGTATTTTTTGGTTTTTAAGCGCTTCATATATCTCAAACATTCAAAGTAAAAGAATTGTAGCAACTGATAATTATCTTTAATTACCTCAAATATCCCTTTTATATTATCATCCGTTGTTTGAGGAATTTCGTTTAATCGACTTTCAAGTTTGTCCTTTTCTTGTTCAAGTAAATAATAACTGCCTTTTGATAATAAACTAGTAACGAAACCTAGGTTTTGTTCTAAGTCAATTCTATCCTCATAATTTTTCAGTTTTTCAAGAAGTATTTGGTTTTTTACTTTTGATTTTTCTTTTAGATTAAACAAGAGTTTTTCTTTGGGAATATCTCTTGTTTCAAATTCGTATAGTTCTTTTATCCTTTTTAAGGCTTTAGCTACTAGTTTATTGTTTCCAAGTCGGATAATGGGAAATAATATCTCTTTGTTTTTGTATTTACCTAAAAACAACTTGTCCTTTATTCCATCAATTGGAATATTATTATTGGAGGAAATCAGCAAGGTTTTATTGTTAGTCAAACAATTCACTACAATATTTAGGATGGTTTGTGTTTTTCCAGTGCCAGGAGGACCTTGTACATAAGTTATGGGAAACTTTAATGAATTATAAATCGTTCTTAGTTGATCGATATTGATATTATTGTCATAAAGGACTATATGAGGTTCTTTTCTGTTTTTTCTATCTAACAAAGAAAAATTTTGAAAGAATGCTCTCAAAGGTGGATTCATTTCTTTTTTTGAATGCTGTGAATTTATTTCATCATAAATACTAGAAATATCAATTTGAGTATATCCTAAAACAACAATTTCAGGTCGTGTATTGGGTAATTCTCCCGATTTGAAGTTGCTTCTTAAAAGTTCAATGGCCGCATTCTTATCTTCAAGATACAAAGCTTCAAAGTCAGTTGGACTCATATCTGTATAATAAGACAAGGAATATTTTATATTTTCTATGTAGAAATTAGAATTGAAATATAACTTAGTTCCTATCTGTAGAGTCTTTTCTACCGGATCAAAAGTGAGTTTTCGATACGCAACAACAAATTTCCCTCTAGATTGTAAATCTATAGAGAATTCGCAGATGGCTAACTCATAATTATTATATACTTTATATTGATTGTGATAGATTTCCTTTAATATCTGTTTTTGTTGTATATCTGATAATTGATAAGGAACTTTCTCAATAAGTTCTTTTATTTCAAGATTTTGAATGAGATGTTGCCGATACAAAAAAGGATCAGAATTTGCTTTGTAACATTCTAAATAGTAATTAAGTACATTGTTGTCAAATCTGTCAAAGTCATATGTATCTAAACTTTTATCCTCATCAAGCTTTCTTATAAGTTTTTCAGAAACTTTATAATGTGAGAACTTCAAAATCTCAGCATCCTGAATTTTAGAAATAAAAATCTTTGCATTTAGGATTGGTTCATCTTTATTAGGATTAAACAGATGTACAAAAAGTTCGTCATTTGCATTGATGTCTAAAATTGAAATCCAGAATTGAGTATTGTCACCATTCTTATTTTCATAATTTATTTTTAGGTATTTACCTTCTCGAATGGCTTTCCCTATAAGTGCTATCGGGTTTATTTTTGACATGAATTATGAGAGTTTTTATTCCTACTTACTTTTCTAAAAATACAAATTTTTCTCACAGAACTCAAAAAGCTTTAAATGGGAAGTGGTGGTCTAGAAAGTATGTGTTTTTTTACTTCAAATTTTCATGTGAAAAGCTCGATTTTTGACAAGTCTCAACTATTACCAAATACACTTAAAAATGGAGCATATTTTTTAGTTTAAAGAATGAAATATAGGTGAAATAAATACTGGGAAATTTGTGTCAAAATGATGCAGTTTATAACGTGTAATATGAGTATAAAATCAAAACAAACCATATTGATTCAGTAACAAAATGTAGTGCGCAATAGAAAACTTGCAAGTGTTTCAAAATCTTTGTGTTAGATGTCAGTAGGCGTATTTATTGGTGTTAACAGGTATATGGATTAGGATACTTTGACTTTCTAAATGCTTCCATAGCTCTTTGTTTTAAAGAAATAAGTTATAGAATTTTTAGTACGAATAAACTTTCATGAAAAGTAAGTTTTTGAAGATTGACTATGCTTTAATATATGGTTTTCCCATAATAATTGGTAATGTTTCCGAGAAACGCTCTTTTTTTTATTTAAAACAGTGTTTTTTATAAGATGAAATTGATATACTTGTAGCGGTAAGATGAAAAAAAGTTATAGATCTTCCCCTGTAATGCTGTTTTAAAAACAGTTACTTTTCCCTCAAAATATATAAAATAATATGAACACTCTATGTAAGTAGAGGAAGCGAAGCTTTGCTTAAAAATCACCTACTCTTATGAATTTTAAAATAGGTTGGCATGTACTATATGTCAAGTCTCGTTGGGAAAAAAAAGTTTGTGAATCTTTAAAAGAAATTTCTTTAGATCCTTTTTTACCTTTAGTCAAAACCATTAGACAATGGAGCGATAGAAAAAAAACAATTTTAGAACCTCTATTTCCATCTTATGTATTTGTGAATATACACTCTTCATTAGAGTTTCATAAAGCATTGTCTGTAAATGGTGTCTGCTCTTATATTTGTTTTGGAAATGAATATGCACATCTCCAAGCAAAAGAAATTGAACAAATTAAACTTCTACTTGGAGAAGATATTAACGCCGTGGATGTGCAAACGAATGCACAACTTCCTAAAGTAGGAGAAACTAAAAAAATTAATTACGGACCATTAAATGGATTAAATTGTGAAATTGTTGAAGCTGATAATCACAATAAAATTATTGTGAGAATAGATTCTTTACAGCAAAACATTATAGCAACAATACCTTCC
Organism: uncultured Kordia sp.; assembly: GCF_947489565.1. GTDB lineage: Bacteria > Bacteroidota > Bacteroidia > Flavobacteriales > Flavobacteriaceae > Kordia. The sequence continues at coordinate 308,007 of NZ_CANLEA010000003.1, read as the reverse complement.
TATTCTTTCCAAGGAGTTGTTTAGAACAACTATAGTAATGCTTGATTTTTGTTTGAATGATAAGCGCAATTATTTATGGCTTCAATAGAAGCTAGTGTACGTTATAATAAAATCATTTCGCGTTATAAAATTTCCTAACAGCTCAAGATAGTTTACTTATTACTTATGAATTCCTAGAAACAATTATAGCATATTTTAAACTGCTAAATTATATACACAAATGAAGGATATATCAAAAAAACGACATTTTGTTAAAACAATTACGTGGAGGATTTTAGCCTCGTTAACTACATTTTTGTTGGCAATGTTTTTCTTTAGAGATGATACAGATGCCGTTGAAAAAGCATTTGGAGTAGCACTTGCCGAAGCTGCCTTGAAAATGGTTTTATATTACTACCATGAACGTTTTTGGTATAAATCCAACTTCGGATTAACATCTAGATCAAACAGAAAAACTGAAAATGAATAACATCACACCCTTTTCGTTTGGAATAAGAAAAAAAGATCGGAACAAGCTAAATGGTCATGAATCTTTTGTGATATGGTTTACTGGACTATCAGGTTCAGGTAAGTCAACATTAGCAAATGCTTTAGAGGAAAAGTTGTTTAGCATTGGAGTTAAAACATATTTGTTGGATGGAGATAATATTAGAGTCGGAATCAATAAAAATTTAAAGTTTACTGCTGCTGATAGAGAAGAAAACCTCAGGCGTATTGCAGAAATTGCTAAGCTTTTTATTGACGCTGGAACTGTCGTGCTAGCAGCTTTTATTACTCCTTACAAGAAAAACAGATTGCTCATAGAGAAAATAGTTGCACCTCAAAATTTTATCGAAATCTATGTGAATACAAGTTTAGAAGAATGTGAACGTAGAGATTGTAAAGGCTTATATGAGAAAGCAAGGAAAGGAGAGATAAAAAACTTTACTGGAATTTCTGACCCATATGAAGAACCTGAAAATCCTAATCTTAATATAGATACCGCTAAAGAAACTACAGAAGAATCTGTGGAACGAATATTAAATTTTATTCAGAATAAATTAGAATCCAAAACTAATGAGTAAATATTACTTAAATTATTTAGACGAATTAGAGTCAGAAGCTATTTTCATATTGAGAGAAGCTTGGGGACAATTTGAAAATCCAGTAATTCTATTTTCAGGAGGAAAAGATTCAATTGTGCTTACACATTTAGCCAAAAAAGCATTTTATCCATCTAAAATCCCATTTACATTAGTACATGTAGATACGGGACACAATTTTCCAGAAACTATTCAATTTAGAGATGACCTAATAGGAAATTTAGGAGTCAACTCTATTGTCGGATCTGTTCAAAAATCTATTGATCAAGGACGTGCGGTTGAAGAAAAAGGAAAAAATTCAACTAGAAATGCACTGCAAATCGTCACGTTATTAGATTTAATAGAAGACAATAAAATAGACTGTGCAATTGGAGGAGCCAGAAGAGATGAAGAAAAAGTAAGAGCGAAAGAACGCTTCTTTTCTCATAGAGATGATTTTGGACAATGGGATCCAAAAAATCAACGTCCTGAATTATGGAATATATTTAATGGAAGACACTTTGAAGGCGAACATTTTAGAATTTTTCCAATAAGTAACTGGACTGAAATAGATGTTTGGAATTACATTAAAAGAGAAAATATAGAAATACCTTCTTTATACTTTTCACACAAACGAAAAGTAGTTTTTAGAAACAATTCGTGGATTCCATTTTCTGAGTATATCAATTTAGAAGCATCTGAAGAAGTAATTTCTAAACAAATACGATTCAGAACTCTTGGAGATATTACCATTACAGGAGGAATTGAATCTGAAGCGAATACCGTAACAAAAATTATAAAAGAAATCTCCGCAATGAGATTTACAGAACGTGGTAATAGAGCAGATGACAAACGTTCTGTGACAGCAATGGAAGATCGTAAACGTCAAGGATATTTTTAACTAAGAAACATGAAAATAGAAAATAATCAATTACTGAGATTTATTACTTCCGGAAATGTAGATGACGGAAAAAGTACACTAATAGGGAGACTTTTATATGATTCCAAATCTATCTTTGAAGATCAATTACAAAATGTAAAAAAGATAAGCGAAAGAAAAGGAAATACAGAAATAGACCTTACTTTATTTACTGATGGACTTCGTGATGAATGGGAGCAAGGAATCACTATTGACGTAGCGTATCAATATTTTACAACACCAAAACGAAAGTTTATCATTGCTGATACTCCTGGCCATGTTCAATATACTAGAAACATGTTTACTGGAGCATCTACAGCAAATTTAGCTATTATTTTGATCGATGTAATAAATGGTGTTACCGAGCAAACAAAGAGACATTCTTTTATAGCTTCTTTACTTCAAATTCCAAATGCAATTGTTTGTATTAATAAAATGGATTTGGTGAATTTCTCGGAAGATGTTTATAATTCTATCGTTGAAGAATTTAAAGAGTTCGCAGAAATGCTTTCAATGAAAGATGTACGGTTTATACCAATGAGTGCACTAGCCGGAGACAATGTAGTTGAAAAATCATCGAGAATGGAATGGTATAAAGGAGAACCTTTACTCCATACGTTAGAAACAATACCGATAGAAAGTAATATCAATGAAGAAGATGTTCGTTTTCCAGTACAAACGATATTGAGACCTCAAAGTGAAATATGTCAAGAAAAAAGAAGATATATTGGTAGATTAGGAAGTGGCGTGTTACGCGAAGGTGACGAAATTACAGTATTGCCTTCAGGACTTACTTCTAAAGTTAAAACCTTGTATAATCTTGATAAAAAGGCACAAGAAGTATTTGCTCCAATGTCTATTTCTATAACCTTAGAAGATAATATCGATATTAGTCGTGGCGATATGGTTGTAAAATCAAGCAACACACCTAATGTTTCACAAGATATAGAAGTAATGCTTTGTTGGTTACATAACAATCCGGCAAAACCAAGAGCAAAATATTTCATCAAACATACAACCAACGAGCAAAAGGCAATCATCAAAGAAATTGTTTATAAAATAGATATCGAAAGCTTAGAAAAAAACTATCAATCTGAGGGATTACATATGAATGATATCTGTAAAGTAAAACTGAAAACAACGAAACCATTAATTGTTGATTTATACAAAAAAAACAAAGTTACTGGAAGTATTATTCTTATTGACGAAGCAACGAATGAGACAGTTGCTGCTGGAATGATTGTATAATAATGAATACTTTCAGTACAAATAAAAGCCTTACAATTTAGTGGCAAACGTTATCCTATTGTATTCTAAAATACAAGAAGCAAATCATAATCTTTTATTAGAAACCTATTTAAGCATATTTCCAAAAATATTTCAAGAAAAAATAGTAAGATATCACAGATGGCAAGACGCACAGCTATCCTTATTAGGTAGATTATTAGTAAAAGAAGGGTTGAATCACTTTAATCAGAAAGTAAATTTTGAAGAGTTGCTATTCACAGAATATAACAAACCTTATTTTAAAAATGCTACGGTGCAATTCAATATTTCTCACTCAGACGAATTTGTAGTTGCTGTTTTTACAGAAAAGTATGATGATATTGGTGTTGATGTTGAAAAAGAACATTCGTTTAAAATGTCAGACTTCAAAAATCAAATGACTCCATATGAAATTGATAAAATATACAACTCAGATCGTCCTCTACAGGAATTCTATAAATATTGGACACAAAAGGAAGCCGTTTTAAAAGCAATTGGAAGTGGATTGTCTATTCCGCTCAAATCATTTGAAATAAAGAATAACAAAACTTCAATTGAAGGAAAAACATTTTATCTCTCAGAAATAGCATTTGAAAACGAATACATCTGTCATATTGCTCAAAATCAAAAAGTGGATAGCAAAGAAATAATTGTCAAAAAAGTATGTGCTAAGACATTCATTGAGAATTAAAAAATAAAACAACCTCGTTAAGAATACTAGGTATTCATACACATCATCATAAATAAATCAATCATGAAAACACAGAAAAAAATAGTTGGAGCAATCCTTTTATTATGTTCAATATTAGTCTGTAAAGCTAACAATCCGCCAAAAGTGACAAACTTTAAGGCTACTGTTGACAAGAGTAATAATACACTAGTCATAAACTACGATCTTTTTGATAAAGAGGATAGTGAAATAGAAGTAATGTTAAAAATCTCTGATAACAATGGTAACATATATCTCATTGATGCCAATAATAGCAAAGGAGATATTGGATTTCCAGTATCCGTGGGGAAAAATAAACGAATTACATGGTCGTATGATAAAAATACGTTTAACCCAAAAACATGTACTGTCAAACTTGTCGCAGATGACAAATATGAAATAGATATTGAGCAGCTTATTAAAGAAGTTGATACCACTCGTATGAAAAGAGATTTACAATATATTACTGGAGACCGTAATAATAGTAACAGAAAAGCGCGAAGACATTTAAAGAGAGTAGGTAACTATATTAAAAATACTTTTAAAGCTAATGAGCTAGACTCGTATTTCCACAAACTCAAACTATCTAATGATGAGCTCAATAAAATTTGGAATGCAAAAACAGGATTTGATGAGGTAGTTGAGAAAGGAGACAAAAAACATAACATAAGAAATGTAGTTGGGAGTATTCAAGGAGAACTTGATGAAAAAAAGGTTTTTATCATAACTGCTCATTACGATTCATATCCAGGAAGCCCAGGAATGGATGACAATGCTTCTGGAGTTGTTGGACTTTTAGAAACAATGCGCATACTTTCAAAATATAAATTTTCACACACTATAAAATTCATTGGATTTGACAAAGAAGAAGATGGTTTAGTAGGAAGCTTATCATATGTTTTTGGAGGCGGAATTAAAGAAGATGAACAAATTGGTGGAGTTATCAATTATGATATGATAGGAATATATTCTACAGAACCTGGTTCGCAATACATTCCTGAAGGATTTGACCAATTATACCCTGAAGTTTGTGAAACAATAAAAAAGAATAAAAACAGAGGAGATTTTGTCATAAACACTTCAAACGAAAACTCACAAGAACTCAGTAAATTATTTGTCAATACAGCACATACATATGTAAAAGACTTAAAAATAGCTTCTTTACTTGCAGAAGGAAGTGGTAAATATGTTCCTGCTTTAGCAGCTAGTGATCATGCTAGTTTTTGGTACAACCGAAATGCTGCGCTTCATATTGGAGAAGGAGGAGCAACTAGAAACCCAGATATTCATACAGTAAAAGATGGTAAAAATCATCTCAATCTTAACTATATGTTTATGAGCAATATTGTCAAAACTACCATAGCAACTTTTATCAAATTGGCAGATATACAACATAGTACAACAGTAAGTACGCGTGTAACTCGCTAATATTTTAAACAGTTAAACTAGAAAATTCTATTTATTTATAAATCGATCTAATCATGTTAGAGAAGAATTCTCATTTTGTTGATGAAAACAACTTAGATGCCAATACGTTGGTGTCATATCTTAAACGTAATGCACATTATTCTGAAAAAGGAATAACGTTTATTAGCGCAGCAGATTCAGAGGAATTTTTATCATATAAAGACTTATATCAAAAAGCTTTATTCTGTTTGTATAACCTACAAAGTAAAGGTATTGAAAAAGGTGACGAAGTAGTTTTTCAAATAAATGATAACAGGTCATTTATGATTCTTTTCTGGGCATGTCTTTTAGGAAGAATTATTCCAGTTCCTTTAACTGTTGGGAATCGCCATGATCATAAACTAAAATTCATAAAAGTATGGAACATTCTGCACAATCCTTATTTAGTATGTGAAGAAGAAATATTCAATAAACTAAAGGGAGATACTAGTGTAGAAACAAGCGATATTATATTTTCTGAACAACTTGATGAAAGATACCTTCTAGTTAAAGATATTCTTCAAGAAAAAGAGGAAGGAATCGAATACAGTTCTTCACCAGAAGATTTGGCATATATTCAGTTTTCTTCAGGTTCTACAGGAGATCCAAAAGGAGTAATGTTAACGCATTCAAACCTTGTATACAATGCGAGTGATATAGTGCTTCGATCAGAAACGACGAGCAATGACAGAATGTTAAGTTGGATGCCTCTAACGCATGACATGGGACTAATCTGCTTTCATCTAAGCGGTATTTTGGCAAGTATTCATCAATATATCATGCCAGCAGGTTTATTTGTTAGGAGACCCGTTTTATGGATTGAAAAAGCAAACGAACATAAAGCAACACAACTCTATTCACCAAATTTCGGATATCACTTTTTCCTATCAGCTTTTAAAGGTAAAGAAAATGTAGATTGGGATATTTCTTCCATTAGAATCATCTATAATGGAGCAGAACCAATTTCTCATGAATTGTGTGAAGAATTTGCGGAAACACTAGCGCCTTATGGATTAAAAAACAATACAATGTTTCCTGGTTATGGACTAGCAGAAGCTTCGGTAGCAGTCGCGTTACCAAATGTAGGTGACGAATTGGTCGTATACCAATTAGATAGAAATCACTTAAACACAGGAGATCACATTCAAATTCTTGATGGAGCTGCTACCAATGAAACAGTTTCATTTGTTCAAAACGGATATCCAATAAAAAACTGTGCAATCCAAATATGTGACGAATACGATAATGTATTGGACGAAGGATATATTGGACATATTCAAATTAAAGGTAAAAATGTAACTGCTGGATACTATAACAATCAAGAAAAAACAAACGATATCATTACATCAGATCAATGGCTGAAAACTGGAGATTTAGGCTTTTTTGATCAAGGAAGAATTGTAATTACAGGTAGAGCAAAAAACATCATTATCATCAATGGGCAGAATTATTATCCTCATGATATAGAAAGAGTAATAGGTGAAAAATTACCTGAATTCGATCTAGGAAAAACGGTTGCTTGCGGAATTAAAAATGATGAAGGCTATGAAAAGCTAGTAGTCTTTGTATTATTTAAAAAGAAACTAGAAGATTTTATAACACATGTACAATCAATTAAAAAGATGGTGCTAGAGTCTATTGGTTTAGAAGTTAGCGAAGTAATTGCAATTCGAAAAATTCCTAGAACGACGAGTGGTAAAATTCAAAACTTTAAACTAATTCAAAGATATGGCGAAGGTGCTTTTTTAGAGCAATTAAATGATATAGAACACTTACTATATGTAGAAGCAAACAAAGCGCTGTCTGAAAATCTTAGTACGGAAGAAAAATTACTTCATATCTGGAATGAGCTATTTGATAATAATCATATCGAGTTGACAGATAATATCTTCGATACAGGTTTAAATAGTATCGCAGCAACTAGATTTTCAAACCGAATTCAAGAACTTCTAGGCGTTCAGGTATCATTAAAAGATTTGTTCACAAATCCTACATTAAATGAATTGGTTGCACATATTCACAAAGCAAATACGGAGCAAGCAATTCCAAAAATTGAAAAAACAGCAACCTTCCTATATTATCCTACTTCTTTTGCACAACGAAGATTCTGGTTGTTACAGCAATTTGAAGAAAACTATGCAGCATACAATCTGGTAAGTGCCTATAAAATAGAAGGAAATATTGATGTCAATGCCTTAGAAAAAACATTCATACAAATCATTAATGCGTATGAAATCCTAAGAACAACATTTATAGAAATCAATGATCGATTAGTTCAAAAAGTACAGGCTAAAGAAGACTTTTCATTTACTATTGATCAGATACAATTAAATGGATCAAACAATATAGAACGCTTAGTTGAAGAGCGACTTAGAAAAGAAGCCATCAAACAATTTGACCTAGAAAACGGACCCTTATTGCGTGTTGGAATTATGAATGTCAACGGCGAACAATCATACATTACATTTACCATTCATCACATAATCACTGATGGTTGGTCTATGGGAATACTCACAAAGCAAATACAAGAATTATACAGCGCAAATCTGCATAATCAAAACACGATAAAATTAGCACCTTCACTGCAATATAAAGATTATGCAGTGTGGCAAAAACAAGTGCTTGCAACAGAAGCAATAGTGCCAAGTAGAACGTTCTGGCATACCGAATTAAAAGAAGAACTTCCACTCTTATCATTGCCTTTTAGTAAATCAAGACCATTAATTCAAACTTTTAATGGAGCAGAAGTCAGTTTCAACTTTTCTTCTGATTTTACCGCAGAATTAGAACAGTTTTGTCAAAAGGAATCAGTAACAATATTTATGACCTTGTTGTCATCACTGAACATATTGCTACATCGATATACGGGCGCAAACGACATTATAATAGGAACAGATACTGCAGGAAGAAACCAAACAGAATTGGAAGATCAAATAGGATACTTCTTAAATACATTACCGCTTCGTTTATCAATCAATAGCGACGATCATTTCAATACACTTTTGGCAAAAGCGAAACAAAAAGTATTGGATGCATTTACGCATCAAGCATATCCTTTTGATCAATTGGTAGATGAATTAGACTTAAGAAAAGACTTGGGAAGAACACCTGTATTTGATGTATTACTATTGTTCCAAAATTTTGAAGATTCTTTTTACTTGAACGATCTCTCTGAAGCGAATATTCAAGCCATAAAAACAGAGACAAATCATAGTATCACCGATCTTGAATTTGAATTCTTTTACGAAAATTCGGAACTATCATGCAAGTTAAAATACAATACGGATCTATTTGAGCATGAGAACATCAGCCGAATGGCAGTACACTTTAAAGAATTGCTAAAACAAGTCATTCAAGAACCAAGCATAGAAATTGGTGAATATGATTACTTGTCAATGGAAGAAAAACAACAATTACAATCTTTTGAAACTGCTGAGGTTAGAGAAACTTCTATGTCGGTTATCGAAAGATTTGAAGCGCAAGCAGAAAAAAATGCAAATGCTATCGCACTAGTTTTTGAAGGAAAGCAATGGACGTATGGAGAACTCAACACAAAAGTAAATCAGTTTGCAGCATACCTCACACAACAACCATTTTACAAAGCAGAAAGCAAAATAGGAGTATATATTCAACGATCTGAATGGCAAATAATAACAATACTAGCCATTTTAAAAACAGGCGGATGTTATGTTCCTGTAGATCCAGAAACACCAATGGCACGAACTGCATATATGCTTGAAAATGCCAAAGCAGATTGTGTAATTACGGATATTGATTTTGAAGACAATCAAGGAAGTCTCAATATCGCTTTACTTTCCTTAAACGAAGCAAAAGCGACACTAAACAAGTACGAAGGTGAAAATCTTGGTCTTCCTATTTCTGATACACAATTGGCGTATATTTTATACACCTCAGGAACTACAGGAATGCCAAAAGGTGTGATGATAAATCATGCTGCATTGAATGATTATATCACAACATTCACAGCATATTTCACGCTATCTTCTCAAGACAAAATACTTCAACAATCATCTTTAGCTTTTGATGTTTCTGTAGAAGAAATATTTCCAATTCTTTGTGCTGGTGGAGAATTATTCCTAATGAAAGAAGGTGGAAGAGATATTGATGAAGTTACAAGCGTGATTCAGCAAAATGATATTACAATATTGAGTACCACGCCACTTATCATCAATGAATTAAACAAAAAATCGGACTACCTAACTTCATTGCGAATTTTAATAAGTGGAGGCGATAAATTAAAGGCAAGATATATTGATCAATTGATTGATCAGGTAGCTATTTTTAATACGTATGGACCAACAGAAGCTACTGTTTGTGTTACGTATCATCGTATAAAAGAAACATCAGAAATAGACATCATTGGAAAGCCACTTCCAAACCACAAAATTCATGTATTAGATACAAATATGCGTCCAGTTCCAGTAGGAATCTCAGGAGAACTTTATGTAGAAGGCATAGGATTGGCAGAAGGATATGTGAACTCGGAAGCAGAAACAGCAAAAGCATTTCAAAAGCATCCGCAAATTTCAGAAGGAAGACTCTACAAAACAGGTGATACTGGAATGTGGTTGGCAGACGGAACCATTAAGTTTTTAGGAAGAACGGATACGCAATTAAAAATAAGAGGCTACAGAATTGAACTTGGCGAAATTGAGAAAACACTATTGCTACACAAAGAAATTAGTGATGCCATCATACGAGTTGTTACTACTGAAGAAGAAAAATATTTAGTCGCCTACATTGAAAGTCAAAACAAAATTGAAAATGAGGCTATAAAAGCACATTTAGAAAACTCGTTGCCGCATTATATGATTCCTAGAGGATATATTATGCTGGATAAATTTCCTGTAAACAACAATGGGAAAATTGATAAAACAAAACTCTTCAAAACCACATGGGATGAAGTAGTAGGAGCTCGTGAAGCCATAACACCAAGTAACGAAATAGAAGAAAAGCTATTGCGTATTTGGAAAGAAGTTTTAGACAAAGAAACCTTAGGAGTTACAGATAACTTTTTTGAAATAGGAGGACAATCGCTGAAGGCAACACAAATCATTTCTAGAATTACAAAAACCTTTGGCGTAAAACTATCCATGTTGGAGGTATTCAAATATCCTACAATTAGAAGCTTCTCTCAAAACTGTATACACAATTCAGACACTCATGAAGCAGCACATAATATTCCGAAAGCAGCAATAAAAGATTTTTATCCGTTGTCTTATGGGCAAAAAAGAATGTGGATACTTTCTCAATTTGAAGATCAACATGCAGCGTTTAACCTGTCATGGACTTTCAAACTCACAGGAAATGCTATTGAAAAACATTTTGAAAAAGCTATAAAAACGATTGTTGAACGTCATGAAAGCTTGCGAACCTCTTTTGTAGTAACGGAAGGAGAACCCTTATTGAAAATAGAAAACAGTGCCGACATTACACTTCCAATAGAGTATATATCTTCAATAGATGCACTAGAAGCCGATTGGCAAAAAATGGCGAGTGAAAATGCTAAAAAGCCATTCAATCTTGAAGAAGCACCACTATTTCGAATTACGTTAATTCAAGAGAAAAACCAATCCTACACGGTACAATTCACCATACATCATATCATTTCTGACGGATGGTCTATAGACGTATTCTCTAATGAACTTATTGGATTAATCAACGCTTCCAAAAGAGAAGAAGAACATACGCTACAACCGCTGAGCATTCAATATACCGACTTCGTGTTTTGGCAACAACACCAACTTACCGAAGCACAAGGTATAACTGATGCGAACTATTGGCACAATCGATTCAAAGGAGAAATTCCGGTCTTATCATTGCCAACGTATCAACCAAGACCATCGGTGATGACAAGTGAAGGAAATACACTGAGTTATAAACTTGAAGATGATATTATGGAAGGATTGCAAAAGATTTCCGAAAATCAACAAGGAAGTTTATACATGGCACTTCTTTCGGTATTAAAATTACTTTTTTACAGATATACCAATCAAACAGATATCATCTTAGGATCTCCTATGGCGGGAAGAAATCATGATGATCTGGAAAATCAATTAGGATATTATCTAAATGTATTGCCGTTAAGAACTACGTTTAGTGAAAATGATAACTTTTTAGAGTTATTCGAAACCACCAAAGAAACGGTATTAGAAGCACTTGAACATCAATTTTATCCAATAGATAAATTGATTGAAGAGCTTGACTTAAAAAGAGACACAAGTCGTTCTCCATTATTTGACGTATTGGTAGTATTACAAAATTTTGACAATAAATTTCTTGAAAAATCAAAAGGAACTCATGAAGTTGCCATTGAAGCCATAAAGGAAGTTGACAACGGTACAAGTATTAACGATTTATTGATTGAGTTCAATCAGTTTGAAGGCTATTGGAGCGTAAAAATTCGTTACAATACACAATTATTTACGGAAGGTCAAATGACGCGATTGTTCCATCATTTTGAAACACTTGCCAAACAAGTCATTGCACAAAGCGAATTGAAACTACATGAATACGAATTCATTACGAAAGAAGAAAAAAATGAACTATTAGATCAGTTTGGGAACACAATTACAAACACTACTGATTTTAATATTATAGCTGCATTTGACAATCAGGTTCGTATCAATCCAACAAATATTGCTGTAAAAACTTCGGAAGATCATGCATTAACCTACATAGAACTTGCACAACGCGTTGATAAACTAGCAACATACCTTAGTAAAGAAGTTGGAATACAACAAGGTGATTTTATTGGGATTGTTTCAGAGCGATCAGAAAAATTAATTATTAGCATTCTAGCGGTCTTAAAAGTTGGTGCGACATTTATTCCAATTGATCCTGATTATCCAGCTAAAAGAATTGAAAAAATAATTGATAGTAGTCATTTAAAAGTAATCATCACAGATACATGGAGCGCTGATGAAATTCAAAACGATACATTACAAATACTGCGAGAAGACGTCGCACACAATTATAAAGCAGAAAATCTTTCTATAACAATACAGAAAGATGAGCTAGCGTATATCATGTACACTTCCGGTTCTACAGGTGAACCAAAAGGAGTGATGATTTCTAGATTCTCATTAAATGATTATGTCAAAACATTTATTGACTATTACGATCTTACTGCAACAGACAAAGTCATTCAGCAATCATCCATTGGATTCGATGTTGCCATAGAAGAAATATTTCCAGCATTATGTGTTGGTGCTTGTATTTTGATCTCCAAAGAAGGAGGAAAAGATATAAAAGGCTTAGCAGAACTCATTGAACAACACGGAGCTACTGTACTTAGTACAACACCTTTGGTAATCAATGAATTAAACCAAGAACTAGACAAACTAGGAAAATTACGCATTCTGATAAGTGGTGGAGAAGCGCTGCGACCAGAGCAAATAAATCGACTGATACACAAAGTAGCTATATACAATACGTACGGACCAACTGAAGTAACGGTTTGTGCTACATTTCAAAAAATAACGTCTTTACATGATGTAAATATTATTGGAACGCCAATAACGAATCATAAAATATATCTGTTTGACGAGCATATGAACTTAGTGCCTCAAGGTGTAGAAGGAGAAATATATGTGGTTGGTAATGGACTTGCTCAAGGATACTTAAACTTGAACGATGAGACTAAGAAGCGATTCATCACAAATCCATTACAAACTTCCGAAAAGATGTATCGTACGGGAGATATAGGGAAATGGATGGAAGATGGTACCCTAAAATTCTTAGGAAGAAATGACGAACAAATAAAAATAAGAGGATATAGAGTTGAACTTGCCGAAATTCAGAAAACATTATTTGAATATGAAGCTTTACATGAAAGTTTTGTAACCACTTTACGTGATAACGAAGGCGAATTAAATATCGTTTTATTCTACCTGTCTACCACTGATGTCGATCACTTAAAACTCCAAGGATGGCTCTCGCAACGATTGCCAGGATATATGGTGCCAACGTATGTGCACAAACTTGAAAAAATTCCACGCAATTCAAACGGGAAAATTGACACAAAAAAATTACCAAGTCTATTAGAAATTCAAGAAAAAACTACCGTAGCAATAGTGCTTCCAAAGAACAAAGTACAAAAACAGTTCTTCAATCTATGGGCAGAAATCTTAGAAAAAACAGACTTTGGAATACATGATAATTTCTTTGCATTAGGAGGGAATTCTATCAAAGCTATGCGCATTATGGCAAAAGCAGCGAAGGAAATGAACTTGAAAGTGAAGCTTTCTGAATTGTTTAATAATCCTACGATTGATCTACTATCGAAAGCTGTAAGCGATATCTCTACTCTGGAAGAGAAAGAAATAACTCCAATACCATTAAGTGAATATTATGAGTTGTCTAATGCTCAAAAAAGATTGTGGATTCTAGATCAATTTAATGAAGAAAAACATGCGTATAATATTTTCTGGTCTTGTAAATTATATGGAAAGATAGATGTCGAAATCTTTAACAAAAGTTTTCAATCTGTCATAGATCGCCACGAAAGTTTCAGAACCAACTTTGTGGTAGTTGATGAGTTACCAAAGCAGAAAATTACACCAAAAGAAGAAGTTGATTACAAGATCAACTATAGAGATCTAAGCGCTGTACAGAATATAGAACAAGAAATTGCTGCGATTATAGAAGAAGAGCAAAAAAGGACATTCAACTTGGCGGAAGGATCATTGATGAATGTGCAATTATTGCAAATAAACGCTGAGGAACACATCTTGCTATTAAACATTCACCATATTATTTCCGATGGTTGGTCAGTAAATGTGTTGGTAAACGAGCTAAAAACATTATACAATGCTTATAGTGAAGGAAAACCAAATCCACTATCGAAATTACAAATTCAATACAAGGATTATGTAGCCTTTTTAAACAAACAATTAGCAGCTTCATCTATTGATGTACATAAAGAATATTGGTTAGAAAAATTTTCAGGAGAACTTCCTGTTTTAAATATAACTACTGATTTTCCAAGACCTCCTATCAAAACAGTAAATGGTCATATACAAAGAGTCGTACTTACAGAAGACAAAGTTGCCGAATTACGAACTTTAGGAGAACAACAAGGAGCAAGTTTATTCATGATATTTCTTGGCGCATTAAAAGTGTTGTTATTCAGATATACAGGACAACAAGATCTCATCGTTGGTTCACCAGTTGCAGGAAGAAATGTTGCAGGATTAGACGATCAAATAGGCTTTTATGTCAATACGCTAGCCATGCGTACTACAATTCATCCTGAATTTTCGTTCTGTGAAGTATTGGAAAAAGTAAAAGAAACTGCTTTAGAAGCATACGAACACCAAATCTATCCGTTTGATACGTTGGTAGAAGAGTTAAAATTAGAAAGAGACTTAGCACGATCTCCTTTATTTGATGTGATGATTGCAATGCAGTCAAATACCTTAAATAGTGATGAACTTGCGGAAGTTGAAGGCATAAAAATTGATTCGTATCCTGTAAACTCTTGTGTGAGTAAATTTGATTTTAACTTTAATTTTGTTGAAACTGCAACAGGATTTGAACTAGAATTAGAATACAATACAGATATATTCTCTGCTCAAAGAGTTGAACGTCTTCTTTCGCATTACCAAAATATACTTGCTGAGGTTGCTCAAAATCCAAGCGTTCTTGTGAGAGAAGTAACATATATTTCTGCACAGGAAAAAAATAAATTAACAACAAGCAACAGTACAAATATTGAATTCAATAAATCTGTAACAATACAGGAATTAATTGAACAACAAGCACAGCAAACACCGCATGAAATAGCAGTTCTTTTCGATGATAATTCTATAACCTATGAAGAACTCAATAAAGCATCAGATGCAATAGCGCATCAGTTAATTTTTGAACATCATGTAAAACCAAATGATTTAGTTGGTGTACTGATGGATCGTTCTGAAAAAATGGTCATCGCGCTATTAGGAATTTTAAAATCTGGAGCAGCATATGTACCTATTGATCCAAACTATCCTCAAAAAAGAATAGAATTCATTCTAAAAGATAGTGCGGTAAAAACAGCAATTACACTTGATAAATATCGCTCATACTTTGATAAAAATGTATCCTGTATACTGCTCGATGCTCTAACGCATGATGCGCCTTATTTTGAAAAACCAACATATGACGTAACGCATACTGCATATGTAATTTATACCTCAGGATCTACAGGATTGCCAAAAGGTGTCTTAATTACACATAAAAATGTACTAGCATTAGTGTATTGGGCGCAAGAAGAATTTAAAAATGACAACTTTGACATTGTATTCTCTGCAACATCCTACTGTTTTGACCTTTCGGTATTTGAGTTGTTTTTCACGTTAACTGTCGGAAAGAAAATTCGAGTTTTACAATCAGGACTTGACATCAAAACACATGTTACTTCCGAAAAAAATATACTGATCAATACAGTGCCAAGCGTAGTTGAAAACTTGGTGAAAGAAAATACAAACCTCGACAATGTAACTGTTTTGAATATGGCTGGTGAGCCAATTCCATTAGCACTCAAAGCAAATCTTGATTGCGATGCAATGAAAGTAAGGAACTTGTATGGTCCATCGGAAGATACAACCTATAGTAGTTGTTATCAATTAAAAACAGATGACATCAATATTCCGATTGGAAAACCGATACACAACACAAGGTTTTATATTGTAGATGAGCATCTAAATTTAGTTCCAGAAGGGACTGTTGGAGAACTCTGTATTTCGGGTGACGGACTTGCCAAAGGATATTTAAATCGTGAAGCGTTAACACTAGATAAATTTATTGAAAATCCTTTTGAAAAAGGACAAAGACTTTATAAAACAGGGGATTTAGGAAAACTATTGCCTGATGGAAATATGGAGTTTCTTGGAAGAAAAGACAACCAAGTAAAAATAAGAGGTTTTAGAATTGAAATTGGAGAAATAGAACAATTGCTTTCTAACTATTCACAGATAGAAACTGTATTGGTAGTTGCGCATAAAGAGAAAACTGGCGAACACCAATTGGCGGCTTATTTTACAGCAACAAAAACAATACATACAACTGCACTATACGAGTATCTTAAAGGAATACTTCCAGCATATATGCTTCCTTCGTTTTATATTCAATTAGACGAATTTCCACAAACACCTAATGGAAAAATTGATAGAAAAGCATTGCCAACGCCTGAAAACAGCAACACAAGTACGTCTTCAAAAACAGTAAAACCACAAACGGAAACAGAAGAAAAGGTTTTAGAAATCTGGCTCGATATTTTACAAAAAGAAACTATCAGTATTACAGATAATTTCTTTATGATTGGAGGACATTCCTTAAAAGCAACACAGATTATTTTAAGAATCAACAAAGCTTTTAGTATCGATCTTCAATTGAAAGATTTCTTTATGAGTGCTACAATTGCAGAACTTTCTAAAGTCATAGATGCATTTGGAAAAATACCATTCGATGATATTCAAAAAACAATAGAGCAGGATTTCTATGAAGTTTCAAATGCGCAACAACGATTGTGGGTATTGGATCAATTAGAGCCAAATTCTCATGTATATAATATGCCTAGCGCATATATGATTACAGGGAATTTAAACCTAAAAGCCTTCAAAGATGCATATAAAACATTGGTGGAACGACATGAGAGTTTACGAACTGTTTTTGTGTCAGAAAATGGCGAACCAAAACAAACAATACTTGACTATACGGAATCTAAATTCTCAGTGGAAGTTGAGACGCTAACGATTGAAGATACGATAGAATTAAAAATTCAAGAAGAAGCGAAAAAACCTTTCGATCTTGTTAATGGACCTTTATTTAGATTAAAACTTATTCCGTTAAAAGACGATCGACATGTTTTCTTGTTTACCATTCACCATATCATTTCTGATGGATGGTCTATGGATGTCATTCTTAAAGAAATAATAGCGCTATATGATGCGTATAATCATGGCAAAGAAAATCCGCTTCCACAACTGTCAATTCAATACAAAGATTATGCTGCTTGGCAAAGAAAGGGATTATATGAAGGGAAGTATAAACAACAAAAACAATATTGGAAACATATATTTAAAGACGAAGTAGCTGCTTTAAAATTGCCAAACGACCGTAAAAGACCGATCCAAAAAACATACAATGGTTCTTCTTTTACAACGACATTAGAGAACACGCTTGTACAAAAAATAGATACATTCCGAAAAGCACACAATGCCAGTTTATTTATGGTGTTCATGGCGTCAGTGAAAGCATTGCTCTACAAATATTCAAAACAAGAAGATATTGTCGTTGGTATTCCTATTGCAGGAAGACCAGTACTTACATTGCAAGATCAAATCGGATTTTACACAAATACGCTGGCCATACGAACTACGTTTTCAGAAAGCGACACCTTTGCAGAGGTATTAGAAACTGAAAAAAGAAACCTTTTAGATGCGTTTGCAAATCAAGACTATCCTTTTGATGAACTTATAGAAGAACTCAATATAAAACGAGACTTACAAAGATCGCCGCTATTTGATGTCATGGTTGTATTCAATGAAGCAAACACAAATAAGGTTTTACAGTCGAATGTAAAAGATTTGGATATTGAAGAACTAACAATACCAACAGCGCAAAGCAAATATGATCTTGTCATTACATTTCACTTAGAAGATGAAAAAGTAACACTTCACATAGATTACAACACCGATTTATACACTATAGAAAGAATAGTACAGATTTCAAATCATTACAAAGAATTAGTAAACGGACTCACTACTTCTGAAAATGAATCGTTAAAATCAGTAGCGTACTTGCCTAAAGAAGAGAAAAATATACTATTAGATACCTTCAATCAAACTAAGAAATTCAACATCACTAAAACGGTTGTAGAATTATTTGAAGAACAGGTTTTAAAAACTCCTCATGCAATAGCAGTTGCCTCAGAAGGAAAAGAACTTACTTATAGTGAACTCAATGCAAAATCCAATCGATTAGCGCGCTTCATCAGAAAAAATTACGATATAACGGATGATAGTTTAATTGGTTTAATGTTGGACAGATCAACAGCATTAATGGTTGGTATTTGGGGAATACTAAAAGCAGGAGCTGGTTATGTACCCATAGATCCATCGTATCCGACGAATAGAAAAATGTTCCTGATAGAAGACAGCGATATACACTTTGTATTAACAGAACAGAAGTATATTGATGATATTAATTTTGATAAAATTGAAGCTATAAATACGGCTAAGATTGAAGCTGAAAGTGAAGAAAACCTTTCCATCAATTATAACCTAAACGGTTTAATTTACAGTATTTACACATCGGGAACCACAGGAAAACCAAAAGGTGTTTTAGTAGCGCATCATTCAGTAGTAAACTTATGTTTATGGCTTAAGGATATTATGTACGATTCTTATGCTGCACCAAGAACCTTACTGACGGCTTCGTATAGTTTTGATTCTTCTGTAAAACAATTATTTCCACCGTTTTTAAGTGGCGGAACCTTAGTAATACCATCGGAAGAAAAAAGAAAAGATCCAGCATTATTACTCAAAGAAATCTTTACAAATAAAATAAACATATTTGATGCAACACCAAGCTATTTAAGTCACTTACTCAATGAAGTTGCACAAGGAAATTACAACCTAAATCATACGCCAGACTTTGTTTTAATAGGAGGAGAAATTGTACATGCCGATTTAGCCAGAAGATATCACAAAATATTTGGTTCCGATACAGAAATACTCAATGTGTATGGTGTTACAGAAGCTACGGTAGATTCTAGTTGGGCAATTGCCAGTGAACATTTAGAAAAAGATATCATTCCTATTGGGAAACCATTGCCAGGAACAAAAATGTATATCTGTGATGAAACATTAAACTTACAGCCAATAGGAGTAGAAGGAGAATTATACATTGGTGGAGAAGGCGTAAGTCGTGGATATCATAACCGACCAGCATTAACCAAAGAAAAGTTTATTGAAAGTCCATTTGTAAAAGGCGATCGTCTCTATAAAACGGGTGATATGGCAAAATGGTTGCCAGATGGAAACATGCTGTTTTTAGGAAGAATTGACAATCAAGTTAAAATAAGAGGACACAGAATTGAGCTAGGAGAAATAGAAAATACAATTGCTGAATATGATACTATTGTAGATGTTTCTGTAATTGTTAAAAACGAACAAGACGAGCAATATCTTATAGCATACATAACTTCCAGTGAAGCAGTAGAAGCAACTCAATTAAGAACGTATCTTAAAGGTCACTTGCCAACATATATGTTGCCAGACATGTTTATACAGTTGGACAAACTTCCGTTATCGTCACATGGTAAAGTAGACAAAAAAGCATTACTCAGTATGACTACTGAAATGCCACAGGATGGTATAACCAAACAACCATCAAGAAATATAACAGAAAAGATACTAAGTCAACTATGGAGCAAACTGCTGAAAAGAGAAAACATTGGCATCACTGAAAACTTTTTTGAAATTGGCGGACATTCATTAAGAGCTATACAATTAACCTCATTCATTCACAGGGAATTCAATGTCAAAATAGGTTTAAAGGATGTGTTCAAATATCCAACAATACAATCTTTATCGGAAGTTATTCATACGTCTAAAAGAATAAAACTGGGAGAAATTCAAACAGTTCCTTTCAATGATGTATACGATTTATCATATGCTCAAAAACGATTATGGATTCTAGATCAAAAAGAAAATAATGTTGTTGCTTATAACATATCTGGCGCTTATAAAATTAAAGGACTAGATGTAGAAACATTTGAAAAAGTTTTTCAAAGTATTGTTGCCAGACATGAAACATTACGAACAACTTTTGTAATGCATGAAGGAGAACCTAAACAACGTATTGCCAAAGTTGAAGAAGTAGATTTTCGTATAAAGCATATACACTTAAAAAATACGGATGCGCAAGACGATAAAGTAATTCAAATAGCAGAAGATGAATCCAACACTTATTTTGATTTACAGAATGATACGCTGATCAGAGCTACATTACTTCATTTACAAAATGATACCTATGTATTTATACTAACACTGCATCACATAATATCTGATGGTTGGTCCATAGGAGTTCTTGTAAAAGATGTTGTAACGCTTTACGAAGCACATCAAAATGAGGAAGAAAGTACATTAGCTCCATTAAAAATTCAATATAAAGACTATGCCAATTGGCAAAATACGAAACTTGAAAAAGGCGATTTTACAGCACATCAAAAGTATTGGAGCGAAAAACTAAAAGGAGAATTGCCTGTATTACAACTCGATCAAGATTTTATTGATGATGAAACCAAAACATATCAAGGACATACACTCGCGTATGATATAGATGTAGCTCTTAGCGAACAAATATATGAGCTGGCTAAGGCAGAGAAAGCAACGGTATTTATGGTGCTATTAACTTTTGTAAAAGCATTACTTCACAAATATTCCAAACAAGAAGACATCATTATAGGATCGTTAGTTGCAGGTAGAGAACATCCAGATTTAGAAGATCAAATAGGTTTCTATTTAAACACATTACCACTCCGAACTCGTTTTTCTGCAGATGAAAGTGTTGGCAACTTATTAGAAAAAGTAAAAAATACAATGTTGGAAGCATACGAATATCAAACGTATCCTTTCGATAAAATAGTAGACGATGTAAGCTTGAATAAAGTAGCAAAAAACAAGTCACTATTCAATGTCTTAGTATCTCTTCAAAACTTTAGAGACAAGGATTATTCATATACGATAGATGGAAACAGTATTGAACACATACCTGTTGCATCTAACACAAGCAAATTTGATATTTCCTTTTACTTCTTTGAAAAAGGAGAACAGATATTTTTTGAAATAGAATACAATACAGATTTATACAAACACGAAAGGATAGAGTTGATGGCACATGAATTCTTATTCCTTTCCAAAAAGATTGTTGGTGATCTTACTCAAAAACTAAGCGATATACAAGTAAAAAGTGATTGGGAACTAGAACTAGATCAGGAGAACCAACTAAAAGATACAAACTTTGAATTTAATTTTTAACCAAAAAAGAATGTTACACACAATTTTAAAATCAAAATTACATTTAGCGAAAGTCACAGAAGCTGACTTAAACTATGAAGGAAGTTGCACAATTGATATGGATTTGGTCGATAAGGCCAATATGAAAATACATGAACAAGTTCATATCCTAGATGTAAACAACGGGTCAAGATTTGTCACTTATATTATTCCAGGAGAAAGAGGCTCTGGTACAATTTGCTTAAATGGTGCCTGCGCTAGATTAGCTCAAGTTGGAGACCGAGTAATTATTGTTGCTTATGGAGCAGTAGATGACGAAGAACTAGAAACCTACAAACCTACAGTAGTGATACTTAATGAAGACAACACTATAAAATCAGAAATCTAAAAAAAGTGTTGATAGTTAAATGATTACAGTTAAATAATATAATAAATCTTTATAGGGAAGTTATCATAATGAAAGAGTTAATCTTAGAAAGATATTGGCGAGAACAATTTAAAGAAACTATTTCTGATTTGAATCTAAAGCAACTATTTAGTTTCAATGAAGTAGGGACTCACGATAGAAAAACATTACATCTTGAGCTATCGGAAGAAATCGTATCAAACATAGAAGCATTGACAAATAAATCTCCTGTAGGACGGTATATTTACATGCTTACCTGTCTTGATATTTCGCTTCGCAGATTTACGCAAGAAAATAAATTTGCTATTGCTACGCCTGAGTTTCTTCTAAAGGAAGAAGACAAATTTTCTTCAGACAAGCTTAATTTTCTTAGATGTGAACATCATGAAAACAAAACAATAAAGGAAATATTAAACTGTAATCGTGAACGAGTCATACAAGCATACAAGCATCAAAATTTTAACAATAAAGACCTATTAGAAAAAATAAAATCTACATTAGATTACAATCCAAATCTATTATTTCAAATAGGGTTTTATGATGATGAAATTCAGAAAGAAAATGAATTCTTTTCAGAATGTGATATAGCAATTTCTTTTTCTAGGAAAAGTGAAGGAGGAACTATAATTCTTAACTACAAACCAGGTTTTAATCCGCTCTATATTGAAAGCTTTATACAATTTTTTCATACGGTACTCTCTAAGACGCTTTCCAATATAGATGACACATTAAATTCTTTAGAATTATATACCGAACCAGTTATTGACTTAGGGAAATTGTCATCAGAAAAATCTTTTGAATGCAAAACGATTCCTGAATTATTTGAAACACAAGCCGAGAAAAATCCTCATAAAGCAGCTTTGTTTTATGGAGACGGATACCTTTCTTATCATGGATTAAATGAAAAGGTAAATCAACTAGCTTGGTATCTTATTGAAGAAAAAAACATTCAAAAAGGTGCAATTGTTGGAGTATGTTTAGAATCGTCTGT
Organism: uncultured Kordia sp.; assembly: GCF_947489565.1. Lineage (GTDB taxonomy): Bacteria > Bacteroidota > Bacteroidia > Flavobacteriales > Flavobacteriaceae > Kordia. The sequence goes on along the minus strand of NZ_CANLEA010000003.1, from coordinate 285,184 downwards.
TGAACTATTGGTAAGTATTCTTGCTGTCATGAAAACTGGCGGCGTAGTATTGCCAATAGCACCTACAGGACCAAACAACAGAACAGAATATATCATAGAAGACAGCGCAATTAAAATACTAATTGCGCATACTTCTTATGAAGTTAAGACTTCAAATATAAATGTGCCTGTATGTTTTATTGATAAAGAATGGAAACACATTCAAGACTTCAAAAAAACAAATCCTAAACGCGACATTCAAGCTACAGCACTAGCTTATGTAATATACACATCAGGTTCTACAGGGAAACCAAAAGGAGCGTGTTTATCGTATGTCAATTTGGTCAATCAATTTCAATGGTTTAAAGAATATGTAAACTTTCAACCAAATGATGTATTTCCACAAAAAACAACGATAAACTTTGTGGATTCAATCATCGAATTATTATTTCCTATTACCGTTGGTGATAGTGCCGTGTATCTGAGACCGTATGATGATATTGTTTTAAATCAAGAAGAATTACGAGCATGGTTAGCTGCCATACAAACATCAATCGTACAATTTGTACCTTCAGTATATCTGCATTTTGCAAATTCAATTGATGTGGAAACCATTACTACTTTAAGAACATTAATCCTAAGTGGTGAAGCGTTTAAATATAAAAGATCAAGTACACAAAACTTTGAAGTAATCAATTTATATGGTTGTTCTGAAGGATGTGCCGCATCAACGGCATACACCTTAAAAAGCAGCGATAATATTGATAATGTTCCTATTGGAAAACCTATAAGTAATACAGAAATATACATTCTGAATACTGACTTACAACGATTACCAATTGGAGCAAAAGGTGAAATATTTATTGGAGGAATTAGTCTTTCTAACGGATATCTTAACAAAGAACAACTCACCAAAGAAAAATTCATAAAAAACCCGTTCAAAGAAAATGAAAAGCTATATCGCACAGGCGATCATGGTCGTTGGTTGCCTGATGGAAACATTGAATACTTTGGCAGAACCGACAATCAGGTAAAAATATGGGGAAACAGAGTTGAAATCGGTGAAATTGAAAACAGTATATTAAACTACAAATTTGTAAAAGACGTAGCGGTAATTTCCGAAGAAAATGAACAAAAGGAAAACTACTTAATCGCTTTTATCATTGGGACAGCTTCTTTTGAAGAGCAAGGAGTAAGATCCTACCTAAGCAATTTGCTGCCAGGATACATGATTCCATCAAAATATATTGTAAAAGATAGTTTTCCAGTGACATCCAGTGGAAAAATTAACAGAAGAACGCTCAAAGAAGAATACAACAATAAAATTTCAAAAGAAAAAACATACATCGCTCCTAGAGACGTGATGGAAAATGAACTTTTCGAAATTTGGCAATCACTGTTAAGAACCAATCAATTTGGAGTTGAAGACAGTTTCTTCGAATTAGGAGGACATTCATTGCTAGCAGCACAAATGCTATCACGCATATACAAAACGTTTCAGGTAGAGCTTACTTTAAAGGATATTTTTGAACATTCAACAATTGCATTGCTAGTAAAAACAATACGCACATCTGAAAAAACGGTATATGCAAAAATACAGCCAACTACGAAAAAAGAATACTATGAAGTATCTAATGCTCAAAATAGACTTTGGCTTTTAGATCAAATAGAAGAAGGCAATAAAGCCTACATAATGCCTGTAGGGTACACCATAAATGGCTTAGAAAAAGAACCGCTAGAAAATGCATTTCAAGAACTCATAAAAAGACATGAAATTTTGCGATCTACCATCATTATGGTTGATGGAAAGCCAATGCAAAAAGTACAGGAAATTACAGAGTTTACTTTTAATATACATCACACAGATCTTAGCGATAGTGTCGATAAAGATTCAGAACTAAACAAAATTTTTAGCGATACAGGAAACGAAGCTTTCGATATGGAAAAAGGACCTTTACTAAAGGTCAATTTAATACAAACAGAAACAAATCAGCACGTATTACTGTTCTTTATACACCATATCATATCCGATGCTTGGTCAATGAGTATTATGATGAAGGAATTATTGGTTTTATACAACGCCTATAAAAATGATACAACTCCTTCTTTACATCCATTGAAAATTCAATATAAAGACTATGCTGAATGGCAAAACAAGCAACTAAAAGACAACAGTCTTAAAGAACAACAGACGTATTGGTTGGAAAAACTAAATGGTAAAATAGCGCCATTAGAATTACCGACAGATTACATCAGACCAAAATTTCAAACCTTCAATGGTGCAGTATTAGATTTTACGCTAGATGCCACAATTAAAGAAAACTTATTGGAGTTAAGCAAAAATGAAGAAGTAAGTTTCTTCATGGTTTTAATTGCTTCCTTAAAAACAGTATTCTACAAATACACAGGTCAAACCGATATCGTTATTGGTACCGCTGCAGCCGGAAGAAAGCATCCTGATCTTGAAAATCAACTTGGGTTTTACATCAATACGCTTGCATTAAGAACCATATTTGATGCAGAGGATACATTCAAAGAAGTATTAGCAAAAGTAAAAGACACTAGTTTAGAAGCTTTTGACAATCAGGAATATCCTTTCGATAAAATAATTGGAGAACTAGGAATAGAGCGTAAACAAGGACATGCACCTTTATTTGATGTCATGGTAACTTTACAAAACGCCATTCAAGATACGATTGATGAAGAGTTGGATGGACTTACGATTGATACCTATCGATTTAAAAGTGCATACAGTAAATATGATTTGAGTTTTGATTTTCTAGAAACCGCAGAAGGATTAGATATTTACATAGAATACAATACTGATATTTTTGAAGCATCGAGAATTCAACAATTATTCGATAATTATAAAACATGTCTAGAATCGATCATAAAAAATAGAAACTTAAAGATTAATGAAGTAGAAATCCTCTCCGAAAAAGAGAAAGCAACGTTAGCAGGTTTCAATGCAACGGAAGTAGCTTTACCTGAATCATTAAGTTACCTAGATCATTTAGACAAAATAAGACAAGAGTCACCACTGAAAACGGCAGTTGTCAGCGGCGATGTCTCTGTAAGTTATGATGATTTATGGTCACGCACCAATCAACTAGCACATTATTTACAAACGGAACACCAAATCGGTAAAGGCAGTATTGTATTAGTGCTGTTAGATCGCTCGTTAGAACTCATGGAAACGATATTGGCTATCTGGAAATGTGGCGCCGCGTACATTCCGTTAGATCCGAACTTTCCAATATCACGTATCCAAGAAATCGTTGCCTCTTCAAAATCATCCTTAATGGTAAGTCTCAGTGGATTTACCTCAGGATTGACAGATATCTGTGATTTCTTGCATTTGGACAAAGAAGCAAACAACATCTCAAATCATTCCACAGCAGCAGTTTCTTTAGCTTTTGAACCTTCGGATTTAGCCTATGTAATTTATACCTCAGGCTCAACGGGCAAACCTAAAGGAGCCATGGTAGAGCATATTGGAATGTTAAATCACTTGTACTCAAAAGTGGATGTTTTAGAACTCACTCAAGAAAGTATAGTTTCCTTTAATGCGCCTCCAATATTTGATATCTCAGTATGGCAGATGTTTTCTGGCTTATTAGTCGGAGGAAGTACGGTCATTTATTCTCAAGACTTAGTGTTAAAGCCAACAGCTTTTATGGCACAAGTGAAATCAGATACAATTAGCATCCTAGAAGTTGTACCTTCCTATCTATCACTTTTATTAGATACGATAGAAGAAGGTGATACGGAAGCATTCTTTCCGGCACTAAAATACTTAATGGTCACGGGAGAGACTTTAAAACCAGTATTGGCACGAAGATGGTTTTCGTTATTTTCAGAGATACCGATGGTGAATGCTTACGGACCGACAGAAGCTTCCGATGATATTACCCATCATGTGTTGGATAAAGCACCAGAATTGGAACGTGTTCCAATAGGAAAGACGGTACAAAACTTCCATATTCATATTGTAGATGAATCATTCAATGTATGTCCCATAGGAGTTACTGGAGAAATTGTAGTATCAGGATTGGGAGTTGGTCGCGGTTATTTGAATGATGCAGAACGCACGGATGCAGTATTCATAGAAGATCCCTTTAGAAAAGGCGTTCGCATGTATCGCACGGGCGATTTAGGTCGTTACTTACCCAATGGTGATTTGGACTTTCTAGGAAGAAAGGATCATCAAGTAAAGATACGCGGACATCGTATAGAGTTAGGTGATATAGAAAATCACTTTGTAGGATTGGAAGGTGTAAAAGAAGCCGTTGTCTTAGACAAGGAAGACAATGAAGGACGCAAATACTTATGTGCTTACTTAGTTTTATCGGAAGCAGTGGAATTAGATATATTGAAACAAAAACTAGGCGATCGTTTACCAAGTTATATGTTACCGTCAAGTTATGTATTGTTAGACACAATGCCACTTACTTCCAATGGAAAGCTAGATCGTAAAACCTTATTAGGCTACACAGAAGAATTACAGAGTAATGCAGATACTTATGTAGCGGCACGAAATGAAGTAGAAGCAGCATTAGTTTCTATTTGGCAAGAAGTATTGGGCAAGCAACAGATAGGAGTGATGGATAACTTCTTTGCCGTTGGAGGCGATTCGATCAAAGCAGTACAGGTCGCTTCAAGAATGGGCAAGGCTGGTTATCGATTAAGTGTACAGAACATTATGCGCTACCTTGTATTATCAGAACTGGCCATACATGTTAAGAAATCAGAACGCTCTGTAGATCAATCTGTAATTAGTGGTATGGTGCCTTTAAATGCGATTCAAGAATGGTTTTTCGAATCAGGACACGACTCACCTTGGCATTACAACCAATCGATGTTATTAGATTTTGAGCAGGTTGTAACACCAGAAACGATCAAAGCAATATTCACAACACTTCAAACCCATCACGATGCACTTCGTATGGTGTTCAGAGAAGAAACAGGCAAATGGTTACAAGAGAACAAAGGCTTAGATCATCCATTATGGTTAGAAACATATGATCTTCGAGGAGTAATCGCTTGGTCTTCAATACTGTCAAATAAAGCGGCAGAGTTACAATCGAGCCTGCGATTAGAGACAGGTCCACTGATGAAACTAAATTTATATCATACCGATGAAGGTAGCAAGCTATTGATGGTGGTACATCACTTGATTATGGATGGTATTTCATGGCGTATCTTATTGGAAGACTTAGAGGATTTATACACGCAAAGCAAACAAGGAGTCACAAGATTGAAGTTATCGGATAAGACCTTATCTTTTAAAGATTGGTCTGTTCATATGCAAGAACAATCCAATAGTGAAGCCATCCAATCGGAAGCTACATATTGGCAATCGATTCTCTCATCGGCAGGAACAACAACCATTCCAAGAGACTTAAACGGAACAGACAATCAGATACAAGACACCGAAACATTTAGAGCAACACTCAATGTATCGGACACTACCTTATTACAAGAACAAGCACATACGGCATACAATACAGAGATTAATGACTTTTTACTAACAGCTTTAGGAAGGAGTATTCATGAGTTATGGGGCAAGGAAGAGATGCTGATTAGTTTAGAAGGACATGGACGTGAGGAGCTAGGAGATATTGATATCAATCGAACGATTGGTTGGTTTACGAGTGAATTTCCTGTACTACTTAAAGTATCGAATGAGGAAGACTTATTGGATACCTTGATTTGGACCAAGGAACATTTGCGAAAGATACCGAATAAGGGAATCGGATATGGATTATTGGCTTATGTAGGAGAGGACAAGTTGGTAGATCGTGTACGACCACAGATAGGATTTAACTACTTGGGAGATTTTGATAATGACTTATCAGGGAAGTCATTTAGGGTCTCAAGTGAATCAATCGGGATGTTGAGTGCTTCAACGAATCAGAATGACAATGAGTTATTGATCAACAGTATGATTGTTGACGGTAAATTACATATAGGAATGACCTACAACACAACTCACTTTATGGCAACAACCATAGAAAACTTAGTGTTGAGATACAAGGAAAACTTGGAGGCATTAATAGCACAATGTTCAAAGCTGAATTCAACCACACTAACACCTAGTGATTATAGTTTTAATGAATTATCGGTAGACGAATTAGAAAATTTCTTCGAATAATATTGACAGTATCAATATTACGACAAGTTTATTTTGAATACTACAACATAAAAAAGTAAGTATATCATTTAACAAATACGAATTACACAAAACACAATTAAAATAAATTATAGAGTATGAATTTTATAAAGAGTTATTTTAAAACGGCAATAAGGAACCTATCAAAAAACAGACTTCATAGTTTTATAAATATCTTCGGCTTATCTGTTAGTATTGCCGTGAGTATACTTATTTTAAAATATGTAAGTTTTCAATACAGTTATGATAATTTCAATACAAATCTTGAGGATATTAGTAGAGTTGGTATTGAGTTTAATCAAGAAAATGGAAGCAGAATACGTTCCGCAGTTAGTTATCATAAATTAGGACCAACACTTGTAAGTGAAAATTCAGAAGTACTAGATTATGTACGATTGATTTCCTCTTCAGGAATCATAAAATATGAAGAAACATCTTTTAACGAAAAAGAAATATATTACACAGATGCTTCTTTCTTTTCCATATTTAGTTATCCATTAATAAAAGGAGATGCCAATACTATCTTCAATCAGCCGAACACTGTTGTTATATCTAAAAAAGCAGCTGACAAATATTTTAAAGGAGAAGATCCTTTAGGTAAGATTTTTAAATTTGAAGATGAAAATTATAAAGTTGAAGGAGTAATCGATGTTCCTAATAACTCACACTTATATTTTGATTTTCTATTCCCTATAAAAAAATTACTTGCTCCAGGTGGCGATTATGATGATGTAGGTTGGGAAGATGCAGATTTTTACACGTATGTACAACTGGCACCAAAAGTAGAAGTTACTTCCTTAACTACTAGAATAAACGCTATGTATAGCAAATATTGCAAAGGTCAAGGATGTGAAAATAGTGTATTCATACAACCCGTAAAAGATATTCATTTACATTCTGACTTAGAATTTGAAGCATCGGTAAATGTTGACAACACGAAAGTGAATATTTTAATTCTATTAGCATTTTTTATACTCATTGTTTCTTGGGTTAATTATATCAGTTTATCAACGGCTAGTATGATGAACAGAGCAAAAGAAATTGGTATTCGAATGATTATGGGAGCAAAACGCAAACAATTGGTATTTCAATTTATGTTCGAATTTATACTGATCAACTTTATAGCTCTTTTAATCGCACTTGTGCTAGCATACATTGGAAGCTCATTAATCACAGAAAAAATCGGGATTTACCTACCAGATAATGTATGGGGAAGTGCATTCTTTTGGATTGTTGCTTTAGCTGTAATTATAGTAGGAGCTATAATTTCTTCAATTTATCCTTCCATTATTCTATCGTCTGTTACTCCAGTAGCAGCTGTTTCAGGAAAAGTGAAAAGCAGTGTAAAAGGAAGACTCTTAAGAAAAGGACTCACCATCGTTCAATTTGTTTTTTCAGGATTCCTTATTGTAGGATCTTACACAATGTATAAACAGATGAGTTATATGGAAAATATGGACATAGGAATGAACATTGACCAAATGATTGTACTGAAAGTTCCCATGTCTGGAAAAGGATACAGAAAAGGACTCATTGAACTAAAAAATGAAATACGTAACTACAGCGGTATTAAAAATGTTACAGCATCCTCTTTAGTGCCTGGAGAAGAATATAATTTTGTGTCTGATAACTTCAAGAAAAGTAATTCAGATGCCACAATTACAGCACAAGTAATGTTGATTGATTCAGATTATCCGGAAGTATATGAAATGGATGTGATAGAAGGAGCTGATTTCTTTGAAGGTGAAGGAAGAACAGGAATAATGCTTAATGAAGCTTTGGCAGGATTGCTTGAAATTGGAAGTATATACAATAACAAAGAGACACTAACATTTGCAGGAAGAGCATTTGAAATTGCTGCAATTTCAAAAAACTATTACCAACACACAGCAAAGTCTGCACCAGATCCAATTGCATTTATATGCCTTTCAGAATCTAACTTTACACCAAAATTTCTTTCTGCCAAAGTAGCCACTAATAATGTAGAAGAAACGTTAGCATACATGGAAAATAAATGGAATGTCTTTTTTCCAGATTCACCATTTGAGTTTTATTTCCTAGACGATTTCTACAATCAACAATACAAGGAAAGTAAACAAATGATAACGCTCTTTAGTCTATTTACGCTTTTGGCAATTATAATATCGAGTCTTGGTTTATTAGGATTAACGGTATTTGCAGCGCAACAACGCACAAAAGAAATAGCAATTAGAAAAGTACTTGGAGCCAAAGTATCAACAATCTTATATTTCTTTTTAAGAGATACAGTTATACTTGTATTCATCGCTACACTCATCATCACTCCTTTAGTATATTATGGTTTAGGTAATTGGCTCGAAGGTTTTGCAGCACGCATTACAATTCAATGGTGGTGGATCATAATTTCTTCGATCATAATTCTTTTAATAGCTTTTATCGTAATGAGTTACCATGTTTTAAAAGCAGCATATACAAACCCTATTGAATCTTTAAAATATGAATAGGTTTTCTTCTTAACATCAAATTATATAACAATTTGCTTCTAGAATTGTGTGGCTTATTGAAAGTCTACACGAAGAAAATCGTATCAAAATAATGATTATTAATATTAAGTATTAACGTATGTTAAACGTAAAAAATATAAAAGACATCTATAAATTGGCTCCTTTACAGGAAGGCATTTTATTTCACTCGTTAATGGACAAAACTTCTTCTGCCTATGTTGAACAATCAACATATCAACTTGGAGGCGGAGTAAATGTAGCGTTTATTGAAAAAAGTTTTAACGAACTCTTGCGACGACATGATATCTTAAGAACTGTCTTTAAATATGATAAAACCAATGTGCCGCTTCAAGCAATTTTGAAAGAACGAAAAATTGAATTTCGTTTTGAAGACATCAGAAGCATCAAAGATTCGGAAGATCAAAAAGCATTCATTGAAGATTTTAAAGCGCGAGACAAATCCAGAGGTTTCGATTTAAACAGAGATGTTTTAATGCGTATAGCTGTACTTAAAGCAACAGATACTGAATACTACCTTATTTGGACGTTTCATCATATCATCATGGACGGATGGAGTAGAGGCGTTTTAATAGAAGAATTTTATAAAATTTACAATAGTTTTCAGTCAAAACAACCCATAAAAATGTCCCATGTCCAACCTTATGGAGCATACATTAAGTGGTTGGAAAAGCAAGATCTAAAAAAATCCTATGCTTTCTGGAAAAACTATTTAGTAAACTATGACGCTGGTGCTTCAATTCCGAAAAGTGTAATTGATACGGATGAAAAAGAGTATAACGCTGGAGAAATTGACCTGAAAATAGACAAAACCCTTACGCATAACTTAAAAACATATGCAAAGGAAAATTTAGTAACATTAAACACGGTCATTCAATCACTTTGGGGAATTCTTTTAGGAAAATATAACAATACCAAAGATATTGTATTTGGATCGGTAGTTTCTGGTAGACCTGCCGAGATTGCAGGAATTGAATCTATGGTTGGGTTATTTATAAACACCTTACCTGTTAGGATAAGTTACACCCAAAATCAGACATTTACAGATTTTCTAAAAAAGACACAAAAAGAAGCAATTTCCTCAGAGCCGCATCATATGTGTAAATTGGCTGAAATTCAACAAATAAGTGGACTAGACAATACGCTGCTCGATCATATATTAGTATTTGAAAGTTATCCAGTTTCAGAACAAATTGCTTCCTTAAACGATCAAACTAATATTGAAGAAGACAACAGTTTAAAACTAGAAATTTCAGGAGTAGAATCCTTCGAACAAACCAATTATAATTTTAATGTAATTGTTTTTCCTGGAGAAGAATTAATCATAAAATTCCTCTTCAATAAAAATGTATACAATGAAGATTTGGTGAACAATATTACGGTTCATATAGAAAATCTTTTAAAACAAATATGCAGCCAGCCTACTGTTACTATTGACGAATTGGTAGTATTGTCAGATTCAGAAAAAGAAAGTATACTTACAGAATTCAACGATACAAAATCTACCTATCCAAAAGACAAATGTATCTCAGAAATATTTGAAGAACAGGTTGCAAAAAATCCACATGCTCCTGCAATGGTTTGTGAAGGAAAAACACTTTCATATCAAGAAGCAAACGAGCAAAGTAACCAAATAGCACACTATCTAAGAACAAATTTTTCTATTCGTCCAGATGATATTGTAGGAATTATTGCCAATCGATCGGAGAAAACATTATTGTTGATTTTAGGAATTATAAAAGCAGGAGGAGCGTATCTTGCGATAGATCCATCATATCCAGCACAACGAATTTCATATATCGTTGAGCAAAGTGGACTTAAAGCATTAATCATAGGAGATGATGTAGAAATTCCATCAGAAATAAAAGGCTTACAACTTGAAGAAGTTTTAGAAGAAATAAAAAATTATCCTACGCATAACCCCGAAATTATTAATACTTCGCGTGATTTGGCGTATGTAATTTATACATCGGGTTCTACAGGAGTGCCAAAAGGAGTACAAGTAGAACATTACAGTGTATCAAGGCTTGTAATCAACACAAACTTTATTCAACTATCAAACACAGATAGATTACTCCCGTCAGCCACGACATCTTTTGATGTAAGTACATTTGAAATATGGGGAATGCTACTGAATGGAGGAAGCATATATATCTATAAAAAAGAAACCATCTTAGAAGCTTCCGAATTAGAACATAATCTTAAAAAAGATAAAATTAACATCTTATGGTTGTCATCATCTCTGTTCAATGAAATGTGTGATATTTCTCCAACAATGTTCAGTGACTTAAAATATTTACTAGTAGGAGGAGAACGACTTTCACCAAGTCATATAAACAAAGCAAAAAAAGCCAATCCATCTTTATGTATAATCAATGGATATGGTCCCACCGAAAACACTACATTTTCTACCTGTCACCAAATTGATAAAATATATAAACACAGTATTCCTATTGGAAAACCAATAGCCAACAGTACCGCTTACGTTTTTGATGAGCAAATGGCATTAGTTCCTGTTGGTGGAATAGGAGAAATTCTTGTTGGAGGTGACGGACTTGCCAGAGGATATTTGAACAATGAAGAATTAACCAATGAAAAATTTATCACAAATCCATTCAAAGAAGGTGAAAGACTCTACAAAACGGGAGATATTGGAAGGTTAATGCCAGGAGGAATTATAGAATATATTGGAAGAATAGATTTTCAAATAAAACTTCGTGGTTACAGAATAGAGCGTGATGAAATTATAACGATACTAGAAGAACTACCAGAAATAGAAAAAGCTGTAGTGACCTTAAATGAAGGTGAAAGTTATGAAAAATACTTAGTAGCATATTTTACGGCTAAAGAAGGTAGCAATCTTAGTGAATCTAGTATTAGAGATTATCTGAGTCAAAAGCTACCAAACTACATGATTCCTTCCTTCTTTGTACAGTTAGATAAATTTTTATTGACAACCAATGGGAAGTTAGACACTAGAGCACTGCCAAAAGTTGATGAAGCCAAACTTCAAGATTTATCAGAATATGTTGCGCCTAGAACTGAAGTAGAAAAAATAGTCGCAAAAATTTGGGGAGACGTAATAGGAACTCAAAAAGTTGGTGCAAAAGACAATTTCTTTACCTTAGGTGGCGACTCTATCAAAGCAATTCAAGTTACCGCAAGAGTTAGTAAAGTAGGCTATCGTATTTATGTAAAAGATATCATGCAATATCCTGTTTTAGAGGAATTAGCATTGCGTGTAAGATCTATTGATAAACTCATTGATCAATCGCCTGTAAAAGGAAACGTAGGACTCACACCTATTCAAAAAGCCTTTTTCTCAATTCCTCACGTAAATCACAATCATTTCAATCAGTCGGTAATGCTACACCTAAAAGTAGAAGTGCCAGAAAATGATATAAAAACAATATTGTCATTACTTCAAAATCATCATGATGCTTTAAGAATGACGTTTAGGAAAGATGCTGACCAAATACTTCAAGAAAACCACGGACTTGAATATCCAATATCTTTCTCTGTATTTGATCTTACAAATGAAGAAAATGCAGTAGAAATACTTGAAGAGAAAGCAACCAAGTTACAAGCTGGAATAGATTTGGAAAATGGTCCAATGATGAAATCGGCTTTATTCAAACTAAAAGATGGAAATCGTTTGCTCATAGCAATTCATCATCTTTCGGTAGATGGTGTTTCTTGGAGAATTATTTTTGAAGATTTTGGAACACTTTTACAACAATATCAAGACAAGCAAAAGTTTAACTTGCCAGAAAAGACATTGTCTTTTAAAAATTGGAGTGAAAACCTAAAAGAATACGCGAATAGTTCAATATTACTTAGAGAAAAAGAATATTGGAAAAAAGATCAACACGAAAAAGTATTTTCAATTCCAAAAGACTTTAAAGTCAATGAAAACTTTGTAAAAGACGTAGCGGTAGCATCCTTCAAATTAGGAAAAGAACAAACCACGCAATTACTTACTAAAACAAACAGCGCGTACAATACAGAAATTAACGATATCTTATTGGCAGGATTAACACTTGGCGTGAATACGGTTTGGAATCTTGATCAAGTTTTAATTTCGCTAGAAGGACACGGACGTCAAGACATAGGAAAAGAATTAGATATAAGTCGTACAGTAGGTTGGTTTACAAGTGTATATCCAGTGATATTCAATGTAAATTCAAACGAAGAATTACCAAATACAATCATCAATGTAAAAGAAGTATTGCGACAAATTCCAAACAAAGGAATAGGATATCAATTATTACAACATGTAACGGATGCTAAGAATAAAGAAGGTATTAACTTCAATCTTACACCAAATATAAGCTTCAACTATCTCGGTCAATTTGATCAGGATATTGTAAACAGTTTATTTAACATCGCAGAAGAATCTGGCGGGAAAGTTTCAGATCCTCATAACAATAGAAGTTTTGATATAGATGTCTCTGGAATTATATCTGAAGGGAGTTTAGAAATTACAATTGCTTACAATAAAAACCACTTCAAAGAAAATACAATTACTGCATTCTCTGAAAAATATAAAAATGCACTACATACAATTATAACGCACTGTACACAGCAACAAGATTCTATACGAACGCCGGGAGACTTTAGTTATAAAGGACTTTCAATGTCTGAACTGGAGACACTTACCAATACTGTAGAAGTAGATGATATATATTCATTATCTCCAATGCAAGAAGGAATGCTTTTCAATGCGCTTTATGACAGTACTTCTTCAGCATACTTCTATCAATCTTCATACAGAATACTTGGACATTTAGATGCTGAAATTGTAGAAAAAAGTTTCAACGAACTCTTTAAAAGACATCACGTATTAAGAAACTCTTTCTGCTATGAAAATGTAAATAAACCATATCAAGTTGTTAGAAAAAATGCAAAAGTTGATTTTACATTTGAAGACATCAGCGGTTTAACTTCAGATAAAGAAAAAGAAGAATTTGTAGAAGCCTTTAAAGAAAAAGATAAAATACGTTCATTCCATCTTACAAAAGATGTCTTGATGCGTATCGGTGTAATAAAACTAGAAGACAATACATTTGAACTCGTTTGGAGTTACCATCACATACTAATGGACGGTTGGTGTGTAGGAATCTTAAACACAGAATTTTATCAAATTTACAATCTATTACTAAACAACAAACCAATACAACTTGAAAGAGTTACACCATATTCAGAGTACTTACATTGGTTAGAAAAAAAGGATTTAGAAGGATCAAGACAATACTGGAAACAAACGCTTCAAGACTATGAAGGAATTGTATCACTTCCTAAAATAGCGACTGGCAATAAAGAAGGTTATAAGTACAAGCAAATTGATTTAAAGATTGATGTAGAACAAACCGATAATATTAGAAAGCTTGCTGCTACGTGTAAAGTAACTTTAAACAGTATAATTCAAACTGTTTGGGGAATATTACTAGGAAAATACAATGGTAGAAAAGATGTCGTATTTGGAGGTGTAGTTTCAGGACGACCTTCGGAAATACATGGAATAGAATCGATGATCGGACTATTTATAAACACAATTCCTGTAAGGATTAAATTTAATGACGATCAGAAATTCATTGACTTAGTAGCCGAAGTACACAAAGAAAGTGTTGAAAATCAATCACATTCATATTGTCAACTTGCCGATATACAAAACTTAACGAGAGCTGGTCAGCCAATACTGGATCATCTTCTCATATTTGAAAACTTTCCTCAATCAGAACAAATTGAAGAAATGATTGAAATGATGGACAAAGATGAAGGGAAATTAAATATTGAAATCCCGGAAGTTAGTGTCTACGATCATACAAGTTATGACTTTGAAATAAATGTTTTACCAGGGAAACAACTCGTACTAGAGTTCATATTCAATGAAAACATATACAGCAGTGAATTCATCACAAGCATCAGCAGTCATTTTGAACAAATCATGAATACGGTTTTAGCGAATCCTAATTCAGAAATAAAAAGTCTAGAAATTCTTTCCGAAAAAGAGAAAGCAACGTTAGCAAATTTCAATGCTACGGAAGTAGCTTTACCTGAATCATTAAGTTATCTAGATCATTTAGACAAAATAAGACAAGAGTCACCATTAAAAACGGCAGTTATTAGCGGCGATATTTCTGTAAGTTATGATGATTTATGGTCACGCACCAATCAACTAGCACATTATTTACAAACGGAACACCAAATCGGTAAAGGCAGTATTGTATTAGTGCTGTTAGATCGCTCGTTAGAACTCATGGAAACGATATTGGCCATCTGGAAATGTGGCGCAGCGTACATTCCGTTAGATCCTAACTTTCCAATATCACGCATCCAAGAAATCGTTGCCTCTTCAAAATCCTCCTTGATGGTGAGTCTCAGTGGCTTCACATCAGGATTGACAGATCTCTGTGATTTCTTGCATTTGGATAAAGAAGCAACCAACATCTCAAATCATTCCAAATCGGCAGTTTCTTTAGCTTTTGAACCTTCGGATTTAGCCTATGTAATTTATACCTCAGGCTCAACGGGCAAACCTAAAGGAGCCATGGTAGAACATATTGGAATGTTAAATCACTTGTACTCTAAAGTGGATGTTTTAGAACTCACTCAAGAAAGTATAGTTTCCTTCAATGCACCTCCAATATTTGATATCTCAGTATGGCAAATGTTTTCAGGACTATTAGTCGGAGGAAGTACAGTCATCTATTCTCAAGACTTAGTACTAAAGCCAACAGCTTTTATGGCACAAGTGAAATCAGATACAATCAGTATTCTAGAAGTTGTTCCTTCCTATTTATCACTTTTATTAGACACCATAGAAGAAGGTGATACCGAAGCATTCTTCCCTGCACTAAAATATTTAATGGTCACGGGAGAGACTTTAAAACCCGTATTGGCAAGAAGATGGTTTTCGTTATTTTCAGACATACCAATGGTGAATGCTTACGGACCGACAGAGGCTTCCGATGATATTACCCATCATGTGTTAGATAAAGCACCAGAGATGGAACGTGTTCCAATAGGAAAGACGGTACAAAACTTCCATATTCATATTGTTGATGAATCATTCAATGTATGTCCCATAGGAGTTACTGGAGAAATTGTAGTATCAGGATTGGGAGTTGGTCGCGGTTATTTGAATGATGCAGAACGCACGGATGCAGTATTTATAGAAGATCCTTTTAGAAAAGGCGTTCGTATGTATCGCACGGGCGATTTAGGTCGCTACTTACCCAATGGTGATTTAGACTTCTTAGGGAGAAAGGATCATCAGGTAAAGATACGCGGACATCGAATAGAATTGGGTGATATAGAAAATCACTTTGTAGGATTGGAAGGTGTAAAAGAAGCCGTAGTGTTAGACAAGGAAGATAATGAAGGACGCAAATACTTATGTGCATATCTAGTTCTATCAGAAGATGTAGAATTAGATATTTTAAAACAAAAACTAGGCGATCGTTTACCAAGTTATATGTTACCGTCAAGTTATGTATTGTTAGATACGATGCCACTTACTTCCAACGGAAAGCTAGATCGTAAAACCTTATTAGGCTACACGGAAGAATTACATAGTAATGCAGATACTTATGTAGCGGCACGAAATGAAGTAGAAGCAGCATTAGTTTCTATTTGGCAAGAAGTATTGGGCAAGCAACAGATAGGAGTGATGGACAACTTCTTTGCCGTTGGAGGCGATTCGATCAAAGCAGTACAGGTAGCTTCAAGAATGGGCAAGGCTGGTTATCGATTAAGTGTGCAGAACATTATGCGCTACCTAGTGTTATCAGAATTGGCGATACATGTTAAGAAATCAGAACGCTCTGTAGACCAATCTGTGATTAGTGGTATGGTGCCTTTAAATGCGATTCAAGAATGGTTTTTCGAATCAGGACACGACTCACCTTGGCATTATAACCAATCGATGTTATTAGATTTTGAGCAGGTTGTAACACCAGAAACGATCAAAGCAATATTCACGACACTTCAAACCCATCACGATGCACTTCGTATGGTGTTTAGCAAAGAAACAGGCAAATGGTTACAAGAGAACAAAGACTTAGATCATCCTTTATGGTTAGAAACATATGATCTTCGAGGAGTCATCGCTTGGTCTTCGATATTGTCAAATAAAGCGGCAGAGTTACAATCGAGCTTACGATTAGAGACAGGTCCACTGATGAAACTAAACTTATATCATACGGATCAAGGTAGCAAACTATTGATGGTGGTACATCACTTGATTATGGATGGTATTTCATGGCGTATCTTGTTGGAAGACTTAGAAGATTTATACACACAAAGCAAACAAGGAGCGACAAGATTGAAGTTATCGGATAAGACCTTATCTTTTAAAGATTGGTCTGTTCATATGCAAGAACAATCCAATAGTGAAGCCATCCAATCGGAAGCTACATATTGGCAATCGATTCTCTCATCGGCAGGCACTACAACCATTCCAAGAGACTTAAACGGAACAGACAATCAGATACAAGACACCGAAACATTTAGAGCAACACTCAATGTATCGGACACTACCTTATTACAAGAACAAGCCCATACGGCATACAATACAGAGATTAATGACTTTTTACTAACGGCTTTAGGAAGGAGTATTCATGAGTTATGGGGCAAGGAAGAGATGCTGATTAGTTTAGAAGGACATGGACGTGAGGAGCTAGGAGATATTGATATCAACCGAACGATTGGTTGGTTTACGAGTGAATTTCCTGTACTACTTAAAGTCTCTAATGAAGAAGACTTATTGGATACCTTGATTTGGACCAAGGAACATTTACGAAAGATACCAAACAAGGGAATCGGATATGGATTATTGGCTTATGTAGGAGATGACAAGTTGGTAGATCGTGTACGACCACAGATAGGATTTAACTACTTGGGAGATTTTGATAATGACTTATCAGGGAAATCATTCAGAGTCTCAAGTGAATCAATCGGGATGTTGAGTGCTTCGACGAATCAGAATGACAATGAATTATTGATCAATAGTATGATTGTTGACGGTAAGTTACATATAGGAATGACTTACAACACAACACACTTTATGGCAACAACCATAGAAAACTTAGTGTTGAGATACAAGGAAAACTTGGAGGCATTAATAGCACAATGTTCAAAGCTGAATTCAACCACACTAACACCTAGTGATTATAGTTATCGAGGTTTATCAAATGATAACTTAAACAGCTTAAGAGAAGATTTTGAAGTAGAGGATATTAATTTACTATCTCCATTACAAGAAGGTATGTTATTCCATACTTTATATGACAATAATTCTTCAGCTTATTTCTATCAAATTGCCTATCAATTAAAAGGAACATTAAAAATTTCTTTGGTAGAAGAAGCTTTTAACGAGTTATTAAAAAGACATGAAGTATTACGATCAGTATACATTCACGATCTTGTTGAAGATCCTTTACAAATCACATTAAAAAAACAAAAAGTAAAATTTAGTTATGAAGATATATCACACTTAAAAGCAAGCAGTGAAAAAGAATCTTTCATAGCATTATTCAAAGAACAAGACAAGCTAAATACTTTTAACGTAAGCAAAGACAAACTAGTTAGAATTGCTGTGATAAAAGAAGACAACAATACATTTCAACTCATATGGAGTTTCCATCATATAGTGATGGACGGATGGTGCGTTGGAATCTTAAACAATGAATTCCTTCAAATTTATTACAACTTATTACAAGGGAAATCACCTAAATTACCGAAGCTAAGACCTTATAGCACTTACATACAATGGTTGCAGGAATTAAATATAAAAACATCATTATCATTTTGGGAAAACTATTTAGAAGGGTACGAAGAATTGGTGACAATATCAAAGTTTAACAAAAACACAGATAATGCGCCTGTTTTTCAGAGAAATGAAGTTAGCTTTAAACTCAATGAATACCAAAAGAACACACTTAATGAAATAGCAAGCAAGAATGAAGTGACAATGAGCACATGTATTCAAGCTATTTGGGGAATTCTATTAGGAAAATACAACAATACGAACGATGTTATTTTTGGACTGGTAGTTTCTGGACGTCCTGCTGAAGTTGTGGATGTAGAATCGATGGTTGGACTGTTTGTAAACACGATTCCTTTGCGAGTGAAATTTTCTAAAGACTCAACATTTACGCAATTGTTGAAAGAAATTAAAACATCAGCAAATGAAAGAGAACCGCATCAATATTGTCAACTTGCAGAAGTACAATCTAAAAGCAATTTAAAACAAAACCTGTTTGACCATTTGATGGTTTTTGATAATTATCCTGCTTCAGATGAAATCAATGATTTAATTGGAGAAATTAACAAAGATGCTACGGATAAATTCGATGTAGAAGCTGTTGAAGTTTTTGAACATACAGATTATGATTTGGAAATAACGGTGTTGTCTGGTGATCAAATGGAGGTGAGATTCATATTTAACGGAAATGTTTATGAAGAAGAACTCATCACAAGCATCAGCAGTCATTTTGAACAAATCATGAATACGGTTTTAGCGAAGCCTAATTCAGAAATAAAAAGTCTAGAAATCCTCTCCGAAAAAGAGAAAGCAACTTTAGCAGGTTTCAATGCTACAGAAGTAGCTTTACCAGAATCATTAAGTTATCTAGATCATTTAGACAAAATAAGACAAGAGTCACCATTAAAAACGGCAGCTGTCAGCGGCGATATTTCTGTAAGCTATGATGATTTATGGTCACGCACCAATCAACTAGCACATTATTTACAAACGGAACACCAAATCGGCAAAGGTAGTATTGTATTAGTATTGTTAGATCGATCATTAGATTTAATGGAAACGATATTGGCTATTTGGAAATGTGGCGCAGCGTACATTCCGTTAGATCCTAACTTTCCAATATCACGCATCCAAGAAATCGTTGCCTCTTCAAAATCTTCCTTGATGGTAAGTCTAAGTGGCTTCACATCAGGATTGACAGATCTCTGTGATTTCTTGCATTTGGACAAAGAAGCAACCAACATCTCAAATCATTCCACAGCAGCAGTTTCTTTAGCTTTTGAACCTTCGGATTTAGCATATGTAATTTATACCTCAGGCTCAACGGGCAAACCTAAAGGCGCTATGGTAGAACATATTGGAATGTTAAATCATTTGTATTCTAAAGTAGATGTTTTAGAACTCACTCAAGAAAGTATAGTTTCCTTCAATGCACCTCCAATATTTGATATCTCAGTATGGCAAATGTTTTCAGGACTATTAGTAGGAGGAAGTACGGTCATTTATTCTCAAGACTTAGTGCTAAAGCCAACGGCTTTTATGGCACAAGTCAAATCAGATACAATCAGCATCCTAGAAGTTGTTCCTTCCTATCTATCACTTTTATTAGATACGATAGAAGAAGGTGATACGGAAGCATTCTTTCCGGCACTAAAATACTTAATGGTCACGGGAGAGACTTTAAAACCGGTATTGGCAAGAAGATGGTTTTCGTTATTTTCAGACATACCAATGGTGAATGCCTACGGACCTACAGAGGCTTCAGATGATATTACCCATCATGTGTTGGATAAAGCACCAGAATTGGAACGTGTTCCAATAGGAAAGACGGTACAAAACTTCCATATTCATATTGTTGACGAATCATTCAATGTATGTCCCATAGGAGTTACTGGAGAAATTGTAGTATCAGGATTGGGAGTTGGTCGTGGTTATTTGAATGATGCAGAACGCACCTCAAAGGTATTCATAGAAGATCCTTTTAGAAAAGGCGTTCGCATGTATCGCACGGGCGATTTAGGTCGCTACTTACCCAATGGTGATTTAGACTTTCTAGGAAGAAAAGATCATCAAGTAAAGATACGCGGACATCGTATAGAGTTGGGCGATATAGAAAATCACTTTGTAGGATTGGAAGGTGTAAAAGAAGCCGTTGTCTTAGATAAGGAAGATAATGAAGGACGCAAATACTTATGTGCGTATTTAGTTCTATCGGAAGCAGTGGAATTAGACATATTAAAACAAAAACTAGGCGATCGCTTACCAAATTATATGTTACCGTCAAGTTATGTATTGTTAGACACAATGCCACTTACTTCCAATGGTAAATTAGATCGTAAAACCTTATTAGGCTACACGGAAGAATTACAAAGTAATGCAGATACTTATGTGGCGGCACGAAATGAAGTAGAGGCAGCATTAGTTTCTATTTGGCAAGAAGTATTAGGCAAGCAACAGATAGGAGTTATGGACAACTTTTTTGACATAGGAGGACACTCATTAAAAGCAACCCAAGTGGTTTCAAAAATATTAAAAAGACTACATGTAACTATAGAACTTAGAGAGTTGTTTGAAAATCCTACAATAGAAGGATTGGCAACTCATGTTAAGAGAGTTATTTGGAGTAATGAAGACGAAATAAATGAGGGAGAATATGAAGAACTTATTCTATGATTTTCTTTAGAATCAAGATGTTAAAAATCATCAAATAATTAATATGAACTTTTATATAATAATGTTTGTTTTTTCGAAAAAAAAATATACTTTTATACCAACATGATTCATGTTGAAAAAGTAAGAACCATCTAGGTTTATTTATGTTTCCTGACAAAGAACTTCTGTGATAGAGGGAAGCGCAGCTTTAAAATAAAACAGCACATTTTTAATTAATTTTTATCTAGAATCAACACTATTTATAGAGAATTTTATAATGCATAAAATGATCATAAACGACTAAAAGATTCTACATCAATTTTTTGTTTAGTACTCATAAAAATCATACTGAAAAAAAGACTAAAAAAGTCATATTACAAACTTTTGTATCAGAACAGAATCCGTACCTATTATTAGGATCAAATACCAGAATTTTTGCGATCAATAATCATACTTGATAAGAATAGATTCTTGTCCAATATAATTATCAAAAACATCTCACTATAGGATGAACATACACAAACTCATAGATCAACTTATAAAAGCAGGCATTAAGTTTCAAATTGTAGAAGACAATTTGAAATTCTTAATACCAAAAGGTGGTATTGATGCTGAATTAATAAAAGAACTGAAACTCTATAAAGATGAAGTAATAGCTTTTATAAAAAATTCGCATCAACGTAATGAACATGAGGAAATAGTATCTGTAGAAGAGCAGGAATATTACGGGCTTTCGCACGGACAGCAACGTTTATGGATGCTAGATCAATTGAGTGAAGAAAATAAAACCGCTTATAATGTTTCTAGTGCATGGAGAATAAAACAATTGAAGCGCGAACCTTTTGAAAAAGCAATTTCCGAAATCGTAAAACGACATGAGATTTTACGAACCAACTTTGTTGTAAATAAAGGAAAGCCAAAACAGAAAATTCATGATTACAATACATTTAATTTTAAGATAAAGTATACAAATCTTAAAGATGTAGAAAATAAAGAGGCACAGATTACAAACACGCTTGAAAATGAAGGAAACTTCATGTTCAATTTGGAGAAAGATCATTTATTAAGAACAAGCTTATTGGAATTAGATGATAATGATTTTGTTTTTGTGATTTCAATGCATCATATTATTACCGACGGATGGTCTTTGGACATATTTTTTGCCGAATTACTGCTTTTATACAAAACATTTTTAAATGAAAAAAACAGTCCGTTAAAACCTTTACAAATCCAATATAAAGATTTTGCTTCTTGGCAAAATAATCAACTAAGTGAAGGTAAATTGGATGTTCATAAATCGTATTGGTTGAATAAATTAAACAATACATTGCCTGTATTACAATTGCCTTTGGATTTTCCAAGACCTACAGAAAAAACGTTTGAAGGAAAAAGTGTTTATTTCGAATTAGATGTTGATACAACAACCAAAATACATGAGCTAACCAAGCAAGAAGGAGTTACCTTATTTATGTTTTTGACAGCAGTTGTGAATACATTATTATATAAATATACCAAGCAAAAAGATATCATTATCGGCACACCAATTGCTGGAAGAAATCATCCAGAATTAGAAAGTCAAATAGGCTTGTATATCAACACATTGGTGTTTAGAACGTTCATAAGTGAAGAAGAAACATTTGAATCGTTATTACATAAAATAAAGAGCGACGCTTTGGAAGCTTTCAAATTCCAAAACTATCCGTTTGACTCTTTGATTGAAGATCTTAATATTCCAAGAGATTCCTCGCGATCTGCCTTTTTTGACGTCATAGTAGCGCTTCAAAATACTACTGGAACCGATCCAGAATTGTTAGAAGGTTTATCGGTTGACTTGCTCACGGTTGAAAACAATACGAGTAAATTTGATTTAAGTTTCGAATTTTTCGAAGACGAACTAACAATCTCTGGAAATTTAGAATACAGTACAGATATATTTTCTCAAGAACGAATCTTACAAATGATCAATCATTTTAAAACGATCATTTCCAATATTCTTAAAACGCCCACAAGCTTATTAAAGAATATTGAGTTCATTCATGAAGAAGAAAAAAATCTATTATTGCACGAGTTTAATAAAACAGCGGCACCTTATAGTTTAACACATACAATTCAAGAAGTTTTTGAAGAACAAGTAGCTAAAAACCCAGAAGCTTTGGCAGTTTCCTTTGAAGGAAAAACATTGACCTATCAAGAACTCAACAAAAAATCAAATCAACTAGCGCATTTCCTAAGAGAAACATATACTATAAAATCTGATGACCTAATAGGTGTTATGATGGATCGATCAGAATGGATGGTAATCACAATGTTAGGAATCATAAAATCTGGAGCTGCCTATGTTCCTATTGATCCTGAATATCCAAAAGAAAGAATAGACTATATCGTTTCAGATTCAAAAGTAGCAATGCTAATGGTAGATTCTGGAAAAACAGAGGAAACATATCCGTGTGCTACGTTATCATTTCAAGAGCTTACAACTAGTTTAGCCAATTACTCAACAAATAATCCTATAAACACAAACAAACCTAGTGATCTCGTATACGTAATATATACTTCAGGAACTACTGGAAAGCCAAAAGGAGTTATGATAGCACATAAATCTTTGCTTAACTTATGTAGTTGGCATCAAGAGTATTACGAGGTAACTTCGACTAGTAAAGCTACCTTATATGCCAAAACTGGTTTTGATGCTTCCGTATGGGAAACTTGGCCGTACTTATTAGTAGGAAGCTGTTTATATCCTATAACACATCAACAGAGTTTAAATATTGCTGAATTAGGATCTATTTTAGTGAAGAATGAAATAACACATAGCTTTTTGCCTACGGTAGTTTGCGAGCAATTGCTCAGTAATAATGCCATACCAAGCGATATGATGATATTAACAGGTGGCGATAAATTGCAGAAACTTCCCGATGCATCAGTAAACATTATTAACAATTACGGACCTACCGAAAGTACTGTAGTTGCGACTTCAATAAAACTGCGTGAACATTCAGGGAAAACAATTCCTATAGGAAAACCTATTGCAAATACGCAAATCTATATTCTGGATGATACCTTACAATTACAACCTATAGGAGTAGGCGGAGAAATATGTATTGGTGGAAACGGAATAAGTAGAGGATATTTAAACAGAGAAAAACTTACCGAGGAAAAGTTTATCGAAAACCCATTTAACAAAGGTGAAAAATTATACAAAACAGGTGATATAGGAAAATGGACATTAGATGGTAATATCGAATTTATTGGACGAAAAGATACGCAAGTAAAAATTCGTGGTTACAGAATAGAACTAGGAGAAATAGAAAATGCATTACAAAAGCTTCAAGGCATAGAAAAAGCTATTGTATTAGTAAAATTGGATAAAAATGAACAAAAATTACTTGTAGCATATCTCCAAAAAGGAAAGGATTATAAAGAATTAGATTTTCGAACTGAGTTAGGCGAATTCTTACCTATATATATGATTCCATCTAATTTTGTAACGCTAGAAGAATTTCCATTAACAGCCAATGGTAAAATTAATAGAGAAGCACTAATTGCATTAAAAGATACGCACTTTAGCATTTCAGAAACCAATAGCTATTTAGCACCACATACTGAAGAAGAAAAGAAGATGGTAGCTTTATGGGAAGAAGTCCTAAAAGTAGATCGTATTGGTGTAAAAGATAACTTTTTTGAACTTGGCGGACACTCTATTCTAGCGACGCTAATTATGTTTGGAGTTTATGAAAAATTTGGTGTAAAAATTCTGTTGAGAAATGTATTTTCAAATCCTACAATCGAAAATTTATGCGAATTCATTTCTACAAAAGAAA
Organism: uncultured Kordia sp.; assembly: GCF_947489565.1. Classification (GTDB taxonomy): domain Bacteria; phylum Bacteroidota; class Bacteroidia; order Flavobacteriales; family Flavobacteriaceae; genus Kordia. Next base: position 260,293 of record NZ_CANLEA010000003.1, on the reverse strand, counting down.
AAGAAACAATTAATAAAATTGAAGCTTTAGAAAAAAGTGAATATTATGAGGTTTCTTATGGACAAAAAAGATTATGGATTCTTAACCAATTTAAGGAAGCGCAGGCTGCTTATATAGTTCCTAATGTATGGGAAATGGAAGGTTTAGAAGAAAATTTAGTTCAGGAAGCATTTTTAAAATTAATTGAACGTCACGAAATTCTTCGCACCACATTCTTAGTAGTCAACAACGAAATAAAACAAAAGATACATGAAGCCAAAGATGTGCCTTTTCATGTAGAACATGTTGATTTAAGAGGTGTTGAAGCTCAAAAAGAAAAATCTTTAGCACTCGTAAAAAAAGAATTCAATAATATATTTGACTTAGAAAAAAGTCCATTATTTAGAGTTGTGTTAATGCAGCTTACAGATACAAAACATGTATTTGTGCTTACCTTACATCATATCATTTCCGATGGCTGGTCGTTGAGTATATTAACTGAAGAATTCTTAACCATATACAACGATCTTAAAAACAATAAAGAAACCTTATTGCCACCTTTACGTATTCAATATAAAGACTATGCTTTTTGGCACAATCGTCAATTAGAAGGTGAACAAATGAAACAAAGCAAGGAATACTTGCAAGAAATGTTTAAAGGTGAATTGCCTGTATTAGAATTGCCGACAGATTACCACCGACCAAAAGTGCAAACATATAAAGGTAGTGTTGTAGAATTTGCATTCGATACGGAAGTAACTAAAAACTTGCGAACAATATGTAAAGAACAAGAAGTTACAATGTTTATGCTAATCCTTACTACGGTTCATGTATTACTTCATAAATATACGGGGCAAACAGATTTCATAATTGGAACTCCTGTTGCTGGTAGAGAAGAAAAAGAATTAGAAAATCAAATCGGATTCTATATCAATAATATAGCAATGCGAAATCAAATACATCCAACAAAATCTTTTCAAGAATTACTTCTTAACATCAAACAGACAACCCTAAAAGCTTTTGAAAATCAGTCTTATCCTTTCGATATGCTTTTAAACGATTTAAAAATAGACCGAAGTCTGAGTCGTAGTCCTCTTTTTGATGTCGTAGTAGCAAATCTTGATAATTTCCATGGAAATACAACTGTCAAAGACGACAATGATGATTTAAAAGTCGCTCTATTTGAAATGGATGATGAAGATTTTAGCAAGCAAGACCTAAGAATAGGATATGCCGAATATGAAAATACTGTAGTACTAAATCTAAGATACAGTACCGATCTTTTTAAAGAAGAAAGTATCCATGCAATGAAAGAAACATTGCAACGAATAGTTAACGATATCATCAAAGACATAAACATACGTGTCGAAGCATGTGATACGCATATATTACAAGAGACAATTGCTCCCAAACAACAAACTTTTAAAAGCAATTTTTCATTCTAAATACAGCAAATAAGATACGATAGAACGTCCCGAATTCTAGTATCAATATTTTTTCAATTAACTCCCTGTAAATTTTAAGTTTTCCCAAACTGTGTGCTTAAACATTAAAAAAACGATAAAATATGACGAAAGAACATTATTTGGAAGAGCTCAAGAAGCTTGAGCCTCTAATAGGGAATACACCTTTAGTCCGGTTAAAAAGCACAAAGTTTAACTTATATGTAAAGCTTGAATCTTATAATATGACAGGTAGTATAAAAATTAGACCTGCATTTAATATTCTTAAAAGCGCAATATCAAACGATATTGTTACCAGTGATACCACAGTTATAGAATCTACTTCAGGGAATTTTGGCTTGGGGCTTGCTACTATATGTCGAAAACTAGAAATTCCTTTTATGCCCGTTATTGATCCAAATATAACGGAATCAAAAGAACGACTTCTTAGAATCTTGGCATCCAAAGTGAAGAAAGTTACTGAGATGGACGAAACCGAAGGATATCTTTTAAATCGAATACGATTTATAAAGGAATACCTGAACAAGAATAAAAACGCGTTCAATCCAAATCAATATCAAAATCCTGATAATTACCTCGCCTATTACAAGACTTTAGGTGAAGAAATAAGCAACGAATTGCCAAAACTCGATTATGTTTTTATCAGTGTTAGTTCTGGTGGTACAGTTACCGGATTATCTATAAAACTGAAAGAAATGTTTAAGGACGTTAAAATCATTGCTGTAGATATTGAAGGATCTTTGATCTTCTCAGATAAAGCAATGCCACGTGCAATTCCTGGAATTGGTGCTAGTATGCGAACCGATATTATAAAGAACGCACATATAGACGACCATGTAATTCTAACACATGCTGAAATCATTGAAGGATGCCACAAACTTTTAAGTGAGCAATCAATATTTGCAGGAGGATCTTCTGGTGCCGCTTATTTTGCAGCACAAAAATTCATAAATAAAACAAACTCTAATAAAGATTTAAACATTCTGTTTATAAGTCCTGACGGCGGAAATTCTTATGCTGACACGATTTATAATGATGATTGGGTAAACGAAAAATTAAAAAAAGAAAAACAACACGGACATGAGGTATTTTAGTGAAACTAACATTTTTGAACTAGGAATTAACTGGAGCAACATAATTGAAGCAATCAAGGATGCAACACACTTGCTCAAAGAAAAAGATTTCAGTCAACCAGTAAAACCATATTTACGATACAGAGATTTAAAAAACCGAATCATAGCAATGCCTGCATTTATTGGAGGAGAGTTTGATGTTTCTGGAATAAAATGGATTGCAAGTTTTCCAGACAATATTCATAATGGAATAGCAAGAGCACATTCAACCATAATTCTGAATGAAGCCAATACAGGAAAACCAAAAGCTATTTTCAATACAGCATTAGTAAGTGCCATAAGAACTGCGGCAGTAACAGGTAGTGTAATTTCTGATTACATTGAAAAAAATGACATTACTTCCAAAATGAACTTTGGTATTATAGGTTTTGGACCTATTGGGAAACAACATCTAGATTTGATCATAAATCTCTATGGAGATAAAATTGAAAATATTTACCTCTATGATTTAAGACCTATAAACATGGATGATATTCCTGAAGCATTTCAAAGCAAAGTAATTATCACTAACGGTTGGGAAGAAGTATTTGATAGTTCTGACATTTTTATGACATGTACAGTGTCAAAAAACCGTTATATCAACAAAAAAGCTAAGAAACCAGGATTATACCTAAACGTATCATTAAGAGATTTTGACGCTCCTTTTATGAAAGAAGTAGATGTGATGGTCGTTGACGATTGGGAAGAAGTAAATCGTGAAAATACAGATATCGAATTTATGCATTTAAAGCATGGATTGGAAGAAAAAAATGTACACACCATTGTCGATGTATTATGCAATAACAAATTAGCAAATTCACTTGGAAAAGTAGTGATGTTCAATCCTATGGGAATGGCCGTGTATGATATGGCAGTTTGTTCTTATTTCTTCAACCTAGCAGAAAGTAAAAATGTCGGTGTATTGCTAGAAGACTAATATCAAGAACTCACAAAACTAAGTATAGCATCTACATCAAATATCATTATTTGAAACTCTTAAAGTTCCTCCTCTAGAATCAATGATATGGATTTAAAATAATTAAAACTGCATTGGGTAATTATTAAAAAGACACACATGGAAAGAGATTTTTTAGTCAAAAGAAGTAAATCAGAACTCTTTTGGTTACACATTATAAAGAATTCAGATGAACTTCAACTATTTTCTGGCAGCAATGCCAACAATACAGCTGTTGAAGCGGTTTATGAAGAACAATATTTCGATTTTGCACAAGAAATAAGACAACAACTATTTCAAGTGTCAAATGAAGATGTATCAAGCGCTTTTCTTCTATTAACAACTACGTTAAATATTCTATTATATAAGTATACCTATAAGAATGATATACTGGTTACGACAGGTAATTTTGGTGAAGCAAGTCATAATGAGGAAATAAATACATTATTGTTTTTACAAGCTGAAATAGATGCGAATAAGACGCCAAAACAACTTATTCATTCCATACTTGAGAATTTAAATAATGTAAGTGAGCATCAAAATTATGACTTTGATAGTCTAATGAATAAGCTCAAGGCTAATGGTTTTGACAATGAAAATATACTCTATAATTGTGGCTTGACATTCAATAGAATGACAAAACAAAGCAGTCTTACCGACAAAATAAAATTACGTTTTGATGTAGTAGATGAAAATGACACACTTAGTTTAAAGATACGATACGATAATGCAAAATATAGCAAAGATCAAATAAAGCAATTAGGAACTCACTATATCACTGCACTAAACAGTTTATTAAACGGAATAGAGATTCCTGTAAAAGATCTTCAAATCTTAACACCACAAGAGGAAAACACAATCGTAGCCGATTTCAACCAAACGGATTACAATGTAAATACTACTCAAAATGTAGTGCAAAGATTTGAAGAACAAGTAAGACAAGGAGGAAATAACGCAGCCGTGTATATAAACGGACGCTCATTTTCGTATCATGAAATCAATGAAATAACAAGCAAACTAGCAGCATACTTAAGAAACAATCATAACATCCAGCAAAAAGACATTGTTGGATTAATGGTGGAACCTTCAGAATTTATGTTGATAGGAATGTTGGGTATTCTAAAAGCTGGAGCAGCATATTTACCTATTGGAATAGGACAACCTAAAGAACAAATAAGTCACATACTAAAAGATGCCAATGTAAAAATGATTCTTACAGACTCAAGCATTATGTTTGATCTTATAGAATATTATCAAGGAGAATTATTTGCGCTCGATATTCAATTGGCAGATATAGAAGAAAGTAAAGACAATCTGGAGTTAACTATTTCACCAGAAGATGTAGCATATGTTATCTATACTTCAGGAACCACAGGAAAACCAAAAGGTGTACAAATAAAACATAGTGCTTTGGTAAACTATGTTGGTTGGATGCAAGAAAAGTTTCAGGTTACTGAAAAAGATAGCTCTATCATGTTATCAACGTACGCTTTCGATCTTGGATATACCGCTTTATGGGGAACAATATTGAATGGTGCATCAATACACTTAATAGAAGAATCGCTTGTCAAACAAACAAATGCGTTAATAGAGTATCTAGTATCCAATAATATTAGTTATATCAAATTAACGCCTTCATTATTTTACCTATTCAAGCATGCAAATAATTACGAATCTTTACAAAATTCAAACATCCGATTAATACTTCTTGGAGGAGAAGCTATCAGAACAGATGATATAAAAAGCTTTTATAATTTGAAGCCTGATGTTACTTTCGTAAACCATTATGGTCCAACAGAATGTACCATTGGTTGTGTAGCGCATCGTATAGACAAAACGAATTTTGAAAGTTTTGAAAGTGAAGTTGTCATAGGAAAACCGATCAACAATACAAAAGCATACGTACTTGATAAAAACTTAAAGGTAGTGCCTGTTGGTGTTGCAGGAGAATTGTATATCTCTGGAAAAGGATTAGCGTTAGGTTATATAAATAACCAATCGTTAACCAATGAAAAATTCATCAATCATCCATTTATAGAAGAAGAATTACTATACAAAACCGGCGATAGTGTAAAATGGACACCAAACGGAACTTTAGAGTTTTTAGGAAGAATAGATCGACAAGTAAAAATAAGAGGATATCGAGTAGAGCTTCAAGAAGTAGAGCAAGTACTAGGAAACAAGCCAGAACTCGATGAAGTGGCTGTGACTGTATGGAAAGATGAAGAAGGAATTGGACAATTAGTAGCGTATGTAAAAAGTTCGGAAGCACAAGACATTGCAAACCTAAAAGCCTATCTAGGAAAAATTCTTCCAGCGTATAAAATTCCATCATACTTTGTGCAAGTAGACAGTTTTTCGTTAACAGGAAATGGAAAAATAAACTACAAAGTATTACCAAACCCAAAAGAAGCAGGTATAGGAGTAAAAGATCAATATCTAGCTCCACAAAGTATACTAGAAAAAGAAATAAGCAGAATTTGGGAAGAAGTTTTAGGGAAAAAGAAAATTGGGATTAAAGACAATTATTTTGAATTAGGAGGCGATTCTCTAAAAGGAATAAGAATCGTAAATCAATTACAAGATTACCTAAAAGAAATAGTGCATGTAAGTCTTTTATTTGATGCGCCTACAATACAAGAACTTGCCGTTGAATTAAATAGAGAAGCTACTGATTTTGCAGATAAGGTGAATGAAAGCGATATCGAGAAAATGAACAGTATCATTACGCCTTTACCTGACTATCCTGTAAATGAAAGCAAAAATGATTCGGCAGTATTTATACTAGCGCCGCCAAGATCAGGTTCTACTTTATTAAGAGTGATTATGGCTGGTCATCCTGATTTATTTGTGCCGCCAGAATTACAACTAATGATATTCAACACCTTACAGGGAAGAGAAAAAGAATTAGATGGAAAGCTAAGTTTTTACAAAGAAGGGAACATCCGTGCCATCATGGAATTGCTAGATTTCGACAATGAAAAGGCTACCGAAATGATGAACGATTTCATCAAAGAAGACCTATCGGTTCAAGAATATTATGCAAAAATGCAAAGTTGGATTGGCGATAGAATACTGGTTGACAAAAGTCCTTCGTACGCAAGAGACATCAATGTCTTAAGAAGAATAGAGCAAACATTCAAAAATGCAAAATTCATTCACTTACAAAGAAACCCATATGGATTAATTCATTCTTATGAAGATACACGTATGGATCAGGTTTTTCGTTACAAGCATGATTTTGATGCACGTAAATTAGGAGAATTGGAATGGCTAGTAAGTCACCAAAACATTGTAGAATTCTTCAAAGAAATTCCAGACAACAGAAAACATGTAGTCAAATTTGAAGACATGGTAAAAGATAGTTCGCAAGTGGCAGCCAGTCTATGTGATTTCTTAGAAATGGAAAACCATCAAGAGCAAATGCTGAAAATCTACGAAGACAGCGAAAATAGAATGACTGATGGAATTCATGCTGAATCAAATATGATTGGAGATATTAAATTTTTCAGACATAAAAAAATTGATCCAAAAGTAGCTGACAAATGGAAAGATGCTTACAAAGAAGAATTTCTTTGCGAACAAACACAAAACTTAGCGGAATCATTAGGATATCTTAAAGGAGCAGAAAAAGTTACCGCAATACAACCCTTAGGCGAATTAGCATATTATGAGGCATCACATGCGCAAAAACGTTTGTGGATTATTGATCAATTTGAAGAAAGTAAACTAGCCTATACACAACCAAGAGTATTTACACTCAAAGGAAAACTAGACACGGAAGCATTTGAAATGGCTTTCAATACATTGGTAGATCGACACGAAAGTCTTAGAACAACATTCATAAGTGTTGATGGTGTGCCAAAACAAAAAATTCACAACAGAAAAGAATACGGTTTCAAAGTTGAATTTACCGATTTAAGAGATACATCACAAAAAGAAAAACAAGAAGCCGCAATAATACAAGCCGAAACTAACAAAGAATTTGATCTGGAAAAAGGGTCTTTGTTAAGAGTTCATTTGTTGCGCATCAACGATGAAAAAAATACATTGTTATTCAACACACATCACATTATTTCTGATGGTTGGTCAATGCAAATTATTATTGATGAGGTTATTAAACTGTATAACTCTTTTAAAAACCAACAACCAATAAATATTGCGCCTTTAAGAATACAATACAAAGACTTCACGGCTTGGCAAAATTCACATTTGCAAGGAGAAAACTTAGCAAAACATGCTAATTATTGGAAAAGTCGTTTCCAAGGTGAAGTTCCTGTTCTCGACTTACCAACAGATCGTCAACGTTCGTCTGTAAGATCTGGCAAAGGAGAAAGTAAAGGATTTTTAATCGAAAAAACGATACAAGAAAACCTACACAAAATATGTAGAGAAAAAGGTGTTACATTATTTATGTTATTAACTGCTTCTGTAAAAACACTTCTATACAAATATACAGGACAAGAAGACATCGTTATAGGTACGCCAACGGCTGGAAGAGATCATTCTGAGTTAGAAAATCAAGTTGGTTTTTATGTAAACACACTAGCTTTAAGAACAGAATTTTCAACCAATGATAACTTTGATAAGTTACTAGATAAAGTGCGCAAAAACACACTAGAAGCTTACAAACACAAAGTATATCCGTTTGACAAACTTGTAGATGATTTACAAATCACTCGTGACATGAGTCGCTCACCTTTATTTGATGTGATGATAATTCTACAAAATATAGAAGTCACTAACGGCGAGGAATATCAATTTGAAGGAATCATTACTGAAGAAGTTGACACAAATTTTGAAGCGAATAAAATTGATGTAAACTTCGAATTTCAAGAAACAAAAGATGGTTTATGGGTAGAAATTGGATACAATGCAGCCTTATTTGACGAATGGCGCATGGAGGCTTGTAGCAAACACTTAAAAACCTTACTGCAAGAAATTATTGATGATGTTGAAAAACCAATAAAAGAAATAAACATTCTAGGGAAAGAAGAAGAACAAAGATTGTCTGCGATGCTCAATCAATCAGATATCGATTTTCCATTAGACAAAAATATACACACGCTTTTTGAAGAACAAGTTGAAAAATTTCCAAACAAAATAGCTGTAGTATATAAAAACAATTCACTCACATACAACGAACTTAATACAAAGGCAAATCAGTTAGCGCATTACCTTAGAAAAGAATACGATATAAAACCAGATGATTTTGTTGCTTTATCTTTAAATAGATCAGAAAGTATGATCATTGCCATTATTGCAATTTTCAAAGCTGGTGGCGTATATGTTCCGATAGATGCTAACTATCCAATAGAAAGAAAAGAATTCATTCTAAACGATGTAAAACCTAAAGTTCTCATTACTGAAAGAACGCTTTTTTGGAATAGCAATACCCTACAAGAAAATCAGTTATTTTACATTGCCGAGCAGACAACTATCTTAAACAATTTGCCTACGCATAATCCTGAAAATCAAAATGCAGCAAACGATTTAGCCTATGTAATATACACATCAGGTTCTACAGGATTGCCAAAAGGAGTTATGATAGAGCACAGTAGCTATGTCAACATTGCTTTAGATCATATTCATCAATTCAGCATCAATGAAAAAGATCATGTGTTGCAATTCTTCTCGCTATCGTTTGATGTTTCCATGTGTGAAATATTCATGGCACTTTTCAGCGGAGCAGCTCTGTATGTAACAGGAAAACAGCTTGTTGAAGATTTAGATAGTTTTGAAAACTACATCCAATACAATGACATCAGTGTTATTGCATTACCGCCAGCTTTTCTATCATCAATCAGAAAAGAAAAACTAACATCATTGCGTGTTATATTAACTGGTGGCGAGCCTCCAAAACTGGAAGAAGCAATTGAAATTAGTAAAACTTCAGACTATTACAATGTATATGGTCCAACGGAATGCGCAATATGTTCTACGAGTTATAAAATAACCGAAGCAGATAAAAACAGAGAGAGCCTTCCTATAGGAAAACCAATAGCGAATATGGAAGTTTTTATTTTAAATAAAGACATGCAACAATGTCCTGTCGGAGTCAATGGAGAAATCTGTATTGCAGGACCAGGTTTAGCTAGAGGATATGTGAACAGACCTACCTTTACAAAAGAAAAATTTGTAACGTTTGAAGCCGCAAAGAATCACAAAATCTATAAAACAGGTGATATAGGGAAACTATTGCCAGATGGAAATATAGAATTCATTGGACGAAATGATGAACAAGTAAAAATTAGAGGTTTCCGTATTGAATTAGGAGAGATTGAAACTGTAATGGTGAAACTAAAAGCGGTAAGTGAAGCTGCTGTAGTAATGATGAAAGATAGCTCAAATGCAGGGTATTTAGCGGCATTCGTAACAGGTCATGAAAACATAAACATTTCCGAAGTACGTTCGCAACTCATGAATCATTTGCCAGAATATATGATTCCGTCAACATTTACAGCATTAGAAACAATGCCGTTAACAACGAATGGGAAAATTGACAGACGAAAACTGCATACGCTAGCAAAACAAGCAGGTAGAACGGAAGCATATGTAGCTCCAAGTAGCGACACAGAAAAAATACTATCCGAAATATGGAATGAATTGCTTGGAAGTACTGAAATAAGTGTAAAATCAAACTTCTTTGAGCTTGGAGGACATTCCTTAAGTGCTTCGCAAATGGTTTCTAGAATTCATGAAAAATTAAATGTAAAACTAGACCTAAAACAAATATTTAGTGAGCAAACCATTCAAGGAATAGCAAAAGCCATTGAAAACTCTCAAGAAACTGATACGGTTACAATTGTTCCTGTCAAAGAACAGCAATATTATGATGTATCTCATGGACAAAAAAGACTTTGGTTTTTAGATCAATTGGAACCAGGACTTACGGCATACAATATGTCTGCGGCTTATGATCTCGAAAATATAAATGAAGAACTATTTAAAGAAGCATTCAATAGCTTACTACATAGACATGAAATTCTCAGAACAACATTTAGTACTGTAGATGGAGTGCCAAAGCAAAAAATACACAAAAACCTTGAAGATTGTGGATTGAAAATTGAAGTATTCGATTGGAGAAATGTTCCTGCCAAAGAAGAAGAAGCAAAAGCATTGGCAAAAGAAGAAACAGAGATTTCTTTCGATTTGGAAAACGGACCATTAGTACGTGCTAAGTTAGTTTGTTTAGAAGACAACAGACACCTATTTCTACTAAGCATGCATCATATCATTTCAGATGGTTGGTCAATGAAAGTACTGGTGAATGATTTACTTAAAATATATAATTCTTTATTAAAGGGAGATCATGAGGAATTAACGCCGCTTACACTTCAATACAAAGATTATGCAGCTTGGCAACACAAATTCTTAGAAAGTGATCAAATGAAACAAGTTGAATCATACTGGTTCAATAAATTCAGCGGAAAGCTTCCTGTATTAGAATTACCTAGAGATTTTTCTCGTGATGAAAAACAAACCTTCAACGGGAAAGTTTTAGGATTTTTGTTAGATGATAAAAAATCCAATCAATTTGTCAATCTTGGAAAAGAAAATACAGCAACCAACTTTATAACATTCATGGCCGTTGTAAACGTTCTGCTTCACAAATATTGCAACCAAAATGATATTATTGTCGGAACTACGGTTACTGGAAGACCACAACGAGAACTTGAAAATCAAATTGGGTTTTACATAAACATGCTTCCAATAAGAAATACGATTGATGAACAACAAACATTCAATGAATTTCTAAATTCGGTAAAACAAGAAATGTTAGACGCTTATGAAAATCAAATGTATCCGTTTGATAAATTAATAAGTGAACTTCAACTACAAAGAGACAAGCGTAGAGGTCCATTATTCGACGTATTAGTTACGCAATTAGAAGCTTCTGATGAGGTTTCCGAAAATCAAGTAAACTCATTACTAAGTAATACAGGACTCGAAGTAGCAACCTTTGAGAGGGAAAAAGAGCAACACAGCAAACAAGATTTACGCTTTGCACTTCTTCAAGAAGATAACAATATAGGAATAAGTATTCGGTACAATCCATTACTCTTCAAAGAAGAGCGTATGCAAATCATGCAAGAACGGATGGAAGATCTTATAAACGATATTGTAAATAATCCTGACAAGAAAATTGAGGAACTCAGTTGTGCTTCTGATTACGAGCGAACACAAAATGTTCATCAACTCAAAACAGACTTTTCTTTTTAATAAAGACATTATAATTATACACAAGACATTATAGAACTAGTTTATCTCTTTACTAAAAAGAGGTAAACGAACTCTATACCAAAAAAACAATCTATTAAGATGGAGAATAAGGTTTTAAAACACAACAGCATAATTGTTGAAGACTATTGGCTTCAACAATTAGAAGGAGTAGAGTTAACATCTCTATTTGATATTACAAAGAAGGCGAAAGACGATGCTTCTCCTCAACTTAAGGAATTAGACATTGTACTTTCTGAAGATCTTATCAATATTATAAATAAGATATCAAAAGGAGAAGCATTGAATAAATACGTGCTTTTTATAACTGCGCTCAATTTGCTTTTGGCCAGATATACAAATAAGAACAACAATATAATCTCGATACCTTATTTTGGAAATGATCATGTAAACGATAATTCAGATATTCTAGTGTTCTTTAAAACACAGATTGATTCAAATAAACCCGTCAAAAACTTACTAAATACGGTTCTTGAAAATTTGAATGAAATCATTAGAAATCAAGAATTTGATTTTGACAACTTTCTTAAAAGATACAAGGATAAAAATGTTGATGACAATGCTTTATATGAAATAGGCTTTTTCTATGATAAATTAAATCAGGAAAACAAGCATATAAACAATGTGGATCTTTTATTCTATATGGAAGAAGAAGGCGAAGATCTACGTTTAAAAGTAAAATACAACACAGCATGCTATTGTGAAAAACAAGCAAATCAACTAGGAAGACATTTTTGTAACACTTTATTAAATATGTTACAAAACATTCAAGAACTACCTACTGCTGTAAAGTTATTATCGGAAGCAGAAGAAGAATATTACATCAATCATATAGACGATACCTATGTTGTTATTGATGAAAACCTTACCATACAAGAATTATTTCAAGCGCAAGTACATGCAACTCCAAATGCTGAAGCTGTTACTTACGATGGAAAATCGATTACCTATAGCGAATTAAATGAAATCTCAAACAAACTAGCCAACAACCTTATCTCATCGTACGGTATTAAAAAAGGAGATGTTATAAGTATATGGCAAGATACGTCTGAATCGCTCATTATAGCCATGCTTGGGATTTTAAAAGCGGGCGCAACTTTTCTGCCAATTGCAGCAAATACACCAAAAGATAGAATAGCATATATCCTTGAAGATTCAGCGGTAAAACTTCTGTTAACAGATTCAGCAAGAATGTTTGATGCCATAGAAAACTTCAGTACGGAAATTTTCGCATTAGATATTCAATTACCTGGATTAGAAGACAGCGGAGAAAACCTTCCCAACAGAAATCGTTCTTCAGATATTGCCTATATAATTTATACTTCGGGAACCACAGGAAACCCTAAAGGAGTAAAAATCAAACACGAATCGTTACACAACTATTCATATTGGTTAAAAAGCACATTCAACCTTACACAAAAAGACAATACGATATTGCTTTCTTCCTATGCTTTTGATCTTGGATATACAGCAATTTGGGGAAGCTTATTAAGTGGTGGAGAATTGCATTTAGTAGATGATAATTTTGTAAAAGAAATTTCAGGACTGCCAAACTACATTATTGATCATAATATTAGCTACATAAAGGCAACGCCATCGTTATTTTACATGATGATGGAAAGTGCAGATGCTCCTTTGCTTGCAAATAGTGACTTGCGATTAATTGTTTTAGGTGGAGAAGAAATGCGCATTTCCGATGTCAAAAAATTCAAAGCACTAAAACCAGATGTCGTATTTGTAAATCATTACGGTCCAACAGAATCTACCATTGGTTGTATTGCTCACATATTAGATGCTGAAAATTTAAAAAACATCTTAATTCCGCCAATCATCGGAAGACCAATTAACAATACAAGAGCGTATGTTTTAGATCAGAACCTAGCAATTGCACCATTTGGTGTTAGTGGAGAATTATATATTGCTGGTGCAGGATTGTCCGCTGGATATGTAAATAACGAAGCATTAACTCGTGAGCGATTTATTGAAAATCCTTTTGGTCAAGAAGAAGTAGTATACAAAACAGGCGATCGCGTAAAAAGACTGTCTGATGGAACAATTCAATTCTTAGGACGCGTTGACAGACAAGTAAAAATAAAAGGATATCGAGTTGAACTTCGCGAAATAGAAAATGTTTTAGCAGCGAAGAAAGAAATCGAAGACGTAATCGTAATCGATAAAAAAGATAAAGAAGGAATACGCTATTTAGCAGCTTATATAAAAGGTTCGCAAGAACAAAATGTAACTGAACTTAGAGACTTTATCAGTAAAAGTCTTCCAGAATATATGATTCCTTCTCATTTTGTGGAAATAGCTAAATTTCCACTAACAGCAAATGGGAAAATTGATTATAAAGCGCTTCCAGATCCTTCGGAAACAACCATGGGACGTAGTAGTAAATACACTGCGCCAAGTACCACACTAGAACAAAAAATAACTGAAATATGGGAAGAAGTTCTAGGAAAAAAGAAAATTGGAATCAAAGACAATTACTTTGAATTGGGAGGCGACTCACTAAAAGGAATTCGTGTTGTAAATCAATTACAAACATACCTAAACAAAATAGTACATGTAAGTCTTTTATTTGATGCATCAACGATAGAAGAACTCGCTTTAGAACTAGAAAAATATACACTTGAATATAATGATAAGGTGAATGAAAACGACATCGAGAAGATGAACAGTATCATTACACCTTTACCAGAATATCCTGTAAATGAGAACAAAAATGATTCGGCAGTATTCATACTAGCACCACCAAGATCAGGTTCAACTTTATTAAGAGTGATTATGGCTGGACATCCAGATTTATTTGTGCCGCCAGAATTACAACTAATGATATTCAACACCTTACAAGAAAGAGAGAAGGAATTAGACGGTAAACTAAGTTTTTACAAAGAAGGAAATATCCGTGCCATCATGGAATTGCTAGATTTAGACAGTGAAAAAGCTGCCGAAGTCATGAACGATTTCATCAAGGAAGATCTGTCGGTTCAAGAATACTATGCAAAATTGCAAAGTTGGATTGGCAATAGAATACTTGTTGATAAAAGTCCTTCGTACGCAAGAGACATCAATGTCTTAAGAAGAATAGAGCAAACATTCAAAAACGCAAAATTCATTCACTTACAAAGAAACCCATACGGACTCATTCATTCTTATGAAGATACGCGTATGGAGCAGGTTTTTCGTTACCAACATGATTTTGATGCACGTAAATTAGGAGAACTAGAATGGCTAACAAGCAACCAAAACATTGTAGAATTCTTCAAAGAAATTCCAGACAACAGAAAACATGTAGTCAAATTTGAAGACATGGTGAAAGACGGCACGCAGATAACAGCCGATTTATGTGAATTCTTAGGAATAGAAAAGCATCAAGAACAAATGCTAAACATATACAAAGGCAATGAAAATAGAATGACTGATGGAATTCATGCTGAATCAAATATGATTGGAGATATTAAATTTTTCAGACACGAAAAAATTGATCCAAAAGTAGCTGATCACTGGAAAGATGCTTACAAAGAAGAGTTTCTTTGCGAACAAACAAAGAACTTAGCTGCATCATTAGGTTATTTTAAAGGAACAGAAAAAGTTGCTGGAATACAACCGATAGAAGAATCAGAATATTATGAAGTTTCTTATGCGCAAAAACGATTGTGGATTATTGACCTTTTCGAAAAAGGAAAACTTACATACAATCAACCAAGAGTATATGAACTAACAGGGAAACTCAATATAGAAGCATTCAAAAAGACGTTTAAAACACTTGTAGAAAGACATGAGGTGTTGCGAACTACCTTTACAAGTATTGACGGCGTGCCAAAACAAAAGGTTCATGCAGTAAATACATATAACTTTGAAGTAGCATACCAAGATCTTCGCAATGAAGAAAACCCTGAACAAAAGGCAGATACTATAGTAAATAAAGAAGTAATCGTTCCTTTTGATCTTGAAAAAGGGCCTTTGCTAAAAGTGAGCTTGCTGCAAACTGGAGATGAAAACTTTGTCTTTCTATTCATGACACATCACATCATTTCTGACGGATGGTCTATTCAGGTGTTAATGAAAGAAATGTTAGCGATATATAACTGTTACAAAAACAATGTACCTAACAAACTTGCTCCACTTGCTATACAATATAAAGATTTTGCAGCTTGGCAAAACAAGCAACTACACGGAGAATTACTACGAGGACATCAAGACTATTGGTTAAACAAATTTGATGGTGAAATTCCAACCTTAAACCTAGCAACTACTTGGCCGCGTCCAGCGATAAAAACAGACAATGGAAACAAAGTTGAGTTTTTAATCGAAAAAGGACTCAGTGATAAAGTTAGTAACATGGCAAAGGCTAATGGAGTTACTTTATATATGATGTTGCTAGCGTCAGTAAAAACGCTTCTATACAAATATACTGGGCAAGAAGATATCATTATTGGCTCTCCTATTGCTGGAAGAAATCACTCAGACTTAGAAAATCAAGTCGGGTTTTATATCAATACCTTGGCATTGCGAACGCAATTTTCTGAACAACAAAACTATAGAGAACTTCTAAAAAAGGTCAAGGAAACAATGCTTGGTGCTTACAAACATCAAATATATCCTTTTGATAAACTGTTAGAAGATATACAAATTGAACGTGACCCAAGCAGGTCGCCTGTATTCGATATTGCTGTGGTAATGCAAGATAACTATGAAGATTCTGATGAAATAGAAAGCATGGGAGACATTGCTGTAGCATCTTACGATACAGATTTCGCCATTAGTTTTGTAGATATGAAATTCAACTTCAAAGAACACAAAGAAGGTTTGGAAGTAAGTATTAACTACAATTCTGATCTTTTCTCTGAAGAACAAATGCAATTAATGCATGAAAACTACAAAGTATTATTATCAAGCATCGTTCAGCAACCAGAAGCATCATTACAATCATTAACGTATCTTAA
Source organism: uncultured Kordia sp. (assembly GCF_947489565.1). GTDB lineage: Bacteria > Bacteroidota > Bacteroidia > Flavobacteriales > Flavobacteriaceae > Kordia. The sequence goes on along the minus strand of NZ_CANLEA010000003.1, from coordinate 243,594 downwards.
TAAAAAAGAGGAAAACAAAATCTTAGTTGATTTCAATACTGCTTCATATGAATATCCAATACATCAAACAATCTCTCAAATCATTGAGCAGCGAGTGGAACAATTTCCTAATCAGGAAGCTGTTGTGTTTGGAGACACTTCACTTACGTACTTAGAACTGAATCAAAGAGCTAACAAACTAGCACATTATTTAAGAGAAAGTGCACATATAAAACGAGGTGATTTTGTTGGTATATTACTCGATCGTTCTGAAGATGTAATTGTAAGTATTTTGGCAGTATTAAAAGCAGGAGCAGCGTATGTTCCTGTAGATACAGAACTTCCGCCAGCTAGAAAAGAATACTTATTGGATAACTCAGGTGCTAAAATATTACTGACAAATTCCAATTATATATTTGACTTAGGATATTATAAAGGAGAATTGTTTGCAATAGATTTGCAATTGGACGACTTAGAAGAAAAGCCAGAAAACATCGCAATAATTAACAAACCTGAAGATCCGGCATATGTAATATTTACCTCAGGATCTACAGGGAATCCAAAAGGAGTTGTTATAAAACACCATAGTAATATTAATATGGCTTTCGATCAAATTCGCGAATTTGGTATCACATCGGAAGATCACATATTACAATTTGCATCACTATCTTTTGATGCTTCTGTATATGAAATATTCATGGCGCTCTATTCTGGAGCAACTTTAGTGCTTGTCGATAGAAATATCATCAATGATTCTGACAGATTTATACAATACTTAGAAGACAAAAAAGTATCGCAAGTAACACTGCCGCCATCCTATTTATCGGCGCTCGATCTTGAAAAACTAAAATTTTTAAGAGTCATCGTTACTGCGGGCGAAGCATGTAATGTACAAGATGCAGTTAGCTGTAGTGAATTTAGTGACTATTACAATGCATACGGACCAACAGAATGCGCAGTTTGTATCTCAACATATAAAGTACAAGCAACCGACAATGACAAACTTTCAATGCCAATAGGGAAACCTGTAGGGAATATGAAACTCTATGTGCTGAACAAATTTTTACAGCCAGTAGCCATAGGACAAATTGGTGAAATTTATGCATCGGGTATTGGTTTAGCCAAAGAATATTTAGGACAACCAGAACTTACCAGAGAAAAATTTATAGACAATCCGTTTGAAACAGGTGAAAAGATGTACGCAACTGGCGATCTTGGAAAATGGTTGCCAAGCGGTAATTTAGAATATATTGGTCGAAAAGACAGTCAAGTAAAAATAAGAGGTCATAGAATTGAACTTGGAGAAGTTGAATACGTACTAAAGAAAAATGAAAACCTCGAAAATAGCACTGTAATTGTCAAAAAAGATGCAGATGGTAATAACCATATGACAGCATTTTATACGTTGAAAAAAGGACAAAAAGTGGTCGATTTAAAAGGGTTTATGGCCAACTATCTTCCTGCATACATGATTCCTTTATTCTTTGTGGAATTGCCTGTTTTACCAGTGAATTCTAATGGTAAAGTAGACAAAAAACTATTGGCTTCTGGAGAAGAAAATTACAAGCCAAAAAGAGAATTTATAGCTCCGAGAAATACCTATGAAGAAAAAATTGTTCGCATCTGGAAAGAAATTCTTGATTTGGATGAGATAAGTGTTACCGATAGTTTCTTTGATCTTGGAGGACATTCAATCAAGGCAATAAAATTGTCCAATATGCTTAAAGAAGAGTTTAAAATAGATGTCGATATCAACATGATTTTTGCACATCACATACTTGAAAGTCTGTCAAAACAAATAGAAACGTTGTGCTGGTTTCAAGAAGATCAAACAGATAATAACGAAGAAGTGATCAACAGAGTTAGTTTATGAGTAATGTCCAAGACTTAATTCTTAAGCTGAAAAAGCTTGAAGTAAAACTTAAAGTTGAAGATCATCAATTAATCCTTGATGATGTGAAGGGGCAACTGTACCCTGAACTTTTGGATGATTTAAGAGGATCAAAACAAGAGATCATATCTTATATTCAAAACTTAACAAACAATGGCTCTTTTAAACATATTGCAAAAGTTGCAATACAAGATCATTATGAGTTGTCGCATGCGCAAAAACGATTGTGGTTAATAGACCAATTATCGGATGGAAAATCTGCATACAACATATCATCAACGTTCGGTTTTAAACACTTACATAAAGGAGCCTTTGAAAAAGCTTTTTTAGCACTTATAGAAAGGCATGAAATATTAAGAACTGCTTTTATTTCTGTGGATGGAGTGCCACGACAAAAAATATATAGTCTTGAAGAATTTCCATTTAAAATTAATTCTATAGACATAAGCGAGCATCCAAACCTAGAAAATGAGGTTGCTGAAATTGCCGAAAAAGAAGCAAAAACAAGGTTCAACCTAAGCAGTGGTCCATTACTAAGAGTGACCGTTGTTCAGACAAGTACAGATGATTTTGTACTATTCTTAACCATGCATCATATTATTTCTGATGCTTGGTCCATGTCAGTAATGGAAAAAGAATTTGGGTATTTATACAGTACTTTTCTTAGTAATACAATGCCTAAATTGCCTTTGTTGCCTATTCAATATAAGGACTATGCATATTGGCAAAATGAAATGACACATGGCGGAAAATTGGCAAGTTCAAAAAAATATTGGCTAGATCAATTTAGTGGTAACATTCCTGTATTACAATTACCATCTGACTTTTCAAGACCGCCAACAAAAACACACAAAGGAGCAGACCTAAACTTTACGATTGATAGATCTATCTATACATCTTTAAAGAATTTCGGATTATCAAAAGGTGCTACTCCTTTTATGACGCTATTAACCGTTGTAAAAACGCTATTTTATAAATATACGAGTCAAAATGATATCATTGTTGGAACGCCTGTTGCAGGAAGAGATCATCCAGATTTGAATGGTCAAATAGGATTCTATATAAATACACTTGCATTAAGAACTCGTTTTTTAGAAGATGATTCTTTTAGTGTCTTATTAACGAAAGTAAAAAATACGGCACTAGGTGCTTTTCGTCATCAACAATATCCATTTGATCACTTAGTAGACGAATTGGATTTGGAGAGAGACATGAGTCGTTCTGCATTGTTTGATGTTATGGTTTCTATGAAAGAAATAGAAAATCAAACAGAAAGCGATGTTGAAGAAACGGATGTTGCATTTGCCAAACCAGCGAGAAGCATCAGTAAATTTGACATGTCAATTACTTTTGCAGAAAATGCAGGTAATCTTCATGTAAACATCACGTATAGTAAAGACATATTTACATCAGAAACTATACAAAGACTTGCTACACATTTTAAAATCTTATCCAGAAGCATCATTCTGAATACGGAAGAAAAAATAAACAAACTTTCATTTATTTCAACAAATGAAAGAACTCAGATATTAAACAAATTCAACACACCATACACAAGTGCAGTTTCCTATAAAACAGTTGTAGAACAGTTTGAAACGCAAGTAGCAAAAACACCGAATGCTATTGCGGTAACTTCAGAAGGAATATCATTAACGTATAATGAATTAAATGAACGTTCCAATCAATTGGCGCATTATTTAAAGGAACAGTATGAGGTGAATACTGAAGATTTAATCGGAATTTCTTTAAATCGATCAGCAGAACTAATTGTAGGAATTTGGGGAATTTTAAAATCAGGCGCAGCCTATGTGCCAATTGATCCTGCGTATCCAAAAACACGAAAAAACTATTTAATAGAAGATAGTAACGTTAAATTAGTAATTACAGAAGAAGCTTGTGTAGAAGATATTGCCAATGCAACAACATTGGATATTTACAACACAACAATTTATACAAAACCTGTTGTAAATCTTCCACTTCAAAGCGCTGGCAGCAACCTTATTTATGTAATTTATACTTCGGGAACAACAGGTAATCCAAAAGGTTCTTTAATAGAACATGGTTCAGTAGCAAACTTATGTAGTTGGTTATATGATCTTGTATATAGTTCTTATGAAGAAAATGCAACAACATTATTGACGGCTTCTTATAGTTTTGATTCCTCTGTAAAACAATTATTTCCACCATTTTTAAATGGCGGTTGTTTGGTAATTCCTTCAGAAGAAACAAAAAAGAATCCAGCTGCATTGGCAGAAGTAATTCTGAAAGAAAATGTAAATGTTTTAGATGTAACACCAAGTTATTTGCCACATGTACTTGCATCACTAAAAGAGAGAAATTTACAAGATTGTCATTTAGGATATACATTAGTAGGAGGAGAAGCGCTTGAAAATAAACAAGCAATTGAATACCAATCAATACTAGGAGAAACAAGTCGTCTTGTCAATGTATATGGAGTTACAGAAGCAACAGTTGATTCCACATGTCAAATTGCTACAGGGACTAATATTGGAAAAAATGTTCCCATCGGAAAGCCACTTCCAAACACAAAAGTGGTACTATTAGACAACTCGCATAATTTAATGCCAATTGGTATACCAGGCGAAATATGCATAGGTGGTGCTGGTGTAGGAAGAGGTTATCTAAACAAAGAAAGCTTAACAAAAAAGAAATTTATAGCAGATCCATTTGAAGAAGGCGCACGTTTGTATAAAACGGGTGATATGGGACGATGGATGGCAGATGGTACCATTGAATATCTAGGACGTAGCGATAGTCAAGTAAAAATACGAGGCTATCGAATAGAAGTAGAAGAAATACGACATGCGTTGTTAACTATAAAAGAAATATCAAGTGCTTTTGTAGACGTAAAAAGTTCAAATAATGACAAAGCTCTTGTTGCCTATTATAGTTTGTACAAGCAATCAGAAATAACGAAAAATATTCTAAAGTCAAAATTGAGCGAACTATTGCCTAGTTTTATGATTCCGTCATATTTTATGGAATTGGAAAAATTACCATTAACAGCCAATGGTAAATTAGATAAGAAAGCACTTTCGACACTAGATACTTTCTCTTTAGATACAACCAATTATGTAGCGCCAAGGAACGCATATGAAGAAGGTTTGGTAAGTATTTGGGAAGAAGTGTTAGCTAGAGAAAAAATAGGAGTAACCGATAATTTCTTTGAACTGGGCGGACATTCTCTAAAGGCATTTCAAGTAATGTCGCGTATTTTCAAGGTTTTACACACCAAAGTAACATTGAAGGATATCTTTTCAAATCCTACCATCGAATCTTTAGCTACACATATTCATACATTAGAGTCCGTAGATTATATAGCTATTCCATCAATAGCGCATCAAGAAAGTTATGAAGTGTCGCATGCACAAAAGCGCCTTTGGATACTACAACAATTTGAGGAAAGTCAATCAGCATACAATATGCCAGGGATTTATCCGCTAGAATCACTTGATGTTGCTGCTTTTCAACGTGCTTTTGATACGTTAATTTCTCGTCATGAAATCTTGCGAACTACGTTTGTCAATATCAATGGCGAACCTAGACAAATAGTACATACAGAAACTCCTTTCGATCTAGAATATGAAGATCTTAGAAGTCACAACGATAGAGAAGAAGTATTAGAAAACCAAATCATAGAAGCTTGTAAAAAAGATTTTGATTTAGAAAACGGACCATTGATTCAAGGGAAGTTATTTCAGATGGAAGGAGAAGATTATGTATTTTTTCTAAACATGCATCATATCATATCCGATGGATGGTCTATAAAAGTCTTAATTGGTGATGTGTTGGCATTATATGAAGCGTATACAAAAGGAGCTTCGAATCCTTTAACACCATTACGCATTCAATACAAAGATTACGCACATTGGCAAAATGAAACACTAAGAACAGGAGGTTATAAAGAAGCGCAATCGTATTGGTTAAGGCAATTAGGAGGCGAATTGCCTGTGTTAGAATTGCCATTAGATTATCCAAGACCCGCTGTTAAAACGTACAATGGCGATAGTATTCGATTTGGACTCTCAGAAGAAATAACAAAAGAATTAAAAGTATTAAGTAGACATCAAGGAAGTACATTATTTATCACCTTATTAGCTACTGTAAAAGCACTTTTATATCGCTACACAGGACAAAAAGATATCATTATAGGAACGCCAACGGCAGGACGAGATCATGAAGAATTAGAAGATCAGATTGGCTTTTATATAAACACCTTGGCATTGCGTACGCAGTTTTCAGGAGATGAAGATTTCCTAGCATTAGTAAATCAAGTACAAGCAACGACGTTAGATGCTCAAGATCATCAATCGTATCCGTTTGATATGTTGGTAGATGAATTGGATTTAGAAAGAGATATGAGTCGTTCTCCATTATTTGATGTCATGGTGATATTACAAAATGTCAATGATGCTGCCGAAGATGGCGACACAACAATTACGGAAGAATCTAGTTCAGACATCATTGTAAGTAAATATGATTTGGACATTAGTTTTGTAGAAAAAGGAGAAAGAATCCAAGTAAGTATCAACTACAATCCTGATTTATTTGATGCTGCTCGTATAGCGCGAATGCAAGAACATTATCAAACACTTTTAGGTTCAATTATTGCAAATCCGAGCAGAGCAATTAATCAATTGAATTATATCTCTGAAACAGAACAACAGCTATTATTAACAAAATTCAATCTGCCTTATAAAACGATTGATGTTTCTAAAACAGTTGTAAATCTATTTGAAGAACAAGTAAGCAAATATCCAGATTCAATTGCGGTTACTTTTCAATCCAATGAACTGACCTATGCGACACTCAATAAAAAAGTAAATCAGCTTGCAGCCTATCTTTTAACATCAAAAACAACCAGTGAGCAATCCAAAATAGGAATATATATAGAACGCTCTGAATGGCAAATTATAAGCATGCTTGCAATTCTTAAAATTGGTGGATGTTATGTGCCTGTAGATCGAGAAACACCAATTGCACGTGCTAAGTACATGCTTGAAAATGCTGAAGTAAATTGTTTAATTACGGATGTTACTATTGAAGATACGCTACTTGATAAGGAAATAGCATTGATTTCTTTAGAAGAAATACAAGAATCTTTAACTCAGTATTCGGATGAAAATCTAAACATACCTATTTCTTCAGACAAACTAGCGTATATATTATACACTTCGGGGACCACAGGAATGCCAAAAGGTGTAATGATTTCACATCATGCCTTAAGTGATTATACGAATACTTTTGGCGAATATTTTAAGATCACTTATGAAGATAAAATAATTCAGCAATCATCTTTAGCATTTGATGTTTCGGTAGAAGAAATATTTCCAATTTTATGTGTAGGCGGACAACTATTTCTGATGAAAGAAGGAGGAAGAGATATTGATGAGCTTACAACGGTAATTCATGAAAATAAAATTACACTCTTAAGCGCAACGCCACTTATCATTAATGAATTAAATGAACGTGCAGCATATCTGAATTCGTTACGAATTTTAATAAGCGGTGGAGACAAGTTAAAAGTAGGATATATAGATCAACTGATTGATCAAGTAGCTATCTATAATACGTATGGTCCTACAGAAGCAACAGTTTGCATAACCTACCATCATATCGAAAACTTAGCAGCTATTGATGTGATTGGAAAACCGCTTGCAAACCATAAAATTCATTTATTAGATGCTAATGCGCAACCTGTTGCCATAGGAATTCCAGGAGAACTATATGTTGAAGGATATGGCTTGGCAGAAGGCTATATGAATTCTCCATTGGAAACATTAAGATCGTTTCAAAAACTTCCAGACATTTCAGAAAACAGATTGTACAAGACTGGAGACAAAGGTGTTTGGCTAACGGATGGAAGTATCAAGTTTTTAGGAAGAACGGACACGCAATTTAAAATACGTGGGTATAGAATTGAACTTGATGAAATAGAAAACACACTCATCCAACATACAAAAATTAGTGATGCTGTTATGAGTGTCATTGATGTTGAAGGAGAAGAAAAATACTTAGTAGCCTATGTGGAAAGTCAAGATGCCGTTGAAGTTGAGGAAATTAAGGAATACCTAAAAAATCGTTTGCCACATTATATGATTCCGAGGAGAATTATTGTCTTAGACGAATTTCCAATGAATAATAATGGCAAGTTGGACAGAAAAGCACTTCCGTCGCCAGATACTTTCTCTTTAGATACGACCAATTATGTAGCACCTAGAAACGAATATGAAGAAGGTTTAGTTGGTATTTGGGAAGAAGTATTAGCTAGAGAAAAAATAGGTGTAACCGATAATTTCTTTGAATTAGGCGGACATTCTTTAAAGGCATTTCAAGTAATGTCGCGTATTTTCAAGGTTTTACACACCAAAGTAACATTGAAGGATATCTTTTCAAATCCTACAATCGAATCTTTAGCCGCACATATCAGTACATCAGAATCTGTAAACTATACAAGCAATACAACAGTAGTAGTAGCGCAAGAAAGCTATGAAGTCTCTCATGCACAAAAGCGACTTTGGATTTTAGAACAATTTGAAGAAAGCAAATCGGTATATAATATACCTGGAATCTATCCGCTAGAATCACTTGATGCCGATTCTTTTCAACGTGCCTTTGACACGCTAATTTCTCGTCATGAAATCTTACGAACTACTTTTGTAAACATAGATGGTGAGCCAAGGCAAATAATACATGAGGAAGCTTCTTTTAATATACAATATAAAGATTTTAGAAATCGTGGAAGTAAGGAAGAAGCAATAGAAAAGCAAATCATAGCATCCTGCAAACTTGGTTTCGATTTAGAAAAAGGACCTCTAATTCGAGGAACGCTCTTTCACTTAGAAAAGGACGATTATATCTTTTTCTTAAACATGCATCATATCATATCTGATGGATGGTCTATAAAAGTATTAATACAAGAAGTATTGGCATTATATGAAGCCTACAAAAAAGGCGCTTCGAATCCTTTACCTCCATTACGTATTCAATACAAAGACTATGCACATTGGCAAAATGAAGGACTAAGAACAGGAGCGTACAAAGAAGCACAATCGTATTGGTTAACGCAATTAGGAGGCGAATTACCTGTGCTTGAATTACCGCTAGATTATCCAAGACCCGCTGTTAAAACTTACAATGGTGATAGCATTCGATTTGGACTCTCAGAAGAAGTAAGCAAAGAATTAAAAGCCTTAAGCATACGCCAAGGAAGTACATTGTTTATCACCTTATTGGCTACCGTAAAAGCGCTTTTATATCGTTACACAGGACAAGAAGATATCATTGTAGGAACGCCAACGGCTGGACGCGCAAATGAAGAATTGGAAGGTCAGATAGGTTTTTACATAAACACGTTGGCATTGCGTACACAGTTCTCAGGAAATAAAGATTTCTTAGCATTATTAACTCAAGTACAAGAAACGACGTTAGATGCACAAGATCATCAATCGTATCCGTTTGATATGTTGGTAGATGAATTGGATTTAGAACGAGATATGAGTCGCTCACCATTATTTGATGTCATGGTGATATTACAAAACGTTACCGATGCCGCAGACGAAGATGAGACAAAAATTACGGAAGAATCTGATGTAGGTGCCGATGTAAGTAAATACGATTTAAACATTGGTTTTATAGAAAGAGGAGAAAGAATACAAGTAAATATAATTTACAATCCCGATTTGTTTGATGCTGCTCGTATAGAGCGAATGAAGACACATTACAAAACACTTTTAGCATCCATTATAGCAAATCCAAAAACCTCAATTAGTCAATATAACTATATCTCTGAAGCAGAACAACATCAGTTGTTAAAAACGTTTAATGATACAAAACGTGTATTTCCATCTAAAAATACAGTACAAAGTATATTTGAAGCTCAGGTAACAAAAAATCCAAATGCACCAGCAGTTAGTTTTCAAGGAAATATAATAACGTACAACGAATTGAATGAACGTTCAAATCGTATTGCTCAGTATCTAAGAACACAACATACCATAACTCCAGATACGCTTATCGGAGTAATGATGGATCGCTCGGATACAATGATTATAACAATCATGGGAATTATAAAATCGGGCGCTGCATATGTGCCAATAGATCCTGATTATCCGCAAGATCGTGTCAATTATATAGTTTCTGATTCTGGAATTATTTTACTCATTCATGATGAAAAAACATTGAATCATACATTTTCTTGCCCTAAAATTTTATTCAAAGAACTTTCAGAAGCAACAGAAAATGTGTCATCACAATCTGTAGATAATATTAATACGTCAAATGATTTAATGTATGTTATTTATACTTCAGGAACCACTGGAAATCCTAAAGGAGTAATGATAGCGCATACGTCTTTACTCAATCTATGTAGCTGGCATCAAGAATATTATAATGTAAATGCTTCTAGTCGTGCAACACTATATGCAAAAACAGGATTTGATGCTTCCGTTTGGGAAATATGGCCTTACTTACTATCGGGCGGCTGTTTGTATCCAATAAGGAATGAAGTTAGTTTAAACATTGCTGGATTAAAATCGATTCTTTTAGAAAACAAAATAACGCACAGTTTTTTTCCTACAATAATTTGTGAACAACTAATTGAAGAAGGAGTTGATTTAGGAGATACCATGATATTGACAGGAGGAGATAAACTCCAAAAATACGCCAACAATGTTATCAATAACTATGGGCCAACAGAGAGTACAGTTGTGGCTACTTCAATAAAACTACAAGAATATTCAGGCAATACAATACCCATTGGAAAACCGATTTCAAATACTCAAATCTATATTCTAGATGATAATTTACAATTACAACCTATAGGAATAAAAGGAGAAATATGTATAAGTGGTAAAGGTTTGAGTAGAGGATATCTCCATAGAGAAGAATTGACGAATTCGAAGTTTATTCCACATCCATTTATAGAAGGAGAAAAATTATATAAAACTGGAGATTTAGGAAAGTGGAGAGCTGACGGAAATATTGAGTTTTTAGATAGAAAAGATACGCAAGTAAAAATACGAGGCTATCGAATAGAACTAGGAGAAATAGAAAATACATTGCAAAAACTGTCAGGAATAGACAAAACGATTGTTCTTGCACATTCTGATGACACCGGAAATAAAGTATTAATAGCGTATTATTCAACTCTAGAAAACTACGAAGAAGTAGACTTTAGAGCAAAACTAGAAGCATTCTTGCCGATATATATGATTCCGTCGCACTTTGTTAAGGTAGAAGAGTTTTTAGTAACTCCAAACGGTAAATTAGATAGAAAAGCGCTTCCGAAAATAGACACACTAACGTTAAAAACCAATAATTATCTAGCACCTAGAAACGAGTATGAATTACGACTAGTTGATATTTGGGAAGAAGTATTGGGGAGAGAAAAAATAGGTGTAAGAGACAACTTCTTTGAACTTGGTGGACATTCATTAAAAGCAGTCAAACTTTCATCTGTAATACATAAAAAAATGGGCGTAAATGTAGATTTAGTATCAATTTACAATCATCCAAGTATTGAAACATTACACGCGTATTTAATCCAAGAAGGAAAAATAGAAAGCAACTTATTAATTCAGCTAAACAAAACAAATCTGTCTGATCATAAACTCTTCCTAATTCCACCTATTGGAGGATCATCTACAATTTATAAAAATGTAGCAACGCAATTAGAAAAATATACAGGATGTTATGGATTTCAGTACAAAGGCTTTGATGGAAATACAGAAATAGCAAATAGTATTGAAGAACTAGCGCAAGAATATTACAATGAAATTGCAAATATATCTGTATACAAAACGGAGATCACAGTATTAGGATACTCAATGGGAGCATTAATAGCCTTTGAGTTAATTAAACTGCTTGAAAATAATGGATTTACACCAAAACTGATTCTACTTGATAAAGGTGTAAAATCAACAATAAAAAATCAGGATCTAACTAAAATTTCAGATGAAGAGTTAGACGAACTATTACAAATCAATTTGGGTGCATCTTTAGAAGCATTAAACCAACAGGAAATAGCGCAGCTAAAGAAATTTTATCTCAACAACTTAAAAATTCATAATGACTATCGCATGAATGGTACTATACAAAGTGACATACTTACCATAGAAAGCAGGAACAACGATAAAAATGCAAACATGCACCAGTGGAGTAACTATACGAAAGGGAATCTCAAAAACGAATTTGCAAAGGGAAGTCACTATGAAATTTTAAACCACGAAAATCTCAACGATGTGGTCACACACATTCAACACTTTATTTCAATAGACTAAGGTCAAACGCACAATTAAAAATTACTACATAAAAATTAAAAAATGGAATTTCTTAAGATTTTATTAAATAGATCAAAAGCTTTTTACGCAGCATTGGTTCTAATAAGTGTAATTAATGGACTACTAAACATTGCTTTGTTAATGTTTATAAATAGTGCCATAACAAAAACGCCTATTCCCTTTTTTCCAGAATATGACTGGTTGGTGTTTTCTTCAATAGTGATTGTTTCTTTTTTAGCAGCAAAACTATTTCAAACATTCCTCATAAAATTAAGCACAAAGATTACGTTCGATTTTGAAATGATGGTTTTACGAAAAGTAAAAAACGCCAGTTTTCAAGATTTTGAAGAACTAGGAAAAGAAAAAGTGTTTACGGCCATGGGCGATATTAGAGCTTTAGGGAATTTACCTGAAGTCATCATGAATGCAATTAACTCATTAATCATCATTACATGTTGCTTTATATACCTATTCATGACCTCTGTTATTGGTGGCGGATGCGTATTGTTTGTAATGGCAATGTTGTTGGTAATTTACATTTGGAGGAATACAAGAATTGAACGAAAATTAGAGCATTTACGAAGCTTGCAAAATAGTTATTTTAGGTATTTGAATGACTTACTGTTAGGGTTTAAAGAATTAAAAATGAGCCTAACAAGAAACCACAACATACATACAAAATTTTTAGAAGTAAATAGAAGCAAAGCACGGAACCTAAGAGAGCAAACTAGTATAAGTTATCTTAACAATGAACTAACAGGAAATTACAGTTGGTATATTATTATTGGAGCAATATTATTTGCCTTACCTCGTGTCATAGATTTAGATTTTGCAGCAACTTCAGCTTTTCTAGTTACAATACTATACATGATTGGTCCTATAGCAGTACTAATTACACTGATTCCTACCAATACACGTGTAAAAATTGCACTAGGAAGATTGTCTAAATTCAACAAAACGCTCAGCGGAAATGTAGCAGCAAATATGGAGCTAGAAGCGCATACAGAAGCAGCAAACTTCTCTAAAGTTACCTTCGAAGAAGTTTCCTATGAGTACTTTGATAAAAAGAAAGAAAAAGCTTTTGAACTCGGGCCACTAAATCTTCAAGTCACCTCAGGAGAAGTACTTTTTATCGTAGGAGCCAACGGAAGTGGGAAAAGTACCTTTGTAAACTTACTAACAGGTTTGTACAAACCTAAGAGTGGTAACATTAAATTCTATAATGATAAAATGGAGCCAGATGAAAGTGAAGCAACATTCAAAAAACATGTAGCTACCATCTTTACACATCCATACTTATTTAGTGAAAATTATGATGGTTTTGAAATCACAGAAGAAAACAAAAGACTCACAGACTTAATAGCAAAAATGAAGCTAACGGATGTGGTTCGATATGATGAAGAAAAAAATACGATAGACAATCGTTTATCTAAAGGACAAGAAAAAAGACTGGCAATGGTGTATACACTATTGGAAGACAAACCTATTATTGTTCTTGACGAATGGGCTGCAGAACAAGATCCTGAATTTAGAGCGTTTTTCTACAGTGTTCTAATTCCCGAATTAAAGCAAAAAGGAAAAACCATAATTGCAATTAGTCATGACGATAAATACTTTTCGTATGCAGACAGAATTATAAAATTCGATTATGGAAAAATTGAGCATGTGAAAGAATATCTAAAACAGCCAAGAGAAGTAAAACCAATTCAACAATAAAGAAAATTTTTAATCTTAATTAAATTAAACTAGAAATATTATGATAACGGATAATACAACGGTGTATTTAAAACCTAATGTGGTAATCGAACCATTTTTTGACAGATGGTATGCATGGTCTCATCTTATTTCTCCTGCTACAGCAGCAAGAAATATAACAGGAAGACATTTAAAAATAATGAACTCATATATTCAAGCTCCAAAAATTCATGAAGCGGCAGTGAAAAACCCAAAAATGCTTGGTGGACCCTTTATGGATTTAGGAGGAAAAAGAGTGGACGAAGTAAAAGAACTTAGAGATCGTACCAATGATTATTTAGGCGATTTAGTAACGTTTTCTAAAGCAATTGATGAGCTTGATGAAATGTTAAGAACACATGCAACAGGATTTTCTATGAATGAACTCTATGATAAAATTCCTGATGAATTGCGTGGATATGTAGAGCTTGTGTACGACTTAAACAACAATCCTTCGTACCGCTTTTTTGAAAACTTACTTTACCATAGTAAATTCTATAAACCAGAAGCACAAAGTATTGCTTTATGGGTAACGAATAATGACGAAAGACCTTTTGTATTAAGTACGCCAAGGTTAGAAGAACCAGGCATTTTGCATTTAGAAATTCCATTTAAAAGTAAGTCAATTGATGAGCTAGCAAAAATGAAAAGAGCTCCAAAAACATTTGGAGAAATCAAAGAAATAATGAACATCGAGGAAAAAGATGAAGCATTTTTCAAAACACTCTTTACAGAAGAAGCATTTATTCCATACGAACGATATGTAGGAGACAAAATTCGTATGCGTTATTTAGGACATGCATGTATACTTGTTGAAACGAAGGACATGGCAATCTTAATTGATCCTTTAATTAGTTATTACGGATACCAATCGGAAGTAAACCATTTTTCAGACTACGATTTGCCAGATGTAATTGATTATGTATTAATTACGCACAATCACCAAGATCATATTCTTTTTGAAACATTACTTCCATTACGTCATAAAATCAAAAACATCGTAGTTCCAAAATCTACTTCAGGTTCACTACAAGATCCTAATTTGAAACTAATGTTTAACAATATTGGGTTCAATAATGTAACGGAAATAGGAGATATGGAAGAAATTAAATTTAGTGATGAATGTACCATTACTGGATTGCCTTTTATTGGAGAACACAGTGATTTAAATATCCAATCAAAAGTTTGTCACCATGTAAAAATGGGAGAATTCTCATTACTCTTTTTAGCAGATTCATGTAATATTGAAAACAAACTCTATCAACATGTACAAAAAATAGTGGGAGATATAGATGTATTATTTTTAGGAATGGAATGTGACGGAGCGCCTTTAACTTGGTTATACGGTCCATTACTTACAGAAGACCTTCCAAGAGATAAAGATTCTAGCCGAAGACTTGCGGGTTGTAATCATAACAGAGGAATGGGATTGGTAGATGTATTCAATCCTCAAGAAGTATACGTATATGCCATGGGAATGGAACCTTGGTGCAAATTTATCAGTAGTATTGTATACACAGACGAATCTGAACCAATAGTACAATCAAACAAACTAGTAGAAGAATGTGAATCTAGAGGCATTACTTCTGAACGATTATTTGGAGAGAAAGAATTATTATTTGACAAAAAATCGTATTCAAGCAAAGAAATAGAAAGCGCAGTAGTTTAATGTGTAATTACATTAAATAAGTCAAGTAAAAAGCATAGGCACTTATGAAGAAGATCAATCTGTTTTGTTTCCCTTTTGCAGGTGGAAATAAGTATTCTTATAGAGATTATGAAAAGTTTATACCTTCTAATATTAAACTTATTCCTATTGAATCAGCTGGAAGAGGAATGCGTTTTTCTGAAAAATTACCCAGTAGTATTGAAGAAACGGTAGCAGATTATTATGATCAAATAAAAGATTATTTGCAAGAACCCTATGCTATTTATGGGCACAGTATGGGCTCACTAACAGGGTTTTTAGTTGCTAAAAAAATTCTTGAAGAAAACCTGAACCCTCCGTTACACTTGTTCTTTTCTGGTAGAGCTGGTCCATCAGCAAAAGATAAAGACGTAAAAAGGCATACACTTCCTAAAAAAGAATTTATAGAAGAATTAAAAACCCTTGATGGTATTCCAGAAGAAGTATTTAATGATGAAGATTTAATGGAACTTTTTGAACCCATTTTAAGAGCAGATTTTAAAGCAATTGAAACCTACACTTATACTTCATCTGAGGCGATAAACATTCCTATTTCAGTAGCCATTGGCAAAGAAGAGAAAGTAACTCTTGAAGAAGCTGAAACTTGGCAAGAAGAATCATTGCATCCCGTAAAAATAAAACAATTTCCAGGGAAGCACTTTTTCATATTTCAATATCCAAAACATGTAATGCGATGGATTGCGCTAGAATTGCTCTCCATAAAAACTACGGTACATAATTAAGTAGAAATTAATACTAAAAATTCAAAAAATGAATGAAATAAAAAACGATATCCTGTCAGAGTTACTAGTTAGTTTTGAAAGTAACATAGATCGTATTAAATATGCAGGAAACGAAGATGATAAAAGAACTGAATTTTTAAAGGTTTGCAAAGAGGTTCTGGATAAAAAAGATCAAAAAACAGCATCAAACTTACAGAACCTCATTAACTACTATTTATTTACATTAAATGTTGAGGTAGAACAGTTTATTACATCAATTTCAAATGAAAAAGTTGTATTAGAATCATTTGACTATTACACCGAAGAAAGAGAAAAGAAAGATAGTTTTGATGCTACTTATGACACCATTACAGATGTTATTGTTGAACAATTTGAAATGGAAGAATTAATTTCTCCAGACAGATATATAAACTCAGCAAGATATCATCCAAGTCCTGTAAATTCAGTAAAACTCGCATTAAATTCCTTAGTAAAATATGGAGTAACATATAGCGATTTTGTTTTTATAGATATTGGTTCAGGTATGGGAAGAAATTTACTCATAGCTTCAGAATACCCTTTTAAAAGAGTGGCTGGAGTAGAAATTTCTAACTATTTACATGAAATTGCAGAGAAAAATGTAGCGCGATATGAAGCAAAAACAGGTAAAAAAATAAAATGCGATTTACACTGTGTAGATGCATTGAGTTTTAACTTTTCTGAAAGCAATATGGTCTTGTATTTTTGGGAACCGTTTACAGAAAACATCTCCAATCAATTTATAAAAAACCTAGAAGAATTTATTGCGACCAGAAATATTATTGTAAAACTTATATTTTTAAGAAATCCTTTTCCTGCAATGGAACGTTCTACAGTTTTTAAGGAAGTTGGACGATTAGAATCTGAAGATTATACCATTTCTAATGATGAATACTTTCAAACAATAATTTATTCAAACTAATCAATGACTTACGCTTATAAATAAAAATATTATCAGTAGTTTTAAGGAAGAAAAGTGTAATTGCTTTTCTCAAAAATGATTCAATGTATACTGAATGATAGAGTTTATAAAAAAAGCGATATCTATTAAGCCTAAATTTTGGATAGTTTTAATTTTATTCATGAGTTTTTCTATAGGTATGGCGCAGAAACCTGTATTGTCACAAAAAAAGTTCAATGAATTAATTTCAGAAGCCACTCAGAATCATATGATTCCTGGTATGGCAGCAATTGTAGTAAATAGTGATTCTATTTTAAATAGTGCTGTTAGTGGTGAACGAAAACTTTTAGGCAATGATAAAATAACGCTAAACGACAGGTTTCATATTGGTTCTTTAACCAAAGCTTTTACAGCGACCATTGCTGGAAAACTAGTAGAAGAAGGGAAAATAAATTGGGATACTAGATTTTTTGATGTTTTTCCTGAAATAGAACAGTTTTCCAAAGAAGACTATTGTAATATTACACTCAATGAACTTTTGTCGCATAGAGCTGGATTAAAACCCTATACGGAAGATCCGGAATGGGATGCAATTCCAGCATATAAATCAAAAAGCAAAGCTAAAAGAAGGCTTGAATTTGCGATTGATGTTTTAAATTTTCCTCCCGTAAATCCAGATCTCGAATCAGGATATGTATATTCAAATGCAGGATATTCATTAGCTGCATCGATGTTAGAAAAAGTTAGTGGAAAGGGTTGGGAAGCATTACTTCAAGAATATATATTTATACCATTACATATGAAGGCAAGCTCAGGTTGGCCAGGTAATTTCAATGCGGCACAACCTTGGGGACATTGGCTAGTTAAAGAAAATACATATCTCACAATACAAGAGCCAGATGGAAAATATCAATTTGCAGAAGTATTGCAACCTGCGGGTGATTTAAATATGTCAATTATTGACTATGGGAAGTTTTTGCAAGCAAATTTAAAAGGACTTCACGGAAGTGATAACATCGTAACAGCAGCAACTTATAATTATATACACTATGCAAATATCGATTTTTCTAGCTACTCAATAGGTTGGAGTAGTAGACAAAAAGATGAAGAAACCTTTAGTATTCATAGTGGAAGCGCAGGTACTTTTGATAGCTGTGTATTACTTGTAAAAGAACTAGATATAGCAATCGCGATATTTGTAAATGCATACGCTCCAGAAGTTGAAAAAGTGGTGCGAAAACTAAGAAATGATATTTTAAAAGTATACTTAAATCAATAAACGAACGAACCATAAATGATAAGCTAGTATTCATCGTAAGCTTATTTCAGTACTAATAAAAAAAGTCAGAAGAAAAGATCTTCTGACTTTTTTTATTCATATTTTCTAAATGATATTGAAATAAAAAATTAAATAGCTGTATGTATTACGAATGTGTTACAGACTTTTTATTGATATTCTCGGTTACAATTTGTCCATCAAAAAGGTTAATTACACGATGTGCGTAATGAGAATCTCTGTCTGAATGCGTAACCATAATAATAGTTGTATCATCCTGATTAAGTTCTGTTAATAAATCCATTACTTCAACTCCGTTTTTAGAATCCAAATTACCTGTTGGCTCATCGGCAAGAATTAGTTTTGGGTTTATAACTACTGCTCTAGAAATAGCTACACGTTGTTGCTGTCCTCCCGAAAGTTGTTGCGGAAAATGCTTTTCTCTATGTGCAATTTTCATACGTTCCAATACTTCTCGCACACGTTTTTTTCGTTCATCTTTTTTAATATTAAGATAAATTAGTGGAAGTTCAACATTTTCAAAAACAGTAAGTTCATCAATAAGATTAAAACTTTGAAATATAAATCCTAAGTTTCCTTTTCGCAGTTGAGTGCGTTCACTTTGATCTAAGTTTTGAATCTCATGTCCGGCAAACTCATAACTACCATCTGTTGGTGTATCCAACATACCTATAATATTTAACAACGTAGATTTTCCACAACCTGAAGGTCCCATAATGGCTACAAATTCTCCTTGCTTTACATTTAGGTTCACATTGTTTAATACTAACGTCTCTATTTCTTCAGTTCTGAAAGTCTTTTTTAAATTATTTATTGCGATCATTTCTTGGTCTTTTTTATAAATATAAAATCTTAATATAAGGTTTATTTTAATACTATTTTCTCTGCATCGCCAAAACTAGCGTAATTTGAAGTGATTACTTTTTCTCCCGATTGTAAGCCTTCTAATAGTTCATAATATCTTGAATTTTGTTTTCCAATTTTAATAGGTCTCTTCGAAGCAGTTTCCCCAGATGGATCAACTACAAAAATCCATTGTCCACCAGTATTTTGGAAAAACCCTCCCTTTGGTAACAACAATGCTTCGTTAGAAGCTCCTAATTGTAGTTTTATACTATAACTCTGTCCTGTACGAGTGGTTTCTGGTTTGTCGGAAGTAAATACAAGATCTACTTTAAACTTTCCATCACGTACTTCAGGGTATACTTTTCGTATGCGCAATGCATATTCTTGTCCATTTCTATCCAATACACCGCTAAGCTCTCTCTTTACGCGGTCAATATAATGCTCGTCAATAAAAGCTTCAATTTTATAATCGGTAAGTACATTAATTTGTCCAATACGTTCTCCTCTTTTAATATTTTGTCCAATTTCAGCATCCAAAAAACCTAATTGTCCATCTGCCGGAGCTCTTACATTTAAGTGATCAATACGATCGTAAACCATAGAAAGTGTTTTACGCATACGTGCTAAATCGGAATCGAGTTCTTTTAAAGAAGTATTTCGAAGTTGATCATCTTGTTGAGTTTGCACTTTTATAATATCAAATTGTTTTTTTGCTAACTCGTAGCTTTCTTTAGAAACTAAATATTCTTCTTTAGAAATGAGCTCATCTGCATATAATGCTTTATTTTGGTTATAATTTCGTTCTAACTTTTGCAAATCATATTTTGAGTTTACCAAATCTTTCTTTCCAGAAACCTGTCTAGAATCAAAAGTTAACTTAGTAGAACGTAAGTCATTTTGCTTCAACGCTAAGTTGTTTTCACTTGCCAAAATTTGTTCATAAAGCTCCATATTCTCTAATCGTAAAATAATATCTCCTTTCGTCACCGTAGCGCCTTCTTCCACAAGTTTCTCCGTAACACGGCCACCTTCGTAAGCATCCATATAAATCGTAGTTATAGGAGCAACCAAACCACTTATTGTAATATAATCATCAAATTCTCCTTGTGTCACTGTGGAGATAGAAAGCTTATTCCTTTCAATTCTAAAAGTAGATGAAGTTCCTTCGAAACCAAATTTCCAAATTACAAAAAGGGCTAATATACCTAGTGCAATGTACCCGTAATGTTTTGGACGCAATCCCTTCTTTTTTTCTAATACTATATCCATGTTATAATTCTTGGTTAGTTTTTATTAATATTAAATACAGGAAGTCCCATATAAAAATCTAATGTCTTCTGTTGAACTTGTAATTTTAATTTTACCTGTAATGTATTACTCTGCGCAACTGCATACGTAGTTTTTGCTTGACGAAGTTCCAAAATGCTGATCAATCCTTTTTCATACCTTTTTTGAGCAATAGCAAAAACGGTAGCTTGTGAAGCTTCACTTTGTTTTGTGCGACTGTATTCTACTTTTGAAGCTTCGTACGCTTGTGTAAGTTCCTGTATGACTTTATTAAGTTCTTGTTGTTGAAGCTTTAAGTCATTTTTTCGTTGTAATAATGCTATTTTCTTTTGTTTAATTTCTGAACGATTACTCCAACGCTCGCTAATAGGAATACGCAATGATAAACCAATGAATTGGGAAGCGTTGTTGTTGGTTTGTGTACTAAAAGGAATCACTGAACCAGCATCGTCAACATTGGTTTCAAAATATCCAGTTTGATATCCTGCAGAAAAAGAAAGTGTTGGATACAAGCTACCTCTAGCAATTGAAACATCTTTTTGGGCAGCTTTCACTCTAAATTCTTGAGATTTTATAATAGGCATAAAAGAAAGTGCTTTGTTATACACTGTGTCTGAATCTATTTCCTTTATATTCTCTTCTTCTGTAAAAGTAGTATCAAAAGCATTGATCTCAATATCAGTAACATTTTCAAGATTCATTTCCTGAATTAGCTTTAATTTGGCAGTTTTCAAATTGTTCTCGTTCTGAGTCACAATCAATTCATCTCCAATAACAATGGCTTCGGCTTCATACAAATCAGCTCCAGCCTTCATCCCTAAATCAACTTGTTTTTTTACAAAATCACGATTCCTTTCAGAAATAACGACTTGCTCTTTTGAAATCTGAAGAAGTTCATTATAAAACTGTACATCGTAAAAAGCAGACATTACCGAAAAAGCTAACAAATACTTTTCTTGTTCATACTCTTCTAAAGAAGCTTTGTACAAAAACTTAGTAGCTGCAATCGTATTAATCCTTTGAAAACCATTAAAAAGATCGAGCCTAGCTCTAATAAAATAATTGTTTGAAAAGAAGTTAGAACTAACAATCTGATTCGTATTTGGATCTACCGAACGTCCATACTGAATATCATACGAAGCACTAGCTTCTATGGTTGGAAGAAACTCTCGGTACGATTGTTTGTTTTTTTCCTTCTCAGAAGCACTAGTATAGTTCAGGTCATTTAACCTTAAATTATGTGCCAATGCATGGTCTATGCAGGCGTCTAATTTCCAGCTTTTTTGTGCAAAACTTTCTGTATGTATACATACTAATAATAGAAATATGATTTTTTCTAATTTGATCATAGTTTAAAAATTGTGATAATAGCTAAGCCAAATATGTACCAAAAAACATAAGTGATTGACAGGTAGTTTTTTATAAGTTATTTGTTGCGAATAGAAGGAAGTTGGTGTAAAATAAATATACAGAAAGTGTAAAAAAAATTGACACTCCTTTTTTTCATATATGACTAATTTGTACTTTTATATATCTATAAAAAAGCAATGAAATGACAGATGCTACGATTCTCATTATTGATGACAATAAAAACATATTAAATGCTTTAGATATCTTGCTTCAATTTGAATGTGGAAATGTTAATACGATTAGTAATCCCAATCAAATTAGCTCCTATCCTAAGCTTGAAGAAGTAGATGTAGTATTGCTTGATATGAATTTTTCTGCAGGAATTAATTCAGGAAATGAAGGATTATTTTGGCTGAATGAAATCAAAAAAAAAGCACCCGATGCTTCTGTAATTATGATGACTGCTTATGGTTCTGTAGATCTTGCAGTGAAGGCATTAAAAAAAGGTGCAATTGACTTTATAATGAAACCGTGGAATAATGAAAAGTTATTAGTTACTATTCGTTCTGCGTATACACTAAGAAGGTCTAAAGTAGAAATCAAGAAGCTAAAACAAAAAGAAGGGCATTTAAAGCAACTCATTAACCAAAATAAAAACACTATTATTGGTAATTCTAAAGCATTACATGAAGTATTACGTCTCACTAGAAAAGTAGCTGTAACGGATGTTAATGTATTAATTACGGGAGAAAACGGAACAGGAAAAGAGCTTATTGCTAGAGAACTGCATCAAATATCTGAAAGAAAAAATGAAGTTTTTATTAATGTAGATATAGGAGCTTTATCTGAAACACTTTTTGAAAGTGAACTTTTTGGTCATGTAAAAGGCGCTTTTACCGATGCAAAAGAAGATAGAATAGGGAAGTTTGAAGCAGCAAATAAAGGAACTCTTTTTTTGGATGAGATTGGAAACCTCTCATTGCAAATGCAAGCAAAATTATTATCGGCCATCCAAAATAGAGAAATTATAAAAGTTGGGTCTAACAAACATGTTCCTATTGATATACGATTGCTTTGTGCTACAAATTGTGATTTAGTTCAAATGGTAAACGATGGACTTTTTAGAGAAGATTTATTGTATAGAATAAATACAATACAAATAGATGTTCCAAGTTTAAGAGAACGCGGTGATGATTTGTTAATCTTGGCAGATTTTTTCTTAAGCAAATTCACTTCAAAATATGGGAAATCAGCTTTGAAAATAAATAGTTTGGCACAAGAAAAATTGAAAACTCATCATTGGCCAGGAAATATAAGAGAACTCAAGCATACCATGGAAAGAGCTGTAATACTCAGTGAAGGCACTATATTAAAACCAAACGATTTTTTATTGAATGCTTCTACAGCTATAGATACTGGTTTTCATACAAATAACCTAAAGGAAATGGAAGAAAAAATGATTGCCGATTCCTTACACAAGCATAATGGAAATTATACAGCAGCAGCTAATGAGTTAGGTGTATCTAGGCAAACACTATACAATAAAACGAAGAAGATGAACAATTTGGGAGCAAAAAATGGCTATTAAAACATACTATATTCAAATTTTAATCAGAATTGTCATTATAACGGGCATTGCCATTTTATTGGCTTTTCTTTTTAATAAAGGACAATATTACTTATCAGGATTATGCTTTCTTTTTATAGGCATACAAGTCGTTTTTTTTGTTAGATACTTAAATAAAACAAATCATAAAATTGCTTACTTTTTTGAGTCTATTGAAAATGAAGATTTCACCATTAGATTTCCGGAAGATTCGGGACCTAATTCATTAAGAGAACTTCACAAAAGCTTAAATAAAGTTCGAAATTTTATTCAAGAAACTCAAGTCAGAAATAGAGAACAGGAAAACTACTACCAAGAAATATTAAAACAAGTTAAAATTGGAGTTCTTACAATCAATGATAAAGGACATATACTATTCGCAAATCCTACAGCAAAAAGATTATTCAATACAAGTCAATTAAATCATATAAATCAGTTAAAGAAAGTAGATAAAAAACTTTCGGATCACTTATCAAAGCTGCAACCTTTTGAACGGCAATTATTTCAAATTACGAATGAAAGAGAAACTATTAGTTTGGTAGTGAAAGCGAAGAAAGTTGTATTGAATGCTCAAATGTTAAACCTCGTCACAATTCAAGATATCAATAATGAATTAAATGAAAAAGAAACAGATTCATGGATGAAACTTATACGAGTATTAACGCATGAAATAATGAACACTATTACACCTTTGAGTTCTATATCGGAGTCAATTTTGAATTATTATAAGACTGATGAAGGATGGATAGCCGCAGATCAAATTAATGAAAAGCAAGTTAAAAATACGATAAGAGGTTTGGAAATTATTAATAATCAAGGAAATCGATTAATTGACTTTGTGCATTCATACAGAAGTCTTTTAAGTATTCCAGAACCAGACAAAAAAATTATTAATATTCAAGACTTTTTGGAAGAAGTAAAAACATTGGTAAGTCAGGAAAAAGGTTTTGATCAAATTTCATTTAAGGTCAGGCATTTGTCAGGTGATTTTGAAATTTTTGCGGATGAAAAACAAATTACGCAAACACTCATCAATTTATTAAAAAATGCAATGCAATCTTCCAGAGGAAAAGAAGATAGTAGCATAGAACTTATTTCTGGAATTAATGAAGTGAACAGGAAATTTATTAAAGTAAAGGATAATGGTATTGGAATTCCGTCAGAATTAATGGAGCAAATATTTGTGCCATTTTTCACTACTAAAACAGATGGTTCTGGAATAGGATTAAGCCTTTCAAGACAAATTTTACAGATGCACAATGGAAGCTTAACGGTGACTTCTGTACCTAATAAAGAAACGTCTTTTACGTTACTTTTTTAAATGGAGTTTTTTTATAAAATCACGGAGTTATTATTGATCACGTTTACTTTTCTTCTTTTTGCCTAGTGAAATTTTATAATCATCGATGCTTCCTTTGACCTTTATATTGAGATAGCGTGTTCTTTTGGTAGAATCTATTTCTACAATCTCATCTTCTTGGTTTTCATCAACAGTACGGTTCTTACGTTTAAATAATTTATACCAAGCAGCTTTTCGTACAGTCTTCCAAGGAATTCGTAAATAATAATCGATATTTTGATTGCTGTCATGTGTGCCAGACAATTCCATATGACCTAAAGTAGATTCGATTGTCATGGAAGGAATATGAATCTTTCCTTTTTCTACATTCAAGCTATTTTGTAAAGTGTCAAACCGAATATTTCGCAGGTTTTTATTTCCCATATAATCTGAAAGTGCCAACATTGGATCGTAATTCTTCAATCTACCATTTAACACTTTTACGTCCATTTCTAGTGTAGATTGATCCAAATCAGGAACCATATCTGGGTATACTCTAATCTTCCCTTTAATTCTAGAGGTGAGTTTACCTTGCAAATTTTCTGAAACAAGATGATCTTGCCCAAAATTTTCGAACTTGAATAACAATTTATCCAAATCAACATTATTCATCACCAAATCTGGTTGCAAATAGATGTGTTTTGGATCGCTACCATTAAAATATCCACTTAATTGAATATTTCCTCCAGCAGCATTCATGTGTAACGTATCTATATAAATATAATGGTTAGGCGTTGTTCTTACAGTTGCTTTGATTTTTTGAAGATCTATTTTATGGTATATAAAGTGATCAATATCTGCCTTAAATTGCATGTCTGTAAAAGGCAATTCATAGATGTTGAAGGCATCTGCATGTGCTGTTACATCTTCAGTTTTTGAAGCAACAACTGCTGTTGATTTTGTGGGTTGTAAATCGAAATTAAAGAGCGCATCATAATCAATATAATTTGCTTTTACTGCCAAATAATTATCCCTTTTCTTTATTTGCTGATTTTCTCCCAAATAGTAATTTAAATCAAAATTGAAATTAGTCGTTCCTATTTCACCATGAAAATCCTTTATGACAATATGTTCGTCTTCATAATGAATGTTTCCTTTAAAATCATGAAAGCGCAGTGGATGCAATTTCATTTTTGTGTCTAATTTATCCAAAGCCAGATCGATGGAATGCAAAGCAGAATCTTTATAATGCATACTAGAATCGAAATGCAATGCTAAATCATCAAACTCTTCATGCCTGTATTCTTCAGGAACATAATTTTCTCCTTTATACGAAAAAACATCTTCCAGCCTTAATTTGCTAGAAACGAGATTGATATCTAAATCCACATCTCCGTTAAGTTCGGGTTGCATCCAAAAGGCATAATCATGTATGAGTCCGTCAAAATGAAAATCGCTATCATCTATATATCCGGTAAAATCTACTATTTTTAAGTCTACACTGTCTATCAATACATCTGCATGAAAATCATGTAATTTATGTGGATAATGCTTCAAGTTGGCATGTAAACTATCAATAAAAAATTCGCCTTTTGGGATATATTTGGACTCTGTAAAGTCTCTCGCAGAAGCCTTAAAAGAAAGTCCTAAGCTGAGATTTTCTATTTGTTCATCAATACCTTTTTGGATAGAATCTTGTTGTAAATAACCTGTCAATTGTGCAATATCCAGATTCTTAGAAGTAATATCGAAATGGGCTTCTATTGGAATATTTGTATGATGTACGATGGCTGGTAAATCTGATAGAAAACCGCTAATAGATAGGTCTGTATTGCCCATTGACATATCAAATTGTTTCAGCGTAGCTTCCCTACCATTCATAACTAAGTTTACATTCAAAGTGTCTAAAGGAGCAGGTAGGTTTTTGGCGTTTAAACTCAAATCTGTTACAGTCAGCTGTGCAAAATATGCTTGATTCAGTTTTTGCAATGCCTTTTCGGGTTTGTCAATATCAATAATATCATGAAAATTCATTTTTAGCGAAACTTGCCCAGAAGCACCTTGTACTTGTTCGAGTTCAAAAAAGTCTGTAATAAAATTCAGATTGAAGTTAGAATCTATTTGCATATCAACTTCCGGTGATTCAAAATTCTTAACAACAACAGAACCTTCAAATTCTCCCTTTTCCAGAGAGGCAGTCATGTCTGTTAAAGAAAATTCCATGGTGCTTGCATCTCTATTTTCACCATTGGTAAAATGACCGCTAAAGCCCATATTATCGATCTTTTTTCCTCTTTTAGTATTTTCTAAAAAAGCTTTTTTAGCTCCAAAACTGGCATTGATAAAAGGTCTATTTCCTTTATTAGCGGCACCTTTAATACTCGCATTAAAATAAATTTCGCCAGCGTTTTCGTATTTCTCTAATACAGGTATTACATCTGCAGGAGCAAAAGCGATAAACATATCAAAATTGGGCTTTGTTCCTTTTATAGAAAGATCGAGATCTACATCATTCTTTACATCTATAGAGCCTTCTAATTCAAAATCTCCATTTTCCATTACAATCCCTGAGGGTTGTATGTCAAGAATACTAGTTTGTTCATTAAACACGACATCTGTATGTACTTCTAAATGTTTTTTATGGAAGAAGGTTGTATCTCCATTTTTTATCACATTTAATTCAAGATCGGCATCTACATGCCCAGAAATAATACTGTCTTTTTGATTAAAACTACCTGTACCAGCGTAGATGAATTTTTCGACATCTGTATTGGTAGCTTCATCTAGCGTGTGAATATCTATATTCTTAAATTTAATCTTTTTTAGATGAATATTCGTGGATGGAGTTTCTGTGTCAGAAGTACTAGCGATGGAATTTTGAATATTCGTAGTATTATTTTCGTGAATAACAATATTAAAAACACCATCTTCAACTATTAAAGATTGAATGTCATAATTTCCGCTTACAATGTCCCAAAGATTAAAGCCAACATACACATCTTTTACATCCATTATAACAGGTGCATTGTCTTCTTTTGTTTCAAAAATTTTGAAATCATATACCTTAAGAGAAATGTATGGGAAGTTTCCAAAAAGAGATAATTCGCTTTCACCAATACTAATAAGCCCTTTATGTTCTTTGTTTAGTTTTGCGATTTCAGCTTTAATAATTTCAGTTTGGTTGCTCTGAATATATAATATTAAACCTCCTAGCACTAAAATTGGAACTATGATGAGTCCTAATAAAATTCGTTTCCATATTTTTTTAATCTTCAAAGTAGCTGCCTTTTTAGTGTTAGAAAAGTGTTCGACTCTAAAATTAACGAATTCGTATGAAATACGCCATAATAATTATATGAATGCTCACAGATATGAGTATATGGTGATTCTAGTTGACCGTTAAAAAAGAATAAATAAGATACACAAAGTCAGTTGATGATATCTTGTAATCACGTTAACGAAAATCAATAAGTAGTTTTTTCTAGATAAACTAATGATTCGAAAATTACAGGTTTGGGTCTAGTTCTGTTGCTACAAAAGTGAAGTGTCTTTTTTTGTTTTTTTATGTTGTGATGTTTTATAAAACATCATTTACTTTCCTTTTTTGCTCTTCCTTTTTATCATTACTTGTTTCTATGTTTAATCTTAAAATCATTTATTATGAAAAAAAGAAATCTTAAATCATTAGTCATTAATAAAACAACAATCTCGGAATTTAATTCTTTATATATCCAAGGAGGAGCAGAGGTGTCCGAAAGAAGAACTAATTGTAGGTATTGTAATGCTGATAAACATACAAAGGCGTTTATGGATGCAAATTCTTGTTTTTCTTGTCCTCCTGATGTATGTGTATGATTTTAATAGTTAAATCATAGTCTGGCGAACTTCGGTTCGCTTTTCTTTTGCTCTTTGCTTCTATAACTGTTACAAAGGAGCGATACGTTCCACTAAACGTTTAGAGTAAATAGGTTCTGTTTTTTTATAGCTAATACCAATTTGATTATAACATGATGTCAACGTAATTTCGTATCTATAACGTCCATCATATTATGATCAAACTGGTATCATTAGTTTTATTTAAGGATAAAATATTATCCGCCGCATTGATCAGTTTCGGCAAAACCTCCTGTTACATTTCCGGCTAATGTAAGGTCTGTTCCCCCTTTAATTTTAGTAAGTTTTATAACTGAAATAGTTTTTTTGTTTAACTTAAGCAGTTTAAAATTCTTTTTTTTCATAATGTTTAAAATTTTAGTTAATACACAAAAAAGGCTAAAAGGATTTTTAATCAAAACATAAACGAGTAATATTAAATGTTATTATAAAACTCTTATGCTAAATTATAAGTTAGCTATAGTTTTATATAATTAAATCTCACTCAATCGGAATTACGACCGCTGCCACATTGATCAGTTTCGGCAAAACCTCCAGTAGTCGGATTTCCAGCTAGTGTACCATTATTTGTTGTATGACAAGTAGTATAGTTGGGATCGTGGGTTTCTCTAGGTGGACAAGTATGTGTGTCAGGCATACAACCTTGAATAATAGTTTGTCTGTTTCCGCCTAAAATCATGCTCAAATTATTAATTTTTGCAATCTTTATTTTTTTGATCTTTAAATTTTTCATAATGCAAATTATAGTTTTAGTTATTAACAGCAAGGTGGGAAATATTTTTAAAATCTGCTAATTTTGTAGTTGATATTTTATAAAACATCAATTTTCTATATTATTGATTTTAAGTGACTTAATGTATTTTGAAGGGAGCATGTTGGTTTTTGCTTTAAAAGCTTTAGAAAATGTTTCTTGACGTTTAAAACCAAACTCTTCAGCAATGGCTTTAATGGTATATGCTCTTAATTTTGGTTCGTTTTTTAAGCGAATCAGTGCAGCATTGATTCGTAATTCGGTCAAATATGATTTAAATGACTTTTCTTTATATGTATTGATTACATTTGATAAATATGTGGTATTGGTTTTTAACTTTTTAGCGACAAATATTAAGGTGCAATCTTGTCGTAAATAATACTCTTTTTGCTCAAATGCTTTGAGTCCTTCTAAAATTCCCAATACATTTTCATCAGTAATCACTGAAGCAGTTGTTTTTAAAGGTTGTGATTCAGTTTTAGATTGTTCTAAGGTATCTATAGTTTGTAAAAGTTCTTGAAAGCGTTTTTTAGTTTGAAGTTGCTTTTTTCGATACAAAAAGAAAAATAATAGTAGTGATAGGATCAATATAGCCGAAATACTATACCACAAGGTTGCCCGACTTTTTTGTTCCTGTCCATAATCGTCCAAAGATTCTATTTTTTCTTTTAAAGGTATGATGTCATTTTTTCTATGTAATTCATTATTTATAACAGTATTTGTGCTGTCGTTTATTTCATCAAACTGAGCACTCAAATTATGATATTCTATACTCTTTTCCGTATTGCCTAATCTTGCTTCACAAGTCCCTAGGATATGATATACTTCTTCTAATTCGGGAAATTCAAAATCTTCTTTTGCGGTAATTACTTTAATTTTTTCAAAATACTTAATAACACTATCGCATTGCTCTAATTTTAGATAATTTTTGCCTAAATATAAATACAGTGTAGTTATAGATTTCTCACTACTATAGTCATACATAGGTTTTAATAAAGAGTATGCTTTTTGGATGCTGGATTGATATAATTTTTTTTGATAATTAATAATGACATTATTTGCTGATAAAATAAGGTACGCATCTTTAAACTTTTTTAAAGAGGATTTTTGTAAGCCTTTAGTAGTGTATTCTTCTGCTTTAGTTACATTTTTTATCCTCAAATAGGTATCGGATAATGCAACTAAACTAATGACTTCTAATCTCTCAAGATTCACATCTTTATATGTATTAACGGCTTCTAAATTTGCTAAAAAAATTTCGATAGCTTCATTTATGTCTTTAGTTTGTTTTTTAATCATACCAATGTTATGATCTGACAGTAAAAAATCATTGATGTTTCCTATCCTACGTGCAACTTTTTTTGCTTGTATATATTGATTAATCGCATTATTATAATCTCCTTTTGCTAAATATACATTACCTGTTAAACTTTCATTCTTTAGCTCTAGCGAATCATTTTTTATTTTTTTAGCAATAGAAATCGAATTTTCTATATGCATAAAAGCGTTTTCATAGTTACCTAACTTATAAGCTATAAAAGCCTTTCTATGTAGCGCTTGCCCAATTTGCCTATCATCTTCAGTAGCTTGAGCCTTAGTGTAGAGTTCGTCTGCATACAGGTTGGCTTTTTTAGGGTTATTATATCGATACTTCAAATACAAAGAATCTAGATATTCATAGGATTTATGCGCTAAAGAATCCGACTGCGCATAGAGCATTGAAAAGTTACAAAAGAGTATAAAGAATAGCACTCTTTTAAGAATATAAGGGGAATGTTGGATATAAGACATATAATAAACTTCATGAGATTACTCAAATATAATAAGAAGTTCCATTTCATTGAATAAGAAAAGTAACCTAAATCTATTAATTCATATATGTATATGGTTTTGTCTGCCTTCAAAAAATAAAGAAAACGGATATATAATGTTCTATTTATGTTTTATAAAAACGCAATTGATCTTTTATAAAAGGTCAAGTATACCCCTTTGTTTATCTGTGTTTACAGGCTTTCTTTGAGTCAATATTAATTTAAAATTTTAAGATTATGAAAAAACAGAATTTAAAATCATTGACATTAAACAAGAAGTTAGTTTCTAATTTACAATACCATAAATTACAAGGAGGTAAAGCAGGTACTGAAGATATTACTAATTGTAATTTTTGCGGATACATACCTCCAAAAACACTAGATGGTTGCGATACTTTCACAACTCACACAAGTAGAAATCCAATGGGAGGTGTGCCATCTAACTGTGACGTTAGTAACTAAAAAACACTCTAAGCGAACTTCGGTTCGCTTTTTCTTCTTTACTTTTTTAAAAGTACCCGTATACATAATACTTTCTAACACAAAAATTTCAGGCATTAAAATATTAAATATGAAAACACAAAATAATTTACTTTTAGTAATCTGCTTAGTTTTAGCAAACTTTACCTATTCTCAAACAAATACATTTCCGACTAGTGGAAATGTTGGTATTGGGACTTCTGGACCTACAGCAAAAACAGATATGTATCTTCCTCAATTTGCGACTATGGAATCTGGGTTGAGAATAACCAGTCCATTTGCCTTTCAGCAAGGGAGTACTATAAATTCGCTATTTCATATACGAAAAAATGGACTCAGAAGAGGCTCGTTTGGAACTCAGTTTATTGTAAGAACGAATGGAAAAGTTGGAATTGGAGAAGAAAATCCTAATAGCAAACTTCATGTTCATAACGGTAGAATCCAAATTACAGGAAACAATTCTTATGGCGGTCCTATGATGATTTTTGGAGGAGATACAAATGCTCCAAGCGGAAATTGGGGAATTGAATATGTATCTGGAGGTGTTGCTGGTCTTAACTTCTGGAAACCTTCAGGAAGTAGCAATTTTGGAAATTATAAAATGTTTTTAACCGATACAGGAAAAGTAAGTATTGGACTCGATCCAAACACAGCAGGAACTTTTAACGGAAACTTTAAACTATATGTTGCAGATGGTATCATGACAGAAAAAGTAAAAGTAACCTTGCGTAGTTCTAGTGATTGGGCAGATTATGTATTTGAAGATAATTATGAATTATTACCACTTGAAGAAGTAGAAGCACATATTGAAAAAAATGGGCATTTACCAAATGTGCCAAGTGCCGAAGAAGTTGCAAAAGAAGGAATCAATCTAGCAAAGATGGATGCTAAACTATTAGAGAAAATTGAAGAACTGACATTATATGTCATTGAACAACAAAAGCAAATAAAGAAGTTACAAGAACAATTGAAAACTAAGTAATGATGAAGAATATAAGATTATTATATCTAATTGTTCTTATCACTTTAAGTTTTTCTCCATGTGCTAACGCACAAAACTTAATCCCGAATGGTGATTTTGAACTAGGAAATTATAACGGAGGAACAGATCCAGATGCATATTACTCTCAGGTAGGATGCACAACTGGTAGAGCTCGTTTTGATGCTGATTTATCTAATTGGTATGTTGCTAAGCCAACAGATATTTGGAGTTCTAGATGTTCGCCAGATTGGATTCCTGGTGGAATGGTAATAGGAGACGGATTTTGTCCAGCTAACGACTCTAGGTATATTAGGAGTGCTTTCGAAAACGAGAGTATTATGACCGAAATGGAGAATGGTTACAAACTAGTAAAAGGTAAAACATATAGATTTAAAGTAAAAGTAAGAGCTGCAAGAGGTTATGACTACGGTGCAGGAAGTTTTCAGGTAGTATTTTCAACGAAAAGTGAGGGTTTAAGAGTACAACCTCATAAAAAATGGGTGGCTTTAGATGTATATGTTGAACATTCTTGTGATTGGAGAAATATTGAAGCCTATTTTACAGTTCCGATGGATGATAATAAAGACTATGAAGACATGAAATATATTGTCTTACAGTACAATCATGAACAAAATTCTCCCGTCGATGATGCTGCTTCTTTAATTTTACATTATGATGAAGTGTCTTTGGTTGAAGAGGAAGAGTGTGTTGATTATAAATATATTCAAGATTGGCAATATTTTGATGTTCACAAAATAGAACAAGCGAATGTTCAAATTAGCGCAGGTTCTAATGTAAGCCCTGAACCTTGGGTTGATAATTTACCTGTGATAGTGAAAAGTTCATCAAAAGTCATTTATCGAGCACCGACAGTAATTTTAGCACCAGGTTTTATTACAGAACCCGGAAGTTATTTTGAAACACAAATAGGTACTTGTGTAGAAGATCCATGCCCGTCAATAGGAGCACTTGAAACACCATCAACACCAGTTTGTAGCAGTGGAACCACATTGGGTGAAAATATTCCAGATCAAGCAGGTGTATTTTACAGTTGGACTCCAGTAGAATATTTTTCAACTCCATGGTCTAGAGTTACAGATTTTACACCACCGTCAGGATCAGGTTGTGTGAATGCTGAATTGGTGATTTGGACAATATGCGGAGAAAGTCAAACATTTCCGTTTACCATGAGTTATTTTGATGCAGCACCATCTATAACTGTAAACAGTACTACTTCTGGAGTAAACAATTTAAATCTTGATTTAGACATCAATAATGCAAATTCATATACGGTAACAGCAGTAAGTGTAGCAAATGGAACGGTATTATATACGGATACGCAAAGTTCAAGTTGTAATGATATAAACGTAAACGATGTGCTTCTAGATTTAAATTCATGTCTCCTAGAAATGTGCGATGATGTTGAAGTTACCATTACGGCTTCCAATCCTTGTTTTGATGATGTTGAAGAAGTCATTACTTGGACAGCTCCTACACCTGTTGCTCCAATTAATAGTTTTTCGAATATGGTGAATACGGATTTTGATTTTCAATTTGACCTAGCGCTTCCAGCTAGTTATGAGTATTTAGTTATAGAAACGTGGAACGAGCAAGAAACAGAATTAATTTGTTCTCAAACAATAGAAGCTTGTACGAATCCTAATGTGGGAACATATCATTTTGATGTTACAAATTGCTTAACAGGCTGTGTTTCTCAATGTCATAATTATAAGATTAAAGTAAGGATGAAGAATTATTGTTATCCTACAGAAGCAGTTTCAACACTATCGTGGAATAAATCGAATACTGCATTTTCGATGCCTACAAGTTTTCCAAATGTCATTACGGCAAATGGTGATGGTATCAATGATACTTTATGTTTTAGTCCGCAAGGAGCCGATTTTTACCATTTGACCGTCGTAAATAGATGGGGAAATGTAATGTTTGAATCATCGGGTTGTGTTACAGAAAATCCGGTGTGTATATGGACGCCTGATGCTAGTATTAATGATGGTACTTATTTTTATACCATAGAATTTAGCAATCAATGTGGAGAGTATGGAAGCAACCATAATTTTGTTCAAATCTTCAATGGTTTTAATAGAGACGCAAATGATGAACCAGATAAAATCATTCCTGTAAATACAACTGAAATATCTGTATATCCAAATCCATCTAAAGGAATGTTTAATATAAATTTAGGAGGAATGTCAGAAGCTAATTTAGTTGTTTTAGATATGACGGGTAAAACTATTTTATCTAAAAATGCGACTACTAATATAGAAACTTTGGATCTTAGTAAGTATGCAAAAGGTGTTTACTTTTTGAGGATTAAAAATCGAGACTTTTTGGTTACAAAAAAGTTAATTGTTGAATAAATACAGTTGGCGCGCAAACACTGTTTGTTTTTAAGCAATTGAAAATTAAACTTTTTGACTCATAGCTCGAAAGTTACTTGTTTGAGTCTAGTTTCCGCTACTAAGCAAAAGCTTCACAGGAATGTGAAGCTTTTTTTGTATAAAAATTTCTTAACGAAGTTGTTATTTAACTTTATCATAAAAGATACAGCGGTTAGCGAACCACTATATTTTTAAAACTTACATGTTTTGTTGCGTATGTTGATTATTAGTATCAGGTCTTAAACACAATACTCCATCTCGAGTTGCAGCATCATCTTCACATGTAAATTCGGGAGAAGAAGCATGTAAGCCTGTAGATTGGCCGGTACAATCATCTGTATCTGTATCTTCTCCATTATTTGGATTTGGAGCATTTGTTCCTCCCATAATCGTAGCGACATTTAAGTTTGCAATCGTAAACTTTTTAAATGACATTAATTTTTTGTTTTTTTTCATACTATAAATTATTAATTGAATGTACTCAAAACTAATTATTCATTTGATAAAACGAGGAAAAAGTAAACTTCAACAATTGATAATTCAGTGAATTATCAATTACTATTGACTTTCTTGTATTTTTTTGATGAAGTAAGAAGGTTTTAGTCCTGTTCTTTTTCGAAAAGCTCTAAGAAAACCTTCCTGATTTGAAAATCCAGCTTCTGTGGCAATTGCCCTGATCGTATATTTTAGATATAATGGATCGTGTTGAATACAATTTATGATATAATCAACACGCAAATCGTTAATATAAGTGGCAAAATTTTTCCCTTTATGAGAATTGATAATCTTAGATAAATACTTGGAATTAGTATTCACAATTTTTGCGACATCTTTCAGAGATATTTGATTGGTGAGGTAACTTTTTTCTGCTTCAAAAATGTCTAATTGTTTTAAAATTTCTTGAATAGTACTTTCATCTATATCTATAGGAATCGGGCGTATTTGTGCATTCTCTACTGTAATTTGTTCTTCTATGATAGCGCTAGATCGGTTTACAATTGCATCATATCTTTTTTTGTAAAGTTTTTTCAATCTATAATAATAGAGCAATCCGCCCAAAGTCAATAGAACAAGTATGATGCTTATAATGAGGATCAAATTTTTATCACTTTTTAAATCGGCTATCAAATGATCTCTATCCGCCATTAATTCCGGAATATCATACTTTTTTGTAATGGTAGAAGATAAATATTTATAATTTATATGACTAATACTGTCCGCTTTTAGCAACTGTTCTATATAATATAATTGTGATTCTTTATCTTTTTTTTCTTTCGAATCTTTTATCAAATACAAATAAGATTCACGTATAGGTAGAAATAAATTCTGGGTTTCGGTAAAAGCAGTATCTATTTTTTGAAAAAGCGATAGTGCTTTATCTCTTTCTTGTAAAGCATCATAACTTTTTGCTAAATAAAAACTGGAAGTTATTTTGTTTGCTTTATCCAAATAGGGAATGCCTTTTTCCAGACTATCAACAGCAGCTTTATAATTTCCTTGTAAACATAGATTGATTCCGGAGCAAACCACAAAACGATGATATAAGTTCGTTAACTTATGGTCTAAGGATAGTTGTATGCCTTGCTGATTAATGACACTACTTTTTTCCAACTGTCCAGTTTCATAATAAATAGCTGTTAAATGAAGTAGTATGTTTAAATAACTGGATACATTCATCTCTTCTTTTGCTTCTTCATAATCGATACACTGCTTAAAAAGTGTGATCGCTTCGTCATAATTCCCTATTCTGCGTTTTAGAAAAGCAATATTATATTTTATGTAGTATTGATAGGTTGTATTTTGATTGGTATTGGCATACGATTCCGCAAATAAATAATTATCTATAGCTCTTTGATAATCTTCTGCCATATCTAAAAACAAGCCTTTATAAAAGTATCCTTTCATAGGAAACTCCGTATCCGTTTTTAAATCTTTAGTATAAAAGAGCGTACTATCTATGTATAGCATTTTCTTTTGATGATCCGTATTTTTTAAACTCAACAAATAATATGCTCTTCCAATCAATTCTTTACGTTGACTCTCTTGTGCTTTTTTTAAATAATATCTGATGAGTGTTTCTGCTTTATCTAAAGCTACTTTTTTATGCAGCACCTTTTTTTTCAAAGCAATACCTTCTTCTAATAAAGCATCACTTTTTTGTGCGTGACAGTATAAAATGACTGAGAAAAAACAGAGAAATGGAAGCAATTTCTTCATATAAATATCTATGGTTCTGACAAATATAACCGAAATCATACGCGAACTAATTCTTTTAAAGACGCAAATCTTTTACAATTCCATGAATTGCGTTTATAATTCAGAGAATTGTAAATGCTCTCTGTTGACTCATGTTTTATTTAAAGCTTGTTTTGTTCCTGTATTGATACACTAAATAAAAATCATTTAAAATTTAAAATCTAGAAATTATGAAAAAAAGAAATCTTAAAACCTTACGCTTGAACAAAAAAAATGTTTCGAATCTTAATCAAGATACAATCATTGGAGGTAGAGCTGCTTCTTCAAAAAGTGTTAGCGCAGCTACATGTTGTCTTAGTTGTACACGTTCTTGTAATAATTGTCCATTGACTATTGAGGATGATAAATGTAAACCGAAAGCATAATTCACAAATTTATAGTATGAAAAAAAAGAATTTAAAAAGTTTAACTCTAAACAAGACACAAGTTTCTAACCTTGTTGCTTTACGAGGAGGTCAAGTAAGGACACATACTATGAATAATTGTGGTACCGATGATGTAGGAACCTCTAATTATACTTATTGTTTAGAGTGTGAACCGATTACTGTAGAAACAGTTTGTGAAACAAAATCTAACACTCCTACTAAGTGCTGGTATTCTTCGGGTGATACTTTTTGATGTGTGTTAGTGTAGGTTAACTAAGCATTTTTAAAATGGACACAAGCTCATGCTGGGTCAGAAGTAATTCTGACCTGCTTTTTTAAGTTTTGAAAGCGTAAGAACTTGTGCTAAAAAAAGGCTCCACATTTCGGTGAAGCCTTTTAATTTTTAAAAATAGGTGCTATTATTTTTTGCTAATAGCAGGAAAGAAATCCCAACCACTTAACCCGTAATTATCAAAATATTTTGATTCTAAGCCTTCAACCTCATAGCTCATATTTTCTTTTCCACTTACATCACGAGAATGTATTGTTTCAGGGAATTCTTTTACACGATGAAAATTACCTTCATTATCTTTAGAAGCAACAAATAATTCTTCTTCCCACTCATACCAATAATACCAATTGTCTGTAAATGTAGTTTCTACCCAGTTTCTAGTAGAGCCATCATTACATACTTCATAATGGTATTCATATTTAATACGTACAAAAGCTTTTCTATGTAAATAAAGTCTTCCAACATGAAACATCCATAATTTTCTGCCTACTAAACTGAGAACTCCTTTACCTGTGATTTTTTTTGTTTTGTTCCAATACGAGCCTCCTATGCCAATAGATAAGCCTTTTCTTACCTCTACAGAGACACTCGGCGATATACTCCATCCGCTTTCATTTTTAGTAATTTCGACTTTACTCGTTCCATTAGCTATTGAAAATTCAAAAGAAGGGGAAATTTGTTCTTCCATGACCAAAGTACGATCATCTATATATCGTAAACGCTGGTAAAAAATATACACTTCTTCGGTACAACCTCTTTGGTTATGAATCACTTTTCTATGCGGATTCATATGACCTCTTGCATGAGTTCCTGGCAATCCTACAACAATTTTTCCTTTGTGCGCCTTCGCTCTTTCAACTTCTTTTTTGGCTTCTTTAAGCAAGGCTTTTCCAGTTTGCCATACACCTGGAACTTCTTCGTGAACAGGTGCTTTAATTCCAGAAGGAACAGGTCTGGAATGTGGATTCTTTTTATCGTTAGGAGATTTGGGTCCTAAAGGTGTATTCTCAGGTACTTTTCGTCCTTTGTTTCGTAGCTTTCGCTTCTTATCATCATCAATCATCACATTAAAGCTAAAAAAGACATTAGGAAATATACCTGTCGATAAGGAATATGGTGAAAAAGTAGCTCCGCTTATATATGAAGGACTGTAACTAATAAATTGATCAGGTATAGAAATATTATTGGTTAAAACATCCGGGTTTTCAACGACGGTAACTTCAGAAGTATCCATAGAATTATTTTCTGGAGCATCTTCAAAGGATTCAATCAATGTAACATCAATGGTATAATTTCCAGCTCTTTTTGATTGCACTTGCATCGTTTTAGTATAAATGCCTTCTGCAGAAGCTTCATTAGGGTAAATAGTTATATTTTGAATATCTCCACCACTAATACTAATGTTTTCCTGTGTTTTATTTTCAACTAAAATTTCTACGGGAGTTTCAATGCCTTCCAATCCATAAACTTCAATCGTCAAATTTGTAGATTCGCCCTTTAATAAATTCAGCTTTCCAACACTCAAATTCATGCCAACTACATGACAAGACTCCGAATTTGTAATGCCATTTTCAGTCACGGTAATTTTTTGCAAGCCTGAAACAGTATTGGGGATTTCGCAGATAAGTCGATCAGGAGATTCAGCAATAACCGGAATCGGATTGTTATTCAGAAGTACTTCCGTATTCTTCATGTCACCATCAAAATTCCCTTTAATATAACACGTATTTCCAGCTCTTAAATAGGTGGGAATTTGAATATTTTCTGAATTGCTTGGCGTTCGTGCAGTATTGTTGATTGGAATAGGAACGGTAGCAATAGCAGTTCCTTTAGGGTCATAAATAGTAAGTTCTTGCGTATTGTTGGGATTCACTTCAGGAATTTTTAACTCCACATTGGTGTCAGACGTAGGAGTTGAATTTCCATCAAAAGAAACTGTATACTTTTCTAAAGCTTCTTTTTGTTTCTGCGCTCTTTTTTTGTCTCTTTTACTGGTTCCTGTATGATCTGGAACAACCATGACGGTTCCCGATATTTGATCCTTAGAATGTATTTCTGCGGGCAGATTTACAGAAATTGTACCATTAACTGTTGATACATTAATGCGTTGTAGTCCATCACGTGTAGCGCTGTTACTATTGTTTTGGCTTAGACCAAAAGCAACGCAAAGAACACTCATCACTAGACTCATAGTTAGTCTTTTTTTCATAATGTAATATGTTATGATTAAT
Organism: uncultured Kordia sp.; assembly: GCF_947489565.1. Taxonomy (GTDB): domain Bacteria; phylum Bacteroidota; class Bacteroidia; order Flavobacteriales; family Flavobacteriaceae; genus Kordia. Next base: position 203,214 of record NZ_CANLEA010000003.1, on the reverse strand, counting down.
ATTTTTTAAAACACAATAAATATGAATTTAAATAATTGATTATCAAATAGTTAAAACACTAAATTTGAAAGGTGTTTTCCCTTTTTAGTTATTCTTAAGCAGTTTTAAAACTTAAAAAAACATTTTGTGAATAGTGTTTTTATGGAATTCATAGATTTTTGTAAATTCTAAAACGACTCACTTATAATTCCCACTTTTTTATTGTATTTTTAGTACGTAACCAATCTAACCAACCACTCTTTTCAAATGAAAGAGAAAGAATCATTAAAACTAGAAATACACGCTTGTATTGAGGCCATTGCAGAAAATCCTAGGGAATCTGAACTATACCAAAAATTAGGGGATTTACAGCTTCAATGTGGTGATGCCGTTGGTGCCTCAAAATCATATCGTAGTGCTACAGAATTAAGACAGTACGCATCAGGAGTTACAGATGCAAAAGTCGCTTTTACTTCTTCTATAAATAATACAGATGCATATTTAGAATTATTAAAGAATTGTTTAACGTATCAGTTGTGGAATGCGAGTGATGGAAGTGCGTTTGAAGTGAGCATCTCAAAACCACTAATTAGCTTTGCGAGAATCATTCATCGCATAAAGGAAGTTTTTAAGTTTTCTACTGCTGATAAACGTGAATTTGGATTGGATTGGCCAGCGAAAGCATTGACAATGGCTGGAAGAGAACGATTGAATAATATTGAATACTGTACAAAACTCATATTGCAAGAAGGTATTGAAGGCGACTTCATTGAAACGGGTGTTTGGCGAGGCGGTTGTACCATATTCATGCGTGCATTGCTAAAAAGTTATGGAGATACAAAACGTTCTGTTTGGGTAGCCGATTCGTTTTCTGGAATGCCAAAACCCAACAAAAAAGAATATCCTGCCGATAAAAAATACGATCTTTCTATGTGGAAAACTTTAGCGGTTACCGCAGATGAGGTTCGTGAAAATTTCAAACGATTTGATTTGCTTGATGAAAAAGTGAAATTTTTAGAAGGATGGTTTTCAGAAACTTTACCGAAAGCGCCTATTGAAAAACTAGCGATGATTCGTTTGGATGGTGATTTGTATGAATCAACGATGGATGCATTAAAAAGTCTATATCATAAACTTTCGGATGGCGGTTTTATAATTGTAGATGATTATCATTGTGCGCCGCCATGCAAGCAAGCAATCGATGAGTTTAGAGAAGCAAATTCCATTACAGATAAAATTGTGTCAATAGATTGGTCAGCGATATATTGGCGTAAAAACACAGACAAATAAACGAATACTATGGTAGATAACTGGAATGATGTAGCATCAGATATATCGGAAGCAATGAGAGCTTGGTTACAAGAATTAACCCAAATTACCTGCTCGAATACAGAAAATAATGAAGATGAAGTGCCGAAAGTTTTATTTGTATTAGATAATGATTATGGCGAACTCACTACGATTATGTATTTGGTTTCTGGACAGAACTATTTTAGAAAATCCAAAGTATTATTAAGTGCGCGATTGTATGAAAAGAATAAAAATATTCTTCCCCAAAATATTGACCTTTGGACGACCGAAGAAGATGTCTTAAATTCCTTAAAAACATACCAACCTGATGTACTTGTATTTGCTGCAGGTTATTTAATTCCAGTACATAATTTATTGACAAATGAAGCTTTGGAGCGCGTATGTCAAGCAGCTACAGATCAAAAAATACAAGTAGTTACTGCCGATCCGTTTTTAGGATTGGTCTCAGAATGGTCGCCAAAAGGATTGAAAGAAATTATTTCCATAGACATTCCTACAGGTTCCAACGAACATTTGATAGGTTTAAAACGGCAAGCAGATCAAAAATTACATACCGAGTTAGCGGCCGCGAATTCCTTTTTGCGAGCATTTCCACATCTATATCCTACGTATACAGACATGAAGGGAATTGCCGCGTTTCCATCGGATGAAAAAAACAAAAGCTTCTTTAATGAAAAATTGGTGATTCCTGCCGAACTTCAATCACTTTCATCAAAAGACAAACCGCATTGGATGTTTATCATTTCTGAGGTCGATTTTCAAACACAAACCATGCATGTAGGCGCAGGAAAGTTTGTGGCAATGGTTTGGAACTTACTCACGCAAGGAGCAAATTTAGGTCGAAAAATGATCTTTTTGGGACCAAGCGCATTAATCAATATGTTGCGTTCTATGAGTACTACTCCAAATGAAAATATATGTTTGTTCAACTTTGGCGCTTTTGATCGTGTCATGTCGTTACTGCTCACGGCAGAATATACTTTTTACTGGAATGTGGTGTCACATACCATATTAATTCAATTGTGGAATGGAAAATCGGTCATACTTTTTGACAAAGGACATTTGGCGCGTTCGGTTTCAAACTTATACGAACGTGTCATTGCGTGGTATTATCAAGGTTGGGAACCTAATTATTTTGATCAAACCCAAAAAATAACGTTAGAAGGATTGGCTGATTTTGTAAACGATCACACAAAACAAAAAGAAAGGCTTATGAAAGCCTATACACGTGCGCCATCTCCAGCAGCACTATTCAATTCATTGCTACAAGTAGAGTAATATAGATGTGTGAGGAGACAAGGTTTTAGTCAAAAATCAAGTTTCTTCATGTGATTTATATAAAATTCTGTTACTTTTAGTTTCTAACTAAATGTGATCAACGATAAAAGTAATTTGAATAATGGCAGGAAAAAGTATTGACATCAAAGGGACTATAGTTCAATTTATCTTAATTGTATTTAGTGTGGTACTCGGTATCTATTTAAGTGAAAGAATTGAAGAAGGCAAGAATAAAAAAGCTTCCGAAGAACTATTAAGTAAGATCAAATCTGAAGTAAAGGACAATCTAATCATATTGAATGAATGGGGTCCGTATCATCAAAAAATAGCTGAAAAATTAAAAGAACTTTCAACGGATGAAGTGTTTATAGCAGAATTTAAAAAAGACAAATTCATCTTTTTTGAAAGATTGCTCACCAAAGGAAGTTTTATGGGAAAATCACCAGCCAATGATGCTTGGGATATTGCAAAATCGCATCCGCTTATAGTGAATATTGAGTATGACAAACTGTTTGTACTCTCTAAAGTGTACAAACAACAAGAAGTGGCATTTAAACCTGGCATGGAGATGTTTGAATTATTTAACTCAAAGGATGTAAATACAGACAAGTACGCAAAATCAAATCTAGAATTAATGTCTTACCGTATGAGAGAACTTGTGGCACGAGAACAACAGTTGATGGATTATTACAAAGATGCAGCAGCAATACTTGATATAAAAAAGTAAACTTGAGCTACCTATGATCTACTCGAATTTACAGTAAAACCCTAAATAAAACTGATCAGCTCAGGATGACTATACCATTTTGTTTTTAATGGAGTCAAATCGTTTTCTTGCAATATATTCTTAGTAGTTTCTGCATGTGTAATACCGGAAATAGTGGCTTCATAACAGCTAAAATCTCTACGTCTCGCTTGAATGCAAAAGTCAATTCCTTGTAAGTTTTCTGGAATAAAATCATGATCAAATCCAGTCGTAGCTAACAATACTGTTCTTTTCACTAAAAGAAAATCATCATGCAACCACGGACTTTTTTTATATTTCTGTTCCAATATTTTTTTGCTTGGCGCGATGATGTCTGCATTCGTTTCATTTAAAATAGCAATCATCTCCGTGAGTGAAGCTATATCGTGGATCGTGACCGTATCTTTTACAAAACAAACTAACTTTTTACGAGAAACTTGAAAACCTTCCATTCGCCAAGAAGCAGCATTTGCTTGTGTTTCAATAATAGAATTTCCGTCAATACCTATCGCTTTCAATTGCTGTATTTGCGGACTTTTATGCTGCACAATAAACGCAATATCTTTTATTGTTTTGTTGATAGGTTCCTTTTCAATAAACGTAAATGGAGGTGCTTCATTGGTCCGAATCAATGGTAATTCCATACGTTGTACGGCGTCATCAGCCAATCGTCTCCACATTTCAAAAGCTGCGGCAGAAGTCAATTCGTTACTCGCACGATCGTCATGTATTCGGTAGTAATAAAGAATTTCATCTACCAATTCAAAATGCGCAACTTCTTCTACTTGCAAAAAAATATCGCAATCTTCTCCAGCTTGCATAAAATCGTCGAACCCGCGCCAGCCCAACGTTTTATTGTAAGCACTTTTTCGAATCAAATACGGTTGCGCCTGATTAAAAACATCTGTCACCATTCCTTTAAAATATGTGCGTGGACCAAATGGAAACCACTGTGTTTTTTCTACAATGTTACTTTCCTGATTGATAAATCCACGTTTTCCACGTATCAAACTCGCCCAAGGAGTTGCTTTTGCGGCTTCTATAAAACATTCTACTGCATGCGGCGCCAATTCATCGTCATCATCTAAAGGCAATATATACGCTTTATCATTTTGGCTACTAAGAAATGCTCTCGCTTTGGCAATTCCTTGATTTTCGTTAAAAAAAACACGGATCTTAGGATGATTCGTAGTTTCTATCTTTTTAAGAATTTCATGCGAAAGTGCATCGCCGCCATCCCACACTAGTGATAGTTGCCACGCGTCACTCGTTTGACGGAGTACTGAATCGATACATTGTTGTAAAAATTCCCCTTTGAAGACAGGGACTTCTATAGAAATTGTCATAAAATATCCTTGAACTAAAGTTGCTTAATTCAAGCAAAAGTGTTAAGTTATTTCATAAAGATAAATAAAAAAAATTGGAAGCATACGGTTACTACTTCAACAAATTACCAAAAATTGCGCAACTAAAAACACTTCAGTTGCTTGAAAAAGAAGCAGTGGTTTCGTTCAATTTAGATCGAACAGTAGCGGAACTTGCAGCGCAGTGGAAATTAACGCTTGGAAAGGTGTTAAAAGGAGGAACCGCTAGCCTTATTATTGAAGCAACTCGCGAAAACGGACAAGAAGCAGTATTAAAGATTGCCTTACCAGGCAGTAATATTTGGACAGAAGCTTTGGTACTCAGAGTCGCAAAAGGAAATGGATACGTGAATTTGTACGAAGTTGACTTTTCTAAGGAAGCCATTTTATTAGAAAGATTAGGAACACCTTTAAGTGGCACTTCAAAAACGATTGACGAACATATCGTAACAATTTGTAAGGTATTGACGAAAGCTTGGGTACGACCAAATATTATGGTTCCGTTGCCAACTGCGGCTCAAAAAGCCTTGGAAATGAAAGAAATTGTGAAGCAAAAATGGAGCACACTTCACAAACCATTTTCCGAACAAACACTGCAATTAGCCATTGAATATGCACAAGCACGCATGGAAGCGTACGATCCAGAGAACTGTGTGTTGGCACATGGAGATGCACATGGTTTTAATTTGATGGAAACCGAAAATGACACGTATAAGCTTATAGATCCTGATGGAATATATGCTGATAAAGCTTATGATTTAATCTGCATTATGCGCGATTGGAGTGACGGTTTACTCCGAGGAAATACATTGGAATTGCTTTTGGCACGTTGCCATTGGGTTCATGAATTAACTGGTGTTGATAAAACGTCCATTTGGCAATGGGGATTTTTGGGGAGATTGATGATAGGAATCACATTGTTAGAATTAGGAAACACTCATGAAGGCAAGCAAACCTTAGAAGTTGCCGACAGAATTTCGCATTATCGATTGTTTAGAGAAACTTAGTTTGAAGTTGAAGTTGAAGTTGAAGTTGAAGTTGAAATCGAAATTGAAAGTTGAATTTGAATTTGAAAGCTGAACTCATCTTGCTGAAAGGGATGATCTAAAATTTAATTTTGAGTGATCTCATCACGTTTTTGCAAGACAAATAATTCTTCTAAAGTACTCGATACAGAAGTTGCCGTAGCAATCTTTTCATAAGTTTTTAATAGCGATATGCCAAGAATGTATTTTTTGTCAACCAATCTCGCAGAATAATTATCTTCTGAAATAGTTGTAATAAAATCATCAATTTGTTTAAATAATTCGCGATTGTGTGCTTTGGTCACACCCCAAATTCCTGAAACTACACGCGCTAGTTCTTTTATATAGATTTCTAAAAACTCAGGAATACTAACTTCTGCCGTCATATCGATCACATTTTTGTGAGAAGACAAAAGCAAATCGTACGCAGTTTGCTCAATGGTAGTTTTGGCTTTTTCTGCTTGTTCTACATTCAATCGATTGATAAAATAACCTCTAAAAATAGGCGATAATTGTTCGTTTAATTCGTCTCGATTTTTACGTTTTTTTATCGCATTTTCACGCTTTGCAGTATATTGACCAACAACCGCTGAAGCCGCCTGAAGTCTTGATTGCAATGCATTGCTTCGATTGGTTTGTGTAAGATAACCACTCAATCGGAAAATGAGTTCTCTATAATTTTTAAGATTTTCTAAAGCAACTTCTGTGGTTGGCAACTTTGGTTCTTCAGCTTTTAAGGTATCAATTACTTTTTGAAGTTCTTCTACAGGTAAAGTCGTCAACGACATGTTAATAGGCGAATCAACCTGATTGAAAAATAATTTGATATCCTGTTCTGTACAATAACGCACTGTGTCTGGAAGTTCATGCCAGTTGATGCGCATTGGACAATAGCGCCAAACAAGATTGAGTCCTCTGGCTTTCATCAATTGATTGAAATAGTTGGAATTTTCCATTACTTCTTCAAAAGAAGCACCTTTGCGAATGGTTTCGTAGGTTTCCTTTTTGAAAGAATCTATGGAAATGTGAATCCAACAATTAAAACTTTCCAAGAGCGATTTTATAGCATCATTCAGAATGGTTGCATTGGTTAAAATACAGGTTTTAATTTTAGGATTTACTTCGCTAATGGCTTTCCAAATACTTTTATAGGCGCCGATCATAAACGGTTCACCACCCATAAAATCAGTTTCTACAACTTGTGGTAAATAAACTTTTAATTGTTCCACAAAAGCATCATCATACGGATTTGGCATCGCTGGTAAACCTTCTCGATGTACACGAATAGAAGACGAAGCCAATCCGTGACACATAATGCATTGTAAATTACAATTGTTGTGAATGTTGAATTCCAATTTCATCGGTAATACATTTGAAGCTAATTCTATACCAGATTCTGCATTTCTTTTAGCTCTCGTAATTCTGAAATATTTGGCTTGTTGACTGTAAAAATTTGCATGCGATCCGCCAAAATCTTTTGATAGAATTTGTTCTCGACATTTTTCGCAACCAATTGGAAATTTCCCTGCTTGCAATTCTTCTCGCATTTTTTGAGCTTCATCACTATTCCAAATCTCATCCAAAGAATGTTTAGGATAAACGCCCATTACTTTCGTTCGATTAAAACAACAAGCTGTTACAATTCCCAATTGAGAGAAATGCAAGTTCATGGAAGGCGCTGGACACAGTGTATGCAGCGAAGCTCCATTTCGAAATTCATTATATTCTTTGAGTGTCTTTTGATCTATCATGATGTAATTCGTACTGCTTTTTGTCAAGTTGTTTGTTAATAATTTCACTTACGCGAATGGCGTTGGCGGCAATAGTGAGACTTGGATTTGTACCAGAGCTCGATGGAAAAAAGGAAGCATCTACAATATATAGATTGTCTACTTCGTGTGCTCTGTTATCAGCATTTAAAACGCTTGTTTTCGGATCATTTCCAAATCGGCATGTACCACACACATGACCAAAATTGATATTGTTTTTAGTTCCTGTAACAACGGTGGTTTTTAAGTTTGGCGAAAGTGACTTTGCAATCAGTTTCCGGAGCTTTTTTGTGCGTTGTTTTAATTCTTTTGAATATGTATAATGGATTCGAAAACCATTTGCAGTATTCGGATCAAGTTCTACGCGATTGTGTAAATAAGGAAGATCTTCTACAATGGTGCTAAACGCAGCACTTTTATGGAAGTATTTGCTTGCTATTTTTGAAATTTTTGGTAATAAAAAGCTGGTTTTTCTTCGAAACCAACTCGGATCTTTTTCTTCAACATAGCGTAAATAGCTTAAAATAATAGGCGGAATTGCTTTTAAACCAACCGATTGAAATGTACCTAGTTTTTCTCCATTATGAATATAAAAATCGTTCATCGTAATCGATTTTATGGGACCAGTAGCATCTCGTTTTTTCTTCTGATTTACCATGATAAAATCACTGGTGTGAAGCATTAAATTACGCCCAACCATGCCTGAACCATTTGCCAAACCGTGTTTCCAATCATCGGAAGTAGAACTTAGTAGTATGCTTGGTGTTGCATATGCTCCAGCGGCCAATACAACTATTTTTGCTTGAAGTTTTAGGGTTTTTCCATCTTTTATAGCATGAATGTTTTGTACACTCTTTGCATCTGCTTCTAAACGAACAACTTCACATTCCGTTAAAATTTTAGCGTTGTATTCAAACAAAGCCGGCAATAAGGATCGAGTGCCTGCATCACTTTTACAACCTCTAAAACATAAATCTAGACATTCCCAACATTTATCGGAATTGTGATATCCTACATGTGAGCGGTACGGATGTAATCCGGCATTTTGCATGGAAGAAAAAATAAACTCATCACGTTCGCTAAGCGCAGGAGCTTTTAGTAAAGGTGCTTCTGCATCAGGATTCAAACGATCTTGCGTACCACAAATTTTCATATGTGCTTCTGCCTTTCGGTAGTACGGAATAAAATCGTTGTAGTTTATTGGCCATTTATCAGGAATAGTAGAGTCGCCAATATTCTTAAAGTATTTTTTAGGTGTAAAATCTGCGGGTTGAAAGCGTTCTAGTTGTGCTCCATATAAAATGGTTGATCCGCCGGTACCACAACCTACAGGTCCAAAGAAATTTGTTTTTCCAAACGATGTTTCTCCTTCCAATTTGTGTGGCCAACGACCTTTAATGAGTCGAGCTTGTGTTTCATCAATTCCTGCGGGAATTTCTCCATTTACAAAGTGTACGGCTTGTACATGTTTTCCTTTTTCAACAAACAATACACGTTTGCCGAGTTGACTGAGTTCATAACCCATCGTAGCTCCGCCCATACCTGTTCCTATAACAATGACATCCCAATATTCTTTTTCGGGGTTTTTAGGTGCGTATGTTTCTACATTCATATATTGTTAGTTGTTTTCCAAAGCTGCTAATAGTATCGAAGCTGCTTTGTCAAGTCCATTGTATTGTTTGAGTATTTTAGCATACTGAGCTAACCGTTTTTTTATGGTTGTGTTTGAAAGTAAACCTTCAATCGTATCATTCAAATATGCTGTTGTGATGGATGCTTGCGGTTTATTCATTAAAATTCCTAATCCTAATTTTTCGATGTGTTTGCCAATTTCTAATTGTTCCAAATTGTTAGGAAATATCAGCATGGGAGTTTCATGAAGTATGCATTCCATCACTGTTCCATGTCCGCCATGACAACAAACAATCTTACTTTTTTTGAGGCATTCTTCCAAATATCCAAATTTGACAGCATGCAAATTCTCTTGCGGTTGTATTTGATAATCACTATCAGAAACCATTAGTAAGCTATGATTTTTATCAATATTTTCAACAAGCCAAGGCACTAAATTCGGACCATTTCCAGTACTTCCAAAGCAAAGAAAAATAGCAACTTCACTGAGAGCAATTGCATCTTTATACAATCGTTTCCAACCTTGCCAAGAAAAATGACCACACCAATTGATGTTTGGGTTTTCTAGAGTTGTTTTGTCATTAGTGAATTCTATTTCGGGAATGCCAGGCACTAAAATATTTCCAGTATCTAAAGGTGAAAAAAATGTACCTCTAATTCTGTGGTAAAACGAAAGAAAACCAAGAATATTAGAAATATGAAAAACACGATGAATTGGAGTTTTTGATAGCATTGTCACTGTAAATCGGTAATCAGTTACAATCATATCTGGCTGTAAACGCTCGATTAACTTTTCGTCATGCGTCATCATTTTTTTCAAATATTCACTTCGTACTGTAAGTGCTTCTGAACTTAGATTGTTAGCATTTTCAAGATTTAATAGATCGTCTTCTTTTGTATTACCAAAAGCTTTGATAGCGCCAAAAGAACGAGAACTACTTGGAGGCATTTCTATGGTTGTGTGAATAGAAATACCTTCAGGTAGTACTTGTAATAAATTTGAATAATACATATCGCAAGCAATATGTACATCAATATTATATTCTAACAGTTTTTCAGCAAGCGAAAACGTACGGGTCAAATGACCCAATACGTTGCTAAGCGGTAAAAACAGTATTCGAGTTTTGCTCATATGGTTTAGCTTTTTAACCCTTGCTATCTGGCGGGCATTTCAAGCTAAATTTATCAAATAGATCTGTTATTTGTTTAATTGCATCTTCAAGTTCCTTAAGATATTTGCTGAAGTCAGGAATGCTTGGAACATTGATATGAATATTAAAAATGTCTGAAAGCCCAGGAATCTCAAGGTTGATATTTAGTATTTTGCTAATAAGGTCATTCACTAAGTCTTGAACGAAACTAAATGCTTTGTCGATCAATTCTGCTACACTTTCGAAAAACTTAAAGATATCATATAAACTAACCTCATGTGGATATGGTATTAGCACTGGAATTGTAATATCTTTTAGTTTATTTTCCAATTCTTTAAGTAAGTTCATTATTGGATCAAGAGCACTTAAGATATCATTAATAGCATCATTGATAGCATTTAATGGATTCAATGCTTCTTTGATTTTTTCAAGTTCATTATAGAAGCTATTGATTGCAGAATTGGCTTCAGACATTGCAGTATTTAAAGCAGAAACTATAGGTTCTGCATCTTTAGAAAAGCTGTTAAGGTAATCAATCGATTTTTCTTTTGCACTGCCATCTGGAAGGCTTTCTACACATTTGTATACTGCTGTAAATGTATCGTAGAATTTCTGAGAAGTATCCTGTATCTCTTGTGTTACATCAATTAACTTTTGTAAAACAGGATCTAATTTTTGTAATGCTTCACGCAATGGTTTCACTACAGATTCAATACTATCAGCAGCTTTTTTTGCCGATTTTACTTGTGGCTGCAGCACAGATATTGCTTGTTTCATAGTTGTAGCTGCCGGTCTTATTTGCGGAATTACTGAAACAAAAGTAAGTAATTGGTTAGCTTCTGTTAAATACTCGTCGAGCTTCGTAAGATTATCATCGATTGTTTTAGAATACCCTAAAACCTTAATGATATCATCGAGATTGTTTTTCAAACGCTTTAAGTTTGCGTTCAAATCACCAGCAATCGTTGGAGTTTGCTCCAGCGTGCTGATAAATTTTGTAGTTGGGTTAGTACTCATAATTTTTAGTAAAGGTTAATAAAAGGTAGGACAGTATAATTTCTGTCGATTATAAAAATATTTTATGTAAAGCAGTTTTTGTATGTTGAACAAAAATGATTGCTACATGAAACTTCTATTTGTAATACATTCGTGTAGTTGTAGAAAAATGATGTTTAAAATTAGAGATTTTACAACTAACTTTATTCGTTATTTTCATTATAATTTCACTCAGATTTCTACAATCTTCTTTTATGTTACGGTAACCAAAGAACGTTATGGTCTTTTATGACTAAAAATGTAATATTCTGATTTTGTGGGAATTAAAAAGTTGTTCTCTAGTTTTAGAAAATTAACATAGCTAAGCTAATAAAAATGTATAATAATTACTACACGTAGAAACACCTATTTTACTTTACATGAGTGGGGAATCTTATTTTATGATGCTGCTAAGAAGAATAGCTTTTGAAGTACTGCAACTACAGGGAGAAAGTATATTTTACTCTTGAAAATATATTGCTATCTAATACATTTGTGATGAATAAGTTTAAAAAAGAACAGTTGCCTAAAAGATATAAGAGGTTAACTCATTATCGGTTTGAAATATAAAAGTATATGCTCAAATTAGATACATCATTAATGATGATTTTTAGAATTATTGAAAAAAGGGAATAACTTGGTAGAAACTAAAATCAATGGATTATTAACATAAAATATATGAAAGTAGCAACATTTGTTAATTATTTGTTACGCTTATGCAATATTTTAATATGTTTAAAGTTTTTTACATATATTCGATACAGAATAATAACCCTTACCCCTAAAGATACCTAATCTTTACAGTTGAAAATATCTGATGAAACATGCAAAAGCACGTACGCTTTTTGCAAGGAAAAGTATTGTGTTTGCAAAATTTAACTCTATTTGTCTAAAATATAAATTGCCTAGAATACTAATACATTTTCAATACAAATCAAAATAAAAAGTTATGCCAAATATTTTAGAAAATAATCAATATCATATTACACCAGATCTATCTTATGGGCGAGATAGAGTTAATAGAGCTCATTGTAGATCTCACTTTTTTATTGAAGATTCTAATTTTAATCAATCTGATATTCAAAAATTTGGACCAGTATCAGAAAGTAAATTTAAGATTACAAATAGTTTCACCATAAGTGAAACAAAAAAAATCTATTCTATATGTAAAGGCACGATCTTTATTCAACCACAGCTAGGGAACATTAATAAAATAAACTTAATTTTAAAACCTTTCAAGCAGCCAATTTCAAACCTTTCTATTAAATATATAATATATAGAGGTTTGGATAAAAGTGATTTTATTGTAGGAAACAAATTTGCACCCAAAGGAGATACTGCAACAGGTTTGGTAAATTATGTATGGGAAGAATATGAGAAATTTTATGATGTTGGAAATGGAGGAGAAGCACCTAATTTTTATGCTAAATATATTGGTTATCCTGAAAATGATAATGATCAGAATGATAATGATCTTATTGATCACTATTTTTTCAAAATTGTTACTTATACTGATGAAGCGCAAGCTCAAGAAAATGAAAATACCGCTTTTGAACTTCCATTAATTCCTATGGGAACACACCTTGCAACTGTAAGCGGAGAAATGGGAATAGATATTGTTTTAAATAATGGAGATTATTACATAGAAAATGATTCTCATCCTTTTAAATTAAATCTTGCTTATGCAAGAGTAGCTGATTGTTTTATAGATACTACAACAGTAACAAATCTTTTTTATAAAAAATTACTTAAAGAATCAGTTGTTCAGTTTATAGATATTGCCACTTTTTATGGTTTGCATATTAATAATTTGGGAAAACTTTACTTCGCAGAAAATTCTAATCCGTTAATAATTAAAAGTAGCATTTATGAATTGATGAATGGATTTGCAAATAAAAATAGAGTATTTATCTACATTCAGAGTAATCGTAATAGATCGTATAATTTTTATAATGATTATAAAATTTCCGAATCTAATAACAATAATATTAAAGTAGGAGCAAGCCCTGATAGTTACGAGGAAACAGTTTTTGGAACTTTAGATTGGCCTATTCATATTTTTGATGATGTTTATAACTTGAATGAAAATGAAAATAAATTAGAAATTCAATTAGTAATAGATGGTGCTGATTATGGCTCACTATTATATTGTAAACACGGAACATTATTATCAGAACATAATAATAATTTCCTAGATGCTGAATATCTAATTAGTACTTCTGAGACCATAGGTTATTCTAATTCGGTAGAATTTTTAATAACTAATATTTTAGATGATTCTGAAAATAAAAATATATCTAATTGTTTGTTTTTGAATTATGTGGGGAGAAAAACGAACTACTCTTTTGTTGAGGATATTCCTTTAATCAATAAAAAAGTATTTTATATACTAGATGGCATTTTTGATATTATCAATATTGAATCAATATATAAAAGTTTACATTATGAAAGGAGTATAGTTAATTTTAACAAACATATACTAAATCTTGAAAATTTAGTCGGTTATTCAGGAATATCTTTATTGGAAACTTCAATAAACTTTAATAAAGGAAAAAAATATGTAAACCCATCAGATGAGAACTCTGAATTGATAGAAAAAAATAGAGTTTTATTCATTTCTAAAAAGAGTAAAACAACTGAAGTTATAAAGTGGAATGATCAAAGTTCTATATTTTCAAGAAAAACATCTTGGATAAAATCAAATAAAAACGATTTAGAAAAAGAAAATTATTTTAGAGGAGTTTTTGGAAATAAAAATTATTACACAGAATATTTTGCCATCAATGATAATGGATTTTTTGATGTTAAACTATTAGCTCTAAGCCATAAAGATAAGCCAGATAACTCCAACATATGTTTAGGGCTTACTTATGAAGAATTTAATTCATTAAAAAACATAATTCCTGATGATTCACACAATGTATCTTTTTACTTTAAAGAAGATTCAGATGTGCAAGATTGGGATTCATTAAACAATTATACCTATTTTAAATATTCACTAGGAATTCTTTATGAAGATATAAATGGAGAATTACAAACCTTATTATCAACTCCTCCAATTTTTATTTATTCTTTGAACTTAACATTTTTTGCAACAAAAGAGTATGCTGATTATGAATTTTATGCAGAGAATCGTGGTGAAGGAGATAATCTAGAGTAAAAAACATTATAATAATTATGTCAGCTATTCAATTTTTAGAAAAATTAAAATACTTCTTAGTTATTAAGGATAATCATAAAATTATCTTCCAAGGTCCAGGGAATTATTTAAATAGACCTTGGTATAGCTCTGGTTCTATAGAAATTGTTACTCCAGAGAATATAATAATCAATATAGCTTTGATGACTTCGAGAGCAGGTCTTGTAGCCAATGATACAGCTAAAGAAACTTTTGAAAAGGCGAAAGAACTAGGGTACGTGTTAAGGCATATACCTACAAATCTATTTCAAAGCATTGATAATGTGGGAGATATTCCCTCTGAAAATTTAGAAGCAGGTGTTTTTAGTTATGTCGATATTGTAGGAGGTTACAAGAAATATGTCTTTGCATTCAAAGACTTTTACGAAAATTTTCCGATATATAAAGGTGAAAATAGATTAGAGTTACAAGTAAAAGAAAATCTTCAAGATAAAGGGAGGTATGCTGGTTGGTTTAGATATGCATTGACAATTATTGTTGATCAGGATTCTGCATCTGCATTTGAAGCATTTCTAGCACTTCCATATGGAGATGAAAGTATAGGTTGGAGAGGTAATTTTATTGCTGCTTACCAAGAAGCGTTAGCAGGAGATTATACAAGATTCCATAAATATGATACCTCTATATATGAGCAAGAACTTGACATAGATCAAATGTATTTATTGTTAGAGTCTTTTGATACATTAGACCTGCCTATTGATATAATATTGGGACTTATAGATCTAGAAAATAAAATAAATGCTATAAGATTAATAAATAATTTAAAATCTGATACGACAGGCTTATTAAAACGTTTGGATGAGTTTTTTAGAGATGAAAGTACTACAATATATCTTAATTATTACGATACATTAGCTCAAACGTATCAAAAAACACTTGAGTTGTATGATACTATTTCTGTTGTAAATCAAGAGGTTGCTGTTTATGAAGAATATGAAAACGATCGTTTTCTATTTATGAAATTGGCTATAGAAGCAAATACTTATTTTTTTAATAATAAGCTTGGAAGTTTAAATATAGATGCTCAATTTTGGACACGATTCAATTATTTATCGGGTATTGAAAGAATCAACGATTTAGGGAAAATATTTTTTAAATATTATTGTTACAGAGATTGGGAATTTGCAAATAATCCTCATTATGATGTTAATGAACCAGGATTAGATCCTTTTGACCTTGTAAAGCTTTATTTCATTAATGGAAGAGAGGAATTATCTAAATTGGATACTAAGGATAAATTATTGAAATCGTATTTGGCTGTAGATGCTAATGATGAAAATTTACAGTACACGTATCTGCCTAGAATATATATAATGGCATTATGTGAAGCACAGCAATCAGCTATTATTTCTCATGCAATAGACGTAGTAACTCTTCAGGCTGGAGCTGCATCGTTATTAAAGTTTCCTGTTATGTCTATTACTGGAGCTTTGAGTATTGCTACAGTAGTGACCTTTTCAGGAAGTATTGTTTTTAGCGACCCTACAGTAAGTGCTTATTTAGAAGAAAATCATCCTGATTTTATTGCGAATTGGAATACTATCAAACAAGCAGTTCTTATATTAGATTTGGCTCATTTGGGACTTTTTGGTGTGAGAAACATAGCTAGTATGGTTAATGACTATGTTACTTACAGAACGGCAATGAATCAATTTAAAGCTAAGTATGATTCTTTTTCCCCTCAATTAAGAGCAAAATTAAAACCATTAATGGAAAATGGATTTGCACAATTAGATCTTGTATTAAAAGAGTGGGAAGCATATTTAAACACTGTTAATAATGCTTTTAAACCAGGTTGGACAGTAGGAAGAGTTTTAGAAGATAGAGCTAGTGGTATTTTTCATGAACCATCAGTGTATTTAAAAGAATCTTACATTAATTCTCACCTTGCAAAATTTGATAATGGATATTCATTTTTAGCAGTTGAACCTGCGGGATCACCATGGCTAACTACTGGCTACCCTACAATTGGTCCTCCAGGAGGCAAATTTACAGCTGCATATGATGAAATGACTCAGCTATTAAATAGAACAAATGGTAATCTAGCAAAAATTCAAGATGAATTGGGGATAGTGGCAGGACCTGATGATTGGGTAGGGCAAGTGAGAAATGGAGCAAGAATAATAAGAGTAGACTTAACCCCAAGTCAAGTACCATGGTCAAATATCCCTAAGGGTAATGAAGGAGGGGCAAACCCTCTTTGGTTGCCAGGAGGAATTACTCCTAAAAATTGGGCAGAATTGATAATAGAATCTATACAAAAATCAACTATTAATTCCAGTCAAGTAAGATATATAACTTTAAAATAATAACGAATTGATTTTCAATATTAAAAATAATTATGAAAAACATTACAGCCAAATACATAGAATTTATAACAAATGATAGAAAAGAGCTAGCAAATGATGAAACTTTTGTTAAAATAAACAGTAATTTATTTGAAGTGATTTATAACTTTTTAAAAGAAAATAAAATAAAAGAGATTTTAAAAGGGAAAAATGAATACAGTACTTACCAATATAAATATGCAGGAAATATGGCTGTAAACCCATATGGAACTAATTTATTTGAAATTTTTACAATTTTTCATTTTTTAATAAAAGAAAAATTTCTTACTAGAAGAGAAGTTACAGAATCGCTATTGTCTATAGCTTTCGAAAATTACACATACATTTTTATATACATGCACTATTATTTATCCAAGATAGGAACAGAATTCGATACTGTATTGGACTGGCACTCATTAGTTGATTACATAAATAGAAGTTATTTGGATAAAAACATACCAATAGAAGATACATCCTTTTTTAACAATAATGAAATGGAAAGATTTAATGAAAAAAACTTAGGAATAAAGTTTAATATCTGAAAAGATCAACTAAAATATTGAAGTGAGATGTCAATTTTTTGATTGATTAACTATTTAGTTTTAAGTGGTTAATGTTAGTTTTTTTCTAGGAAAATAGAAAGATTAAAATTTAAAGAAATAAAAATATGTCAAGCGAAGAAAATAATACAGCAATCATAGCTTCTAGATATTACCCTACAATATCTTCTTTAATAAATGAAGATGATATTCCTGATATGTTAGGGTTTATAAAAGACGGGATCGTTTATTTATTTGATAATATACATTACAAAGATTTACAATTTAGTAAAAGTGTATATGGAGATGAGGCTTTTTACAGTCTATCGATAGTTACTAAAAAACGCTTAGACATAGAAATTCCTGGGACAGGAATATATTTAGTTTTAAACCCCAATGTAGATAGTAGTCAAATTTCAGCTTTTCCCATTACTGTAGAATATCAATGGAAGATATTAGGGTATATAAGTAGATTCAATTTGAATGAGTTTTCTTTTATTCCTAAAGATATTTTTGAAACAGCTCTTCAGGCTCTTAATATTTCAGAAGAAAAAGCAATATTACAATTTATAAATGAGTTTGTAGACCCTATTGAAGAAGATATAGAACAAATACATCAATTTGTAAATGATGTCAAAATGGTATATCCAGACTGGACTTATACCCTGCCTGCGGATACAACAAATGCAATTCCCGAGATTTTACAATCATTACAGGGACATACAGGTGAGTACAGTTCATTAATAGCTTTTGGGATTTATATATTGAATTCTGATTTTGAGACAACTAAAAGAAAATTAAATACATATTTTAAATCTTTACTTTCTCAAAATATAGAGAAATATATCAAAGATATAGTTACTCCCAAGGCAAGAGCTACATTATTATTATCTGCAGCCATAGAATTCCCAAGAAGCATTCTAAAACCTGTATACAATGAATTTGGTGAATATCCGGGTGTTGAGCCATCATCATCAGAACCACCAACTGTAGAACCACTAACAGGAGAACCATTAACGGAATTACCAGAAGAAGAAGGTGGAAATCCAAAAGTAATGCTATCTTTTGGACAAGCACTATTCTATGCAGATACCGAAGAAGGTTTTGGGTACAACTTAGATGTTGTATTAAATACAAACTATCCTGCACAAATAGGAAATACAGGACTCATCGTAGATATCCAGAACTTAAAAATTGATTTAAGTAGGAATTCAAACATCATAGAAGCCGATTTAGACAATCGTCCACCTGAATTCATGGGAATTTATACAGATGTGACGACTATTTATCTGCCTAAAAAATGGTTTAAAAAAGATACAGGACAAACACTAGCTATCACTGGAGAACGTTTGTTAATTGGTACAGGAGGAATGTCTGGAACTATTGCTTTGAGAGCAACCTATGCGGTACAGCAATCAGGAGAAGTAACAGACTATTTTTCTGAGTATTTCCAAATAGATTATGGTACAGTTGTAAAAGTAGTATCCAATGGTAGCGAAGAAATCATTGCAGATCAAGCTGCGTTGCTAACACATATAAATGGATTGAATTCACCGTATGCATTACGATTTGCATATCCATTAACAATCCTAACAAATACAGGGGCAACCACATTCCAAAAAGAAGCAGAATACAATGCGTTTATCAGTGCCATTGATCCAAACCAATTCATGTGGTTTCAACTTGGAAAAAATGAAGAAAGAGCATGGCGATTAGGTTTTAACCGATTTGATTTAACATTTCATCATGGATCAGTCGTAGAATCAAATCTAAAAGCACGTCTTGAAATTCCAAAATTCAAGGATCCTGATAATCCGGATGAAACAGCAATTATCAACTTAGAAGGACATTGGTATAGTGAAGAAGATTTTTCGCTTACAGCTTCATTCTTACCAGGCGGTTTTCCATTGAACTTATTCAATTTTATGACGATCAATTTCTTATCGGCAGAAATTGGAAAAGATGATGATAATTTCTTTATCGGAACCGCTTGTGAAATATGGTTTGATAATGAAATCATGAATAGAATTCTTGATGGACAAAAAATAGTACTTCCGCATTTACGTATGTATGACAACGGAAGCATAGAAATCGTTGGAGGAAATGGTTTTATTCCAACAAATATTTCTTTAAATCTTGGGCCAATTGAAATAGCAGTTTCAGGAATTCATTTCGGTTCACACCAACGTGAACATAACGGAGTGATGCGTAAATATGATTATTGGGGATTTGATGGAGCAATTAACTTAGATCCACTAGGATTTGATGCGAGAGGAGAAGGTGTAAAATATTATTATACAGTAGATAATGATGAACATGGAGATAATGGGCATAGTTATTTACACATAAAAACAATAGAAATAGACTTAATCATTCCTGGGAATGAAGATCCAGACAATGCATTAGCAATTATTCATGGAATGTTAACAATTCCAGAGCCAGGAGAAAGTCAAGAATATATAGGTGAAGTATCGGTGCAATTACCGCAAGCTAAAATAGCAGGAGGTAATGCAGCCATGCGTTTACAACCAAAGCATCCTGCTTTTTTAATAGAAGCAGGGATTGATATGGCTAAACCAATACCATTAGCAGCTACAGGAATAGGTTTCTTTGCTTTTGGAGGTCTATTAGGATACAACTACGTTGCTGAAAAAGAAGCCATCGGTTTAGTATCTGGAGAAAATACTTGGTATGAATATTTTGTACATCCAGAACGCGGTGTCAATCAAATGAAATTCAGTGGTCCAGAAAGAGAACATAATATGCCATTCTCAGTTGGAGCAGGAACTGTGCTAGGAACCATGTTTGATGATGGTTACACATTTTCCACACGCTTAATGGCAATACTGTCATTACCATCAGTATTTATACTAGATGGTAGAGCCAATGTACTTGGAGAACGTATTGCGATGCTAGATCATAGCGAACCACCATTCTTTGCAGGAGTCGCTTTTGGTGACAACTCATTAGAGTTTTGGTTTGGAGCAGACTATCAATTGCCTAGTAACGGATTTATCATAGATTTATATGCTGAAGTACAGGCAGGTTTCTTCTTTAACAATCCGTCAGCTTGGTATATCAATTTCGGAACAAAAGAAAATCCAATCTCAGCACGTTTCTTAACAGTTCTTACAGCACAATCATTCCTAATGTTATCCGCACAAGGAATAGAAGCCGGAGCACGTGTTGAATTTGATCTACGAAGAAATTTCTTCGGAATCAAAGTACATCTATATGCTTATGTAGAAGCTGGAGGAGCAATTAGCTTTGAACGCCCTCAATTTGGAGGATACATAGCAATGGGAGGTCAAATAAGTATTAGTTTCTGGAAAATTGTTGGATTTACAATTGGCTTAGACGCTATTCTGTCTGGTGAAGCAGCAGAACCTTTCTTACTATATGCAGAACTCAGACTTCGTATCTGTATTCGAATAATAGTAAAAATATGCAAGAGAGTCACTGTAAAACTTAAATGGGGAGGAGATAATGAACCAAATAGAACACCAATTCCTCCATTACCATTTGCAGGAAATCCTCTTGCACCATTGCCTATTGGAGGAAATAATCATGTAGATAGAACAGAACAGTCTGTAAAAGGAATCCATATGCTCACCAATGAAGCCTTTGATGTAGATTTCCTTGGAGTTATTGATAATGATGGAGAGCTAGAAATATTTCCAAATAGTATTACAAAAATAATTCCTGTTGATACTTTTATTGATTTCAAAGTGATGAAAGGTCTCTTACCAGGAGCAGTTTCAGGACTTATTGGAGGATATAATAATGCGCCAACAAATCATGTAGATTTAATTCCACCACAAAGAGTGGTACGAGGCGGAAGAGAATTACGTCAAGTAAAACATAAATATAGTATTGAAAGCATTGAAATAAATGCGCTGAATAGAAATGGAGAATGGGAATCGTATCATCCATTTCAGGCTGTTGTAAAACCAGAAGATGGTATCGGTGATGTATCACATTTACGAATAGGATATTGGCAAAAATCTAGTAAGCAATACAATACAGTACGTTTATTAGCGACAAATCCATTCTCATACTTAACAGCAGGAGAGCCAGGTTGGTTTATTCCTGAACAAATGGGAATAGGACCTTCTGATTTATTCTGTGAAACACAACAAAGGGGACTTGATTGTATGAACTTCCTAACGAACAACGTTGGAACTACATATTATCCGCCAACGCAGTATGAAGCACATGACATCAATGGAGTTCAATTTAACTTAGTTGGAGTCTATTTTGGAGAAGCAGACGATGAAGGAAGCCTTATTCCTGTAAGTGATGATAATTTCAGAATATCTAACGCTTCAAATTCACATGGATATACAAAATCATTAGAATTTGATAATTACAATAGCTTAGAAATACTGACACCAGAACCTTCTGTACGTGTTGATCTACTTTTAAATACACATGCGCAAGGAGTTACGATTAGATACTATAAATCAGTGTTAAATGATACAAGTCCTAATGCGATATATCAACAAATTGGCTTGCAAACTAAAGCAGCAAACGAACTTCAAAATGCTGTTTCATATGTCAATGAAGAAGCGTTTATCAGTAAAATAGTTATTTCACCTAATACACCAAATTCTGATGATATCAATGCGATAGAATTACAAATTGAGGAGTTATGGTTAGAAGCGTATAACAATGCTGTAGGAGAAGATGTGGTGATATTAACTGCTGCTCAAGAACAACAATTAGATATTTGGGATGCAGAACTAGCAGCCTTAAAAGGAGAAGCATGTTCTCTGCCAGTTAGGAATTACTATTTTGTAAATACATACGAAGAAGCAGTTTCAAAAGTAACCATACAAATTCCAGATCTACATAAATCAGGAATTCATTATTATGCTAATGGAAACTTTACCAAAAATCCTACAGAATTAGATAGTAGAGTATTAATGAAACTAACCGATCAAGGAGAAATCTTAAATTCCTCCATGATTACAGATAGAAATGCGGTAGCAATTTCAGGAGATGATTTAATAGCTACTAATGAAGGATGGTTAGATTACAAATTTGTAACTCAAGGAGGAAATATATTTAATCTACAAGTAACTAACTTCACAAATGATCTAGAAGTTGTTTGGAATAAAGATGTAAAATATGACATTCTAGTTGAAGATATCACTAAGTTTCCTTCAGCTTACATGAAGGAATTAAACTCTAGGTATACAATTTTTAGCTATGCAAATCACAAAGATGCAACGATAAGTCTAACGCTATTTGACGGACAAGGAACTGCTGTACATTTTGGTTCTTCGGATAGTATTCCTGTAGATAGTAGGACAATAATTCATAAAATAAGCCCGCTTGTAGATACTGTAGGAGCAAGTATTTTAGTAGAAACTGCAGATACATTTTATTTGTTAGATTTTAGAATAGATTCAAGTAGAATCATTGCCAGTTCAGTATATGAATTAAGTGTTAAGAGTGTCTTTGATATTCATAATATTAAAGGTGATAAATTACTAATTACAGCGGAAATTGGTAGTAAAAATTGCATTACAATCGCAAGACGATTAGAAACTAATCTTGAATTCACTTCAACACAATTTTCAAATGAAATAAAGTTCAAGAACCTCAATTTTATTGAAGGCTATCATGATAATGATGAGGTATTTGTAAGAAATACACAATACATATTCAAAGTGAAACTGTCTGAGTCTAGTTCACATATCATAACTAGTTCATGGGTATTATCAGATTTAAGGAATTTAATCCAACATATTAGATATAATACTATTGAAAAACATTTTGTAGTTTCTTGTATGATTGATGAGACAACCGATATTTCAGAAACGTATACCGGAATTGTAAAATCGGACTTTAACTCATGTATTTTTAATTCATACGCTGTTAGTCATGGCTTTACTAATCTTGAATTTTCTTCAATGGAATTAGAAAGAAGATCCAAGAACGAAGAATATGAAGTAATAGAAGGAGAAAAATCACAAGCAGGAGTTAATCTTTTAAAAGAAGAAATCTGTCCAGTTACATTTGATGATATAGCTCCTTCAAAATGTTTTACAACCTTACAGGAAATCTGTTGGATGACACTAGAAAATCATGAGTTTAATATAGCAATTCCAAGTCAAGCAGCAATTGTCGAAGATCAATTAGCCATGGAAGAAGCTATTGAAAAAATAGTACAACCTGTTTGGCGTCCAAATACGAAATACTATGTGAAATTTACCTTGAAAGATGAAGTAGATAATGGAGAAAGTACACCAGGTGTTTATAACTATTACTATGGATTCAAAACAGTTGGTCCAGTTGGTCATTTCCAACATCACCCAGAAGTTAATTATATAGCTGAAGGAGAAAATCCAGATCAATATCCTATTACGTCATTAAGACAGTACATCGATTACAATCGTTCATACCCGAATGCAGATGGTAGCTTATTACAAGCAAAACCAATATTCTATGGAGCAAATCAATGTAAGATTAACTTATTCTTTGACAAACAATGGGCATATCATATGCTGAATACTTGGGCAGAATATAATAATATGGATGAACTACAAGGTGCGTTAAATATTGCGATCAAAGACCCAGTTACCGATGTCATAATTCCATATCCTTTACCTGAAGAAATCAGTGCTAATGAAACAGTGCCAGTTCCAGAAAATGAATCATGGGACAGTGATACAGATCCAAATATTCCAGCAGGTATTTTACTGTTAAATAATTTGATCAATCATATCAATCAACACAGTAGTGTGATTAACTGTAATTTAGAAATTGGAGATCCATTATCTCCTGCAGGATATACGTATGAGGTAACGTTAACAAAATTGAAACCTCAAAAGTTATATACAGCACTATTTTACAATGCTTTTGAAGTAAATAATGATGATCTTTTAGAAAATAAGGAAATACATCAATATGTCTTCCAAACATCACGTTACAAAGACTTTAGTGAACAGGTGAAAAGTTATTTATTAAATGATGGACAAGATAACGAGAAGCCTGCAATTTTTGACGTGTCAATTACTGCAACCGCTGAAGAAGTAATGACGGCTTACAATATTGTAGCAGGAGAGAATGACGAGCAAAGCAATGCTTTAGAAACGCAATACCAACATCATTTTGATAGAGTCTTAGAAGGAGTTCTTAGTTTCAAACCATTAGATCCTCCATCAACCACAGAATTTAATGTAATTGTTAATAAAACAGATGGTAAAACCATTGGACTATTAATTCGTAATCCTGAACCATTTAATATTCCAAAAATTCCACTAGATACAATACAAAATACAATTGTTGTTGTAAACAGTGAAGGAGAAATCATGGAAGATTACAAAGTTTTACATGCTAAAGATTATTCTCAAGCACTCATCATGCATTCAAGTGGACAAATAGAAGCTTCTACAATTTCACTCCGATTTATTTACAAAACTTGGGACGGAAATAGCCGACAATACACAATCGCAGATACGGTAACTATTCAGGAATTACAGATTCAATAAAAACAAAAGAAAATGACATTTTTAAATCAATATAATCACTCAGGTGCAAACATATATCATACCGTTGAAATAGAAGGAAATGCTTTTGTTTTAGGATACGATTACGATCCAAGTGAAACTCCAAAATATCGTTTATATATAGCAAAATTAGATGCTTCGGGAAAAATGCTTTGGAGCAAACGTTTCGCATATGCCAATACCTCAATTGGAGGTTCGCCGATACATAAACTACATTTTGTTGATATAAAAAAGGTAGACAGTCAAGGTAATTTATTATTGTTAGCGAGAGATTTTGACAATGTATTATTACTTAAATTGACACCTGATGGAGATTTAATTTGGTCTAAAAAATACTATGATCGATCTGATACTCCGTTAGCTTTTAGTCATCTAAGCATACAAACCAAACTGCATCAAATTTCTCCTGTAGAAATGGTTTTGGTAATCAGTGATATTCATTCATACAATGGAGGCGTTCGAAAAATAGATTATAAGTTTTTTAAAATTGCTATTGGGAATGGAGCAGTTGTCAAAACCAATGTATTGGCTTCGGAAAATCCATATTGGGTTGTCAGAGACCAAATTATGTATAACAACACAATTATTCTATCAGGAGGAAACGGACTTATTTTTAAAGTAGATAAAAACCTTGAAATTGAAGAATCGTATCAGGTTTCAATCGCCAACAATCCTGGTGGATATCATAACTTTCATTTCTATCATTCCAGTGACGTAAATACAAATATAGGAGAGTTCTCTTTATTAGGAGCTTATGCTTCTCCAAACGGATTTAATACATTTTTAGTAGATGTAAAACCTACTGGTATAAGAGATATAAATACTGTATATACATCAGATACTTACTTTCACCAAAGCTATGGAAATATTGAACGAGAAGATCAAGGATATCAGTTTTGTAAAAAAGGTGTATTACATCAATTAAATAATAATAAAAATTTAGAGTGGTCAAAGGAAATAAGACTGTCATCAGTAAATAGACAAGTAATACCTGTTGATTATGATAAAGATAATTACATCTATGCGCAATACTCGAAAAATGGCGTAAATGGTTATTATGTAATTGGAAAAACTAAAGACGATTTTAGTACTTGCGAAACACAAAACATAGATGCGTCGTATAATTTTGAAACATTAGCTGTTGAAGCAAATGAAATTCGACTTTTAATGCAAGGTTTTAATCCTGTGCAGTATACCACGCCACAAATAATTGCAGAATCACTTAATTTTATACCGGAGATTAAATTATGCGAAACCGTTAGTTCACCTCCTAAACCAGATATAAAAATAAGTACTATACATGCCAATCCAACATGTATTGTTCCAAATGGAGTAATGCAATCCATCATATCTGTCAAATTGTACGATACAGAAGGAAATGCCATGACCGTTGGAGGCGAAAATGTTTCTATACAAACAACTGAAGGACAATTGTCATCAGTAACAGATCATGGAAATGGTACGTATTCAGCTTCATTAACAGGAACCGTAGATGGAGTAGAGGCAAATGTTACTTTTACAGTGGATGGAGCGCAATCTCCAAATTCAGTCAATGTAACTATCTCAACGAAATGTAGAAACAATACAGTTAGTAAACGCTTGAGTAAAATTATGGTAAAGCCAGCTTGTATTACTCCGAGTAGTACTGCAAATGGATCAATTACAATTCAATTGTATGATACGGCAGGAAATATCATAACTTCTGGAGGATACGATATTCTAATCTATACAAACTTAGGGGAAGTAGTTGGATTACAGGACTTAAACAATGGAAGCTATATAGCAGATTTCTTCAGTGAAACAGAAGGAATTGCCACAATAACATTCTCTATTAATGGAGAGTTGGCATTACAATCTGCTACGATTACAGTCTCTAAAGCTTGTGGAAAAGAAGAGCCAAATCCAGATTTAAGTACAATTACGGCTTCGCCAACGTGTATAACACCGTCCAAAGGTTCAGATACTTCAACAATTACAGTTCAATTAGTAGACGGAAATGGAAATCTAATTACCTCTGGAGGACATACAGTTCAAATCCAAACAAATTACGGTAATATTACTGCGACTACAGATCATGGAGATGGAACATATTCAGCAAATTTAAATAGTTCTAATACAGGAACTGCTTTCATAACTTTCTCTGTAAACGGAGTGCTGAGCCAAAACTTCACGATTGTAACGATATCAAAAAATTGTGGAATTACCATAAGTCCAGATCCAGATCAAAGTACTATTACAGCACAATCAGACTGTATCAGACCTAATGAAAATAATCAAATAACGGTAGCATTATACGATCAAAATGGGAACCCTATTTTAGTTGGAGGAGATAATGTGGTTATTCAAAGTAGTATTGGTCAATTAACAAGTGTAATAGATCATAATAATGGAACTTATACAGCAGCATTTAGTAGTGCCCAAGCAGGAATAGCTGTAATTTCTTTCCTAGTCAATGGGCAAATGAGCGCTAATTCTGTTTCAGTTGTTATCTCAAGAAGTTGCGGAATCCAACCTGATGTGCGACATAGTACAATTACAGCCTCATCACCTTGTATTCCATCTAATGGAACAGAACAAGCTACAATAACGGTGCAATTGTATGATACGGATGGAAATCCTATCAATACAGGAGGTGAAAATATAGCAATTCAAACAAGTTTAGGTTCAATCTCATTTACAAATGACAATGGAAATGGAACGTATACAGCACTTTTATCGCACAATGCATCTGGAAGTGCAACCATAACTTTCACAATAAATGGATTGCAAAGTCCAAATTCGACTATTGTTGTTTTTTCTAATAATTGTGATGGAGAAAGTACGTTAGACTTAAATGCAAGTACAATTGTTGCCATACCAAGTATCATACAAAGCAATGGTGTAGATACATCTACAGTCTGTGTACAATTAGTAGATACAAGCGGAAACCCAATTACAACGAATAGTTATTCCGTTGAAATCACTACGAATTTTGGAAGCATTACGTTGACAACTTTTGATGTAAGTGACGGACAATACAAAGCAGAACTAACAGGAACTACAGATGGACTAGCCACAGTTGGCTTTATAGTAAATACGGTAACTGCGTCAAATACAGATACAGTTACACTAACATCAGATAGTGGAGGAGCAACGGTAGATCTTAATGTAAGTACCATTGTAGCATCTCCTAACGCAATAGAAGCCAATGGAACTTCTACATCAACGATTACGGTAACACTCTTAGATAGTGATGGAAACCCTGTATCAACATCACTTCCTGTGCAGGTGGTATTTGCGAATGGAATGACATTTAGTGCAAATCTACAAGACACTACTGGAAGTGGAAATATATACACGGCAACACTACAATCTTCTACAATAGAAGAAAATGTAATTGTCAGTTTTACTGTTGGAGGGCAAGAAGCGATTGGGAATACTGCTACGGTTAACTTATATCATGAAATCCGAGTGGTTCCGATTACAGAAATCACATCGTTACAGTCACCTAATTTTTACATGCAAGCAGCGGGTTCTCTAGGAGAAGAAAGTACGCTAGGAATTCATTTACGTTGGATGTTTAGAGGTACATTAGGAGAGAAACACTTGCCAAAACGTAATTATGCAACTACAAATTATAATTTCAACAAGCCAAATGATGTTGTAAAAGTATACAGAGCACCTTATGTGAAACAACAAGTATCGTTGAATTTACATGCAACGCCAAACGTAGTTGATAATACAAATGCACTTTGGATTTTTAGACCTGTAGCAGGAAGAGAATTCTATGTGTATTTTAGAAACATAGCACAATACAATATTGTAAGAGCATCTATAAACCCGTTAACAAATCCAGCTCAGTTTATACAAAACTATGGAAATGAGTTAATTGAAATTGAAAATAAAACAGCATTATTCTTTGCCGCAGAACTTCTTGTTGAAAATAATACAGGAAGTAGTTCTTTACAAACGGAAAGTTTATATGTTTCAGAAAATATACTTATAGCTTTAAAAACAATTGGAAATAGAAAAACATTTTCAGCTTCAGAACTAAATAATGTTCGTATAGTTTGTGAAAATGGAAGAAGTATTAGATACAGAGCAGTGAGTTGTAATGTCTCTACTGTTAAATTTGAGTTGTATGAAGACTTTATCAGAACTGCGAATGAAACACAAAGCTGGGAATTCAAAGGTGACTATGGATTAACATTAGAAGATGGAACAGCCTTTAATGGACTAGAACCTGTAGATGGTAGCGTACATGGACATTGGCAACGCTACAATGATGATGCATACGTAAACACGCAAAACTATAAAGATAAATGGAGTGGTCCAGTAGATACTTGGGATAGAAATATCAAGCAAATTGTCCAAAACTTCATAGCACTTAGTGATGAAGATGCCGACAATCCAGCAGCAGTAGAAGCAGTACCAATTAGTGACAATGATACGATGGATATTTCAAATCTAGATATGCTAAACTTAGCAGCATATGACTATCATGTGGCACGTATGTTAGGACTTGGATTTTTAGATTTAGATAGCCAAGCAACTAGTGGTAATCAATATATTTATGTTACAGAATACACAACGTTTGGAAACTTAGAAGATGGATTAGGAGCTAGAGAAGTACAACACTTATCTATGAGCTTGCCTACAAGTACCAACGAGCAACGTTTGCCATTAGCGATAGATTTAGAGGAAATCATTCCAGGAGCGTTTGTTGGAAATGATGCTGATGAAGCACAAAGTCTAACAGCAGAAGATGGATATAGTCATGATGGAAGATATCGCTTTGTAAGTCTACATTGTTATGATTTACCAGAAGACGAAATAAATGTACCATTTTACAATATTTCAGATGAAATAGATAGATCAACGTTTACTTTTCCATTGTATGCGGGATTAGAATATCGAAAAAATGAAGAGACAACATGGCAAAAACCAGAGTTATCTCATGATTTAGCATATCTAAATGCTGTGCCAGCAGGTGATTTCGCGCATGCGGAAACACTACCTATTTTATTTCCAGAGCCAAATCATCCATTATATGTGCATAGGCAAAAAGTTAGTGGAACGCATTATTATAATTCCTATGGAATTAACTGGTTCTCAAGAGCCGTTTCTGGAAATACAATCTTAACAATCGATACTGATTTACGGCCTGTAAATCCACTAGTGCCGCCGTCAAATACAAAAGCATTATTGATACGCCAAGAAAGTCCTTTATTGTTAACTTCAGTAGAAGAACAAACACGACTAGCCGCAATAACAGGTGATGACAAAACGCTAGTACGATTGACATTCAACTATCACTCAGCACATGAGTTAATTAATTATAATATAGATGCTTTGTCAATCTATGATAATTCTGAACTAGAGCTTAATACAGGTGATGCAGATGTATTATTCCCTGATAATCAGGAAGTTTTTGCAAGCCATGTAGATGTCTTTTTTAGGAATCAAATTCCAAATCAAATAAATGGACAAATCGTATCTATACAAGAGCATCCAAGCAATCCGATATTAGCTATTATCACAACACAAGACTATTATTTAGCAAGTATCAATCAAAATTTAGAGCCTACAATTACAGAGGGAACTGAAGGTAATTATATAGGAGGAACCATCATTATTAATGAAGAACCATATGTTATTCATGAAATAAACACTTCAGCTACATGGCCAATATTTACAGTTTATAAAAGAGAAATAAGTACAGCACTAGTCATGGATACCATTCCATCAGCAGATGCAGAAAGCTTACAAATACCGCAAATGGTTGGTGATGCACTATTTATGGCAGTAGAAAATATGCTGAATACTTCGAGTTGGGAAATGCCTGGAATTACAAATCCGCATACTTTACAAGTAAACGTAAAAGTATATGATGAAATACATAGAGAGGTCATTGAATATGTAAATAATTATGGAGAAACAGAACGAAAAGTTGAAAAAACTCGAGGAATATGGAATTCAGCACTCATAGAAGAAGTGCTCGATCCAACCGAGATTGATACAGACGGCAATGTGACAAGTGAAGCACACCAAGGAAAGTATAAAATTACGATTAATGAGTCGTTAGCGCAGCACCCACAACATAGTGAAACTGGAGATTCGGTGGAGTGGCATCAAGGAATCATACGAGTGCATACAGAAGAAAGTAGCGAAGGCTCAGTTCCTTCAAAAACAAGAAAAATGCTGCATGTTCTAAAAATTGAAAATATTGGAGCACCAAATGTAATTGTATATGCAAAAGACCCGACATTTTCTTTAGAAAGCAGTTATGATCCTATTGTAATAGGAGATAACATCGATGTAAACTTTTATCCAGGATATAAAGTATATCTGCATAAAAATACAATTCACGGACTCACAGAAACAAATACCTTACCTCAAATAGGAGAAGGAATTAGAAATTCTATATTCGGATTTAGAAGCGAAGATAGTGATCAGTTTGATGTAATGGGACAACCGTATCGTTCTAAAATTAGCGTGCCAGCCTTGATGTTTGCACAAGAAATTATAGAACCTCAAGTGCCAACCATTGAATTGCCAGAAGGATTTATATATGCTACACGTCCAGATTTCTTTGGTCGTTCTACCTTTACATTTAATGTTGGGTATGCACATCAACCACATGGTGTATTATTTTATCGTTCTAGCGATGAGGCTTTATTAAATGCATTGTATACAAAAGAAAAAATCAAAGAAATTAAAACTGCATTA
Source organism: uncultured Kordia sp. (assembly GCF_947489565.1). Taxonomy (GTDB): domain Bacteria; phylum Bacteroidota; class Bacteroidia; order Flavobacteriales; family Flavobacteriaceae; genus Kordia. The sequence goes on along the minus strand of NZ_CANLEA010000003.1, from coordinate 171,635 downwards.
AAAGATATTAGTGGAGTAGAACATTTTATTGTAGATCGTTGGCGAAACTTTTTAGACTTTGATGCTCTTGCAGCTACAGGAGATTATGCTGAATATGTTGGATATAAGTTTCCTGAACCTGATAAGCCAGGATTATTTGAATGGGCGAATGGAATTCTAACACAATTAGAACAACCACTCATAACAGCTACCCCAGGAAGTTTACGTGCAGGAAACCCTCAAATTGTAAACTTTGTAAAAGGAGCTATTTTAAATGCTTTTGTATCACTCACAGAAGTACCTATTATCTATGAATATATAAAAGAAGTAGATAGTACTGGCGAACCGTATCAACCGATAAATAAAAAACAAATAATTCGTGATGAAAACGGACATGTATTGTCGCCAACTCATGAAGATTTTGATATGGCGCCAATGATGCGTGTTTCCGGAACAAGTCCGCATAGTACAGTATACACAGACTTTAATCTAGATGGGACTTCAGATAACCTATATTTCTATGCGGTTAGAGAAGTAGGTTCTAGAATGAAACTAGGAGAATTTAGTCCTTTTTTAGGTCCAGTAAAGCAAGTAAATACGAATGCGCCAGAAGCGCCAGAAGTAAAACGTATCATGCCTGTTTTAGAAAATCAAATTTTAGGAATTACTCCTTCTATTCAGTTTGAAATCAATGCATATCCAAGCATTCAAAATGTGAAAAAACTAAGTATTTACAGAACCATGAGTCGACTAGATGCACAATCGATCCGAACCATGAAATTAGTAAAAACTGTTGATTTGACTGAAGAAGGAATACTTGACGATGCCGTTTGGAAAGTATACGATACTTTCGAAGATTTGGAAGAAGTTCCATACAAAGAAGCCTTGTTTTATAGAGTCACAGCTTCTAGAGAAATAGAATATGCAGACAAAAATGGAACTATTGTTACGGAATATGCACCTTCCAAAGCATCAAAAATAGTAGCGTCTTTTATGGCAGAAGTATCTAATCCAGCTTCTCCAGTGTTGAATTATTATTCAGAACCTATTACTGAAACGAATGAATTACATGAAGTAACCTTGCACTGGCAGAAAACATGTTATAAAGGAAAATATCATGTGTATCAGATGAATAAAAATGGAAATTGGGCTAAAATCTTTGAGATACAATCAAATATGAATAACCTGTATATTCCATTACATGCAACAACATTAGAGTCAGCAACATTAGCAACTACAAATGCAGATAATAATCCATTATATCATCACTTTAAAGTAATTGCCGAAAATACTTCGGGAATGTTTAGTACAGAAGAGCATATACTAACCATATACGATGAAAGTACTTGGCAATATATTGGAGGAATTTCATTAGATGGAACCGATGGGATGATTCTAGAAGGAACATTTGTAGTACGACCAAACGAATAAAAAAATAAAAAATAAATCATGGCAGAAAAAAGCAGAGAAGAATTAAAAGGATATTTTCAACCACATTTAAGACCTACTGGAAATCAATTTGAAGATTTGATAGATAGTTTTGTAAGTAGATTAGATGATGACTTTGTATCCACATTACCAGATGCAACAACTACACAAAAAGGAATTGTAGAACAAGCGACCTTAACGGAAGTACAAGCTGCAACTGATGATACACGTTTTGTAACACCAAAAGGCGCTAAGCGTGCCGCAGAAACATTTGCTCCTGTGCAAAGTATCAATGGGCAAACAGGGAATGTTGTATTGAATTTAGGAAATACAGATACTGGAAGAGGTTCTTCTAATGAAGGAATCCTAAAATATTATCATGGTGGAGCATATAATGAATCAGATAAGTATTTCCACATTAAGCTACCATATAAATCAGATGTTGATAATAAAATGTATTATATTCAAGCACTTGGATATAGTTATAAAACAGCAGAAGTTATTGATGTTACTTGGGTAGGATATTGTTATGCAAGTGGATCTACAAATCTAATCAATACAAACGCCCATGTTGATAAAGGAGCTACTATCACAGCAGGACAATATATAGGTTCTGATAATCATATTTATTTATGGTTTAAACCCGAATATACCTATGTGGTGACTTTTAAAATAGATACAATACGAGTTGGAAATGGTACATTATTACAAGAAGGAGACTTAGAAGTAATTGTAAGTACTGAATTAGAATTATAATGCTTACTTTTATATGAAAATATAGCATTTTCTTATAGTTTCATGTGAACTTGAATTTTTGTACATACATTTACATGATTATTAAAAGTGCTCTTTTTAAAAGATTAACCATGAAACCAACCACATATTTTTGGGTTATTTTATTTATAATCCCAATAAATCTTATTGCTCAGAATTGGGATTTTACGCAGAAAATAGTAGCTTCCGATCGATCTGAAACTGATAGTTTTGGATGGTCTACAGGAATTTCAGGAAATTATGCTATAGTAGGAGTCCCTGCAGATGATACAGATGAAAATAATATGAACTTTATTAATGATGCAGGTTCTATTTACTTTTTTGAAAAAAATGCTTTGGGTGATTGGATAGAAACTCAAAAGATAGTTCCTTCAGATAGATTGGTAGCAGGAGAGTTTTTTGGATTTTCAGTAGGCATTTCTGGAGATACCGCAGTTGTAGGTAAATTTGATAATGATAACGCTTATATTTTTGAACGTGATTCCAATGGAGTTTGGCAGGAAGTACAGATATTAACTACTACTTCAACTTCTTCAGCAAACCTATTCGGAAGAAACGTTGCGATTGATGGAAATTATATTGTAGTTAGTTCACAAAGTGAACGAACTGGAGATATCACTACACCAACCACGGGAGCTATATATGTGTATGAGCGTGGTACCAATGGGATTTGGGCCGAAATTCAACGCTTAGTACCTTCTGATGGAGATGATGGCGATGATTTTGGAGAAGCGGTTGCCATTTCTGGAGATCACATTGTGGTTGGAGCATTACTAGAAGATATTAATAATGCAATTGATACAGATGAAGGAGCAGCTTATGTTTTTAAACGAAATAATTCTGGTGTATGGGAGGAAATACAAAAAATTGTAAACCCTTTTTCAAGAGATGAAGATGATTTATTTGCTAATGAAGTTGTTATAGACACGAATTATTTAGTACTAGCCAATTTTGGAGATGATACGGATGCCAACGATATGAATCCAGGATTTAATAACGGAGCCGCTTTTGTCTATGAATTAAATAACCAAGGAGAATGGATATTTGTACAGAAATTAGTCGCCTCTGATAGAGTTTCCAGTGCTAATTTTGGAGATTCTATATCTATTTCAGGAAATGCAATTATCTGTGGTTCAAGATCTATAAATAGTAATGCAGGTGCTGCATACGTTTTTCATAGAGATGTAAATGGAATCTGGGCAGAACAACAAAGAATTATAGCTCCTTCAAGGGCTGCAAATGACTTTTTTGGCCGATCAGTAGCTATAGACGGTACGACTTGTTTTGTAGGCGCATCAGATGAAGATGAAGACAGTATGGATATCAATTTTATACAAAATGCTGGTTCAGCATACTTTTTCGAGTACGATGGAAGCCTTTCTGTTGATGAAGTAAGTACTGCTAAGGATATAATTACATATCCCAATCCAGCTTCAAACACCATATATTTCAAAACAAATACCACAAGTATTACAGAAGTACAACTTTATAGTTTACAAGGAGAACTTGTTAAATCACTACAATCAGCAGCTATTTCAGAAGTCAATGTCGAAAATCTGTCCAAAGGATTATACATTGTAAAAGCCTTAAGTGATAAAGGAACGCAAACTTTTAAAGTAGTAAAAGACTAATTGAAATATTGTTAGCTAAAAAGGAAACAATAAAATGATTCAGAAATTCCAATGGTAATTTTTAGAAATGATACGTATTATTTTTAAAAAATAGCTTTTGCAATTTGTATAGAAATAGCACGGTATTCAGCAGAGAAATAACGAAATCCCATACGTTTAGGTTTCTTAATAAAAAGACTGTTTTTTAGCTCAGGATATAATTCAAGAACTTTTCCTTGGTCGTTTCCATTTGTCAACAGAATCAAACGATTTGCTCCCAATGTGTCTAAGAAATGATGAATTTCTCTTTTGAGACTAACAGATTCCATAATAATATCTTCACAGTCAACAATAACAGCAGAAACTGACGGCGATATTTTCAAAATGATTTCCCACCATAAATTTCCTTCACTAGGAGCTCTTAAAACATTTCCATTAAAATGCTTTCCTGCTATTTTGCTTTCAGAGATATTTAGTTTTGAAATATCTTTTTCTAAAATTGTTACACTTCCGCTTGTTGTAAGTTGCTTCAAATAAATGTAGCCAAATATTATAATAAATACAGTAGCACTTATGATATACGTAGCAAAAGAATCATAAGATTTGAAATAGTGAATTGTATAAAGAATCAATAAGAAGAGAAGTATAATGATGACAATTATTTTTCGTTTGTACACTCTAGTTTCAACACCATATTTAATTTTATTATCAGCTAAAGTAATAACCGTTGACCAAGGTCGTAATACAATGTCTATAAATGCATGTGATTTCCATATATCTGATCCTTTTGAAAATTTCCGAATCCATAAAACAGGATTTTTGTTGGTAAAGAATATTGGTAAATTGTATTGTGCACATTGTTTTTTGAACATAATATACTTGTAATATAAAATACCTACAAGTAAAAAAACAAATAGCATTGAATAGTAAGCGTATGAAAATAAGTTAAATACTACCATACAAATGATAGCAGCTGGAAGTACTATAAACATAGAAAACTTATACAGTTCTATCCATTTGTCATAAACTTCACTATACTTATCATTACTCATAATTTGTTAAAATGCTATTTTGTTAGCAATAATCAAAAGTAAGTATTTTCTTTAAAATAATTATTGCCGTAAAACAAAAAAACTCCACATCTCTGTGAAGCTTTCTTATATGATAATTTTATGCGGTTTTTGTTTGTAAAGGCACAACGCACAAACTCGCAGAATCTAAATTTAAATAGTACTTTATAGCTGGTGAAGTATAATCGTCTACTTCATAAATGAGCCTATATTTATAACGTCCTGGCGGAAGATTTACACGTACATTCGCTGCCCAATAGAAAAATACTGGAGGACATAAATACGGTCTTCCTTTTTCTAAACTACCATAAGAATGTAGGTTCTCACAGATTTTTTCCTGATAGATTTCACCATTGTCTCTAAGAAAAACAATATTGCTTATTCGTATAGTCGGACTATAAACAAAAGGATCTTTAAATTCATCAATATTTATAGGAAAAACTAACCAATTCAATACTTGTCCTTGTGTGCAAACCGTTTCCAAATCGGGTGTTCCTTTTTTAGTGCTTTCAAAGGCATTATCAGTCAAAAACACGGCATTGTTCAATGATTTGTATCCACTTCGCTTAATACTTTTATAGTCAATAGTACTCACAATATTTAATTGAATTCCATTGACTACTCCTTGAGGTATTTCTTTTTTACTCATGATTTCTAGCTGTTTGTTACTGATTTGACACTTGGTCCGTTACTTTTCGTAGCGAAAAGAGTAGTCGTGTTTCCAACTTCAAAATGAATACTGTATGGAATGTTTTGTGTTGGTACTTTCTTAACTGTCGATGTCCAATACTGTATGTTTGTACCTTGATAGTATTCTTCCGTAGGTTTCGATAAATAGGTTTCATTTACCTGAATGTCACAAATTTTCACATACGATTCTACTTCCAATCCGTAAGTACTCCAAAGAATAATATCATTCTTTTCAACGGCAGTTTCTAAATAAATAGTTCCTTCTTTGCTAGATCCTTTTAACTTGTTAGTGTCTAAAATGTATACATTGCCTTCCAATTGATCGTTTGAGAGCACTGCAACAACGTCTACAAGTGCTTTTATATTTACATAACTCATGATGTTTCTTGATTAAATTAATAAATAGGTAAATAACTATCGCCTGCTCCTGTAAATCCGTTTCGCATCGGATCTCTAGAAATTAATATGTGCGAATCAAACGTCATTTGTACAGGCTTCCAAGAAATTTTACCTTCTTTGGTAACCAAATCAAACAACGTGATATGTGCTGTATATCTATATTTTCCTGCCTTTGCAGTATTCACCGTAGCACACCAATACCAACCTTCTGTAATGAAATTCGGCGATCCATATTGCGCAGGATAAATAATACCTAGATCCACAGCTTCTCCCGTAATATTGGTCACAATAGGAGGAAGGTTTATATAATCGTCTTCTTTGATATCTGTTGTGTTTTGACCTTCTATTTCTCCAGTAACACTTACTAATGGCCACACGGTTTCAATATTTTTAGTAGAATCGGTATTCGTTTTCAATCCTCCTTGCGCTACATTCGCAATGTCTTGAAGTTTGTCAAACATAGTATTAAAACCATCGGATGTCATTTCGATTTCATAGTTCGTTTTTTCATCCTTTTTGTCATTCTTCTTTTCTCTGACATCTAACAAATGATTCTTTAAAAAACTTTCAATGGCTTTGGTTTTGAAATAGGTATAATAAGAAGGTTTTTGTACGGTTCGAGGCATATCATTAATATCGATAGCAAGCCAATTCATTACTTCTTCACCAGCTTGTGTTCCATCTGCCCAATAAGTTCCATTCACTTTTGAGATTAAAGCATTGGTTCCTTCGTTTTGAGATCCAAAGTCTTTCATATTGTCAATTAAATATACATGATCCTTTAGATTTCGCGTTTTTAAGGCTGCTTTCACATCGATCATAATCATGATTCCAAATTGTTGACTCATAATGTGTTGTGTTAGATGATTAATAAGGTGGTAAAATGGTTAATGAAGGTGTAAACGTTGCAAGTCTACTTTTCTTTCCTTTCCCAATCTGTAATACAATTTTGTATTTGTAAGTCATTTGTTTGCTGCCTACATATGGCACAATTCCATTCCAAACTAAGGCATCTAAGTTGTCTACATGTGTAGTGTTAAAATACACTTGATACGGTTCAAAAGAAATTTGTTTGATGCTAACCGGCGTTTGTACATCCACCGCTTTTACCGTCCAATGTATTTTTTGATCCGGAATGCATTGTGTGTCCAGATAAAGCGTTCCTTTCTGTTTACTAAAAAAACAGCTATCGTCCACCATGAAGCAGTTTCCTTCTAAGCTTTGATCTACTAAAGCTTTGATAGAATCTACCATAATCATGATATTAATTTGCTCTCGCATAATGGTAAGGTTTTTTATGGTTAAAATTGATCTTTAATCAAGGGAGTTTTTCCTAATGGAGTTCTAAATATGGCATCTGATCCTTTGTCAACAACCTTCAATTCAAACTCGTATTTGCTTTTTTTGATATACGCTACGTTCGATTCCCAAGCATTGAATATTGGTAAGGATTGCACTAATGAATTCACAAATAATTCATCAATTTTTTCCTTTGAATGCTGCTGTACCATTTCATATAATTTTTTGGGAGTTTCTGTGGAAACGAGCAAGGTTAGTTTACAATTTGCTCTATCATTTAAAAACTGAATTTCTAAAGCCTGCTTGGAAATTTCGACTCCAATTTTGTCCAACTCAGCAAACAAAGCATTCATTACTTTAATTGTTGAAAAGTGTGAATCTGTAATGTGAATGATATCTCCACTACGTCCTTGGAATAAAAATTGGTCAGTTCGTAAGGTTTTGGTGTTTTTTCTTTTCAATCGAATCGCTCTGTCACCCAATTTGTAACGAACATTAGGAACTTTGTTACTGTGCAATCTTGTCACAACTAATTCTCCTTCTTCACCTTCTTTGACCCATTTTCCGTTTTCATCTACAATTTCTATAAAATGAAGTCCCGGAACTGCCGATAAAGTTTTGCTTTTATGATCTAATTGAAGTCCAATAGTTTCTGCTTGTGTCGCTGCAAAATAGCTGAGTAGTTTTACATTTGGATACACCTCTTTTAACGCAGTTTCTTGTTGTTGAGACATCAATCCGCTTCCATACATGGCCAATTGAAAACTCGCTCGTTTTTCTTCGCTCATTTCTTTTCCGTAATCTGCTAAAGCGGCAATTGCTGAAGAAATAGACATAATAAGTTTATCTCCTTTATACGACATCATATGATCGTACACGCTAAGATTTAATGGACCTGCGCCTAAGAAATTTGTATTTGGAATTTTTTGTAAAACACCGCCAACCATGGTTCCACTGCTCCACATTTGTGTGTCTGCTAAAGTGGTAATAATCCATTTTGGAGTCTTCTTTTTAAAATATTTATCCGCAATAAATTTCCCCATAAACTCTCCTGCAATTTTATATGTATCCTGTAATTCTTGCAATTCGTATACAGTTTCTAATGGAATTCCAGAAGTAGTTCCGCCACTGGCAACAATTTCAAAACCGCCATCGCTAAAGGGTACGACCATTCCTTCTCTTTTTCCATTAAAAGCCGTCGTCATTGTTTCTTTATCGGTTAAAGGAATATTTTGCCAAGCTTCAAAATCAATCGGTGTTTCTGTAATGCCAGCAGTTTCCAATCTATTTTTCCAAAAAGGATTTAAAAAGAGATTATTGACCATTTGTTGCAACCTTCTCAATACCAAAGCATCTTGTGTGTCAAAATCTACTTTGTAAAAGTTGGTTCCTTTTTCTGCTTCCACCATTTTAATCTTCTCATAAAACATTGGTTGTTTCTTTACATCATCAATGCTTTTTGGAGAAAACTCCGTGTCGGGAATAATTTTTTTAGCAAATGCAGCTGCTTTTGAAGCTTTGCTATTACTATTTTTTTTCGTCTTTTTCTGAATGCTTGCCGCTCCGTTGATTGGAGTATTTTTTATGGAGATATGATTGTGTACGTCCATAGCTTTGGTATTTGGGTTTAGTATACGATTGCCTATTTGTTGAATTTCTGCTAAAAGCATTTTAAAATGGTCTATTTGAATTCGGTGATTCATGAAAACCACGCGCAATGCAGGTTCTCCGTCAATATTAACTTTAGAGATGAAAAAATTACCGTTTGCTTTAATCTGATTTCGGATTTGTAACTGGAAATCTTTGAGTTTGCTACTGTCGAAACCTTTAGGTTTATATCGAAAACAGAGCATATTTGCTTCTGGTTCGTGTAAAGATTGAAAATGGGAATTTGCTTTTAATACGTTGTATGCTTTACGACCAAGATCGCAGAGATGATCAATTTTCTGTTGAAAAACTTCAGGTCCGTAAAACATCCAAATTCCCCACAAATTCATAATCATAGGTCGTTTGGTGCATTCTATATTTTTCTTAGCGCCATCATATTTTGTGTATTGATCTTCTTCTTTTTCAAACACATAACTCGCATTCTGTCTGAACGCTAATTTGCTTCGACGCTTGTCTTTATAAAAAAGCATACTACAGGTTCCCGGAATAAACATCATCTTATGCGCGTCCCACGTAATTGAATCTGCTTTTTCAATGCCTTTTAATTTTCCACGGTGTTTTTCTGAAAGTAAAAAACTCGCACCATGAGCGCCATCAATATGTAACCAACAATCGTTTTTTTCAGCTGCAGCTGCCAAATCATCAATAGGATCAAAAGCACCAACGGCAGTCGTAGCAGCATTGGCAACAATACAAAATACTTTAAAACCTTCTTTTTTAGCTTGATCAAGTGCAGGTTGTACTTTTTTGATATCTACTTGTCGTTTTTGATTGACAGGCAATTTTACAATTTGATCTTTATGAAAACCTAACATTTCTACCGTACGAATAATGCTGTAATGCGCTTCTTCACTCACGGCAATTGCTGGAATCTCGTTTTCTTTAATACTCAAAATTCCTTGTTCCCAAAACTCTGGAAAGTAATAGTTTCTGGCTGATAATAAAGCGGTTAAATTTGCCAATGATCCACCAGAAGTAGTGACCATATCAAATTCATCTTCAGGATAGTTGATGTATTTATTCAGTTCTTTTGCCATGTATACACGAACTACACTAGGCAATTGCGCGGCTTCATAAAAAGAAGAAGGTTGCGTTAACATGGAACTTATAAAATCGAACACGCTGGCTAACGGAAATACAGAAGAAAACTGTCTTCCCATGTACCCTGGCGAATTGGCTTGTACACCTGTTTGAAGATATAAATCGATAATACTTTTCAAGGTATCTTCAGTGTTCGAAGATTCGGAATTCATTAAATCCTGGATTTCTTCCAATAATTCTTCCGGTTTTCTCAGGTCAATTCCTTTTGGAGTTTGCTGACTCTCTAACAAATATGCTTCGAGCTTATCGACAATAATATCGGAATGTTTCTCAAACAAATTCGTGTCAAATACTTTCTTAAAATCTAATGGAAGTTCTTTCGTATTCCCATGAATAAGATTTTCTATAATTTCTATATTGGTTGTGGTTTCCATTGCTTACGATTTTGATGTTGAGTCTAGGACATCTCTGTAGAATGGAATTTTTCCAAGTGACGTTTTGTAAATTTGATCGGAATGTGTGTTTACGAATGTAATTTTGAATGTGTATCCTATTTGGTCTAGCGAATTTTCTTTGATTGATGATTTACTGTACAATCCCATTGATTTCATAAGTGCATCTTTTACCAAATATTGAACACCTTCTGTTCCTAAAGTTGTCTGTAATACAGATTCGTAATAACCAGAATAATCAGTTGCAATGACAATGGAGAGTAATTTTTGATCTCTGTAATGTGTAATTTGTGTTTCTGAAGCAATATCATCCAAATCGATGTTGTGATAATTATTCAACTGATACTTCACGTAATCAAAGGTATTCAATGCTGAAAATTGATGATCTTCTATGTGAATTACATCTCCGCTTCGTCCTCTAAATTCAAACTGAAATGTTTTTAAGTTTTCTTCTTCTCGTATCGGTAACCTGATAGCTCTATCACCTAATTTATAACGAATAATAGGCGCTTTGTTACAGTGCAATCGTGTAATTACCAATTCGCCTTCTTCACCTTCTTCTACCCATTTTCCATTTTCGTCAACAACTTCTATAAAATGTAACGCCGGAACCGTGGTTAAAGCATCATCATTCGGATCAAACTGAATGGCAATGGCTTCTGCTTGCGTGGCAGAAAAATAACTTAGAATATCAAGATTTGGATAGAGTGTTTTTAATTCTTTCTGTTTCTTTTTAGACAGCAATCCGCTACAATATAATGCCAAACGCAAGCTGTCTTTTGCTTCTTGATCTAAATCCAAACCATTATCATACAACTGACAAATAGATTCGATATATCCCAAAATTACTTTTGGACCTTCATAACTCATCATTAATTCGTAAACCTTTTTATCAATTGGACCAGCCGCGATGTAATTCGTATTTGGAATTCGCTGCAAAACGCCACCAACCATCGTTCCGCTACTCCACAATTGAAAATCTGCGTATGTGGTAGATATAATCGGCATTCCGTCTTCTTCGGAAAAAAATCTAGGTAATAAATGATCGCCCATAAATTTCCCTGAAAGATGATACGTATCGTCTAATTCTTCTAAAGAATATACTGTTTCAGAAGGTTTTCCAGTACTTGTTCCACCACTGGCAACAATTTCAAAACCGCCATATTCTAACGAAACCACCATTCCTTTTCGTTCTTCCGAATAAAAGTTGATAGCTGTTTCTTTATCCGTAATAGGAATACGTTGCCAATCTTCAAAGGTTTTTGGCGCTTCTGTAATTCCGTGTTCTTCAAAACGCGCTTTCCACAACGGATTTAACATTAGAATGTTTACGATTTGGTGCAATCGTGTTCCTATAATTTCTTGTTGTGTTTCATAAGCTAAGGCATCAAAGGGAATTCCGAAATGCTGCTCACATTGCTCAATTTTACTAAGGAATCGAGGTAATTGTACTACCTGATCTATGGATGTTGGCGTCAGTTCGGCATTTGGAAATAGTTGGTTTATAAACGTTTCCTGCTTGCTTTGTGTAGGTGTAGTTGTTTCCATTTAGATTGTGATCGCTTGTTCTATGTTGTTGTTGGATGCTATTTTTTGACCGATGCTTCGGATTTCGTCTAAGAGACTTCTAAAATGTTCGATATTAATTTCATGATTCATAAAAACCACGCGTAAAGCCGTTTTTCCTTGAACTTCTACTTTAGAAATGAAAAATTTACCTTCTTCTTTTATTTTATTTCGAATTGCAATTTGAAAGTCAAAACCTTCCATATACTGCGCATCTTCAGACTGATATCGAAAACATAAAATATTTGTTTGTGGTTGGTGTAAACACTCAAAATCGGAAGCTATGGTAAGTTCATTATACGCTTGCATTGCAATATTACATAAGGCTTCTAATTTTTGAGCGAAGATTTCTTTCCCATATAAAACCCACGGAATCCAAAGATTCATAATCATAGGCCGTTTGGTACATTCGAAGCTTTTTTCTCCGCCATCAAAATTGTTGGATTCGTTTTCAAAAATATAACTGGCTTCTTTATAAAAAGTCTTCTTGGGCGAAGCAATATCTTTATAAAATAAAAGTGTGCAAGAAGCAGGTAAAAACATAGTTTTGTGCGCATCTAAGGCAAAAGAATCTGCCAATTCAATTCCTTTGAGACGACTTCGTAAGGTGTCTGAAACTAAAAAGCTTCCGCCATGCGCGCCATCGATATGAAACCAATAGTCTTTTTGTTTGCATAATGCAGTCAATTCTTCCAATGGATCAATAGCACCAACGACAGTTGTTCCTGCAGTAGCGACCAAACAAAACACATGGTAACCATTATTTTCAGCTTCTAGCAAAGTATTTTCTGCCTGCGACATGCAAATTTGCCCTTTGTCGTTAATGGGTAATGGAATAATTTGATTTTCACCAATTCCCAAAATTCCCACAGCTCTTTTAATAGAATAATGCACATCGGCACTTACGGCAATTGCGGGAATGGTTTTTCTTTTGATTTTGAAATTTGTAAAATCAGGTATTTTGCTATTTCTGGCAGTTAAAATCGCAGTAATATTTGCCAAGGATCCGCCAGAGGTAGTGACCATATCGTAAGTTCCGTGTTTCCATCCGAGTAAATCGCCAAATTCTTTTGCAATTACTTTTTCTACCATGCTAGGAAGTTGTGCAGATTCGTAAAAGGATGAAGGCTGACTCATCATAGAAGTCAATAAATCGGTAAGTCCTGTAATTGGAATGACACCAGAAAACTGTCGTCCCATATAACCTGTGGAATACACAGGAATTCCGGTCGCAGTATACAAATCAATAATTTCTTCTAAAAGTTGTGTATCTAATAATGCTGAAGATGTTGAGTTTCTTTTTGCAAATGCTTCTACGAGTGTCATTAATTTATCAGGCGATAGCAATTTCAGTCCTCTAGGATTCGAATTTGAAATATTGTCTTTAAGTTTTTCAATGGCGACTGAAGTAGCTTTTTTTAAAATTTGAGCGTCAAATGCATCTTGGAAATTTGAAGAAGGATCAAGCTCTTCTACTAGCTGAGGTTGGGCAGGATTCTCTAGGCTGTACATTGGTTTGTTGTTTAGGTTACCAAATGGTGAATTCATTCTTTTGTAAGTGACTCTTTAAATACAATTCACAGTTATTTTATGAATACTTCTTCCAATTTTAATCACTTTCAAAAATAGACTGCTGATATTATGTATTTAATTCATTTACAGGTGGTTGAGTTTTTATTCTTATGTTATGTAAACATAGGTTTCTTTCTGTTTCTTTATAGAAGTGGAAACCCCTATTTTTCAAATACAAGTGTAAATACTTACTTTTAATTGTAAAATATATTAAGAGTTATGAATTATTTATCTTATGGTTAAGATAGATTCTAATTGTGAAGAAAATATAAAGTTTGAGAAGTGTATCGTACTTTTTTTCATGATTATTATTGTATGATATTTCATTATATTCATGAAAATACACACATTTTCAAAATAGATTGAAAAATGGTGTAAAGCATTCTAAATACTCGAAAGGGACCAGTTTTTTACTACTCGAAATTAAATAAATACGATATCAACTCCTTTTTATAACTACAATTCATAGTTAATTTCACTGTTAAATATGTTTGAAGATTATGCATGTCAAATATGATTTATGAATGATTAGCAACTCCTTTTTTACTTCGGATCTCAGTAATAAAAAGTTTTATTTCAGGTAAATTAGGAGTTGTGCTCATACACGAAAGCTTCGCAGGAATGTGAAGCTTTTTTGTAGTAAAATCGGTGCCCTAAAATTGGTCAATGTTAAATATGGGATTCCCGTAAACGTATCAAAATTATATTTAATAATTTACGGTATAACCAAAAACTTAGATTATGTTAAAATCAATTTTAAACTTAGAAGGAGCAAAAGAATTAAACAAAAAAGAACAGGGAAATATCAATGGAGGAATACGATTTCCTATAGGATGTGTACGTCGTTCTGATTGCTTTTTTATCGACCGTGCTTCCAGGTGTGTAAATGGAATATGTATATTTTTATAACGAATAGGAAGCGGACTTTATGTCCGCTTTTTCTTTTTAGAACTATCGTTTTTTAAAATCTTCCAAGCCTTTACGCAGTCCTCTATTGTAGCCATCTTGGTAAGTGTCAGCACCAATTTTAGCGATAGGACATATGGGTGTGATAAAAATGGGTTTTATTCTTCTTTTGACGGAACTCTCGTAAGTATATCCAGCTCTGTAACCATCTTCCCAGCCGTCACAATACGAACGTTTATCATCGTTATCAACTACAGGAATCGCCAATGGATGACTATCATCATCTTTTATGGATGGATTGCGCTTTTTAAAATCTTTTTTCCCTTTAATTAACCCGCGATTATATCCATCTTGATACGAATCTTGTCCGATACGTGCTATAGGACAAATAGGCGTAATAAAAATAGGTTTCACTTTGCGATTCGTTAGATTGTAATAACTAAAACCTACTTCATATCCATCTTTCCAGCCTTCGCAAAATGTACGTTCGTTAGTGGATTTTTGTGCTTTTTGAATGCTACTTTGATTTGAAGCAATTGCTGTGAATGACAAGCTTGTGAGAAACAAGCATAAAAGTGTAATTTTTTTCATAAATAAAAATGGTAAAATGTTCATGTAATATGATGTTAATGGTAGCAATAATTATTCCGTAACAGTTGAATTTCAATTGTATATAAAAATAATTTTAAAACATTTAACAGAATTATTTAAAATATGTTTTAATTTAAATCTGTAAAATGTTATATTTGTAAAAACCTGATCAACGCGTATTTACCATCAATAAAAGAAATCATTTTATGTCTTTTGAACGTATCAAAGAAAAACTTAGCATTCTAGCAGATGCTGCAAAGTATGATGTTTCCTGTGCATCTAGTGGAAGCGATCGAACCAATAAAAACAAAGGTTTAGGCGATGCAAAAGGTATGGGAATTTGTCATACATATACCGAAGATGGTCGCTGTGTTTCTTTGTTGAAAATTCTATTGACAAATCATTGCATTTTTGATTGTGCTTATTGTGTCACGCGAAAAAGTAATGATATCAAACGCGCAGCTTTCAAAGTTCAGGAAGTTGTGGATTTAACCATTAATTTTTACCGCAGAAATTATATCGAAGGCTTGTTTTTGAGTTCAGGGATTTTCAAAAATGCAGATTATACGATGGAACGCTTAGTGGCTGTCGCGAAGAGATTGCGTTTGGAAGAAAACTTTAATGGATATATTCACCTAAAATCAATTCCAGGTGCTTCAGACGAATTAATGCGCGAAGCAGGATTGTATGCAGACCGATTGAGTGTTAATATTGAAATCCCAACTCGTGAAGGTCTGAAGCGACTTGCTCCTGATAAAAAACGTGAAGATTTTATCAAACCTATGAAAAAGGTGACACAGGAAATTATTCAATACAAGGCTGAGAAGAAAATTATCAAAAGCACACCAAAATATGCACCAGCAGGACAAAGTACGCAGATGATTATTGGCGCCAGTGGAGAAAATGATTATCAAATTATGACTGCGTCTAATTTTTTCTATAAAAAGTTCAATCTAAAACGTGTGTATTATTCAGGATATGTGCCTATAAGTTATGACAGTCGTTTGCCACAAATAGGAAGCGAAGTTCCGATGTTACGTGAAAATAGATTGTATCAAACCGATTGGTTAATGCGCTTCTACGGTTTTCATATTCACGAAATTGTCAATGAAACACATCAACATTTGGACTTAGATATTGATCCAAAACTATCATGGGCTTTGCGGAATATTCATGAGTTTCCCGTAGACGTAAATCGTGCTAATAAACGTATGTTGGCGCGCGTTCCAGGTTTGGGAATGACGTCTGTGTACAAAATATTGAATGCTCGAAAATTTCGTCAACTCAATTGGGAACATTTAAAACGTTTAGGTGTTGCGCTCAATAGAGCAAAATATTTTTTGATCTGTAATTCGAACGATTTTGAACGCCGCGATTTAGCACCTGATAAAATTAAAGGACTCATTCTTCAAAACTCAAAAAGTAAGTTCAGAAATGCTACAAGTAATCAGTTAAATCTATTTGGATAATGCAGAAAGTTTTAAGTTATGATGGTACGTTTGAAGGTTTTCTAAGTACTGTTTTTAAAGTATATGAAGAAAAATTATCGCAAGTAGATATTCAGCGTGAAAGCAATGTGCAAGGTTCTTTTTTTGGAGCGACTGAGGAAATAATTACCAACAAAACACATGCGGATCGTGTTTGGAAAGGACTTCAAAAGAAATTAACATCTTACGGTCGAAATCAATTGTATTATTCGTTTCTAAGCGAAATGGATTCAATTGAAAATACATTGTTAGACTACATTCGGCAAGTGTTTGACACTACAGAAAATATAGAAAAAGACTTTTCAAACAGTACCGTTTTAAAGCTATCAAAAATTACGAGAAGCGTTGGACGCGAGAAGCATAGAATGGAAGCTTTTGTGCGTTTCAAACTGACCAAAGATGGTTTGTATTTTGCGAATGTAGCACCAGATTTTAATGTATTACCATTGTTAGCGAAGCATTTTAAATCGCGGTATGCAGACCAGAAATGGGTGATTTATGATATCCAACGAAATTATGGATTGCATTACAATTTAGAACATGTAGAGACCATTGTGATGGAATTTCCGAAACACTTTGATTTTACAAAAACGTCCGAAGATTTTTTCGCCAAAGAAGAATTGGAATTTCAAGAATTATGGCAAAACTACTTCAAAAGCACCAATATAGAATCCAGGAAAAATATGTTGTTGCATGTGCGACATGTTCCAAAACGCTATTGGAAATACTTAAGTGAAAAACAACCATTTTAGTTGAAATCGAATGCTATAAAACTTCTTAAATCTTAAACTTAATTCCAGTTCTCAAATAGATTTTTGCTTCATTATCTAAAGAAAAAATTGTTTCTCGATTTTCATTTCGAAGTTCATTATCCAACGAAAAAATATAAGCGGCACGTACATACAATTGCAATTGTTTGGTGAAGTAATACTCATATTGCAATCCAGATAAAATGAGCGACATATTGATGCTTCTAGCTGCTTCTCCATTAATCACAGGAACTTCTCGTTGCAAATTGGAAGTAAAACCATCCAATTGCGCATACGCTTTGAGTCGGTGTTTTTGGGAAAAATAATGCTGCAGATTTGTTTTGGGAATTCCCAAATTGAACGACCATTTTGGGTGAAACTTCTTAAAATAACTAATAAAAGGTAGTGGAAAGTTAAATCCTGAATTTCCAGCATAAGAAACACCTAAAATTAATTTCTGAGCTTTCCCGTTATACATTTTTCCCTTTTTAATAAATACGACAGTTCCCGAAAGAACAATATCTTTTACACTAAGCGCATCAGCTACCAAATTGGTGCTTACTCCAGGTTGAAATCGGATGCCTAATCGCCAATTGTTGCGTAATGGAGTTGTATATCCAATACTCAAATCGAGCAATTGAAAATCGTTTAAATCTCTGGTAGGAAAAGGAAATTGAACCTCAGATTTTAAATGAATTTTGCTGTAATCTAATCCTAAAAATAAATAAGTATCATCATTTTTTAATTTGATAGGATAGTTGAACAACGCACGAAAACGTTCATACTCTACATCTGATTTTGCATTTGGAATGTATGTGTAATCGATACGTGCTAAATCGCCCAATTGTGCATATACAGCTGAAGAACAACAGAATACTATTACGATAACAATTCGGGTAAGATTTGACATGTACTAAAATTACGCTTTTTGGGCGTTGAAAGATAAACGATTCAATATAATTAAGCTAATAACGACAAAAGAGTTGAGAAATTTTATAGAGCAGCATTGTTATTTCAATTTTTGCAAATTGTGGCTATATGTTTCCCAATGCTTCAATAACTCCTAAAGCCGAAGCTTCTCCTGCCAACATTGCCGCGTTTAATGAACCATTTAGTTGTACATCTCCTGCCAGAAAAGTGTGTGTGGTTAAACGTGTTTCTGAAGGCAATACGCTATATTGAAGCTGTTGTAAATTTGGCAACGCTTTCGGAATGGTGTATTGTTTTAAAAATGTACAATCCGTGATGCCACAATATTGCTGCAATTCTTCTTGAACTTTTTTAATCAAAAATTCGTTAGATACATTATGATTTTTTACCACGGTAACGGATAACAATTCTTTGTTTCCTTTAGAAGTTACAGGCAAACTATGATGAAAAAAGATATTGTTTACAAACAATGTATTATCGGCTGCCAATCCGATGAGCGGTTTCGAAATGGTACGTTTAGGAGTTTCAAAATATAGAGTTTCGCAAGATTTCCAAGCGGTTTCTTGCGACTTCAAATTTGAAATCAATTGGCTAGCTTCCGTGGCTACAATGGTAAAATAACTTTCTAAAACCGTTCCGTTTTCTAAAGTGATTCTTCCATCTTCTACCGTTTGTACTTTTGTGTTGAAATGAAATTTTGTGTGTTTTAATTTGGATTGTAATTGCTTAGGAATGGCTTCAATTCCTGATTTTGGCAAAGCAGCAAAACCATCGCCAAACATTTTATATACAAACTCAAACATTCTATTGGATGTTTCTAGGTTTGATTCTAAAAAGATTCCGCTAAAAAAGGGTTTGAAAAATTTTGCAATCATATTATCTGAGAAACCTAGTTTTTGCAAATGTGCAAGTGTTGTAGTTTCTGGCTGCGCAAAGATTTCGTCCAACGATTTCTTCTTCAAACTTGAATTTAGCTTTAGCACTTTAAGTTTATCTGAAAAATTCCCAATTCCTGAAAAAAGTGTTGGGAATAATAAAGAAAACTTTCGCAATGGATCGCCAATCGTTTTTTGTTTTCCTTTTGTAAAAACAGTAGCACCAGGCAAAAACTGCTGTAAATCGAGCGCATCATAGTCTAAATATTTTGTAGCAGCAGGATAGGAAGTCAGCAATACTTGAAATCCGTGATCTAATTGATAATTATTTACAATATCAGTCTTTACGCGTCCACCAACACGATCGGTAGCTTCAATAATTTCTGGATGAAATCCGTGATTTTCTAAAACTTGTGCAGCGATTAATCCGCTAATTCCTGCTCCAACAATATAAATTTTGTGCGCTTCTTTTTTCATTGTAATTTTTATGCTAAACAATCAGCGTAAAAATACAACAAAACAAGTACATTCATATAGCTAACAAACTAAATATATGTTGTGAAAAATAGAAAGATAATTATTCTTTTTCGTAGACTTTTAAATTATAACAGCCCCAAATAACAAATAGGATTTCTAAAAAAGTACCGACTGTAAATGCTGTAGAAGGAATTCCATCAATAAGCATACTTAACAAGCGTCCAGACGCCAATCCGCCCATAAAAAAGACAACAGAATAGGTAGCACTACGCCAATGTTTTTGGAAAAGAACACTGTAGCCCCAATAAAAACCAAGTGCAAAATAACAGCCCATCATGGCTCTAAAAACATGATTTAAATCAGTAGTTTCAACACTAAAATCAAAGAATAGTGGTAAAAAAGTGCTCGGATAGAGTCCGTAAGTAACACCGACAACCAAAATAGCAATGGAAGATAAGGTAAGATGTAGGTTTTTATGAATTTCTTTCAAAATAAGAAATGGGTTTTAACTGGTTTCGGTTAGCGTTCAAAATAGGTTTGTATAGTGAACGAGTTAATGGCTTAGTACAAGTTAATCAAAAAGTTAAAAATATGTTAAAATTTATTAGAAAAAATTGAATAATTTATCTGAATTCATAGAAAATCACGTTTCAAAAATGTATTTATCACGATTCTATTGATATCGTCTGCTTTAAAATTTTTAATATTGAAGTATGGATGCCAATTCTCTTTTCATACATAGAAAAGTTAAGAAGGATTTTACTAAATGAAAACGTATGCACTGGAAAATTAAAGCGAGTTTGCAAAAAATATTGCATTTCACAAAGATTGGTGATCAGCTCAATCATATTCCGGCTACGCTTATAAAAGACTACCATAAAAATGTGTGTTTGTATCAATATTACGAATGCATTCGAAAGTTTGAAGCTTCAAACATTCAGTTAGCTACAGAAACTAAAAAGTCTGCTTTAGAAATTGGTACAGGATATTCGTTGATTGCACCTGTAATTTTGTATCTGCTAGGTTTTGAAACCGTTGTAACAGTCGATATTTCCAAAGATGTTTCAATGAAAACCTTTCAAAAACAAATCCAATATCTAAACGATGATGCATTGCTTCAAACCATTGTAAAACATGGAAAGTTTAGTCTATCAGAAATCAAAGAGAAATTGACACAGATACAATCTTTTAAAACACTTGAAAAGGTAGTTGCGTTTTGCAATATTATCTACATTCCAAGATATACCTTAGACGCTATAGAAAGCACACAGAATTCATTTGATTATATCTGTTCACAAGTTGTTTTTGAACACATTCCACCTGCATTTTTACAAGACTTGTTTGCAAAAATGAAAGTTTGGTTAACCGAAGATGGTCGCGCTGTGCATACGATCAATTTTATAGATCACTTTGCGAATCCAGGTTTTTTTCAAGACAAAAATATTTCAGAATTTAACTTTTTAAAGTATTCAGATGCAACTTGGAATTTTTGGGCAGGCAACGATATCGCTTATACCAATCGCTTGTCGTACCTGTATTATTTAGAATTGTGTGAAGCAAACGAATTGACGGTTATTGATTTTATAGGCGAAAATTACAGAGCGCATCATCCATTGCCAGCAGCAGCAATTCATGAAGATATTATTAAAAAATACAAACAGCTTTCAAACGTGGAATATGTATGTAAATATCAACGAGGAACTTTAATTTTTAAAAAATAAAATACCTCTGACATCATCTGTCAAAGACGCGGATACATTTGCAGTATTATTAATTCTTAAAAAAATACAACAACATGAAAAACGCAGTAAATTGGTTTGAAATTCCAGTAACAGATTATGAAAGAGCCAAAAAATTCTACTCTGAAGTTTTGGGAGAAGAAATTAAAGACCATCATATGGACAATATGAAATATGGAATTTTTCCATACGATATGGAAAATCATAATGTTGGAGGCGCTATCATGCAAATGGAAGGTTCAAATCCTTCACAAGATGGTTCAACAGTGTATTTAAATGGTGGAGCCGATTTAAGTATTTCATTGGCCAGAGTAGAAGCAGCAGGCGGAAAAATTGTGATGCCAAAAACGGACATTCAAGAAAATGGATTTATCGCACAATTTCTAGACACCGAAGGAAATAGAGTAGCGTTACATTCTATGAGTTAACAAAAAAGACTATTTTAACGTCATTCTGAACTTGATTCAGCATCTCATAAAGTGGTGATGCATGTTTAAAGAGATACTGAATCAAGTTTGGCTTGTTCGAAATTGAATTTTTTATAATGATTGAAAAATAGATCATGACACAACTTGCAAGATTGATATCAATACTAACATTGTTACGATCAAAACGATTGTTAACAGCAACAGAACTCGCAGAAAAATACGATGTGAGTGTACGTACAATTTACAGAGATATTCGAAAGCTAGAAGAAGCTGGCGTGCCTGTATATACCGTAGAAGGTAGAGGTTATAGTTTGATTGATACGTATACGATTGCGCCGGTGCAGTTTACCGAAAAACAAGCCAATGCGCTTATTACGGCTGAACATATCATCAATCAATCCAAAGATGTTTCGTTTGTAAATGATTTTAAAGAAGCACTGATTAAAATTAAATCGGTTTTTAAAACATCGATACAAGAAAAAAGTGAATTATTGAGCGATAAAATTCATGTATTTAATTGGAAATTGGAAGATACTTCTAGTGATGCACTTTCGGAAATTCAGTTGGCAATTACTAATTTCAATATCATGGAAATCAATTATAAGAAGGCAAATGATTATCAAGTTTCCCATCGAAAAATTGAACCTTGTGCAATGTATTCTACTGACAATAAGTGGATTTTAATTGCCTGGTGTCATTTGCGTAATGAAATGCGTTCTTTTAGAATTGATCGAATTCAAAATTTTAAAATATCGGAAGAGAAATTTGAAGATCGAAAATTCAATATTAGCGACTACTTTTCTTCACATCCATATTCTAGTCATTCGTATAAAGATTAAAAAATAGTCTTATTTATAACTACCAACATGGTGTGGCTCTGTATCCATTTCCCGTGACTGTCAATTCGTGATTTATAGTGAATTTGAATACTTTTCCATCTTTTTCGCGTATGTATTTTGCGTAGTCCCAATTTCCAGAATGAGTCAATTCATAAACCCCATTTTTCTTCCCATTGTACATTTCGTTGTAAAACTGAGTAATTGTTGGATACGCACCATCATTTTCAAAATTTTCTTTTACGTTTACTAATGGAATACTACTTTGTTGTCCTTTATACCTTACAAATAAAGCATTTCCTTCTTCATTGAACGCAATTGATAATTGTAAAGAAGGTTTGTCGTCATTGGTGTAGCAAATATAATGGTACGGACGTATTTTTATTTCCTCAGTTGAAGTATCAGTAGTATTTTTCGTTTCTTTTGTGTCTTTCACATCACTCGCTTCTCTTACTTCTTTCGATGTTTCTATAGTAGTTGCTTTTTGCTCAGTTGTTTCTTGTGTTTTCTTTTTGTCAGAACAACTCAAAACCAGCAATAAACTAGAAAAAATAAATAGGTATGTAATTGTTGTTTTCATAAGTGATACATTGTTTTTTAAAGAAAAATACTAATGGCAATAGCACCAATAATGGCAGCAAAAATGCTTACACCCAAAACGGTTTTAACATCAATAGCAAAGTTAACGCCAGTATTTTGAATATTCGCTTTTAGTTTTTCAGAAATTTTCAGTCCTACAGTTGAATCAAAAATCCCCATTAAAAAACTGATGATAATTCCTGTAATAGTTCCTCCAGATTTTGCTGCATATATTGCAATGAAAGCATAAATTACAATAGAACCGAGTGTTAAAAAAGCATAATTAAAATTTAACTGTCTAGATAATATTGAGCCAATTGCGTCAAACAAAGCAATTACTGCAAAACCACTAATTATAATATAAAATAATTCCAAACTATAGATATTTATTTTTTATGTTTTAATTTTTCCAAAGCATCCAAACTTCCTTTGGTAAGTTCCTCACCATTTGTCCCTAGAGATATGCTTATATCACAAGAATCACATTTAAATGTTTGTCCAGCTAATAATGTTTCAAGAGTATAATGGATTTTTCCTTTTTTACAATTTGGACATGGCATTGATTGCGTATTCATAGGTGTTGTTTTTATGATACGAGTTCAAGGTACATATTTTTTTAACAATACTGTAAATACGCAATTTGTCGTATTGTTTGATGCAGTGTAAATGCGGAATTTTAAACTCTAAATTTATCACTCATGAAATACATATATCTACTGTTGAGCCTTTGTATCACATCATTCGCAATGGCACAAACTACTAAAACCTTACTCGATAGTGCTTTGGTAAAAAAAGAGCAACTAAAGTTTACGGAAGGCATTGCATTATGTGAACAAGCAATAGCTTTAGACAGTACTTCCATAGATGCTTATTTCTATAAAGCAGGATTTCATACAGCATTAATCAACAAGAAAAATGCGAGTGCAGATTATCAAAATTACAAAGCTGCTATTGCAAACTATTCCAAAGTAATTGAACTAGATCTAAAACATGCAAAAGCATTCTTTTTTCGTGGTGGCGCGCATGATGCGATGGGTTTTATAGAAGATGCATTGGTAGATTATCAACAATCAATTGCTATAGAAGTAAATCAACCCGAAGTGTACAATAGTATGGGCGTTTGTAATGCGAAAAAAGGAAATATAGATATGGCCATGAGCTACTTTGAAAAGGCAATTATTTTCAATCCGTCGTATGGAAAAGCCTATTCCAACAAAGGAAATATTTACGACATGAAGCGTGATCTTAAAAACGCATGTGCCAACTGGAAAAAAGCTATAGAGCTAGGATACACAGGCAATCAAAGACGATACATGGCAAAGTGTAAGCAAAACTAAATCTGTAGAAAATACGCAATATGTCGTATTGTACAAACTGTTTAAAAAAGAGAATTTTGACATATCAGAATGATCAAAACTAAGGACATGATAAAAAAAACAGGAATACTACTTTTTATACTAACGCTTCTTTCTTCTTGTACCAATTATGGAGAAAAGAAAATCTTTGATGGTACAGAAATATATTATAAAGATGGCGTTACAGAAGCTCAAGCAGATAAACTTGGAAAAAGTTTGATGGATGCAGAATTTACTAATGGCGAAGTGAAATCTGTTCAGTTTGTCAAAGATGGTGATATGTATCTATTTAAAATGGTCATTAAAGAACAATTTTTAGAAGACAAATCATTGGAAAACATCTTTAATATCTTTCCAAAAGAACTTTCAGGCTATATGGATTTGCCGATCGATTTACACCTTTGTGATAGCCAATTCAACACGTTACGAGTGTATAAACTAGAAGATGCATTCAAAACCATGATGGCGAAAAGAACTGAAATTCGCTATACAGATAAGGTAATGATTGAAGATGTTGAAAAGTTAAAAGACTTTTTGATTGAATATGGGTTTTCAAGTGATAACGTAGAGAAAACTGTTGAACTCGATAGAGAAAGTATGACCTACATTTTTAAACTAATCATTGCTAAAAACAAACTGGAAAACGAAGCTGTTCTAAGCTATTTGACACGCTTAAAAATGGAATTGACAAAAAAAGTATTTAGTGGCTTGCCTGTAAAAATACATATGTGTGATGAGATGATGAATACACTTAAAGAATTTTAAAAACGAATCAAATAAATAATTGTAAATGAAAAATATAGTACTGATGCTGCTTTTTTGTTTGATGTGTCAACTGACAAAGGCGCAAAAAATAGACATGGTCAATGCACCACGAAATCCTATAGGTTTCAAACATAAAAAAGAGCATTTCTTTTTACGTGGCGATATCTATTCTTCTTCAGGAAAGATTTTTGACCAAAAAGGAAATTTAATATTCAATTATGGAACACGCTATTATTATAATGCTAATGGGAGAATTACGGGCAACAACTATGATGATACTTTTGAATATGATTCGCGAGGAAACATCATAAAATTCAAATATAAAAGCGGCGGAATTACTACCTACAAATTCAGTCCAAAAGACTTGCTCGTACATGAAAAAAGCTCGTATGGAGATGAAAAAACGTATACATACGACAACAAAGATCGTTTGAGCAGTACGATCATTAAAAAGAAAGGAAAACTGAGTCAAAAACGTTTGTTTACATATAGCAAAAAAGGAGATTCTCTCATTGTAGATATGGAATATATGTATACCAATGGAAAAAACGGATTTATGACGAAATCATACTATATCAATGGATTTTTGGTAAAAGAGCAGCTTTCTTCAGGAACCTATACGTATGTGGTTAAAACAGATGCCAAGCAAAATAAAATTGATTTTTATACTGCGGGTGTACCAAATCCAAAACACTACAGAACATTCAACCGTTATTTTAGTGATGCAAACAAGCCTATAAAACTTGAATTAGGGTATTACAAAGTAAACGAGAGTACAACAGCTAAAAAAGCGACAACTATATATGTAAATGGAACACGAAGTACAGATATTACCATTAGTAAAGGTGTAAAACCAAATGAAAAAGTCATTTATGATGGCTTAACACATACCTATTATGCAGTTCCAAACATTGTGCCTGAAAATCATACCATAGATACTAGAATTCCAGTGACAACGGTACTTTCTAAAGGAAAACCGTATATCAATTATGTAAGTGATGGAAAATTTATCAACTATGTATATGGTTTTAATAAAGTAAAATCGCGTGACTTTGCTTTTCTTGGCGCACACATGATCGATTATCGAATTGACAAAACCCTTGGAAGAACATACATCATCCGAAACTACAAAAACATCAAAGAGCAGAAAGTAAAACAAATGGAACTGTTTTCAGCAGACACAGCTTCTATTTTATATACGCGTGAATTGAAAAAAGACAATTTCTTCATCCTAGATAAAGGAAAACATATTGATTATAAAAAAGCGCGATTTGAGTATTTAACCAATGGTGATCCTGTCATTTTTATTAATGAAAAACCTAGCTATGTGCTCACAGGATTTAGAATGGCGCAAGATGGAGAAGTGCTTTTTGGGAAAAGATATAATGGCGAATTAGACAATGCTCAAAAAACTTCAGAAACAACAAAAACAACGAATAAGTTAGAATGTCTTGAAGGCGATTGTAACGAAGGTTGGGGGAAAATAAAAGTTGGTGAAATCATTACCAAAGCAACCTTTAAAAATGGTGCTATTGATGGTGTAGCGTATATATCATATCCGAATGATGCATACTATCACGGCAAATACAAAAATAATCGACGTGACGGATTCGGGTATTACAGATGGGCAAACGGAAATTCATATATAGGATATTGGAAAGATGGCAAACAACACGGATTGGGATATACTTTAGACAAAGGTTTGAAGGTGACTTCGGCTGGTCGATTTGAAAACGGAAAACTTGTCGAAAAACAAGCAACCGATTATATAGCTGGAAAAACGGCTGGAAACTGTAAAGGAAACTGCAGCAATGGTTTTGGAAAATATACGTATAACAATGGCGATACTTATTTAGGATTCTTCAAAAATAGTCAACGCTATTCTGTAGGGAATTATATTTGGAGCAACTCAAGTGAATATACAGGAGTGTACACTGCAGATGGAAAACGCAATGGCTTTGGAATTTATATGTACATAGATGGCTCTATATATAGAGGTGTATTTGTCAATGATAGAATTGATGGCTTAGGAAGAATGAAATACAAGAAAACAGGAAACATAGTTCACGGTGTATTTAATAATAAAGGAGCAAAAATTAAAGAATATTAAAACGATAAATAAAACATTTAAATGAAGAAAATTACAAGTATTATAATGCTTCTTTGTGTGCACATCTGTTTCGTTCAATGCAAAGAGAAGATTGAAGTAGAAACGTATGAAGTGACCCCAGAATTTGCTAAAAAAATTGACAAGCCAGAAGTGCATTTTATAGTAGACATTCCTAAAAATCTAAAATTTGACAAACCTGTTGAAGGCAAAAAAACATATTCGTATGGAATGATTCAGGAAGTTGGAGAAGATAGTGTTACTAGAGAAATGTGCTCTTTTGGATACATTAAAATGGAAGGAAACATGTCACTCAAAAAAGATGGTGGCTCTTTTATGGATCAAATCTTGCAAATGCTTAAAAGTGGCGGCTACAAAATAGAAGAAAAAAATATTGGAGTACAAGAATTTGATGGAAAAGAATACATGACATTACGTGCTATCGGAACAATGAAAGAAGGCATCAGTAAAGAATTTGTAGGCAGATATTTCTTTAATGTAGTTGCAAAGCCAAATCCGTATGGAGACACAAACATCATCATGCTCATGGCAGCACGAGAAGATCAAGTAAAAACGTATGAAGACTTCAAAGACAAACTAACGATTTCAACTGTTTGGAACAGTTTTAAATACCTAAAATAACCCAGTTAGTCGTGGTAAAGAGATTGCTTAAAATACTTTTTTTAAGTGATCTCTTTCTTTTTAGGAAACATAGATTTTATAAGTAAGAATCACAGGATTTTTGTTAATTTACATCGCAAATCCTAGAAATTCATTGCATGAAAAATCAAAAAATAACGCTGAAATATACTTTCATTGGAATACTAGCTGTATTGATAACTTGGTGTATTCACGAATTTACACATTGGATTACAAGTGAATTATTAGGATATGAAGCCTTCATGCGACTCAACAGTGTAGGACCTGTAAACGGAGCTATCTCTAACGAAGGACACAAAGCAATTATTTCTATTTCAGGACCCATAATTACCATTTTGCAAGGTGTGATTGTTTTTGTACTACTAAAATCTAAGGGCTGGAATAAATACGCATACCTATTTCTATTCACGGCGTTTTACATGCGTCTTTTTGCAGGTTTTATGAACTTTTTAAATCCAAATGATGAAGCACGTGTTGGTCAATATTTGGGAATAGGAACACATACATTATCACTCATAATCAGCATCTTTTTATTTTCATTGGTATATATTGTGAGTAAAAAATACAAACTCAATTGGAAGTTTCAACTAGCAACATTCATCATTGTACTGATCGTAAGTTGGGCGATTATTTATGTAGATCAATCCTTTAGAATTCGAATTCTGTAAAAAGAGTATAATTCGTTTTCTCGTCATGCTGAACCTGATTCTGCATTTCACATAACAGCTTTCAAATCCAAAAATATACGCAACTCTTCGTATAGGAAATACCGTAAAAAAGTAAGAATATTGTTTAGTGAATCATCACACAAAACAAAAGCACCAAAACATTTTCTATCTTTATAAAGATGAAATTACGCATATTTATATTCTTCTTATTTGTAACAGCATTGCTTGTTGCCCAAACGAATACTGCAAACTCAGTATCTACAAAAGAAGAAGCAATCGTATTGTTTGAAACCTATGAACAACAGGGAGAAGCCTTTAATCAAAAACGAGAATTTGATTCCATGCAAGTCTATTTGAAAAAACTAGACAAATTACTTCCCATAATACAAGACTCATCCTATCATTACAGAGCAGATCTCATTCGCGGTTCGGCACTCATACGAAATACAGAATCAGATCAAGCAATGAAAGTCTTATTACAAGCAACGGAATTCTTCAAACTTCAAAAAGACTATAAAAATTATTACCGCGGACGCTATAAAATTGGGATCTGTTATTACTATGTAAATCGACGCGAAGACACGAAAAGTACCATGTTAGAAGTCTTGGAAAATAAACAATATGTCGATGAAGATTTAGCCACAAGTGCCTTAGCAAATGTTGCGGCGGTCAATATAGAATTGGGCATGCAGCAAAAAGACAAAGCTTTGTTTTTAGATGCAATTGAAAGGTTAAACAACGCAATATCAATCAATCGTAAAAACAAAAAATATACAAAACTAGCGTCCAATTACAGTTTATTGGCAGAAAGTTACAATCAGCTCAAGAACCGTCAAAAAACATTGAAATTATTAGATAGCGCGATTTATTTTGCAGAAAAAGCTCAAAATGCTGCGCAAGAAGGTTTCGCATTAATAAAAAAAGGAAAGCTATTAGCAGACCAAAAACAGTATGCAGTTGCACAAAAAATGTATGATACTGCTATTGAAACCTACAAAAAGGTCACGGATAATCCAGGATTGTTATACGGTTATGTAGAAAAAAAACGCTTGTTAATGTTAAAAGAAGACTATGAAGCTGCTAGCAAATTGGGAGATTCTATTTATTCATTAACCATTAAGAATTACAACAAACGTTTTGCGGATGGAATTTCGGAAATGGAAACCAAATACAAAACCGCCGAAAAAGAACGTCAAATCTTAGAACAACGTGCTGATATCGCTGAACAAGGATTATTGCTGCAAGAACGCAAATATCAAATTTATGGTGCTTTAGGATTGGCGTTATTAATATTAGTTTTAGGTTATCTTTTTTACAATCAACAGAAGTTGAAAAACCGACAATTAGTCAAAGAAAACAAGCTAAAAGTTGCACTAAAAGAAATAGAAACGCAAAACAAATTGCAGGAACAACGCTTGCGGATTTCGCGCGATTTGCACGATAATATTGGTGCACAATTGTCATTCATCATTTCGTCGATTGACAACTTACAATATGCCTCCAAAGAAACATCTGCTAAATTCAAAGACAAACTCAGTTATATCAGTGAATTCACATCAGCAACGATAGATCAATTGCGAGACACTATTTGGGCAATGAACAAAGATGAAATCTCATTGACGGACTTGCAAAGCAGAACACTAGCGTTTATTGAAAAAGCCAAAATAGCCAAGCAGGAAGTTAAATTTAAATTCAATAATGAAGTCAATACTTCCATGCAATTCACAGCAATTCAAGGAATGCATTTATTTCGTGTCATCCAAGAAGCGATCAATAATTCATTAAAATATGCGAATGCGAATTTGGTAACGGTTGATTTTAAAGAAGAAAACAATCAAATCATATTTAGAATAAAAGATAACGGCATCGGATTTAAAAAAGAAACTGTGCAATTAGGCAACGGATTGTCTAATATGCAAAAACGTATGGATGAAATCAATGCAGATATTACGATCAATTCAGCGTCATCAAAAGGAACTGAAATTGTGGTGAAATTTGATAATTTTAAATCGATAAACAGTATTCTTTAAAACCCAAAACCCATGAAACTCAAAATAGCCATTGCCGAAGACAACCATTTTTTAGCGAAAGCTGTGATTGAAAAACTATCTTTCTTTGACGATTTTGTGTTTAAATTTAAAGCGGCTAATGGTGCAGAAATGGTTGGAAAATTAGAAGCAAACCATAATATTGATGTCATTCTGATGGACATTCAAATGCCTGAAATGGACGGAATCAAAGCAACAGAAATCATCAAGGAAAAACATCCGCAAATCAAAATCATTATGTTGACAGTTTTTGATGATGAAGAAAACATATTTAAAGCGATTCAGGCAGGTGCTGATGGTTATTTGTTGAAAGAAATCAATGCAGAAAACATTCATAAATCAATTCTGGAAGTTGTGAACGATGGTGCGCCCATGTCACCAAGTATTGCTTTAAAAGCACTGAATTTACTGCGAAACCCACTTCAAATCACAACAGATTCAGAAATCGAAAAAGTAAAACTCACCAAACGAGAAACCGATGTTTTATTACAACTAAGCAAAGGTTTAAACTATAACGAAATCGCAGAAAACCTATTCATTTCTTCAGGAACCATTCGCAAACATATAGAAAACATATACCGAAAACTAAAAGTCCACAACAAAATGGAAGCTGTTCAAAAAGCGAGATCTCAGAAGTTGATTTGAATTTTTAGTTATTAGAACTGAGATATTAGTATTGGGTATTGAGATACCTTCGAAGTACAATCTATAAAAAAACAACCTACTTTCTTTTGAAATCGAAACGATTCGTGCCAATTATTCAAAGGAAACAACACAAAAACAATTCGTGAATTCGTGGTAAAACTTTAATTAGAATAGACATACCTTCAAAGTACAATCTTAAAAAAAACAACCTACTTTCTTTTGAAATCGAAACGATTTGTACCAATCATTCAAAGGAAGCAACACAAAAACAATTCGTGAATTCGTGGTGAAACTTTAATTAAAATTGAGATACCTTCGAAGTACAATCTTTTAAAAAAACAACCTACTTTCTTTTGAAATCGAAACGATTCGTACCAATCATTCAAAGGAAACAACACAAAAACAATTCGTGAATTCGTGGTAAAACTTTAATTAGAATTGAGATACTTCCGAAGTACAATCTATAAAAAAACAACCTACTTTCTTTTGAAACCAAAACGATTCGTGCCAATTATTCCAAGGAAACAATACAAAAACAATTCGTGAATTCGTGGTAAAACTTTAATTAGAATAGACATACCTTCGAAGTACAATCTATAAAAAACAACCTACTTTCTTTTGAAATCGAAATAATTCGTGCCAATTATTCAAAGGAAACAACACAAAAACAATTCGTGAATTCGTGGTAAAACTTTAATTAAAATTGAGATACCTTCAAAAGTACAATCTTTAAAAAAACAACCTACTTTCTTTTGAAACCAAAACAATTCGTGCCAATTATTCAAAGGAAGCAATACAAAAACAATTCGTGAATTCGTGGTGAAGCTTTAATTAGAATTGAGATACTTCCGAAGTACAATCTATAAAAAAACAACCTACTTTCTTTTGAAATCGAAACGATTTGTGCCAATTATTCAAAGGAAACAACACAAAAACAATTCGTGAATTCGTGACAAAAACATGTATTTATAATAATCAGACTAAAACTGTTCAGTAGCAATTTTTCTAACATACGCAGAAAAATCATCTCGATCTACGCCTAATTTCTCTTTAATAAACTTAAAAAAATCATCATCTGTATCTACAGTTCGCAAACCATCAATAACGCCTTTCATTCCATGTTTTTCAAACACCTTTTTACAAATCAATCCGCCAATAACATATCGAAACTCTGTATGATGTTCGCCATTCGGAATATAACCGCGTAATTCACTCAATGAAATTTCAAAATCTGGATTTTCTAAAAGATACGCTTTAAGCTTTTTAGTATGCCAAGCCAAATCATAGCCGCCGCTTCCATCCATATACGTTGCATACCCTTCATTCAACCAAAAATGATTTGCTTCAGGGAACAGTTCGTGAGTGTAAATATGAACCAACTCATGCGCATAATAGGCAGAGTTGTTTCCAGCATATACAATTCGATTCTGGATATCGGCAACGCCACCAGTTTGTCCCGGAATGTAAATTTTTGCCATATAATCATAGCCTAACAAACGTACAATTTCTCTGGAATAACTACTCACAAAATAATCAAACGAAATAGGAGCGACCTTGAAAATTTTTGCAATCTCTTCGTTAAAAACATTCATTCTAGCAGCATCTTTCTCATCAAATTGATGTGTAGGGTGAATATAATAGGTAATAGCACCAATCTGCTTTTTTTGCCAAACACCTTTGTGGTATTGTGAACTGTTTACGAGTACATATTTTCCATTCACTTTTTTAGCATATACAGAAAGAATGGCTTCTAAAACAATAGTATTATCTTCCGTAAGATGTGCTAAAGAAGTTTTAATCGCATAATGATCGTTTTCAACTGCAAATACACCTAATACAGTGCATTGGACTTTGGGAGTTCGCGTACGCAATGATCTAAGATCAATCATCCATAAAAAATCATCTG
Source organism: uncultured Kordia sp. (assembly GCF_947489565.1). GTDB lineage: Bacteria > Bacteroidota > Bacteroidia > Flavobacteriales > Flavobacteriaceae > Kordia. The sequence continues at coordinate 138,336 of NZ_CANLEA010000003.1, read as the reverse complement.
GAATGCGATACTGACTTGTGTCCCAAAAAGGAGTTGCTGGATTTTTATATTCGCCAGATTGTAAATAAGCCGTCCAAAGTGCTATAATTTCTTTCTCATTAGCATCATTGGCATTTTCTACATTGGCATCCACTGTTACTTCAAAAATATCTTGATCTTGCGCAAAGCAAACCATAGCAAGCATTAAAAAAAGTAAAGGTAAAATTCGTTTCATTATTGGATTTTAAGTTGTCTAAATTATGAAACGATTACTTTTTTAATATAGTATTTCTTTATGATTTTTCTAACACCAAAAACCTAAAATCCAATACCAGAATTAATGTGGCAACTTATCTTTCAACAATCCATATACAAAAGTTCCTGCCAATGCTGCAACAATGAGAATACCAACAGGAAGAAAACCTGCGCCAAGTAATGTAAACATTGGTCCAGGACAAGCGCCTGCCAAAGCCCAACCGAATCCGAAAATGATTCCGCCGAAGGCATATCGAAGCACTTTTTTTTGTTTTGGTGGAAATTGAATAGTTTCCCCATACAATGATTTCACCTTATAATGTTTGATAATTTGTGTCATGATTACACCCAAGAAAAATGCAATTCCAATAATTCCGTACATGTGAAACGAATCAAATTTGAACATTTCGTAAATGCGAAACCAGGAAGCTGCTTCTGACTTCATCATGGTAATTCCGAATACAATTCCGATCAATAAATAAGCGAGTGTTCTTTTCATAATTTAAAAAAGTAAAGGAAAAATAAAATGAATCATCAATAAACCGCCAATAAAGAAACCAATGACGGCTAGGAGAGAAGGGACTTGTAAATTACTCAAACCAGAAATGGCATGACCAGAAGTGCAACCGCCAGCGTATCGAGCGCCAAAACCAACTAAAAATCCGCCAATAATTAATAAGGAAAGACTTTTTATATCTGTAAAAGCTTCTAGAGAAAACAAGGTTTCAGGGAGATAGGCTTTTCCTGCACTTTTGAATCCTAAAGACTGTAAATCTGCCACAGTATCTGAGTTGATAGCCACCGAATCATCGATCATTAAAAATTCATGAGCAATGAATCCGCCAATAATAGTTCCTAGCACTACGATTAAATTCCAACGCTGTGCTTTCCAGTCAAACTGAAAAAAACCTGCTTTATTTCCGGCACCGCAAATGCTACAAATTGTACGCAGGTTTCCAGACATTCCAAAGTTCTTTCCAACCATAATTAATAAAAACATGACCAGCGCAATCATCACACCAGAAACGTACCATGGCCAAGGTTCATATATCCATTCCATAACAAGTAATTTCTAACAAAAAAAAGAAAATAAAAAGCAGTAGAAAGTAACTTAAGTTACAGAGTTGTTAAAATGTGTATTTGTTTATTTATTTTAGATGCATGAAGCAAAAAATGTTGACTGAAATTTTAGGGAATGCAGATATTTATTTGATCGATCAAATTTTAAAAGGACGCTACAAAAACGACGACTTAATTTTAGATGCAGGTTGTGGAAGTGGACGAAATTTACACTATTTCCATGAAAGCGATTATACGTTTTATGCCATTGATACGAATGCAGCACAAATTGAAGACCTTCAACAGCGATATCCTGAACTTTCTGCCAATTTCAAAGTAGCAGCTTTAGAAAATATACCTTTTGAATCAGCTATTTTTGATCATATTTTGTGCAATGCCGTACTACATTTTGCAAAAAGTGAAGCGCATTTTAAAACGATGTTTTCAGAATTGGTGCGTGTATTGAAAAAGGGCGGAAGCTTATTTATACGAATGACTTCGGATATTGGTATTGAAGGAAAACCCAAACATTTGCACAACGGTGTGTATTTTTTACCAGATGATTCGGAACGCTTTTTGTTGACACGTTCATTATTAAATGAAATGATGGTAACACATCAACTTTCATTATTGGAACATGTGAAAAGTACCAATGTCAGTGACTTACGAAGCATGACAACCTTGGTGTTAATGAAGTAATTTTTATCATCTATGAGAATTAGTATATGTATTTTGTTTGTTTTTAGTTTGACCAACGTTTTTTGTCAAAACAATACGACTGTACCTAATTTTTATTGGGAACACGGTGTGAAAAAGTATTCAAAAGACATAAAACCAAATGTATTTTATTTGAGTTTGATAAATGAATCGTTACACGATAGCATTAAAAATGAACAAAGAGACAAAGAGCTTTTAAAACTGCTTAAAAACTATAAATTTACCATAGAACACAAAGGAATCGCAGATGATAAAATAGGGCATGTTTTTTACAGAAAACTCGTTTTTCAAAACACAGTCATGGATAGCATAACGCTAAGAAACATATATCAAACACTATACTCGTACGATAAAATACAATTTTTTGGACCGCAAATTTATGATATCGAGATGAACTATGGAGTAGGTCTTCAAAGAACAATTGATATTAGTTTTCATCCTAAAACCACCAAAGAAGAGATTGCAAAACTTGTGACAAAATACCAACTTAAAGTACTGAGTGAATTTCCTGCTTTTCAAACAATATCAGCACGTCTTACCAATACGTATGGTTTAGAAATCATAAATTTGACAACCAAAATTCAAGAAGAATCTTGTGTGGACAAAACATTGAATCATTTATACGTTCAAACGGTATATTGATTTTTAAAAGGACTTCTAAGCTTTAATTTGGATTAAGATCTTTTGAATTCAAAATAAATAACATTTCTATTTTTTATTTGCTACACATTGTGTAGCTTTGCTACGTAAAATGTAGCAAATTTATTTAATATGTCATTACCAATTCCAGGCAAACCCGTAAGAGGATCAAAATCAGGAAACCATTTAATGGCGCTTTTTGATTTATTAGGAAGAAGTTGGGCAATGGGAATTATTTGGAGGTTGAATGAAGGTTCTTGTACGTTTAGAGCTTTACAGGAACGATGCGAGTCCATTTCTCCCACAACACTCAACAGAAGAATCAAAGAACTAACCAAAGCTTTTTTAATAGAAAGAACCGTAGATGGTTATGCACTCACCGAGCAAGGAAAAGAAATTTTTGAGTTGTTAGCACCATTAGAATCATGGGCTAGAGTATGGGCAAAAAACTTTAAGGAAGATGCATAACGTACAGTTTTATAGTAATAAACAATTTAATAGAGCTGCTGAATTACGTGAAGTTGTTACGGATGTAACGAATATTTCGTTTGTTCCAATGTATAAAGGAGACTTTTTTGTGCTTCAAGGCGAAACTGCCTCGGTTTTGATGCAAACGCCCATGGAATTAGTCAGCAAAACAGATAAGTATTATTTTTTAGGTATTGTTGACAATCAAGAGGTTTGGTGTATTGATCTTTCGGAGATAGCACAGGAAACCATTGCAAAATATCTTCCAAATGTAGTGTTACTTTCTGTTCGTGATTGTCTACATCTTATCAATGAACAAGAAGCATCTTTATTGGCGTATGCAAAAGGTCTTATCAATTGGAATAATACACATCAATTCTGTAACAATTGTGGCGCTTCAACGGTAATGGAAGAAAAAGGACATCGTCGAAAATGTACTAACTCAAGTTGTGGAATTCCGCATTTTCCAAGAATTAATCCAGCAGTCATTGTATTGATAGAATATCAAGGAACGAATCAATCGCCTTTGTGTTTGTTGAATATGCATCAAAAGGATTATGGATATATGTGTTCGTTGTTTTCAGGATTTTCAGAGATAGGAGAAAGCTTAGAAGATACCGTAGTCAGAGAAATGAAAGAAGAGGTAAATGTGGATGTGAGTCATATCAACTATGTGGCTTCGCAACCTTGGGTATTTCCAGCTTCTATGATGCTAGGTTTTACAGCGAAAACAAATAGTAAAAAATTTAAAATAGACGATAAAGAAATCAAGAAAGCACAATGGTTTTCAGCTGCTGAGATTACAGAATTAGTGCAAGCAAAGAAACTCGTGGTTTCTAGAGAAGATTCTATTTCTCATTACATTATCATGCAATGGGTCAAGCAAAATAGTTAACAAATAATATTAAAAGCATGGGAAAAGTAAATGTAACGATCGTAGGTACGATCAATCCAGAAGGAAAAGAACAATTGTCACACTATATCGAAAAAGTAGGTGATCTTTACAAAAAAGTAAATGCAAAACCTGTGAATAAGTTTAAAGTCACGAAACCATTGATTGGTGCGTATACACCGAATATCGTATCGATCATGGAATTTCCAGATATGGATGCGCTTAATGCAGTATTTGAGAGTGACGCATATCAAGCATTAATTCCCTACAGAGAAAAAGCATTTTCTAAGTTAGAAGCCTATATTAGTGAGTAGAAGATAACATGAAAAAGCGACTTAAGTTATGTGTTTAAGTCGCTTTTTTTATATAATAGTATTTACTTCCAAGCTTTAAAACCACCTTGTAAATCGTAGATTTTTTGAAAGCCTATTTTAGCTAACTTTTTGGCTGCGCGTTGACTTCTATGTCCAGAACGACAATATAAATACATAGGCTGTTCTCTGTTAAAACTAGCAAAGCTTTCTGCGAAATTTGAACGATCAAAAAAGTCAATATTTATAGCGTTTTCAATATGTCCCGCATTGTATTCTAATTTTGTTCGTACATCTACTAATTGAACGTTTTCAGCGGAAATTGCTTCTTTGAAAGCTATAGCATCTATAATTTCGATGGCTTCAGTAGCTTTTGATGTTGCGCCAAATAAGGAATTGAAAAAAGACATGTATTCAGATTTAGAGGTTTTCTGTTACAAAAATAGGGTGTCTGTTGATAGTATACAGTAACCTTAGTCACAAAATATATGATTATTATTTTTGAGCGCAGCCGAGCGATTATACCATAACAAACTCAAAACATTTTTTGCTCAACTGCACTCAAATAGTATTTACAAACTCGATGGACACACAAATTCTGAAATAGGAATTGTGGTTTCTTTGATGGCTTTAAATCCACCTTCAATATTGATGAGGTTATGAATGCCTCTACTTTTTAGGATAGAAGCAGCAATGACACTTCGATAACCGCCAGCACAATGCACATAAAATGTATCTTCTTGTGGAAACTCCGCTAAATGATTGTTGATATAATCTAATGGTGTATTTTTTGCTTCTAGGATATGTTCTGAAGTAAATTCAGAGGTGCGTCTTACGTCAAATATGAGTGTTTCTTTTTGGAAACTTTCTTGAAAAGCTTTGGTAGACATTGAACTGATAGTATCATATTCTTTCGAAGCTTTTTTCCATGCTTCAAATCCTCCTTGTAAATATCCTAAGGTATGATCGAAACCAACTCTCGATAATCGCGTGACAGCTTCTTCTTCGCGATTTTCGGGTGTTATTAATAAAATAGGTTGTTGAATATCGGCAATCAAAGCGCCAACCCAAGGAGCAAAACTTCCATCCAATCCTATGAATATAGAACGCGGAATATGTCCTTTGACAAAATCATCTTGATGACGCACATCTAAGATAATAGCATTGGTTTCGTTGGCAATGACTTCAAACTCTGTTGGCAACAAAGGAGTCGTACCACGTTGTAAGATTTTCGAAATATCATCATAGCCTTCTTTATTGAGTCTTACATTGTCTGGGAAATAACTTGGTGGCGGTAATAAACCTTCCGTAACTTCTTTGATAAATTCTGTTCGTGTCATATCTTCACGTAACGCATAGTTTACCTTCTTCTGATTGCCTAAAGTATCTACCGTTTCCTTCATCATATTTTTTCCGCAAGCTGAACCCGCTCCGTGCGCAGGATATACAATGACATCATCTGCCAAAGGCATAATTTTTTTACGCAAACTATCATATAAATGACTTGCCAAATCTTCTACGGTAATTTCTCCTGTTTTTTGTGCTAAATCAGGTCTGCCAACATCGCCTAAAAATAAAGTGTCTCCGCTAAATAATGCATGATCTTTCCCGTGTTCATCACGTAATAAATACGAAGTACTTTCCATGGTATGACCTGGCGTATGCAAAGCAATGATCGTACTATTTCCTAAACGAAACTCTTGATTGTCTTGTGCAATAATAGCATCAAACGCTGGTGTTGCATTAGGTCCGTATATAATTGGCGCACCAGTTTGTTTTGCTAAAGTTACATGTCCGCTCACAAAGTCAGCATGAAAATGTGTTTCAAAAATGTATTTGATTTTAGCGTTTTGTTGTTGTGCTTTGTCAATGTACGATTGTACTTCGCGTAATGGATCAATAATAGCAACTTCGCCGTTGCTTTCGATGTAATATGCGCCTTGTGCTAGGCAGCCTGTATATATTTGTTCAATCTTCATAAGTAGTAATTTTAAGATGATATAAAATTACATAGTCAAACATTCATACACAGTAACTTGTGTTACAGAATCGTGTTTTTTGAAGTCTTTATTGCTTCACAAAAAATTCCATATAAAAGATAAAAATGGCCATGATGAAGATAAAATAGCCAAATCCTTTTTTGAGTTTTTTTCCATCGATAAAATTTCCTAAGTAACTTCCAATAAAGATTCCAACTAAAGAAATGGAAGTGAAAATTGCTAAAAATTGCCAATCAATTTCCATGGTTATCGCATCGCCTAAAAAGAAACCTAATAAAGATTTAAAGGCAATAATAATTAATGAAGTTCCTACAGCGACTTTCATTTCTACATTAGCCAATAATACCAACGCAGGAATAATTAAAAAACCGCCACCAGCACCAATCATTCCGGTAACTGCTCCAACGACCAAACCTTCCAAAAGAATGAGCGGATAATTATATGAAACTTGTCCTGAGTTTGTTTTTTCTTTACGTTCTTTCAGCATAGAAATGGCAGCAGGAAACATAAGCATTGCAAACAAGCCAAACATGCCCATTCTGCGTGTAAATTCAAAGTCTCCTACGGTAAATATAGTATCAGGTAAAGAAGGAATTACATAATAGCGAACCAGTGTTACGCCTATAATGGAAGGAATTCCGAAAACGATTGCGGTACGCCAGTCAACAAATCCTTTTAAGTGCTGTTTAAGTCCACCAACAAGTGCACTTGTTCCGACAATAAATAAAGAGTATGCGGTTGCTATTTTTTCGTTTACAGCAAATAGATACGCAAGTACAGGAACAGCTAATATTGAGCCGCCGCCGCCAATAAGACCTAGAGAAATTCCAATAACCAAGGCACTAACATAGCCAAGTATTTCCATAATTGTTCAAATATTTGTCAGTGCAAAGTATAGTACATGCAATGATTTTGCAGTAACAAAAGTTACATATTCAGGCTAAATTTATGATTTTAATATGATTTCTATGCAATTCTATGCGTCCCATTTGCTCTAATTTTTTCAAAAGCCTTGATATGACTACTCTCGAGCTGTGTAAATCATAAGCAATTTCTTGATGTGTATTGTGAATTGTGTTTGATTTATTGATGCGAATTTTCTCCTTAAGATAGTTTAGTAAGCGTTGATCCATTTTTTCAAACGCTACACTATCCAATATATGCAATACTTCATTGAGTCGGTTATGATAAGTTTGAAACACAAAATCGCGCCAAGTTTTATACTTTGCAGTCCATTCTTCCATTTTTTGAATGGGAACCATAATAAGTGTGGTATCTTGTTCGGCTACAGCTTTGATTTCGCTTTTGGTTTGCCCCATACAACAATTCATGGTCATAGAACAGGTTTCACCACTTTCTAAGTAGTACAATAGCAATTCGTCTCCTTCTTTGTCTTCTCGCATCACTTTAATGGCTCCAGAAACAAGCAAAGGCATTCCGCGTACGTAATCGCCAATGGCCATCATGGTAAAACCTGCAGGCACTTCTTTAAATGTTCCTACGTGTGCAATTTCATTGAGTAAATCTTCTTCAAAGAGATGTCCGTAGTTGTCTTTAAGTTCTTGAATCATGAAGCACAATTTAGATTTTTATCATAGCTTTCTAAAAGTAATGAAAGTATTTGATTTTCAAAATTACCGCTTTTGAAAATACTGTGCTGTAACATTGGTTACATTATTGCTTTGTAAGAAATATCTATTCCACGTAAAAATGCTTACTTTTATGACAACTAAAAAAATAACAAGATGAAAAATTTTATGATATCTCGCTTTTGGATTTTATTGGTATTTATATCAGGTTCCATTTTTGCGCAAGATAAAGATTGTATATATGGTGATTGGGCAATAGAAACCATTAATGAAGGTAGTCAAGAAGGTTCTATGATTTTTAAGAAAGATAATACAGTCACGGTTGCTTTGGGAAATTCAGAACCTCAAACAGAAAAATTTACAATAGAAGGGAATGATATTGTAGTTGTCATTAATGGTAACGAAAATAAGGCAACAATTAAGTCTTGTGATGATTCAATGTTAACATTATTCGATCAAAAAGGAAAAGCTACTATTGTCTTGAAAAGAGTTACTGCTAGTAAACGAGAATGAACATTAATTGAACTGAGAACAGAGTTTAATACACTAAAAAAGCTGCTTATTACAAGCAGCTTTTCTCATAAATACATTTTGTGAAATTTTACAACGCTTCAATTTGTTTCATGATCGCTTCTGCTTCGGCAGTTTTTTGATCGCTTAGTTTTCTATTTGATGTAGACAGATTGAAAGCTTCTTGAGTTAGCTTTTGATACTTCTCATAGAGTTTGTCTTTTTCTGATTTCTTTTTGAATAGTCCGAACATAATTTTTTCTTTTTTATAGCCTTGTAAAGATACGACAATGGAATGATAAATGTAAAATGCTAAATTTTTAAATTTGAAAGTATGAGAATTTTCTAAATAAAATAGGAATATGATTGTAACAGACAGTTACGTCGTGAACTCTTTGCAGTAATGTTTTGTATTTTTAATCATTTACTATTGAATTCATAAGAGTTAATGTTGGATTTCCAATTTTTCTTAAACCTTAAAAAAATAGAAAACCGAAAGTTTCTATTAGAAACTTTCGGTTTTTCTCAGTATTAAATAAGCTAACTCTTTTAACTATCGTTTTCCTTTTTCTTTTTACGCAAATCGGTATTATATACAACGCTAAATTGTAAGTAGCCTTTTCCAGTGGTACGCACTCTTTGGTAGAGCATTCCTGTTTGTAAATTCAGGTTTTTATTTAACTGATAACCAATACCACCATACAAACGGTTTCGGTCAAACAGTTCTTCTTGTCCATTGACAAAGATTTCATTATAGACACCGAAGAAAAATGCACCAGGTTCCATTTTTGGTTTGTTTACTGGAATGAACAGCATCAATCGATAACGGAAACGTGTTTTAAAATCGCCTTCTACCCAACGTTGTTCGGCACGGTAGCGATGTTCAAATTTTACACGTCCTAAATAATTATTCGTAATCAATTGTTGCCAAATACGATGTTCTTCCGTTTCCGGACTATCGCGTTCACTTTCGTACACAAAACTTCCAATGTAGGCATATCCAGCCGTTGCAAAAGCATTTTTTGTAAAATGATAATTTAATCCTGTACGTAGCAACCATTGTTCTGTATTGTTAGGAAATACGGTATGGTTACGAAATTGAACTTCCGAGTGAATACTAAATTTTTCACTAATTCGGTTTGATCCAAAATACATCAACCAATTTCCTGTTTCATCCTGACTCCAACTCATTAGTGGTGTCATGCACAATAGCAGGACAATAATTTTTTTCTGTATGTTTAATTTCATCCTAGTAGAAAGTTACTTTACCATTACTGATATCGTACATTCCGCCTACAATTTTAATGTCTCCATCACGCTCTAATTCTGCTAATACAGGACTTTGCTGGCGAATGTTTTCGATTGTCATTTCTACGTTTTTAGCCGCAACATTGTTTACAAATTCAATATTTTTTGAATTACGTAAGCTTTCGTCTGTTGGCTCAGTTACAGCTTCTACTGCAGGTTCTATTTTGTTGATCAATGCTGTTAAATTTCCAAGTCTAGCATGATCACAAGCACCTTTTACAGCTCCACATGCTGTATGTCCTAAAACTACGATTACTTTTGTTCCTGCAAGTTTACAAGCAAATTCCATGCTTCCTAAAATATCTTCATTTACGAAGTTTCCAGCAATACGAACACTAAAAATATCACCAATTCCTTGATCAAAAATAAGCTCAGAGGAAACGCGTGAATCTATACAACTTAAAACTGTCGCAAATGGATATTGTCCTGTGCTTGTGTCTGAAACTTGATCTAGTAAGTCACGAGAAACCTGCGTATTTTCTACAAAGCGTTGGTTTCCGTCTTTCAATGCTTGGATTGAAGAATCTGGAGTCATTACTGCCTGTGTTTCTTTTGTTTGTGCTTTCATTATATAATTAATTATAGTGTTATTGTAATTGAATTGTTGATTTATTATTCACGATTAAAATCAGTACGTTGATTTTTTGAATCGCTTCTTTAAAGTTAGATTTTAGATTGCTTAAAGATTCCGAACTTTTCTTTGTATTCGGATTGATGTATGACAATCCAATATTATTTTTAGAAATTGTTGTAGCAATATCTTTTAATTCATCTTTTTTGATTAGAATCTACTTAAGTAGTTTTAGGTCTTAGCTGAAAGAATTCTATAAAACTAGGTGGATTTTCCACAATACCACGTTCTGAAATTAACTTGATGTCAATGTTTCGGTTACGTGCTTTTTCTGAAAAATCTTCTAATATTTCGATAATATCATTATCCAAGAAACGTGTTTTACGAACGTCTAATTCTAAGAATGTATCTCTTGGTAAACTGTCTAATTCTTTTAAAATAGCTCCTTTATTAAAGAAAGTTACTTCTTCAGCTAGTGTCATTTTAATTCTATGCTTTCCGTTACTCTTATCTTCAATGTGTAAGAAGTGAGAATTTTGGAAACTCTTGTATAATATCACTATAATACCAACTGCAAGACCTAATCCAATTCCCCATAAAAGATCGATGAAAACAATTCCTAATACCGTTACAATAAATGGTACAAATTGCTTCCAACCCGCTTTATACATTTGTAAGAATAATTTCGGTTTAGCCAATTTATATCCTACAATTAATAAGATTGCTGCTAATACAGAAAGTGGAATCATATTCAATAAACCTGGGATTAAAATCACAGAAATTAATAATAAGAAACCGTGTACAATGGCAGCCATTTTAGTACGTCCACCAGATTGAATATTTGCAGAACTTCTTACAATTACCTGCGTAATTGGCAATCCACCAATCAATCCAGAAACTACGTTTCCTGTTCCTTGAGCTAATAATTCTTTGTTTGTTGGTGTTACACGTTTTAACGGATCTAATTTATCGGTAGCTTCTACACAAAGTAATGTCTCTAAACTAGCCACCAATGCAATGGTAAAACCAGTAATCCAGATGTTATAATCGTATATTGCTTCAAAGTTTGGTAATGTAAATTGTCCTATGAACGAATCAAAATCTCCAGGCACAGGCACTGTTACCATGTGTTCTGCAGAAATTCCAAAAGTATCGTTACCTTGAGTCAATGCAAAATAGATAATTCCTAAAGCTACTACCACTAGCGGTCCTTGGATCAATTGAAAGATTTTTCCTTTTTTAGATAAAACGGTATTCCAAAGAATCAAAATTGCCAATCCAGTAATAGCAACTAAAGTTGCCCCAATACTAATATGGTTGACAGAGTTTAAGATTTCAGAAAATGTGTTTTCTCCATCTACTTGAAAAAAGGCAAAATCTCCTTGTGGATCTTTATCATAACCGAAAAAGTGTGGTATTTCTTTTAAAATAATAATAATACCAATTCCGGTTAGCATTCCTTTAATTACAGAGGATGGAAAGAAATATCCAATAATTCCAAATTTCAGAATTCCAAAGACAATTTGAATCGCACCACCAATAATAACGGCTACTAAAAAGTTTTCGAAACCAAGTGTGTTAATCGCGGTAAGTACAATAACTGCCAAACCTGCGGCAGGACCACTCACACCAATTTGTGAGCCACTCATAACTCCGACAACAATTCCTCCAATAATTCCGGCAATTAAACCAGCAAAAGGTTCAGCTCCACTGGCTATAGCGATACCTAAACAGAGAGGAAGAGCGACGAAAAATACAATAATACTAGCGGGTAAATCCGCTTTCAAGTTTTTAAATGGGTTTGAACTATGCATGATAGTAAGTAAATGTTTTTTGAATAGAAAGTTGTGATATACACATTACTTCAAATTCGTAGTTAGCTTATTTTTTTGAGAATTGAACTTTTTACTGTGTTTTTAGTTTGTGAGAATACACAGAAAATTGTTCCGATGTACACGATGTACATAGCGGTAATTTAGACCATTTCTGGCGGAGGAATCAATATTTCAATGCTGTGCAAAAGATTTGATTTTTGTACATAAAAGTGAGAATTGTACAAAGATAAATCATTGGTAGCAAGTATAAAATGAATTGAATCTTGTGTTACTTTTTCGTCTTCCGATGCATCTTCAGCTTCTTCTTCGGTATCATCCTCAAAGTCAAAGTCTGCAACTTCTATATTAGAATCAGAAAGTATCGAATACGTTTGTATAATAGGTTGTGACAATAATGCACACATCACCAGCAAAAACGGAAGTTGTTTTAGCAATTTTGATATATTTTGGTGGTTGTTTAGCATTCTTAGTTAATTACTTTAAAAACTAAATTGTTATAAAATTGAACAATAGTGTCTTTTCCTTCTTGAACGTTTGTCAATGATGGCAAATGTTCTGAAAAATAGCGTTGTTGATGCGCGCCTTCAATAACTGTTGAAATTAACATTTGCGGACAATCAAAATCTGCATTAATCTCTTTTACCATATTGCTTACACGTTGCACAACACGTTTATATACTTTGTAATATCCTTTTTCGTTTTCGGTGTCGATATCTTTGGTATGATACGCTTTGGAAGATTCTGCAATGATAATTCTATTCAAAATAACTTCATTTACGTATGAAAAAGAATTATCGACATCTACTTTGCGTGTCAAAATTTCAACCGCAGCAGATAATTTTTCTTCTTTCGACTGAATATTTGTCGTAGCAAATACTAACTTATATTCAATCCAACTCCAATACCAACAAATCAGATACACTAGCAGCATGTGTTTGCTTTCAAAATAGCGGTAAATAGAACTCTCGTTAGAACCAATTGACTGTCCGAGTTTTTTGAATGTAAATGCTTCAAAACCCAATTCATCAATCATTTCAATACTACGCGACACGATTTTTTTACCCAATTCTGACGATTCAGGATTTTTCGTGTAGAGTTCTTCACTGATAACGATATGTATTTGCAAACGATCCATACTACTAATTACAAATATAATAGTAATACTATTGAAAAATAAAAGTTTAACTATTTTTTTTGAAAAAAAATGTGTAATGAATTAAAAAAATAAATGAGAATTGTTTGAAAATCAAAACAATGAAAAAGCAGGAAAACCAATGTTTCTTGGGAAATATGTGTACTTTTGCATGCTGTAAAGGAGAAGTAGAATGCTGTTTTTTTAGAAAATCTAAGATCGACAGAACAATACTTGAATATCAATACAATATATGACACATAAAGCAGGATTTGTAAATATTATTGGAAACCCAAATGTTGGGAAATCAACCTTAATGAACGCGTTTGTTGGTGAAAAACTTTCCATTATTACCTCAAAAGCGCAGACTACACGTCACCGCATTTTGGGAATTGTAAATGGAGATGATTTTCAGGTGATTTTGTCAGATACACCTGGAATTATAAAACCTGCGTATGAATTACAATCTTCTATGATGGACTTTGTGAAGTCTGCCTTTGAAGATGCTGATGTATTAATTTATATCGTAGAAATTGGAGAGAAAAGCTTAAAAGATGAAGCATTTTTCAAAAAGATCATCAACAGTAAAATTCCTGTATTGTTATTGTTGAATAAGATTGATAAATCGTCACAAGAACAGTTGGAAGAGCAAATGGAATTGTGGAAGGAAAAAGTACCAACAGCAGAAATTTATCCGATTTCAGCGTTGGAAAACTTCAATGTACCACAAGTATTTTCAAGAATTATTGAATTATTACCTGCATCGCCAGCATTTTATCCAAAAGATCAATTGACAGACAAACCAGAACGTTTCTTTGTCAACGAAACCATTCGCGAAAAAATCTTATTAAACTACAAAAAGGAAATTCCATATGCAGTAGAAGTAGAGACGGAAGAGTTTTTTGAAGAAGAAAACATCATCCGAATTCGCTCTGTAATCATGGTAGAACGCGAAACTCAAAAAGGAATCATCATTGGTCACAAAGGAAGCGCACTAAAAACTGTAGGAATGCAATCTCGAAAAGACTTGGAAAAGTTTTTTGGGAAGCAAATCCATATTGAATTGTATGTAAAAGTTAACAAAAACTGGCGTAGCAATGCTAAGCAATTGAAGCGTTTTGGGTATAACAATAAGTAGTTTTTAGATACTTTAAGATGGAATTTTAAGCATTAAATTAGCCCTAAAGGTGTAACTTTAACGCTGTACTTCCCAATATCTTTATTTTGAGTATGATTTCCAGTAATTAGTAGATGATCAGGTTCATTTTCAAACTTTTGCCATTTAGCCTCAAAATCTGTTGGAAATAAATAGGGATCTAGCTCACCAGTTAAAAACTTCAAGTCTCCATAACTATTGTAATTATCAAATGAAATCATCACCTCTAATTGTTGATTTAGTAGTTTGTTTTTAGTAGTGAAAATTGATATTAATGCATTAAAGAGAATGATTCCATTTTTATTTCGCAGTTTGTGGGTGTTTACAAACTGACTCAATTCTAAACCATTTTTTTGTGCTTCAGTCATATCTTTTAATTTATAAAATAAGATAATCTCATATTAATAACTTTGTGGATTCCCATAATTACTATGAAAAAATAGTGTAAAAATGAAAATTACACCTCAATCATAGTTTTCAAAAAACCATACAAATCATGCATTTCCTGTTTTCCAGTAGCTTTTCCCCAACGACCACCAAGATATAACGAAAACCAAACCAATACCATGAAAAACATACACGCAACTTGAATAGCATACGAATTCCCTAAAGTAGCATTGGAATACGCCCAAACACCAAATCCAATAAACAAACATGCCACCAAAAAGTGCAAAAACATAAAAAAGGTCCAAACGGTCGGACTTGGTCCAAATAATCCATGAAGCAGGCAATTATGATCATCAATCTCATCAATTTCTAGATGCAATTGCGGCGACCAAAAATGCTGTTGTTGTTTCGGAATTTTTATAAAAACATGCTGATCAATTCGAGAAACCACAAAATCTTTCTGTGTTTTTTTAGTTGCTTCCAAACGATTTAATATACTTTCAGATGCTTCTGGAATCGTTATTTGAAACCGCGGACGTAATACAATTTCTTCTCCTAAACTCATTACAAATACTTTTTTAGGCTTCCAAAATAGTGCATTCCGTTAAAAATAAGACTGATATATATCATGTTGGTTTGACAAGAATTAAAATGATTTATGAAAACTTTATCAATCTCAAATTTAATTCTACAATACAATCGATTACTTTTATAAATACTAAAAATCAATGCTATGAGAATGGTATGTATGTTTGTGTTGCTAGCGAGTATATGCGGATATTCACAACAAAAAACACAGCTTCCAAAAGATAGTTTGGCGCTTCTAGATGGTCTTATGTTGAGATATAATACTATTGAAAAGCTTTCAGATTCTACAAGTACATTTTTTGATAAGAAGCCAATTCCAGTCCAAAGATTTAAAATAAATAGTAACATAAGAGTGCAAACATCTTGTAACTTAACAGGAGGAACATTTGATACTGTAACGGCTAACTATCTCTTAGAAATTGCGATTGATGATGATAATAGTCTCCGAAAAAAGTTTGTTGATGCTATTTATAAATATTGGGTTGAAAAAGATGAAAAATACATAGAAAGGTATAAAAACTCTAGTGAGAAATTGCATCTTTATTATGCAAACGGAGATTATGTTTTGTATAAAAAACCTTTGAGTAATAACGTTGGAGCATACTATACATTCTATTTTAAGAATAAAATCATGAAAGTTTCTTTTGTGGGATTTGATACTAAAAGTGGTTTTGGCGGACTTTCATCATTTCTAAATGAATTGGTACAATTTAGATTCGAACGAAATCAGATCAATCCAAAATATGAAATGAAATTTGATCCAAAACTGTTCATGAAACTTTACAAGGAAAATGCTTTTGCTGTAAAAACAACAAAAAAGTAGTCCTCAGAATATGATATGAAGTATGTGTGCGTTTATGTTAGAAAGTTATATCAAATAGTACGTACATAATTTTTATATCCATGAAACTCCAACTACTGCTTTTAGCCACATTTTTCTTCTTATCAAGTCATCATCCTTTACATAAAGACACAATTCTTAAAATTGATAAAAACGGAAACATACTTGGATTGCCTGCAGAATATGGGAAAGCTAGGTTTAATTTGAAAAATAAACACCTGAGAATAAAAGATAAAAAAATTACGTTTCCTCGATGTGTTCGTGAATATTTTGAAACTTCGAATACTTCAAATATACGTGTGTTAGCTTCTTGGTATCATTCCAAAGAGATCATGCCTTATTATATAAAATTTGAAATTTATCAAGAAAAAAAGGCACGTAAAAGCAAAATACTTCTGAATTTAGAAACCTTAGAATTAATGAGGGTAGAAGTAAGTACTCTAAAAGAAAAATGGGTGTCTAATGATAAAGTTGAACTAGGAAAAACGTGTCTAGAAAGATATAAACAATGTATCAGAAGTGTCAAATAATAGCATAAATAGCATGCTTTAGCAGGTTTATAGAAAAACTTACTTCAATTTACTTTTTACGCATCGACAGAAAATGTACCTTTGCAGGCACAAAAAGAACGAAATGAGTAATATAGTAGCCATCGTAGGACGTCCAAATGTTGGAAAATCGACTTTATTTAATCGTATGATTAAACGTAGAGAAGCGATTGTTGATTCAGTAAGTGGTGTAACCAGAGATCGCCATTACGGAAAATCAGATTGGAACGGAAAAGAATTTTCGCTTATCGATACTGGCGGATATGTAGTTGGAAGTGATGACATCTTTGAACAAGAAATTGACAAGCAAGTAGAATTGGCTATTGATGAAGCAGATGCCATTCTTTTTGTAGTGGATGTAGAATCGGGTGTCACAGGAATGGACGAAGAAGTTGCAAACTTATTACGTCGTGTAAATAAACCTGTACTATTAGTAGTAAACAAAGTAGATGCAGCCAATCGTTTGCATGATGCTACCGAATTTTATTCTTTAGGTTTAGGCGAATATTATCCTATTGCCAGCATCAACGGAAGTGGAACAGGAGAAATGTTAGATGCTTTGGTAGAAGCTCTGCCAGACATTGAAGAAGTTGAAGAAGAAAACTTACCTCGTTTTGCGGTTGTCGGAAGACCAAATGCTGGAAAATCATCGTTGATCAATGCTTTAATTGGAGAAGAACGTTACATCGTAACCGACATTGCAGGAACTACACGTGATGCTATTGATACCAAATACAATCGTTTTGGATTTGAATTCAACTTGGTAGATACTGCCGGAATCCGTAGAAAAGCCAAAGTAAAAGAAGATTTAGAATTTTATTCTGTAATGCGTTCTATTCGTGCTATTGAACATAGTGATGTATGTTTGTTAGTGGTAGATGCTACTCGTGGATTTGACTCGCAAGTACAAAATATCTTCTGGTTGGCTGAAAAAAATAACAAAGGAATTGTCATCTTGGTCAACAAGTGGGATTTGGTAGAAAAAAATACATCTACAGTTAAAGAATTTGAACAACACATTCGCAAGCAGATTGAACCGTTTACAGATGTGCCAATCGTATTTATTTCGGTATTGACAAAGCAACGTATTTTCAAAGCAATTGAAACGGCTGTGCAAGTCTATAAAAATCGTTCCAACCGTGTGCCAACGAGCAAACTAAATGATACAATGTTGTCAATCATTGAACGTACGCCGCCGCCAGCACACAAAGGAAAATATGTGAAAATCAAATTCTGTACGCAATTGCCAACGCCGTATCCGCAATTTGCCTTTTTTGCAAACTTGCCACAATATGTGCGCGATCCGTACAAGCGTTTCATAGAAAACCAACTCCGAGAACAATTTGATTTTAACGGAGTTCCTGTACAAGTGTATTTTAGAAAAAAATAAAATGTCTCCAAAAGGAATTCTCATCACGTTTGCAGTTGTCAGTCTTTTATTGATTGGAATTATGTTTTTAGCGGTTGATGGTAGAAATAATTCGGTTTTAGAAAAACATCCAGTTACAGAAACTTCAAAAAGAAGCAAAGTGGATGAAGCGACAAAACAGGAGGATTCCCTAAAAAGGATTATACAGAAAGACGATCCTAAACTAGAGGATTTCGTTATAAGGAAAACGATCAATCCAAACGAAGTACTTCGAACTGAAGCGCAAATAGATTCACTAAAATCGATTATAAAATCACAAGAATCAACAGATAAAAAAGTGAATTTGGAAGCGTTCAATAGCATTTCCGAAGTAATCATCACACATATAAAAGAGTTGCAAGAAGCGTTATTTCCAGGCGGACTTGCCGCACACGATCTTGGTGAATCCCCTAAAATAACAGAAAACAATGCCGTTTTCTTCAAAGAAAATGGCAAATACACAGAGAAATCCACACAATTTATAGCAAAACTAACTGCTTTTGAAAATGCTATTCGTGGCTTGCAAAAAAACTATCCAATATTAAAAAATATAAAAGTGGAAGTTAGAGATGCATATACAGGAAACATGGATTGGCTTGACTATAATTTCAAAGATTTTCCTGCAGTAGCTTCTCATTCAAAATTAACACAGTTAGAAGCAGCAATAAGAAGCAAACAAGAAGTTATCATTAAGCTTATATTAACGGATGAGTAATTCTTTACAATAAGTTTTCAAAAGCTACACAATTCAATCACTTTTCACTAACATTCAAATAAAACACAAGGTTCATTTTTGTTGAAATAAACATAAATCAACACAATGCAAACCTTAAAACACACACTTTTTGTTGCAGCTGCTCTCGTAGGATTAAACAGTTGTAATAACGATGATGACAATCAAACTACGACGCCTCCAGTAGATACTTCTGTAAACTTTCAATTTAAAAGCACCATCAATATTGGAGGAGAAGGTTCGGCAGAAATCTCTGCTTTCGATCCTTCCACAAACAAATTATTTACTGTGAATACAGAATCAGATCAAATCTCAATTTATGATATTTCTGATGTAAATGTTCCTGTACTAGCAACTCCAATTGATGTAAGCGCTTTTGGTGCGCCAAACAGCGTTGCGGTTCATAATGGAAAAGTGGCTGTTGCTGTAGAAGCAAGCAATAAACAAGCAGCAGGAAAAGTATATGTATACAATACCTCCGATAGTTCTTTAGCCAATGAATACACCGTAGGTTCTTTGCCAGATATGGTGACATTTACGAAAGATGGAAACTTTATTTTAGTGGCGAATGAAGGTGAACCCAATGACGATTATACGGTAGATCCTGACGGAACGGTAAGTATTATTGAAGTGGCTAATAATACGGTAACAACTTTAGATTTTTCAGCATTCAACTCGCAAGAAGCAGCATTGGAAAATCAAGGATTTAGAGTATTTGGACCCAATGCAGATTTAGCCGCAGATGTAGAACCAGAATACATTACGGTTTCAGAAGACTCACAATATGCATGGGTTTCGTTGCAAGAAAACAACGGAATTGCGAAAGTCAACTTACAAACAAAAACAATTGAAGCTATTTATCCATTAGGTTTCAAAGATTACAGTGTTTCAGGAAATGCGATTGATGCCAGCGATAAAGATGATACCAACGAATTGAAAACATGGCCTGTATACGGAATGTATCAACCTGATGCCATTACTTCGGTAAATATTAATGGAACTGACTATGTAATTTCGGCAAACGAAGGAGATTCTAGAGAATACGAAGGAACACCAGGATATGTTGGGGAAGATCGTGTAAAAGACGTAACACTTGATGAAACTGCCTTTCCAACTTCAGAAGACTATCAAGCAAATGAAAAAATTGGTCGTTTAAAAATTGCGCTAGATTTAGGAGATACCGATGGCGATGGCGATTATGATAAATTATACAATTACGGAGCACGTTCGTTCAGTATTTGGTCTGCCGACGGAGCATTATTGTATGATAGCGGAAACGAAATTGCAACACGTGTATTAGCAGAAACTCCAGATCGTTTCAATTGGGATTGGGAAGATGATGCTACAGACAAAAGAAGCGATGACAAAGGCGCAGAACCAGAATCTGTAGAAGTCTTAAACATTGCCAACCAACGTTACATTCTTTTTGTGGGCTTGGAAAGAAACAGTCAAGTAATGGTATACGATATTACCAATCCTGTAGCGCCACAATTTTTACAATTCCTGCAAAAAGATACTGACTTTGCTCCAGAAGGATTATTGGCTGTAAAAGCAGAAGATAGTCCAACAGGAAAAGCATTGGTCATCATTTCTTATGAAGATAGTGGAACCGTTTCTATTTATGAAAACGAATAAATTCTCAGAATAACCAAAACTACATACTACAAGCAATCTTTAGGTGTGCCCATTTATAAATGGGCATATCTTTTTCTTTTTATGCCTAAAACGAATGGTTACTTTCGTTTGGATTCACTCAGAATTCAAACGCAGAAACTTTGACTGCAATACCAATTCAAAGTATACACCATTTAAAATTTATACCATGAAAAAAAAGAATTTAGGAGCAAAATTATCTTTTAAAAGAACGACTGTATCAAACCTTAAAGCTTCACAAGTAAAAGGTGGAACAGGAGATACAAGAGAAGTTACCTGTGATACATCACAAGTTTTTGTGTGTTTAAGTGTTGCAAATTGTCCATCAGCAGGTTGTACTGTAAATTGCACGGTAACATGTCCTACCAACAACAATTGTCCAACAAACGTGAGTTGTCAACCATCATGTTTTAATGGAATGTGCAATCCAAGTAATCAGATAAATGTTTGTTAAAAGGTAGCATAAGATGACTATAATTCCATTGTTGTCTTTTTGGGATAACAATGGAATTATTTCTCAAAATAAAATAGCTTACGGATGCGTAGGCGGATCAACCATGCATTTCCAAGGTTCTGCACTACAATCAGCAGGATAATCTCGGGTATGTCTGCAACCATTTTGTTGTTGTTGTGTTTGAACACAAGTGCCTGTTGGTACTTGGTTCGTTTCATCGTCTAATGAATTTCCTTCGCCAGTTCCTCCGGCAATCTTAAAACTCCTCAAATTAGAGACAGAGTGTTTTTTTAAGACTAATTTTCTTTTCATAATAATAAGGTTTTAAAAAATGTATTTTCAAATGTAAATGTAAAGTCAAACATACTAGTGTTCATTTGTAAATAAAACCTAAGGATTTCGTCCATGTGAGAATTCGGACTTTATATTTTTAATATAATTTGAAGGATAAATTCCGGTATGTTTTTTAAATGCTCTTGAAAATGATTTGGCGCTTTTAAAACCACATTCATGCGCTATGGAAGCTACAGAATAGGCTCTAAATCGTTTTTCATTTTTCAGTCGTTTTATGGCATAAGAAATACGTAAGTTGACTAAATATTCCGTATAACTTTGTTTTTTATGTGTATTGATAGTCTTTGAAAGATACGAAGTGTTTGTAGCTAATTCTTGCGCTAAAAATGACAAAGTGCAATCTGGATTTACAAACAAAGTACTATTTTCAAAATGTTCCAAAGCTTTCAAAATAGTATTGGTTTGTGCTTCTGAAACCTGAGTAGTCACAGTTTGTTTCGTAGCAGTATTAATAACATTCTCTGTTTCGGTAGCGACTGTTATAGTGTCAATTTTTTTCTGATGTAAGCGTTCTCTTCTTCTAAAAAAAATAAAACTACACATCAAAATAACGGCTAAAAATATGGTCAAAACTATCCAAACTCCTTTAGTATACGAAGCCTTTTGTAACTCTTTTCTCAGTAACTCTGATCGCTCTTTGAGTTTCGGAATGTCGTATTTTGTATCTAATGTATATTGTAATGCGGCTCTTTTAGTATATGTTTTTGTGGTATAATCAATGGCTAATTGAGCATAATGTAAAGCATTTTCTAAATCGTTTTGTTGCTCGTAACCTTCAGATAACAAGGCATAGGTATTTGGAAAAGCAAACAATTTTGTAGTGTCTTTCAAATGTTCGGCATTCTTTTGAAAATAATAAATCGCCGAATCGGATGTCTGTGTTGCCAAAAAAACCATGCCTTTATAATGATATATAGATGGCAATCGTCCTTGTAAGCCAATTTTGATGGCTGTGTTTTCCGCTTTCGCTAGATATGACAAAGCTTCATCGTACGATTTGTCAGTATAAGAAGCAATTCCTAATAAGGTTGTCAAATAGGTAATATCTTTTTTGTTTTTTTCTGCTAAAGCAAGTTTCAAACCTTTTTCGCCAAAAAAAAGGGAAGAGTCTAATAACTTTTTCTCCGCAGGATGTACAGAATACTTTTTAAAATAAACATTGCTTAAACTTTTTAAAATAGGGATTTTCACTTCATAAGGAATGTTAGACTTATTGTAAGTTTCATGATATAAAGCGCGATATTTTTGTAGCGCAACTTCTTTATTATCAATCATAAAATACAAAGCTGCAATCTTATGCTCAACAGTGATTAATAACAGCTTATTATCAGCATCTTTGGCAAGTTGCAATGCTTTCAAATAAAAATCTAGTGCTACCTCATAATTTTTCTCTTTATAATAAAAAACAAAGCCTTTTCGTTCATATGCTTTTCCTAATAAGCTATTATTTTGCTGAGTTTGTAATAAAGAAATTGCAGTGTCAACATGTGTAAGTGCTTTTTCCGTTGCACCATAAAAAGTTTCATGTCTACAAGCTATTAAAAGTGAAGAAACACGCTGTTCCAAAGTTGTAGCTTTCAAAAGCATGTTGTTCAAATAGACTTTTGCAGTATTAGGAGTCGTATTCTTATAAAAATTATATTTCTCAGTTAAAATCTCAAAAGAAAATTTAGCCAAACTATCTGTCTTAAACTGATCTTCTTGTGCATGAATTTGCAAAGAGCATAGTGCATATATAAGTATGAAAAAGACAGATTTAAACATGTGTAGCTAAGAGTTTGTATGATAGGTGAATTACAAAAATAAGTAATTAAGTAGATCAAATTTGAAAAAGGAATATTGGTGATTTTAAGATTTTAACCAAGTGTTTTAAGATTATTTTAATAATAAATGAGGAATTTTTCTGTTTGTTTGTATGCAAACCGATTTACTATCAATCAAAAATCAAAATGAATAAACCATTAAGTCTGCTGCTACTTATTTTAGCCAGCTTTTTCTCAGGGCAACTTTCTGCTCAAGAATTTGAAATCAAAGGAAATATTGTTGACAAAATAGACAAAACTCCATTAGAATCTGCTACAGTATATCTGCAAACCATCAAAGATTCTACGCTTATTACGTATACCATTAGTGACAATAAAGGACGCTTTGAATTGGCGGGAAGAACCCAACAAAAAGAAGCTAATTTATTTATCACTTTTACCGGATTTAAAGTCTATCAACAAAAAATTACCTTAGACAAATCAGTGATCACACTTCCAGAAATTGCTATGGAATTGGCAACGGACGAACTAGATGCAGTGCAACTTACGGCTATCAAAGCACCGATTACAGTTAAAAAAGATACTTTAGAATTTAATGCCGATTCGTTCAAAGCACGTCCAGATGCTACGGTAGAAGATTTGATTAAAAAACTGCCAGGTGTTGAGGTAGACAGTGATGGAAAAATAAAAGTCAACGGAAAAGAAGTCAACAAAATTCTGGTAAATGGAAAACCGTTCTTTGGGAACGATCCAAAAATTGCCACAAAAAACTTAACGAAAGAAATTGTAGATAAAATTCAGGTGACCACGACCAAAAGTGATTCGGAAGAATTTACAGGGAAAGAAAGCACTTCGGAAAATCAAACGATCAATATAGAACTCAAGGAAGATCAAAATAAAGGTTTCTTCGGACGTGCCACCGTAAGTGGAGGAACAGACGAACGCTATGCCATGAGTGGAATTGGAAACTATTTTAATGACAAACAGCGCGTCAGCGTTCTTGCCAGTAAAAACAATATCAATAGTTCCGGATTTAGTTTTGATGAAATTTATGATATGATGGGAAGTGCCGGCGGAGGTGTATCTTGGAGCGATAATGGTTCGTTTTCCATTGGAGGACAACAATTTGGTGGCGGACAAGGAATTACCACATCTTCCAATGCAGGAGCTAGTTTTGTAGATGAATACGAAGACAAAACTGAAATTGCTGCAGATTACTTTTTCTCGCGTGCCGATTCAGAAAACGAAAATAGAGTAGAGCGTGAAAACATTCTGCCAGATGGAAGTTTCTTTACCAATTCGAGAAGTACATTTTTAAACAGAAATGATAATCATAGAGCAAATGCAAACTTGCAATTTGAAATCGATTCAACCTTCAAAGTAATTTTTAGACCAAACTTTCAATTTTCAGAAGGAGAAAACTTTTCTTCACGTAATGAAGAATCGTTAGAAGACGATGGAACAGTGATCAACCGTGGTGAATCGCAAAACCAAACGGATTCCGAACGTCGCAATTTTAGAAGTAATTTATATGTAATCAAAAAGTTTGGTAGTAAAGGAGCGTATATACAAGTAGGCGCCGATGGAAACTTTATAAACAATACTTCTGAAAATTTCTTAAATACAACAAATGAAATATTTGGAACTATACCTTCGATTGAAACCAGAGATCAATTGACAGATTCGGAATCTAGACAAAATACGATTTCTGCGAATGTTGAATATCGAATTCCGCTAAAAGCAAAAAAGATATTCTTAGATCTTGAATATAGATTTTCTAACAGACGTGAACGCAATGACAGACGCGTATTTGACTTTGATAATACAAACAATGCCTATGACGATTTCAACGAAAGTTTGAGTTCTGACTTAAAAGTAAATTTTCAAACGCATTCACCAAGAATTGGGATTAACTATTCTGGAGAAAAACTACGATTTGGTGTCACAACAGGATTGTTATTTTCGGAACTAGAAAACGAAGAATTTATTCAAAATACGACAGTTCGTTCTACGTTTACAGATATCAATATCAATAGTTATGCGCGCTACACCATTAAACAAGGAATGAGCGTTTATTTTAACTACAATACAAGAACACAAGCGCCAAGTGCTCAGCAATTACAACCTGTTGCCAATGTGAGTAATCCGCTAAATATCACTGTTGGTAATCCAAACTTAAACAGAGAATTCAACCATGATTTCTATGCAAACTTTAACAACTATGATTTTAAATCAAAAAGTGGCTTTTTTATATGGATGAATGGAGGTCTTACAAATGATAGAATTGTTCCTTTATCGGTAATTGATGAAAACAGAATTAGAACAACGACGTATACAAATGTAGATGGAATTTACAGAATAAATGGAGGTGGATCGTTTAGTAAAACCATCAAAAAAGATAGTACATCTTTGCGATACAGAGTTGGGTTATATACAAATATCAACAAAGAAATTAATTTCACGAATGGCGTTGAATTCTCTACAAAGCGAAATACGATTACGCCAAGCATGAGTCTGACATATAACTACAAAGAATTGATAGAAATTGAACCTAACTATTACGTAGGATTCAATACAACACGGTATAGTTTAGATAATTTTGATAACGAAACCTTTCAAACACATACTGCAGGTTTAAAAACAACTACGTATTGGCCTAAAAAAATTGTATTTGGAAATGATTTACGTTATACCTATCGAACCAATGTAGCACCAGGATTTGAACGAAGTTCGTTATTTTGGAACATGAGTTTAGGTGTAAAAATTCTCAACGATAAAGGAACCATCAAATTGACAGCTTATGACTTGTTAGATCAAAATATCAATACAAGAAGATCGATTACGGCTGACTTCATTCAAGATTCACAAAGTACAGTATTACAGCGTTACTTTATGCTAGGTTTTACCTATAAACTCAGCAAAGTTGGAGGAAATAAAAACAGCTTTGAAATGTTTTAGTACACACATATAATGCATACCATACAAAAAAGCTTCTGACAAATACACAGAAGCTTTTTTTGTACACTTAATTTTGTATTTTGAGGCTTTAAATGTAACGAATGCTTCAAAAGTGTCGTCCAACAGAAAAAATGTGCATGAAAAACATACTAAGGTCACTTATTTGTCTAATCATTCTATCAAGTTCGATGACCGTTTTCAGTCAAAAAAAACGACTCAAAACGGAAACTGAATTTATGTATTGCTTTTATCAGTCCTTACCAGACAAAGGAGTTGAATTCTTAAACATTCTAAAAAAAGCAGAACAAAAGTTAATTGACTTTGGCTATTTAAAAGATAAAAGTGGCGAAAGTTATCTAGCAATGTATAGAAATCTAGACAATATGTTTAATGAAAAACTGCAAGATTTAGGAGTCGCAAAATACATGACGGAAGTATCCGATAAAATCATTTCATTAGAAAGTGAAGATTGCATGCAAAAAGTATTTTCGGCGGTAAATTTTAAAGACTCAAAGCTTTCGAGAATGTTGAAGTTAATAGCGTCGTTAAAACAAGCTGAACCGAGCTCAAATGAATTCATAGAACAATTTATTGCAATTCTTGACCCAGAAGATTTTACACACGATTATTACAAAATGACCACATTTACGATGATTGAGTCTATGAATTATGTAGATCTTAGTTTTACTCCTCAATTGCCAAAAACAGAAGATGAAAAATCGTTAACAGAAGAAGAGCGAAAGCATGCATTATTCGTAAAAATTAACGCTGAGCAACAAATCTTTGTGAATGATGAAAAAATTGCCATAGAAGTTCTAAGAAAAAAAGTAATTTCATATTTTAAACAAAATACTTCCAAAAGTATCGTGGTGTTTCAAACTAGCAGAATGACTGAATATGGAAACTTCATGAGAGTTCAAGAAAGAATTCAAGAAGGATTAGAAATGGTAAGAGATGAATTGGCGAAAGAAACATACAAGCGTTTTTACAGTGAATTGTCAACATCAGAACAAACAAAAATTAAAGAAACATATCCATTACAAATTAAGAATTTAGAAATAGATGAATAAAATGATCAAATCAATACTCTGCGCTTTTGTACTATTAATTTCATTCCAAACAAAAGCCCAAAATAATTACAAGTTAGAAGCAACCTACATGAACTGTATGTGCAGTTTGTTTGATGACAACGGAGTCGAATTTAAATCACTCATCAAAAAAGCAGAGCAAAAATTAATTAGTGCAGAATTGCTTCAAAATACAAGTGGCGAGAGTTATATAACACTCTACAAAAACATAAGAATGGCCATTGATGGACGAATCTCCAACTTTGGAATTAGCGACTATGTGATTAAAAGATTATTAGATCCTAAGAATACTAAAAAATATAGTAAATGTATGGATGGAATTCTTAAAAGTCCTGACTTCAAAGATTCTAAATTGAGCAAGTTTATTACCATGTCTTCCTCTGGAAATAATCCTAAAATCACAGACTTGACAAGTAAAATGCTAGAAATATTTGAAGCTAAAGATTTTAATCATGAATTCTACAAATACCTTACGTTTTCACTGATAGACAAATACCATGTCTCTAATAAAAAGTAATCCTAGAATTGTACAAGTAACGAGCACTATTGAAATAGAAATCTAATGAAAAAGAAACTATTAAAAATATTCATTGTAGTACTATTTCTAGTAGGAATTGCAGGGTACATTCTTACCATTCACGTAGCGCCATATGCGATTATTCAACCACAAAAAATCAATCTTGACATTACGCCAGAACAACTTGGATTGCAAAGTGAAACCGTAACAATCTCGACAAAAGATAGCATATCACTCAAAGGCTATTATATTCAGCCAAAGACGCAAGAAGCTAAAGCAGTAATGATTTTAATACACGGAATTGGCGGTTGTAAAGAACACTTTTTAAACCTTGCGGGAAATTTGGCTTCACGCGGAATTGCCTCTGTTGTTTTTGACGGAAGAGCACATGGTGAAAGTGGCGGACAATATTGTAGCTATGGTTTTCACGAAAAGCAAGACATTGCCACCATTGTAGACGAACTCAAAAAACGGAATCCTTCATTAAAAATTGGGATTTGGGGAAACTCTTTAGGAGGTGCTATTGCTATTCAAGCCTTAGAATTTGACAAACGGATCGAATTTGGCATTATAGAAAGTACTTTTGCAGACTTAGATCAAATTGTATACGATTACAAAAAGAAAATGCTAGGCGGCTTCGGATTGCGTTTTGTGTCGGATGCAGCTTTGCGCGAAGCTGGAAAAATTGCGGACTTCAATCCCGATGAGGTAAAACCAATTCTTTCCGTAAAAAATATTCATCAACCCATTATGATTGCACATGGCGATCAGGATGAAAATATTCATTATAGTTATGGTGAAAAGCTCTATCAAAATTGTGCTTCTACAGAAAAAGAATTCATCTTGGTAAAAGGCGCAGGGCATTTTGATGTTGGTGTAAAAGGAGGAGAAGACTATCAGAAAAAGTGGTTAAATTTTATTAGAAAGCAGTTGCACTAAATTACCAATCAAACAAAAAACAATCAATGAAAACAATATTTCAAAAGCTTAGTTGTGTGATTCTTCTATTTAGCACGATGCATATTTTTGGGCAAACAGAAAAATATGAAAAAGAAACTATCGCGATGAATTGTTTTCGTAATGGCTTTAAAGACAATGGAGCTAAACTTGAAAATCTTATTCAAAAAGCAGAAACACTATTAATTGAAAAAAAGTTGCTGAAAGATGGTTCAGGCGAAAGCTATCTAAACGTATTTAAAAATTTAGAAATACTTAAAAGTTCTGAGACTGTAAGTTTAGGAGTTGCAGATTTTATTCTAAATACAATGGTGAAAGCAAAAGACTTTAGTTTTGAAAAATACAAATCTTGTGTTAGCGAAATGATGAATGAAACGGGTTTTAAAGAAACTCGTATCAATAAAAATACTGAGTTCTTAAAATCTATAATCAAAAATAAAGGCACAAGCAGTATTTCCGAAATAGGAAATGAAATTTCTAAAATGTTTACAGCAGAAGATTTTACACATGAATATTATAAGTTCCTAATGATTACAACTATAGATAACTACTATATAAAACCAATAATACAAGAAGTTGATATAGATGAATTACATTTAGCAAAAGAAATTGAAAATGTATTACAAAAAGACCTGACTGTAGCAACCAATCTTCAAATCGTAACCAAAGGCAAAAGCACTTTAAAAGTAAATAATGAAGAAGTTTCTATTGATGAATTAAAAGAGGTGCTTAAAAAACATTATCAAACACACACATTTAATAGTAGTGTGTCACTAAATGTGAGTGGCGAAACCATGATGAGCACTGTTGCAGATATAAAGGAAGTAATTAGTGATGCTTTACATGCAGTTCGCAACGAGTTTGCATTAAAAAAGTATAAAAAGCCATTCGATGAACTGACAGAAAAAC
The DNA here is from genome assembly GCF_947489565.1 of uncultured Kordia sp. Lineage (GTDB taxonomy): Bacteria > Bacteroidota > Bacteroidia > Flavobacteriales > Flavobacteriaceae > Kordia. Next base: position 108,757 of record NZ_CANLEA010000003.1, on the reverse strand, counting down.
AGCAGCAAAAAATCAAAAAAATGTATCCCAACAACAACAACGGAAATTAATTTTCACTACTATAACGTTATAGTTGTTAAAAATCTACGAACTCACTAGACTGCATAAAAAAAATACCTATTTTTAGAGATATACTCTAAATTATATGCTTAATTTTTCTAGATCGATATGCTTTTGCATGCTGCTATTAGCAACTGCAATATCGCATGCGCAAACACCACCAACAATCACCGCAGAAGGTGATCAGCAATATTGTGGTGATGCGCCAATGAGTATAGCGATGAACGTATCAATTACCGATCCTGATGCTGGAGATACCAGTTTGCCTATTATATATGTGCAAATTTCTGAAGGGTATACCAATGGTGAAGATGAATTGAGTTTAACAGGGATACATCCTAATATTGATGCTTTTTGGACACCAAATCTTGGTAGATTAGCTTTAGTTGGTCCTGCAACGTTTGCAGAATACGAAGCTGCCATTGAAGCAATCGTTTTTGAAACTACACAAACGAACTTTACAGAAGATAAATTTTTCTCCATCAACTTAGGAGATGCCAACTATTTACCATCTACAGGACATTACTATTTCTATGTGCAAAACACAGGAATTACTTGGACACAAGCACGTGATGCGGCGGCGGCACAAACCTATTTTGGGTTGGAAGGATATTTGGCTACACTCACCACAGAGGAAGAAGCAGAACTCGCAGGTTCACAGAGTTCAGGAACGGGTTGGATTGGCGCTTCAGACGTAGATCAAGAAGGAACATGGCAATGGGTTACGGGACCCGAAGCAGGAACAGTTTTTTGGTTAGGAGCCGTCAATGGTTCACCACAAAATGGAGCATTTTCATTTTGGAATACGGGCGAACCTAACAACCTTGGAGGCGAACATTATGCACATATTACCGATCCAAGTATCGGTTTGATGGGTTCTTGGAACGATTTACCCAATCAAGGTTCAACCGATCCGAACAATCCATATCATCCACAAGGATACATTGTAGAATTTGGCGGAATGCCAGGAGAACCCGCCATCAATTTATCTGCGAGTACACGAATTGAAACTCCAAAATCAACAATCACAGAAAGCGGAAGTTGTGATGCAGCAGAGTTAACTTTAAGCATCGCAACAAACACAGATAGTGTACAATGGTTTGCATCAGAAACGGCAACAACGCCTATTCATACAGGAACAAGTTATACAGTCTCGCTCACAGAAACGACTACATTTTGGGTATTTCCAGCGTTTTCAGGCTGTACAAGTGGTCCACGCATACCAATAACAGGATCAATTTTTGGATTGCCAGCAACAGAAGATATTTCCATTGTACAATGTGGATCAACCAGTGGTGCAACTATTTTTAATCTTTTTGAATACAATCAAGAAGTAGCAGCTGGAATTGTTGTAGATCGGCAAGTACGTTATTATACAGACAGTGCTTTAACGGATGAAATCACAACAGGAGCTTACACAAATACAGCCAATCCGCAAGTAATATATGCAAAAGTAACGGACCTAGTTTCTGGTTGTGAAAATACTGCGGAAGTCACGCTTCAAGTAAATTCAAATGCGGTCAATAATGCCGTCATCAATGCTTGTGATGCGGTAGAAGAGGTCGGACTTACGCAATTTGATCTATCAGAAGCTGATGCGCAAATCACAGATGGTTTGCCGACGGATGTTACGGTTACTTATTTTGAAACCTTAGAAAATGCATTATTACTGTCCAATCCGTTAGGAAATCAGTTCACCAATACAACAGCTTATTCACAAACAATTTATGCACGTGTAGCGCAAAATGGCGATTGTTATGGAATAGGAGAAGTCATGCTTAATGTAATTAACTTACCAGCAATTGAAACGACAGAAGAAGTTTATTACTGTGTGAATTTTTCACCACAAATGATCACGCTTTCAAGTGGGATTAATAGTAACTTTAGTGACTATGCTTTTGTATGGTCAAATGGAGAAACAACGCCAGAAATTCAGGTAAATCAAATAGGGAATTATACGGTGGAAGTTACTGAAATTGGTGCTTGCACAAAAACAAAAACGATCTCAGTACAGCCATCAGATATTGCCACCATAGGAGAAATTCAAATTGATGATATTTCCGATAACAATATTGTTACAGTCATGGTTTCTGGAGAAGGTACATATGTATATGCGCTCGACAATCCAAATGGTGTATATCAAGAATCAAATATCTTTCAAAATGTAGGTGTAGGATTTCATACGGTGTATGTGAGAGACATTAAAAATAATTGTGGAACGGTAGATGCAGACATCGCCGTAATTGGATATCCAAGATTCTTCACACCAAACAACGATGGAATTAATGATACTTGGCAACTCAAAGGAATTTCATCGGTTTTTCAAGGGAATTCGCAAGTGTTCATATACGATCGTTATGGGAAGTTGCTCAGAGTTTTAATCAATTCCGAAGATGCTTGGAACGGAACCATTAACGGCGCAAAAATGCCTTCTAACGATTATTGGTTTTCTGCACAATTACAAGATGGACGTACTTTTACAGGACATTTTACTTTGAAACGATAGTTTTGTTCTTAGTAGTGAGTATTGAGATGTTTCTGAGAATACGAAACAGATCATAGCACGATTTTTTTAACCGAAAAGATCTAGAGAACTTCCAGATCTATTATGCTTTTCATGTCTTCAAGAAAAATTAGTCTAAGATAGTCTAACAATCTAAGAGTAAAGCGAGTCTAATAATCTAAGAGAAAAATCAGTCTAAGGCAGTCTAACAATCTAAAAGTAAAACAGGTCTAATAATCTAAGAGAGCAACAAGTCAAAAAATCTAATAAAGTCTAACAAAAACTACCAACTTCCACCAGCGCCACCACCGCTGAATCCGCCGCCGCCAAAGCCACCACCGAATCCACCGCCAAAGCCGCCACCGCCGCTTCCGCCACCACTACCAAAAGAACCTTTTCCAAGATTACTCAAAATAATGATATCCAGTAAATCACTTCCAGTGCTATTTCGTCGTCGTCCGCCACCGCGATTATTGCCGCCGCCATTTCGTTTATTATTAGCTAAAATTGACACCAAGACTATAAAAAAGATAATCAAAAAGAAAACAACGCCAACGGGCGTACCTTTGGAAGAACGTCTGCGTTCACCAGTAAATTCGCCAGCTAATACTTCAATAATACTATCAACACCAGCGTTTAATCCGCCATAATAATCACCTTTCTTAAAAAACGGAATGATCCGATTTCGGGTAATCTGTCCCACAATTCCTGCGGTCAATTCGTTTTCGGCACCATATCCTGGAGAAATCCATATTTTACGATCGCTTTTTGAAAGAACAATCATCACACCATTGTCTTTTCCTTTTTGTCCAACGCCCCATTCATGTCCCCATTTTGGCGTCAACATTCCAATACTTTCTCCTTGTAAACTTTCAATAATTGCAATCACAATTTGAGTAGAAGTCGTATCAGAATACTTAATGATTTTATGCTCTAAAGTAGCTTTCTCATTACTAGAAAGTAAATTCGCATAATCGTAGATAGCATCAGGATTTGCCTTTGTTGGTTTAGGAGGAATATCAAACTGTGCATGCGAAACATTCAAGAATAATAATCCTAAAAGGCAAAGAAATGTGCGTAAATATGTTGTTTTGAGTGTTTTCAGCATTAGCCTCTTGAAATTTCGTTTGAGAGTTCGTTTTCGTCAGTATCCACATCCCAAGGGAAATGCTTTTGTAATTCTAGTCCGGCTTGCAATACGCCTTCAATCAATCCTTTTGTAAAATTTCCTTGTCGGAATTGATTGCGCATCGTATCACGCGTAGTATCCCAAAAATTGTCTGGAACCACATTATTAATGCCTTCATCACCGCAAATCACAAATTTTTTATCTCGCACAGCAACATAAATAAGCACACCATTGCGGAGTTTGGTATTGTCCATTTTCAGCATATGAAATACTTCTAGTGCGCGTTCAAAAGGATCAATATTAACATGATCTTCAATGTGAATGCGAATTTCACCAGAAGTACTTCGTTCTGCTGTTCTAATGGCAGCAACGATTTCTTGTTCTTCCTCTGTGGAAAGGAAATCTTCTACTTTAGACATATTGTATGTGCGTATTGCGAATTATTTATTAAAGTCAAATTCAACGTCAGGTGCGTTTTCAGAACCAGCTGCTGCTTTAAAGCGTGCCATTTCTTTAAATCCAAACATGCTTGCAAATAGATTGTTTGGAAATGTTTTGATGTGTTTATTTAATTTATTGGCTTGTTCAGAATAACGATTTCTTGCGGTACGAACAGAATTTTCAGTGCTTGCCAATTCATCTTGAAGCTTCAAAAAGCTTTGGTTCGCTTTTAAGTCAGGATAACGTTCTACAGACACTAATAATTTTGATAAAGCACCTGATAATCCAGCCTGTGCTTGTTGAAATTTTGCCATATTTTCAGGCGTTATATCATCTACATTAATTTGTGTTGAGGTAGCTTTTGCTCTTGCATTGATAACTGCTTCTAACGTAGATTTTTCATAATCGGCAGCACCTTGTACAGTTTTAACTAAGTTTCCAATCAACGCACTTCTACGTTCATATTCACTTTCTACTTTAGACCAAGCTGTTTTTGTATCTTCATTAATTCCTACCATTCCATTGTATTTTGTGTACGTAAAAATGGCTATAACCGCTAGGACAACGATTATGATGATCGTTTTTTTATTCATAATTATTCGGGTTTATCTATTGTTAGTATTGTATTTGGTCTGAGCGTTACAGGTTATCTTTAATTTTTACAAGCTCTGCTCTAATATGTTGTAATTTACGAATTATCTCAAAATTGGAAAGTGTTTTTTTCTTTTCCTCTTTTAAATGAACTTTAGCGCCGTCAAGTGTAAACCCGCGCTCTTTTACCAAGTGATAAATAAGTTCGATATGTTTGATGTCTTCTGGAGTAAATTTACGATTCCCTTTCGCGTTTTTTTTCGGTTGAATTTCGTCAAATTCTTTCTCCCAAAAACGTATCAAAGAAGCATTTACGCCAAAAGCTTTTGCAACTTCGCCGATGCTGTAATATAATTTTTCTGGTAAATCAATATGCATTAGTCAAGCGATTGATTCTGCTTAGCAGCGTTTTTAAGTAATTGTTCAAATTCTATGGCAGATAAATTCCCGTAGTAGAAATTAATTGGATTGATTTTATCACCATTTTTTCGAATTTCATAATGCAAATGTGGTGCTTGCGAACGTCCTGTACTTCCCACAAAACCAATCAAATCACCGCGTTTTACTTTTCTTCCTTTACGAACATTGTATCTGCTCAAATGCGCATATAAAGAAACATATCCATATCCATGATCAATTCGAATGTGTTTTCCAAAACCCGAAGAAGAATTATCTGCACGAACCACAACACCATCGCCAGCGGCATACACAGGTGTTCCTCTTGGTGCTGTAAAATCCATTCCCCAATGCATTTTACGCGCTTTGGTAAATGGATCGTTTCGCCATCCATATCCAGAAGCCATACGTGTTAAATCTTCATTGTTGACAGGTTGTATTGCTGGAATAGAAGACAAAAACTTCTCTTTATCTTCGGCTAGTATTGCAATCTCATCCAAGGATTTTGAATGCACAATCATACGTTTCTGTAATTTCTCTAATTCCTTTGTGGTAGAAATTAACAAATCGGCATTTTCATAATTATACAAAGCTTCGTAGCGATTGACACCACCAAAACCAGCTTTTCGTTGTTCTTCCGGAATTGGATTTGCTTCAAAATACAATCGGTAAATATTATTATCGCGTTCTTCTAAGTTTTTTAGAACTTCTTGCGCTTGCTTGATTTTTTTATTCAATAAATTATACTGAAGTTCCATTTGCGCCAATTCACGCTTCAATACCTTTTCTTTTGGTGTTTCAAAAGCAGTATTAAGAAACAAAATAAGCAACAAAACTGAACCTAAAACCACCGATGCGATGTACACTAAAGCATAGCCAATTTTGCGTCCGCGCTTAGTTTCAATCTTCCGATATGATAATGTTTCTGAATCGTAATAATATTTTACCTTACTCATTCCTTAAATTATTCTATTTTTGTACAGATTTTCGTGAAATATTGATTCGCGAGGTAGCTGTAAGACGAACAAATATAGTTATTGTTTCACAGTTTTTAAGAATTTTGAATTAGGTTAAGATAATTTTAATAGAAAAAATCAATTATTTAACCATCATTATATAAAGAATAAAACATGAAATGAGCATGTTAAAAACGCTTTTTTTTAACAAAATTATAAATAGCGAATAACATGTGACCATTAAAGAATAATAATATATAACACATGAAATCTCAGGATATTAGAGCTAAATTTTTAGAGTTTTATAAATCTAAAACACATCAAATTGTACCTTCTGCGCCAATGGTTACGAAGAACGATCCAACTTTGATGTTTGTCAACTCTGGAATGGCACCTTTTAAAGAATATTTCTTAGGAAATGGAACGCCAACAAGCAATCGTATCGCCGACACACAAAAATGTTTACGTGTAAGCGGAAAGCATAATGACTTAGAAGAAGTTGGTTATGACACCTATCACCATACGATGTTTGAAATGTTGGGGAATTGGAGTTTTGGAGATTACTTTAAAAAAGAAGCCATTGCTTGGGCATGGGAATTACTGACAGAAGTATATAAAATTGATAAAGATATTTTATATGTTACGGTGTTTGAAGGAAGTGATGAAGATGGATTGAAACTCGATCAAGAAGCGTATGATTTGTGGAAAGAAATTATTCCAGAAGAACGCATTTTGATGGGAAACAAAGCAGACAATTTCTGGGAAATGGGAAGTCAAGGACCTTGCGGACCTTGTTCTGAAATTCATGTCGATATTCGTTCTGATGAAGAAAAAGCAAAAGTTCCTGGAGCCGATTTAGTAAATATGGATCATCCGCAAGTAGTGGAAATCTGGAACTTGGTTTTCATGCAATACAATCGTAAAGCAGACAAATCTTTAGAAAAATTACCTGCGAAACATGTAGATACGGGAATGGGATTTGAGCGTTTGTGTATGGTGTTGCAAGATGTAAAATCGAACTATGATACAGACGTTTTTACGCCAATTATCAGAGAAATTGAAGCAATTGCAAATGTAGATTATGGAAAAGATGAAAAAATAGATGTCGCTATTCGTGTCATTGCCGATCACGTGCGTGCCGTATCTTTTTCTATTGCAGATGGACAATTGCCAAGTAACAATACGAGAGGATATGTAATTCGTAGAATTTTGCGTAGAGCAGTTCGTTACGGATTCACATTCTTAAACAAAAAAGAACCATTTATTTATCGTTTAGTAGATGTGCTAGACAAAAAAATGGGGAAAGCATTTCCTGAACTCAAAGAGCAAAAGCAACTCATTCAGAATGTAATCAAAGAAGAAGAACAATCATTTTTACGTACGCTAGATCAAGGTTTGGTCTTGCTTGATCGTGTGATTGAAAATGTAGAAGGAAAAGTAGTTTCCGGAAAAAAAGTATTCGAATTGAAAGATACGTATGGTTTTCCAGAAGACTTAACGGAGTTGATTTTAAGTGAACAAGGATTCACTTATAATAAAGAAGAGTTTGAAAAAGCACTTAAAAAACAGCAAGAAGATGGACGTATAGGAACTAAGATTGAAGCTGACGATTGGGTTGTTTTATTAGAAGATGAAGACGAAGAATTTGTGGGATACGATTCGCTGGAAGTTGATGTAAAATTGACGCGTTACCGCAAAATTGAAACCCAAAAAGAAGGTGTGCAATATCAATTGGTATTCAATATGACACCATTCTACCCAGAAGGCGGTGGACAAGTAGGAGATAAAGGATATTTGGAAGTTCCAAATGGTGATGTTGTGTATATTTTAGACACGAAAAAAGAGAACAATCTCATTATTCATATTGCTAAAAATTTACCAAAAAGCTTAGATGAAACTTTACGTGCTGTTGTAGATAAAAAACAACGTGAACGTACAGCGGCAAACCATACAGCAACACACTTATTGCATCAAGCATTAAGAGAAGTTTTAGGAACTCATGTTGAGCAAAAAGGTTCGGCAGTGCATTCAAAATATTTGCGTTTCGACTTTTCTCACTTTTCTAAATTGACAGTAGAAGAATTGCGCGATGTAGAAAACTTTGTCAATGCTAGAATTGAAGGAAAACTTCCGTTAGAAGAAATACGAAACAGACCTGTTGCAGAAGCAATGGCAGATGGAGCAATGGCATTATTTGGCGAAAAATATGGCGATACAGTTCGTTCCATTCGTTTTGGTCAATCCATAGAATTATGTGGAGGAACACATGTGCAAAACACGGCAGATATTTGGCATTTCAAAATCAAATCAGAAGGTGCTGTAGCTGCTGGAATTCGTAGAATAGAAGCGATTACTTTTGATGCGACGAAAGAATTTTATTTTGAAAACAACAGAGCGTATTACGAAATAAAAGACGTTTTAAACAATCCGAAAGATGCTGTAAAAGCAGTAAGCGATTTGAAAGATGAAAACGCAAAGCTGAAAAAACAGATCGAAAGCCTATTAAAAGACAAAGCGAAAAACTTGAAAGGCGATCTTAAAAACGAATTGGAAGATATTAATGGCGTTCAGTTCTTAGCTAAAAAAGTAGATTTAGATCAAAACGGAATTAAAAACTTAGCTTTTGAATTGGGTGGAGAAATGAAAAATCTATTTTTATTCTTCGCTACAGCGACAGAAAGTAAAGTGATGTTGACCTGCTATATTTCGAAAGAATTAGTAGCAGAACGCGGATATGATGCTGGAAAAGTTGTGCGTGAATTAGGAAAGTTAATCCACGGCGGCGGCGGCGGACAAGCGTTTTTTGCAACTGCTGGAGGAAAAAATCCAGGAGGAATTCCGAAAGCAATAGAACGTGTTCGTGAATATGTAAAATAACAAAAGAGTAAGATTAGGTTTTTTAAAAAAGAAGAATTTTCTTGGAAAGAAAATTATATTTAACTTATTTTAAGCATAAAAATAACCCAAATATATAATAGTCAAATGAAAAAAATGTATATCGTTGTGTTGGCATTGTTTTTTGCAATACCAATGCTAGCTCAAGAAGAAACGAAAGAAAAAGATACCAAAGATGATGTGTATGTTTGGTGTATGATGCAAAATAAAAAAGGAAAATGGTATAAATTAGAAAAGCCAACACCTAAAGTGGTCACTGATTTTCAAGACAAATTGGTATATCTTAAATTTTTAAATCCGTACGATATCGTAGAAAAAGGAAAGTTAGATCGTGCAACTAGTGACGCTATTTTAAAACTTGAAAAAATAAAAGGCGTTACGTATGAAAGCAAAGAATTAGTTGGATTTACGCAAGGGATGAAAAACAGGGTAAATTTAATGTATCATATGGCCAAAAGAGCTGCAGAAGAAAAGGAGAAGCAATAGTCTAAACTTTGCTTAGAGCAACATAAAAGAATAAAAACCAATAACAACATGTTATTGGTTTTTTGTTTTTAGCACATAATCATTGTAAAAATATCTGATAAAAATCTACAACGGTACATCTGGGTTTGGAATGGGTTTCAAAGGCTCTGGTTCGTGCGGCGGAAGTGGACATAATTGATCAGTATAGCAAAATTGCGTACGAATAGCACCTCCCGAAATGTGTTGAAAGTTAAAAACTGTTTTTTTACGGAGCATTAATGTGTTGATACTTCTTTTTTTCATAATCTAATTTTAAAAATGTTTCCACCGAAGAAATAGAAATATATTGATACTAAAAACAGGAGCGTCTGATGTTTTATAAAACGTCAGCACTATTTTTCTCATGACAAAAAAGAAACGATATCAAATACTATCCTATCTTTGTGAGCCACTTATGAGTCTATATGAAAGCATTTTATTAAAAAAATAATATATGTTATTGCAAACCAATATTCCGTTCACGAAAGAAAAATACAATCCAATTCATTATGATTCAAAGGTATGTTTGTTAGGTTCTTGTTTTTCGGAACATATAGGTGAGAAGTTGACGTATTATAAATTCAAAACGTTTCAAAATCCATTCGGAATTCTATTTCACCCGAAATCCATCGAAAATATAATTCTAAAAGCCATCAATCAAGAAGTATATACGGAAGAAGATATTTTCTATGTAAATGAACGTTGGCATTGTTTCGGAGCACATTCTGAGTTGAGTCATTCTAACAAAGAAAAAATATTAGAAAACTTAAATGCTAGCATTCAACAAACGCATACGCTATTACAAGAAGCTTCACATATTATCATTACGTTAGGAACGGCATGGACGTATCGACATATTGAAACCGATACGATTGTTGCCAATTGTCATAAAGTGCCACAGAAGCAATTTTTAAAAGAAATTTTATCGGTGGATGAAGTATCTGCAAGTATTGAAAATTGTATTGCTTTACTAAAAAGTGTCAATCCAAAAATAACCATTCTATTTACGGTGTCTCCAGTGCGACATATAAAAGATGGTTTTGTGGAAAATCAACGTAGCAAAGCACATTTGCTAGCAGGAATTCATCAACACATATCAAAGCGAGATGTAGTTCATTATTTTCCTTCCTACGAATTAATGATAGATGAACTGCGTGATTACCGATTTTACACAGACGATATGTTGCATCCAAATACATTGGCCGTGAATTATATTTGGGAAAAATTTCAACACGCTTGGATTTCCCACGAAAGTGAACAAACGATGGAAGCTATAGCTACGATTCAGAAAGGACTAGCGCACAAACCATTCAATCCAAACTCGGAACAACACCAAAAATTTTTAGCGAATCTTCAAACTAAAATTGAGCAACTTCAACAAAAAATCCCAACACTAAAATTTTAAAAAAGCAACAAAATAGTATAAAGCTATTTCTTGTAAAAATTTAACAAATAGGTGGGTAAATTATTAATTTATAGTTAAATAGGGTAAAACCGTAATGGGCAATTTTTTGTTTAAATTAACTTTAAGGTAGTTAAATGAAAAAACAAAATTACTATGAAAAAGAAAAGCTTAAAAAACTTACAACTACGTAAAAAGTCAATCTCTAACTTGAAAAGTATGGAATCTATTGGAGGAAGTGGAACATGTAGATATGAAAGTGTAATTATTTGTCCTGAGCCAGATACCAATGGAACAGCTTGTAATACCAATGCAACTGGATGTCAGTCTTTTGCATCTTGGTGTGATTGCTAATACGTATTCTTTACGATAATAGAAAAGCGGACTTTGGTTCGCTTTTTTGAGTTTTTAGGGTAATGAATTTGAGATTTTGTCCCAAGTGTACATAAACTTAAAACTATTTATTATGAAAAAACGAAATGTAAAGAATCAATTGTTCTTAAACAAAGAAATTATTTCAAGACAAATGCTTCATGCTGTAGTGGGAGGAATTAATGACCTTGATAATGATGATGAAGACGAAGATGTAAGGGTGAATACACATGTGAACATTTGCGAAGTAAAAAATGAAAGACATAATTAATATGATGTAAGTATCAGTTATGATTCTAAAAGCGGACTTCGGTTCGCTTTTTTGAGTTTTTAGGGTAATGAATTTGAGATTTTGTCCCAAGTGTACATAAACTTAAAACTATTTATTATGAAAAAACGAAATGTAAAGAATCAATTGTTCTTAAACAAAGAAATTATTTCAAGACAAATGCTTCATGCTGTAGTAGGAGGAATTAATGACCTTGATAATGATGATGAAGACGAAGATGTAAGGGTGAATACACATGTGAACATTTGCGAAGTAAAAAATGAAAGACATAATTAATTTCAATTATTGTCAATCATGATTCTAAAAGCGGACTTCGGTTCGCTTTTTTGAGTTTTTTAGGGTAATGAATTTGAGGTTGTGTCCCTAGTGTATATAAACTTAAAACTATTTATTATGAAAAAACGAAATGTAAAGAGTCAACTGTTCTTAAACAAAGAAATTATTTCAAGGCAAATACGCTATGCTGTAACAGGAGGAATTAATGATGAAGATGAAAATGGGGATGAAGATGGAGATAATGGCTGGGTAAATGTGACAAATAGAGCTAATATTTGTTCAGGGAAAAATGAAAGACATAATTAATATGATGTAAGTGTCAATCATGATTCTAAAAGCGAACTTTGGTTCGCTTTTTTTCTAACACTCTAAAAGCATAGTGAATCCTGCATGTCAACAGGCGAAACTATATTATAATCTATGAGCGACAGCGGCACCAAAGGCAATACCAACAATCTAAGAGCGATAGCGTGTCTAAAAATCTAGAGATCTAATTCACCAAATCAACACCATCGCGAATCAATTGTGCGGTTTCTGGGCGTTCCATTTGAAGGGTTTGTAGACGTTGTAAAATTTGTGTTTGTGTAATTGGTTGATCCTTGGTTAATTCATACAATTCAACCAATAATAACCAATCCTTTGGATGTTTTTCTGTGAGTGTTTGCAGAATTGTTACTAAAGAAACAGAAACATCTTTTTCAATTCTATACTTGCGAACTTTGGCATATAAATCTTCCAAATCTTTCTCTTCTTCCGATTTCGGAACTTTCACAGTCAAGGTTTCCGATTTAAAATGCATGGTATCAAACGAATTGTAATCTGCAGCACCAGAATATGCTGACACAATCTTTTTACCCAAAGCTAAATCAAACGTACCATATTCAGGTTTAAACAGCACACGATCTTTATACGTCACGGTACAATCGGTAAACTGAATCAAAATTAACTTTCCATAAATATTGCGAATTCCGGTAACGTTCAAACCATCTACTTTTATACCACTTTCATATTCAAAAGAAATACGCTCGCCATCATAAAAACTATACGCTTTCAAATCGCGCGGACTCATATCTTCAATCGCCAAATTAATACCTTTCAATTTGCCTAAAGGAGAACTAAAACCATGTGGATGCATCGTAACACCATGACCAATCAATTCTTTTTCGCGGTTTGATAATGCGGTTGGACCTTCTGTTCTAAAAAATACCACTTCATTGTCTTCATTCATAATCATTTCGGTAAACACACCCGAAACTTGCAAACCAGTACTCAGTTCAATCGTTCCAATTTTTTTAGATGCGATAAGTTTTCGTAAACCTCTAAATCCGCCTTTTCGCAATGCCATCGTTTCCGCAAATTCTTCCAATACTTGCATCAAATATGAAAAATCGGGAGTCACATACAACTGTGGTTGCGGTTTGGTAATATCAAACTCTTGGTACGCAGCTTCTACAGAATAAGGAATCTTTTTCACTTCATCGGTCATGCACCATTTGCTTTCACCAATAGAAGAAAGTAAACCAGCACCATAAATCTTTGGATCATCAACATTGCCTATCAAACCATATTCTACGGTCCACCAATGTAAATTACGAATCATGGCCATTTCAGACAATTCTACTTTCTTGGCTTGTAACTCATTCACACGCGTTTCTGCAGCTTCAATTTCGGCTTCAGTACTTCCTGGTGCTTCTTTTACAATAGATAATTTTCGAACAGCTTCGTACATATCATTATCATGCGCAGACAAAATTGCTTTGGCACCAACCTCACCAAAACGGCGTAAATATTCTGCATAATCAGGATTAGCAATAATAGGAGCATGTCCAGCTGCTTCATGAATAATATCAGGAGCTGGTGTGTATGAAATATGTTCTAACTGACGAATATCACTTGCAATGACCAACACTTTATACGCTTGAAACTCCATAAAAGCATTTGGCGGAATAAAACCATCTACAGCAACAGCTGCCCAACCAATCTCTTTCAAAATACGGTTCATGCCGTACATGCTAGGAATTGCATCAATAGAAATTCCGGTCTTTTTCAAACCTTCCAAATACGAATCGTGAGCTACAGTACTCAAATACGAAACACTCTTACGCATCACATAACGCCAAACTGCCTGATTAATAGCTGTATAATCATTATAATTCTGCGGCTTAATGTACTGTTGTAAATGTGGTGGAAGTCTATCCAATAAAGGATTCGTTTCAATATTCTGATTCATCTGGCAAATTTTCACAAAGCTATTAAAACATAAAATATCAATGCAATAAAAAGTAGAAATTCAACGTATTTTATAAAATATGTATCTTCACAAACTTATTAAGGGCAACAATTATGATACAAAAATCAGAAACACGGAAAGAAGAAATCGTGCGGACAGCAGAGGCACTTTTCAAGAAAAAAGGGTACAGCGCTGTTACGATGCGTGATATTGCACAAGCAATGGGAATCAAAGCAGCAAGCTTATACAATCACATTCAATCCAAACAACAAATACTTTCTGATATCATTATTCAAATTGGAGAGCAATTTACGGAAGGAATGGCAGAAATAGTAGCCGCAGAAAATATAACGAGTATCGAAAAACTAGAACGTATCATAAAACTTCATGTGCAAATTACGATGGAAAACCCTTCAAAAATGGCAACAATGAACAATGATTGGATGCATTTAGAAGGAAAATTAGATTATTATTTACAACTCCGCAGAAACTATGAAGAAAGCTTTCGTCAAATATTAAAACAAGGTATCGAAAAAGGCGAACTTAAAGCTGTAAATCCAGAAATTATATTATTCTCAATTCTTTCTACCTTACGCTCCTTATATCTTTGGATTCCCAAAAGAGAAGATATTATAAAGGAAAATCTATTAGGCAAATTGAGTCAAGTGATGCTTACTGGAGTTACTGCATAACGATGGTAAACCTATAAATCTACGATAGTGTTTGCATTAAAAAATCTACTGTAAAACCATTTTGAAGTAGGTTTTATCTTACGTAAATTAGGTTTAATTAATTTTTAAACCTACCATAAATGAAGAAAAAATCGATGAATAGGTTGAGATTGAAAAAAAGTATGATCTCAAACCTGAATGCAGTAGTTGCTGGCGGACCGCCAGTACCACCAGGAAGTAACTCTTGTCCACAAGAACAAACATGCCTAACTTGTGAAGGAGAAACGTGCAATCAGCAAACCTGCGACCGGACATGTTAACTTATATTAATGAACCTAAAACAAAGAAAGAGCGCTTTTTAGTGCTCTTTTTATATATGTAAAGAATTGATTTTTAATATTTAACAAAAAATTAGTTGCAAGTCAAACTAACAATTGTTAGTTTTGTAGAAAACAACTAAAAATTGCATGGCAAAGTTTCATGAAATCGAAGTCGCTGAAGTACACAAAGAAACTTCAGATTGTACGGTAATCACATTCAATATTCCAGAAAACCTTCAAGAAGAGTTTCAATATAAGCAAGGGCAGTATCTTACGCTACGTAAAATGATCAACGATGAAGACATTCGTAGATCTTACTCCTTATGTTCAAGTCCTATAGACAACGAATGGAAAGTCGCTGTAAAGCAAATTCCAGGCGGTATATTTTCAACATTTGCAAACACAGAATTAAAAGCAGGTGATACGCTAGAATTAATGGCGCCCGCAGGTCGTTTCTATGTAGAAGTCGATCCAAATGGGAAGAAAAACTACATTGCGTTTGCCGCAGGTAGTGGAATTACGCCAATGTTGTCCATCATAAAAACACATCTAGAACTGGAGACAGAAAGTACATTCAAACTGTTTTATTTGAATCGAACGGTAAAATCTATTATCTTTAAGGAAGAGATAGAACAACTGAAAAACAAATACTTACAGCGTTTTAATATTTTCTATTTCTTAACAAAAGAACAACGTGATATTGAATTTTTGAATGGACGATTTACTCCAGAAAAAATTCAAACACTTACAAAAACGTTTATAGATATTAAGGATACAGCAGACTGTTTTATCTGTGGGCCAGAAGAAATGATCTTTCTCATCAGAGATGAACTAGAAGCTGCAGGATTGCCAAAAGAAAATATTCATTATGAACTATTCTTTTCAGGCGACAAAAAAGAGTCTAACGCACATATTGCTGAAATTCTAGAACAAAAAGTTGATGGAACAGATGTAACCATTGTCGATGGAGGAAAAGAATTTCACTTCATCATGGAAGACGAATATGATAACATATTAGACGGCGCATTGGCAGCAGGCGCAGACTTACCATTTGCTTGCAAAGGTGGTGTATGCAGTACCTGTAAATGTAGAGTAGTTGAAGGTTCTGTAGAAATGAAAATTAACTACGCATTAGTAGAAGAAGAACTTGCGAGCGGATTGGTATTATCATGCCAAGCTGTTCCAACTACAGAAAAAGTCGTAGTAGACTTTGACGTGTAGCTAAATAATTTGGGCGTTACCCTTTGGGTCAGGCTTTCGCAACTCGCTCTTTTCAAGGAGCTCAAACAAGTTGCTCTATCCTTAACGCTAAAGTTTCCGAGAAATCGGAATTCTCAAAAAAAAGAAAAAACAAAGTCTAAATGAAATTTCACATTTAGCATTTTTAATTTAAAATTCATAATCATGAGTGAAGCACAATTAAAAGACCTAGAAGAAATCTTTGAGCAACGTATTGCCAATGACGAAAAGATAGAACCAAAAGATTGGATGCCTGAAAAATACAGGAAAACACATATCCGTCAAATATCGCAACACGCACATTCTGAAATCGTAGGAATGCTGCCAGAAGGAAACTGGATTACAAGAGCACCTTCACTACGTAGAAAAGTTGCTTTATTAGCCAAAGTACAAGACGAAGCAGGTCACGGATTATACTTATACAGTGCTTGCGAAACGCTAGGTATTTCTCGTGATGAATTATATGATCAACTGCACTCAGGAAAAGCAAAATACTCTAGTATTTTCAATTACCCAACAATCACTTGGGCAGATATGGGAGCAATTGGTTGGCTGGTAGATGGTGCAGCCATTATCAATCAAGTGCCATTGTGTAATACTTCATACGGACCGTATGCAAGAGCGATGATTCGTGTATGTAAAGAAGAAAGTTTTCACCAACGTCAAGGGTTTGAAATCATGATGAGTTTGTGTAACGGAACGGAAGTACAAAAGCAAATGGCGCAAGATGCATTAAATCGTTGGTGGTGGCCATCATTGATGATGTTAGGTCCTGTAGATGCAGAATCTGTACATACAGAACAATCAATGAAATGGAAGCTAAAACGTAAAACAAACGATGAATTACGCCAACAATTCATTGATCAAACCGTGCCACAAGCAGACATCTTAGGAATCACAGTTCCAGATCCAGACTTAAAATGGAATGAGGAAACAGGTCACTATGACTTTGGAGAAATTGACTGGGATGAATTTTGGCAAGTAGTCAAAGGTCATGGTCCTTGTAACAAAGAACGTATGAATGCAAGAGTTGGTGCATGGGAAGAAGGAACTTGGGTTCGTGATGCAGCCATGGCGTATGCTGAAAAACAACAAAACAAAAAAGAAAATCAAGCGAAAGCAGTATAATATCACTGTAAATGTCATGTAGAACTCAGTTGAGACATCTCAATATGCATACAGGTACTAAAAAATAGAAAACTAACTAAAAGTTACCCACTTTCGTGGGCAATAAATATGGAAAAAAATTGGCCTCTTTGGGAAATATTCGTGAGAAGTAAAAACGGATTAGAACACAGACATTTTGGAAGCTTACATGCAGCTGATGCAGAAATGGCATTAGAAAATGCAAGAGATGTGTACACGCGCAGAAGTGAAGGTGTAAGTATTTGGGTTGTAGAATCAAAAAACATTACAGCTTCAAATCCTGAAAACAATGGCGAACTATTTGAACCAGCACAGGACAAAATATATCGTCATCCAACTTTTTATACGTTACCAGACGAGATTAAGCATATGTGACACGCAGTGTCATTCCCAAGAAATTGGGAATCTAAATCCGTACACTGAGCGAAGTCGAAGTGTACTATGAAGTTTAACAACAAAAAGATTCCCGTTTTCACGGGAAATAAATATGAAAACAAACTTATACAACTACATACTCGAACTAGCCGATAACTGTTTAATAGGAGGACAGCGTTTAGGAGAATTATGTGGACACGGACCAAGTCTAGAAACAGACATTGCTTGTACAAATATTTCCTTAGATCTATTTGGACAAACACGTAGTTACTTTCAGTATGCAGCAGATATCAAAGGTGGTGATGCAACAGAAGACAGTATTGCTTTCTTACGTTACGAACGTGAATATAAAAATGTATTATTAGTAGAGCAGCCAAATCGTGATTTTGCATATACTATAGCAAGACAATATCTATTCGATGTGTTTCACTTATTATTACTGGAAAAATTACAGTTTAGTCAAGATATGACCTTAAGTGCAATTGCAAAAAAATCGATCAAAGAAGTTTCCTATCATGTGCGTTTCTCAGGTGATTGGGTTAAGCGCTTAGGTGATGGAACCGAAGAAAGTCATGAAAAAATGCAAGCAGCTATTGATGGACTTTGGACATACACAAACGAATTGTTCGAAGTAACCGAAGAAGCAAAAGCCCTAGCTGAACAAGGAATAGGAGTAGATGTTTCTAAATTAAAAGAAACATACTATCAAAATGTAACTTCATTATTACAAGAAGCTACGTTAACAGTTCCAGAAAGCAAATACTTCCAAAAAGGAGGAAAAGCAGGAATTCACACAGAACATATGGGCTACTTATTAGCAGACATGCAATACATGCAAAGAGCCTATCCAAACATGAATTGGTAACATAATTTGTCACATCAAGCGGAGTTGAGATGCAAATAACACACAAAGTATCATCCAAATAAAATGATCGCGACCAATCAACACATAGACGAAGTTCTTATTCCAATCTTGGAAAAAGTATCGGATCCAGAAATTCCAGTACTTTCCATAATGGACATGGGTGTTGTACGTTCTGCAAGATTGATTAACGGAATTGTAGAAGTAAGTATTACACCAACATACTCAGGTTGTCCTGCAATGGATGTCATTGGAGATGATATTTCCAAAGCGCTCAAGGAGCATAATTACGAATCAAAAGTAAAATTAGTATTAGTACCAGCTTGGACAACAGATTGGATTACCGAACGCGGACGAAATGCATTGCGAGAATACGGAATTGCACCGCCACTAAATCCAGATGCAGACAAAGATGCATTGCTTGGTGATAAGCGCATCGTAAAATGTACGAACTGCAATTCGACAAATACAAAACTAGTCAGTCAATTTGGTTCAACAGCCTGCAAAGCATTATTCAAATGTGAAGACTGTTTAGAGCCATTTGATTACTTTAAATGCTTGAAATAAATTATAAACAGCAAAATTTTAAATGCTAGATGTAAAAATGATATTTAATACGATTAACATTTTACATTTAAACTTTGATATTTTGCATTTTACATTATAAAGGTATGAGTAATAATTCAATTGAATTAAAAATTGAAAACAATGTAGCGTATATAACGCTCAATCGTCCTGAAGTATTCAATAGTTTCAATCGCGAAATGGCATTGCGTTTACAAGATACACTAGATCAATGTGAACAAAATGACGAAGTACGCGCGATTGTATTATCTGGAGAAGGAAAAGCATTTTGTGCAGGACAAGACTTAAAAGAAGTTACACATCCAGAACTCAATCCTGGATTCAAAAAAATACTAGAAGAACATTACAATCCAATCATTCAGCGAATTCGTGCCATAGAAAAACCAATAATTGGAGCTGTCAATGGTGTAGCAGCAGGAGCTGGAGCAAACATTGCTTTGGCGTGTGATATTGTAGTAGCACATGAAAAAGTAAGTTTCATCCAGGCGTTTAGCAAAATCGGATTAATTCCAGACAGCGCAGGAACATTCTTCTTACCACGATTAATCGGATTTCAAAAAGCTTCTGCACTCATGATGTTAGGAGATAAAGTTGGAGCAGAAGAAGCAGAACGATTGGGAATGTTATACAAAGTATTACCGCTAGAAACATTCAAAGAAGATGTAGTCGCGTTAGCTGAAAAACTAGCGAAGATGCCAACAAAAGCACTTGGTTTAACCAAAAAAGTATTAAATCAATCACTTTCAAACGACTTAGAATCACAATTAGCACTAGAATCAAAACATCAAATAGAAGCGAGTGAATCTGATGACTATCGCGAAGGTGTTGCTTCATTTGTTGAAAAAAGAAAACCAAATTTTAAAGGAAAATAAGTACCAAACCGAAAAATCTAAAAGTTTAAATATTAAATGTAAAAGGTGAATAGACAGACATTTAACATTTATAATTTAACATTTATAATTTATGATTAAAAACGTAGGAATAATAGGTTCAGGCACTATGGGAAGCGGAATTGCGCAAGTTGCAGCAACCGCAGGATGCATGGTGAAACTATACGATACAAAACAAGCTGCTTTAGACAAAAGTAAAGCTGCTTTAGAAAAAATATTAAATCGTCTCATTCAAAAAGGACGTATCGATGAAGCTGAAAAATCGAGAATTCAAGGAAACATTTCCTATGTAGATACACTTAAAGATTTAGGAGATTCTGATTTAACGATTGAAGCAATCATTGAAAATCTAGACATCAAACAAAAAGTATTTTCCGAATTAGAAACGTATGTGAGTGATACAGCAATCATTGCATCAAATACGTCGTCATTATCCATAGCTTCTATTGCTTCATCATTACAAAAACCAGAACGTTGTATCGGAATTCACTTTTTCAATCCAGCACCATTGATGAAATTAGTTGAGGTCATTCCTGCCATTCAAACCTCACAAGAAGTATTAGATAAAGCAACGCAAGCCATTGCCGATTGGAAAAAGGTGGTAGCAGTAGCAAAAGATACACCAGGTTTTATCGTAAATAGAGTAGCGCGACCTTTCTATGGAGAATCATTACGAATTTATGAAGAAGGTTTGGCAGATTTTGCTACCATTGACAATGCGCTAAAAACAATTGGTAAATTCCGTATGGGACCTTTTGAATTGATGGATTTCATTGGAAATGATGTAAATTATACGGTAACAGAAACCGTATTTACGGCGTTCTATTTCGATTCAAGATACAAACCATCGTTCACGCAAAAGCGTTTATCAGAAGCGGGATATCTAGGTAGAAAAACTGGAAAAGGATATTACGACTATGATGAAAACGGAAAACGTGTCACATCGAGCGCAGTCGAGACGACGTATGATGAAGAATTGGCCAATCAAATATTCGATCGTGTATTAGTCATGCTCATCAACGAAGCAGCAGACGCACTATTCTTAAATATTGCTTCCGCGGAAGACATTGACAATGCAATGACAAAAGGAGTGAATTATCCAAAAGGATTACTCGCTTGGGCAGATGAAAAAGGAATCGATTGGTGTGTGAAAACCTTAGACAGTTTATACGACGAATACCATGAAGATCGTTATCGTTGTTCGCCATTATTACGAAAACTAAACAGACAAGGGAAAACCTTTTTTGACTAGGGATTTGGTATTAGGAATTAGGTATGAGTCAAGTAAGTAAATACAATTTTAAATTTGAAGATTTAAGAGTCTATCAAAAAGCAATGGATTTTGGTGAATTAGTTAATTTAATAGTAAAAAAGTTTCCTAATCACGAACTGTATGCTTTATCATCCCAATTTAGAAGAGCAGCTGATTCCATAGCATTAAATATTGCAGAAGGATATCCTGGTTCAGATGCTCAATTTGTGAAGCATTTAAATCATGCCATTTACAGTGCAAACGAATGTGTAAGTTGTAGTACGAAAGCGAGAAGAAGAAACTATATTAATTTTGAAGATGATGAAGAAAATAGGAAGTTAATCTCAGAGTTGACAAAAATGATGTCATCTTTGAGAAAAAGAATATTGGAAAGGAAAAAAACTAATCCCTAATGCCAATTACCTAATGCCTTTAAAAAAGAAAGAAAACGCTAATCCCTAATCCCAAACAACTAATGCCGATAAAAGGAAAAGACATACCACATAAAATGTTAAGCCTCGATCCATTCAGTACATGGCTCGGAATTGAGATTCTAGAATGTGAAATAGGAAGATGTAAAGTTGGGTTAACGGTCAAAAGAGATATGCTCAACAGTATGGGGAAAGCACATGGCGGAATCAGTTATTCCTTAGCAGATACCGCTTTTGGTTTTGCTGCAAATACACATGGAAAATATGCGGTTTCTATAGAAACTTCTATCAATCATATTGAAGCATTAGAGGAAGGTGACTTCATTGTAGCCGAATCTGTCATAGAAAAAGTAAAAAACAAACTTGGTTTCAACATCATAGAAGTCAAACGTGGTGATGAACTCATTGCGCTCTTCAAAGGTGTTGTATATCGAACGCAAAAAGATTGGGAA
Source organism: uncultured Kordia sp. (assembly GCF_947489565.1). GTDB lineage: Bacteria > Bacteroidota > Bacteroidia > Flavobacteriales > Flavobacteriaceae > Kordia. The sequence goes on along the minus strand of NZ_CANLEA010000003.1, from coordinate 86,490 downwards.
GAATAAAATAAATGCTAAATGTAAAATTTTAAATTAAAAATTCTAAAGTGGAAAAAAAGAAACAATACGACTTACAAAAACGTTTGGTGAAATTTTCAGCAAATGTTATCGTCAATTCTTCTGCTTTGAAAAAAGAATATGCATCCGAGCATTTAATAAAACAATTGATTCGTTCGTCTACATCTGCAGCTTTAAACTATGGTGAAGCACAATCAGCTGAATCAAAAAGAGATTTCATACATAAAATGAAAATCTGCTTAAAAGAATTAAGAGAATCTCAAGTCAACATGGAGATTATGGTAGAAGCAAACTTAATTCAGGACGAAAATAAGTTCAAACAAAATCAAAAAGAGTGTAGTGAATTAGTAGCTATCTTTACAACAAGTATAAAAACATCAAACAAAAAATAAACATCAAAGATAAAACACTAAATACAGTTTGATAATCAAAACAAACACTTTAAAATTTTACATTTAGAGTTTTACATTTTACATTAAACAAACAGCAAAAGTTTTAAATTGAAGCATTACCAACCACTTTTATATTTAAGATTTAGCATTTAAAATTTAGCATTTCAAGCATGGAAGCATACATCATAGACGGAGTTAGAACTCCCATAGGAAAATTCAAAGGATCATTGGCAACCACACGTGTTGATGATTTAGGAGCTATAGTTATCAAAGAAGTAACCGATCGCAATCCAAACATTCCAAAAGATGCATATGACGATGTAATTATCGGTTGTGCCAATCAAGCAGGAGAAGACAATCGTAATGTGGCGCGTATGTCATCGCTACTAGCAGGATTGCCATATACGGTTCCTGGCGAAACGGTAAACAGACTTTGTAGTTCTGGGTTATCAGCCATCATTCATGCCAATCGTGCCATCAAAGCGGGCGATGGAGATTTATTTGTAGCTGGTGGAGTGGAAAACATGACACGCGGACCATACGCAATTGCAAAACCATCAAGTGCTTTTGGAACCGATGCAAAAATGTATGATACTAGTTTCGGGTGGCGATTCATCAATCCAAAAATGCACGCTGCATATGGTACGGACGGAATGGGAGTTACTGCCGAAAATCTAGTAGAAAAGTACAATATCTCTCGTGAAGATCAAGATGCCTTTGCGTATAGAAGTCAAATGAAAGCAACAGCAGCACAAGCATCTGGACGCTTAGCCAAAGAAATTGTAGCGGTTGAAATTCCGCAACGTAAAAAAGATCCAATCATCTTCAATCAAGATGAATTCATAAAACCAACGACAACACCAGAAATCTTAGCAAAACTAAGAGCAGCTTTCAAAAAAGAAGGCGGAAGTGTGACTGCAGGAAATGCATCTGGATTAAACGATGGTGCGGCTGCAACAATTGTAGCTTCTGAAGCTGCAGTTAAAAAATACAATCTAAAACCAATGGCACGAATTGTAAGTTCGGCAGTTGTGGGAGTAGAACCACGCATCATGGGAATTGGTCCAGTAAATGCTTCCAACAAAGCATTGCAAAAAGCAGGATTAACCATGGATGATATGGACGTAATCGAACTCAACGAAGCCTTTGCAGCACAAAGTTTAGCTTGCATTCGCGAATGGGGATTGGCTGATGATGATGCTAGAATCAATCCAAATGGAGGCGCCATTGCAATTGGTCATCCACTTGGAGTTACAGGAGCGCGTATTGCGTATTCTGCGGCATTACAATTGCAGGAAACTGGCAAGCGTTATGCATTAATCACGATGTGTATTGGTGTCGGACAAGGCTATGCAGCTATCATTGAAAATGTGAACTCATAAAATAATTAAGGCGTTTCCACAAAAGCACATTTTACCGTTTAGTGTTTACATTGAACGGAGTCGAAATGTGCTTTTGCGGTCGCTATGTCGCAAGTCGCTTTTTGAAAACTGTCATTTCCGTAGTTTATGCTGAACTTGATTCAGTATAGGCAGGAATCCACTTTTCAAAAGAGCTCCAACAATTGCTCCAGCGCTAACGCGAGAAAAGTACTGAGATATTAGTATTGAGTATTGAGAAGTTTTAAAGCACAATTCGTAATTAATAATTGAATTTTAAATAAAAAATATATTTCTTAAGACCCAAGACCCAAGACCCAAGACCCAAGCAAGAGTGTAAGCGATAAAATAAAAACATTCGTGAATTCGTGACAAAAAAGTGTCTGAGTAAGCAAAACAAATCAACAAACAAACAAATCGACAAAAAACAAGACCCAAGCAACTAACTCACAACTGCCATCAACTCTTCCTCAAAAATCGTTTTCCACTGCTTCGAAATGCGTTTCCAATCATACTTAGATTGCATGGCGTTGTTATAACATTTCTCTTCTACATCTCTCAAATAATTCATATCATTCCATAACTTTTCTAAAGATTCAGCAACAGTTTCTGGGCGAATAATATGTTCGTTAATATTTGTGTGTGGATCTACCAATGTAATAGAAGGTTCCAATAAGCATCCAGTGTTACTCCATAATTCCTTTCCGCTTGTATGATTTGGAACAACTTGTGCCAAACCAGCAGCAGCTTGTTCAAAACTCAACAATCCCCAGCCTTCACTAGAAGCTGTATTTATACCAACATCGGCAGCGTTAAAAATAGTGTTCAAAGTCGTTTCTGTAAATCTAGGCGCATTTGGACTTTCTGTAGAAAACACTAACTGATTTTCTAACTGATAGCGTTTGGCTAAGTTTTTAATATCCCAACCAATATCTTTCAATCCCATGTGTAAGTGTAAAAAAGCTTCGTCTTTTTTATCTTTCGAAAACAAATGAAAACCTTCCATCGTTGTGTCAATACGCTTTCGTGGCTGATTTCGATTGGCATTCAATACAATAAAACCGTTTTGCAGTGCATGATTTTCATCAGGATACAATTGCTTTCTGGCTATTTTTTTTGCAATTGTTCTATCTGATGCTAAAGGTGAAAATGTGACTGAGTCAACTCCATGAGGAATTACCTCAATAGTGGGGAAACTAATAGAGTCATTATTTGAAATAGCTTCTTTCAAAGCAGTTTTCGCAAATTCGGTATACACCACAAAACGATTAGCTGATTGTAATTTTGCTGGTAATGAAGCTTCAATATTTCCAGAATTAAAAGAAGCATACACAACTGTTGGAATATGTGGAAAATGCTTCATAATGGCCAGATATTTAATCTGTACCCAAGGATCTTGTAACATAAACACTAAATCGGGTTTAATATTTTTAACCAAATCGGCAAGTCGTTGCTCACCTGTGCTATACTGTCCTATTTTTGCAGGGAAAATTTTCCAAGGCCATTCATGTGGATCACCAAAATAGTTTGTGCCAAGTTGAAACAACTCGTATTCGTCTTTTAAAGGAAAAAATATTTCGTAAATAACTTTTGCAAATCCAGTAGTTGCTACTGCATCTCCTAATATCAATATGCGTGGTTTTTGTTGCTTCATAACTAAGATAATTTGTTTAAAAAAGAAGTATGTCCTTCTTCAGAAAAGAGTAGTAAAAGATCCAAACAAGCATCCAATCCGCTGGTTTGCGTTGCTTTTTCAAGTGGTGGAATTTGTGCTTTAATTTGGGATAGGGAAATAGGGGAGATAATGGGGTTTTTAGCTTCATCAACATATTGATGCACTAAATATATCTGTGAGCAATTTGCTTCCAAAAACTCATGAAAAGCAGTTAAACCCAATTGTTCATCATCAAAATTTTGTAATAACGTTGGCGAATATTCAATAAGCATCACCAGATGATCTTTGTTTTGTTCAATCACATTCATCATTCCCTGTAAAGCTTTTGTTTCGTACCCTTGTACGTCCATTTTAATAAAATCGACTTTTTGTTCAGGATAATTTTCATGCATAAAATCATCCAAACGAACATTTTTGCAAAGTCTACCTGACGCCGTTTGCGTATCTAAGGTTGGAAAATCAAACTGATGTCCACCATGATTATGATCAGACATAAACAACAAGCGTTCTTCATATTGAAAACTAATTCCAACCGCATGTGCATGAATTCGATTTTGAAAACTATTACAATAAATATTTTCAGTCAGCAACTCATAATTAGACGCTTCAGGTTCAAACGAAATCACAGTTCCATGTTCGCCAACTTTGTCAGCAGCAATCAAAGAAAAATAGCCTAAGTTGGCGCCAATGTCAATACAGCAATTGCCTTTTTGTAGCAATTCATGTATGATGCAGGTGTTGTAATATTCCCAGAACTTGTGTTGTTTCAAATAACCAGAAATAATCCAATCTTCTTGCGGTTTAATCTGCATTTGCAGCTTGGAAACATTCGGAATTTCTAAAAAAATGGATTCAGTAGTTTTCAAAATAAAGTGTTGTTAGATTAAAAAAATAAAAGAGAAGCTTTTACACTTCTCTTTTTATAAATCAAAGACTTATATTCTTCTTTCTTTTACTCCAAGAATTGTATAAAACTCACCTTCTTGTGCAACAAAGTTTCCTCCAACTGTATTTTCATTTGGTTCTACGGTATTAACATAGTCAACTTTTCCTGATCCTTTTAGGTTAGCAGTCTGATCAGGAATAAGAGATCCTGAACCTACTAATGTGTCTGTTGAAAAGTAAATCGTGTCTTTTGTTCCGTTTTTAATAATGATTTCCATAATTTTAAAATTTTAAGTTTTCTCCTTACTCTATTATTAATAGGCTTTTCAGGTAACGCCTCACAAAAAAATAAGTGACTACAACTATTTTTTTGATACTTCAAAACTCCTGAAAATTCAGCAAGAAAATGACGAGAAACGTATAAGCGAGAAGTTTATAATTACGAGTGCGGAAAAATGATTGATAAGCGCAGAAACCTAATTTTCAAGATTAAATAAGTCTAAAAAACACACTATTTATAAGGGAATTCGCTCAAATAAAAGATAAAGTGAAGTTGTTTATATTTCATATCTTTCAACATCTAACAAACATATCGTTTTACATCATGAAAATTCTAAATACACCAACTTTTAATCAAATTAATAATAAAACTGTAACTGCTTCAGACACTTCTTTTTGTCTAACACCATTAGTCTCTGTATTTGAACTAGAACACATTGGAGAAGCTGTTGGGAATTATAAAATGGTTATACAAGCTTGCATTCCTGAAGGAAGTGCCAATATGAAATTAGATACGAGTGAGTTTGATAGAATAATAAAAGTAGAAACTCCTGTTGGCGATTTACCTGCAAGATGGATAAAAGTTACATACAATCAACCTAAGGGAATTCCTGAGTATTTTAATGTATATAGTTGCGAACTAACATTATATGTGCCTGATGCAGAAATCGATTGTGTTTTTTACACACATACAGTGACCAACGATAAAGATGATCCAAAAACAAGAAGAGGAACAGTAACTACAGTAAGAAGAACAGGTAGTGGTCAGTAAACTGAGAAAAATACGAATACTATATTTTTTATTCTTTGTGATTTCTGGATATGCGCAGAAAGCGAAATTTTCAGAAGTATTTAAAAAGTTTCCTGAAACTGTTTGTCAAAAACATAATTCACCAGAAACATTTCACAAGGCACATACATTTTTCTTTGAAAATAAACTCGATTCTGCATTGTTGTATAGCGATCGATTCATTAACAAAGAAAAATCGAATAATGAACTATTAGATTGTGCATTCTATATAAAAGCACAAGTTTTAGTGCTAAAAGGAATATTGCAAGATGCAGAACAAAACTTCTTAAAAATTTCAGATGCGTTTCCCTATGCGTATTTGAAATATATAAAGTTAGGAGGAATTTATACGCAACAAAATAAATTTGAACAAGCTTTAACGTTCTATAAAAAATGGGAAGTCTATTATGCAAATACCGGGAACGATTACAATAAGAAAGAAATCTATCATAATATTGGCTTGTGTTACTTACATACACAAAAGCACGATTTAGCCGAAAAATATCTAAAAGATACCTATAAGTTACAAATTGAAGACAAAGATTCACTCGGAATGGGCTTAACGTTGATGGATTTGGCAAATGTATATTACGATCAATACAAAGACGATCTTGCCATTCCAATGTTTCAAAAGGCTTACAAACTCTCAAAAAAAGTAAATGACTTTGAATTCAAGCAAAATGCAGCATTAAATATGGCTGTAGTTGCTGAAAATCAAAAACAATTAGCGCAAAGCTTACAGTATCGAAAAGAATACGAACAATGGAAAGATTCACTGTGGAATCGTGATAAAGTGTGGAGTTTAGCAAAGCAACAAAAAGAATTTGCAGTCAAAGAAAAACAGCAAGAAGTACAACTCTTACAATTAGATAAAAAATACCAAGAAGCAGAACTTAAAAGTAAAAGCTGGCAACGAAATCTATTCATTGTCGCTTCAGTGATGTTGTTATTATTCTTGGCAATTGGTGCGTATTTCTATCGACAAAGAGTCAAACAAAAGAAAGATCTCGCAAAACTTAACGATACAAAAAATAGACTGTTTTCCATAGTTTCCCACGATTTGCGTTCACCAGTCAATGCCATTCAAAAAAACAATGCAAAATTGGGCGAAAGTATCGAAGGCAAAAATCTGCAAGAAACACAACAACTAGTCATCAATAACAAATCAATTACGGATAAAGTATATCTCATGTTAGATAATGTGTTGAATTGGTCTTTGGATCAATCAGAGCAACTGCATTTCAGCATGGAAACGATTCCTGCGTTCATTCTTTTACAACCAATTTTGGATGATTATCAACTCTTTGTCAAAACAAAACAAATCACATTAGAAACGGAAATTCCTAAAAATGTAAAAGTTGCTGTCGACAGAGAATCGCTAAAAATCATACTGCGAAATCTATTAGACAATGCATTCAAATATACCAACGAAGGCGGAAAAATTACGGTAAGCGCAGAAACACTCAATGAAAACTATACATTGTTAAAAGTTGCGGACACAGGAATTGGAATGGACGACACTATCAAAAACAATATCTTGCAGAACAAATTCCAAACACAACAAAACAAAAATAGTACAGGTCTTGGATTATATCTAACGAAAACCTTGATTGATAAAAATCAAGGAACACTCGAAATTCAAAGTCAAAAAGAGGTTGGAACTACGTTTACACTAAAACTAAAATCATGCTAAATCTAAAAATTCTTGTCGTAGAAGATGACATTTCGCAAGCCGAAATCACCATGAATACGCTTACCGAAAATGGATATGAAGTGATATTGGCAAGCACGATTCAAAAAGCATTGCATTTAGTCGAAACCACAAAAATTGATGCGCTCATTATTGATATATTCTTAGGCGAAAACGAAAACGGAATTGACTTAGCTAAAGAAATCAACAACTTAGAAAAAGACATTCCATTTCTATTTTTAACATCTTCCAAAAGCAAAGAGGTATTCGAAAAAGCCAAACTCACCAAGCCATTTAGTTACGTCATCAAACCGTTTAACGAACTAGAATTTCTCTATATGTTGGAAGTCGTTATTGGTAAATATTACGAACAACCTAATGCGTTTGAAGAAGAAAAAAACGCAGTGCTCAATCAAAATTCCATCTTCATCAAAAAAGGAAACTATCTCAAAAAAGTATACATTCAAGACATTCACTACATCGAAGTCGATGGCAATTACAGTTACATCTATTGCGAGCAAGGAAAATTTACGGTACAACTCGCGCTCAAAAAAATGAAAAGCATCTTGCCAGCAGAAAATTTCATTCAAACACACCGAAAATACATCATCAATATTGAACAAATAGAAGACATATTTCTCAATGATAACCTCGTCTTACTCAAAAGTCAGGATAAAATCACAATCAGTGAACGATTCAAACCAAGTTTGCTCAAAAATATCAACATTCTTAAGTAAAGAATTTAGTAAATTTGACAAAATGTTCTAAAAGCGAAAACGTTTGAAATAATTTGGGCGTTTCCACCATGAAAAATGGCGGTCGCGCTTTCGGTAGTCGCTTTGTTGCCATTCCTGCGTAGGCAGGAATCTCAAAAAGAGCTCCACAAAACCTCAATCGCTAACGCAGAACTTCCTACGAAATGGGAGACAAGTAGTCAGATATTAGTATTGAGAAGTTTTTAAAGTACAATTCGTGATTAATAATTGAATTTTAAACAAGAAAAGACATTTTTTAAAAGCTAAAAGCGAACAAAATTTGTGCTCATAAAAACAAACAGACAAAAGTTAAGAGTTAAAAAGTGATGAGTTAAGAGTGAGTTACCAAATTAACGAATCAACAAAGCAAACGTCAGAGTAAGCAAAGCAAACAGACAAAAGTTAAGAGTTAAAAAGTGATGAATTAAGAGTGAGCTACCAAATTAACAAACAAACAAATCAACAAAAACCGATTCGTGAATTCGTGGTAAAAAGCATAAGAGTAAGCAAAACAAACAGACAAAAGTTAAGAGTTAAAAAGTGATGAGTTAAGAGTGAGTTACCAAATTAATAAACAAACAAATCAACAAAAACCGATTCGTGAATTCGTGGTAAAAAAACATAAGAGTAAGCAAAACAAACAGACAAAAGTTAAGAGTTAAAAAGTGATGAGTTAAGAGTGAGCTACCAAATTAACGAATAAACAAATTAACAAAAACCAATTCGTGAATTCGTGGTAAAAAACATAAGAGTGAGCAAAACAAATAGACAAATTAACGAATAAACAAAGCAAACGTCAGAGTAAGCAATAAAATATAAAACCAACACCAAGTAGCCAAGAGCTAAAAGCCAAAAACACAACAACATGATTCTACAAAGCTATATCAACGGACAATGGATGCAAGGAACTGGAGACGGTTCACCAATGTTCGATGCCGTAACCGGAGAAACTATCGGATTTGCAACTACAGAAGGACTCGATATTCCAGCAGCATTACATTATGGAAGAACAAAAGGAGGCGAAAAACTTCGAAAAATGACCTTTCAAGAGCGTGGAAACATGCTCAAAAAACTAGCTTTATATCTCAACAAACGAAAAGAACAATTCTACGATATCAGTTACAAAACGGGAGCAACGCGCGTTGATAGCTGGATTGATATTGAAGGTGGATTCGGAAACCTATTCGCAAATGCATCACTTCGTAAACTCTTTCCAAATCAACCTTATCATGTAGAAGGCGATCCAATCGATTTATCTCGTGGCGGACGTTTTATGGCACATCATATCTTAGTTCCAAAACGAGGAGTAGCTGTGCATATCAACGCATTCAACTTCCCAGTATGGGGAATGTTAGAAAAATGCGCCGTGAATTGGATGGCAGGAATGGCAGCAGTCGTTTTGCCAGCGCCACAAACTGCATATCTAACAGAAGCAGTGGTGAGAGTCATTGTAGACTCTGGAATCTTACCAGAAGGTGCAATACAATTGTTAAGCGGAATGACAAAATCAATTCTAGATACAGTAGAATCACAAGATGTAGTAACTTTTACAGGTTCTGCACATACAGGACGCATCCTAAAAGCACATCCAAGACTCACGCAAGAAGCTGTACCATTCACAATGGAAGCCGATTCCTTAAACTGTTCTGTCTTAGGAGAAGATGCTGTGCCAGGAACTCCAGAATTTGATCTATTCATCAAAGAAGTTCGAAAAGAAATGACCGTAAAAACAGGTCAAAAATGTACGGCAATCCGAAGAATCATCGTTCCAGAGAATTTAGTGGAAGATGTGCAAATTGCTTTAGGAAAACAATTGAGTAAAGTCACTATTGGAGATCCAAGATTGAAAGAAGTACGCATGGGCGCATTGATCAACAAAGCACAAGTGCAATCTGTAAAAGATCAAGTGTCAAAACTAGCAAAAACTGCCGATATCGTATACGGAAGTTTAGACACGATCGATGCTGTTGGAGCTGATGGTGAAAAAGGAGCATTCCTAAGTCCAATCCTACTTAGAGAAAACAATCCATTCAAAAACACAAACGTTCACGAAATTGAAGCATTTGGACCAGTTAGTACGATCATGCCATACAAAAACATGGATGAAGCTATTGAATTGGCGCAAATGGGGAAAGGATCTTTAGTATCTTCTATCTTTACAAATGACGATAAAAAAGCCAAAGAATATGTAGTTGGAGCGGCTTCACATCACGGACGTATCTTAGTAGGGAATCGCGATATGGCAAAACAAAGTACAGGTCACGGTTCACCATTACCATTATTGGTGCATGGAGGTCCAGGACGTGCTGGTGGAGGCGAAGAAATGGGCGGAATGCGAGGCATCAAACATTATATGCAACGTTGTGCCATTCAAGGTTCACCAACCACATTAACGGAAGTTACAGGAATCTATCAGGCGAATGCCGAATACAAAGAAACGGAGAAGCATCCGTTTGCATATCACTGGGAAGATATCGAAGCGGGAATGTCGTTAAAAACACACAAACGCACGGTTACAGATACGGATATCATCAACTTCGCAAACTTAACTTGGGATCATTTTTATGCGCATACAGACATCACTTCTTTAGACGGAAGTATTTTTGAAAAACGTACAGCTCATGGATACTTTATCATTGCCGCAGCAGCGGGATTATTTGTATATCCAAACAAAGGTCCAGTTGCAGCAAACTACGGATTGGAAGAATGTCGTTTCTTACGTCCAATTTATCATAATGATACCATTTATGTACGACTGACATGTAAAGAAAAAGTAGACAGAGATTCGAGAGGAAAAGAATTGCCAAGTGGAATCGTAAAATGGTTTGTTGAGGTATTCGATCAAGAAGACGAATTAGTGGCAATTGCGACAATTTTGACCATGGTTCAAAAGAAAAATCCGTTTGCAACGATCAACAAAAAGACAATTCAAAACTACTTAGGGAAATTAACAGAAGACGCAAAACCGGCTTGGGGGAAAATGTCTGCACAGCAAATGGTAGAACATTTAGAATACACGTTGAAAGTAGCTTCTGGGGAAATTCAAGATTTCGAAATAGAGACACCAGAAAAGTATTTAGAAAAAGTACAAGACAGTTTATACACACACGATAAAATGCCAAGAAACTTTGATGCGCCAAAACTATTAGAAAATCTAATCACGGAAGCACGTTACGAAAATCTGGCGGAAGCCAAAACCAAATTGCTAGAAGCGTATGATGCATTTGAATTGTACTTCAAAGAAAACCCTGAAGCAACGACGAAAAATGCAGTCTTCGGACATCTAGACAAATTTGAGTGGAGCTTGATGAATACAAAGCATTTTAATCATCACTTTGAACAATTCGGCTTATTATAGTCGAATTATTCAAAGCTCCCGAGAAATCGGGAGTCTTTATATTTAAGAAAAGTAGGAGTTAAAAGAATATGTCCGAGAAATCGGGAGTCTTAAAAAATAGCAACAAAAAGTTATTTACTCAAAAAAGTAATATTAATAGAAACATTCTCACGAAAGTGAAAAACTAAAAAAAGTAAATCAAAAATTGGAAACATACTCCGTATACATCATCACAAACAAGCCAAAAGGTGTATTGTATATAGGAGTCACAAAAGATTTAAAAAGAAGAATCAGGCAACATAAAAATAAAGTGCATCCAACTACGTTTTCAGCGCGATATAATTTGAATATGTTGGTGTATTTCGAAAATCATAAAGAAAAAGAAGCGGCTCTTCTCAGAGAGAAACGTATGAAGAAATGGAATCGTGATTGGAAGGTTGAACTGATTGAGAAAGATAATCCTAATTGGGAAGATTTAGTAGATAAAATAAAATAGAACTAACAAAAACAAGATTCCTGATGGTTTGTTAAGAAATCTGGAATCTCAAAAAAATAAAGTCTAACCATTAATAAGATTCCCACTTTCGTGGGAAATGAATATGAGCGATCCATACGTAAAACAAGACATACAAAACGGTGTAGCAACCATCGAATTTTTTCATCCGGCACACAACTCGTTGCCAGGAGATATATTAGCCAAATTAGCACAAACGATTACCGATGCAGGAACGAATGACAACATCAAAGTTATTGTTCTAAAAAGTGGAAGGGATAGAACTTTTTGTGCAGGAGCAAGCTTTAAAGAATTAATAAACATCAACGATGCAGAAACAGGAAGAATCTTCTTTTCAGGATTTGCAAACGTGATCAACGCAATGCGTAAATGTCCAAAATTCATCATCGGACGTGTACAAGGAAAAACTGTTGGTGGCGGCGTTGGATTGGCTTCTGCGGTAGACTATTGCATGGCATCAAAATTTGCTTCTATCAAACTAAGCGAACTCAATGTTGGAATCGGACCATTTGTAGTTGGACCAGCCGTAGAACGTAAACTAGGTTTAAGCGGAATGTCACAAATTGCCATTGATGCAAACAGTTTCTACGATGCAGAATGGGCGAGAAGCAAAGGTTTATATATGAAAGTTTATGATTCAAACGAAGAATTGGACGAAGCAGTTACTGCGTTTGCAAACCATTTATGCACGTACAATCCGGAAGCGATGGCAGAAATGAAAAAAGCATTTTGGGCAGGAACGGAAGATTGGGATAACTTATTAGCGGAACGTGCAGCAATCTCAGGAAGACTAGTCCTTTCTGACTTTACAAAAGAAACCTTGAAGCGATTTGCATAGATTTTATAGTATTTTATAGTTATTAGATGCTAGTATTGAGAATTGAGTTTTTTTGATACGTCATTGCGAGGAAGCATGACGAAGCAATCTGTTGAAATCATAAGTTAAATGTTTTTATGAAATAAACAGATTGCCACGAATTTCTTCTAAATTCTCGCAATGACGTATCAAAGATTTAAATATACAAAACGTCAGTTCGAGTGATTTTTATGGAGCAAAGCGGAAATAAAAATTGTATCGAGAACAGCTTTGAATTTCCAAGCTGTTCTCGATACAATTTTCTCCATTTTATTCCGAAAACCACTCGAACTGACGACTAGGTCATTCAATAATATTTAGTTTCTCAAAGAACGAAACATTCCATTTGAAACATTCTCAATACTCACTACTAAAATCTCAAATCTAATCTCAAAAAGTATATCGAATCCCAATACCAGCATAATACGAATTATACGCTCGAAAAGCAGTCGTATTCACATTTGTATTGTTTGAAGCTCTATCAATCAAATATCCGTTTGCAATGATTGACCAATTATTATTCAGTTGATACGAACCTAAAAATCGCAAACGCAAATAATCATATTTCAACAATCCGACTTCATTTTCTTCACTGTTTTCGGCAACTAATTCATTAAACTTTCGCAAGCTATAACTGCTTGTCAATCGTAAATTCAATTTCTCTGCTTTGTATTGTAATTTGATCGATGAGCGAAATTGATTGTATCCAAACTCATCATTCGTACGATCCATACGTTTTTCGTAAGCGAATCCTGTGGTTAGATTCCAGTGTTGACTCAACGGAAGTTTATACGATAAAGCGACATTCAAATATTGCCAAACTCGATCGGAAGTCTGACCAGTAGCACGCGAAACAATATCATACGATCTGTGGTAAAAACCAGCTTCAATACCGACACTATGCAACAAACCATCTTTCCAATCGAGATGACGAAAACCTGTGGAAATTCCATATCTGTGATACGCAATCGAACGTGTATTGGAATTGTAAAAATCCTTAAAACGATACTCCAAGCGTACAAACGAACGATTATTTTTATACCATCTAAAATTCAATCCGCTAAAAGCATTTAGTTGACGGTATCCTAAGGTTGTATTCAATTCATTCTGATCTAAATCTTGTCCTTTTTGATCTCGTAATTTAAAATGTACATCACTTTCCCATTCCAGACGTCTTTTTAGTTTCATGGTGTAATTTGCACGACTATTTAGGAGCAATCGTTTCGCGTTTGGCGCATCAAAATAATAACGAAACTCTGGATTCATCGAAAATTTAAAATCGTAGTTTCGATCTTTAAATCGATACGAAAACTTAAACAACGCATCTTGGTACAGACTTTCAGTCACCAAAGCTTCACGTTGCATTAGTACATCAGTATCTTCTGAAAACAAACTATTTGGCGCTTTAAAAATATTGGATTCAAATCCGGTTGTCGTTTCTGTGCTGACTTGAACTTGTCCGTATATAGTATTTGAAAACGTTACAGCAATTACTGCAACAAGGAATCGAGGAAATTTCATATAATAAATTTTAAGAATCTTGTGTATTGTTAGGATAAACTTGTGTCACTTCGAGCATTATTTTCCATGGATTGACAATGCCCATATCGCAATCGAAAAACTAGAATGAAAATCTCGTTTTATGGAATCTCTAATGCCCGAGTGAACTTAAGTATATAGTCCGTACTAATAATTGCTAACTACAGTTGGACTATCAGTTGTTGCTTCTTCTGTTGCAATTTGATACGAACTCGTTTCTTGTTTCTCAATCGTGTGTACAATGGGTTGCTCAATCGAAGCATCTACAGAAAAATTAAAATATATAGTAATGCTCATCATCACGATAAACAGGAATACATACGGAAATGGTGATTTTTGAAATGTCATAAATTATCTCTTTGTTTTCCCTACTAACAGGAAGAAAAGATTTTACCCTGTGTTTGGGTTGAGATTTTTTTGAGAAAGTTTAAAATGATGAATTTGCTTTGTAAAAAGAAAATAATATCTTACTTTTTGTTTTGAGCTTAAATAAGATTATTATAGCTTTAGAATAAAAAAATATCTTATGCGTAATATAGTAGATAAAGTAAAAAAAGATATATTAATGAAAGTGGCTTCAGGGTTTCCTTATTTAGTTGTAATAGGAATTGTATTTAATTTTTTAGGACTTATTATTATTTTTTATTCAATTCAAGTATTAGCTTCTTTGTCTATAACTATTCTTATTTTAACTATAAGTTTTGAATTTATTGGGGCAGTTTTGGTTATAGCCCATTTATATATAAGATATTTAGTGGAAAAAGATAAGAAGAGTTTGTTGTTAGATGAAAGTAGAGTTTGTACTGTTATTGAGATTTTGGAGAATGTCAAAGATCCATTAAGAAAAGAAGAAGTTCTGTTAAAAATTGCAGAAAATTTTCTTAGACCTGATTTACCATTAAACAACCAAAAAAGTCAAATAGTATCTCCTAAAGCTACTCAAAATATGAGTGATTTCAAGCTTAAACAATTAGATGAATATTTATCAGCAGGTGGGCAAAAGAGGATAAGTTTTAACACTGAAAAATCTTCAGACGTTAAGGATTTTCAAGAGTTCTTATTTTGGTTTGAATTTGCATACAATATATATTACATCTTAGAATATTTTCCTAAAGAATTAATTCGTATTACTAATGTGATTGATTGTCAATATGGGGAAAAAAATGAATTTTATCATTATAGTTATTTGGTAAGTAAATCTGTACCATCAGCTGATCGACTTTTTTTGAATCGTGTTTCAATCAGCTCTCCTGGTTTTTGGGAGTTTTTAGGAAAGTTGAATGTTTTTGAGCAGTTACGTTTATATTTAAATGAGAGGCATGAGCGTAAAAAAGATAGGGATTACAGAAATAGAAATGAGCAAAAGAAGAGTGAGCTCAGTAATGAATATATGCAAAAACAACATGAGCTGCTTTTGTCTGAACAACGTATGAAGCTGGAATATAATGAAGAAAAAAATAAAAAATCAATTGAACATGAAGAATTAGAATATGAACGTAAACGATTAGAAAATTTTGTGTTAGAAAATAAATTTATCAAAGAACGTCTGAGCCTTTTGAAGAATATTGAACATGATTTCCCTTATTTGGACGAAGAAAGAGTAAGAAGCCTTTTAATAGAGCCTTTGGTTCATTTAAAATACTTGAGAAACAAAAATATTATAGGAGATATTGATTTCGACAATACTAGGCAAAAAAAGATTTCCAAAAAATAGTATGTTTAATATTATCAAGACTAACTCAAAACCACCTTCATCCCAACCCCATTAGCCAACTGAATCCCCAATCCAGGACGTACATTAATTTCCATAATCAACGGACCTAAGGTTTTATCAATGACAATGTCAATGCCTAAATACTGCAGCGGAAAATGTGCAGCAGTATTCTTAGAAATTTCTATAATCGCTTCCCAATATGGAATTTTTTTGCCTTTAATTTGGTTGCCATTATCTGGATGTACATCATGATAGTTTTGTCCGTCATGTGCTTGTAGCAATTCGCCTTTCTGCATGTCAATTCCGATGCCCAAACCGCCTTGGTGTAAATTGGCTTTTCCATCTGAAATGTCGGTTGGAATACGAAGCATAGAAATAATAGGTTTTCCGTGAAGTAAAATCACGCGAAAATCGGGAACACCTTCTGGGTAGATTTCATGAAAAAACGGATGTGGTTCTATACAAGCTTCTATCAACACACGATCGTCTGAACCCAGCGAAAAACAACCCATAATGATATTTGCCATGTGCATAAAAATAGATTCTTCAGGATACAATTCACCATTGCGATACCAACCATCTTCTTTTTTTGTGAGAATTTGAATTCCGCCGCCGCCACTTCCATTCGCAGGTTTTACGGCAATCTTTTTATACTGCTGAATACTTTTCCACTTCGGAATAATATCGCCAATACGTTCAATCACGGCATAGGTTTTTGCACATGGAATATCATAAGTTTCCAAAATATTTTTGGTGAGTACTTTATCATCCGCGAGTTTGTAATGCTTACGTTGATTGTTTGGGTAAATCAACGAGACATTTCGTTCGTTAATTCCCATGGCTTCAAAGTTGTTATCCAGACTTTTTTTAAAGAGTTTTTTGAGCATGATTTTGTTTTTTTTTGTCATTCCTGTGGAGGTAGGAATCTATTTAGTTATGAATTTGGATTCCGCATCACATTTCGACTTCTCTCAATGTTCGTGCAGAATGATATTGAATTCAAAGTATTTCTCGATACAACGAATCACAGATTCGCCACTTGAACTGACGTGTAGGTTTTTTAGGTGAGCAGCAAGCGTCACTTCGAGTGTGTATCGAGAAGTACTCTGAATCTCATATCAATTGGTATTGAAAATCAACCGTTTAAAACGAAAATATTCCGTCACACGTAATCCAATCCATTTTCCGATAAACAAATTAATCATCAAGCTTACGAGTATAAATTCGGGAAAAATTAATACAAGGGTTTTTAGGGTGCTTGAGGCAAAAATTAAATAACAAAACGAAGTTACTAGTAAGGTTTGTCCAATGGTACTTGCGGCTTTTTGATAACCATCTTCTTCAATGGCACGCGCAAAACGTTCGGACATGATTACAATCACAATGATTGGGAAAAATGATAGTTTCGTCAACCAAGAAATTTCAAAATACAATCCGATCGAAATCAATACTAAAATACTAAGTACAGTTAAGGTCAATAACACAACGATTTTTGGCGTATATAACAATCCCCAACGATTTAGCGGAATAGAAAACAGTGCAATCAATCCTGTAATACATAAGAATAGCGAGATTCCCGAAATGAATCCGATCATGCTTAACGTATACGCAATCAACACAGGTAAAAAGATGCCGTACGTTTTCAATCCGATGACATTTTTCAATAAGGAAATCAACAATCCAGCCAATGGCAATAGCAATAAAAAACTAAGCACTTTTTTAGGAATAATTCCACTTTCCGACAATTTGATCAATGTAAATGGATTGCTCTGTAATTTTGTGTACGCATCTGAGTTGATAAACGGTACATGATCCATTTTTTCAATCGTGTAACTATAATCAAACAAAATATCTTTTGAGTGTGTAATCAATGGGCGATCGCCTGTGTATAACTCTAAATAATTCGCTGGCAAATAGGCAAAGTGACCATTCAATACATCAAACGGAACCCATTTGTCTTGAATGTGGACTTCTGCCCATAAATGTGAAATTCTTTTCTGTGTATTTTCTAAGATCAATCCACCTTTCAAGCGGGCAGGAATTCCTTGATTTCTACACATGGCCACAAACAATCGTGCTTTTCCATTGCAAGAAGCCAAATTTTGTTCTAGGGCATTCAAAGCGCTGGTTCGCTGATTGATGGGAGCTGAAGGAATCTTGTAGACATACGTATACAATGCCGTAATGCTACTCTTTAAATCATACGTAGTTGCGGTTAGTTTATTCGCAAGTTTATTAATCTTCGGATGAAAAACTTCTATATATTTTGATGGTTTCAGATATTTTGTATCCACATGACGATTTAATTTTTTCGATAAATCATCAGCGATCACATATTTTAAAGCTTTGCCTTTAAATGTAAAACCGTATTGTACCGTGTGAAAGTTTCTTTTTTGAGTAGTTCGCCAAATTCCACGATGATTTTGACCTTCTTTTACAATAGAAAATGAACTGTTTTTTACTTTTTGTGGAGTTTCTGAAATACGTTGTCGCTCGTTATCTTGTGGTAAATACGATTTTACAAACATGGAATCTTTTCCTTTAAAATAGAAGTCATACGACACATTGTATATTTCTTTTGGAAGAAACTCATTGTACGATTTTGAAATTGGTTTCAGTTTAAAACAAGTCAAACCAATCGTAAAAAGAAAAAGAATTGCGAGTGAGATTGTTAAACTTTTAGGTCTGCTCATAACGATTGTATTATTGGATTTACGAGACAAACAGGAACTGTGAAATTTACCCTATGTTTGGTTTTGAAAAAAATATAAATCATGTGAAACGTCATTACGAGGAAGCATGACGAAGTAATCTGTGACTAAAGAAACAGATTGCCACAAGTTTTTTCATAACTTTCGCAATGACGTATCTATTTTTATAAAAATCCTATATTTACAACATAAATCCAGAAAAAACATCAATGCCAGAACTCTTTACAAACGTTTGTGACGAACAGATTTTTAAAAATGTGTTTACGAAGCAATTCGCAACGGTTCGAAATTTCATTTATATCAAATGTAAAGATGAAGCGCAGGCAGACGATTTAACGCAGGATGCTTTTGTGAAACTCTGGAAGAATTGTGCAAAAGTGTCTCCCGAAAAAGCAGTTTCCTATTTATTTACCATTGTAAAGAATGCGTATTTCAATATTTACGAACATCAAAAAGTAGTGCTGAAATACAAACAAGTTAAACAGCGCAATGTGGAAATTGAAGATCCCGATTTTGTATTGCGAGAAAAGGAATTTCAACAGCAATTAACAGCTGCCATTAATGCACTTTCTGAAAAACAGCGCGAAGTTTTTTTACTCAACAGAATCGAAAAAAAGAAGTATAAAGAAATCGCGGAAATGCTAGGAATTTCAGTCAAATCAGTGGAAACAAGGATGCAACGCGCATTGATACAATTACGAAGTAGTATAAAAAATTATAAACTCTAACATAGGTTTTTTTTCGACAAAGCGGTTATACGTATATAATCCAAAATAAATAGCATATGCAACAGAACTATGATGATAACTTTTTAGCACGTTGGATGGCAGGTGAACTCACCAAGTCAGAACTTGCAGAATTTCAGAAATCTGAAGACTATGCTGATTATGCAAAGATTTTAGATACGCTAGATACGGCTTCTTTTTCTGAACCTGATGTGGAAGCAAATTATGCTGCTTTCCAAGTAAAGATTCAAAACGAATCCAAAGCGGAAATTATTGAAGAAACACCAACAAAAGCAAAGCGACTCGTTCCAAGATGGATATTTGCCGCAGCTGCAGCTTGCGTACTACTTTTTGTGGGCTATACGTTTATGTTTCAGGAAACGATTTACACTACGGAAGTAGCACAACAAACGGAATTTAAATTGCCAGATGATTCAGAAGTACAACTCAATGCTGATTCTAAAGTAACATTTACAGCGTTCAATTGGGAAAGCAATCGAAAGCTTAATTTAGAAGGAGAAGCATTCTTTAAAGTCAAAAAAGGAGAGACGTTTACCGTAACTTCCAATCAAGGAGATGTCACGGTTTTGGGAACACAATTTTCTGTAAATTCGAGAGTTGATACTTATATTGTACAATGTTATGAAGGGAAAGTAAAAGTGCAATTAAAAAATAGTGACACTATTATTTTGACCAAAGGAAAATCTATTTCATTGCAGAAAGGCAACTTAGAAAAGTATGATATTTATGAAGAAAAACCACAATGGTTGTTGAATGAAAGTTCTTTTTATAAAGTCAATATCAAAGAAGTAGTGGCGGAAATGGAGCGTCAATATGGAATAACAATCACAGGGAAAGAGCATTTAAAAGAGATCTATTTTTCTGGAAGATTCAAACATGACAATCTTATATCAGCTGCAAGAACAGTATTTGTTGCGATGGGAATTCCGTACACTATTACTGAAGGAAAAACAGTAGAAATTCGTTCACATTAATGAAAAAACTTTTAGCGTATTGTTTTTGCCTGTTTGTATTCCTAGCGAATGCACAAGAACAAAATATACGATATCAAGAAAAACCACTTTCAGACGTAATTCGCGATTTGGAACAGCGTTTTCAAGTGCGTTTTTCATACAATACAGCTACGCTTCAAGGAATTTTTATTTCCTATAATGGAATGGCAACATTGTCAGAAATGCTCTCCGTTATAGAAGCAAAACAGCAAGTAGAAATCACTGAAATTGATGCGGAGAATTTTGTAATTACGGAAGCTGCTGCGGTTGCAAAAGATGCTATTCGTCAATATAGTTTGGATGAAGTGGTGATTGTTTCCGAATATGTGACTTCAGGATTTGATCAAAATAAAATAAACAAAGCCATTACGCTACAACCGAATAAGCTGAATATTTTGGCAGGATTAACCGAACCAGATATTTTACAAAGTTTACAGCGTATTCCAGGCATTTCGAGTCCAACGGAATCAGCTTCAGCATTGCACATTCGCGGAGGAACGCCCGATCAGAATTTGGTATTGTTTGATGGAATTACCATGTATCACGGTGGACATTTTTTTGGAATGATTTCGCCGTTCAATCCACACATTACCGAACGTGTTGATGTATTTAAAAGTGGCGCAAGTACCAAATATGGTTCGCGTGTAGCTGGAATTATTGACATGCAATCGTTTGGAAAAGTTCCAGATGAATTTTCGGGTGGTATTGGAACAACAACCATTAATGCAGATGCTTTTGTGAAAGTTCCGATCATAAAAGATACATTGGGAATTATTGTCTCGGGAAGAAGATCGCTGACCGATGTTTGGGATTCGTTTACTTTCAATTCGCTCAGTGATCGTGTATTTCAACATACCAAAATCGAAGAAATTAATAACATTCGCGTCGAAGAAGAATTGAACATTCTTGAAAATAAATTTTACTTCACAGATTTCTTTGGAAAAATACTTTATCAACCGCATGAAGACCATAAACTTAGCGTCAGTACATTATTGATCAACAACAGTCTAAATCACGCAAGTGAAAATGTGGAACGAGAAGGTTCAGCAGATGCATTAAAACTTCAAAATAATGGCTTGAGTTTTCAATGGAATGGAAAATATGGTGATTCATGGGAAACAGACCTAAAAGTTCAGTATTCAAAATATGAATTGGAAAATACCTTCCGTGATTTTGTTGCAGGAGTCGATAACGAATCATATCGCAAAGAAAATATCATCAATGATTTTGGAGGAATTGCACAAGTGAGTTATCGTCCCAAAAAAGCACATACATTTACTGTAGGATATGAGTTTTCAGACTATAAAGTCAATTATGATATTATAGAAGCTGGACAAGATTTTACAGGAAATGAAATTGTACGCAGTGAACAAACCGTACACAGCGCATTTACAGAATATAAATATGCGGATGCGCATTGGTTTTTGAGAGTTGGATTGCGCGGAAATTATTTTTCGGACTTTCAAGATATTTATCTAGAACCGCGTTTGTATGGCGAGTATGCATTTGATGATTATTGGAAAGTGAAAGCTTCCGCAGAATTACGGAATCAAGCCATAAGTCAGTTGTTGACATTTGAATTTAACGAATTAGGATTAAGCAATGAAATTTGGGCCTTGGCAGACAAAGAAGATGTTCCAATATTGTCCAATCGACAAATAACCACAGGATTTGAATTCGCAAAAAATGGTTGGAAGTTAGATGTAGAAGGGTATTACAAACGCATTAAAGGACTTACTTCTTTTACACGAGGTTTTCGCACGGCAAATCAAATTGCAGAAGATTATATTTCTGGAAATAGCACTGTGTACGGAGTCGATGTATTGGTAAAAAAGAGAATTAAAAAAACGAGTTTTTGGTTGGGCTATTCACTAAGTCAAAACGACTTCCGATTTCCAAACTTACAAGCAGGAACTTTCTTTGGAAACTTTGACCAACGACATGTTTTATCATTGTCAAATACCTTTAATTACAAGAATTTCGAGTTTGCTTTTGGATGGCAATATACTACGGGAAAACCATTTACACAGGCTGCTGACATTATAGAATTTACAGATGATGAAGGCAATACAGATGTTGAAATCATTTATGAAGATCAAAATAACAAGCGATTGCCAGCGTATCATCGATTGGATGCAAGTGTGCTGTATGATTTCTATCTACAGAAAGAAAAAAACATCAAAGCGCGATTTGGCGTGTCAGTAATCAATCTATACAACAGAGAAAATGAGATTGATAAATTGTACAGAGTTGAAGGCGATACTACGCAACAATTGGTAGAACAAACAGATATCGGTTTGGGAACAACGTTGAATATGGTGTTTCGCGTGAATTTTTAGGTGTTGAAACTTCTTTAAAACGTCATTGCGAGAATTTAGAGGAAATTCGTGGCAATCTGTTTGTTTCAAATACAAACTCTTATATGCGATCGGCAGATTACTTCGTCATGTTTCCTCGTAATGACGTATTAAGGTGCTAAACGTCAGTTCGAGTGATTTTCGGAATAAAATGGAGAAAATTGTATCGAGAACAACTTAGAAATTATAGCAAGCTTCAGATGTGAAAACTCGCTTACTAATCAATATATAAAATACTTCTCTTCGGAATGGTAATGCCTTGTTTTAAAACCACAAAATCAGTGGTAACAGCCCAAATAGTTGTGTTTACTTGCATTAATTGATCGGTATGATCTTTAAAATAAATAGTGACTTTATTCTTTAACAAGTTTCCTAATTTTGTAGCACGATCTAAATAGTACGATCGTAAACTTCTTTTTCTTGGACTTTGTAAGATTTCTGTTTTAGAAAATTTTAATGTTGGAATATCTTCTTTTTGGATAATGCACGAAGGTGTTGTGTGATTCATAGCTTTTCAGTTTTATAGGAATGTAGTAGCATTTTTTACATGAAAACTTACAGAAACCTGCGTGATTTGTAGAAATTTAACATTTTAACGCATGAAATGTTATTTTGGAATTTTGCAGAAAGGTTTCAAAAAACAGACGCTCGCTCGTAAATCGAAAATGCAGTATCTTTGTTGAGATTACAAACAAAAAAGGTTCCCGCTTTCACGGGAAATGAATATGATCTACGAATTTAAAGGATACATTCCCGTTGTACACGAAAGTAGTTTTGTACATCCATTAGCAGCCGTAACAGGAAATGTAATTATTGGGAAAGATTGTTATATAGGACCTGGAGCAGCTATTCGTGGCGATTGGGGAGAAATTATCTTGGAAGATGGCGTAAACGTACAAGAAAATTGTACCGTGCATATGTTTCCAGGAAAATCGATTGTATTGAAAGAAAGTGCACATATTGGTCACGGTGCTATCATTCACGGTGCCAATATTGGTCGAAATGTGTTGGTTGGAATGAACACTGTAATTATGGACGATGCCGAAATTGGTGATGAAAGTATCATTGGTGCGATGGCGTTTGTCAAAGCAAAAACTGTCATTCCTAAACGTAGTTTGGTAGTTGGAAATCCTGCAAAAGTCATTAAACAAGTTAGTGATGAAATGATAGCTTGGAAAACCAAAGGCACACAATTATATCAACAATTACCAGCCGATTGTCATGAAACTTTACGCGAAGTCGAGCCGTTACGTGAAGTTCCCAAAGAACGTCCAACACAGGAAGCGTTTTATGATACCTTGCGTGATTTTATGGGGAAATAAACTTTAATTAAAAGCCCATATCTCCTCCAGAATAAGTTCCTACATTTCCATTTGAATGAGGATTTCGATCATGTTTTGTTCGTAGTTTATTTCTTTTTTCTTTTGTCATTATTTCGATTTCATCTGTAATCAAATCTTTAATGAGATAATACCAAACAAATGGTACCAACCAAATCAGTATTGAATTTAAAATCTTTTGTCTTTTTGTTAAGACAATATTTAGTGTAATCTTTTTTTGCACGTTAAAAGTGTAGAAAAAATATACTAGAAATAAAATAACTAAAAATACATAGGTAAGATTCACGCTGCAAATGGTTTATATATGTATATGTCAGTAATTAGTTTATAAAGTTACATATAACATAAATGTTTAGTGTAATAACAGTGCTACGTTCAGATCTAAATATTTAACATTCGTAACACCGCTTTTTCATAAATCGTTTTCACACGATCATATTCTTGCGGATTGCTGTTTAAAAAATGCTCAATCATCACGCCAGAATTGATTTCCAATACATAAAATGCTCCTGAAGTGGTTTCAATAACATCTACAGAACAAAAACGAATATTGATGGTGTTTGCAGCTTTTATAGCAAGTGTGGAAATATTTTCATTCTGAATGATTTCCGCTTGAGCGCCTTCGCCTAAATTACTTTTCCAATTGACTTCTATAATTTCCCCTTTCGGTGGAATATCACTAAAATTACGATCGCTTCTGTTAGAAAAAGAAGTAATGACGCTATCTAAGGTTTCGCCTGAAAATTTAGCTTGCAGCAATTCTAATATAGTTGAAACACCATCAGTCGTCACGAAAGGAATGTTTTTTTGGTACAACAATTCAACTTCTCCATCTAAAATTACAGCTCTGTATTCTTTCTTGATATCATAAAAAGGAGACAAACAAATGCTTCTATATTTTGAAAATAATTCATGAATAGCCTGTTCTAATTGTGTGATAGTTTTCACCAAAAACACACCATTCCCGCCAGTTCCATTGACAGGTTTGCACACAATATGCTGATCGTTTTTGTGAAAATAAGCGAGGATTTGTTGCCAATTTCCAAGACTGCCAACATACTTTTCCATATTCGGATTCAAGAATAATGTATGTTCAACTGTTGCAACATTCGCGGCTTTTAGCAAGTCAGAAGCAGCACTTTTATCACCAGCAATCATCTTTGCCGTGGAAGAGTTCAACTCAAAATTATAACCAAAAATATGCTTATGGACTTCATTTTTAGAAAGTTTCAAAATCCAATCATACGAAAAAGAATCAATGGTAATTCCGTGATCGTTGGCAATATCATATACAATACGAACTAAATTTCGCTTGCTGTTGAAAATAGTGGACATAAATACGAGGTATTGAAAATTTTAAAAAATATTAATGAGCTTCTTTTTCTTTCCTTTTCGCTATAAGGAATTCATCTAATAGTGTCAATTCAGATTTGATAGCTGTAACTTTTGTTCAATTACATTCTCCATATTTTCTCTTGACGCATGCTACAAAGTTACTTGTTTCGCTTTGATTTTTCTGACGAAGGGTTCCATAATTTTTACAGGATATTTTTTATGTGTGAGTAACTCTTTATTTGTTAACTTACTCGCTTAAAATTATCAATTATATACATGAAAATTACAAAAGTTCATAACATAACATTCGATACTGAAGAAACGATACAAAGCACTACGTTTGCAACATCAAATGAATTGGTAATGTTGTTGAGTTCAGGAGCTGTAGTTCGGTATACTATTGACAAACAAGAAGGAGAACATTTATTTTCTGTAAAAAGTAACTTTAGTTATCAAGATGGAGGTTTTGACATCAACGCCAAAACAACGATTTATACCTTGGACTCAATTGTGGTAATTGTGAATGATTATAAAAGACATGGATTTGTTCACTATCCTAATGAATACAAAAAGTTGCACTTATGGCGAAAAGATTATCATGCCGATATTTCTCGTTATCCAATAGCGTTATTTAAAAATAAAGACAATATTCCGCATTTAATATACAGTGAAGCGTGGAATCATGTGCAAATTATGAACTTAGATTCAAGACAAATACTCACAGCATCAAAATCTTTAATAGAAGAAAACGCAGAAGAACGACACCTTGAGTTTTATAAAAATTATAAAGAAGACACTAAACTTCCGTGGCCAAGACCTTTGGATTATTTTTATGGTGAATTAATGATGTCTCCCGATAACAAAATGTTTTTAAGTGCTGGATGGGCATGGGGTTCTTGTGATGCGTATACTGTTTTTGAAGTAGAAGATTTTATTGAAAACCCTAGAATTGCTGCGATACATATTGGTGGATGGGAACACAACGATCGAGCTGTTTGTTGGATAGCTAATGATACGGTTGCAGTTGCTTATAATCCAATCGAAGAAGACGATGAAGATGCTCATAAAGATTCGCCACAAGAAATTCATTTGTACAAAATTGAAGACAGGAAATCAGAAATTACGAAGAAAATTAAAGTAGAAGGATTGAATGTTGTCAATGCTAGAATTCACTTTAATCAAGAGTTAAATGTTATCGTTCTACATTCTAAAAAACAAGGAATCGCATTGATATCATTAGAAGGAACTGTTATATTTCATGATGCCAATATAAAGCCTGATGCGTATGATGCTAAAACAAATCTATTTGTGAAAACAGAAGGTAAGACGGTTACGGTGTATCAACTACAAAGCTAAATTAAACTAGCTGTAAAATTCTTCTGCTCCACTTTAGAGGTAGTGAATTAATCACATAAAATCGTTTAGATCATCTTTAATGATTTGTTTTTTATTTTTTCGTTGCTTCTTTATTCGCTCCGATTTATCTTTAGCAGCATACTCATTTTTGTCGGAATTAAAATGCATAGTGGCTTCAGCTAAAAAAGATCCTTGTTTTATCATTAACCCATTGTAATTACAATCTTCGTAGCCGCAATTGTGTTTTGAATATTCTCCAAAGTTTCGATGTTTAATTCTTTTATCAGCCAATATCTTTTGTTGATTGCTTCTTATATTTTCCCAGATTTGCCTTTCGTCGGCTACGGTTAATTCTTTTCCTAAAGTGATAAGTTCAAAATACGTTTGAGGATCTTTGAGTTGAAAAAAAGTAAATGTCTTTCCGAAAAAAACATTGGAGTAATCTCTAATTTCAATTTTTTCAGCAAGTGTCAGTTTTTCATTTTCACAAATAGATCTATATAATCCTAAGGTGTTAAAGTCAGTATACTTTTTATGATTGTCTATATAATGAATGTATTGACTTTTGCTTAGCTGATTGAATAGTTTTCCTATTTTCATAAGCTTATTTTTTTGTGTAAAACTCTTCTGCATCCACAACCAATGTTGTCAATTCCACAGTATGTCCATCCAAATCTTTGGTGTATATAGAATGAAAATAGTGATGATCTTTAAAAGTATAGCTGAGTCCTAAATCTTCATAATGTTTCCGAGCTTTTGCAAACGCTTCATTACTGACATGAAACGCAAAGTGATCAATTTTTACATTCTTGGAAGTTGGTACCAATTCAGGATCTTTCATATTGGCAGGAAACAATGCAATGCCTGTTTTTCCTGATAACATAAAAATAGGAAACTCGCCCCATTTTTCAAGTTGATAACGTTTCAAACCCAATACTTTTGTATACCAAGCTACGGATGCATTCATATCTTTTACAAGAATAGCTACATGATCTAAAAAATCGAGTTTAAAATCTGTCATTATAAAATAGTATTGGTTTCTAAAGATACTGAAAAGTAATATCGTTTAGTAATTAAATAATAAGTCTTAAAGTGAAATTGTAGCACAATTTATCATCTAAAACTTGATTTTTGTTAGGTAAAAACCATCACAAAGCAGCCAAATTTAACTCATGGGTTTGTTTTCCTTTAGAAAGTGCAATATAACTTTGAACACTTCCCAAATACGGAAGTAAGGTCAATTTTGTAATGATAAACTTCTCATACGCTTCTACATCTTCTACGACTAACTTTAGCAAATAATCAAAGTTTCCCGTAATACGATGGCATTCTACCACTTCTGGAAAGGTATTGATCTGCTTTACAAATCGTTCCAAATAACTACGTGTATGTCCTTGTAGAGTAATGCCGATAAAAACGGTTTGTTTTAAACCTAACTTCTTGGCGTTCAGTAAAGCAACATAATCATCAATATAACCTTCCTTTTCAAGCTTTTTAATACGCTCAAATACAGGTGTTGTAGACATCTTTAGTTCTTCTGCCAAACTTTTAGTTGTACGATTGCTGTTCTGTTGCAGCAACCTCAAAATTTTCAAATCGATTTGATCTAACTTCATAGGTTTTCAGATAAAAAATATAAAAAAGCCATATTAGATAGCTTCTAAAAGAAAAAAATATAATTATAAATCAAAATTAAAGAAAAAAACACTACAAATAATAATAGATAATAGTGAATTTGTTTTATTTAATTAGAAAAACAGTAGTTTTGTTCGCTTTTTAATAGAAAGTAACCTACTAATTAAAAAAACGCTCATGCCTATTGTACCGCTGAAAATGCCCAAAATGGGAGAAAGTATCTCGGAAGCCACTGTCATCAGTTGGATGAAAAATGTTGGAGATACTGTTGAAATAGAAGAAACCATTTTAGAAGTCGCTACAGATAAAGTTGATTCTGAAGTACCATCGCCATGTACTGGTGTGATTACAGAAATTCGTTTTCAACCGAATGATGTAGTTCCTGTTGGAGAAGTAATTGCTTTGATCAATGCTTCTGAAGATGGAGAAATCGCAGCGGAAGTTTCTAAAGAAGACCTACAAACAGAAGCGCCAAAAACGGCAAATATTCCAACTCCTACGAACAACGCTCACAATTCAGAATTCAACATTCAGAATTCAGAATTTGTAAGAAATCCAGATGCATTCTTATCGCCACTTATTGTAAGTATTGCGAAAAAAGAAAACATGACCATTGAGGAAGTGCAAAGCATTCCAGGAACAGGAGCAGACGGACGTATTCGCAAAAGTGATGTATTCAATTATCTAAAAAATAGACAATATCCGTTAGCGAGCAGACCGCAAATACAAGCACAACCGCAGCAACCAAAAAGCAGTTACAATCCGCCACCAATCAAATTTGTGGAAGGACATGACACTGTGGTAGAAATGGATCGCATGCGAAAAATGATCGCCGATCATATGGTGTATTCAAAACATACATCGCCGCATGTAACAGCATATATTGAAATTGATGTGACAAACATGGTAAATTGGAGAAATGCCAACAAAGTGCCTTTCCAAGAAAAATACAACCAACGTTTGACCTTTACACCTCTATTTGTAGAAGCAGTAGCAAAAGCAGTCATCGATTTCCCTGGCATCAATGCTTCGGTATCTGAAGATGGAAAGAAAATCATAGAACGTAAAGACATTAACATAGGAATGGCAACGGCGTTACCAAGCGGAAACCTGATTGTTCCTGTCGTTAAAAATGCCGACGAGAAAAACTTAAAAGGTTTGGCAGCAGAAGTAAATCATTTAGCACATGCTTCTCGCGAAAACAAGCTCAAACCAGAAGAAATTCAGGGAAGTACTTTCACGATCTCTAATGTGGGAACCTTTGGAAGTTTGATGGGAACACCAATCATCAATCAACCAGAAGTAGCAATTTTAGCATTAGGAATCATCAAAAAGCGTCCGGAAGTCATTACAACGGAAAAAGGAGACGAAATCGCAATTCGCAGCATGATGTATCTATCCTTGTCATTCGACCATAGAGTTGTAGATGGATATTTAGGTGGATCATTCTTACGAAAAGTAGGTGATTACCTAGAAGAATTCGATCCGAATAGGAAAATATAGAAACTGAATTTGAAACTGAACGTCACTTCGAGTGAAATTCTGCAAGAATTTAGTATCGAGAAGTACTATGAAATTATAAATGCTAAATGCTAAATTTTAAATTGAAAAAAGATTTCTTTTTAAGAGGTAAGCTAAGTATAAACAAATCAACAAAAAAACAAATAACAGGAGCAAAGCGACTCCAACAACCAACAACTAAACTAAAACACAAAAATCCCCTAAAAACTAATAACTACCAACAAACAACTAAAAAATGGCACACACGATAGAAATCACTAAAGCAGCAGAATCAAACGTTTCGAAACTTGATTTTGATAATATTCCCTTAGGAAGAACCTTTACCGATCACATGTTTATCTGCTCGTATGAAGATGGTGCATGGCAAACTCCAAAAATTCAACCTTTAGGAATGATTCCAACGCATCCAGCAGCCATGGCATTGCATTACGGACAAGCTATTTTCGAAGGAATGAAAGCTACTGTTAATGGCGAAGGAGATCCGTTATTATTTCGTCCAGAAGAAAATGCAAAACGCTTAAACTTCAGTGCACGTCGTATGGGAATGCCAGAATTTCCAGAAGAATTATTCGTAGAAGGACTCAAAAAGATTGTCGATATGGAACGCGGTTGGATTCCTCCACAGGAAGGAAGTGCTTTATATTTACGTCCATTTATGTATGCTACAGAACCATTTATTGGAATGCGTGCAGCGACGAGTTATCACTTTATCATCATTGCATCGCCAGCAGGACCTTTCTTTACAAAACGCATCAAACTGTACGCAGAAACAAAATTTATTCGTGCGGCCGAAGGTGGAACAGGAGAAGCAAAAGCAGCAGGAAACTATGCAGCAGCCATTCGTCCAACGGAAATTGCAAAATCAAAAGGATTCGATCAAGTATTATGGTTAGATGCGCATGAATTCGAATACATTCAGGAAGTAGGAACCATGAATATCTTCTTCAAAATTGACGGGAAATTCATCACACCAAGCCTAGACGGAGCAATCTTAGATGGAATTACGCGTAAAAGTGTCATCACTATTTTAGAAGACAACGGTTATGAAGTGGAACAACGTCCTATCAAGCTTTCTGAAATTATAGAAGCTTCCAACAATGGAAAACTAGAAGAAGCGTTCGGGACAGGAACTGCAGTCGGAATTGCCATGATTCAGGCAATCGGTTACAAGGACACGGAAATTCATGTATCTGACGAAAGTCCTGTAGGACAATTGGTAATGGATACCATCAACGGAGTTCGCGCAGGAAAACTAGAAGACAAGCACAACTGGATGGTTTCAGTTAGCTGATAGTATTGAGTATTGAGCTGTTAGTATAGAGAAGTTTCAAACGAAAATCGTTATGCCAGGCTTGACTCAGTATCACATAAAACTGAATATAGTAAAGCGTCACTTCGAGTGAATTTGTAGAGCAAATTAGTATCGAGAAGACTTTAAAACAAAAAAGTAAAAAGAAATGAGAAATTAGCTGTGATAGTATCTCAATACTCACTACTAAAAACTCATTACTAAATAATAAAACGTCACTTCGAGTGATTTTCTGTCACATTGAGCGCAGTCGAAATGAAAGAAAATTGTATCGAGAAGTACTTTGAAGTAAAATGTATAAATAGATATGAGGCATTAGTTGTGAAACACTCTCAATTCTCACTACTAATATCTCACTACTAAAGAAATATGAATAAAAACACACTACAAAAAGGATTCTCATTGCTTTGCACAGCAAAAGCTATGGCAACATTATACGAAGACAACTTTAAGCAAGTGTCAAAATATGTACATGCAACTTCACGTGGACACGAAGCTATTCAGTGTGCAGTTGGAATGCAGTTGCTTCCGCAAGATTATGCATTTCCATACTACCGTGATGACGCCATGTTATTATCTATCGGAATGCGTCCGTACGACTTAATGTTGCAATTATTAGCTAAAAAAGACGATCCTTTTTCTGGTGGAAGAACCTATTATTCGCATCCAAGTTTACGAGAAGCAGACAAACCAAAAATCCCACATCAATCTTCGGCAACAGGAATGCAAACCATTCCAGCGACAGGAGTTGCGATGGGAATGAAATACAAAGAAGTTCAAGGTATTGAAGATCAAGCAGCCAAAAATTCTCCATTTGCTGATACGCGTGATTTAAATCCGATTACCGTATGTTCGTTAGGAGATGCTTCGGTTACGGAAGGAGAAATTGCAGAAGCGTTTCAAATGGCAGCTTTAAAACAATTGCCAATATTATATTTAGTACAAGACAATGGTTGGGATATTTCGGCCAATGCAGCAGAAACCAGAGCGCAAAATGCGGCTGAATATGCAGAAGGTTTCAAAGGTTTAGACGCTGTTTCTATTGATGGTGCCAACTTTATAGAAAGTTATGAAACACTCGAAAAAGTCATCAAAACCATTCGTGAAGAACGTCGTCCTATCTTAGTACATGCCAAAGTTCCATTACTCAATCATCATACTTCTGGTGTGCGAATGGAATGGTATCGAGACGATTTGGAAGAAGCACGTTCACGCGATCCATATCCAGTGATCAAACAACAATTACTAGACAATGGTTTTTCAGAAGCTGAGGTTTCTGCAATTGAAACAGCTGCCATTGCACAAGTAAAAGCTGATTTCGATGAAGCAGTTCAGGCTGAAGATCCAACACCTGAAGATTTATTTACACATGATTTTGCGCCAACGCCCGTAACTGCAGAAGTAGGAGAGCGTAGTCCAGAACGAGAAGAAAAAGTCGTGATGGTTGATTGTGCATTATTTGCAGTAGAAGAGTTGATGCGCGAACACAAAGAATGTTTATTATACGGACAAGATGTTGGAGGACGTTTAGGTGGAGTTTTCCGTGAAGCAGCCACTTTAGCGCAAAAATTTGGAGACGATCGTGTCTTCAACACACCAATTCAAGAAGCATTTATCGTAGGTTCCACTGTGGGAATGAGTGCGGTTGGATTAAAGCCGATTGTGGAAGTTCAATTTGCAGATTATATTTGGCCAGGACTCAATCAGTTATTTACTGAGGTGAGTCGTTCTTGCTATTTATCAAACGGAAAATGGCCAGTATCCATGATTTTACGTGTGCCAATTGGAGCGTATGGAAGTGGTGGACCTTACCATTCATCTTCAGTAGAATCTGTGTTAACTAATATTAGAGGAATTAAAATTGCGTATCCAAGCAACGGAGCCGATTTAAAAGGGTTGATGAAAGCAGCGTATCACGATCCAAATCCAGTTGTCATTTTAGAGCATAAAGGTTTGTATTGGTCAAAAGTGCCAGGAACCAAAGGCGCAACGTCTATTGAACCATCGGAAGACTATTTGTTACCATTTGGAAAAGCAAATGTATTGCAAGAAATCTGGAAGCAAGATGATAAAGAAACCATGACGGTGATTACCTACGGAATGGGAACACATTGGGCAATGAATGCTTCGGAAGGACAACGTGAAAACATCGAAATTATCGATTTACGAACCTTATTCCCATTAGATGAAGAAACAATCATAGCATCGGTAAAAAAGACAGGAAAGTGCTTGGTAGTGACTGAGGAACCTGTAAACAATTCGTTTGCACGATCTATTGCAGGAATGATTCAGGAAAAATGTTTCAAATACTTAGATGCGCCTGTAATGGTCATTGGTTCTGAAAACATGCCAGCCATTCCGCTAAACAGCACCTTGGAACAAACCATGATTCCATCTACAGAAAAAGTGAAGAAGAAAATAGAAGAGTTGATGAACTATTAATGTATTTAATGCTGCAATTTGGCAATGTATTAATTTGACAATACGCTTAAAAAGCAAACCCTAAAAGTTAAACTTTTAGGGTTTATTATTTTATAAGAGTTATGTTTTAAAGGTAGATTAAAAACCTCCACCAAAAGTTTGGTTGTCACATAAAAAATCTCCACCGCAAGTTTGTTGTGTAACACAATCTTGTTGTGTTGGGAAACATGCAGGACCACAACTAAATGCTTGCGTAAAGCAGTCAGGTACTGTTGCACATCCATTTGTTGGCGGTGGTGGTGGAACAGAAGTGCAGGTGTTTTGAACACAAGTCTGAGTACATTCAATATCCGAATTACAGCCTGGTCCGACACCAGAACCTCCCATAATTCTTTCTCTTTGTACTAATGAAGCAACATTAGATTTGGTCAACGTAAGTTTTCCTAAGTTTAAATTCTTTTTTTTCATTACGTAAAGTTTTAAGTTTCATGAAAAATACTAAAAATCAATACGGTATAAATATGGTAAGTCTATAATAATGATAAGGTTTTTTGGTTCCTATTTGCCTCCAATTGTTTAAAAACTAAATGATTGAAAAAGGAATCTCAAAAAACAAAGCATGTCTAAAAGCAAAACGAGACTAATTAATAATGGTCTTAATCAGCTTGTCATTTTTGTAGATATACTGTTCTAGAATCTTTCCTTTTTCATCGTAGATTGTGTATTCACCATGAAAAAGTCCATGTTTATAATAATATTCTTCTTTAAGTGCGCCACTTTCGTAATACTCTTTCCAAGGTCCTTCTTGTAATCCTTTATCGCGATATATTCCTTCGATTTCAACAGCTCCAGATTCGTAATACGTAGTGCTTTTTCCAAACTTTAAACCGTTTTTGTAGTTGTTGACTATTTTTTTATTTCCATTCGGATAATAATAAATATTTTCTCCATCGATGATTTTTCCATCCTTATAAGTTGTTTTGTAATGGAGCGCTCCACCGCTGTGAAACTCTTTACAAATACCATTTTTTACACTTTTTGAATACTTGTCTATACGAAGCACTTCGCCATCTGTGTGAAATTGATATTGTACATCTTCTAACGCTCCGTTTTTATAATTAGAAGCTACTTTAAAAACATTTTCATCATTAAACGTCACCCACAATCCTTCTCGTTTTCCATTTTTTAAAATGCCGTAACTTTCTTCTAAAATTTGATCTTTATATTGCGAATCGTATTTTCTCTCTACGTTAACTTCGGATAATTTAATTCTTTGTCTTTTACCATTATTATAAATAAATGACTTGTGTTTTCCATTGCGTTTATATTTGAAAAATAAGCCTTCTCTTTCTCCATTTTGAAGCGTTCCTATTTCCTTGACACGATTTTTATTGTCTAATTTTATGTAGAAGTCACTTTGTGCGATAGACATATTCGTGCACACAAATAAAATAGCGAGTGTGAAAAAAACTTTTTGAATCATGTATTGTGGTAAATTTTTAAAAAGTAAATATATAAAAATGTAGGCTAAGAAAGTTTTAATGAAAACTTAAAACGTACTTGTTCTTAAGGATTCATGTTTACAAGTACATTCTGTGAAATTATAACCTTTAAAACATTCTGTTCAGTGTTTTACGTTTTATTTCATTTTAGTAAATATAATTTTGTCTGATCTGCTATCATATATATGCTTTGTTGCTTTTAAAGAAATTGTATCTCCACTTAATTCTCCCCACATTGAATTATAAATATCAAATGAAATTAGTACACTTTTATTGAGTTTGGAACTATCAAAATCTGTAACTTCAAGCAACTCATCCGAATATTGGAAGTCATAAAACACCAAGTTGTCAATACCATTTTGATCAGGACCTTTGTTAACAGCTTTCGATAAGAAATAAGTAAAAGAGGTTTTAGTGGAATCAGTCGATATTTTATGTGCTTTTCCATGATAATATACATCAGATTCTATAATAGTTAGATATTGCTCTCCCGCATCATCTGGATGTGTCAATCGGTATTCAATTCTTTCTATATTTGAACATGAGGCAAGTAGTATAATCGAACAAATTAAATATTTTATCATAGCCTTCTGAATATATGAATTGCGCTTGTTTTTATTTTGATTTTACAAGGTAACAATTAATTATAGTCATAGTTACTGACTCATCATGTATTCGTATTTAGTTGCCTTCCAGTGCAAAACTAATTTTCCAATTGATTCCAAATTGATCCATACAAATTCCATAATACGAACCCCAAAATTGCTCCGCCATAGGAAGTTTGATGGTTCCTTCTTTTGAAAGTGTATTAAATATGCGATCTGCTTCTTCCTGACTTTCTGTACTGACAATTAATGAGAAAAATGCAGCCGCATTCTGTCCTTTTTTGTTACGATCAATCACATCAGCTCCCATTAAAAAAGTTTCATCGCTAATAGGTAAGGTGGCATGCATAATATGCTCATCTTTACAATCTAAAAAATGCTGTCTTGCCGCTTCAGGAACATCTTTATAGCGTTCCATATGTGTGATTTCTTTTTGAAAAACATCTTGATAAAATTTAAATGCTTTTTCACAATTCCCATTAAAATATAAATACGTGTTTACTATTGCCATGATACGATTCTTTTACAATGTCTTGTTTTAATGATGGATGATTTCTAAATGCATTATAAATATATACATAATTGTAGTTCGGTTGGTTTATGATAAAAGAGGCAATACTTTATCAAGTTGTTTTTTAAATTTTAATTGTAAGTCTTCATTGCTTTTGAAGATTGTTCTAAAATGACCTAAGTTTTTGAGCTTATCTTTAAAATTTTGGAGACTTTCAAAATCATTCTTCTTTATGTCTTCCATGCTTACAGGCGCATCTTTAAAATAGGTATAGACAAATGGTTTTCCAGTTACTTGAAATTGACCAAAAGCAGTTTCAAACTCTTCTAAGGTAAATTGACCAACTTTTGTGAAAAATAGACTTATAAAAATATCGGAGTTCTGAACTACATAATTGTATTCATTTTGCAAGCGTGTTTGTGACATGGCATCAATAAAATCTTCCCAGATTTCTAATTTTAAAAATGTCCCTTTTTCTATCAACCTTTTATTTTCACGATTGATAAAGATTTCAAATTGCTCTCTTTCAGGTTTGAGTTCGTAAGAAGAGGCTAAAAATATCTTGATAATTTTTAAATTTCCAGTACGTTCTGCCATGGTAGTATATCCGTTTAAAATGGTGGTGATAGGAAGTTGCTCTTTGAGTTTGGTATGATATTTTGGTTGATTGGCATCTTCGAGAATAGTCAATTCTTCATAATCTAACCAGTAGTTTTTATACAATACTTCTTCCGTGATGTGCATTTTAGGAAATGGCTTGTGCAATTTTCGAAAGGCTTCTCTAATGGAGTACAAATAACTTCTTCCTTCATTTGCATTTCCTCTGATTTCAATATGAATAAAGTTTTTACGAAAGGCTTGGTATACTTTTGCTTGACAGTTCCCATTAGAAATATACACACCACTACGCCAAAGTTTGTCCTCTTGAATGTCTTGATGCATTTCTACAATAAATTGAGTCATAAAGGCATCAGGGGAAAAATCGTCATAGTTGTATCTAAAATGAATAGATGCATCGTTTTTCCATTCCATAAACTCTGGTTCAATATCGTCAAAAAGATCAGGTATAAAATAGATGTCACGCTGTTCTTTAGCTGGATAACATAAGTTGAATTTATTCATCAATTCCAAAAGGTAAGCATGTCTTTCGGTTGGAAATCGATCTTTCGGAAGTATGCGTTCCAAGTCGTTGATATGTAATTGTCCTTTGGCTTCATCTTTTACCTTTGAATCATTGATAATAGAATACACACCATCCATGATCCATTGCGGGTTGATTACATTGGTGTCTATCAAACGAGGATCGTCTACAAAACTCACTACCGCGCCGATCATACTTAATAGCTTTAAGTTACTTTTACGTTCTTCTTCAGGAAGGTTTTTAATAAAGTCAAGTTTTTCATATTCACTATACGTAATAAAATCTTCACCTTTGGCTTCTAGTTTTTCCAATTCGTTTTTGACCATAAACCAATCAGGAGGACGTTGTTCAAAAACACTTGGCATGATATCTTTGTTGCTTACAACATCTTTAATTCGTTTTTTTAAAAGATTCAATGTGTCTTTTGCTTTTACTCCGTCTTTACAATCCATAATGCAGGTTCTTACAAAACCGATAATATTAGGGTAATCACGTTCTAAACTGAGTCTGTCTATATCTTGAGCATCCAAATCTATTTTGTTAATTACGACCAAAACAGGAGCTTTATTCGCTAATTGATTTACTAGTTTTAACCAAGGATTAATGTCTTTACGTTCTCTACGGGCAAGAGTAACCAACACATACAAAGTACGTTCTGAAAAGAAGAATTGATGTGTGCTGCGCATAAATTCCTGTCCGCCTAAATCCCAAATATTTAATTGAATATTTTTATCAGGATGTGGAACCGTCAGTTGACTGCGTTCAATACCATGTGTGGTATTTATTTCACGTTTGATTTCTCCTTCTTTCAGAAATTCTATCAAATGAGTTTTTCCATAATTGCTTTCTCCTATAAAAATTACTTTGGCTTCGTGTATGGGTTGTAAAGTGCCAGCCTTCTGAGCTTCTTGCCATTTTAGGATTTCTTGGATTTGTTCTTTAGGAGGAAGTTTGTATACTTCAGAGCCTACTTTAAATAGATTTTCATTTAAAGCTATTTCGGCTAAGTTGTTTAATTTGCCAATAGCTTCAGGAAGCTTTGAAATTTGATTTCTATACAGATAGAATGTTTTTAAGTTTGTTATATTACCAATAGACTCAGGAAGCTTTGAAATTTGATTATTTTGTAATTCAAGTTTTTTTAGATGAGTCAATTTTCCAATAGATGTATGAAGTGTTTCAATCTTATTGTCATCTAAATCTAGGCTTTCTAAATTAATTAGCTTTCCAATAGCTTCAGGTATTTTTGTAATTTGATTGCCTCCTAAATAAAGATGAGTTAAATTAGTTAACTTTCCGATAGTTTCAGGTATTTCAGTAATTTGATTACTCCCTAAATAAAGTTCAGTTAAGTAGATAAGTTTTCCAATAGTTTTAGGTATTTCAGTAATTTGATTACTTCCTAAATAAAGTTCAGTTAGGTAGATAAGTTTTCCAATAGTTTCAGGTATTTCAATAATTCGATTATTCTCTAAATAAAGATGATTTAAATTCTTTAGCTTTCCAATAGTTTCAGGTATTTCAGTAATTTGATTATTCTCTAAATAAAGATGATTTAAACTCTTTAGCTTTCCAATAGCCTCAGGAATTTCAGTAATTCGATTATAGTTTAAGTTCAGTTCTTCTAATTTAGTTAATTCAAAAAGTTGCTTTGGTAGCGTAGGGAGATTTAGATTGCTTAGATTCAGTGATCTGCGACTGTATCTTTTAGCATTCAGAATAAGTCGTAATGCAAAATTGTAATTTTCTTTCATTAATAAAATACAGTAGTTAGTGGTTAGGTTCTCTGTAAAAACAATAGCTTGTGTGTTTTTTTAGCAGGGAATTTAGTTTTTTTTAATTGTTTTAAATCTATAAGAAACTCATCCAAAATCAAAGAAAATGAAAGAAAATTTTTAATACAAAATAGTATTACATGTACAAACTTGTAGTTTTTTAAACCTTAAAAACATACTAAACCCAAGAAAATAGTACTTCTTAATGCTTTTAAAATCATATGTACACGTTTTTAAAACTACATAAGGTTTTATGCAAAAGTACCGCAGGAAATAAACAAAACCTAAGGAGGTTTTTACCAAAAGTACAGCAGCTTTTTAGCATTTACAACGCTGCAAAAATCAAAAAACGCATAAAAAAACCTCGAAAGTTTCCTTCCGAGGTTTTCTATTTCTATGTGAATTATATCTACTGAGCGTCTGCTACAGGTGGATATTCTTTCATAATTTCTTGTACAAATTCTTGAATTCGTGCTTCTTTCTTTTCAATATTACCACGACGTCCTAATAAGTTTCCAGCACCGCGTCCTTGCCATACCAATTCTTTTTGCTTGGTATCAATCAAGTCAATGTATAAAACACCTTCAACGCGTGAGGTTACCCATGCAGAGTTTCCTCTCCACATCCAAGGGTTCCAGCCCCAGCCGCCCCAGCCAAAGCCACCGAAACCAAAACCGAAGTTGTTGTTTACGTTGATGCGCTTGTTAGCTTTTGTCATGATGTTTACTAAAAGATCTGGATTGTCAGATTTTACAAAACCTCTGGCAAGCATTTCTTTTTCAATAGAACGTAGAATTCTTTTCTTGTCTAAATCAGAAATCTCAGCTTTGTCAATTCCAGTTTTATAAAACGCAAAGGTTTTATACGATTTAAAATCAGCTTCTTGGTCGTAATCGGCAACCACTCTAACCGAAATACAAGAAGTAACGAATAGTAGTGCAACTACCGGCAATAGTAATTTTAATGTTTTCATATCACTGCTTTTTTTTGGGTTACTATATTATTTAAAAATAAATATTCTAGTCTAATAAAGCATCATCTACAAGGTTTGGAAGTGTCACTTTTAAATTTGGTTCGACTTCCATAGCGCGTTTTATAGCGAAAATTGCTTCGTCATTTCGTGCCCAACTTCTTCTGGCAATTCCATTATTTACATCCCAAAATAGCATGGAATGTAGACGTTTTGATGCTTCCTTACTACCATCAAGAACCATGCCGAAGCCTCCATTAATTACTTCGCCCCAACCAACGCCTCCACCATTGTGGATTGAAACCCAAGTAGCACCTCTAAAACTATCACCAATCACATTGTGAATGGCCATATCTGCCGTGAATTTTGAACCATCATAGATATTAGAAGTCTCTCTATACGGCGAATCTGTTCCAGAAACATCGTGATGATCACGTCCTAAAATTACAGGTCCAATATCGCCTCTTTCAATGGCTTCGTTAAATGCTTGTGCAATTTTCATACGACCTTCCGCATCTGCATATAAAATACGTGCTTGCGAGCCAACGACCAATTTATTTTCCTGAGCGCCTTTGATCCAACGAATATTATCTGCCATTTGCTGCTGAATTTCTGTTGGAGAAACCTTCATGATTTCTTCTAAGACTTCACAGGCAATTTGATCGGTTTTTGCTAAATCTTCTGGCTTTCCTGAAGCACAAACCCAACGGAATGGTCCAAAACCATAATCGAAACACATGGGGCCCATAATGTCTTGTACATAACTTGGATATTTGAAATCGATGTCGTTTTCTGCCATGATATCTGCACCAGCACGAGAAGCTTCTAGTAAGAACGCATTTCCATAATCGAAAAAGTAAGTTCCTTTTTCGGTGTGTTTATTTACGGCTGCTGCATGTCTGCGGAGTGTTTCTTGTATTTTTTCTTTAAAAAGTGCTGGATTGTTTGCCATCATATCATTTGACGCTTCATACGAAAGTCCCATTGGATAATATCCTCCAGCCCACGGATTGTGCAACGAAGTTTGATCGCTTCCTAAATCTACATACACATCTTCTTCGTCAAACTTTTCCCAAACATCTACAATATTTCCTTGATAGGCGATGGAAACAACTTCTTTATTCGCTTTCGCAGAATTTACTCTGCTTACCAATGTATCTAAATCGTATACTACTTCATCAACCCAACCTTGTGAATGGCGTGTTTCGGTTGCTTTCGGATTTACTTCTGCACAGACAGTGATACAACCTGCAATATTTCCTGCTTTTGGTTGCGCACCACTCATTCCGCCTAATCCGGCAGTAAGGAATAGTTTTCCTTCCAAGCCTTCGCCATTCTTTGAAATTTTTCGTCCACCATTCAATACGGTAATCGTGGTTCCATGTACAATTCCTTGCGGACCAATATACATATAACTTCCCGCGGTCATTTGTCCGTATTGTGTAACTCCGAGTGCGTTGAATTTTTCCCAATCATCAGGTTGTGAATAGTTAGGAATCATCATTCCGTTAGTCACTACAACTCTTGGCGCATCTTTGTGCGATGGAAATAATCCTAATGGATGTCCAGAATACATCACCAACGTTTGTTCGTCATTCATTTCTGCCAAATACTGCATTGCCAATAAATATTGTGCCCAGTTTTGGAAAACGCCACCGTTTCCTCCATAAGTAATTAATTCGTGCGGATGCTGTGCAACTGCATAGTCCAAATTATTCTGAATCATCAACATAATTGCTTTCGCTTGCGTTGATTTTCCTGGATATTCGTCTATCGGACGTGCATACATTTTATAATCGGGACGAAAACGATACATATAGATTCTTCCATAGGTTTCGAGTTCGCTTTTAAACTCAGGTAGTAAAACTTCGTGATGCTTTTTATCAAAATAGCGCAATGCATTTCGCAATGCTAACTTCTTTTCTTCTGGAGATAATATTTCTTTACGCTTTGGCGCGTGATTGATTGTTGGATCGTACGGTTTTGGATTTGGTAATTCGTTTGGAATTCCTTGTAAAATATGTTCTTTTACTGTCATTTTAATTTATTTATGTAGTTATTCTGTATGCTAAAAACGTTGACTGTTTAAAGAACATACTAGGGATAGCGAATATCTACACGATGAAAATGTGCAGTAGCTTTTTTATATTTCATAAAGATGGAATCCATGAAATGTTATTTTCTTTTTTTATTAAATCCGTAAGGGCAATGTCTGCAACCACTTTCGCAACAGTAGCCTCTTTTTAGGTGAAACTGTTCAGTAAACACCTTGTAACCTTCGGGCGAAAGATAAAAATCGCCTTCTTCAATGGGAATTAATTTCTTCATTTTGACAAAGGTACTTAAATTGGCGTACATTTGGAATGACTAATATCCATTATGATGTGAAATCATCGTAATAAAATACCCTTTTCACCTTTCTTCTTTATTTTAAAAAGAAACCGTAGCTTTGGCTATGCTTGATTTTTTAAATTCGAATAAAGAAAAAAATCATCATTTTCTTTACAGTAATTTCATATCACAATGGATATAAGCGTATGGTTTTTATATCAAAATATATAGTGCCGAGAGGTTTTCGAGGAATTACCTTATATCCTTTTATTTTTTTGCGATATGCAGAAGATAAACGCAATGCTATTTTGATACATCATGAACGAATTCATCTGCGACAACAACTCGAATTACTGATTCTGCCTTTTTATGTTTTATATGTGCTAGAATGGTTGATTAAACTTTGCTATTATCGCAATCGAAATAAAGCCTATCTCAATTTAAGTTTTGAACGAGAAGCGTATCAAAATGAAGCAGATTTTACGTATTTAAAAAAACGCAGACTTTTTCAGTTTTTACGGTATATGTAGAAAGTGTAATTGGTTTTATTAATTAGCAAATTTAACATCTGTTATTATTTTATTTTTGTGCTTTTTTAATAATCGTAATAAAAGTCGATCACCACTACCAATAGAATCAATTCCAACTCTTATGATTAGCATGGAACTATCTTTTTGCTCAATAAACTCAGCAGCTTTATAAGAATTATTATTGAGCATGCTTTTCTCGTTTAAGTAATAGCCTTTTTTTTGTTTAGAAATAACAGCAATTCCTTTGTGTGCTTTATTATTATGTTTTGTATTATCTGTTAAAAATTCTATTCTTGAACTGTCTAATCTTTGTATGATTACTGCATAGTTTATTGAATCTTTTCTTCCTAGAAATTTATAGGCTTTTCCTATCTTAGGATATTTAGGATAATAAGCTTTGAATGTTTTTTGAAACCCTTTTTTCTTCTGTACATACTCTTTATACTTCCCTACTTCATTCTCGTCAATATAAATGCTGTCAATATGAGCTTCTCCTTTTTCATTTATATAAAACCCAGTCTTATTCCAGCGATCAATTGCACTCGCTAATTTTTTATAAGAATCTTTTTTGCCTATTACAGAGTCATTTTCAAACCATCTTAGAAACTCTTGGTAGATTAAATCGTGAATTTGCTCTTTGGTCATTTCTTTTTCCAACTGTACAATTATTGTTTTTACTTCTGGTTCATATTCATCACTAGGAACTCCAGTAGCAAGAAGGTTTATTGGATCATGTCGATTTATAATCGTCCTGAGTTCTGTGAATTTTTTACCATAATGATGTTTTATAGAATCTAGATTGAGGCTAAACAATGAATCATCTACAGCTTTTTGCTTCGTTATTTCTTTTTTAGTGTCCGTTATACAACTCACTAAAAGAACTATAGAAATCAAAATAGTCAGTATGTTTTTTATTTGTCTCATATTGTTTTTTGTAATTCTTTTAATAGAGATTGCTTTTGCTCATTAGTCAATTCATTGTTATTTCCATCCAAAGCGTATTGAATTTGATGATTGTCAGATTTGCACCATTTAATCAATCTACAAACGCCACTGTTTGTAATTATTATATTTTTATTTTAAAAATTTGGAGGGAAAGACAGAATTCTGAATGAAAGTGATCCCAATCCATGTTGCTACAAGACTTTAAAAGAAGATAGCTAATAACTTGAAATTATTGAATAATAATCTTATCTGTTGAAGCTCCTTTGTCAGAAATTAGTTTTATCAAATAAAAACCTTTTGGCATTGAAGATACATCAATTGTAGCCTTCGGTTTAAATTCTTTGACTATTTCTCCAGAAATGTTATACATCAAAATCTTTTTCAAATTCGCATTCCCAATATTCAGTATGCCGCTTGTAGGATTTGGATATACAATAGTATCAATTTTCTTGAATTCTGGATTGCTGAGTAATGGGCCTTCAATAAGAACAGTTTCTGTAAATGTTGATTCTGTATTACCAGGGTCGTAAACAGCAGTTACATGTGCCAAAAATGGAGTGTTAGTATCATTTACTAA
The DNA here is from genome assembly GCF_947489565.1 of uncultured Kordia sp. Classification (GTDB taxonomy): domain Bacteria; phylum Bacteroidota; class Bacteroidia; order Flavobacteriales; family Flavobacteriaceae; genus Kordia. The sequence goes on along the minus strand of NZ_CANLEA010000003.1, from coordinate 42,057 downwards.
AAAGTCTATTCCGCAATTAGAACCTTGTGGTAAATTGTAAAGAGAATTTTCAGTTTGAAATCGATACAATTCATTTCCTCTATATATATTATACCCAATTAGCGCATCATGAGGCAACGCAGGTGCATCCCATGCAAGCGTAAAATAATTATTTGGAGTTTGATATGTATGATTCCAAGTTAAATTTGTAATTGGATTTGTTTGCCCGAAAGATGTAAACGTAAAAGTCAATAGAATTGTAAAAATAAGGATGTTGTTTTTCATGATTTTACTTTTTTTATCGGTCGTACTGTTGTGCGATTTTTAATGAATACTAAGAAATTTCTCTGATCACTTACTTTTATTTTAGTAAACTTATTGCTAAAGCTATAGGAATATTACTCAAAATCAAAATCGTTTTGAGATTTTTATGTTTATGCTGCACACGGAAAAAAGATACATTCCCAAATTAAATTCAGAAAGGTGGCGTTGACTCATTCAAAAGATGCGCTAACTCATTGCTCCTTTTATAAACTTTTATAAATGATGAGTTTTGTTTTGATCATTTGAAAACAAGACTGTCATGAAAAAACTGTACTATTATTTCTTTTTACTACTGATAAGTTCGCAAGCAATTGCACAGAATCCACCAAAAGTTATGGTGGAAGATGAAGACGATTTAAAACTAACCGACTTAAAGGTGAATGTTGAAATTGTTGGAAACTTAGCAGTAACAACGTATGACATGAAGTTTTACAATGGATTGGATAGAACGCTTGAAGGCGAATTGGTATTTCCTTTGGGAGAAGGACAAACAGTTTCAGGTTTTGCTATGGACGTTAATGGGAAAATGCGCGATGCGGTGATTGTTGAAAGTGAATTGGGAAGAGTTGCTTATGAAACCACGATACGACGAAAAATTGATCCTGCATTGTTAGAAAAGACAGAAGGGAATAATTACCGAGCTCGTATATATCCTATATTTTCTAAAAAGCACAAACATATTATTTTACAATTTGAACAAGAGTTACGAACTATAAATGGGAAACAAAGTTATGAATTGCCACTTGGAATTTCTGAAAAGTTAGACGCGTTTTCAATAACGATGAATGTTTTTACGAAACAGTTGCCTAAAGTTGTAAAAACAAACTATGATGATTTCTTCTTCGAAAAAGACGGAGATACATTTGTAGCAACAACCACTAAGAAAAATCATGCGCCTAAAACTCCTGTTGTGATTCAAATTTCAAACAAGACAAATCAAGAACATTTGGCAACATACAACGGATATTTTCATTTTCACAAAGTATTGCAACCAAAAACACGTTTAAAAAAGAAGCCAAAAAAGATAACAATTCTTTGGGATGCGTCGTATTCCATGCGCTTTAAAGATGTGGCAAACGAAGTAAAATTAATAACGTCGTATTTGGAGTATGTGCAAAATGTAACGGTGAATTTTATCACATTCAACAATCAAATTCAAACGCAAAAAGAATTTATAGTAAAAGCAGGAAATACAAATGATTTAATTGCAGAAATACGGAATGTACAGTATGACGGAGGTACAAAACTAAATGTGTTTGAAGACCTAAAAATCAAAGCTGACGAAATACTATTGTTTTCAGACGGATTGGGAAATATGGGAGACTTAGCTTTGAAGCGAAAAATTCCAGTGTATGCCATCAACTCATTAGTGTCTGCAAATCATCAAAGTCTCATTGATCTTACTACAAAATCTGGTGGAAATTATTTGAACTTAGTTCGAATTGAATATACAAAGGCAGCACAACTATTAAAAAGAGAAACCTATCAATTTTTAGGAATGACACAGAATGAACAGGTTCGTGAAATATATCCGAAACATCGTGTCAATGTATACCAAGATTTTTCAATCAGTGGTCAATTTTCAAACGATACTGATATTGAACTCTTATTTGGTTATGGAGGGCAAGTAACACAAAAAGTTCCTGTAAGTATTGAAGCTTCTGAAGGAACTACAGCTGTAAAACGCTTATGGGCAAAACAAAAATTAAAGCATTTGTATCAAAACGAATTAGAAAATAAAAACGAAATTATTGCATTGGCAACCCGATATAGTTTGATTACGGATTATACATCTATGATTATTTTAGATCGTATCGAAGATTATGTACACTTCAAAATTAAACCGCCAAAAGAACTATTAGCGGAATATAAAGAGTATGTAGCAACCATGTCATCTGATGAAGAGTTTTTGGATGAAGAATTGGCTGAAAGAAAAAAAGAATTACAAGAAGCATACGAAGATTTGATGGATTGGTATCAGGAAGAAAAGGTTGCAGATGTACAAAATACAGCTATAGAAACAGCAACTCCCGTAACGACGCAAACACAAGCAACTGTACAAAATCAAACCGTAACACCAACGGAAGATACAACGCAAAGACAAACTGAACCTGTAGCACAAACGGAGGAAATTACGGAACATCAAACAACAAACGCAATACAGACTTCTGAAATGTCTACAGCTAATATGAATGGTTCGGGTGCATTATTTACAGTTTCAGGACTCGTTACAGATGATACAGGAATGCCACTTCCGGGCGCTAATGTAATAGTAAAAGGGACAAGTAGAGGAACCACAACTGATTTTGATGGGAACTTTAGTCTGCAAGCAAAAAAAGGGCAGCATCTCGTAATTTCTTATGTAGGTTACACTACAAACGAAGTGCAAGTCAATTCATCAACTGTAAAATCAAAATTGAAATTTGGTGAAGCGTTGGAAGCAGTAACGGTAGTCGGCTATGGCGGTTATGTGTCTAGTGCTAAAGTTGCTTCTGCGGTTTCTACAGTGCATTCATCTGTGCTTAGAGGTAGTGCATCAGGTGTTGTTATTTCAGGAGGTGTACATCAAAATTGGGAAACTATTGAAATGTTTCTTCAAAGTCAAAATTCGCTCAGTGAAAACAATCGTCCTATATATATAATTGATGGAGAAATATCGAATCTTCACATGCTTAAAAAGTTAAAGGAAGAGGAAATACAACAATTAGGTATATTAAAAAATGAAGAAGCAATTGCCATATATGGACAGGAAGGTCGTGGAGGCATTGTGTATGTAATTACGAAGCAAGGACTCAAGGATAATTTGGAAGCCATAGATGCATTTGCTGAAAAAATGAATTCCAGTATACAATTAAAATCGTGGAATTCAGATATGCCATATATAAAAGAACTAGAGAAAGAAACAACCCTTTCAAACGCATACAAAAAGTATATAGAAATTCGAGATACGTATGCAAATACACCTTCTTTTTATTTAGATATTGCCGACTTTTTCTACAAGAGAAATGCTCCTGATATTGCATTGACTGTGACTACCAATTTACTAGAAATGGAACTTAATAATTATGAATTGTTAAAAGCGGCAGGCTATAGATTTGAAGAGTTGCAACAATATGAATTGGCGGTATTGGTATATGAAAAAGTGCTAGCATTGCGACCAGAAGAACCACAATCGTATCGTGATTTGGCATTGGCGTATGAATATGTGGGTGAGATTCAAAAAAGCTATGACTTGTTATGGAAATTGTACGATGGCGAATTATTACATAAAGATGCAGATGGTAGATTTACAGGTATCGAACATGTAGCATATGTAGAATTGACTCGTTTGGTAAATACGTATAAGAAACAACTAAAAATAAAGAAAGAAAAGCGAGAAACGTTTAAAGAAATGCCTGTAGATGTACGTATTGTGATCGATTGGAATCATAACGATACAGATATTGATTTGTGGGTTTTTGACCCGAAAGGAGAGAAGGCTTCGTATAAAAATCAGCTTACAAAAATTGGCGGAAGAATGTCTGAAGATTTAACGGAAGGCTATGGACCCGAAGAATTTATGCTGAAAAATGCCGTAAAAGGTGAGTATAAAATAGTTGTAGATCATTATGCAGATAATATGCAAAAAGTATCTGGACCAACTATTTTGAAAGTAGCATTGTATACAAATTACGGAAAGGAAAACGAAGAGAAAAAGACCACTATTGTTCGCTTAGAAAAAGCTAAAGGAGACTTAGAAGTCGGAAGTCTGTTTTTTGAGTAGTTTATTGTAAGCATTTGTTTTATCTGTAAGTTTAGAGCATTTCCTTTACATTTTGTCTTCCAATAATTGCCATTATTTCAACAACATGACTATTTATTTTGTAGTAAATACTATCAGAGTCACAAATACAACGTCTATATCCTTTCTTAATGAAATCTACTGATTCAAACGAATATGGACGTTGCGCAATGATATCAAAATATTGAAAAAATGACTCAAAATATTTGTCAGCTTGTACCATTCCAAATTTTTTGACTCCATACTGATGAATACGGATCAAGTCGTCTTTTGCATTGTTGCTTAGTCTGTATTCACTCATTAAGTAGTGATTTGGATTGTGCTAAAATATCTTCCTTGCTATTATTTGTAAATCCGCTATTTTCAGCTTTTTCTAATTTAGCTCTAATCCAATCGATTTCTATTTGCTGATTCCTTGCTTGTCTAATTAAATCATTAACAAGTTCACTTTTACTTGAATATTCCTGACTTTCAACTTGTGCTTTTAACCATTCATCATTTGGTTGAGTAAATGAAATACTTTGTCGTGCCATATAATTTACGTTTGATGCTAATTTACACCAAAAATGAATCGCGCGCAAATTCTTCTTAAAACAGTTTTTGAGTGTTTCTTATTCTTCTTTTTGAATTTGCAGAATAAGTTTTAGCAAATGCGGAATGATGAGTTCTTTGTTTTTCCATGCAATTTCATGTCCTTTTTCGGGAATAGAAATGATTTCAATATTCTGAAAATGTTCTTTGCTAAAATATATGTTTTCATACGGAACAATATCATCAATATCTCCATGAAAATGCAATACAGGAATGGCAATGTGTTTCCAGTCGCTTACAATGGAGGCAAGTTCTTGGGCATGTATTACTTTTTCATCGCCTGCAACGCGATATCCCGTTGGAACGAGCCAGCGTGTGAGTTTCCATTGTGTGAATCGAGATGCCCAAATATCTTTTTCATTGTTTGGATCGATGGCAGGAGAAATCATGACAATGGCTTCTATTTGATCATTTAAAAAACCAATTCTTGCCGCTAGTGGACCGCCATAAGACGCACCAACTACAATCACATTATTCCATTTCTTTTGATGGATAAGTGCACTCATTAATTGAGCTTGAGTTTGGATAGAAGTCATTTCGTCGCCAAAATTGGAGTAGCCATAACCAGGTCTGTCAATAGCATGCATATTGGCAACTTCTCTAAGCGAACTGTCAGCCAAATATCCTTCCCAAGCAGATAATGAACTAGGAGAACCGTGAAAAAAAACGAGATTGATGTTTTTTTCAGCAGATGTAACAGATTGTACGCGAATATTTACATCAAGACTGTCTACTTTAAAATACGAAATCTCAGTCGCAATGTTCAACTCATTAAATGTTTGCTTTATTTCAGTATCAGATTTACGCCATTGTAAAACCGTACATGAAGTACTGCTCAAACAAATGAGTACGACGCTTACTAGTAGAAAGTAATTTTTCATGAGTGAATTTACTAAATAAAGTAGATTAGACGTAATAAATTGTGAAACATAAATACTATGGTTCTGAAAGTGGTGATTTTTAATGAGAAAATGTGACAATTTGAACAGATAGCATGCCTCTTATGATACGTCATTGCGCGGAAGTATGACAAAGCAATCTGTGACTTTAAATAACAGACATGTTTTACGTAAAACAGATCACCACGTCACTAATATTCCTCATGATGACGAATCAAATATAACACCATTAATTTTTACTAAAATCAATTGAAAAACATGCATGTATTCGTGACAAATCATTTTGCTTTTTGATGAATGTTTTCTTCAGAGCATCAGAAGGATTCTATTTTTTGCAGTATTTTTGTGACCTGAATGGAATTTTTAACCAAAAATATACCGATACAAGAAGTCAAACTCGATTTTGAAACAGATGTGCAATTGTTCATAAAACGTGAAGATTTGATTCATCCGTTTGTATCTGGGAATAAATTTAGGAAACTCACCTACAATCTGGCGGAAGCCAAAGCACAGCAACAAAATACCTTATTGACTTTTGGAGGTGCATATTCCAATCATATTGCAGCAGTGGCGGCAGCAGGAAAACTCCAAGGATTTAAAACCATCGGAATTATTAGAGGAGAAGAATTGGTTCATAAAATAGAGAGCAACCCAACCTTACAATTTGCTATAAAAAACGGCATGCATTTAAAGTTTATCACACGAAATGCCTACCGTGAAAAAACATCTGAAGCATTCGCTACACAATTAACAGAGGAGTTTGGACGTTTTTATAGTATTCCTGAAGGCGGAACCAATGAATTGGCCGTAAAAGGTTGTGCAGAAATCATCACAGAAAAAGAAAAAGATTTTGATGTCATTTGTTGTGCCGTTGGAACTGGAGGAACGATTGCAGGATTGAGTCACGGAGCATTTTTGCATCAACAAATACTAGGTTTTCCAGCGTTGAAAGGAGATTTTTTACGGAAAGAAATTGCACAGTATACCCACAAAAATAATTGGCAATTGATCAGCGATTATCATTTTGGCGGTTACGGGAAAGTATCGGATACATTGATCACATTTATCAATCAGTTCAAACAACAAACAAAAATTCCACTAGATCCAATTTATACAGGGAAAATGCTGTTTGGAATTATAGATTTGATCAAAAATGGGCATTTTGCCAAACAAAACCGTATTTTAGCAATTCATTCTGGTGGATTGCAAGGAATTGAAGGAATGAACCAGAAACTACAAAAAAAAGGACAACAAACGATCATATAAGCGCATGAAGAAACATATCATCTATACACTTTTAGGTTTATTGATATTCACTAGCTGTGGAACACAAAATCGTGTCACGAAAACAAAAAAACGTACAAAGAAAACAACAAAAGTTGTCAAAACGACAACGCCTAAAGAAGAGCCTGTACGCACCACAGAAACGACTCCAGACATTGTTGTAAAAGTTCCAGAAGCCACTTCGAAAAAAAGTATTACAGAAGTATATATTGAAACGTATATCGATGTCGCAAAACGAGAAATGGAACTACATGGAATTCCTGCAAGTATTACCTTGGCACAAGGAATTTTAGAATCAGGATCAGGAAAAGGTAAATTGACGATGCGCTCTAACAATCACTTTGGAATCAAGTGTCATAAAGGTTGGAAAGGACAACGCGTTTATCATGACGATGATGAAGACCAAGAATGTTTCCGAAAATACGCAAATCCAGCATATTCATTTACAGATCATTCCTTATTCTTAACAGGAAGATCGCGTTATGCATCACTATTCAAGTTGCCAAAAGACGATTATAAAGGTTGGGCAAAAGGCTTGAAAAAAGCAGGTTATGCAACGGATCCTAAATACCCGAGAAAATTAATCAAATTGATTGAACGTTATAAGTTGTATCAATATGATGCTGAGGTTTTAGGAAAGAAACCAGAAGACGCTAAAAAAGTAACTACACACAACGATCGTTATACGGTTTCTAAAGGAGATACATTATACAGTATTGCTAGAAAACATAAAATAACGGTTGCGAAATTAAAATCTTTAAACGGACTTGAAAGCAATGAGATTTTTATTGGACAAGTACTGTTTGTAAAACCACTTCCTAAAGATTTTTAAAAATGTTCAGGCAACTGAAGAATTTATTTTTTTCGACAAAAGAATACCAACCTCAATTTCATGAGAAAACAGTTGATTCTCAAAATGATTCTTTGGGTATAGAATACCCTATTTTGTATGTAGATCAGGATTTTTCATATGAGTTTAGCGTGTTTCATGAAGATGAAGAACTTGTTTTACAGTCAATAAGCAGTCATTGGGGCTGGGATTTTGAAATAAGTAAAAAAGTAGATACAAGTACTGAAATCATTACAGATAGTAATGGTATTCAATATTCAGTAAATCACAGTATATATAGTGAAAAATTTAAACAGGGATGTTCGTATGCTGATGAAATTATAGGTTGTATAGAACTCCCTCGATTAAAGAAAGAAATCATACGAAGTTTACGAAAATATATAGAAGAACGTTTTCCAGAGAAGGAAGAAAGTATAAAAACGTTGATAAACATAATAAGAAATGTAAATACATTTGAAGAATTAATTATTTCTTTAGATGTTAATCTTTATAAATTATAAAAAAATAGAATGGAATATAAACGTAGTAGCGCACTCTTTGCAGAAGCACAGAAAGTGATTCCTGGTGGTGTAAATTCACCAGTTCGAGCGTTTAAAGCTGTTGGCGGAACACCAATTTTTGTGAAAGAAGCCAAAGGTGCTTATATCATTGATGAAGATGATAAGCAATATATAGAATATATTAATTCGTGGGGACCGATGATTTTAGGTCATACACACAAGCCTGTGATTGATGCTGTCGTAGATAAAGCCAAGAAAGGAACTTCTTTTGGAATGCCTACTGCGATTGAGACGCAAATAGCAGAACTCGCCGTTTCCATGGTGCCTAATATTGATATGATTCGTTTTGTAAACAGTGGAACAGAAGCTTGTATGAGCGCAGTTCGTTTGGCAAGAGGATATACTGGAAAAGACAAAATGATCAAATTTGCAGGTTGTTATCACGGACATAGCGATGCATTTTTAATTCAGGCAGGAAGTGGAGCTGTTACTTTTGGAAGTCCAAACAGTCCTGGAGTCACGCAAGGAACTGCAAAAGATACGTTGCTAGCACGTTACAATGATTTGGAAAATGTAAAAGAAATTATTCAGCAAAACGAAGGAGAAATTGCATGTATCATTTTAGAACCTGTAGCAGGAAATATGGGATGCATTCCTCCAGTAGCAGGATTTTTGGAAGGATTACGCGCTTTGTGTGACGAACATGGTATTTTATTAGTTTTTGATGAAGTCATGACGGGATTCCGATTGGCAAAAGGAGGCGTTCAAGAATTGTTTGGAGTCAAAGCAGATATTGTTTGTTTTGGAAAAGTAATTGGAGGCGGATTGCCTGTTGGAGCTTTTGCATCGCGAAAAGAAATTATGAGTCATTTGGCACCTCTTGGGCCTGTATATCAAGCAGGAACATTAAGTGGAAATCCACTCGCAATGGCAGCAGGATTGGCGATGTTGGAAGAGTTGAATCAAAAAGATGAGGTTTTTACCAGCCTACAAAAAAAGACAGCATATTTACACGAAGGCATTGAAAAAGTATTGACGGCAGCAGGAGTTACACATCAAATCAACAGGATTGGTTCTATGATTTCGGTACATTTTTGCGAAGCGCCAGTCACTGATTTTGCTTCTTCTGCAAAAGGAAACAACGATTCATTCAAGAAATTTTTCCACGGATTGTTAGATAGAGGAATCTATATTGCGCCATCGGCGTTTGAAACTTGGTTTTTGTCAGATGCATTATCTTATGAAGACTTAGACAAAACCATTCAAGCGATTGAAGAAGTAGCGAAAGAGTTGTAAAAACATACGAGAGTTATTTAAAGTGCTTTTCGGTATTATAAATTTACTACTTGAAGTGACAATCGTTTTTTATGTGATAATACATCAATTTGGTGATTTAAAAATGAGCAATACTATCATGATTCGTCATTGCGAACGCAGTGAAGCAATCTTATATTTCAAAGAACGCATGTGTGTTTTACAATAAACAGATTACCACGTCGCTAACGCTTCCTCGTAAGGACGAATCATAATTAATATGAAATAAAGCTTTAATTAAAATCACTTGCTCTTGTCATAGAAATTGAAGTAACATTTGATAAAAAAGGACATAAAAAAACTCGGCAAATTGCCGAGTTTTATATTTTTATAAAAGTAGAGTGTTCCTTATTGTGCGCCTCTTCCTTTGGCTAATTTCTTCTTACGTTCTTTATCTTTCACAAAACGAGCTTTGAATTTTTGTTGTTGCTCTGGATGTAATAAAGCACTAATGTCTCTTCTTGCTTTATCTAATGCAGCAGCATTCTCAACACGATTATTTTTTTCGTATGCTAAGTAAACAGCATATACTTGCTTTATCTGTGCATCAGAAAGTTCAACTGATTTTGCTAATTCTAGGGTTTTTGTTTTTGCCTTAGTTTCAGGAGTTTCCTGAGCTGTTGCAGTTTGCATTCCTAGAAACAATACACATACAAACGTGAATAGTGTAATATATTTTTTCATAACTTGTTGGTTGGTTTTAGCTAAATAATACCTCAATAATACTAAAATTGTACAGAAATAACAAAAAAGAGAAGCCTTTTAACTTCTCTTTTCTGAAACACTACTCTTGTCTTTTGCGCTTTCCTTTTCGTTTTTTCTTACCTTTTCCTTTACGTGCCTGCATTTTCTCCCATCGTGTATACTGTTCGTCAGAGAGAATCTCTTTCATATTTTTCTTATAGGCAATCTTTGCATCTAAACGCTCATTCATCATTTTGTAACGTTCTTCTTTTGAAGGTTTTTCTCCTTTTTCTTTCTTCGCCTTATGCGCTTCCATTTTCGCTTTGCGTTCTGTAGCAACTTTTGTTTGTAAAGCTAAAACTTGTGCTTGTTGTTTGTCTGATAAATCTAATGCTAGTGTGAGTTTCTTTGTATGTAAGGTGGCAAGTTCTTTGGGACTCAAATTCTGCATAAATTCTTTGCTCATTTCCCTTTTTCCTTTTTTGTCTGAACGTTCAGATCCTTCTTGTGCAACTACATTTAGGGAGAATAGTATTGCCAATGCATAAATGATGTTTTTCATGTGTTCTGTTCTTTTAAATATTTGCTTCTAGGACTTTTGCTTTTGCGAAAGGTTTAATAGTATTTTTATTTTGGGAATTGTTTAACAGTCTTTAGTGTGTTGTTAACGATTCATCTTGAATGAATTGCTTTTCTTTGAAAGTGTAGATATTATTTTTATGAGATACATTACTTATGTCTTTTTTTATGCGAAAGAACTGTTGATTTTGACTTCATTTTTGACCGTTAGTTATGTATTGTGTAATCTCTTTTCTTTGCCGTTAGCACCTTTAATTATTACGATGAAAATTGTATTGCCTGTTGTGTTTTTCATCATGAAGAAAATGAACAATCAAAGTACCTTGTATTTTTTGTATAATTTAGGAATGAGCGATGGTGTTATTGTAGGTTTGTTACTTCTTTTATCTACGATAGATATTTTAGTACTTCAATTTATACTTTCATAAGATGCTCGAAGTTGACAACATAGAAAAATATTTTGGAGACATTCAGTTACTATATGGAGTTTACTTGAAAGCAGAAGAAGGACAAGTTACAGGAATCTTAGGAAGTAATGGTTGTGGAAAAAGCACCTTGTTAAAAATTGTTTTTGGATCTGAAAAATCAAAATACAAATTGATTAAGGTTGATGGAAATGTGATTCAGAAAAAGCTATACACTGTTGGAATTGTAAAGTATCTGCCGCAGCATAATTTTATTCCAGATTTTATGTCCATTCGCAAAGCATTGCAATTGTATCAAGTTTCAGAACAAGATTTTCGTTCCTTTTTTGTAGAAGATGATTTTGATCTATTGCAAAAATTTGGACATCTTTCTGGCGGACAACGCCGTATTATAGAAGTCTTTCTTAGCTTAAAAACACCTGCTAGAATCATTTTACTTGACGAACCTTTTTCACATATTTCTCCTATACAAATTGAAGCTATTAAAAAGCTGATTCAAACAGAAAAACGGCAAAAAATCATTGTCATTATCGATCATTATTACAGAGATATTACCGAAGTGTCAGATGAGATCTATTTAATTAAAAACGGAAGTTCCAAGCGCATTCAACAACTCACGGAGTTGGAAGATTATAAATACATTTCGCAAGGAAGTTTGTAAAACTACTTTTTATAAATACGAATTGTTCCTGAAATATTGCTAAAACCATTAAATCCGCCCATTTCAAGTTCTCCAGCTTCTAGCAATCCGTTTTTGGTATTGATAATATACCTGCCTTTTAGGTTTTTGGTAAAACTGCTATTTTCGTCATCACTTTTAAGTTCACTATGAACTTTAATATGTGCCAAGCTATCATTTTCGATTTCCAGCAGTGTGTATTTGGAATCGATTTTTGTAAACATCAAATCAACAGCTGGTCTCAAACGTGTCCAAGAGTCTCCTGTTTTTTGAATTCCAGCAGGCAATTCCATAAAGAAATTATTGATATCAAACACTGTTTCTCCTTGACGACCGCTTTTGTATTCTAGATTTTGCAGAACCTTTCCTTGCGTATCTATCGAAAACACAAAAGGTCTATTGATAAATCGATCTTTATAATATTGATTGGTTTCCTGTTCTAGTTCTCCGCCATCATCTTTCCACTTCATATCTTTAATTTCGGCTTCCAGCTGCAAGGTATCATTTGTTGCTTTTACTAGTTTAAAATCAACTTCTTGTGTGATCGTTAATATTTTAGATTTCAGCACAAATGCATACGAATACGTTTCGTTTGGAGATAACGTATACGTGAATTCTGTTTCTTGAATTCCTTTCCCTTTGCAGCTAAAAAGGAAAATGGTTAAAAGTAATAGTGTTATTTTTTTCATGGTTGTATATACTTGTTTTATCTGCCTTCACTTTGTAAAAAAACTTTGAAAGCTTCCATAAATTCCAAAAACTTTGTTGTTGTCCATCTAAAATCATCGTCGGCTGTTTCTGTTCTCCAATCAAAGAATAAGGCGTATTCATTATCAATGGAAATTCTTAGTTCACTTCCGTCTACATAATAGTCAAAAAAATCTTCTCCAGTTAATGATTTGGTGCGATCAATGATATTTTGGACTTCTGATGCGTTCCATTCAGACCAATCAAAACTAGAAAGTGAAAACTCCTCATCTTTCTCTATACTTTCTAAATCAACTCCAAAATCATAACTTGGATTCTCTAAAGTACTTTTATTCTTTTTTACAAATCTATAATTCATATCTTAAAATATCAGACGCTTATTCGTTCCTTTAGAGTTTAACCAAAACTAATATATTGATATTCATTATAATTGATTTCTTTCAGTTTCTTCAAGATAAAATTAGCTCTTTCTTTTTCCCAAGTTCCAGAAATGAATGGAAGCAACCTTTCCCATTCTACTATAACATTTTGAATTTCATCAGCTTCTAAATCATGTGGATATTTCCAATTCAATAAATTTTCACATTGCTGTTTTTCAAATAATGGCAACCAATACGTATGAAAGAGTTTATGTGTAGAAATAGGAATTTCATCTATTTCGTTTTTTAGATTTTTTGTGAGTATGCTATATGACATAATATATCATTTTCAGAATGTTTTTCTGATTGTTGTTGAAAATACAAAAAATTACCTGCCAGAAGATTGCTGACATATAATCTTCTTTTTTTAGTGCAAAAATCACAAACTTTAATTTTTTTTTCATGTTACTTTCTTGAAGCGAAAAAGTGTTTGTGAAATGATCTTTCGTAAATTAATAATTAATTGTTATACAATAGCTTAAAATGTTAATTACGGTGATACCGTAAGAGGTTTTTATTTTGTTTTTATACTTTTTAATTCTTATTAACCATAAATCAATAAATCATGAAAAAAAGAAGTCTTACAGTATTGAAACTGAACAAAAAAGCTATTTCAAAGTTCCAACATCAAGCTGTTAAAGGTGGTTGTCCTTCAGACAATTGTGGACCTACTAGAAATTGGGATTGTAGACTCTCGCGTCCTGAAGCTGAAGGATGCTGGTAACTTTAGAAATGAATCTAAAATTGAGCGAACTTCGGTTCGCTTTTTTTATGTTTATTACATTACATTTTTTACATACGAGATGCTTTTTTAATGATTTTAGTTATTAAAAAGAGGTTTTGAATTTTGTATTTCTTTATCAAAGTATGTAATAATTCAATACAAGTGCTGAATTACTTTATAAGCGTTGATTTTTTTGCAAACGTTAGACCTTTAACAAAAAAATGAAGAAAAATTTGAGTTTTTACCTCAAAAGGGAAATCATGAAAAGAAGAATTTAAAGCAAAAAGCACCATCTTCTCTCAATAGAAAGATGGTGCTTTTATAATTTATTTAAGTGTTTTTTGTAACAGTTAAAAGGAGATTAGTCTTCAACAGCATCTTTTAAAGAAACGCCATCTATAATAACATCCGTAAGTACATGATTTCCGTTTTTAATATGCACAATTGCATATACATCTTGCTGATTTTCAGTTCTATTATTTCTTCTGTATAATAGCTCAGCATCATAAGCTTTCGTTTCTTTCATATAATAAGTGTTGAATGGAAATTGAAAACGAACGCCTTCATGGTAATGACGGGAAGTTTCTACAGCTACATAGTCAAATTCGCTATTTGGTAAAATTTCTTTAGATAAGGTTTCTAAAACTGCATATCCATTTTCATCTTTTGAGATATACGCATAGGCTGTTTGCCCATAATGCCAGTCGGTATCTTCTGTGACAAAAAAGTTCATTTCAAAGTTTAAGTCTACATATTTTCCCATAAATGGATTATTCGGATCTATTGGAGCCGTTTTGAATTTGTACACATTTTCAGGAGAAATAATGCTTTCGTATTTATATACAATTTGTGCAGAAGCGAAAATTTGAGCAATCACCATCAAACCAAAAAGTATGTATATATGTGTTTTTTTCATTGTATTTGTTTTTTATGAATTCCTGCTTTTGCAGAAACGACAATTAGCTATTTAATGATGTTCTGATTAAGTTTTACTGTTATTGCGAGTCTTTTGTTTTTTTAATTTGATATAGTTTGCTGCAAAAAATCCTCCGCCAATCAATACAAAGAGCAATCCGCGTAGTTCAAAACTTATATTTGTATCGTAAAAACGAAATGCAATTAGTACAGCAAGAACCAGCATTCCACTATTTAAATAGCCAAAATGTACATTGTCGGCACCTGTTTTTATCAACATTAATCCTATTGCAAAAATTAGGATATTTATCATTAAAGTTGCAATGACACCACTCTCATTTGAGATAAAGAAAATGATTCCAAAAATGAAGAAGATATATTGAAATAAATCGCCTTTTATGAATGTTGTTGTTCTCGAATTTCGATACAAAACAAAACATATAGCAGCTAATAGTATAAGACAGATGAGTATTTCATTTGTGTCAAACTTGTTTGCATATTGTAACATTCTCCAAGCCATGCGAGAACTAGCTGCAAATAATAGAAAAATAGTTCCGATTGCTCCTAAAAATAAATATCCGTTTTGCCATAAAGAAGCATTTTTGAAATAGCTGTGTTTTCCAATATTATAAAATAAACCATATAGAAGTATATAAATTAAAAGACCTGTAAAGTAGGCGCTGCCAATAAAAAGCGGAAGCGCAAGCATTAGGCTTAATGGAAATAACCAATGAAAAGCAATAAGGGCTGGCGATTTTACATTGGATTTTAATAATTGAATGTAACGCGGAATCGGAATTGCTAATAAAATAAGGTAGTATAGTGGAGCTAAAGAACCTGTTCGAACTCCAAAATTAGCCTCAAAGGTATAATAGGTGATGAAAATTAAATGTAAGATAATTGCAGAAGTCGATTTGGTAACATATATGAGCGGAGTACAGAGTACAACCCAAGCCAATAAAAACGATTCTAAATCGCCAGAAATATGATATATCTGACTTACGGAAGCAATACAGACACCGACGGAGAGAAATAAGAATACTGTGGCGGCTTCTTTCCATGCAGTAGATTTGCTTTTTACAATGCTAAATCCTAAAATTGCTTGCCCTACCAACATAGGAAGAAAGGCTAGCATAACTTTGATAATTCTTGGAAAATGATCCCAATTGTGTGCCATGATCAAGATGATTCCTAATCCGACTAAAGTAGCGCCCAAAATTCCGAAGATAGTCACCAATCTGTTGGAATCATTTATATTATGTTTCTCGTAATGGGCTTTTATATTTTGAGCAATCTCGTCCGTAATAATATCGTTTTCGACCAATTCGGGCAGCGCTCTTGTGATTTTTAAACTCATAGTATTAAACTTAAAATGTATTAGTTAAATGTAGTGATAAAATATGTTTTCAAATAAAATCTTATAACAACTACAATAAGAATTGCTTGTCATTACAAGGTTTTTAATTCCGTTTCTTTGTTTCTTTTCTATCGCAATAAATGTAAATCAGATCATCAATGACATCATCTCCCAATGCTTTCGCTCTTTTCAAATCTTGACAAGCGCTTTTTGTGTCTTTTTTATTGGGTTGTAAATTTCCATTTGTAGTCAAAAGATTAATCTTTGCAGTTCCTCGATTAGCAATTGCTTGCACATACGTTGGCTTTAGTTCAATTGCTTTACTATAATCCTTAATGGATTGTTTAAAATCTCCGAGCATATCGTTGGCAGTTCCACGGATAAAATACAATTCTGGATCTTTTGAGTTGATTGCAAAATACTGATCACAGTTTTTTATGACTTCTTTAAATTTTCCTTGCGAGTAGTGAATTCGGGCAAGCCAATATAATGCAGATTCCATCATTTTAGAATTGTTGTTTTTGTTAACAACATAGTTGTAGTCTGTTTTTGCCTTTTCCAAATAGCCGGCATGCATTCTTGAAAGTCCTCTGTCAATAAAAGAAGCCATATCTGTACTGTCTAACTGAATCGCTTCTGTAAAATCTGCAATTGCTAAATCATATTTTTGAAGTCTGTCGTATGAAAGTCCGCGATTTATATAACAGTTTTTTTGGACGATTTTTTTATCAACGGTTTCCATTAATTCCGTGTAATTGGCAATGGCCTTTTCATAATTCCCAGATTTGAAATTGGAATTCCCTGTACGATATAATTCTATTGGATTATTTTGTCCAATACCTAAAAGCGACAGCAAAAGGCAAGTTATTGTTAGAGATATTTTTAGTGGATTCATTTTTTATCTTTTTATGTATTGATTCGTTTTTGATCAAATAAAACCTCGCAACAACTGCTTTCGCTTGTTATTGCAAGGTTTCTGGTAATCAACCCACATTTAGGCGTTTTGATTTTTTAAAGCGTGCATATCTCTGGTATTTTTCTGTACAGCTACAGATGCAAATAGACTTAAGGTAAACGACATTCCGTAAAATCCTTTCTCACTCAATTCCAATTCTGCATTCCACAATCCGACTACGAGTAATAGAATTGCTGCAATGGTTGTAAACCAACTGATTCCATAATAAATTTCTGTAACTGGAATTCCTTCCATCTTATCTCTTACTGCTTTTTGAACTGAAATCACGGAGAATAATCCGAAGAGTAAAATGGTGAAGTAGTATCCTTTTTCGTTCAACTCCATCGTTGCTTTCCACAATCCTATACAGTACGAAATCATTCCGATAGCTAATGCTGCCCAAGATGCAGATATAAACGCTGGCGTTGGTTTAAAAGGATTCCTTTCCTGATTGTTTGTTACTGTTTTCGTTTTCTTTGTTTTTTCTTCTGAACTTAAAAATGTTTGTTGTTCCATAATGGTTTGATTTTAAATGTAAATTGATTCGTTTTTTTGTTTTGATTACAGGACAAATATGCGATCGGATTTTTGACTACGAAATCTATATTTTCATAAAAAAGGACTATATTTATAGTGTAAAATAATAATTAAAATATTGACTATAAGTATTTTAATTAAATAAAAACAGTCGATATAATGATTGCAATTGATGTTATTATTTCTCAATTTTCAACAGAAGAACAGCAGGAATTTGTAAAATATCTGAAATATAAAAACAAGCGACACGACACGAAGAATGTGCAGTTGTTTCAGTTGCTACTCGCGAAATATCCCGCAAAAGAAATTCCGCAAAAACTATATGGAAAAGATAATAAAACGGCCTATCACGGATTGCGGAAACGTTTATGGAGTTCATTGGTCGATTTTATGGCAACCCAAAGTTTGACGCATGAAGTTTCAGATGAATTGGAAATTACCAAACGTATTCTAGTCGCACGGAATCTATTACTCCAAAAACAATTCAAAACGGCTTTTAAAATTTTAGACAAAGCGGAAAAGAAAGCAAGCGATATTCAGCATTTTTCACTTTTGAACGAAGTATATCACACGCAAATACAATATGCGCACAGAACTAATTTTGCACCACCATTAGAAGTGTTAATTGAAAAATGTACGGCGAACCAACAAGATTTTTTGCAAGAAGAAAAACTAAATATGGCATATGCTGTGATTCAGGAAGAAGTACAAAAAGTAGTATATAAAGGCGAAATTATCTCGTTTCAAAGTCTAATTCAGGAAACCTACGAACGCTTTGGAATTTCAAAGGAAATCGGATTGTCCTATAAATCCTTGTATCAATTAGCACAAATTGTCAACTCAATTGCTGCAGTTAATAGAACCTATTTTGCGATTGAACCGTTTATTTTAGAGAATTACAACGCCATTTCGAACCGATTAAAACAAACGGACAAGCATTTATTTTACCATATCAAAGTCTTATATCTCATCGCGAATATTTTCTTTAGAAAGAAAGAATTTGCCCAAAGTTTGACTTATTTAGAACGTATGAAAACGGCGATGGAGCAACAAAAACAGCGTTATTACAAAGATTCTTTGCTGTCCTATCAATGTTTATTAGCGTTGAATCATAACTATTTGGGAAATGCGCAAAAGGCGATTCAATTATTGGAAGAAGTGATCGATTTGAAAAAGTATGATTTGGAAGCCATGTTGGATGTGCATATAAGTTTAATTGTATTGTATTTTCAGCAAGGCGAATTTAAAAAAGCGCAAAAAATGTTCTCAAAATTTTACCATACCGACAAATGGTACGAAGAAAAAACGGGCGTTGATTGGGTCATTAAAAAGAATCTAATTGAATTGTTATTACATATTGAATTGGGAAACATTTCCTATGTCGATTCGCGTTTTACAAGTTTCCAACGAAAGTACTATCCGTTTTTTAGAAAGTCGGGAGAAGCGCGTGTCATTACCTTTTTAAAGTTTGTAAAAGAATATTATCATGCGCCAGAAACGGTGACTTCTGCGGAATTTCACACAGCCGTTGCGCATTCTTTTCAATGGAAAGAACGTGTTGAAGAAGATATTTTTGTGATGAGTTTTTACGCATGGCTCAAAGCCAAAATGAACAAAACAGATTTATATCAAACTACGTTGGAGTTGGTAAAAGTTGAATAATCTAAAGCAACGACGATTCTAATATCAAACATTTCTCGATACAATTTTTTGCAAAAATCACTCGAAAAGACGTTCGGTAAAATTTATCCTAAGTTTCAAAAAATACCAAAAGGCGAAGCCACGTCTAACAGCAAAGCGCGTCTAAGAGTGAAACAAGTCTAAAAACAAAGTGCGTCTAAACAAGTCTACTCAATCTTCAAATAAAGATCCATATATTTCTTTAGAAAAGAAGTGTCAAACTTATGTCCTTTTTTTTCTTTGGAAACAAAGTGAAAGAAAAAACGATCGTTTTCAGTTTCTACCAAAGTTGCGACGCCTTGCATTTCAATATGATCCCAAGAAATCGTAAATGTATGTTCTTCTATGTGTAGGTTTTTAGAAGTATACTTTTTTATATTCTTATGAGAAAAGTTACTTGCGGGAACTTGTGTTTTTGCAGACTTTACGCGTAATTTTTTCCACTGATTTTCGATGGATTCTGAAGCAGACGTTGAAACACGATCATAAAAGAAATAATACTTAGAAAATTTCCCAAAAAGTTCAACAGTAGTTGCTATAGCCGGATCATATAGATGAAACTTTTTGTACAAATGCACCTTAACATTCTCTGTAACTGGAAACACGGAATCTTTTTCTAATTGCATCAGTTCTTGTCCTGGTGACATTTTTCCTGTAAGTAAAGCATTGGAAATCATTTTCATGAAATCATCCTCAAGTTTCTTATTAACTTCAGGATCAACTTTTGGATAGTCCATTTGGGAAGATGAATCGTTAGAAAAATCAATAATTCCAAAGGTAATTTGACCGATAGCTAAAATGACGGTAATGATAATTCCGAAGACAGATTTAGAGTTTCTCAATGTGTATTTTATTTTGCTTTAAAGGCAAGCAAGATATAAAAATATATGACAAAAAAAAGAACTGCAAAATCTACAATTCCTTAGATATTATTTACAAAATACACTAAGCGGACTCGAAGTGTATGTTTTATACACTGTACAATCTTAGCAAAAAGATCGTCACAAGTTATCTAGTGAATTTATCGGTACGTTTTTCGAATTAAAGAGATAAGATGATCAATTGTCAAAGAAATGCAAACGATAGCAACGCATATAATGTATAAATTCATGATGGTAAGTTTTATAGGTTAAAAACAATTATAAAATTTGACGAAACCTTTTAAAACACCTTACAAAAAAAGGAACTGCAAAATTTACAGTTCCTTTGATATTATTAGTGAAGTACACTAATCGAAGTCGAAGTGTACGTTTTATAAACTAAACGATCTCCACAAAAAGCCCGTCGTCAGTTTTCTCCACTTTAGCCAAACTATTTTTGGTCAATTCTTTAATAGACTTGTCCCACTTTTTGTTAGACAATCCAGCTTGTGCTTTTAAGTCTGCTAGCGGAAGCTTTTCTGCTTTTTTCAATAAGTCCAACACTGCTTTTGCTTCATCTGTCAAAGCCACTTGCTTTTTCTCTGGACGCATTTGTGGGAAGAACAATACTTCTTGAATAGATGGATTGTTGGTTAAATACATAATCAAGCGATCCATTCCAATTCCTAAACCAGACGTTGGTGGCATTCCATATTCTAAAGCACGAATAAAGTCATTGTCAATAAACATAGCTTCGTCGTCTCCTTTTTCAGAAAGTTTTAACTGTGCTTCAAAGCGTTCACGCTGATCAATAGGATCATTTAACTCCGAATAGGCGTTGGCAATTTCTTTACCACAAACCATTAATTCAAAGCGTTCCGTTAATTCTGGATTCTCGCGATGTTCTTTACACAACGGACTCATTTCTTTTGGATAATCTGTGATGAACGTTGGTTCAATATAATTTCCTTCACATTTTTCGCCGAAAATTTCATCAATCAATTTTCCTTTCCCCATCGTTTCATCAACTTCAATTCCCATGCCTTTGGCAGCTTCACGAAGTTCCTCTTCAGACTTTCCAGTAATATCAAATCCTGTAAAATCAATGATTGATTGTGTCATCGTTACACGTTTGTATGGCGCTTTAAAGTCAATTGTATGTTCTCCAAACGTTGCGGTAGTTTCACCATTTACGGCAATAGCACAATGTTCAAGTAATGATTCTGTAAAATCCATCATCCAATTGTAGTCTTTATAGGCTACATAAATTTCCATAGCTGTAAATTCTGGATTGTGCGTACGGTCCATTCCTTCGTTACGGAAGTTTTTAGAGAATTCATACACACCATCAAATCCACCAACAATCAATCTTTTCAAATACAATTCATTCGCAATTCTCATATATAAAGGAATGTTCAATGAATTGTGGTGTGTTACAAACGGACGTGCCGCTGCACCACCAGGAATTGGTTGTAAGATTGGTGTTTCTACCTCAAAATAACCAGCTTCATTAAAGAAATTACGCATGGCGTTGAATAATTTCGTACGCTTTACAAAAATTTCTTTTACATGTGGATTTACTACCAAATCAGCATAACGTTGACGATATCTTTGTTCTGGATCCGTAAAAGCATCATGTATCTTTCCGTCACTATCTGTTCGTGGTTGTGGTAATGGTTTTAAAGCTTTGCTCAATACCGTGAAATTTTTCACCATCACAGTTTGCTCACCTACTTTCGTTGTGAATAATTCTCCTTCAATTCCGATAAAATCACCAATGTCTAATAATTTCTTATACACAGTATTGTAGTGTGATTTATCTTCTCCTGTACAAATTTCGTCTCTATTAAAATAAACTTGAATTCTTCCTTCAGCATCTTGCATTTCTGCGAATGAAGCCGAACCTTGAATACGGCGCGACATCAATCTACCTGCAATTATCACCTGTTTACCTTCTGCAAATGTTTCCTTTACCTGTTTCGAAGTGTGATTTACAGGATACAAATTTGCTGGATACGGGTTAATGCCGAGTTCGCGTAACTTAGTAAGTTTTTCTCTGCGAACGATTTCTTGCTCTGATAATTGCATAATATTATGTGTAAATTTAAGTTTGCAAAGATAATTACATTTCATTAGTATACCAATGTATTGATTTGGAAATATTTGAAGTCACAAAACTTTGTAACAATAGTACTTCTGTAACATTTTCGTCATTTTTAAGTCATATTAGTATCATCAATCATCAAACAAAAAGACAATATGAGTATATGGAGAGTATTATTGGCAATTATTTTTCCGCCATTATCTGTTTTAGATAAAGGTTGCGGATCTATGGTAATAGTCTTTCTCTTGTGGATATGTGGCTGGGTTCCTGGAACGATAGCTGCATTGGTCATTTTAAATAATCCAGATCGCTAATAAAAAAACAATTTAATTATAATTATGAAAAAAATCTTTTTAGGACTTTTAGCCGTATTTGCAACACTGTTTACAAGCTGTGAATTCTCTGAAACAATTTATGTAAACGAAGACGGAACAGGAAAAATGTCATTATATCTTGATGGTTCCGATTTAATGCCAATGATGGGAAATAAATTGCCAATTGGAGGTGAAGAACCTATCGATTCTATAGTGTCATTTAAAGACGTACTTGGGAAAGCAAAATTTAATATTGCAAATCTTTCCAAAGAAGATCAGAAGAATATCAAAAACTTAGAAAAGTTGAATATTCATATGATGGTAGACGCTAATAAAAATAAAATGAACTTTGATGTTTTTGCAGATTTCAATAGCATCAGCGATATAAAAGGCATGTTTGAAGGCATGGAAGCTATTGGGAAAATCGCTAAAGACAGAAGTGCCATGAGAGCATCAGATCCGTTAGCTGCTGTAGATTTCGATAAATTGACAAAAATGGACTATTCTTATAAGAATAATATCTTTAAACGTTCTTTCCGTGTATTGGATCAAAAATTGGTAGATTCTCTCAAGCAAAACCTTGGACAAGCTGAAATGTTACTTGCTGCGTCTTCATATAAATTGGACTATCATTTTCCTAGAAAAATAAAATCAGTTTCTTTAAAAGATGCTGTGATCGGAAAAGATGGAAAGAGTTTTGTGTTTGAAGTGAATGTTATGGAATTTGTAGACAATCCAGAAATATTAAACTTTGAAGTAGAGTTAGAAAAATAAAAAAATAAACACTACAAGGAAGAAGAGGAATTATAATTATGTAATTCCTCTTTTTTTGTTACGGTAAAATTTTACACCATTCGCAATCGGTAATGCAGGATAAAGTTCTGCAGTCCCAAGGAAATGCGGAGTGAATGGTAAGTATAATAGTTGGATTTGGACATATAGAACTAATCGCATTTGCAGCTTGATTTGCTTGCGCATCTTCGGTTCCTCCAGTAATATTTGCAACACTACTTTTTTTAAGGGATAATGATTTTAGTGATTTTTTCTTCATGATGTTTCTATTTAGAATTCATAACAAAAAACAACATTTACAGAGAGCGTAGGCATGTTAATTTCTGAAATATGGATTTCAATTTCTAAATAAAGTGTTTCTAAAAAGAATAGATATTTTGTAATGTCGTATTTTTGTAGTTGAAAATATGCAGACATTGAACAAAACGATACACATACAGGACTTAGGAACGAAAGATTATAAGGAGACGTGGGATTTTCAAGAAGATTTATTCAAGGAAATTGTAGATACTAAAATTAAGAATCGACGTGAAAATGCAGGTTTGGAAACAAAGAATCATTTTCTATTTGTCGAACATCCGCACGTATATACTTTAGGGAAAAGTGGCGATATGTCTAATTTATTGTTAGATGAAACGCAATTGGCCGCAAAAGGAGCTACGTTTTATAAAATTAATCGTGGTGGAGATATTACTTATCACGGACCAGGACAAATTGTGGGTTATCCTATTTTGGATTTGGAAAATTTCTTTACAGACATTCACAAATACTTGCGTTTATTGGAAGAAATGATCATTTTGACCTTGGCGGAATATGGTTTGAAAGCGACTAGGAGCGAAGGAGAAACTGGAGTTTGGTTAGACGTAGGAACACCGTTTGCACGTAAAATATGTGCTATGGGCGTACGTGCAAGTCGTTGGGTAACTATGCACGGTTTTGCTTTGAATGTCAATGCAGATTTAGGATACTTTGATAATATCATTCCCTGTGGAATTAGAGGAAAAGCAGTAACTTCTTTAAATGTTGAACTTGGAAAAATGCAGGTTGATGAAGCAAAAGTAAAGGAAAAATTATTGCGTCATTTTGAAACACTTTTTGAAGCTGAACTTGCATATCAAACCGTAAAATGAAACTTGTTAAAATAGGATTGCTCATTTTTACGATCATTATCACCATACTACTTTTTATATTTAGTTATGTGATGTATTTAGACTTGAGGAGTTTTCAAGGTGCGGTTTCAGCATTATTTTTCTTGGCGTGTACAAGTTCATTTAGTATCTATTTTCATATCAAAACCTTGAGCTATTATCCATTATTTATATTTGGAAAAACGATAGATGAACTCACCAAACAATATTGGGCATTACACATTTCATTCGGACTCATTAACCTATTATTAGGTTTTGGAATTTTGTTTCCAAAAATTGTGAATGGCACTTTTTCAATATATTCTTTAAGTATCATCTTATCAATTTGTTTTATTGTTTTCGGATTGGTGACACTGTTGGAAACCTACAAGTTGAATCGTTTTGTAACCATCTACAAAAGAAGACGAGCACAACACGAAGAAATCGAAAATATTAAAGGGTTTCATGAATCTTAGTAGTGAAAGTCTTATATTGAATCGCAAAATCACTCACATTGACCAAAACAATTATTCAAGAAATACTAAAAGTTTTTATCATTGCATATGTGCTCATAGTATTAGGAGGATTGTTGTTTCTTTTTGTAGAATCATTTTCACGTGATACAACAGCAGATACGTTTGATTATATTCTTTTAGTAATTGCATTTATAACTGGAATTCTGGCGGTGATATTTCACGTAAAAACCTATCGATATTACAGTAAGATAAAACGAAAAAGAAACATTCCTAAATTATATTGGATCGCTGCTTTGATTTTTCCTAGTTGTATCGCATACCTTATTTATGAGACATTTGTAAACTTTTTTTATGCTACAAATGCTTCAATTGAGCAAGATATGAATGGTTTTATTATTTTTATGATTATATTGTTTTTTAGTCTGCTAAGTGTTGTTGAAGTCTTGTTAATGTTTCAAAGAGTGCAAAAACGTCACGAAAATTTATCTTTGGAACAAGAACTAGAGAACATAGGCGATAATTCTATTTTATAAGGACTAAGATTTATGCGTGTATTAAAAATCATACTCATTATAGTCTCGCTTATTATAACCTGTACCGTGGTATATGTTATGTGGCAAGCTATGGTTACTGCGCAAAATGTGCAAATCCCATTCGAAATATATATATACTTCGGATTTGCCTTTATTTTTGCAATAGTGAACATCATTTATCATATTAAAACATATCGTTTCTACAGACGAAAAGAAAAGCAACGTTTGGAGAAAGAAGTACATAAACTGTTATGGGTTGGCACCGTTTGTTTTTCTACGTTTCTTTTATATGTTGCGGGTGCTACATTAAACTCTTTACTTTGGTTTATTGAATATGGGTATAATCGACAAGATGTGTTGACCATATTCATGTTTTCTATCCCTGGATTTTTTGGTTTTTTAGAAGCTTCTCTATTAAAAAAACGCATCAAACGTCTGCGTTCAGAATACGATGTTATTGAAGAAATTGACAATATTGGAGAAGAAGTAGAGTATTAATAATTTTGCTAAAATTTCTGAAGCAAAAGTCTTCTTGCGTGCTAAAATTTATACCATAGGCGTATTTGAAATTTCATTGTTTTTCAGTGTATTACACTTTGTAAATGTTTCTGTTGATCGCTTTTTTCAATAAAAGAAAGAGTGTAATTACGTGGATTTCAAAACAAGACATTCTACGGGTGTGTATTGATTGTGTTCTGTTTATTTTTAAGAAAACATAAATAAAAACGAAACACATGAGTAGTTCAAAACAAGTACAATCAAAATGTGATGAAAAGAAAATTACACCAAATCACATTCCGGCAAGAGGTTGGAAAGGCGGATTTATAGAAAAGCATCCAGAGTTGCAATACAAAGATGGTGTTGCAGATTTAAGCTCACTACCAATGACCGACAATTTAGATAATATTGGTAAAATTAAAAGACAACAGCGTGTATTGTGGCCAGAGTTTACATGGCTTACAAAGCATAATGAGCCAAAATCTAGATGTTTTCAAATGTTTGCGCCCGATATTTCAAGAGCAGGTTATGATAGTACAGGTCAAAATTGGGCAGTTATTTGTCCGCAACAAGGAACGTATATTCCAGGTTTTGGTACTATAAATGTTGAAGTTACCGTAGTAAAACAAAGAGGTTGGGTGAATGAAACGGATAAAAGTTTAGCAATTGATATGATTATTGGACCTAAAATATGGTTCAGTAAAGATGCCAACCTATCTTGGATGGGGAGAATTCTTTGGCTTCTTTTTGAGAAGGCAAATAAGTTGCATCACCTTCCAGTTAACAAAGATCAAGCAATTAAGCTCAATACAAGCAGTACGATAAAGATGCCAGGTGTAGACAATCCAGAAATTATTTTTGTGAGAGACAAGTTGTACACTCCAAACGCTTTAAAACACTTGCCTTCATTTACATTACATAATAATGTAGCGTGGAATTATGCCAATTTGGAAGTTATTATTGGAGAAGTTCAAAAAACAGGAGATGATTTCGTTGATGAATTCAACCAATTAGTAATGAATCTTTTTAATATAGGTTCTGGAAATTTATTAGAAGTAGATAGTGTTTTAGCGTGGAATCTTTGGGTTGATGCTCCTACCAAGGTAAATCAGACAGAATGGAGAAATCATGCAGATTACTGGCGTAGATCTATTGATGTAAATCATTGTAGTCCTGATGGAAACGGTTCTCCAGTTCGTTATGCAGATGGTACAGAATTCTCTGTGGCACAAGAATTAATTGACGAAGCGCTACATGCAATTTGGGACTTTATTAAGTCACATCTTTAAAAGAAAGATCGTATTAAATTATAACAAACATTCTTTTGAAAAAACGCTTTCAAAAGGATGTTTTTTACCCAAGACCCAAGACCCAAGACCTAAAACCCAAAACCTAATTCAACTTATACACCAAAATAGTATTATTTTCTCCCTTAGTCACAACTTCCAATTTATTGTCTTTATCAAAATTCCCAAGATCAATAGCAGAACTTCCAAACGCTGGAAAACCTGCAATTGGCTTCGCATTACTATCAAATAAATATACTTTTTGCGCATCTTTATCGGTAATAGTTACATAAATTTTATTGCGTACATAAAAGATATTCGGTTTGCTGTACGAACCAAAGTCGAGTTCCACGGTTTTGTCTTTGATGCGTAGTTTATTCTCAAAGAAACTCACCAAAGTTTTGCTGGTCATTACTACATCATGACTTTCCTCTACAGGAAGTTTTGTTTGTTGAAACTGTCCTTTTTGGTCAATCTGAATCAAATTACCTTTGCGATCTGAAGTCGTGAAAAGGTTGTTGTGAATGTATATAATATTGTCTGAAAATTGAATATTCTTCTTTGGTGTAATTCTCGGTTTTCCTGTACGTGATAAAATGTGCAATTTTCCGTTGCTTTCTTGAAAAGTGATATAATCTTTAGAACGAACTCTGAAGTGTTGTGGCGGATTGATAAAATCGTTCTCCGATCCAGAAAACTTAAATCCAGACACGGTTTTTTCTTTTTTATCACGCATATACACTTTGTTTCCTTCCGTAAATACAAAACGATAATTTTTCGATGCATCATAATCAAAAATAGCCACAGGTTGCGTAAATGTCGTTTTCGCTTTTGTCGGATAAGGTTTTACATCGTTTCCATTTCTGTCTAACACATAAAAAGATTGCGAAGTTGTACATGCTAATTGCAAACGTCCATTTTTATACAAATCTATCTGTGAAACCTTGCCTAAAAGTTGACCGTCCAATTGTTTTTTCCACAATATTTTTCCAGAAGTAGAAATCAAATACAACGCATTTTGATCGTCTTGTACGACAATTTCTTTTCGTTTGGTGATATGATTTTTTACAAACTGCGGATCAGATGTTGCGGGATTGTCCAAAACGACATTCAATAATTGTGAAACGGTATTTTCTGATGGTTTTGAAGTATTACGTTTTAAAATTCCGTGAACATGTGCATAATTGCTTCCTTTTTCGTTGGTAAACTGCAAAGCGGCAAAAGGATAATCGCTAATATTAATGCTTGAAATTTCTTTTTGATATTTCTTGGCTGCACTTTCCGCGAATGTTTTCTTAAACTGTGTTGTATTTACCAAGGTAAGTAATGACGATTCATC
The DNA here is from genome assembly GCF_947489565.1 of uncultured Kordia sp. Taxonomy (GTDB): domain Bacteria; phylum Bacteroidota; class Bacteroidia; order Flavobacteriales; family Flavobacteriaceae; genus Kordia. The sequence goes on along the minus strand of NZ_CANLEA010000003.1, from coordinate 13,544 downwards.
ACTTAAATTCTCAATGACTTCTTGATAATTCTTCTGATAAAAAAGCGTTTGTTCATCTTTATACATACCAATAATCATAGCCAACGTGCGCAATCCGTCAGACTCAGAAAAGATGATATATTCATCTAGAATGACAAAATGACGATTGTCAAACTGTTTTATAAAAGGTGTAAAGTGATCTTTGAACAGTAAATCATCTTCGTTTTCATAAATTTTGGTATTCCTAACAGTGCTCGTTTCTGGTTTTGTTTGTAATTGTGTAATGGCTTCATTGCTGGAAGAAATAAAACGCAGTCCTGTAAAGGTATTTCCGTTAAAAGTAAATGTAGTGACTTCTTCTAAAGCATCTAATAGTGAATTTTTAGTTTCTGGGTGAAACTTCTCGTAAGCATCAAAAGTAATGGACGTACAATGTTCAAAAGATGGCGGAATCACTTTTGCCATTTTGTATTCCCTTGGAGCCGTATTTTTCAGGGAGCTTAGCGTATGCGATAACGAATCGTTTGCGGTGACAATTCCTGTAAAAGAAAGTTCGTCAGGTAAAATATTTACGTCAAGTGCTGCTTGTTCTCCAAAATTTGTCACCATGCTTGTGGCAGCATTTGGAAACAACTTTTTCAGCAAAGGTTGCATGTATTTCGGATTTGCCAATACGGTGGCTGATTTCGTTTCATCAATAGTAGCATATACTTTTTTGAGGGTTTCAGGAACGATTGCTTTTTGATACGAACGAATGCAATTTTCTATCAATAACTCCGAAGAAGAATTTATAAAAATACTATCGGTAATAAAGGTATAATTCACACGGTCGCCTAAGGTTGTCTTTAAGATTGAATTCCCTTCATAGTCAATTTTTTCAGTGCTAGGTTTCGCTAAAGAATCAAAGACAATTAAATCAGGATGAATTTTTGTGATAAACGTATATTCAAAATTATCCTTGCCTAGTTCGTTAAAGCATACCAACGATTTTGAATTGGGTTTTATATATTGCAAATACTCCATAAAAGCATTGAAATCTTTTTTGAAAGACGGTTTTCGAAATGATTTTAACAACTGATTGTTCTTTAGTTCGCTACGGAAACTTTCAAGATTTTGAATTTGTATAATAGCAGCAGCGTTTTGCGGCACATAGACTAATAAAGAATATTCTTTAGGAGTTTCTGTGGTACAGCCAATACTAAGTATGGTAAGAAGAAGAATGAGAATTCTTTTCATGTAATGTCTATTTAATAACATCGTACGATGTCGTTGCCCTTTTTGTAATGTATCTACAAAAGTATAAAACTTACTAATTTATGAATTAGTATGACAGCAATAGAATTACAGTTCTTATTAACAATAACCAAACTAGGTACTAGAGACACAGAAACTCCGTGAATGTACTAAGAAGCTTTACGCTTTACAGTGAAGATAGGTGTAAAATGTAGGGATACAAATGTAGAATGAGTGAAATTGGCTTTTGAGTGAGTTTAGCTGTTATTTCGGATTTAAAGACATCACATACTCATAACTTTCGTTCAAATAGTTGGCTAAATTATCAATGTCAGTAAGCATTTCATCCGGAATTAAAACATATCCTTTCATCGTAGCGCCATGCGATTTGTAATAATCGGAGTTAAATTCTTTGATATATTTTTCTTGTACTTCTTTCGAATAGCGAAAACCAATTTCACCTGCTTTGTTGAGTAAGCCAAACATATGTCCGTTTGCCGATGTATAAATCATACTTTTTCCTTTTCGCTCAAAGCGAGGACATTTTTCTACAATAGCGTCAAAAATTTGAAGTCGTTCTTCCCACATAAAAAATAATTTAATAAGCTAAAAATACATTTTTTTTAAAAAAGTGGGTAATGATTTTTTGAATAGTACCCATAGTAACATAACATAAAAACATTATTATTATGAAAAAGACTAAATTAAAGTCATTGAAATTAAGAAAGCAAACTGTTTCAGAATTAGGAACAGATGCAATTGTTGGAGGAATTAGCGGTGGAGCATGCAATCCTGGAGGAGTTAGTAAAAACTCTTTAGGATGTCCTCCGTATACACTTCCGGTGGTTTGTCACGGTAGTGCAGGTTGTTTCCGTGGGAACTAAAAAAAGCAACTGATGCCTTAAAAAAAATGCACTTTCATTTCTGTGAAAGTGCATTTTGTATGTTATCGTTTTTTGCTTTATACAAAAGCGATGAATAACAAGTATAATTATTATGATTCCACAACGGTAAAAGGCACAAGCGCAGTTACATTCATGGTTTTAATTCGTGCAAATCGTTCTTCGGGGTTGTCAGTAAGAATCCAATGATGTGCCGTGCGAGCGATCATTTTTTTGTCATCTAGTGTGATGCCATTCCAGTCAAATTCAACATTTATTTCATAAGTATTTTTGTCAATAACAGTTACTTTAAAATTTTCTGGATGATGATTGCTTTCTTTCATATGTTTTGGCGCGCCATTGAGCCAGGTAGATAACTCTTCAATGGAACTCACTTTTCCACTAGAAAAATTCAACTCAAAACGGTCTGCTAGCAATTCTACAAAAGGAGTTGCATTTCCATCACATTGTTCCATGTTGGCCAACCAATAATGCATGGAAGCTTTACAGCGATTTTCCGGATATGCATCTGCGAAAATATCATTTGTTTGTCCTGTAGGTGTAATTTTTACAGTTTTAAACTGCGGAAGTGAACGTTCAAAAGACTCAAAATTAATTGTATAATCAATGGTGTAACTCGCTTTTTCGCCATCAGGCTTTATATTTTGATAACGGATAGAAGCGTTCAACTGTAAAAAACCATCTTCGTGTTCTTGAATTGAAATCTCTTGTACATGATGTGCATTTTGCCAACCTTCATACACTTTTAAGCGTTCGGGATAACTTTCCTTTCCGCGCATTTCCCCTGCGGCACTTTGTAGCAAAATATCTTCTGCCAAAAGTTCTAACTGATTTCTGATACGCGCATCCGTCATAGGACGTTCATACAATTGATACCAACGATAATACTGCGTTTTGGCAAGGTGAATTTGTAATGTTTTCATGGGACGTAATTTGTAAACATTAAAGTTATAGTATTTGAGATCATTTTTTCAGTTTGCACATCATTTTTTAGTCGTCGGGCAATAATCCTGATGTAAATCCACTGCGCTGTCCCCATGTTTTAACTCTTTTCATTTTCTTTTTTTCGATAAATTCTCCCGACCAAGGATTGAAAGTGTAGACATTATATTTATAAATGATTTTGGAGCGCCCTTTTTCTTTAATGTCTTTTATTTCTTTTGTAAGCTCAATAATGTAATACATAAATTGACCATTAAAGAATGTTTTTGTTCTAAAGCTTTCCCATGTCAAAAAAGCAATGACTTCTTCTGAGGGATTTACTTTTAAACCTTTTGTTTTTGCAATGTCTAGCGCTTTATGTTCATCAATTTGAAATGTTTTATGTTTCGTAGTTGCCTTCTCAAAACCGTAATTATTTCCAATTCCTTTTTTAAGTATATATGTTCCTTGTTCGTCCAATTCAATAGTAATCATTTCATCATACCATTTGGAAGTTTTTAATTTTACTTGATATTGAAATAGAAATTCTGTGGGCTTTCTTTTCATAGGTTCTGTCCAATTACCCACATATCCATCTTTATCATGCGCAGTACAGTCAAAATTGAAACGAACATGATTGTCAAAGAATGTTTTACTGTACGTATCAATTATTAATTGATCTGCTTTCTTTTTCATTTTTTCAAGCAGGTTATGAAAAGGAAATAATGTTTTGTTGATGGTGCAAGTAGCATTGTCATAATCTCTCGTGAATAGTAATTCTCCGTCAAAATTGTATTCGTTCCAAACACCAATATTTTCTCCGTCTTTAAGTGACCAACCTTCGGTATGTAAGCGTGTAGTATCTTTTATAAAATGTACACTATACCATTCTAAGTTTTTATGTTTATAAGTTTCAGTGTAGGTTTTATATGCAGAATTTCTAACAATTTTAATATTGCTAGAATCAGTCTCTATGTTTTCTCTACTAAATTGTCCAAAAGCGAAAGATTGCACAAAAAATACAAGAATAATGGTAAGAAATGTATTGTTCATAAGCTGACTTTATGTATTTATAATTTTGGATGTAGTTTGATTGATTTAAAATAAGTATTGATCACTTTCTTTTGTCTGAAAGCCCTTTTTTTATCAGTATTTGAGAAACTTTTCTGTTATGAGCATAATACTCTTTTTCCTGTTTTTCTTTGTCTCCCGGAATATCAGAATCAAATCCGTAACATTCTCTATACATTTCTAAATGTGTAATTTCACCATTTAATGAAATTCTACAATGTCTGGGATTGGTCATTCTGTGTTCAGCGGTAAAATCGAGACATACGTTTTCATTTTCATCTTTCAAAAATATGTATCGAATATACCAGCCTGTTTTTTCGCTACTTATAATTCCTTTTTTAGGTAAAACTCTAGGGATTTTAACTTCGTTGTTAAAGTACCGCTTGAATGCTTTAATTATTTTTCTATGTTTATTGCGAATCAACATATATGTACAACGAAAAAATTGATCATTTATTCAACGCTTTCAATCGATTTTTTGCATTTTGATTTTCTGGATCTAGCGCAAGCGATTTTTTAAAGTGAACGATCGCATTTTGTATATCACCTGTAAATAAATACACTTCTGCTAAACTGTCAAGTAAGTTGGCAGATTTTGGATAAAGATAGATGGCAAACTTAAACACTAAAATTCCGTATGAAGATGTCTTTGGATTGAAACTGAGTTGTAATCCAAGATTGTTCAATTTCCATTCGGGTAATGTTAAAGTTGGATGTTTTTGTATGAGTTTTTTGTGTAAATCTTCTAGTTTTTGATATTCTTGTTTGGCAGCGAGATCATTAAAATCTGGAAAGTTAAACGGTTTTTCGATTGCTTTTTTAGATTCTTTAGAAAGTAAATTTGACGAAATTCCATTTTGCTGCGGTGTATTTGACAGAAACTGTATAGAAGTTTGATTGTTTCGTAAGTATGCATTTAAAAAGTGTAAGGTATAGTTTGAAACCAATTTGTATGAAGCGAGAATTTTTTGATCACTTTTATCTTGTCGTTTGTCTCTTGGACGAAATAGAACGCCGAACGAACTGAAATTAGCATGTGTTAAATCGTGAAACTTGAGTTTGTATGCATCGCTGTGTATCAAATTATCGTAGAATTCAAACTCATCATTCAATTTCGGATCAATCTTGTCTGCTTTCAATACTGTTTCAGGAATGTCTTTTTGTGCGAAATGAATAAAAGGAGTATCAACTTTTTTGATATCATGAAAAGGCGATTCTTGTAAAACTTTATAATTATACCGAATGCTTCCGTCCAAACTTACAATAGCTTTGATGTTTTTATTGCGAATTTGCGCGAGTACATTTGACAATCCGCCAAAACTAAATCCCATCGTCGCAATTTTGCTGGCGTCTGTATTTTTAAACGTTAGTGCTTCTTGTAGTAAAAACTCAATATCACGTGCTTGTGCTTCCATGTCTTTATGCGTTCCTCCAGAAAAATATTTCATATCAGCGCCACGACTCGGACTCGAAATGACAATATATCCATGACTGGCTAGATATTCGCACAACACAAAATTTTCAATAGAAGACGCTTCATAGCTCGGCGCATATATAATGATAGGAAATTTTCCGTTGGCAATCTTATTGTTCACAAATGCTCTTGTCGTATGGTTTAGTATTGCTTTGTTGTGTGTGTTATTTACAGGATATGGAAACCAGTTTAATAATTGTTCGTTGGGTAAATGTTCCCACTCGCGTTCGTTCTTAAAAATTTCTAGATAGCTTAAAATGGTGGTTTTTTGCGCAGTTGTTTCTGTACTCGGATACCAAATACTGATTGGGATTGGACGTGAAATGGTTGTATTTGTCCATTCAAAAACACGAGTGTACGTTCGTGTAGCGTCTGTTTTTTGGTAGTGTTTGAAGCCTACTTTATATGTTCCATGTTCAAGTTGAAAATCGCTTGGAGAAATTTGTCCGAAAGATGTATTAGCCGAAAAAATTACAAATAGAAGTATAAAAAAAGCTCTCATATTGGTTTGTGTTTACCTTAGAGAGCTGTATTTTTTATAATTGTTACAGTTTATTGCTGTCTTTCAAAAATCATTAATGGGCCATCACTTTGGTATTGATAGCCGATATGCAATCTGTCATTTTCAAAGAAATATTCATACGGAAGATCTTGCAAGGTGATCGTATTGCTCCCTAAAACAAAAAAGTAGATGCCAGTCTCAAAGATTTGTAAAGGTTCATCGACTTCATTAGCTACCATTAATTTATTTTGAGAAAGATCGAAATTCCAAATGTGATCTGCTTGAAAATTTGGTGGTGCACATTCGCAGGAAACATCAATCAATTTCCAAGTTCCTGAAATTGGATTTCCAGGAGTAGTTGCATCATCATCGTTGTTGCAAGAAATTAAGAATCCTACAAGTAGGAATAAAATAATTTTAGTTTTCATAACGGTCGGTTTTAATATTAAATGTATGAAAAATAAACGTGAAAATTCTATGAATATTATAAATCTAACGTATACTGCTCTGGAAGCAAGCGAAATGACATGCGATGGTATTTTGTGGCGCCATACTTTTTAATGGCTTCACGATGTTCAACAGTTGGATATCCTTTATTCTTTTTCCAATTGTACATAGGAAACTCTTCATGAATCTTTTCCATATACGCATCTCGGTAGGTTTTAGCCAATACAGAAGCAGCTGCAATATTTAAATATTTTCCATCACCTTTTATAATAGTTTGATGCGGAATCTCTTTATAAGGTTTGAATTTATTTCCATCGACAATAATATGTTCTGGAGTTATGGAAAGTTGATCAATGGATTTATGCATGCCCAAAATAGAAGCATTTAAAATATTTATGTTGTCAATTTCTTTCGGAAAAATATGTGCCACACCAAAACTTAGCGCTTCCAACTCAATGATTGGACGTAACATTTCACGCTTTCGCTCACTGAGCTGTTTGGAGTCGTTCAATATATCATTTGAAAAGTCTTTTGGTAAAATAACGGCAGCTGCTGTCACAGGTCCGGCGAGACATCCGCGTCCGGCTTCATCGGTTCCAGCTTCTATACCTTCAAATAATTGTAATGCTAACATGCGTAAAATCTTTAAAGACAAAACTATTCGTTCTATAAGTCAAATCAAAATAGAAAAAATAAAACGATGAAGCCTCAAAAACAACAATTTATGATTTCAATAACAAATCTTAGCTTTTTATTTCGATCAAAAAGTATACTTTTGTTGCGTAGCTAGCGTACAATGAATGAAGACTATGCAGTATACGCTAAAAAAATCAAAGAAGTGAAGCACATCCTTTTCGTTATATTTATATGTATTACTGTTTCTGCTGTACAAGCACAGGAAGGAGAATTTAAACCAGTTCCAGAAAAAAAGCAACGACTCGATCAGCGAGGAGAAGAACCGCTCAATAGAGAAAACAAAGGTTCTGAAAAGGATAGGACTGCCAAACGAAAAGAATACGACATCAATTTGTATAAAATCATTTCGCACGATCGCGATACTACGATTTTAGATACGACATTAACTATTGAAAAAGATTATAAATACAATTACCTAAGAAGGGACGATTTTGAGTTGATACCTTTTTCAAACTTAGGACAAACCTATAACAGTTTAGGATATTCATTTGATAGAGCTTCTGCTTTTCCGAGTATTGGAATGCGCGCAAAACACTTTAATTATGATGAAATTGAAGATGTAAAGTATTTTAATGTGCCAACACCAACGACAGAGTTGTTCTTTAAAACGGCGATGGAGCAAGGGCAATTATTAGATGCTTTTATTACAATGAATACTTCGAAACGTATGAACTTTTCTATTGCTTATAAAGGAATGCGTTCGTTAGGAAAGTATCAAAATGTATTGAGTAGTACTGGGAATTTTAGATTGACAGCGAATTACCGAACTAAAAATGATCGTTACGGATTGCGTGCGCACTTTTACTCACAAGATGTGTTGAACAACGAAAATGGAGGTTTGACAACAGAAGCTGTAGCGGACTTTGAAAATGGAGTAGAAGAATTTACAGATCGATCGCGTTTATCAGTACAATTCCAAGATGCAGAAAACATATTGGTAGGAAAGCGATATTATCTAGAACACGATTACAAAATTGTAAGACAAAAAGATTCGCTTCGCGATAATAATTTGCGTATCGGACATACCTTCAATTACGAAACAAAATACTATATCTACAATCAGGATAATGAAAATGCATTGTTTGGAGATAGTTTTATCTCATCTGCGATAAGAGATCGATCGCAATTGCGAAAACTATTCAATCAAGCGAGTTTGAGTTATACTACGAAAACCTTTGGAGATGTAAAGTTCAAAGCCAATCATACAAAATATGATTACTTTTTTGATAAAATTTTATATCCATCCACAGGAGATGTGATTCCGAATAGAATAGAAGGAGATGTGATTTCTATTGGAGGCGAATGGCGACATACGATTGCTGGAATTCAGCTTAAAGCAGATTTATTAGCAAATGTATCTGGCGAACTTGGAGGAAACTATTTTACGGGTCGCGCAAGCTATAAATTTAATGACGATTTCAACGCAGAAGCATCTATTGTCATCAATTCCAAAGCGCCAAACTTTAACTTTATCATCAATCAAAGCGATTATATAAACTACAATTGGCGAAACAATCTCAAAAATGAACGCACGCAAAGCATCAACTTTAGCCTAAAATCTAAAAAATGGGGAAATGCCGATGTAAGTTTTACGTCGCTAGATAATTACACATACTTTTCAGGACTTGTTGCTGATAGTCAAATATCGCCACAACAAAGTCAGGATGGAATTACGTATTTAAAAGTAAAAGTTGGGAAAGAATTTCGTTATGGGAAAATTGCTCTTAACAATACAGTAATGTATCAGCAGGTAACGCAAACAGGAGATGTGTTTAATGTGCCAGAATTGGTAACACGAAACACGTTATACTATACAGATAAATGGTTCAAAAAGGCACTTTTCATTCAAACAGGAGTTACATTTAGTTACTTTACAGAATATTTTGGAAATGCGTACAGTCCATTGTTAGGAGAATTCTACAGTCAAAATCAACAAAAAATAGGAGGTTTTCCGCGTTTTGATGTCTTCATCAATGCTAAAGTAAGACGTACTCGAATTTATTTCAAACTAGAACATTTAAATTCTTCCTTTACAGGATACAACTTTTTCTCAGCGCCAAATCAGCCATATCGTGATTTCGTGGTTCGTTTTGGACTTGTGTGGAATTTCTTCTCTTAAAATAAAGCAAGAAAACTTACTGATTTAGGGTGTATGCGTCTGCAAATAAGTTGATTGCGGATTTTATTGTGCTGCTTTCTACTCATAAAGTAAAAAGACTTTCAGGTATGTAGTAATCGCTTTCTTAATAAAGAGTTTGCATGATTTCCATAAAATAACTTTTTGAAACTAGCTGTAAAAACAATACTTTTATCAAAAATTGCTTAATTTCTAATACTATTATCAAAAAAATACATGAAGAAATGCTGTTTTTTCTGAAAAGCAACTAGTTGGTGTTTTAGTTTGTTATGAGTACAAAAAACTCATTAATGATAAAATTCAATGAAGTAGTTGCCATATTCAGAAAAGAGTAATAGTCTTTATAGGATAAGATTTGCTTTTCATTTTGATTATGTGATTGGTAGCGTATAGAAATTATCTATTTAAAAATCTCTGAATGTTTGAAAATGTTCCTATTTGCATCCACTAGAGATTACTATTTATTAAACTAAACCAAAAATTAATGAAAAAGTTATTACTTATTCCACTTCTTCTGTGTATGTCGTTTGCCTTTTCGCAAAACAATCCTACTGTGATTATTCAAGGAGAATTTAAAGGAAAAACAATTCCTTTGCGAGATTTTGCAGTAAATCAAGAGGAAGATTACAGGGTCAATGAAATACGAATAATTTCTAACAACCTTAGAGCAAATGAAAAATTAAACCCTAACGGACTTCCAATTAACGGTGTCGATCCTTTACGACAAAGATCGAATGGTAATTATTCAGCAATGTTTAATTTGGAAGAAAACTTCGACGGTATTTCAGTAAATGAATCCGGTGGTTCTACGCCTCCAGATCCATCTGGTGCTGCAGGTCCAAACCATTATGTAAATGCAGTAAATACCGCAGTAAAGATTTTTGATAAAAATGGAAACACATTGGCAGGTCCTACACCTTTAGGTACATTCTTAGGTTCAGGAAATAACGATGGAGATCCTATTATAATGTATGATCATTTGGCTGATAGATATTTTGTAAGTCAATTTGGAGCTGCGACTAACTCTTTAGTTTTAGGAGTTTCTGATACGCCAGATCCTACAGGAGCATATAATGTATATGAATTTGTATTTGATGCTTTTCCTGATTACCCGCATTACTCAATATGGCCAGATGGATATTACCTGACAGCTAATAAAGGTGGTGCAGAAACAGTGTACGTATTAGAAAGAGATGTAATATTAAATGGTGATCCAAACCCACAAATTGTAGGTTTCGCATTGCCAGGTATAGTAAACAATCCAAATACAGTTTTTAGTCCTGAACCAGCAAATCTTTTAGGAAATGCTTATCCTACTGATGTGCCAGGTTATATTGTATATCTTCAAGATGATGGATGGAGTACTGCTATAACAAATGACCATTTAAAAGTATGGGAAATTGATATGGATTGGAATGTTCCTGCAAACTCTGCAATTTCAGCGCCGCTTGAAATTCCTTTAGGCGCTTTCGATTCTGTATTCGCACCTTTCGGAACAGGAGATGTTGATCAGCCAGGAACAAATCAAAAAATTGATATGATTGGTGGTGTAATATCATATGCAGCAAATTATAGAAGTTTTGGAGTGCACAACTCATGGGTAATCACATTTAACGTTGATGTAGATGGTAATGATACTTCGGGTGTGCGTTGGATTGAATTAAGAAATAGTGATTCAACGGGTTGGAGTGTTTATCAAGAAGGTACCTATGCGCCTGCAGATGGTCTTAGTCGTTTTATGGGCTCTGCCGCAATCGACTTACAAGGAAATATAGGACTTGGATTTAATATTGCTGGTCCTGCTACGCCAGTAGGTATTGCCTATACTGGTCGTTTCAGTTCAGATCCGCTAGGGCAAATGTCTGTTGCAGAAACAACAATAGTTGATGGTGTTGGAGTACAAACATTTTCAAATAGATTTGGAGATTATTCACATCTAACAATGGATCCAGATGGATTTACTTTTTGGCATACAGCCGAATATTTTGCAGCGAATAATTCTTGGAGATCTCGAGTAGCTTCTTTTAGTTTATCTCCTGGTTTTGATAATGATACAGGGATTATTAATATTGTGACTCCTGAAAATGGAATTTTGACAAATTCAGAAGCTGTAGAAGTAACCATCAGAAACTTTGGTAACTTAACACAATCAAACATTCCTGTAGAATTGAGAGTTGATGGAACATTAGTTGCTTCAGAAGTTTTCACAGGAACACTTAACTCAGGCGAAACAGCAAACTATACATTTTCTCAAAACGTCGATTTGTCAAATTCAGGGCAAACCTATACTATAGAAGCAAAAACTTCACTTGCTACAGATCAATTTACGCAAAATGATCCATATACTAAAGATGTAACGCATTTACTAAACAATGATGTTGGAGTTATAAGTATTATAACTCCAGAAACAGCTTCTGGTCTTGGTAATGAGACTGTAACTGTGACGGTAAGAAATTTTGGTGCGAATGTGCAGAATAATATTCCGATTCAATTCACTGTAGATGGAGGAACTCCAATTGGAGGAACTATAACTACGGCAATTAACCCAGAGCAAACACTCGATTATACATTTCCGCTAACTGCTGATTTGTCAAATATTGCTGTATATACAATCACGGCGACAACATTATTAGTTGGAGATCAGATGCCAAGTAATGACAGTGTTACCACAATGGTTGAGAATACTGTATGTGCACCTACTGCAGATTGTACTTTAGGTGATGGTTTACGATTATTCTCTATTGCAGAGATTAACAATAGCTCTGCTTGTGAAGGATATGGTGATTTTACAGATCAAATTGCAAGTTTAGAACCTGGAGTAACATATCCATTAACAGTAACAACAAACTATGGGAATCAATATCTAACGGTTTGGATAGATTTTAATGACAACAATATTTTTGAAACTAATGAAAAAGTAGTTACTGACTTTATATTAGGTGCAAATCAAACTGGAGGAACTTTTACGGATACTGTAGATGTAACAATACCTGCAGATGCAAATCAAGGTACTTTCAGAATGAGAGCAAAAACAAATTGGAATGCTGCAGTTCCTGACGACGCATGTGTAGAAACAACTTATGGAGAAACAGAAGATTATACAGCAAGCATTCAAACGTTAAGCGTTGAAGAGTTTTCGTTGATCAATAACTCGGATCTTAAAATTATAGAAAAAGGCGAAAACCAATTCCAAGCTGTACTAAATACATCGTATGACGGTTCTGTGTATGCAGCAATATATAACATAAATGGTCAGCAACTTAAGTTTAAAAACTTATCAAGATCATCTGCAGACTCTTATATCGTAAACTTAGATATGTCTCAAGCTGCTTCTGGTATATATACACTAAAAGTAGGAGGAACAGAATCTAATGCATTTATAACTGAAAAATTTATTGTAAAATAATACCAGTATAAATAAGGTAGTAGACAATAAAACTACCTCATAAATAATTGCCATATTTTTTGGATGTAAAACCAACTAATATGGCAATTTTTAGTTTCTGTATATCGCAAAATATATCATCATTAGTTTTTAAATCTATTTCATAAAGAAACATTATAGAATAAATCCCAACACCAAACCCCCAACACCAAAGACCAAAGACCAAAGACCAAAGACCAAAGACCAAAGATCAAAGATCAAAGATCAAAGACCTAACACCAAAGACCAAAGACCAAAGATCTAACGGGGTTTCCCTTTGTCTTTTTAAATAAAATACAAAGGGTCACGCTTTCGCCAGTCGCTCTCACTATATAGTGTATAGATATAAGTGTGATACAATCTACTAAGTAAAGTAAAAGCAAGGTCACTAAGCGTAGCCGAAGTGAGGAGCTTCAACAATGCCTCAATCGTTAACCCACAACCAAGCAAAAGGCGAATCCACAAATCCACAAAAAGACAAAAAAAGTTTATAACATAATCCACTAGAAAATAGTGTATTAAAAGGTTGGTTAAAAAAAAGGCAAAAAAAGGTTTATAAAAAAGTTGGATGGAATAAAAAGCTGCTTATATTTGCAGCCGCTAAAACGGGATACGTTGCGGCGAAAAAAGTATACGTTCTAGAGTTTTTTTGAAAAGGTAAAGAGATTAAGAAATTTTGTAAAAAAAGATTGCTTAAGATTTTGCTGAGAACTAAAAAAGGTTGTATGTTTGCATCCGCTAAAAACGGTAACGTTTAG
>NZ_CANLEA010000002.1 GCF_947489565.1 uncultured Kordia sp. | reverse complement strand
AGTACTTCAAAGTGGATTCCGCAATAAATGCGGAATGACACAAGAGTAAACATTCGTGAATTCGTGGTTAAAAAAAGAATAAGAGTAAAACACAAGAGTGAGAACAATTTAAAATTCAACACTTAACATTTAATATAACAAAAGAACAAGTCTAAACGCGCAAGTTTCCGAACTCGTGCCGCCAAACAAGCTTTAAAAGTATTGAGAAGTTTCAAATAGAATAATGTGGTTTCAAATAGAAAATTCTGTGAGTACTTCAAAGTGGATTCCGCAATAAATGCGGAATGACACAAGAGTAAACATTCGTGAATTCGTGGTTAAAAAAAGGACAACAGTAATCGCCCAAGAGTGAGAACAATTTAAAATTCAGCACTTAACATTTAACACAACAAAAGAACAAGTCTAAAAGCGAAGCGGTCTAACATCTAACAGCGTAAGCGGTCTAAAAGCGTCAGCGATCTAACATCAAAGTAAATCCAATCGCTTCATCAATTCCGGACGCTTAGAACGACTTACAGGAATCACATCTTTCTTAATTAACACACTATTGTCTTCAATATCAATGATTTTCTTCAAATTGATAATATATGAACGGTGAATTTTCAGGAACAAGGTATCAGGTAATTTTTCCTCAATTTTCTTTAAAGTAGAATGTACCGTATAGTTTTTATCTTCCGTTTTAATATGAATATAATCGCCTTTCGCTTCTACCAAATAAATACTTGGAATGTCAATCTTTATCAAACGACGATCAATATTGATATAAAAATCATTTTCACGCTTCGTTTCAGCCGTATTTTCCTCCGTTTTTTCAGCGAGTAACTGATGTTTTTTTGCTTTTTCGACCGCTTTTTTAAAACGAGCAGATTCTATAGGTTTTAGCAAATAATCTACAATGCATTCGTACTGAAATGCTTCAATAGCAAACTTCGGATCAGACGTTGTTAGTACAATACTCGGTGGGTTTTTGAGTGTTTTTACAAAATCAAATCCTGTAAAATCGGGCATATGAATGTCCAAAAAGATAAGGTCTACTTCATTTTCATTCAAATATTTAATGGCTTGCATCGCATTTGGAAATTCTCCAACCACTTGCAATGAATCTATTTCATCACACAAGGTTTTTATAATCGTTCTAGCCAGTCTTTCATCATCAATAATAATACATCTCATGCCTTAAATAGTTTTTATATACGCCGTAATCGTGTTTAAAATTTCTTCAAAATCAGTTACGCCATCCATGTTTTTTTCACGAAGATTATGCTCGTAAGTATTTGCGAGTTCATAACTTTTTTCAAGTCCCAAAATACTAATTTTGTGCTTAATTTTGTGCACGTTTTCTTCAATTTTTTTGTAGTCTTTTTGAGTTAAACTATCGTAGTAGGCTATTTTTTCTTCTGGAAATTCAGTTTTAATAACATCAATAAGCGTCTTTCGGATGTTTTCATCACCGCGCGCTAATTGTTCTATATAGGTTAAGTTGGGTTGTTCCATTTTTTATTTTCTTAAGGTAAAATAAAATGTTGTTCCTAGGTTTGGTGTGGATTCAATCCAGACGTCACCTTGATAAAGATCGATGATTTTTTTTACAATTGAAAGTCCTATTCCCGTAGATTTGTAATCATTTTGAAGCTTTTGAAAGGCCACAAATATTTTGTCAAAGTATTTTTCTTCAATTCCCTTTCCATTATCCTTCACATAAAATTCCCAGAAATTATTTTTATCGGTATAACCAATTGTAATTTCTCCTTTTGGTTTATCATTAAATTTGATCGCATTTCTAAGCAGGTTTCGAAACAATTCTCCGAGTCGAAAATGATCGCCCGTAACTGTTGGTAATTTTTCTGGAATTGAGATCGTAATATGCTCAGGTACTTCCATAAAAGGGATTACTTTTTGAAGCACCTCATAGGTGTCTACTTTATAAAAATCTTTTTCAACATGACCAATAGAGGAATATCTTAAAATTCCTTTTACTAAAGTGTCCATTTTTTCTACATTGTCACGAATAAGGGTAATGGTATTTTTTCCATCATCATTCAATACACTTTCATAATCTTCCTGAAGCCAATACGTCAATGCATCAATGCTTTGCAGTGGAGATTTTAAATCGTGCGAAACCAAATGCGTATAATCGTTGAGTTCTTGATTTTGACGCTCTAAACTCTTTACCAATTTATCGCGTTGTTCGTTTATTTTTAAAATTTCTTTGGTTTGATTGTCAATGACATCAACTAATTGCATAGAATCTAAGGCAACATTGTCTTGCTTTTCGTCCTGAGGAAATTCGTGTACATTTAAGGTGTCAATCACATTTTGAAGCTTTTTGATCACTTCTTTTTGTGCATCCGATTCTTTTTTAAGTTGCTGATTGGCTTCAAAGAGTTCTTCCGAGCTAATCGCCGTAGCACGTTGTAACATGGCAAACTGCTCATCGGAAGTATTGTACGAACGATTTATAGCATCCAAGAAACGCTCCATTTCAGGATGTGCCTGCAATTCAGCACTTATATATTTTCTAAGTTGTCTTTTTAATAATGAATTCATGTACTCAATACTTGAGATTTAAAATACGTTATAATGAGCTTTTTATATAAACTATTCGCTTATGAGCGTAATGGTCATGGTTTGATTGTGTAATTGACAGGTTTTTTCATCGCTAAAAGGCGCAATTTCACCATAAGAATACAAGCCACAAATTGTGGTATTTTCGCCAACTACTTCAGTCACTTCTTCTATTTCTTCTTCGACACGTTGATCCAATACTAATTTTCGTCCAATACAACTTACCAAAATGGCTAATTCAGGAGCTTTTTTTCGTAATTCTAATGCTTGTACGGCTGCTTTTTCTGAAGCATTGACAATATTATCAACATTGGTCATCATTAACTGTACACGTGAATTTTCGAGAATATCACCTGCCAAAATCATAGAGTTTTCAGCTTCGTTAATATTTAAAATGGTACGAACTATAGATTGTTTTTCATTGGTCGATTTTACCTTGAGCGGATACAACAAAGCTGCCGCAGGCAATTCTTTCGATTTTTCACCTAAATACTTCTTATATAAGTCCAAAGCAGGTTTATGATCCAATTCATACAGCACATTCGCTTCCGACTTTGTCACAATACGTTCAGGTCCAAAAGGCGTCCAACCACCATTGATGGCAAAACTCACATCAAGTGTTTCTCCGTACAATCCAATAGCGACGATTTCTCCCGATTTTGGAATTTCGTTGTATGAGGCAACCGTTTTTTCAAATCGTGCTGCATCGCCACACAAAGCACCTGTAATTAAAACATTTTCTTCGGTAGCAGCATTCATTCCCATGGTCAATTGACTTCCATTGATAAAGCTACCTTCCGAAACAATAAATACATGCTTTAGTCCTTCGGCTGGAAATTGCTCAATAAGTTTTTTTCCCGTTTCATAACTATCAATTTTGGCATCATCCGTTAGCACATTTACCGTTTTAATGCTAAATTGACTCTTCTCAAATTCAATAGCCGTAATCGTAATACTTTCATCATCTACATATTGCGATGTAATATCTCCAGATGTAGAACCAAAGACAAATTCGCCATCATTAAAAAGCGCTTTCACTTCTTCATAAATGCCTTTATCTTCTAACATATATCTGTTTCCAAAAACCAATACAAGCGGATTTTTCAGCGTGCGATTTTCACTCAGATATTCCCAATCGGAAGTCTTTGTTTTTTTAAGTTGTACTGTTTTCATTTTTATTTTTTAATCGTAAAGAAGAACGTTGTGCCTTCTCCAGGCTCACTTTCGAGCCAGATAGTACCTTCATACAAATCGACAATTTTTTTTACGATTGATAATCCGATACCTGTAGATTCTTTGCTTTTATTTAAAGAATGAAAGATTTTGAAAATGCGGTCGTGAAACTTTTTTTCAATACCAATTCCGTTATCACTCACGGAAAATTGATAAAAAGAAGGTTCTTCTACAAAATCAATTTCAATAATTCCTTGATCTTTATTGTTAAACTTTATTGCATTGCTCACTAAGTTTTGAAATAATTGCTGAAACTTGGTAGAATCGCCTTTAACAACAGGCAGTTTTTTCAGCACCTTGATAGAAATATGCTCAGGAACGAATAACAAACGACTTACATCGTCCATTATTTGGTCTAAATATACATATTTTGTTTCATTAATTTCGGAGCCTGCACTCGAATATTCCAAGATGTTTGAAATGAGTTTTTCCATCGTTTCCAAAGTACCTTCAATGAGTGTAAGATTTTGTAGCGTTGGCTCGTCCAGCTTTCCTTCATTGTCCATTTTTATCCAAGAAATCAAGGCGTCAATACTGCGCAATGGCGATTTTAGATCGTGGGAAACTATATGTGCATATTCGTATAACTCGTTGTTGCTTTTTTCGAGTTCTTTGAGGATTTTTTCTTTTTGATTTTCTAAATTTTTCAGTGCTGTAATATCTCTCACAATACCTTGCGCAGCAATGGGTTTTTCATTTTCATCATAAATTAAAGAGGCATTTATTTGAACCCATTTTATTTCTTTTTGCTTGGTAATGATTCGCGCCGTATAATTGGCAAAAGCACCTTCTTTGAGCAGTGTTTTGAAGGATGTAAAAGCGTATTCAGCATCTTTAAAATAGATAAGTCGAACGATATTGAAATTTTCTTGTGCAATATCGTACCCAAAAAAGTCAATAGCAACATTGTTCATTTTTATTACATTTCCTGTAATATCTATGACTACATACGCATCATTAATATTTTTAAAAACGCCTTCGAGCTGTGAGGATTTTTCATTGACAGAAGCTTCTAATTTTGCATTAGAAACTTTAAGCTCTTCTGATAAAACATATAATTCCTTCGATTTATCTTCCAGAATTTTTTCTGCGGCTTTTCTTGCAGCTTTTTCTCTTTTGAGCGCGCGTTGTAATATGTCTATTTTTTCCTGACTCATTCATTTTTCTTAATGATAAACTTTACTTCAGTTCCGTCTTCTTTTATCTTTTCTAGCATAATTTCGGCAGAACTATTGAAGTGTTCAAAGGTTTTGTTCATTAAACCCAATCCAAAATGATGCATAGCTCTGCTCGATTTATAGATCATAGTCAATGAGTTTGCTGTTTTTTCTTGAACAACAAACGTGGGCAATTCAGCGTCAGGGTATATTTTGCGGACTTCTACATGAATATGATTTTCGATAGAAGCTAACATTTCAATAGGATCGTTATATGTTGCTAGCAGTCCGGGATAACTGCTTTCAATAACGCTAAAAAAATGTTCTGCATAGGTAAGTAGTAAATCATCAATAGAGATTTTAGTATGGCTACTTAAGTTTTGTAGCAATTGAAGCATTTCTGAAAAACGATACGTTCCTATTGCAGTATACGCACCTTCAGATTCTAATTTTGATTGTGAAACAATGGTATCTACCATTTCCAATCCAAACTTGTCTTCTACTAAATCTAAAAATTCTGTAAAGATGATTCCTTTCATAGCACAGTTAGGTTAAGTTCACTTAAATACTTTGGGATTATTTACGAGTTCTTAGGGATTTTGGGGGTTTATAGTGTGTTTATGCACTTTTCAATTCGTTGATAGACCAATAGGAAAGTGCGATTTCTATTTTAGAAACATACTCTTCGTATTTTAATGGTTTTAAGATATAGCCAGAAATTCCGATTCGGTAACATTCTAAAATATCTTTTCTATTGTCAGATGTTGTCAAAATCACTGTGGGAATATGTCGTAAATCAGGATCATTTTTTAAAATTGATAAAAACTCTATGCCATTAATTTTTGGCATGTTTAAATCGAGTAAAATGATATCAGGTAGATTTTGTTTCGTTTCTAAAATTGCCAGCGCTTCTTCTGCATTTTTCGCTTCTGTTATTTCATGTTTGGCTTTTAGCAATGAAACCGTACGATTCATCTTCATGATTTCGATCATGTTGTCTTCGATTAATAATACGTTTAATGAATTTTTCATTTCTTTTATTGTATGAGCAATTATGAGTACAATTTTAGTTCATAAAAAATCATTAAAACGTGAATGCAGTCTAACGAAGAATAAGTGTAGACGAAATGCAAAAAAGTGTAGATGAAGATTTTTTGAAATGAGCGATTTTTCGCGAAAACCTGTCATTATTCTGCAAATAAAAAACCCTTACTGACTTACAATAAGGGTTTTATATGCTTATAAATTGTATTTTTTCTTTAATTTATTACTTTCCATCACTGTGTATAATGCATAAAGAAGCAGACCAACAGTGATAAATTTCCAAGTAATTCCGCTAAATACTAATATTGGATTTACTAGATATAACAATAAGTAATAGCCCAAAATAACGGCCAGCGAAGCAAGAATAAAAACGATAGGTTTTTTGGGTAATAAATAGCCAAATACACCCAAAATTAGCGCAATAACCAGATAAAATATGGTATCTGACGTACTCCTGAAATTTGTGTAGACTAAAAAAGCACTTAAAACTTTAAAACCAGCTACGATATAAAGTATAATTTGTGTTCTGGACACTACTTCTTCCGCACTTGCTACTTTTGATATATTGAGCGTTTGCCGTCCAATAAAAATGGCTTTTTCTTTTTCTGTTCCAGCGATTGGAAATTTACAGTCTTCACAAATAATAGCTACTTGTGCTACTTCAGCTCCGCAATGAGGACATTTATTTTGTGCTTCTTGCATATTTTACACGTGTTTTCCTTTTTCCCAACCGTGTTTTCCTAAGTATTGATTTCCACTTTCTACAGCGCCTTCTTCAATAGAAGTTCCCATACTATCATTCCAACGGTTTAAATATCCGAATAATGAAATAACACCTAACATTTCTACAATTTCACCTTCGTTCCAGTGTTTGTATAATTCAGTTTTAATGTCTTCATTCACTGCATTAGGAATGATAGAAGCTGCCAATGAAAAATCAAGTGCAGCACGTTCAGCATCTGAAAATGCTGGATGTGTTTTATATTCCCAAATATTATCTAATTGTTCTTGTTCTGCTCCGTAACGTTCTGCAGCTCTAATAGCGTGTGCTTGACAATAGCGACAACCTGTTGCATTACTACTTACCCAAGCAATCATTCGCTTTAAAGCAGAAGTTACACGACCTTCATTTGCCATAACAGCTTTATTTAGGTTGATAAATGCTTTTGAAATGGCGGGTCTGCGTTGCATAGTCAAAACAGAATTTGGACAAAATCCTAGCGTTTCGTTAAAAAATTCGGCTAATTCTTTGGTTTCCAAATCATGATCTGGATTCAATGGAGTTACTAATGGCATAATCGTATATTTTTAAATTTATTACTTGTATTTTTGAATTCACTTTGCGTGAAAAACTATTTTTTGTATTTCATGCGAATTTAAGCAATTATAAACAAAACGAACTTCAAATATGGGACATAAAATTACGACACAATGGAAAGGAAACATGTTGTTTGAATCCGATAATCCAACGGGACAAACAGTATTGATGGATACTTCACCAGCGAATGGTGGAAATAATGAAGGATTAGGTCCAAAAGCAATGATGTTGTCTTCATTAGCAGGTTGTTCAGGATTGGATGTAGTGTCTATCATGAATAAAATGAAAGTGACTGTGGATGAATTTAAAATGGAAGTAGCTGGCGAACTGACAGAAGAACATCCAAAATACTATCATACAGTTACGCTAGATTATCACTTTTACGGGAAAGATTTAAACGAAAAAAAGATTCAACGTGCAGTAGATTTATCGGTAGAAACGTATTGCGGCGTTATGGAAATGTTTCGTCGTTTTGCAAAAGTGGAAACCAATACGTATTTTCACAGTTCTTAATTCCGTAGTATAATTTTCCTCAGTTTTATTTAGAAACCACATTTTGATGCGTTCAAGATGAAGAAAATTGTATCAGGAATTAGTGATCACAAATGAAGATATATACAAGTATTAAAAAAGGAGATTTTCATACAAATCATTGTGAAGATGCTCTCGTTTCTACAAAAATTGGAGAAAGTAAAGTCCTTATTGCAGTCATGGATGGCTGTTCAATGGGAACGGAAAGTCATTTTGCATCTACGATAATTTCAAAGATTCTTAGAAAAATTAGTCAAGAATTATTTTATACCGAGTTTTTAAAACTTCAGGAAAAGACATTGAAAGATGTCCTTCATAAAATAATGGAAACCTTGTACAAAGAATTGAAATACATTAAAAACCATCTAAGTCTTGAAACAGCCGAATTGTTAAGTACACTCATATTGTGCGTATATGACAAAGCCACCAAAGAAGCCGAGCTTATTGCGGTTGGAGATGGATTGATCGTTTATAACCAAACGATTATGGAATACGAACAAGGAGATAAACCTGATTATTTTGCTTATCACTTACAAGAAGATTTTACTTCTTGGTATGAGAATTTTGATCAGAAGTTATCTTTAAAAAATGTAGATGATGTAAGTATTATGACAGATGGAATCTATACGTTTAAACGCTTAGGTCAACGTACAGATTACGAAGAAACTACAGAAATGATTGATTATTTGGCTATTGATCAAAATGCTACCAATCATGAAGATATGTTACAAGGAAAAATGATTTTTTTAGAAAAAGAGAAATTGTTGAAACCCATGGACGATCTGGCAATTATTAGAATAATAAACCAAGAATAAAATTAGATTTTTGTTGGATCAGCAATCGTCACTTCGAGTGAATTTGTGTAACAAATTTGTATCGAGAAGTATTTTAAAACAAAAAGTATATTTTGAATACTGTAGTAGATCTCGATACAAAATTCTTTCAGAATTCCACTCGATCAGACGTTTTGGGATTCAAATGTTTGTAGAGAAACGAAAACGTCACTTCGAGTGATTTTTCATAGAAAAATAGTATCGAGAAGTACTCTGAAACTAGAACTAAATCAGGAAAATGAAACAATCGTATGTATACATCTTAAAATGCGCTGATAACTCATATTATACTGGAGTTACTTCAAACCTTGAACAACGATTTGAACAACATCAAAGCGGATTCTATAAAAATTGTTACACATACTTACGTAGACCATTGTCTTTAGTTTTTTACGCTTCTTTTACAGATATTAACATGGCAATTGATACTGAGAAACAAATTAAAAAATGGTCGCGCGCTAAAAAAGAAGCTTTAATTAATGATGCGTATGAAGCTTTACCTAATTTAGCCAAAAAGAAATTTAGAATAAACGAGTAGATCTCGATACAAAAACTCTTAGGAGTTTTCACTCGATCAGACGTTTGGAGTTTATAGAGAAACAAGAACGTCACTTCGAGTGAATTTGTGCAACAAATTTGTATCGAGAAGTATTTTGAAGCGAAAAAGTATATTGTGATTTTCTCAGTAGATCTCGATACAAAAACTCTTGGGAGTTTTCACTCGATCAGACGATTGGAATTTATAGAGAAACAAAAACGTCACTTCGAGTGAATTTTTACAACAAATTTGTATCGAGAAGTACTTTGAAGCGAAAAAGTATATTGTGATTTTCTCAGTAGATCTCGATACATAAACTCTTGGGAGTTTTCACTCGATCAGACGTTTGGAATTTATAGAGAAACAAGAACGTCACTTCGAGTGAATTTGCGCAACAAATTTGTATCGAGAAGTACTTTGAAACGAAAAATAGTAGAATAACAAACCAAGAATAAAATTAGATTTTGAAACGAAACAAAAAAGTAAAAATCTAAACAGAACAAACATGCGTTGGACATTAAAACCAAAACCAGAAACACATAAAATCAAACACCTTATGGAAGTGTTGCAAGTAGACGAAATTGTCGCAACACTTTTATTGCAAAGAGGAATTGAAACCTTTGAAGAGGCAAAAAACTTCTTTCGCCCTACTATTGAACAGATTCACGATCCGTTTTTGATGAAAGATATGGACAGCGCTGTGGCGCGAATTGATAAAGCAATTGCTGATGAAGAAAATATTTTGGTGTATGGCGATTATGATGTAGATGGAACTACTTCTGTAGCATTGGTTTCTTCCTATTTAAAGACGATTTATCCAAATGTAGCTACGTATATTCCAGATCGTTATGAAGAAGGTTATGGAGTGTCGTTTCAAGGAATTGACTATGCTTCTGATAATGATATTTCGTTAATTATTACGCTCGATTGCGGAATTAAAGCGATTGATAAAGTAGCATACGCCACCGAAAAAGGAATTGATATTGTGATTTGTGATCATCACCGACCAGGAAGCGAATTGCCAAAAGCAGTCGCAGTTTTAGATCCGAAACGAGATGATTGTACCTATCCGTATGATGAATTGTGTGGTTGTGGAGTTGGATTTAAGTTGATCCAGGCATTAGGTTCAAAAAGAGGGCAAACAGTGACGGACTTGTTTCCATATTTAGATTTGGTAGCCACTGCAATTGCGGCCGATATTGTTCCTGTAACTGGCGAAAATAGAACACTAGCACATTTTGGAATGAAAGTGATTAATTCCAAACCGAGAGCAGGTATCCAAGCGATTATCAATCAGCTAAAAAAAGATAGTTTAACGATTACGGATGTGGTTTTTGTGATTGCACCGCGAATCAATGCGGCAGGAAGAATTAGTCACGGATTGCACGCGGTAGAATTGCTTACCGAGAACGATCTGGAAGTTGCCAAACAATACGCAGCGTCCATTGAAGCCTTTAATTCTGAACGACGCACGCTTGATCAGGAAATTACGAAAGAAGCTTTTCAACAAATAGAAAAATTAGAAGAACAAGAACGCTCTACCACGGTTGTATACGATGAAAATTGGCACAAAGGTGTCATTGGAATTGTGGCTTCACGCTTGATAGAAACCTATTATCGTCCGACGTTGGTTTTTACCAAAAGTGGTGAAAAATTAGCAGCTTCTGCACGCTCTGTCAAAGGTTTTGATGTATACAATGCCTTGGAACAGTGCAAAGAACACTTAATTCAGTTTGGCGGTCACAAATATGCCGCAGGATTGACCTTGAAAGAAGAAAATTACCAAGCATTTAAAGATGCGTTTGAAGAAGTGGTGAAAAATACGATCGATAAAAATCTACTCACACCCGAAATTTTGATTGATAAAGAGATCACACTTCAAGAAATAACACCAAGATTTTATCGAATTCTCAAACAATTTGCGCCATTTGGTCCGCAAAACATGAGTCCCATTTTTATGAGTACACAATTGCAAGATACAGGTTGGGCAAAATGTGTTGGCGCCGATGAAGATCATTTAAAACTGAGTGCCGTACAACGAAAATCACCAAGAATCAATGGAATTGGTTTCAATTTAGGCGATAAGCTATCTAAAGTACAAAACAAAAAACCATTTGATGCGGTATATTCTGTAGATGAAAATACATGGAATGGAGAAACGACGTTGCAATTACGATTGCGAGATATTCGGTAGTTTTCAATCATAAATTTTATGTTTTTAAATAGAATTTGATTTGTTAAGCGTCACATCGAGTGGATTTGTAGAACAAATTTGTATCGAGATGTACTTTGATAACTTAACTTTCAAAAGTATCCTAATATTAAAAGAAGCACGTTTTACATCGAAGTAGTTCTTGATACATTTTATCTCCATTTTATTTCGATAAAACACTCGAACTGACGTTTGAAACGAAGATTTAATTGTGCATAAGAGATAGTTTGTGGATATATTTATAAATAATTAAATACTATTTAATTTGTGAATTCGTGACAAAAGAAGTGCAATAAAAAGGCTTTTGAGTATTGAGTGTTTAACCACGAATACACGAATATTTTTAAAGAGTATTTGTTAGTTGTATGATACGATTAAACTTTTATGAAACTCATATTTAAATACTAAGTTCAGCACAAAACCGTTTCTATGAAATGAAAACAACCTTTCAACTTTTTATATTTCTAACATCTTCATTTTTATTTTCGCAGAATTTAGTCTTAAACCCAAGTTTTGAAGACTGTATGCATTGCGAACGATCGATGGGACAATTTGACAAGAACGTGACTGATTGGAGTACGCCTAGTAAAGGTTCTACAGATTATTTTAATTATAAAGGAAAGAAAAATTACAATCATTACAACGGATATCAAAAGTCAAGAACCGGAATTGCACATGCAGGAATTTATGTGTTTACAGAAAAAAATTATCGAGAATATGTTCAAGGAACTCTAAAAGAAACTTTAGAAAAAGGAAAGGAATACACGGTTACGTTTTATGTGAGCTTGGCCGAAAAATCTACGAAAGCCACGACCGATTTAGATATTTTATTTACGGAAGAAAAGTTGGTTAAGTGTTATCATTCTAACTACTGTGAGAAACAAATTAAACCTAAAAAGGCAACCGATAAAAAGTTTCGTAAAGTTGAAATTGATCGTGAACGTTTCTATCGTGAGAAACTAGGTTGGACAAAAATTTCCTTTACGTATACAGCATCAGGTTTTGAAAACTATTTTTCTATTGGGAATTTTAATTCGAATTGGAAAACAAATAAAATACAAATACAACGTGCGCAAGAATACGAGTTTGCGTATTATTATATTGATGATGTTTCTATTGCATCTGTAGACAGTGAAATAATGCTTCCGCCAGAAGAACAACCAGAAATACTAAAAGTTGAAACTGTTATAAAGGAGGATGAAATTTATACGTTTAACGATGTGCTGTTTGAATTTGACAAAGCAATTTTAGTAGAAACTTCGGTAAAAGAGCTAGACGAGTTGTATGCATACTTGGAAAAAAGCCCTTTGCTTACGATTGAAATCTATGGACATACAGACAATATTGGCAGCGTAAGAAGAAATAAAGAATTATCTTTACATCGTGCAAAAGCAGTTTCAGAGTATTTAATTTCTAAAGGATTGGAAGCATCACGAATTAAATGGTTTGGGTTTGGAAGTTCAAAACCAGTAGTTCCAAATTATACAGCTGCACAACGAAAGAAAAACAGACGAGTAGAATTCAAGTTGAATTCTGAATAACCAATTCATGCAAAAACTAGATCCTTACGCAGCTTTACGATTCAAAGAATTCAACATCTTCTTATTAGTACGCTTCTTTTTGGTCTTCGGTTGGTCTATGCAATTTATGGTCATTGAATGGCAAGTGTATCAAATTACAGGCGATCCTATGTCATTGGCATATATCGGATTGGCAGAAGCAATTCCGGCAGTTTCTATGGCATTATTGGCGGGTCATATTGTAGATCAGCGGGAAAAACGAAATTTGTTACTAACCTGTATTGCTTTTTTCTCTATCATAAGCTTAGGATTATTTTTATTGACTTGGCCAGAAGTTATAGGCGATTGGTCGCAAAACACCGTATTGTTCTGCATTTATATTTTAGTATTTTTTGGCGGATTTTTACGATCGTTTTTTGGGCCAACCATTTTCTCTCTAGTAGCATTGCTTGTTCCTAAAAAAATCTATCCAAATGCCGCAACGTGGAGTAGTTCTACTTGGCAAATGGCAAGTATTTTAGGGAAAACTTTTGCAGGATTTACGATTTATTGGATTGGAGTTCATTATTCTTTATGCATTGTATTTGGAATGGTCGTATTGTCTTTTGGATTATTATCATTAATCCCGAAGAAGCCAATTATGAATCCAAAAATTGGAGAAGATGTTTGGGAAAGTCTAAAAGAAGGAATCAATTTTGTACGAAACGAACCATCTGTGTTAGGAGCGCTGACTTTAGATATGATTGCGGTACTATTTGGAGGTGCGGTAGCATTATTGCCAATTTTTGCCACAGACATATTAGGTGTAGGCGCGCTTGGATATGGCTTTTTAAGCGCAGCAACTTCCGTTGGAGCTATATTAACCATGTTGGTCACTGCGTATATTCCGATTACTAAAAACGCTGGAATGAAACTACTTGTTGCCATCTTCGGATTTGGAATTTGTATCATCATCTTCGGATTGTCTAATATATTTTGGGTATCCTTAGTAGCCTTGTTCTTTAGTGGTGTCACTGATGGCGTTTCAATGGTCATTCGTCAAACGATTTTACAACTCAAAACACCAGATGAAATGCGTGGACGTGTAGCTGCCGTAAACTCTATGTTTGTAGGTTCGTCTAATGAATTGGGCGCGTTTGAAAGTGGTGTAGCTGCAAAATTGATGGGAACAGCAACCGCCGTAGTATTTGGTGGAACCATGACCTTAATTACAGTAGTTACGACTGGACTCGTTTCTCCATCCTTCCGTAAACTAGATTTGACAAAAGATTTAGAAGAGCATCAAGGCGCAAAAGACATGTAAATAGGTATAATTACTGGCGTATTTCGTTCAATCTATTCACCAATTCATCTTTTATGGAACTATCAGAAGCGCTTAATGGCAATTGATTTGCGTTTAATAAATTAGGATTTTCAAAAGGATTTTCACTTAAATTATAGAACGCTTCTTCTCCATCTGAAAATAAAATATACTTGTGTGTAGCATTTCTAATCGTATAATCTGATCCATTATCTCTACTAATTTCTGTATACGTATAATCGCGTGTATCAGTATTTGTAGTTGTAAGTAACTCTTTAAAGCTTTTGCTATCGTTTATTTCGAAAGTTCCAGAACCAGCAATATCAGCTATGGTTGCAAACAAATCGGTTGTATTTACGAGTGCATCTTCAACGGTATTAAATCTGCCAACATCTTTTCCAGAAACAATCATAGGAACATTGACGCCACCTTGATATACCGTTCCTTTGGCACGTTGCGAAATATATTGCTGCACAACTGCATTTGGAGTGCCATTATCTCCAATAAAAATGACAATAGTATTTTCTCTTTCTTCAGCAGACATAGAATTCAGCAATCGACCAATTTCGGAATCCATAGCTTCTAACATTGCCATATAATACGGAATCGGATTGGCATCAATACTTGCTTGATCTGTAGGCAAGTTTCCTTGAGTATGCAACTCATTTGGTGGCAAATGAAAAGGTGTATGTGGCGCATTATAGGCTAACCATAAAAACCAAGGATTAGATTGGTCAGCAATCCAATCAATTGCTAAATCCGTAAATTTTGTGGTCGTGTATTCGGTAGAATTTGAAGTTTGCTGATTCTCTGTGAGATTCCAATTCCAATACGATTGTACGCCACCAGATAATAAACCTGCATAATAATCAATTCCCATAGCTGTAGGATGTGAAGCACTTGATGATAAGTGCCACTTTCCAATAACGGCGTTGGAATATTCGGGACTATTTGCTGCTAAAAATTGTTGCAATGAAGTTTCTGAAGTTGACAATACATCACCAACATTCAATACATTGGTTCTAAAACCATACTTTCCTGTTAAAATACTTGATCTGGTAGGTGTACATGTCGGATTTGACCATAAGTTTGAAAATCGAACACCACTATTGATCATGTTTTGCAAATTAGGCATGTTTGGTTTTATGGTGCCTACATCAAAACCAGGTGTTGCATCCAATCCCATATCATCTGCAATGATCAATAAAATATTGGGTTTGCTTGAGCTAGGATCTGATGGAGTTTCTGTAGGAGCCTCTGCTACAGTTGAGGTTATAGTATCGTCATTTCCACAAGCAAAAAAAAGTAAAGAAAAGAGAGCAATAACAATGATTTTGGGAGTGTTCATAAAGTAAGATTTGGATATAAGACCTTAAATCTACCAAATGGTTTATATATTAATATAAATTTTATTTAGACTAATTATAAATAATTGTATATTTGAAACTTCAAATTAAAAGTCATGAGCGATATACAACGTATTTACCACAATAATATTGGAATTGCTTTTCAATGGAAGCAAGATTTAGCTAAAAATAGACACGATCACTACCAAGTTATTTTTAGAGATACAGGTTTTTATTTGACATTATCGCAGCTAGAAAATTTTTCTAAGTTAGTACAACAAGCTGTTTCTCGTGGTTGTTGTTCAGAATGTAAAGCCAATAATAATTGTCGTTCTATTTTGTTAAAAACTCCAGCAGCAAATGTAGATTTAGCAGTTTCTGAACAAGAATTAGATTCCATTTCCGATTTGATGGAAGGCACGTTGTTTCAAATTAAACTCGATCATTATTTGAAGGATGTGTGTAGTAATTAGACCTTTCTTTTATTATTTTGAATGCTAAATGTTGAATTTTAAATTATTTCTATTCACATTCTCAAACCGTCAGATCGAGTGATTTTTTGTAGAAAAATTGTATCGAGATTTACTTTGAAACTTAGACTTTACTTCAAAAATTGTCTTTAATCTAAATATCTTGGCTCTATTTTTACCACAAATTCACGAATATTTTTTGATAGATGACTTCGCTTTTAGATTTATTAGAAACGTCATAATAAACAAAGTGAAACTATCTTTTTCTTAAGTAACAGATTACTTCGTCATACTTCCTCGTAATGACGTATTGAACATGTTAAATATCTACTTCAAATTTCTTCAAAGAAAGCGTTTTCCCATCAAATTCTCCGTAGGTATAATAGTGAATCCAATCGCCAAGATTTACATAGCGACTTTTCTCGTTGAGGTCAATTTCTAAAGGCAAATGACGATGTCCGAATACAAAATAATTGTAGTGTTTGGTTTCTAGTTTGCGTTTGCAATATTGTACCAACCATTCGTTTTCTTCTCCTAAAAACTTGGCATCTTCATCACCAGAAATCAGTTTATTTTTTACCGACATATATTGTCCCAATCGCATGCCTAGATCAGGATGTAGCCAACGAAAACACCATTTGAAAAAAGGAAAGGTAAATACTTTTTTCATGCGTTTATACCCTTTGTCTCCGGGACCTAATCCGTCACCGTGGCCAATAAAAAAAGTAGTTTCGTTAAATGTAAATTCTTGTGGTTTATGATATACAGGAATGTTCAATTCTTTCTCAAAATAATCACGCATCCACAAATCATGATTTCCTACAAAAAAGTAAATTGGAATGCCTTTATCACTCAGATCGGCTAATTTTCCAAGCACACGCACAAATCCTTTAGGAACTACGGTTTTATATTCAAACCAGAAATCAAATAAATCACCCAACAAAAAAATAGCGGCTGCATCATGCTCAATTTCATTCAGCCAAGCCACAAATTTTTTCTCTCTCGGAAAGCTCGCTTCTGCAGTTGGTGCGCCTAAGTGATTATCGGAGGAGAAGTATATTTTTTTTCCTTCAGGAATGTTCATGTTGTAAATATAAGAATTCTTGTATTCCTATGAAGATGGGAATCTTTTTCTATGCAATGTATCGTTTTCATATAAAAAGGTACTCAATCAAGTTGAGTACTGCGCTTCGCTAGTTATCGCTCGCAAACCATTCTGCACAAGACGAATCGGTTTCTTGCAGGCGCAATGAAAACAATTTGATAGTATCAGGAAGTCTATTTTTGATTTTCGCAGCAAAATCGATCACCATATTTTCGCTTGTTGGTTGATAATCTGCCAAAATTACATTGTGTCCTTCGCCACGCATTGTCAATGCTAAAGATTTATGTGGTGTATTTTGGTTGAATACAATGGCATGGTCAAATACATCAACTACTTCTTCTTTTACGATTTTTTTCAGATCGCTAAAATCAATCACCATTCCCCATTTTACATTCGTATTGTCTGTAATAGGAGTTCCAATCACGGTTACAGAGAGTTTATAACTGTGTCCGTGTACATTTTTACATTTCCCGTCATAGCCGTATAAAGCATGACCGGTTTCAAAATTAAATTGCTTTGTAATGCGAATTTTACTCATTTTCATTTTCAATTAATGCGCAAAGATAGTTTTTTATTGGATTTGTTGTTTGCTTTTAGGTGTTAGGTCTTCGTTTTTTTGGATTTATGATTCTTTGCTTGTCATTCCTGCGTAGGCAGGAATCTATCTATATTTTCATTTAGAAGGTTTGTTGTTGTAAAAAA
This sequence comes from uncultured Kordia sp., assembly GCF_947489565.1. Lineage (GTDB taxonomy): Bacteria > Bacteroidota > Bacteroidia > Flavobacteriales > Flavobacteriaceae > Kordia. Next base: position 442,809 of record NZ_CANLEA010000002.1, on the reverse strand, counting down.
GTATAATTTTAATTCTGAAAATACACTTCTGGAATTTGTTCTTTTACATTTTTAAATGGAAAGTCAAGATCTTCAATGGGAGTTTCTTCAAAAGACAGAAAATGTGGAATTGAGATGTTTTGAATCACCTTTTTTGGATGCAACGAATTTATATGTAAACGCTGTTTCTTATTCAATTTTTTATAAGATACGTTGTATGTTTTTCTACTAGCATTTTCTCGTATTCGAATATATTCACTATTGACAGCATCATTAAATTGTAAATAATGTTTGTAATCTGATTCTAAATCAAAAAGAACAATCAATATTTTATGTTGAGAAATGGCTTTTTCAATTTTATCAGAAAAGGCGTCATACGTATATTTTTCTTTTTCATAATAAAATTCATTTTTAATCAGAAACGCGTATACTTCTTCCTCGAAGGTAAAGTCGTTTAGTGAATAAAAAAGACCACTATGCATTCTTGGTTGATATAACTTGCCGTTTACTTTTTGATCGTAATTTGCATTGTAAATAAGTGAAAGCTTTTGTTCTTGTTGAGTAGAAATAGATTTTATGGAATCTTTAAAGACTTTATAATCAATAGAATTTACGGTGTATAAAGTTCTGGAATCTACTTTTTGCAATTCTAAGAAAAACTTTTCTAAATCTCTTGTAGAGGTATTTTTATCACATATAAATAATGTATGAGGAGGATCATATTCTCCGCCGCTACAAGAAGTAGAAGAAGAAATAAAATGTTTGATATCTGAAAAAGAACCATACTTATCGTTTAGTAAAAATGCAGATTCGTTAGTATTTGGTTTTTTGCCATAGGAGATATAATACATATTTGCATCTTGATGAATTTCAATGGCACTTTCAGATTTAATATTGGGTAATTTTATCTCTAAAGGCGAATAGATGGTTTCCTTAAAACAACGATTGCCGTTAAAAATTATGGAATCTTTGAAAATAGAAGTAGAGAAAGTTTGTCCAGCAAAGTGTAGGCTGTTATTTGTAATTTTTACTGGAAAAGAATTCCAATAACTTCCAGCTTTACTTAAATAAATGCTGTCTGCATCTATCTTTAAATACACAGGATTTAAACCATTATGACCATAAACATACCAAGTTCCATAATACTGCTCTTTTTTAGAACAGGAAAATAATATGATTGAAGCGATACAGAATAGGATGATTTTCTTCATTGGAATACTGTTGGTTTACTAAAAAGCAGCAAATTTTGTGCCTTATTTTGAATATTTTAGATTCCTGCCTACGCAGGAATGACAAATGAATAATCAATATTTATTTTGACCTCAATATTGCTCGAACAGACGTTTTGTAATTGTAATATAATGATGAGCTACTGAATCAAGTTTAGCATGACGTAAATCTATAATTATATACTAATAACAATAGATGCATCCAAAAATCTAAAAGCAAAGAGCGTTTAATTCAATTTGGTAATTGGTTAATTTGAAAAGGAGTTATATACAAAAGTTTGCTTGCCAAAATACCAAGAGCGAAGCGATCTAAGAGGCGAAGCCGATCTAAAAGCGTCAGCGATCCAAAAGCAAAGCGTGTCTAAAAATCTACTTCTTAAATTTCGCCAATGCATTTTTAGTAAAGTCAGATAATACCAATGTTCCAGAAAGTTCAGCGCGTTCGGCTAAGAGTTCATCCCAATTTTCAGTGCCTTCCCACAGTATTTTTTTCATACCAGCCAACGCATCCGGATTGTATGAAGCAAGTTTTGCTGCAAAGAGTTCAACTTCTTTGTCCAATTCTTGCTGAGTTTCAAAGACTTTAGCAAACAAACCTTTCTCTTTTGCCCAATAGGCCGTTTTCCATTCGCTTGGCGCCAAACTTAATTCTGAAAATCCAGCTTTTCCAATTCGATTTTGTACAGCTGGTGCAATCACAAACGGACCAATTCCAATGGTTAATTCTGAGAGTTTTACAGAAGCTGCTTCGGTTGCCAATGCATAATCACATGCAGAAATTAACCCAACGCCTCCGCCGACAGCTTTTCCTTGTACACGACCAACAATCAGTTTTCCACAGGTGCGCATTGCGTTGATCACATTAGCAAAACCACTAAAAAATGTTTTTCCAGCTTCCAAAGTATCAATTGCAACGAGTTCATCAAAAGAAGCGCCAGCACAAAATGCACGATTGCCTTCACTTTTAAGAATAATCACGCTTACCGCATCGTTTTCAGCCAATTTTTTCAATTCATTCGTCAATCTATCTAACAATTCGCCAGGAAAAGAATTGCTTGCAGGATGCCCAAATTCTATCGTAGCGATATTATTTTGAATGTTGGTGTATAAACTTCCGTTGTTACGTGTTGTGGTCATGATATTGTGATTTTGTGTTGCAAAAATAGGAAGATAATTTTAGTAGAGAGAATTTAGATATTCGTATTGAGATGTTCTTAAGAATAACTCAGTATTTAAAAGAAGATCTCGATACAATTTTTCTTCATTTCATTATGAAAAACCACTCGACCTGACGGTTTGAGAAAATACGAAAAGTACGTCATGCTGAACTTGATTCAGTATCACAGATGAGTGAGAAATAATTTAAATTTCAAAAAATCTAATCCCAAAACACGTCTAATATGAAAGTAATTCTCGATACATTTTATTCCGATAAAATTCTCGAACAGACGTTTGGGAAACTGAAATTGAAACAAGTCTAAAAGGCAAAGCCGCTTCTAACAGCAAAGCGATTCTAAGTAAGTCTAACAAGTCTAGCTTCTCGTTTTCGGAACAAATTCTTTTCTAAATAAGTACACAAGTGGGAAACCACGAGCAATCATCCACAAAGTAAAAGCAATCCAAACCGCATATAGTTTTAAATCGAAATAATCTAACAAGAAAATAGTAGGGACAAAAACAGCAAAAGTTGAGACTAGCAATACGTTTCTAAGAACAGCCATTTTAGCCAATCCTTTAAAAATTCCATCAAAAACAAATGCAATGGCACAAACAGGTTGCATGGCTAATACCAACCAAAAAACTGCGTAGAATTCATCTAAAACTGCGGTTTGTTTTGTGAAAACCCAACCGATTGGAAAATATAAAATACCGCCAATGATTAACATGATGACACCAACCATGATGGCATAGCGAATCAATCGTTCGCTGAGTTTTACCAATTCGATATAGTTTTTTTCTCCATAAAGTTTTCCAGATAAGATGTTTCCAGCACTTGAATATCCATCGATAATGAATGCGCCAAATAACCAAATATTGAGCAAAATGGTATATGCGGCGCTGTAGTGTGCACCGTATTTTGTTGAAAATGCAGTGCCAAAATATAAAGCGGTATTTAAAGCAATGGTTCTAATGATTAAATTCAGAATCATGATGGCCATTTTTGGCAATTCTTCATGCAAAGGAAGGCGAATCTGAAGTGGAATTTGTGTTTTTTTCAAGAGTAATATTACTGATAAAATTGCCATAAAAACCTGAGCTACAATACTTGCATACGCAGCGCCTTCTACATGCATGGCTGGAATTAAATCTTGTATTCCGTATACCAAAACGATATCTAAACCAATATTTAGTAAAGTCCCTAAAATAGCAATGATCATAGGAATATAGGTGTTTTGCAAACCTCTAAATACGCCAAAAATGGCAAACGTAAGTAAGGTAAACGGCAAACCAAAGATGCGAATTTGAAAGTACGAACTACTGTAGTTTAGAACCATGCCTTCTGCGTTGTAAAATCTAAGAATATATTCTGCAAACGGATAACTGATGCTAATAACGACAATACTAATGAGAAGAATGATTCCGATAGCTTGTGCAGGCAAGGTTTTGATTTGGTCTAACTTGTTGGCGCCTAAGTATTGTGAAACTAGCGCTGAAATAGCACTGCGCGTTTGTCCAAAAACCCATACCAGCATTGAAATGAATGCGCCTGCAATTCCGACAGCGGCCAAGGCTTCGGTAGCATCAATGTCTACGTTTCCAACAACTGCGGTATCAGTAATGGATAGCAAAGGTTCCGCAACTCCAGCAATTAAGGCAGGAATGGCAATTTTATTAACAAGTGATGTGGTGACTTTTGTTTTCAAAGAATTCGTTCGTAACAATGAAATGGATATACACTTTGCTTAGGAAAGTAGATATCTTCCAATTTTTTATAGCCACGAAGTTCGTAAAACTTTTGGTTTCTAGGGTTCTTACTAAAGGTATCTAATCTTATAGAACTATAATTATTTTCTATAGCGTAGTTTTCTGCAAATTGCATTAAAAACTGCGCGTAGCCTTTTCCTTGTGCTTTTGGATGAACCGCTAATCGATGAATGTAAATATTGGCACCATTTGGCGTAATCCAATCTACGGTTTTATATTCTTCATCCATCAAGGTAGAAATGACAACACAACCCATAATCTCGTTGGCTTCTAGCAAAACATAGAGTTCATTTCGAGTGATATCATGCGCAAATGCTTCCCGATTTGGATAGTTTTCATTCCATTGAAAAATTCCTTTTTCAGTCATATGTTTTGCACAAGCTTTGGTGATGTTTAGTAAAGCATCAATGTCTTGAGAAGTTGCTATGCGAATGTGTGCGTTCATGTGTGTTTTTATTTCTTTTCCAATATCTTTTATTAGGCAGGACTTTTTTTACCATTCTCTCCAAAGGTCTGCAATTCCTTCTCCATCAGCATAGTCTTCTGGGTTCAATCCGGAAGCAATGGTTATTTGGTCAATTAATTCACATAAATCTTCCCTTTCGCCAGTTTCAATTAAACCTTCAACACTATTATCTAAGGTATTTAATGAATTCACAGCTTTTTCAAACAGTGCTATTTTGTCTTTTTCGTTTCCATGTTCACCTAGTGTGATAAGTTTAGCAATTAGGTTGTCAAAAATAGCTTTAGCAGCATTGCAGTTTTCTTCTGAATATTGTTCCATTTCATATTCAAAAAATGCTTCTCTCCATGCTTTAAATGGATATCCTTTTTTAGTTTGATTCAGTTTTTCCGAAAAAGCGGAATTATTGGTATTCACAGTTGGTTGTTCTATCTTGATTTCTTGACTTTCTTCTGTTTTCGTGGTTGTTTCTGAAGACTTCTTGTTCTTTTTTAGATTTACGATACTATATACGATTCCACAAACGACTAGAATTCCTATTACTATGTATATGGTATTTTTCATATTCTCTTGATTGATGGTGTTTTCAGCTATTGTTAAAACTAAAATAAACTTCCAAAAGATCAAACTATTTTTAAAGTTTAAAAAACAGAAATATCAGGATAGAACTAAAAAATGATTATTTTTGCAGAAATTTTAAGACAATGAACCATATTTTAGTTCCTATTGGAGAATCTACAAATGCAAAGAATACCTTGCAGTACGCGATTGATTTCGCCGAAGCAATGAATGCCAAAGTATTTGTATTTAGAGCATTTAAAGTACTTTCTAAAGCAGGAACGATTTTAAATGTCGACGAGATTGTTGGTCGTGAAACGGCTAGCCACGTAAAAGAAGTTGTAGAAAGTGTAGACTTGAAAGGTGTTGATGTGTCTGTAATTTCTGCAAAAGGAAACGTAATTGATAGTATTAATTCAATTGATAAAGAGTTAGGAATTGACCTAATTATTCTTGGGCCAAGAAGTAACTCTATTAAAGAAGAAATGTTTTTAGGAAATACTTCTGGAAGCATTGTAAAACAAACAGATATTTCGGTTTTAGTTGTGCCTGAAGGATATGCCTTTAAACCTGTTAAAAAAGTGTTGACGGCTATCAAATCAGGAGTAATTAAGCGTAAAGAAGTATTGCAGCCATTGGAAACTATTTTAGAAGTTTTTGGTGCAAAAATGCGCTTGTTACAAGTAAAAACGCCTAACTTTTTAGAAGAAGATTTAGAATTTCATTCAGAATTGGCAGCGATAACTTCTGCATATAAAAGTTCTGAAAATGCAACCTTATTTCAAGGAGTTTTAGAGCATTTGAATGAAAATCATCCAGATATGATTTGCGTATTTAGACGCAAGCGTGGATTCTTTAAAAAGCTTTGGGAACAAAATTCTGTAAAGAAAGTAGATTTTGAAAGTCGTTTGCCTTTATTAGTATTAAAAGGAACCGAATAAGAAAAAGAAAAATTTTAATGCATAAAAAGCTGCTCAGTATTGTTATTGAGCAGCTTTTTGTTTTTTAGGCTTACTGTCAATTGATACTATGTTTTTTATAACTTTTAAAGTATAACCAAAACTTTACAGTATGAAAAGAAGACAGTTAAAAAGTTTAAACTTATTAGTAAATTTTAGTGCTCGGGTTTAAATAAATACGACTATAGACACTATTTTTTTTCAAAATTTGATTTTAGTTTCGATACAAATTAATTTCAAAATATTTAATTATGAAAAAAAGAGAAATTAAGTCATTAAGACTACGAAAAAAATCGATTGCAACTTTTAATAATCCTGCTACAGTTAAAGGTGGTCAACAAACAGAGGAAACACGTCCAGTAGGTTGTAGAAGTGGATGTTTTTGTCTTACAATAGAATGTCCAACCGATTCAATGGATGTAGGATGCTTTACCTACGATCCTAACAATACTTTATGTATAGCTCCTCCGAATCCATAAAAAAGTCTAAACGAGTTTATACTATAGAAAGTTGTTCAATACTATTTTGAGCAGCTTTTTTATGTCAGAGTTTTTTGAAGCAATCAGTAAAGTATTTTGTAACTTTATAAAGTAACCAAAACTTTAGAGTATGAAAAAAAGAGAGTTAAAAAGTTTAAACCTTCATAAAAAGGTCATCAGTAAACTAAAAGTAAAAGACTTAACAGCAAAAGTAGGAGGAGCTACTGGAGATCCTTGTAGTGGTGATACAGCTCCTATTTATAGTTGCCACGAAGAAACGTGTATGGGACCGCCACAATAGGCGATATATTATGAAGAAAGTGAGTTTTTAAGACTCACTTTTTTTATGAATTACTACGCTATATTTTTCAATAGATATATAGTTAATTTTGCACTCGTATTTTTTAAAATACGAGTATAAAAAATATGTTTTACAAGCTTTTCGTTTTAGCTTCGATTCAAATTAACTTTTAAAATCTTTTATTATGAAAAAAAAGAATGTTAGCAAATTGAAGCTGAATAAACTTCAAGTTTCTAATTTGAATTTCACCAATTCAGTAGTTGGAGGAAGAAGAACATTTACAAATTGTTTTTCATGTGATCCGAACGATTGTGTTTCAGATGGAACACATTGCGATTGTGGAACCATACGTTGTGATGGCGGTGGTGGAGGAACAGAATCTCACCCAAATTGTATCACAGCAAATTGTGGATATCCAACAGATGGTTGTCCAACAGATTATGACTGTTCTTAATCGTAAACTATAATTGTTTTATATGAGTTTTGAAACTACTTTATTTCAAAATTTTATCAATCAATTATCATATGGTTCTGAGATTGATACTATGATACTTTGCGGTAGTTATGCATTAGGCACAGCTACCGAATCGTCCGATATTGATCTCAGAATTATTGTTTTTGATACATGTGCTATTTCTGAAAGACGTATTATGACAATAGATGGCTATCAATTTTCGTATGCAACCTATGGAGAAAGTCAATATAAGTCTATGATGGAGCAGCAATTTACCAACAGAAGCAAGTTTGAAGCGCGAATGTTGGCTACTGGAACTGTGCTCTATCAGCATGAAAAAAGCACACTTTCTCTAAAAGCTTTCGCCGAGAACATCATGTTGAAGCCTTTTGATGCACTTTTGCAACGTGAGTTGAATAGATTGCGTTATAAAGTCAGGAATCACTATGAAAAAGTAATGAAACTATCTACATCATCCAGTTTCTTTGCCTATAATTATTTTTGCTTTTTGAAAAATTTACTGCTTACCTACAGTAATATTTTAGGCACTGAATATATTTTGGAAGATAAACTAGAAGCGTATTTTTATTCAGAAGATTTTCGAGAATTGCATCAAATGCAAAACATAGAAGACGAGCAATTTAAGTTACTCTTTGAAGCTGCTATTCAAAACGTAAAAAAAGATAATTTACAAAAGCTGTATGCACATGTAGAAACTAAAATTGGCGCAATTTCGTTAGATAATTTTACTTTTTGATAAAATCAATGGTTGTTTGTACGACGTGTTGCAAATCTTTTGGCAACTGTGTTTCATTCCACGGATGACGCGCACCAAATACATGATCGGCATTTTCAATGAGATAAAGCTCGCTTTTAGGATTCCACTGATGTAATTTTTGTGCTTCTTCAACCGAAACTGCTGGATCTGTAGTTCCGTGAATGATTGCATGTGGAATGTGTATGTTTTTTGTCGCTCTTTGAATATCTAAACGTGTCGCATTTGCTTTAAAATCTTCGAAAAATTGATAGAAATGTGGCATTTCTTGCTTTGTTCTGCCATTAATTACATAAAAAACACCTGAATCTTTCCAATCTTGTAAAGCTGTTCCTTTTGGGAATCGTGTTGCGTAATCGGAAACGCCAGCCCAAGAAATTAGTTGGGTTATTTTTGTTGCCTCTGCTGCTTTTATCGTTACAATTCCGCCACCGCGTGAATGACCAATTAAGGAAATAGTTGCTGTGTTTGCTTCCGCAGAAAATTCAAAGGAATTGCTGACTATATGATCAATTATATACTGTAAATCGTTGAGTTCTTTGGTATAATTGTTTTCGCCAAACGCAGTTAAATCAGGGAAATCAATAGGTTGTTCCATCGTACCGCCATTGTGCGAAAAATTGAACTTTACAAAGAAAAAATCCGCTTTAGCGAAAGCTTCTGCTACCAAATCCCATGCGCCCCAATCTTTAAAACCTTTATAACCATGACAAAAAATAACAATAGGCTTCTGCTGATCGTTTTTATTAAAAAAGTAATCAACTAGTATGCTTTTGTCGTTTTTGCGCGTTAAAACCTTGTTTTTGACCTTCTGTATCATGTTTAAACTTCTTTTTCGGTGAATGGAATATCGGTATTGCAAATTTCAAGAATCAACTGTTTCAACTCAACTAAAAAATCATCTAGCGTTTCGGTGGTGATGACTTGATTTTTGTTTCGAGCTCTGGCAGATTCTTTGGTGCCAAATTTTAAAAATCCGCTTTGTAAATTTTTAAAAGAAATAATACCTGCTTCTGTTTCTTGTTGGAATGCTTGTTTTTGATGAATCATATACGCATACGCCAATACTTGAAAGCTTTTGCTGAATTTATAATCTTGTGTGAGTAAATCCCAATCGACAATTTCGACATCACCTTGCGACACTTTTCCCGTCTTATAATCTATAATACGCATCACGCCATCGAGTTCGTCAACACGATCCACTTTTCCGCCAATATATACAGGAAAATCCAATTCTGGAATCTCAACTTTGGCTTGTAATGTTTGTTCTATTTGAAGAATTCGCAAAGTTTTTCCGCTTTTTAAAGTCTGCAATTCTTGTTGTAAAAAGTTGGTCACATAACGTTTGGCAACATTAAAAATGATGAGGTTTTTTCCACGATGAATATTTCCTTCACCATAGGTTTTCTTGAAATTTTCCACCACAAGTGCTTCTACATTTTTAAACATCGCTTTGATGTCATTTGTGGTAATTATTTTTCCTTCAAATGGCTTGTATAATAATTCCAAGGTATCGTGTACAACCGTTCCAAGCGTGTTTGCTGCCACAGTTTCTTCTACGGCTTCGTATTCGTTGATGCCTAGTATTTTTTGATAATAGAAATCTATCGGATTGCGAATGTAGGAAGTCAATGCTGAAGGCGAAAATCCTTTGTTGGCAATATCTTTGATACGACCCAACATGGAAGTTTCTTTTTTGACTACTTGCAGCTGATGTTCAATTTTTGGCACTTTCGGAATCACTACATTTTGTCTTAAAGTATGATTGGGCATCTTATAGGTTTCCAATTGCATTAAAAAACGACTTCGTTCACCACCATTGAGTCCGTCAGCTTCAGTATTGTAGAGTAAATATACGTTTTCGGCTCTGTGCAACAAACGGTAAAAGTGATACGTATAAATGGCATCTTTTTCTTTGTAAGTTGGCAGATTGAACTGTTTCTTAAGATCAAATGGAATAAACGAATTGTTGCTTTTTCCGGAAGGTAAAATTCCTTCGTTTACCGAAGAAAGAATCACGGTTTTAAAATCGAGCACACGTGTTTCTAGCATTCCCATTAATTGCAATCCTTGTAAAGGTTCGCCTTTAAAATCAAGCGTTTCTGTACTGATAATTTCTTTATACAAGGCCAATAAGGACTTAATATCTGTGATATAATTGTGTTGCTTGGTCAACAATTGTAATTGGTTGAAGACTTCATTGAAACGATATAAATATTCCAATGCTAATAAATGTTGCTCGCGATTTTCAATCAGTTTGGCTTTCAAATGACGAATCAGCTTCACGCAATTCTGAATGGCCAATTTTGGTTTATCATTCCAATAAGTAAACAAAAGTTTTGCAATTTCCTGTACGTTTTTTGGGAAGCGTTCTACAATCTGTTCCGTGCTAACGTATATGATATTATTTGATTGAATGTATTGAATAATATCTGCTGCCAGATTTCTGTCTTTTTGTTGAAAAAGCGGGCGCAAATTCGTGTCTGACAATACATTGATAATATTTTTATAGTAAAATGTATTGTTTCTATGATGTTCCTGGAGCAGGTATAAATTATTGAAAGTAGTTGCTAGTGGAATGTCTTTTAACGGAAATCCCATTGTAATATTTAGCCGTTCTATTGCTTGTGGAAGTGAATTTAAGCAAGGAATTAATAATTGCTCGTCGCCAAGTACAACCGCAACATCTTGCAGCGTTTCATCTTCTTGTTGCAAGGTTTGAAGAATTTCTCCAATATATTTTGCCTGAGTTACATTTTTAGGAACTCCAATGATTTCAATATTTTTAGTGTTGGAGAAATTATCAGCGATCCAAGAAAAATCGTGTTTTTGAAAATAATTCCATTCGTATCTGTGACGACGTAAAAATAGACTTGCATCATGTGCAGGATCGTCAAAAAATACTTGATCTGTATCCCATAAAATTTCAGCCAATCCGACTTCTAAAAATTCTTGAATAATCTTTTCTTCAGCAGTATTTAATGCATTGAAGCCAATAAAGTAATGTTTTTTGTCTTCGTTTTTCTGTAAATAAAATTCCAAACTATCCACAGCTTCACGATAGACCAATCCTTGATAAGCAATTCCTTTTTGGGTGATTTTTTCAGTTAAAACATCGTAGTATTCTTGAAGTTTATTCCAAAAAGTCAAATAGTTTTTGACTAAAGTTGTTGGTTCTTTTTCTAAAGACCAGTGATTAATTTCCTGAATTGCTCCTAGATAATTGAAAATGTCTTTTTGAGAAATTAAATAACGATCAATTTCATTAAAATCTTGTAATAATATTTGTGCCCATTTTGAAAAAGAATCAAAAGGTTCTTGTGCTTCTTTTGGTGTGAGTTCTTTATAAACAGTATAAAATTCGAAGAGTAATTCGGTATTACTTACAGAAGTATAACCAGAAATTTGCTCTACTAATTCTTCAATACTTAAAATATCGGGTGCAAAAGATGTTTGCTGAATTTGTTGCGAAAGTTCGTGCTTTAAGAAGACACCTGCTCTTTTGCTGGGCAATACCAAGGTAAGATTGCTAATATTGGTATTGGTTTCAAGAATATAGCTAACAACATGCGAAAGAAATGACTTCATGTTGTAAAAATAAAAAAACGCCTCGATATTTCGAGGCGTTTTCTATGATGTTATTGTGAATTAAGATTAGTTTCTTACTAATTTAATTTCTACTCTTCTGTTTTGAGCTCTTCCTTTGCTTGTTCTGTTAGAAGCGATTGGCTCTTTTTCTCCAAATCCTACTGCAGAAAACTTGTTACTTACTTTAGATTCTAAGTATTTTTTAACAGCGTTAGCTCTCTTTTCAGATAACTTTTGGTTTAATTTATCAGATCCTACGCTATCAGTATGTCCACCGATAGTGAAAGCTTCTTTAGGGAAACCTTTGATTAATTCAGCAATCTTGTCTAAGATAGCATAAGTTTCAGCCTTGAAAGAATCTTTTCCTGAGTTAAAGTATACAGTTCTAGCTAAGTTATCTAAAACAGTGATTTCAGTTTCAGTCATTCTAGCGATTGGAGGACATCCGTCGTTCTCAGCAACACCAGCAACTTCTGGACATCTATCATCTTTGTCTAATACTCCGTCACCGTCTTTGTCAGTCCATGGGCATCCTTTGTTTGCAGATGGTCCAGCTTCGTTAGGACAGTTATCTTTTTTGTCAGTGATTCCGTCACCGTCAGTATCAGGACATCCGTTCATTGCTTTAGAACCAGCAACTTCTGGACAATCATCTTTGTTATCAGCGATTCCGTCACCGTCAGTATCAGGACATCCGTTTAATGCAGCTAAACCTGCAGTATCAGGACAGTCATCTTTACTATCTTCGATTCCGTCACCGTCAGTATCAGGACATCCGTTGAATTCTGGTAAACCTTTTACGTCTGGACAAGCGTCGTCTTTGTCATAAATTCCATCTTCGTCAGTATCTTTTCCTCCAAATCTGATAGAAATACCAGCTAAGTGTTGGAAGTGAGGCGCTAAGTAGTCCTCAAAAGAGTGCTTATAAGTTGTTTGTACGCTGAAAGCGATATTTTCAGTAAACCAGTAGTTTACTCCTAGACCTGCATTTACAGTTCCAGCTCCGATATCGTCAACCCAAGTGTAACCTCCACCAACTTCTACGAAAGGATCAAATTTCCCTAAGTCATAAAGCTCATTAAGATTGTACTTGATAAGAGCGTCAAATCCGTAGTATGTTAGATCTTCTACTTTTTGCTCTCCGTAATTTTCAATTCTGTTAACAGAACCTCTTACTCCTACAGAGAATCCGTCTCCTACGTACTTAGAAACGCTTATTGCTGAAAGTGTAGGTAGGATATTCCAGTGATCTCCTAAGTTGAAGTACTCGTCAAACCACTTTCCTGTAATGCCCGCAGCTTCCATATCATTCGTTGGATAGAAATCAACAGCATTAACGCTAACGTTAATTTGCCATGGGTTATTTGAGTCTTGAGCTTTTACGTTGCTGAATCCTACTACAAGCAACAAAGCAACTAAAAATCTGCTAAGATGTTTCATGTTTTAATTATTTAATTTTAAGTGTTAATTAAAGGACAAATGTAAGTTGTTAATACTTATTAACAAAGACAAATATATTAATTTTTTTAGAAAACGTTAAGAAATATGAATATTTAAGCTTTTAAATGACGTTTAATTCTTTTCCTATTTCTGTAAATGCTGCAATCGCTTTGTCTAAATGTTCTTTGGTATGCGCTGCAGATAGCTGAACTCGTATTCTTGCTTTTTCTTTAGGAACTACTGGATAGAAGAAACCAATTACATAGATTCCTTTTTCCAATAACTTGTCTGCCATTACTTGTGATAGCTTGGCATCATATAACATTACTGGAACGATAGCAGAGTCACCATCTACAATATCAAAACCAGCATTTTTAATTCCTTTTTTGAAATAGTCAGTATTGTCAGAAAGCTTATCACGTAAAGTGGTATCGTTTTCTAGCATTTCAAATACTTTGATAGATGCTCCAACAATAGCAGGCGCTAGCGAGTTAGAGAATAAATAAGGTCTTGAACGTTGACGTAGTATTTCAATGATTTCTTTTTTTCCTGTGGTATATCCGCCCATAGCGCCACCCATAGCTTTTCCTAGTGTTCCTGTAATGATGTCAATTTTGCCCATTACATTCTTTTCTTCTAAGGTTCCGCGTCCAGTTTCACCAATAAAACCAGTGGCATGACATTCATCAATCATAATCATAGCATCATATTGTTCCGCCAAAACGACAATTTGATCTAGTGGTGCTACCAATCCGTCCATAGAAAATACACCATCAGTCACAATGATTTTAAATCGTGCTCCATCTGCATTTGCTTGTTGCAATTGCTTTTCTAAATCTGCCATATCATTGTTTTGATAGCGGTAACGCGCAGCCTTACACAAACGCACACCATCAATGATAGAAGCATGATTTAGTGAATCTGAAATAATAGCATCTTCTTTTGTAAGCAAAGGTTCAAAAACACCACCATTGGCATCAAAAGCAGCAGCATATAATATAGTATCTTCTGTACCGTAATAGTCTGCAATTTTTTGCTCTAATTTTTTGTGAATATCCTGTGTTCCACATATAAAACGTACCGAAGACATTCCAAATCCGTGCGTATCCATCGTATCTTTTGCCGCTTGAATTACATCAGGATGCGAAGACAATCCTAAGTAATTATTCGCACAAAAATTAATAACAGTTTCTCCTGTATTTATTGTGATTTCTGCTCCTTGCGCCGAGGTAATGACACGTTCTTTTTTATACAATCCAGCTTCTTTTATTTCTTCGAGCTCTTTTTGTAAGTGTTGTTGAATACTTCCGTACATGCTTATTTAGGTTTTTACAAAAATAGTTACCATTTTTGAGTTATACCATATTATTTTTTGAATTTACTGTAATTAAATAGCCTTTTGAATGTCAATTTTTATCATAAGTTCAAAACAAGTGCCGATATTACACATATTTAACAATAATTTCCTCATTGACATAGAGTAATATTTTTTTGGTCACCGTAAAGCCCATTTCTACCAAAGTGTCTGCATATTCATAAATTTGCTCTACATAAACCGGGTTGTGCATTCCCGTTTTATAATCAATAATCGCGGTTTCATTGTTGGGATTGACAACGATTCTATCCGGACGAAGAATTTTTCCAGCTTTTGAAATGATGTCTTTTTCGTTATAAACCGTATTATCTTGATGAAAATAGCTAGTAATTTCTGGATGTTTTACCACATGACCAATGCTTTCTTCGAGCTTTTCGCGTTGTTGCTCGTCAATAATTCCTTTGCTAATGTATTCATCCAATACAAATTCAATATCGGAAGGATATTTTATTTGCGCCAATACATCGTGAATCAGATTTCCTTTTTCAATAGCTGCTTCTTGCGAAGTGTCCCACAACAATCCTTGTTTGGTCATTAAATGTAAGTTGTGATCTTCTTTGGCTGTACTGATAAATTTTTGCTGTTTTATTGTATGAATTTCTTCTGAATGAGCTGCTTCTGCTAGATTTTCCGCAGAATCGCCAAATGTATAGGTTAAAAGTTCATCATTCCAAAGTTCCTTTCCTTTTAGATAATTAATGAATAAACCTGAAAATGTTTGCAAACGTTCATTTCCGTTGCGATCTACATCTTTTTTGGTGATAATATGTAATTGCTGTACAGGTCGCGTACAGGCTACGTACAGAATGTTGAAATTATCCAATTCCAATTGCGATTGTCTTGCTGCATGTAGCGTTTCGCCCAATTCGCCATATTCTTTTACGGTACTATTTAGGTTTAAATACGCTTCTTCAAAGCCATTAAAATCATCTTTATTGATAGGAAACCAAAGTTTGGGTTCTAATTCCTTGTAAATATCAGTATTGGCGAACGGAAAAATAACGACCGGAAATTCCAAACCTTTCGATTTGTGAATGGTCATAATTTGTACAGCATTTTCTGAGCCAGAAGCCATAATGCTGAGATGGTTCTTTTTCTTTTCCCAATGTTCTAGGAAACCAGCAAAACCTAATTGTTTCTTTTGTGTATATTCCAATACAAAATCGAGGAAAAACTGAATATAGGCATCAGATTCACTAGTTAGTTGAAATGCACGCACACAATATTCTACCGCTTCATACAACGATAATTGCAAGAAATAGGTAAAGTCAAAATCAAAGTCAGTCAAAGCTTCAAACAAAGCTTCTGGCTCCAGAATGACATGTGTTTTTAAGAATTCATGCGTTTTTGAAATCTGCAGTTTTTCAGTCGCCAAATAATTCAATAAATGCAGTTTGACTTCATTGTTTTTAGGCTGAATGGCCAAGCGTAAGATATCATTGATAAATTCTACAGCTCGCGAGCGTTTGATAAGTAAGGTTTCTGATGAAATGATTGGAATGCTCTTTGAAGAAAGTGCATCTGCAATAGCAATTCCTTCATTTTTTCTACGTGTCAACACGCAAATATCTTTATAATCGAATCCTTTTTGTAGTGTTTCTTCAATTTTGGCAATCACTTTATCAGGAATAATCTCAAATTCTTCTTCGACGGTTTTGGCTTCTACAAAATCAAAGGAAACCAATCCTCCTTTTTTGTCATTGACTTCTTGTGTACTTCCGTGTTTATAGATTTCTTGGAATTCCTCTTGGTGAAAAAACTGTGATATATGTTGAAAGAACTCATTATTGAAATTGATGATTTCGTCGTAACTGCGATAGTTTTTTGGTAGGTTTTTCGAAGCCTTTTTAACAAAAAACGGATTTACATCTTTGTTCAATCCAATAAATTGCTCTGCTTTTCCGCCACGCCAACGGTAAATAGACTGTTTGGCGTCTCCAACAATCGTTAACGAACCGCTTTTTGCGTCCATAGCTTCAGTTTGTAGTTTATTTGAAATCAATGGAATTAAATTTTGCCATTGCATTTCGGAAGTGTCTTGAAACTCGTCAATAAAATAATGCTTGTATTTTTCGCCCAAACGTTCATAAATAAACGGTGCAGGTTCATCCTTAATGGTTTCGCTAATCAAGGTGTTAAATTCTGAAATCAACAATAAATTCTGCTCTTCTTTGATGGTTTCTAGCTCTTGTTGAATGGCATTTAGTACCGAAAGTGGCGTAGCATTTTTGTAAAAATTCTTCAGAAAGCTCAAATCATACACTTTATCTTTACAACTGTGATAGCGTTCGGTTAATTCTGGTAACAAACCATCAATAGTAGCAGCTTTGTCTGGATCTAAGGTTTTTTTGTACACGCTTCCTTCGGCTAAATTATCTGCAAGCTTATTACCATAAAGACTTTTTTCATTAAAATCTTTATCCGCAATTTTTTTAAAATGATTGGGCAAGGTTTTGCGTAGAAAATCATCGAATTCAAGTCCTGCATGTTGCAATTTGTCTAAGACAGCTTGACCAGCATTGGACAATTCTTCCGAAGTCGTATTAATTTTCTTTTTAAGCAATTCTTTTAATTCGCTAAAATCTTCCAGCGTTTTGTCTTTCAGCTTCCGCAGATGTGACTTTTCGTTTTCATTGAGCAATAGTTTCGCAATCTTATTCAAATCAAAACCAATGTCCCAACTTTTATCATCATCGGCTTTTTCCAGAGCATATGCTATTAAAACATCCGAAATAAGTTTGTCTTCGCCAGCTTTGGAGATCAATTGGTCTACCGCTTCATTCAGTAAAGCATCCGTATCAAGTTCTACTTCAAAATTTAACGGAAGTTTTAAGTCGTATGCAAAGGTTCTAATGACGCTATGCGTAAACTTATCAATGGTAGCGACTTCAAAAAAGGCATAATTGTGTAAAATACTCTTCAGTACTTCTTTGGCTTTTTGTTGTAGTTGTGCAGGATGCAGTTTTAAATCTTCTGCCAATTCCATAAACATGGAAGAATTTTTAGCAGTTTCATCAAAAGAAAACGCATTTAAATTTTCAATAATACGCGCTTTCATTTCGGCCACAGCCTTATTGGTAAAAGTCACCGCCAAAATTTGCTTATACGTATCTTTTTGAACGGAAGACAGTAAAATGCGCAAATAATCTTTAACGAGTGTGTACGTTTTTCCAGAACCTGCAGAGGCATTGTAAATAATAAAAGGTGTAGACACAGAAGAATTTTTAAACTATAAACAAAGATAGTTTAAAAAAAGAAAGCCAACCTTTCGATTGACTTTCCCAGTGCTTTTAGCAGCTAAAGTTTGGACAAGATGGCTCGTTAGATCCTCCTGGAGGACAACCATCAGTAGGACAGCCATTTGTAGCAGGCGGACAATTGTTTGTATGGCAATTGTATACTGTACAATTTAAAAATGTTACATTATTACAGGTGTTAAACTGTGTACATGTATCTGTAAGTCCGCAACCTCTGTAGCAGGTTTCTAATAGTGATATGTCATACGACGTGCATAAAATACCAGATCCTCCAACAACTTGACCTTTGTTAAAGTTGGACACTTGCGATTTCTTTAACTGTAATTTCTTAATTAAATTCTTTTTTTTCATGATTTAAAAAAATTTATGGTTAAACATTTATTAAGTAGAATATCAATAGGTTAACTTGCTATTCTACAATAAAGTAACAAAAAGTATTTCGAAAATACATATTCAAATACTAGGTATTTTATTTTTTAGACTGTAAGATTATAACACATATTCATTTCTTAAATAAAAAAAATCCCGCTTTATTTTAAAGCGAGATTTTTATAATGTATACTAACTAAGTTCCTAGCATTCGTATCCTGGGCAAGAAATTCCGCCAGAATTTCCTCCTGTACCGCATCCAACATTAGTCCCGCAATTGTTTGTTCCACAGCCATTTGTAGGGCAGTTTACGGAACAGTTGGCAAATGTATATTGATTACAATTTGTGTAATTTGTACAAGTCACAGTTAAATCGCATTGTGTAACACATGTTTCTGCAATAGATAAGTCAATAGGCTCACAGATATATCTTGATCCACCACCAACAACCTGTTCTTGACTAAAATTAGAAACTTGCGTTCTTTTCAATTGTAACTTCTTGATTAAATTCTTTTTTTTCATGATTTAAAAAATTTTGTGGTTAAACATTAATTATAGAGTATTAATTAGTTAAATTGCTGCTATTCAGTAAAGTAACGAAAATTGTTTTAAAAACATATGCATCATTTTGTAGTATTTTTTTAATTCAATATGTAAGTGTTGTAGAAAATATTGAGTTTTTTATTCTGATTTTGATTAAGAATTTTAAGATTGAAATATGCAGAAATAGTTCTTTTGAAATAGATTAACTTTATGTGAACATTAGTAGAATCTCTTTTCTCTGTTTTATTATGTCCCTTGATATGATTATTTTTGTTAACATAAAACGAATGTTTAACTAAATAAAAAACAAACATAATGGCTTTTGAATTACCGAAATTACCATACGCATATGATGCCCTAGAACCAAATATTGACGCAAGAACGATGGAAATCCACCATTCAAAGCATCATAATGGATATACAAATAAGTTAAACGCTGCTATTGAAGGAACTGATTTAGAAGGAAAATCAATTGAAGATATTTTAACGAACTTAGATATGAATAATGCTGGAGTTCGTAATAATGGAGGAGGATTTTACAATCACAGTCTTTTTTGGGAAGTAATGAACCCAGAAGATAGAGGATACCTTTCAGGAGAATTAAAAGATGCTATTGAAGCAGAATTTGGTTCTAAAGACGCATTTATCGATGCATTTAGCAAAGCAGCTGCTACACAATTTGGATCTGGTTGGGCATGGCTTTGTGTGCACAAAGGAGGAAAAATTGAAGTATGTTCTACACCAAACCAAGACAATCCATTAATGCCAGGAGTTACTTGTGGAGGAACGCCAATTTTAGGATTAGATGTATGGGAACATGCATACTACTTAAACTATCAAAACAGACGTCCAGATTATATTAAAGCATTTTTTAATGTAATTAACTGGAACGAAGTTGAGAGACGTTATGCAGCAAACAAATAAGAAGAAAAATAAACTTCTATAAAATAGAAAAGGCGAACAGCAATGTTCGTCTTTTTTGTTTTACAATCAAGAACCAAGATTTTTAGAGTCTGGAATCAAGAAGTTTTTGGATGTTAGTTTGATAAAGTTTGAAATTTTATACTTCAAATAGATTTCACATCAAGTGTGGAATGATAAAGCGTAAGTAAGATAGAAAAATTAAGTAAAGCTAAACTTGATTTGGTTTCTCATAAGAGTGAGAGAAGATTTCTGAGTAAGGATCTAACAGCGAAGCAGTCTAAGAGATTCCCGTTCTCCACGGGAACAAGTCTAAAAGCGAAGCGATCTAAAAGCGGAAGCAGTCTACAACAAATCAATCTAAAATTTCACTTTAGTGTATAAAAAAAGGTGGAATGAACCACCTTTTTTTGCCCCAAATCTTACCATGAACTTAACCTACTTATGCTATGGCATTGCTAATGTAAGTAGACTCGTTAAAACAGTACTAATAAATCAGATCAAATGCCTTTTTTTTAGACTAAGTGTATAATTTAACTTTTATTTAAGATTGCAATATTGATATTGGAAAATTTCTTACAAATAAAATCTCTTTTTTTATTGAGTCTCAAAAACTTAGTATGCACGTTCTTTGTTGCCTTCGTAAAAGTTAATAAATGCTTTGTTTACTACACGATTTCCTCCATTGGTTGGATAGTTTCCTGTAAAATACCAATCTCCTAAATTGTTTGGGCACGCTTTATTTAAATTGGCTACTTTTTGGAAAATTACATTCACTTCTGCGTTGACTGTATCGGTTTTGATAAGTTCACTTATTTTTTCTGATATTTCTTCGTCTGTAAAAGGATCGTAAATCTCTTTTACAAAGTTTTGAACATCGATATCTTTTAAATTTTCTTGTGCTTTACACTTTTTATATACTTCTTCTATCAAATTGTATTGATTGCGGTCTTTTAAGAGTGATAAGGCAGCTCTAAAAGCAATTAAATCTTCCATACGCGCCATATCGATACCATAACAATCAGGATAACGAATTTGCGGAGCAGAAGACACTACAACAATTTTCTTTGGATGCAAACGATCCATCATTTTGATGATACTCTTTTTCAAAGTCGTTCCGCGCACAATACTATCATCAATAATCACCAAATTATCTTCTGGTTTTATGACTCCGTAGGTGACATCATATACGTGAGCAACCAAATCATCACGACTGCTATCTTCAGTAATAAACGTACGAAGTTTTACATCTTTGATGGCAATTTTTTCCACACGCGGTCTTTCCGAAAGAATTTCGCGTACCTTTTCTGCAGATAACGAACGTTGTCCATTTAAAATCTCATTGGTTTTGCGCTCGTTTAAGTATTCTTCCACAGCTTCCGTTAGTCCAAAAAAGGAAGTTTCTGCGGTGTTTGGAATAAAGGAGAAAACGGTATTTCTAATATCGTCATCAATCGCTTTTAATACTTTTGGAAGTAATAATTTTCCAAGTGTTTTACGCTCTTGATAAATTTCTGCATCACTTCCACGAGAAAAATAAATACGTTCAAAAGAACAAGCTTTGCGTTCTAATGGCTCTAAAATTTCTTTGGTTTGAACAGAACCATCTTTTTTAATGATTAATGCGTTTCCAGGATCAATTTCTTGTACATTTTCAAAATCTACATTAAATACAGTTTGAATCACGGGACGTTCCGATGCAACGACCACAATTTCATCATCTTTATAATAATATGCTGGACGAATTCCCGCAGGATCTCTCAATACAAAAGCATCTCCATGACCTAATAAACCAGCCATAGCATAACCTCCATCCCAATCTCTAGCAGATTTTCGTAAGATTTTAGCAATGTTCAAACGTTCTGCAATTAATGGAGAAGCTTGTTGTTTGTTGTAACCTTCAGCTTTTAATTTTTTGTACAATTTAGCCACAGCATCATCCAAAAAGTGACCAATTTTCTCCATAATTGTAATGGTATCGGCTTTTTCTTTTGGATGTTGTCCTAATGTGATTAACTTCTCAAAAAGCTGATTTACATTCGTCATGTTGAAGTTTCCAGCGACAATCAAATTACGATGCATCCAGTTGTTTTGCCTTAAAAAAGGATGTACACTTTCAATGCTGTTTTTTCCAAAAGTACCGTAACGAACGTGTCCTAAAAACAATTCGCCTAAATATGGCAATTCTGCTTTTTGGCGAGCCACATCGTTATTCAATGCTGGAGTTTCATCCATGATAGCATTGATACGTTCATTGACCTGCGCAAAAATATCTTGTATTGGTTGCTGTTGATTGGAACGAACTCTACTAATATAGCGTTCACCAGGCTTCATATCGAGCTTAATACTCGCTAATCCGGCTCCATCTTGTCCTCTGTTATGTTGTTTTTCCATTAGCAAGTACATTTTATTGATGCCATAAAATGCAGTACCATATTTTTCTTTATAGTACTCTAATGGTTTTAATAGCCTTAAAAGTGCAATACCGCACTCGTGTTTCAAAGCGTCACTCATTGTTGTAGTTTGTGTTGTTGTTGTGTGTATTGTGATAAAAAAAAGCGCTCAGTTTTGAGCGCATTTTTTTAGTTTACTTCTATTTCAAACTGAGTCAGTTGTTTAAACTGCTTCAAGCGATTTGTAATTTCTTCTTTAGTGAGCGATTCCATGCGTTGTGTTCCAAACTTTTCTACACAGAATGAAGCTAAGTTAGAACCATAAATGATGGCATTTTTCATACTTTCAAATGAAATATCTTCATGCTTCGCTAAATATCCAGAAAACCCTCCTGCAAACGTATCTCCGGCTCCTGTTGGATCAAATACTTCTTCTAATGGCAATGCTGGTGCAAAGAATATGTTTCCATCACTAAAAATTAAAGCGCCGTGCTCTCCTTTTTTAATCACTACATATTTAGGACCCATTTCATGAATCTTCTGTGCGGCTTTTACCAATGAATATTCACCAGATAATTGACGCGCTTCTTCATCATTAATTGTAATTACATCTACCTTTTTGATAACGGCTAATAAATCGTCCCAAGCGCAATCCATCCAAAAGTTCATTGTATCTAATACAATTAATTTTGGTTTCTCTGTCATTTGATTAATCACACTCATTTGTACGCCAGGATGTAAATTTCCTAACATTACAATCTCAGCATCTTTGTAGTTTTCAGGAACTACAGGATTAAAATCTGCCAATACGTTTAGCTCAGTAACCAACGTATCTCTAGAATTCATATCGTTGTGATATTTTCCACTCCAGAAAAATGTTTTTCCTCCTTCAACAACTTCTATTCCTGAAATATCAATATTTCTGTCAGCTAGCATGTCTAGGTATTCTTGTGGAAAATCTTCTCCAACAACTGATACAATTGCTGAATCTACATCAAAGTTTGCAGCAGACAAACCAATATATGTAGCTGCGCCACCTAAGATTTTATCTGTTTTTCCAAATGGTGTTTCAATAGCATCAAAAGCAACCGTTCCTACAATTAATAATTTGCTCATTTCTTGAATTAAAATTTTTTGCAAACTTACATAAAATTTTCCCAAGAAAAACAGCTTGCGTATTTAGATATTTTTTTTGTGATTTTTTTGACAGAAAGTATCTTAGAAATGTACTATTCAACGCGTTCCTTTAAAGCGTTAAGGTTGTAAAAAGGTGCTTTTGTAATGGTGCTATTTACAAACCAATTGGGAATGCTTCCGCCTGGATCGCCATGCATTTGATGTGTAATTTTTACGGTATCTCCCATTTGTTCAAGCAACCAATAGCCTTCAAAATAAGTGATACGCAAGTAATCATCTTTTTCTTCATAACGATCGGAAGCTGCCGAAACATCAATTTTTACGACATCTTGTGTAATGCGACGAATTTTAAGTGCAATAACAACATCTCTATTCCGAACTGGCCAAGGCAAATCGAGTGCTAACCAAATAAGATACTCACTTTCCGAAGTTTTACTTAGTAATTTACTGTCTAATGCTTTATAATTCCAGTCTTGTAATTTATCGCCATCTACAATAACATCCAATACTTCATCAATAGAGCTTTGGACTGTCATTTCAGCCTTAAATATCTTTAAACTACTAGAATTTGAAGATTTTACATAAATTTTAATATCGTTTTTATCTTTCTTGAGTTTCCAGTCTTTTTGAGCAAAAAGTGGAATGCAGAGAAGTAAACTGAAAATAGCAATATAGGTTTTCATGTTTGATTTTGAGGGAATTATAATAACAAAAATACAAATATGATACCAAATAAACTAGTTAGAGCAATTTGTTGCGCTCGTTTTCGAAGAAATTATCAATTTTTAACTTTTCTTTTTTTGAAGCTTCTACGGCTAAAAAATCGCAACGTTCGTTCTGTACATGATTATTATGACCTTTAATCCACTGGAAACGGACAATATGTCTTCGGTAAATTTTTAAGAAACGAATCCATAAATCGGTATTTTTCTTTCCAGAAAATCCTTTTTTCTCCCAACCAAAGACCCATTTTTTCTCTACAGAATCTACAACATACTTCGAATCGGTAAAAACTTTAACATCGGTATGCATATACTTCAATTTCTCTAAAGCCACAATAACAGCCAACAATTCCATGCGATTGTTTGTTGTTTTTCGATATCCTTCCGAAAATTCTTTGCGATACGGTTTTCCAACCCATTCCATGACAATTCCGTAACCACCAGGTCCTGGATTTCCTCTAGAAGAACCGTCTGTATAAATATGTACGTCTGCCATAATTATGAGTTTTCTAATACCTGCGCTATTACTTCAGGAAAATGTTTGTATTCAAGCTGATGAATCTTTTGAGCAAGGGTTTCGGGCGTATCATTTTCGCTTACAAAAGTTTTCGCTTGGAAAATAATAGCACCTTCATCATAATTTTCATTGACAAAATGTATGGTAATACCGCTTTCTTTTTCTTTATTTGCAACCACAGCAGTATGCACATGTGCTCCATACATGCCTTTTCCTCCATATTTTGGAAGCAAAGCAGGATGGACATTAATTACCTTGTTTGGGAATGCAGTAAGTATATGTTCAGGAAATTTCCATAGGAACCCAGCAAGAACAATTAAGTCAATTTGTGCAGTTTGGAGCAAGTTTAATACATCATTACTGCGATATAATGCAGTTCTGTTGAAGCTTAAACCACTGATTTTGTGATTTTTAGCACGTTCTAAAACTTTGGCATGCTGATTGTTAGTCAAAATTTGAACAACGGAAGCATTGTTTCGTTCTTGAAAATATCGAATAATATTTTCAGCATTAGTTCCGGAACCTGAAGCAAAAATTGCGATACGCTTCATAAAAAGAGTGAGATTTTAGTAACTGTTGTTTCGACAAAAAAAAGAATAATTATTAACAAAATGAAGGCAAAATCAAATTACTTATCCTAAAATTTTAGTAAATTAGAACACATTTTTTGTACAAAATGTTGTTTTAAATTAAAGTTTTTTATTTTTGCCAACAATTAAATTTTAAAAACTATAAGATTATGTCAGACATTGCATCAAGAGTAAAAGCGATTATCGTAGACAAATTAGGTGTAGATGAGAACGAAGTAGTTCCAGAAGGAAGCTTTACAAACGACTTAGGAGCAGATTCATTGGACACGGTAGAATTGATTATGGAATTCGAAAAAGAATTCGATATTCAAATTCCAGATGATCAAGCAGAGAACATTGCAACTGTAGGTCAAGCTATCTCTTACATTGAAGAAGCAAAAAAGTAAGAAAAGAATAAATTTTCTATATTAAAAACAACATTAGAATGCATGATGTGCATTCTAATGTTTTGTTAGAAGGAATTTCTTCTTAATTTTAAACGAACTTATCAAAGATGGAATTAAAGCGAGTTGTAGTTACAGGTTTAGGAGCGTTGACTCCTATCGGAAATACCGTAGAGGAATATTGGAATGCACTCATCGCAGGAAAAAGCGGAGCTGCTCCAGTTACACATTTTGATCCTGAAAAATTTAAAACAAAATTCGCCTGTGAAGTTAAAAACTTTAATGTCACAGATTTTATCCACAGAAAAGAATCGAGAAGAATGGATAAGTTTTCGCAGTATGCAGTTGTTGCTTCCGATGAAGCCATTGCAGATGCAAAACTTGACATGGATACTATAAATAAATTAAGAGTTGGTGTTGTTTGGGGCGCAGGAATTGGTGGTTTAGAAACATTTCAAGAAGAAGTGATTAACTATGCCAATGGTGATGGTACTCCAAAATTCAATCCTTTCTTTATTCCAAAAATGATCGCAGATATTGCGCCTGGAAATATTTCTATTAAACATGGATTTATGGGGCCAAATTATACAACAGTATCTGCTTGTGCATCATCAGCCAACGCGATGATTGATGCTTTAAACTATATTAGATTAGGACATTGTGACGTAATTGTTACTGGTGGAAGTGAAGCCGCAGTTACCATTGCTGGTATGGGCGGATTTAACGCGATGCATGCCATGTCAACACGAAACGATGACCCACAAACAGCTTCTAGACCATTTGATGCAAACCGTGATGGTTTTGTATTGGGTGAAGGTGCAGGTGCTATTATTCTTGAAGAATACGAGCACGCCAAAGCTAGAGGTGCTAAAATATATGCGGAAGTAATTGGTGGCGGATTGTCATCAGATGCTTACCATATGACAGCTCCACATCCTGATGGAATTGGAGTCATGGCAGTAATGAGAAACTGTCTTGAAAATGCAGGAATGCAACCTGAAGAAGTAGATCATATCAATACACACGGAACGTCAACGCCACTAGGTGATGTTGCAGAGCTAAAAGCCATTACCGAAGTGTTTGGTGATCATGCTAAAAATATAAATATTAATTCTACCAAGTCCATGACAGGACATTTATTGGGAGCGGCTGGTGCTATTGAAGCTATTGCCTCTATATTGGCAATTGAACACGGAGTCATACCACCCACAATAAATCATTCTACGGTAGATGAAAATATTGATCCGAGTCTTAATTTAACACTCAACAAAGCACAAGAACGAGATGTAAAAGTTGCTATGAGCAACACGTTTGGTTTTGGAGGACACAATGCTTGTGTATTATTTAAAAAGCTAAACTAATTCATGAACTTTGTTCGCAAAATACTAAACTCCCGATCTGAAGAAGATGGGGATTTTTTTGTTGAACTTGAAGATATTCTCGGTTTTAAAACCAAAAGAAAGAAAATTTATAAGAAAGCTTTTACGCATCGTTCAATGAATCAGAAAGACTCGAAAGGGAATTCTGTAAACTACGAACGACTCGAGTTTTTAGGCGATGCCATGCTAAGTAGCGTGATTTCTTCATATCTTTTTGTGGAGGTTCCTTCGGGAAATGAAGGTTATTTGACAAAAATGCGCTCCAAAATTGTAAGTCGTGAACACTTAAACGAATTGGGACGCGATTTAAAATTAATTGAGTTGGTGCGTTCTCGCATTCCTAAAGATAATTTTGGTGAAAATATTCATGGGAATCTTTTTGAAGCCTTAATTGGTGCTATATTTTTAGATAAAGGATACAAATACTGTGAAAAATTCATTCACTTACGTGTAATTTCTCCATACGTAGATATTGAACGCTTAGAAGGAAAAGTAATTAGTTACAAAAGTTTGCTCATTGAATGGTGTCAAAAAGAAAAGAAAAACTTCAAATACGATGTATATGAAGATACCGGAAATGACGAATTGAAACATTTTGCTGTCAAACTATTCATTGACAACCGCGTGGTTGGAAAAGCACGTGCCACTTCCAAAAAGAAAGCAGAAGAAAAAGCATCAAAACGTGCCTTTTTTGCCTTTCAAAAACAAATTAACACTTAATTTTCACAAACAATTCTTGCCTTTTTTTCCAAATTTCGAAATTACTACGAGGTGATTTTGCGATTTCAAAAAAAGAATTGATTAGCTATAACGTTTTCGTTGCGAAATCTTTAGAAACATTACTAAAAATTAACCTTTATATAGTCATTAAATTATATATTTACATTTGTTAATTACAAGATTTATGGCAATTCATAAACTCTTTGAGGATGATTTTGAAGAAGATAACTACACGTTGATAGCAATTCATTGTTCAGCAGAAGATTATCGTTTAGCATATTTATTAAATAGTCATTTGGATCTGAAATTAGCAAGAAAACAGGAAGATTTAGACTATAATTATATGGAAGCTTCTTTCTCTATTTATGAATGGAATGATGAAAAAAACTTTGTGACTTGGAATTTGGTTGCAAATATTAGTAGAAAAGAAGTGGAACGAGTTGCGAGTGCAGGATCATTATTTTCTGAACAACAAGGGAAAAGAACGGTTTCTAAATACTTAATCCCTGAGCGCAAAAAAGTTGATTATTTTGTAAAAATATCAAGCGAAAGTCATATAAAATCCCCTAAAATTATACTCTCTAAAGTAAATGCCATTGCAGAAGTAATTACGGCATATATCTTAGAAGCAAATCAACTAAAATCTAAAAACAATTTAATTTTTGAGTAATGCCAAAAAGAAAAAAGACGAAAATAGTAGCTACACTTGGACCAGCATCAGGATCAAGAGAAATCATTAAAAAAATGATAGAGCAAGGAGTAGATGTATTTCGCATCAACTTTTCGCATGCCAATTATGAAGATGTAACAGAACGTATTGCCATCATCCGAGAATTAAGTGAAAAACACGGATTCAACACTTCTATATTAGCAGATTTACAAGGACCAAAATTGAGAGTCGGTATCATGTCAGAAGATGTGATTGTAGAGCCAGGCGATCATATAAAATTCTGTACAGGAGAAGAGTTCAAAGGAACTTCAGAGAAAGTATACATGAACTATCAAAACTTTCCAAGAGATGTAAATACAGGAGAACGTATTTTACTAGATGACGGAAAACTTATTTTTGAAGTAGTTGATACGGATGGAGAAAAAGAAGTTACCGCGAAAGTAATTCAAGGTGGACCATTGAAATCTAAAAAAGGAGTCAATCTTCCAAATACAAATATCTCGTTGCCTGCGTTGACAGAAAAAGATATCAAAGATGCCATTTTTGCCATTGGACAAGATGTAGATTGGTTGGCTTTATCGTTTGTACGTCACAGTCAAGATTTGATGGATTTACAAGCAATTATCAACGAACATTCAGATCATAAAATTCCAATCATTGCCAAAATAGAAAAGCCAGAAGCAGTTGCCAATATTGATAAAATTGTTGCCTATTGTGATGGTTTAATGGTAGCTCGTGGTGATTTAGGTGTAGAAGTGCCTGCGCAAGAAGTACCATTGATTCAAAAGCAATTGGTATTGCGTGCTAAAAAAGCAAGAATTCCTGTAATCATTGCCACACAAATGATGGAAACGATGATTACAAGCTTAACACCAACAAGAGCTGAGGTTAATGATGTTGCCAATTCTGTAATGGATGGTGCAGATGCAGTAATGTTGTCTGGAGAAACTTCGGTTGGTAAATATCCTGTAGAAGTAATTCAGCAAATGACAAGAATCATCAAAAGTGTTGAAGATTCTCCACTCATTAGCGTACCACATTCGCCACCACACATTCGAACCAAACGATACATTACTAAATCTGTATGTTACCATGCGTCGCATATGGCAAATGAAATCAAAGCAAAAGCTATTTGTACTTTGACAAACAGTGGATATACTGCATTTCAAATATCTGCTTGGCGTCCGGCTTCACATATTTTAGTATTTACATCGAACAAAAGAATCCTTACGCAATTAAACCTACTTTGGGGCGTAAAAGCATTCTATTATGACAAATTTGTAAGTACTGATGATACCGTTGAAGATGTAAATAAAATAGCAAAAGAGAAAGGATTTGTGAAAAAAGATGATATGTTGATCAACTTGGCTGCGATGCCAATCACAGACAAAGGAATGGTAAATACCTTACGTGTTTCGTTGATTGAATAATTAGATCTTAAAAAAATAAAAATAGTACAGCAATATGCTTTGATACTTTGTCTGTATTAAAGCATATTTTTTTTAAACAACTACAGCTATGATATTCCAAGAATTACTCATAAACATTGACAAACTCACCAAGCAGTTTGATACCATTTCATCAGATAGAAAAGCACAACTAGAAACGCTATCTGCGTACGTTCAAAAAAAATATAACGACAAAAAAACACCAAAGTTGATTGTGATTTGCACGCACAACTCACGAAGAAGTCATTTAGGACAAGTATGGTTGGCAGCAGCAGCAGATTATTACCAATTACCAGCATTAGAAAGCTATTCTGGTGGAACAGAAGCTACAGCTTTCAATCCAAATGCAGTAGCTGCTGTAAGAAGAATTGGTTTTGACATTTCAAAACTAGTAGAAGCTGAAAATCCAATCTATAAAATTCAGTGGAAAGAAGATCAAGAAGCATATAACGCATTCTCAAAACGTTTTGAAGAACCGCCAAATCCAACACAAGAATTTGCTGCCATTATGGTGTGTACAGAAGCCGATGAAGGTTGTCCTTTTGTGCCTGGAACCGATTTTAGAATTGCTTTGCCTTTTGAAGATCCAAAAGCATTTGACGGAACACCACAAGAAGCTGCAAAATATGACGAACGTTGTGAACAAATCGGAACAGAAATGTTGTATATGATGTCGAAAGTTTCAGTGGAATAATCTAATCGTCACTTCGAGTGAAATTTTACACATTGAGCGGAGTCGAAATGTAAAGATTTAGTATCGAGAAGTACTTTGAAAAGTAACAGCTTCTAAGTAGATCTCGATACTATTTTTCTTCGAAAAATCACTCGATCTGACGTATGAACTTGATTGTCATTCCTGCTTAGAAAAGAAGGAAATTCCACTAAAAGAATAGAATAAAAAAGTCTAACATTCCAAGAAGTCTAAGTCAGTCTAACAATCTAACAGCGATAGCGGTCTAAAAGCATTAGCGTTTCTAATCTAAAAATCAAACTTTAACTGAACCGAAATACTCTTTTTTTCTTCTATTTTGGACGACTTTTTCTCTTTCTTATCCGTATTTAAATTACTCAAAGAAATACCCAACAAGCGTACGGAATCTTTCAATTTCTCCTGATATAACAACTCTTTTGCAGTTTCTAGAATCAAGCTTTTATCAGAAATATAATATTGGATGGTTTTGCTACGAGTTTGGGTTGTAAAGTCGCTATACTTAATTTTTAACGTGATGGTTTTTCCTGAAATAGCATACTTTTTTAAACGTTTTTCCAGTTCTTTAGCAATATTTTCAAGCTTTTCTAACATGAAAATCTCGCTGGTTAAATTATCAGAAAATGTGCGTTCGGCACCAACCGATTTTGCAATTCTATTGGGTTTTACTTCACTTAAGTGAATTCCTCTCACAACGTTGTAATAGAATTTTCCAGATTTTCCGAAATGCTCAGTCAAATAGTCAGCTTCTCTGGCTTTTAAATCTTTTCCAGTAAAAATTCCCAACTGATACATGCGTTCTGCAGTCACTTTTCCAACACCATAAAACTTTCGGATGTCCAAATCTTCTAAAAAAGTCAATACTTCTTCTGGCGGAACTGTCTTTTGTCCGTTAGGTTTATTATAATCACTGGCAACTTTGGCAATAAACTTATTAATAGAAATTCCTGCAGAAGCTGTTAAACCAACATCTTTTAAAATCTTAGCTCGGATTTCCTCTGCAATCAAAGACGCGCTCGGATTTCCTTTCTTATTCTGCGTTACATCCAAATACGCTTCATCCAAAGACAAAGGTTCTACCAGGTCTGTAAACTCATAAAAAATTTTCCGGATTTGCTTAGAAATTTCGCTGTAACGATCAAATCGCGGTCGTACAAAAACTAACTCAGGACAACGTTTCCTAGCTAAAAATCCACTCATGGCACTGCGTACACCAAACTTTCGCGCTTCATAACTTGCTGCACTCACAACACCGCGTTTTCCGCCACCGCCAACCGCAAGTGGTTTTCCTTTTAGTTCAGGATTATCCATTTGTTCTACAGACGCATAAAACGCATCCATGTCCACGTGAATAATTTTTCGTAAAGGGAAATCGAAATCCATATTCAAAATTATAATATCTTTAGCCGATATAATAGGAAACATGCAGGAAATAGAACGAAAATTTCTCGTTAACAGTTTAAAATTTAAAGAAGAAGCTACCAATTCTTTCGAAATAGCGCAAGGTTTTCTGAATACGCATGCCGAACGAACCGTGAGAGTTCGCATCAAAGGAAATGAAGGATTTCTAACTATCAAAGGAAAATCAAATGAAAGTGGAACCAGTCGTTTTGAATGGGAAACCGCAATTTCGATAGAAGAAGCAAAGCAATTATTGCCCTTGTGTGAACAAGGAATCATTGAAAAAATACGTTACAACATTCCGTACGGAAATCATACATTTGAAGTCGACGAATTTTTTGGACAAAACGAAGGCTTAATCGTTGCAGAAGTCGAACTACAACATGAAAACGAAGCGTTTAAAACACCAAATTGGCTTGGCGAAGAAGTCACGGGACAAACAAAATATTACAACTCTCAACTCAGTAAAAAACCATATAAAACTTGGCATCATGAATAAGTATCTTGGCCTCATTTTTTTAGCAATTTTCTTGGTTGCATGCAATACCTCTCAAGAAACAAAGAAACCAACACAAAATACTGTGTCAACAATAGATGCTAAAAAGAAACTTACAGAAACAGACAAGCAAAAATTAATACAAAAAGGGTACAAAATTATAGACTTTATAGATCCCAAAACAAAAGATACCATACTCATGCAACAGTACTTTATGGCATTTTTAAAAAAAGGGAAAAATCGTTCGCACAATACCAAACAAGCAGACAGTTTACAACGTTTACATTTGGCGCATTTAAAAAGAATGTATGACTTAGGATATGCTGATATTTCGGGACCTTTTGGCGATTTGGGTGACATTCGTGGAATTACGATTTACAATGTTCCAACGATTGAAATGGCAGACAGTTTGGCAAATTCAGATCCAATGGTAAAAGCAGGACGTTTGGAAATTGAAATGCATCCTTGGTGGGCAGGAAAAGGACTTCCGTTACGATAACATGTCATTCCTGCGTAGGTAGGAATCTACTATGAAATTAAAAAAGTACTTCAAAAAATCACTTCAATATTTCCTGATTCTCGCAATCATTGTACAGCTTACCGTCAAAGATATGTTTTATCTTTCGGCGTTACTTTTTTATGGAACACCGCTTCCGTTGATAGTACTCGGACTGTTGCTTTTACTACTATTTATAAAGGCTTCCGCCAGAAAATACTATGCAATTGCTGTGGTTTTATTAACGGTAATGTGGATTAATAGAAGCTATACGTATTCGCCAGATGTTGATACTACAAATGCTACAGAAGTCGTTTTGTGGAATGCGTACAGAATCCGAAATTTTGAAGATGCATTTTCAGAAAGTAAAACCATTCCAGATGTGATGGTTTTGATTGAATGTGATGAATACAATTATAAAAAAATAAAAGAAACATACAAAAACTATCATTTTGAACTCACAGAAAAATCTGTTGGAATTTTTTCAAAAACACCTATAAAAATTCATTCAAAAGTAAAAACAAAAGATCATGTTGTTGTGGTTCATTTTAGCACAAAAAACACAAATTTTTATGCAATTGATGTCTCTTCGGATCTACGACATTTTCGAAAACCAATGCTCGAAAGTATTCTTTCTGAAATCAAAACAGACGAAAAAAACATCATTTTAGGAGATTTTAATACACCTTTTGAGTCCTTATTTTTCAAAAATTTCAAAAAAAATTACCAGCATGCATTCACGGAAAAAGGAAACGGATTTCGCGAAACTTGGTTTTGGAATATTCCGCTACTTTCCCTAGATCATATCTGGCTTTCCAAAGATTTAGAAATTCTAAAAACTGAAAAAATTGCAACTTGGAAATCGGATCATTCCATGCTCAAAATGTACCTCAAAAATCAGGTTGAGAAAAAATAAATTTGGAAATTTAAAAAATGATCTTCTATATTTGCAACCATCAAAACGTGACAAAACAACAAACAAGTATTAACAAAAACTGATAAAGTGCAAAACATAAAACTTACATATCGAAACAGTGTTGGAAACATTCCGATGCGCGACTTGGGTTTTACCAGTTGTATCTTTAAATAGAAATATATAACATCATAAAACAACCCGAGTCCCAAAAGGCTCGGGTTTTTTAATGCTCATTTTTTAAAAATATGCTCATAACAGCAACAAAACATATCGGAACAAACACTGTGAATGCACAGGGAATGTTCATTTTAGAACCCAACTATTCTTTGGAATAAAGAGTAGTATATACAACAGTATCAAAGCTCGGTTCTATTGCAGAATCGGGCTTTTCTGTTTTTAAGAAAACTTATAAAATAACAACACAACAAAAACCTAGAAATCGTGTAGCAACACAAAACGAAGAAAGATGAATTTAATCAAACAAATGGAACGACTGTAAACTCGGGAGTGTGTTTTCAGTACCAACAAAAAGAATTTTTAATCCATAAAAAAAGCAAGCATGCGACAAGAAAGACAAACACACGAATTAAAATTTTTTACTGAAAACAACACTCAAAAGAGACAGTCATGGAAACAAAAAATATACATCGAAAACATATTTCGAAGTCCAGAAGATTAAAGGAAAAACTCGCGGCAAAAGCCAAAGAAGAAGCATTACAGAAAAGCTTACAAAAACATAACAAAGCAAAAAAAGTACTATTTCCTGCAATGGTTGAAAAGATTTATGAAGGAAACGGGCAAACAAAATATGAACATAATTCGCTTGCCTTTATCATAGCAAATCATTTTAGCGGATTGCATAAAAGAAATCAAGCACGCAGACGAGATGCACTGAGAAGAATATTGCTGCATCTCTATAAAAAGCGTTGTACAAAACTCTTGCGAGATGATAAGTATTTACATGTTATTTACCTCCTTGCATGGTTTAGTGCACCACATATAAAAGAAGTAGAAACTTGGAAGCGAAACAGTTACAATGCAGATAAGCAGTTGAGAAGTTTCATTAAGCATTGCTATGTAAAGTATGAAGTTCCAGCATTTATGTATGAAGCTTGGTTTGATTATAACCGTAAATATATTGCTTGGTTTATTGATTTAGGAATTGGAAAAAGTGTAAAAACCTTATCAAAAATTCCAGTCCGATTAACTAAGAAAGGAGCACATGAATTCTTGCAAGCGCCAGCAAACTATACCATTGAAATGGCGTTGCGTAGAGCACAAGCATTGGCATTTGGTTCAGATCAATTATTGGCAGAACGTATTGCATGTACAACGTTAAGTCGAAACAACTTTCAACAGGAAGCTTTTTGGGAAACAGTGATTCAGTTCTTCATGAAACAAACCATGTTAGATTTCAACAAAATGACTGAAATCATAGATTATCTAGACCATTGTATTCAACAAAACGCTGAATATTCTATCAAAGGAAGAACCATTACATCGTTGACAAGACAATCAGACGAATGGCATACAGAACAAGCAATTCACAGTGCAAGTGTGGTAGATATGTTTACATGGGAACCTACTTTAAATAGCTCATTTATAGTGACTAGTAAAAGTGATAAAGATGTTAAAAAATATCGCTTATTTGAGTTGTGTTCATCCAAAGAATTGATTGTAGAAGGACGAAAAATGAACCATTGTGTAGCATCATATGCACGTTCATGCTGTGTAAAAGTGACAAGTATTTTTTCACTAAGATGCATCAGTTTTTCAAAAGGACACGAAATATTAGCAACGATCGAAATGGACATTCGATCACAAACAATAGTGCAAGCAAAAGCACGATTCAACAAGCCAATTACAACAGTTGCCAAAAAAATTATGAACGATTGGGCAACGCAACACGATCTAAAAATCGGGAAATGGCTTTAAATAAACGCATAAGTAAAGACGCAAAAAAAAGAAATCATGAGAACTAAACAGAGCTGCATATTAGCTCGATAACATTGGGAGAAATGTTGAGCATCGTGAAAAATGAAAAAATAATAATAAATCATTTTCATAATGAAACCAGCTCACATTAAAGAACAAAGAGAAAAACATCTCAGACAAGTTGAAAAAAGACTGCGTGAAATTTGGGAACTGCAACGCGAGTTAGGATACAAAAAGTTAAAAACACCTATTCGCCACGGATGGTTCAAAGAAGTCGTACTGACTTCCAAAATAGAACGCTATCGAAATTATGAACATATCATCGCAGCTTTCAAAAGGGCGAAAGCCCAAATTTGGGGAGCCGATAAAGGGAAAGCAGATGCTAAATGGTACAAAGGTGTAGAGCGACACGAAATTTATGGAAGCTTTAAACTTATCAGTCGTAAAGCCTACAACAAGTTGCCCGTTGGAGTACAAAAACTCTTTCGAGTATATGTATACATAAACAGACTTGGAAAAAGAAGATACAAGTATTATTTGCAAATACCCAAAGAGTGTTACCGCGTAAAATTTACAAGAGCATACGTAACGCACTCTAAAATTATAGATCCTTTGCTCGAAAGTGAAGAAGCGCTTTTAAAAGCAATTCGAGAAAAAGCAGGCTACTATAATTTGTATGCAAAAGAATGGAATAGTTGGAAAAGAGGAATGAAAAAACACGAATACATTCCTAGGAAAAGAGGAGAAAGAAGACGAACGAATGCATTATTGAATCAACTCAACGGATTTTCGGTAGCTGTTCAAAAAGACGAACTATTATGGCAAAATTAAAATTAAGAGGGAAAGACCTCATAGAGATAGGGTATCCACAAAAAGGAAAAGTAATTAGTATTGCTATTGAGGTAATGCTACGAAATTTTAAGCATGAACGAAAAGACAAAGCATTACAGCGTTTAAAGACAATCCTTAAAAATCCTGAAAAATATCTAGGAGATGGAATGGTTGGCAGAATTGCGGAAGAACTGACAACTCCTGTACAAGTGGAAGCAAAAAAATTAGAAACGAAACGTGCGCCTTTTACCATATTTGGCGAAAACGGAATAGAAGAAGAAGCAAAACATCAATTGTACACCGCGTTAAAATTGCCTATTGCAAAAGCAGGCGCATTAATGCCCGATGGACATGCAGGATACGGTTTGCCAATTGGTGGTGTATTGGCGGCAAAAGATGCCGTAATTCCGTATGGAGTTGGTGTCGATATTGGTTGTAGAATGTGTTTATCGTTATACGATATTCCAGCGTCTTACATTGATGGACATCGCGACAAGTATGTGAATATGTTACAAGAACATACCAAATTTGGAGGTTACGAAACTCACAAGCGTATCAACGATCATGAAATCTTTGATCGCTCGGAATTCAGAGACATTCCAACGGTAAAGAAACTGTTCAAAAAGGCATATAAGCAATTAGGTTCTTCTGGTGGAGGAAATCACTTTGTAGAATTTGGAATCGTAGATATTTCTGATGTAAACAACGAATTCAATATTCCTATCGGGAAGTATTTGGGAATTCTGTCGCACAGCGGATCGCGTGGTTTGGGCGCTAATATTGCAAAACATTACACAAAATTAGCAATACAACAAACGCCGTTACCTGGAGAAGCGAAAAACCTAGCGTGGCTGGATTTAAATACACATGACGGGCAAGAATATTGGTTGGCAATGAATTTAGCAGGCGATTACGCTTCGGCGTGTCATCATGATATTCACAAGCGTTTAGGGAAAGCTTTAGGCGCAAGACCATTGGCAATGGTAGAAAATCATCACAATTTCGCTTGGAAAGAAATCGTCAATGGAGAAGAACTCATTGTACACCGAAAAGGAGCTACACCAGCACAAAAAGGTGTTTTGGGAATCATTCCAGGATCGATGACAGCACCAGGATTCATTGTTAGAGGAACTGGAAACAAGCATTCGTTGCAATCAGCTTCTCATGGAGCTGGACGTCAATTATCAAGACGAAAAGCCAAACAAACCATCACACAAAGTGAGATAAAGAAGCAATTAAAAGACCATGGAGTCACTTTAATTGGTGGTGGAATTGACGAAGCACCAATGGCATACAAAAACATTCACCAAGTCATGAGCAATCAAACAGAATTGGTAGAAGTTGTTGGAAGTTTTACACCAAAAATTGTGCGCATGGATCGCTAATTCCTTTTTGTCATTCCTGCGCAGGCAGGAATCTTGAGTTGCGTCTTCACAAAATACTAGGGAAACTAAGGTTCTCAAGGTTTCTCTAGTATTCTAAATGGAGATGGTAAAAAAATGAAACTAAATAAAACATAAACGTCACTTCGAGTGATTTTTCGAAATAAAATGAAGAAAAATTGTATCGAGAAGAACTTAGAAATTCAAAATATAATACTCCAAAGTAGTTCTCGATACACCAAATCACAGATTTGTCACTCGAACTAACGAAAACAAAAAAAGAGACAAAAAATGTCAACATATACAAATGATATATTATTCATTCAAGCATTAGAAAGCTATTCGTATGACATAGAACAATGTGTAGAAAAATTACAATACATATTAGGTGGAAACGATCATGCAGGCGCTAATTATTTGATGGGAAAAATTTATCACGAACAAGCACATGATTATGTGAAAGCCCGTGAATACTACCATCGTGCCTTATGTATAGATCATGAATATGTAGAAACCTATTATTTCTATCCATACTTATTAATTGATGTTTGTGATTACAGTGAAGCCGAACATGTATTAGAAGTTGGTTTTTCATTACTACAAACAGACAAAGCGCGATTGTACCATGCAAAAGCAATGATACATGAGAAATTGGAGCAATTCAAAGAAGCAAAGACGAATTTGAAAGCTGCTAAAAAGTGTGCGATGAATAATAATTTTAGATACTTCATTGACGGTCAATTAAAACGTGTAAATGAAAAAATGAACGTTGGAAAGAAGTCAAAGAAGAAAAAATCAAAACGTAAAAACAAAACAACAACTAACGTGAAATTTAATTCTATGTTAGATTAATCAAGTATGAGTTTAATATGATTTCAAATGTCATTCCTGCGAAGGCAGGAATCCATAAAATTTCAAAGTGGATTCCGCATCAAGTGCAGAATGACAGCTAGTGTCAGATCAAACTCAGATTAAATAAAAAATATAGAAATTATGGACAATCAATTTTGGGTGCAAATTTCCTCAGGTTCAGGACCTGAAGAATGTCGCCTCGCCGTAAAACACTTAACAGAAAAACTAATGCGATTGCCAAATTTTACTTTCACTGTCATTGAATTGGTAGCGACTAAATACCAAAACTATAAATCAGTTTGGTTACGTGCTACTGGCGATGCAGCTGATTTTAAAAAGCATTGGCAAGGAACGGTACAATTTATTTTTAGGAGTCCGTATCGCGCACATCATCAGCGTAAAAACTGGTTTGTGAATGTGAAAGTATACGTAATGCCTACACAAATTTTGTGGTCTCCAAAAGAAGTGCAAATCAAAACAGCACGAAGTTCTGGAGCTGGTGGACAGCATGTAAACAAAGTAGAAACGGCGGTAAGCATGACACATATTCCTACGGGAATTACAGTACAAGCAAGCGAAGAACGCTCGCAATTTTTAAACAAAAAACTAGCATTTGTACGGTTGAATATGGCGATTAATGCGCAAAATCAACAACGTCAAAACGCAATGGAAAAGCAAAAGTGGATGCAGCACAAACAGCTGCAATTGGGAAATCCAGTGCAAGTTTTTAAAAAATAGAACAACTTATGGGAGCACCACATAACAAAAAAAGATACGGTGAAGTATGGCCGCAAGACCGTATTTCACTGTCTTTACTTGAATTGCAATTTCTGAGAGAATTTGTGATTTTATCAGGCGGTTGGGCTTGGCATTTTTTATCGCCAGAAGGACATACAGAATACAAACATGCACACGATCATAAAGATATTGATGTCTTTGTAGATCCGAGAAATGTTGCAGAAGTTATGTATGTATTACACCAACGAGATTTTAAAAAAGTATGGACGCGTTATGATCATTTGCAAAGTGAAGAAAATTTTAGACGCTACGAAAAAACAGTGGAAACTGAGACAGGAAAATCCATCAGAATTACGATAGATTTCTTTGTCAAATCAGAAGTTCCATCACGATTCGTAAAAGAATGGAATGTAGTAGAACCCACATTTTTACTGAGTTTATATAGTAATATTCATTCTAGTGATAAATGTTGGGCAGTACAAGCCGCCATCCGCTTATTAGCTAAAAATATTGATCCACTTGATCATTCAGCATTGGTTACCATACCAAAAGAATAGAAAACATGAAAACGTATATTATAAATTTAGACTTGCCAGCAAGTGAACGTTGGTCATTTCTATCAGTATATAAAAAAGAAATTAACGAATTAATACAATGTTACTTGAATGATTTTACCGGAGCAGAGTTTATTTTTGAAGGTGTTGAATTGTACAAAGAACAATTTGTTAATGAAACCTATGTGCAAGAAATACAAAGCATTGCAGCTATTTCAGATTTTTCAGTGAATGAAATTTTAGTAGCAAATTTGTATTACGATGTATTGAAACTATATTTTGGTTGCACAGCTTTTGCAACTTGGAATGGCAGCGAAATGTTGCATGCACGTAACCTAGATTGGCATACAGATGAGAATATATTAAGTACACATTCGATGATTTTTGACTATCAAAAAGATGGAAAAACGGTTTTTAAAACCATTGGTTGGCCAGGATTTGTAGGCTCACTTTCGGGAATAAAACCGCAAAAATTTGCCATTACGTTAAATGCAGTTCTAAGTGAAGATCAAGCAGCATTAGCATTGCCAATTTCATTTGTATTGCGTGATGTGTTGGAAAGCTGTGAATCATTTGAAGAAGCGAAAATTAAACTGGAAAACACACCTATTATTTGTGATTGCTTATTGTTGCTTTCGGGAACACATTCGAATGAAAAAGTAGTAATTGAACGCACTCCGAAAAGAACAGCAACGCGTATTTCAAATGAAGATTTTATTGTAGTAACCAACGATTATAAACAACTGCAAAATGGAAGAGCAGCAGGCAATATTTTGCAAGCCACTTCTTGTGGACGATTTGATATAACAACAAAATTATTACGAGAAAAAGACATAAAACGAAAACAGGATTGTTTGGAAGTTTTAAAGGATAAAAATGTAATCATGGGCATTACAGTACAACAAATGGTGTTTAACGTAAATACAGGTCAAATAGCCTTGATTTGTACATAATAGAATATCTGGAAAATGGCATAAATCATTTTCCAGATATTAATGTTTGTTATTGTTGTTGCATTGTTAAGCAAAGATCTTCTCCAACGTAAATTCTAGTTGGACAAAATGCAGAGATCAAAGAAGTTGTTGGAGGCAATCCTCCATTTACTTGTCTAGCATTTAATTCAGAAATTGAACGCTTTTTTAATTGCATTTTTCTCATACTTTTTTTCATACTGTTGTAATTTAATAAGTTAATGGTTCTTAAATATACTAAAAGGAAGAGTAAATTATGAGGAATTGAAACAGTTCTACGCTGGATTTATAGACTATTTTGCAATTTGTCAGTTTTCAATTATCTAATGTCAGTTTTGTCAGTATAGGCAATATTTCACATATAAAATTTTAGAAGACTTAGAATTATTTTAAGTGGCAAAAAGAGATTTTTTAAGCAATTATGAAAGTTAAAAAGGTGTAATGCTGGATGTATAAATTGTAAGGAGCTTTATGTAAAAGAAGCGACAAGTTTGTTAAACTTTTGAACATACTGCGCTATTTTTTCAGTATCTTTTTTTGAATGTAAAAATGGTTTTCTACTTCCCGTGATCATTATATCAGCAACAATAGTTCCATTTCCGTCTTCTATACAAGCTGATGAAAAAGGAGAAAACTTATCACAAGAAGTGTTTTTTAATTGTGTAGAAAGTCGTGCAAATTCTGCCGTTGAAAATTGATTGGAAATTGCCAATTCTTCCAACGTAACTAAACTAGAAAGTGGCTGCAAACTTTTGTCTGCTACGTTCATTGCAGATAAACTCAACGATTTTAGGTTTGTTAATGAAGCCAAAGGTGCCAATGAAGAAACTTTCCAATTTGAGCCCATTCCACCAGAAATTTGTAAATCTTCTACCGAGGTTGCTTTTGCTAAATCTTCTAAGGTATTTACTTTAGTGAGATCTCCTAAATAGAGCTGTTTTAGGTTTTTATTTTTGCTAAAATCCCAAAATTGCAGCGTTTTTGTATTCCAAACATTTACAATGGTTTCTACCTTCGTAAGAGTTTCTAAAAGTGATAAATCCTTTACTCTGCAACCATACAGGTTTAAATATTCGGGTGAAATATGCGGAATTATTTTTTCAAATGCTTTTTGATTCACACAAATCAACCACACTTTTTTAAAATTGAATTCTTGAATAAAAGACAAACCTCTTGTTTTGTCACTTATCGCAATTGAAGTTGTGCTTCTATCTACAAGATCTAAATCTGTAGTAAAATTAGGTCTGTCTTTGGAAATAGCTTCAAGAATCATACATGTACGTTAAATTTATTCTTGCCATTCTGCAATAAAAAGATTGGTATCTCTTCCGCCACCATTATTTCTGTTAGATGAAAAAGCTAACTTTTTTCCGTCGTTTGAAAATACTGGAAAAGCATCAA
The DNA here is from genome assembly GCF_947489565.1 of uncultured Kordia sp. Classification (GTDB taxonomy): domain Bacteria; phylum Bacteroidota; class Bacteroidia; order Flavobacteriales; family Flavobacteriaceae; genus Kordia. The sequence goes on along the minus strand of NZ_CANLEA010000002.1, from coordinate 400,553 downwards.
AAGTTTCACTATGTGTAATGCGTTCCAAACCTGTTCCATCAATATTAATCATATATAAATTGAATGGAAATCCACGTTCGCTTTCATGATTTGATGAGAAGATGATTTTTTCTCCTGAAGGATGGAAAAATGGACTCCAATTGGCATTTCCTAAATCGGTTAATTGTTGTAAATCGCTTCCATCAGCATTGCAAATGTATAATTCCATTTCGGTTGGTTGTACCAAGCCTTCTGCCAATAATTCTTTGTATTCTTTGATTTCTTCTTTGGTTCTTGGACGCGACGATCTAAAAATAATTTTTGTCCCATCAGGTGAAAAGAAAGCGCCACCATCATAACCCAATTCGTCTGTGATTTGTTGTACATCAGTTCCGTCAATATTCATCGTATACAATTCTAAATCACCACTACGTGTTGAGGTAAACACAATTTTATCACCTTTTGGCGAAACAGTTGGTTCAGCATCGTATCCTTTTTCATGTGTCAATTGCTTCACGATATTTCCTTCCAAATCGGCCACAAAAATGTCAAACGAATCATATACAGGCCAAATATACTTTCCGTTTTTACGTAACGGTACATCTGGACATTTTTCATCTACCAAATGTGTAGACGAATAAATAATGTGTTTGTTATCGGGTAAAAAATACGAACAGGTTGTTCTTCCTTTTCCCGTACTTACCATTGGCGGCATGTTGTCTTTAAACGTTTCGTCAATATTCATCAAAAACATTTGATCACAAGACACATTCCATTTTGTATTATTCGACTGGAAGATTAATTGTTTGTCATCAAAACTCCAGTATGCTTCAGCATTATCGCCACCAAAAGTAACTTGACGAATGTTTTTAAAGTATTTTTCTTCTGGATAGATTAGTGGATTGTCAGAAGCAGTTTTTACGGTTTCTTTCGACTCAGAATTGGTCGTTTTCGTTTTTTCTTTTGAAGTTTCTTTGCAAGAAAAAAGAACAAAGCATAGCATTAAAACAAAAATTCGTGTCATAGCGTACTAATATTTTGATAATTTAGCACAAAAATAACTTCTTATGTGCAAGAAACTAGTATTTGTAATTCTTTTTTTAGCATTTGTATGTGCTTGTAAAACAGAACGTCCCATCGAAAACCGCATCAAACAAGACATCGAAGTCTTGGCAGATGATAAATTAAAAGGAAGAGCCACAGGCACAGAAGGTGAAATGTTAGCCGCATCGCACATTGCAAATCGTTTCAAAGAGTTAGGAATTCTGCCAAAAGGCACCAACGAATATATTCAGGCATTTACATTTACACCCAAAACAGATCCGCATGCAGAAGTTGAATATGGAAAAGGAAATGGAAAACAATCGGTTACAGGAAGAAATGTAATTGGTTATATTGATAATAAAGCAGACAATACAATTGTCATTGGTGCACATTACGATCATTTAGGAATGGGACAAGAAGGTTCGTTACACAGAGGAGAACCTATGGTACATAATGGAGCAGATGATAATGCAAGTGGCGTATCGGTGATGTTGTATTTGGCAGATAAATTGCTAGATACAAATACAGAAAACAATTATCTATTTATTGCTTTTTCGGGAGAAGAAATGGGCTTGTTAGGCTCTAACTATTTTGTGAAAAATCCAACAATCGATCTAACGAAAGTAAATTATATGATCAATATGGACATGGTTGGTCGATTGAAGAAAAATAAAACCTTAGCAATTTATGGAACCGGAACTTCACCAAGTTGGCAAGAAGCTGTAGAGAAAGCCAATAGTGAACATACGTTCGATTTTAAATTGAATCCGTCTGGAGTTGGACCTTCAGATCATACATCTTTCTACTTGCAAGATATTCCAGTATTGCACTTATTTACAGGACAACATGTAGATTACCATAAACCGTCAGACGATTTGGAAAAGTTAAATTATGACGGAATGCTTCAGATAGCAAATTTCATTCACCGTGTCATTTCACAAGTCAATTCGAAAGAAAAATTAGCATTTACCAAAACCGTCAATGAATCTGATGATACACCACGATTCAAAGTAACGTTGGGCGTTATTCCAGATTATCTATTTGACGGAAAAGGCATGCGTATTGATGGTATTAGCGAAAATCGTCCCGCACAAAAAGCAGGTTTGCAAAAAGGTGATGTTGTGGTACAATTAGGCGAGCACGAAGTAACGGATATGAAAACCTATATGCGAGCGTTGTCTAAATTTGAAAATGGCAACAAAACGACTGTAAAAGTAGATCGTAACGGCGAAATCATAGAAGCTGAGATTACATTTTTTGGGAAGAAGAAAAAATAGTTTTTACCTAAAAATGAATACGTGACAATTTATAAATTCCAATCATAGCTATTTATAAATCACAACCTACACTCCTTTTTTTAAGGCTGAATATGCACGTATTTAGCGTCATAATTTAATCGCAAAATCAAACAATTATGAAAAAAAAGAAATTAGGAAACTTGTCATTAAACAAAACAATAATCAGCAATTTTAAGGGAAACTCCATACTAGGAGGAATTGATGTAACCAAAGAACCACCTTGTACGGTATTTTCAGATAACGGACCTTGTCCTACAGAAATTGGTTGTGGAACTATTACGGGACCAACGTTAACTCCTACCTGTGCCGAAGGATGCACATTGCCTACAATTCAATTATCATACTGTAATGGCGGAATTCCAGATCCTTGTGAATCTGTACAAATATGTGCTTAATACGATATACATATTCAAAAAAAGAGAGTACTTAAAAAAGTACTCTCTTTTGATATTATTTGACTTTTTATACTACTTATTTAGGAGTTGTATTTCCAGTTCCTATGGGATCTGTGATATCATGTGTGTCTATCGATGTATTTGTACAAACGCCCACAATGCATGACATTTGTAAATTTGATGGTTCGCAAGTAATAGAAATACATTCATCTAAGTTTGCTGTTGTCCCATTTGGAGCATCGAGTCCTTTTCCTTGAATTTTTTGTAAATTTTCTAAGCGTGCAATCTTTATCTTATTCAATGCAAAACGTTTCATATGTGTAGGGTTTTTAATTAATATGAGTCTCAAAGATTGTGTTTTTTTAATCACTATCAATGATGTAATGGAGAGAATTTATGAATTATCACCATTGTTTTTATCTTGTAATTGCAGCGCCTTTATATACGATGTAGGATCCATTCCTGTAGCATTTTTAAATACTTTTGAGAAGGTTTCTCTTCGGGCATATCCAAATTCATTGGCGATTGCTTTTATAGAATATAATCTAATTTTTTTATCATTCTTCAACGTAATTAAGGCAGTATTGATGCGTAGTTCGTTCAAATATGCTGTAAACTTTTTTCCTTTATACGTATTCACTACATGTGACAAATAGGACGTATTTGTTTTTAGTTTTTTAGCAACAGAAGCAAGTGTACAATCTACATGTAAGAATAGTTGTTTGGCTTCAAACTTTTCTAAATCCTTCAATATTTGTGCAACACCTTCGTCGTTAATAGATAAGTCTGTTTTTTGTAAAGTTTCTTTAGGTTTCTTTTTTTGCGATTCTAATTGTTGTATTTGGACTAAAAGCTCTTCGAATCGTTTCTTATTCTTCTTTTTACTTCGGTTAAATAATAGAAATAATAATATTGCTAAGCCTACAAAAACAAGCGATATAATGTATAAGTAATTTACCGTCTTTTTTTGCTGATTTTTTTCATCAGTTACTTTTTGAAGCGCATCTCTTAATGATGAAATATCATGATCTTTAATCGTATTTTGAGCATGTATATTTAAGCTATCTTTTTGTTGGGTAAACTTTTCAAAGAGTTCAAAATTCTCTGTGGCGGTTTTGATATCTTTCTTTTCTAAATACATTTTTGCCAACTGATAATACACTTCTTCCAATTCGGGAGAAGTAAAATCTTCTGTCGTTGCTAAATGTGTGAATTTTTCATACTGAATAATTGCTGAATCAATATTTTTTAAGGCTTGATAACTTTTCGCTTTATATAAATAAGAAGTGATAAATTTCTTTGCCTGTCCAGTTTTTGTAACTAAAGAATCTAAAGAAACTGCATTGGCAATACATTGTTGATATTGCTTTTTTTGATAGTAAATAATGATTTTATTGAATAATAAATCAGTGTATAAAGCCGGATGTGTTTCCAAGGAGGTTTTTGCCAATCCATTACTGGTGTATATTAAAGCAGAATCTGGTTGTTGAATTCTCAAATATGTATCTCCTAAACCCAGATTATTTTTTATTTCTAAAGCAGTATAACTTGCAGAATTTAACTCTTTTATTACTTTTAAATTTTGTTTAAAATCAACAATCGCGCTAGCATATTCTTCAATTTGTTTTTTTGTCAAAGCAATATTGGTAGACATCACTAAAACATATGTAGTGCTCTTCATTGATTCGGCAATAACCTTTGCTTTTAAGTAAAAATGAATGGCAGAATTGTACGTTCCTTCTTTAAAAAATATATTCCCTTTTTGAACCAAATTTTGCAACAATAATTTTTTATCATCGGCAGGTTTATTGGCCATTGATTCATCCGTAAATTCCAAAGCAGACTTGGTGTCACCTAATCGTAGATATACATTTCCTTTGCGGTATAAGGCTTTAGCAATGCGCTGTTTGTTACTGCCTTTTTTGGCAACAATACACAAAGCATCTACATATTTTTTAGCTTCTTTCGGATTTGTATACGTTGCAAGATATCGTTGTTCTAATTCTTCAAAAGATTTTGTAGCTAAGGAATCTGTTTGCCCAAAAACACCTTGAAAACTCAGAAATAGCAACACATATATGAAAGACGGTAGTTTCATAATTAAGGGATTAATGTTTTAGGGGAATTCAACTGAACATGAAAAATACTAAATTTTGTGCCCAATAAGAAGAAACTATAATTATTATTAGTTGTTTATTGAAATGATTAAGAGTAAACGTATTTATGATAGCAATGTAAATAGAAACCTTCGTAATAAATACTTTCTTCATTCCTGAATCTCAATAGTTCGTTTGGCTTCGTTGCCCAATGCATCTACAACGGTAATTGTATGCATACCACTTTCTGGCTTGATTTCCATTTCATGAATGGTCTCAGTGGTGCCTAAAAAAGTTTCATCCAAATACCAGAAAACTTTCGTATCAGGAATGGAATGTGCCAATCGTAAAATGACACCATTTATATTGCCGTCAAAATCTTTTGGAAGAAAGACTTTTGTAGCTTCTTCAGGATAAATAAAATCCATACTTTTTTGAAATTCAGCCGTACAATCTTTTCGAAATGGCGGCAAGGTTTTATACAACGGATTTTTATTCTGATAGTAATATTCCATCAGCGGTGGCAACACAAACCAACTTTTATGCACCATTTGACTTAAAGGTTGACAAGACGAATTGACTTGATAACGTTCGTCCAAATCTAAATGCACTAATGTATGATACGGACAAGGTTTTGTTTTTAGTCCGCTTGTAGGAATGAATTGTTGTTCTTTTTCTATGCATAATTCGGAAGCTCTATAACCACTTTTGGCACAAATTTCAACTTCAACCAATTCATCATACGGAACGTCAAACCATTCACTTTTGGGTAAAATATCAAACACATCAAACAAAATTGGTGCTGCTGCAACCGTTCCAATCAATCCGGGACGACCTTCGCCATCGGCATTTCCAACCCAAACACCAACAACATAATCTTTTGTAGTTCCAATGGCCCACGCATCACGAAAACCAAAACTCGTTCCTGTTTTCCATGCAATTTGCTTGCTAGAATCGAAAAACTCCCAGTTTTCTTCACCTTCTGGACGATTTACTTCTTTCAAAGATTCATAGGTTAAATACATTGATCCAGCATCAAAGGTGGTTTTTTCCGCGGCAAGCGAACCAAAATCAACGGTTTTATCTGCTAAAAAAGTAGGTTCGCAAAATTCATTCGTAAAATATTGACCGGAGTTTTCACCAAAATGCGTCAAGGTTGATGAAAACGCAGCATAGGTTTTGCATAAATCCCACAAATTACTTTCTGCTCCACCAAGTATTAATGATAATCCATAATGATCGGCATTATACGATATATCTTTCAATTGCAATTTTTTGAGATAATAGTAAAACTTATCCAAGCCAAATTGTTGCAACATACGTACTGCCGGAACATTTAATGAACGTGATAACGCACGTTTTGCCGTTACCGCGCCATCATAGGTTTCTTTAAAGTTTTTCGGATTGTAATTCCCAATTTGCGTGGGAACATCGACCACTAATGTATTTGGAAGCAAATCGCCCGCATCTAATATTGCCGTGTACAAAAATGGTTTCATAATACTTCCTGTACTTCGCGGTTTGTGAATGATGTTGACATCTTTTTGATGTGCTTTATCGGTTGGTGTATTCCCAACATATGCGCGTACTTTTCGTGTTTTTACATCCAAAACAAGCACGGCAGCATTGTACACCTGATTCTGTTGTAGTTCTTTATAATGTTTGGCAACAATCGCATTGGTTTCTTTCTGTAAATAGGTTTCTACAGCCGTTTGCACACGTTTTCCTTTGTGTGTTTCTGCTACTTTATCAAGCAAATGTTTAGCAGTTTGCGGCAAGGCATATGGTTTTTGTGGCAAAGGTTCTTTGATCGCCAAATCATACGTTAGTTGATCAATAATCTGCTGATCAAATAGTTTTTTGAGCAAGCGATCGCGTTTGTTTTTTAACCGTATTTGATTCTTTCCAGGATAAATTAAACTTGGCGCATTGGGTAATACGGCAAGCGTAGCATTTTCTGCCCACGAGAGTTCTTGCGGTCTTCTTCCAAAATAACGCCAAGCAGCAGCATCTAGTCCGACAACATTTCCACCAAAAGGTGCATGTGACGCGTACAGTTTTAAAATTTCATCTTTAGAATAGCGAAATTCCAATCGTGTCGCAAGAATAATTTCTTTGGCTTTTTCAAAATACGTCCGTTTTTTTCCTTTTCGCGATAAGCGAATTACTTGCTGAGTTAAGGTGCTTCCGCCGCGTTGTACTTCGCCTGAAGTCATATTTTGCCAAAGTGCTTTTGACATAGAAACTGGATTAAACCCAGGGTGATTGTAGAAATACGCATCTTCAAACTGTATAATACAGGTTTTAAATTTTTCTGGAACCGAATCTAATTGCGGGAAACGCCACTGTCCATCATCGGCAATTTTTGCACCCAATAAAGTGCCTTCACGACTTTCAATAACGGTAGAAGTTGGCACGTCAAATAAAGTATCTGGCAAACAGAAATAATAAACAATCAGCAGTATCGCAATGATCGCTGTTTTGATTTTATTATTCTTTATTTTCTTGACGATGTGTTTTAGCATTTTTCTTCTTTTAAAATATAGCTAGTAGCCTAAAGATATATCTTAAGTTGAAAATAGATTAAAGATTCGTTGCTGTCACTTCGAGCGCAGTCGAGAAGCTTATGAAAAGTTGTTTTTTGTTTGAATCTCGACTGCGCTCGATTTGACATTTATTAGTTCTTATGTCCACAGTACTTCTCTATATATTTTTTCTTCATTTCATTATAAAAAAACACTCGAAGTGACATTAGAAACTTTTAATTAAAATCGTTCCTTAAAACTATACTCACGCTCTACTTTACAGATTTTTACATTATAATAAGCATACCAATCCTTGATACCTTTTCGTTGTGCCACTAAATGATCGGTATGTTGTTTCCATTGCTGAATGGCTTCCAAACTTTCCCAATAACTTACCGTAATTCCAATAGTATTTCGGGCGCTATCAATGCCAATAAATCCAGCTTGTTCTTTGGCTAAATCTTCCATTTGTTGTGCCATTTCTGCATAACCTTCTATGTTTTCAGTTTGAATAGAGGTAAAGATGACGGCGTAATACGGTGTAAATTCTGTGTTCATTATTTTTATTCAATTGATATTTTATATGTTCCCAAGAAACCAATCATAGCCAGAGATATTTCTATATTCTTTAGGGACAGTATGCAATACTTGTTCTACTTTTTTTTCGTTTGAATGATATCGTTTGTTAGATCGTATGATTTTGCCTGTTTTTTCTCCTTTTAAATTTCTTTGGAAATACATAAACTCTAAAGTATCTACAGCAGTTCCATTCCATTTGTATGTATACATTTCCGTTTCTCCTGCATGTCCATAACAAATACCTCTGATGACACCTTCTTTTGGAGAAAACGTGGGATTGAGAAAGTGAAAAATATTAGTAAATTCTTTGGAGTCTTTTTGAAATAAATAAACATTACTAAATGCTTTTAAACAACAACCTGAACTTCCATACCCATTTATCACAAAATCGTTGCGTTGGTCACCATTAATATCTTGTATGGTATCAGATATATATGTTATTGCCGATTGCTCATGATGTAAAATTTCCTTTAATTTATTTTCGTCTACACTAAAAATATTGAAATGAATTGTGCCTGAATCAGATCTAGACACAATAGCATGTCGTTCTTTTTTTGAAAAAAAGTTTCCAGTTGATATGTTTACCTTGGCAAGAATAAAACTATCTTTTATTTCTTCATAATGTGTTTTATAAACATCTTCACTAAGGTGAAGCTTTAATTTAGAAATAGCGCGATCTAATACTTCTTGCATTAAAACACTATGACTTTTTTCTTCCTCTTGTTCTTCCGTTACAATTGGTTTTGTCTTTTTCTGTTGAATGCTACTTTTTTTAACTTCAATAGATTTTGTTTTTGTACAACTGACATAAACGATACACAAAAAGATTCCAATAAGATATGTTATTCGCATTATTTCACTACTTCAATCCATTGTCCTTTGGTACGTACAAAGAAATCATTATCATACATCGCTTCTGCCTGAACGCCTGGTAAATAGTATTTTCCTAAATAGGAAGCATTCAGTAATACATTGAAGGTTTTTGCTTTTCCGCGTGGCAAATCGAAATAGAAATTCACACGATCGTCTCTAATATCTGTATGTCTTGCTTCGCTTGAAGGCGTATTTCCGTAATCGGTAAAACGTGTATTCACAATTTCCCAACCAGACGGGAAGATTTCTGTCAACGCAATATCGCCTACAAACTCTGGTTTGTCGTTTGAAACGGTTACAGTGGCCATAAAATCGGTTCCTTGTGTTAATTGTGATACATCAATGGTATTTCCAGCTTTATCCTTATAGGTTACACGAATATCAAGGTTTCGTTTTTCTGCTAATTCTTCACCCAAAGGCAATTTCCCAGTACTCAAAACTCGTACAAACAATACATTATCTTCTTTGTTTTCTACTTGAACCGTATTACTTCCTTTTTGGATAGCTAAACTACGTTGCGCAATGGCTTTTGTGGTTTGAATCGTTTGTGGAGCTTTGCCATTAAGTGCATATTGCATCTTGATATTTTTTCCACCATTTTGCGTCACCATTTTACCCATGGCTAATAAGCTATATGCTGTTGTTTGCGTACTCATCCAGCGATTTGATGATAAGTCTTTGGCAATAGTTTTGGCAATATCAATCATTTTTTGATCTTTTAAAATCACCATTGTTTCCATCGCCATCGCACGATTTCTATCTACCGAACCATAGGTATAATCATATCGTTTATTAGAAGGTGTAAAGTTGATATTGGCTGATTTTGCTATTTGCTCAGCAGCTTCTTTTTGTGAAGCCAAAGCATAGGCTGCTGCCAATCGCCATTTGGCATCGTTGGATAAATTATTGGTTTCGCGCAATCGGTTCATAGAAGCCAAATCTGGATAACCTGCCAATGCCAACGTATATAAGCGATAGGCTTGAGTTAAATCATCATTGTAGTATCGGTTATTGTTGCGCCATGAACGCGCTGCATTTTGCTGATAGTTGATCCACTGATTCATAAATGTCAATGGCAACGTATAGCCTTTTTTCTCAGCTTCAATCATAAAATGACCTGCGTAATTTGTTCCCCAATCGCTTATAGAACTTTCCCCAATCCAATAGCTCATGCCGCCATTTGGACGTTGGAAATGTGCCAAACGTTTGATTCCTTTTTCTATGTTTTGCGTAATTTCTCCTCTTTTCTGTGCTGTCAAGTCAAAAATATCGGCTAAATATAATTGTGGAAATACACTCGACGTTGTTTGCTCTACACAGCCGTGTGGATAACGAATTAAGTATTCCATACGTGCGGTGAAATCCATTGGCGGTAAGGTTGAAAACTCTACTGTAGCCGCATTGCTTCCTGCAACACCAAAAGTATCAAAAGAAAGTGTTTGCGATTCGTTTCCTTGCAATGTTAATTCATGTACTTTCTTTGAAATCGGATTCGGATTTTCTACATCTAATTCTACTTTGTACGATGCTTTTTCGCCGTTTCCAGAAGCCAATACTTCAATGGTTTGAATGCCTTTTATTTCGCTTACATCTAAGTCAAAATAGACCATTTTTTCATCTGGTTTGCTAAAGCTGAGTGATTTTGTTTTGCTTCCGACAACCGAAATTCCGTTTTGTAATTTCAGCGTAAGCGATACATTTTTCACCTTATCTTCCATAGCAAAAACAGTAACAGGTAAGGTCACTTTTTCGCCTGGACTCAGTTTTCTTGGTGCTGTTGCGAGAACCATCAATGGTTTTTTCACTTTTGATGATTTTTCCGCATTTCCATAAGCTTCTGTTTTTGCATTTCCTGCAACAACCATGGTACGAACTGCGCCAATATAATTTGGCATTTCAATTTTATGAGACGATGTTTGTCCTGCTTTAAGATTGAAAGGACCTAAATATTTTACGACAGGTTTGAAACGATTGGCTTTTTTGTTTTTCGCACCATTTCCGCCATCGCCACCACCAATGGCAAATACTTGATCAATGTCTCCGCTAAACGCTCCAATGATGTCGTCATAAATATCCCAAGTACGCACGCCAAGCGCTTGTCGTTGGTAAAACACATCCCAAGCATTTGGTGTTTTAAATCGTGTTAAATCTAGTAAACCTTCATCCACAACCGCAATGGTATAGGTCATTGCTTTTTTGTTTTCTTCGCTAACTTTTACCGTGAAGGATTGTTCTGGTCGTAACGTTTCTGGCACTGAAATTTTAGGTTTCAGAATCGTAGCTGGATTTTCCACCATTATTGGAATGACACCATATAGACGAATTGGCAAATCGTTGGAAACATTGTTGTGTTTCTGCACTAAGGAAATGTTTACAAAGACATTCGGCGCCATATCATTCATAATAGGAATCGTCGTTGTCGTTTGTTCTTTTGTAGTTTTTACCCACTTTGTACTGAGCACTTCTGTACCATTTTCTACACTTACCAATGCACGTCCGCCTTTTCCTGACGGGAATGTGATAGTTGCTGTTTCTCCAACATTGTATTTTTCTTTGTCTGCCGCAAAAATCAACATTTTAGCAGATTCTGAGTTGCCATCATTGCTTCTACGCCACCAGTTTTTATAGAAATAAGCAGTTCTTCCTGTGGCATGTCCGCTTTTAGGATCAGAAATATGAATTAAATAACGACCACGATCTCTGTCTGGAATATTCAGCTTGAAACTTCCTTTTCCATTGGCATCTGTATTCACCGTGAAGGTACGATAACGCTCATGATAGTCACTTCCTGAATAAGAAGATAAATCTTCATAAGAAGAACTCCACCACCAACGCCAGTTGATTTCATAAATCTTTACTTTGAGTCCGTTGCGCTTAATCGGATTTCCGCGATCGTCTACGGTCACAATTTCAAATGTATTGTCTTCATCGGTGTAGAACGAACCGTATTGTTTTGGTGCAGGCGATTTTAATCCGACAAAAGAAATATATGGTGCATAATCTTTTGAGAAGGCGTCAATAGAGAAATCGCCACCATTTTCATAGACACGTGTTAAGAACGATGCTTTCAACATGCCTGGCGCACTTTTTTCTACATTTATTTTTTTCGAAATGTCAACAGTACCTTCTTCATTTAGTTGTCCTTTGAACATGACAAATTCTTCTGTGTTGAAACTTCGTGTTGGATCGTTGAATTCGTAGTTCGGAAACTTTTTAAAGGATGTTTTGGTGCTTGTCAGTCGTACATTGACTTCTGCTTTTAAGTTTTTCGCTGGCGCGCCATGCAACCAAGCAGCTTTTAGTGTTCCTTCAATCGGTCTGGAATTGGCTAAGATTTCATCATCAAAGTCAATATTTATCTTTAAACGATTTGGTTTTACCGTTTCTATTTTGAGCGTTTTAGAGAAGTTTACGCCACCAACACTTACGTTGGCTTCCCAATTTCCTGTGGGTGCTTCTCGATCTGTTTCTACCGTAAATTTATAGAAGTTATCTACACCTTGCGTTTGAATGTTTTTGTAAACTAATTTTCCACGTGCATCCGTAACTTCCATTTTTACAGGATGATTTTTTGGAAGTGGATTTCCAGCATCATTCAATACAAAAGCTAAATGCAAGCTATCGCCAGGACGCCAAACTCCACGTTCTCCGTAAATATATCCGTTGATTCCTTTTTTGATTCTTTTTCCAGCAACATCAAACTTACTCATGGACAATGCGCTACCATCATTCAGTTTTACATAGGTAATTTGATTGCCTTTAGATACGGTGGCGAAATAAGCATTTTTGTCACCATCAATAGTTGTTAAACCTTCAGAATCCGTTTGTTTTGATGCTATTTCTTGTTGCTGATAATTGTACAGCGTTACTTTGGCATTGCTGACAGGATCTGTAGTTATGATATCACTTACTGCAAAATAATACGATTTGTTTCCGCCACTTTTCACAATTACACCTAAGTCAGATGCTAAAATATTTGCTGTGAGGAAACGATCTTGTAAATAATACGATTCGGTACATGGATTTTCGCGATCGTTCCAGTTGTAACGGTAGTTTCTAAAGTTATAAATTTTATTGTCCCAATATTCTTCTTCGTTTTCGTCTTCATCTTCACGATTTTGATAGTAATTATCGCCACGAGAACGAGATGTATTCGCCGTAGCGGAATCACCATCTTCACAAGTATAGAGCGAATATTCTTTTTTAAATCCGATTTCCACCTGATAAATGGCGCCAGGTTCCGCGGCAAACAATGTCGATAAGTCAATTCCGTAGGTTTTCCATTGTCCATCATTCTCGCCTTCATTTTCAATTAAGTTGATGGTTTTTTTGGCAATACGTCTTCCGACTCTACGAATGCTGTATCGGTCAATTTCGTTAAGACTATTTCCTTGTAAAAATTGCAATACATTATCTTGATATATTTTGATAATACGAACATCAACCGATTTTAAGTTCATCGCTTGAAAGTTATAGGTTAGGTTTTTTGAGTTGGGCAAAATAACACCTTTGCTAACCTCACGAAGTTGTGGTTTTTGCTGTTCGAACGAAATGTTTTTTGAGTAACCGCTTTTCAGTTTGTAATCGTCTTTGCTTTTAATTCCGGGAAAGACTTCCAGCATGGTAGTGCCTTTGATTTTATTTTTTGGATACACATTTAGAATGTTTCCATCAATGGCGTAGGTAATATTTTTTTGATTCTTAATGGTCACCAAACCTGCAAAGTTTTGATTTTTAAGTAGCGGATCTGTAAAGTTGATGCTTACTTTTTGTTCAGGACTTTGAGAAACTTTGACATCAATTATAGAAAAGTTGTTTTTTCCAGGAATGGTATAATACGTTCCACCTTTTGCTTTGGAAAGAATTGGAGTTCCGACCCAAGAAATTTTGACTTCCGAATTATTGTCTAGTCGATTGATGCTGTCAATCGTAAATTCATATGTAGTTGCATTTAACACAGAAGGTTCCCATTTTACGTTGAGTGCTTTTCCGTTTTGTGTGGCAGAAATTAATTCTTGTAATTTTTCGGTGGGAATAAAATCTGCAGATCGTAAGGTTCCATTCAGGTATTGCCATTCTTTTGAATAGGATTGCAAGTCGTTTGTGGTTACAGAAAAATTGGGTGTTACCGTTTTAAATGCGAACGTATACGTGCTAAATTCCTTTTTTACATCTTCATAGATGTCTTTTAGATTCACCGTTACCGAATACTCTGTGTCTGGTTGCAAAGGCGCATCAGGTTCAAAGCGCAATGTTTTGTTATTTTGAACGAGGAGTTTTCCACTTACTTTTGGACTAATACTGATGAGGTCTGCTGATACTTCTCCCGAATCACCTAAGTTGGGAAGTTGCTTTTGAAGTCCAATTATAATCGGTTCTTTTACTGAAACTGTTCCAGCGGTCGTTTGATAAATATAGTCTTTGAATTCAAAAATATTATCTGCTTCAGGATTTCCCGTATTACAGGAAAAAAAGCTGAGAAATATTCCAAAAAGGATAAAAACGGTAGTGTTGCGCATGATGGTTTTTGTTGTAAAATAGATAGACTTTCTCATAATATAGGTGTTCGTTGAGTATTCGTTAGGATATATCTAGCATTCGTTCACTATTTTCTAGTGTTCGTTATTACTCATTGTAAATTCCAATAGTAATGGTTCCTTTTTCATCAACCATGGCACGATACATACCTGGCGTATTAAATTCAGCAACTAAATTTCCTTTGGCATCTATGGCAATAATTCCGCCATCGCCGCCCATATTTTTTAACTTTTTTTGTATGACTTCTTTTGCGGCTTCTTGCAAAGACAGATTTTTATATTCCATCATCGCGGAAATATCATAAGCTACGGCAGCTCTGATAAAGTATTCACCGTGACCTGTACTAGAAACTGCACAGGTTTTGTTGTTTGCGTAGGTTCCGGCACCGATAATTGGCGAATCTCCAATGCGATTCCATTTTTTATTGGTCATTCCGCCTGTAGAAGTTCCGGCCGCTAGGTTTCCATTTTTATCTAAAGCAACGCAGCCTACCGTTCCGTGCTTATAATCTTTGATATACGGATCGATGTATGCAGCTTTGTCTTTATCGCCTTGTTTTGCTCTTTGTAATGATTTGAAGCGTTTTTCGGTGAAAAAATAATTCGTATCTACTACTTCCAAACCTTGTGCGGCAGCAAATTCTTCTGCACCTTTTCTTGCTAATAAAACATGACTTGAGTTTTCCATCACTTTTCTAGCTGCAGAAATTGGGTTTTTCAAATTTGTTACACCTGCTACTGCACCAGCATTGAGTGTTTTTCCTTCCATGATAGAAGCATCTAATTCATTTTTACCATTATTGGCAAAAACGGCACCTTTTCCAGCGTTGAATAAAGGAGAGTTTTCTAAGATGTGAATCGTTTGTTCAACGGCATCTAAACTAGAACCGCCATTTTGTAAAATTTCGTATCCTTTCTTCGCGGCTTTTTCTAAGGTAGCTTTGTATTCAGCTTCTAGTTCAGGCGTCATGTTCTTTTTCAAGATAGTTCCTGCACCACCGTGAATCACCAATCCGATACTATTTGTAGGTTTTGCATCAGCTTTTGGTGTTTTTTCTTCGGAAGAAGTATTGGCACAACTATGTAATAGAAAAATGGAGAACAGCAGGATAAGTGCAGATTTTTTCATGAGTATTAAAACGATTGATTAGTGCATTAAATGTACACAATTTCAAGCTGCAAAACCTGTTGTTGTTCAGATATTTATTCACAAGTAAAAACCAAAAAAAGCTCCAAAACAGTATTTTGGAGCTTTCATACATCTGTATTTTTAATTCTTTATAGAATTACTTGTATTAAGGTTCACAAGGAGCATCAAAGGATACTTGACATCCTAAATCCCAAGAAGGTTCACAATCACAAGCAGTATACAATTCACTGTACCAAGTACATTGACGTATATCCCAAGTAAAATAACACTCTCTTATGTCAATAGTTAATGGAATTGGAATGGGTGCTTGTGCACCACCATTTAACTTTGAAACGGATGCTTTTTTAAGCGATAATGATTTTAGATTCTTTTTTTTCATGATTTTAGATTTAAAAATTATTTGTCACAAATTCTTACTGATTCCAGAGCACAAGCCAAATCCATAGTTCCTGGACATGGAATATTGATAGACCCGCAGTTCGTATGCCATGAAGGTTCACAGTGACATGCTGAATATAATTCGCTTTCCCAAACTGTTGTTGTACACACAAGTAAATTTAATGTGCCAGGATCAACAGTACATGTTGGGTGCGATATTGCTGCACCTCCTTTTACGTCTCCCAATTTGGAAATTTGTTTCTTCCCAAGAGACAGCTTTTTATTTAGATTCTTTTTTTTCATATTACTATAGTTTAAGCGTCACAAACAAAATTTGTATTTGGCGAACATCCTGGTTGTTCTGTGTATTGACATGGACGATCAATAGATGGTCCGCAGTTTCCATCCCAAGAAGGGTCACAATAACAAGCTGTATACAATTCACTATACCAAGTACATGTTTTGATTAATTGGCTTGTGCAGTTTCCACCACCAAGTGTTATAGCAGCACCACCTTGTACGTCATCGAGTTTAGAGATTTGTTTTTTTCCTAAATCTAGTTTTTTGTTGAAATTCTTTTTTTTCATGGTTTTAAGTTTTTAAAATTAAGGTTGGCAAGGAATATTCACGGATTCTTCACATGGAAAATTGAAAGATTCACAACCGATTCCTTGTGAAGGAGGACAACAAGCTGAGTATAATTCGCTTTCCCAAGTCGTCGTTGTACATTCAACTAAATTTCCTGTTTGCGCACACTCTTTAATAAACCTCGATAAAGGAATTGGAAAAGGACTACCACCATTTAACTTTGAAACGGAAGTTTTCTTTAGTGTTAGGTTTTTTAACTTCTTTTTTTTCATAATTAGTTTTGTTTTTGGTTAACAAAAAGAAGATAGCCAATAATACAATCAACAAAGTATGGTTTTCCCTTACTTAACAGTTGTGTGTCAGTTTTGACAGTTAACTTTGTAGAAATGTCAGAGTATCGCTAAAAAATGCGTAATTTTAAAGTCTAAAATTCTAAATGATAATGGCTATACAAAAACCGTTTAACCTTAATCAATGGGTTGAAGAAAATAGAGATTTATTGAAGCCGCCAGTTGCAAATAAAAATTTATACAAAGATGCTGGCGATTATATTGTGATGATTGTTGGCGGACCAAACGCACGAAAGGATTATCACTACAACGAAACCGAAGAGTTATTTTACCAATTAGAAGGAAATATAGAAGTACATATTCAGGAAGATGGAGAAAAGAAAACAATGAAGTTAGGTCCTGGCGATATGTATTTGCATCCTGCGGGCGTACCACATTCGCCAGTGCGTTTTGATAATTCTATTGGATTAGTGGTAGAACGCAAACGAAAAGGAACCAATTTAATGGATGGTTTGCAATGGTATTGTGATCATTGTAACCATAAACTGCATGAAGTTCGATTTCCGTTAAAAGATGTTGAAAAAGACTTTTTGGGTCATTTTAAAACATTTTATGCTTCACAAGATTTATTGACTTGTGATAATTGTGGAACAGTAATGCCTGTTGATGAGCGATTTACAGCAGATGAAGAATAAAAGTCTTTTTATATGTGTGAGCTTGGCAATTAGCATGCTTTTTTGTGCATGTCAGCCAGAACTTACTGCCGAAATGGTGATTCAAAAATCATTGGAAGAAGCACATGGAGGAAAAGCCTTGTGGGAAACGCCAAAAGTTTTGATTTATGAAAAAACTACTACGTTTTATACTAGTGATGGCAAAGTAGAAAGTATTAAAAAACAAACCTTCCATAATACGCTAAAACCAACATTTACTTCCAAAGTAAAATGGATGGAAGAAGATGTTGAAAAACGTATTGTATTCGATGGTAAAGAAACATTTGTATTTACGGATGGATATCAAGTAACAGACGATTCAATTGTAGAAGCTGCTCATAAAGAAATTATGGGTGCACAATATGTTTTATGGCAACCCTACAAATTACTAACCGATGAAGCTACTATAGTAAGTGAAGGCATTGTACGATTGGAAGATAAAACAGATGCATATTCTATTAAAGTTACCTATCCTAATAGTGATACCATATGGTGGTATTATTTTGACATACATACATTTTTGCTCAAAGAAAACTTAATTCAACACAGCGAAACAACATACAGTCAAATAGTCAACTTAAAACAAGAAGAAAATACAGGATTGCGATTGCATCAAGATCGAAAAAGTTTTAAGGTAGATGTGGGGAAAGATGAAAAATATCTTCGTGCCACATATCATTACAACATCTTAGAATTGAAATGATAAACCGCACATTGTGCAGTAAAAGATTGGCATAATTATGCTATCTTCGCAGAAATTTAACAAAAGAACTAAAAAAAGTTATAAATAAATGGGAGCAGTGACTACTGATTTTGGAATCAA
This sequence comes from uncultured Kordia sp., assembly GCF_947489565.1. GTDB lineage: Bacteria > Bacteroidota > Bacteroidia > Flavobacteriales > Flavobacteriaceae > Kordia. The sequence continues at coordinate 382,285 of NZ_CANLEA010000002.1, read as the reverse complement.
AGAGGCCTTGGCAACATTAGGCTTAAAAGATATCAATGAAGGAACTTCAACAGGTTCAAACAATTTTTCAAATGGAGAATTGATTGCATCGTATTCTCCAGTAGACGGAGAATTGATTGGAAAAGTAAAATCTTCAACAAAAGAAGATTATGAAAAAGTGATGGAAGCTGCGACATCGGCTTTTAAAACTTGGAGAACAATGCCAGCGCCACAACGTGGAGAAGTTGTGCGTCAGTTTGGAGAAAAATTAAGAGAGAAAAAAGAAGCACTTGGAAAATTGGTTTCTTATGAAATGGGAAAATCATACCAAGAAGGTTTAGGTGAAGTTCAGGAAATGATTGACATCTGTGATTTCGCAGTTGGATTATCACGTCAGTTGCACGGTTTAACAATGCACTCTGAGCGTCCAGGGCACAGAATGTACGAACAATACCATCCATTAGGAGTTGTTGGAATTATTTCTGCATTTAACTTTCCAGTAGCTGTTTGGGCTTGGAATACAGCTCTAGCTTGGATTTGTGGAGATGTATGTGTGTGGAAACCATCTGAAAAGACTCCAATGTGTGGAGTAGCTTGTCAAAATATTGCAGCTGAAGTTTTTGCTGAAAATAACTTGCCAGAAGGAATTTGCTGTTTGATAAATGGAGATTATAGAGTGGGAGAATATCTTTCAAAAGACACTCGTATTCCTTTAGTTTCTGCTACAGGATCTACGCGTATGGGTAAAATTGTAGCGAAAGAAGTAGCAGGACGTTTAGGAAAATCGTTATTAGAATTAGGAGGAAACAATGCAATTATTGTAACACCTGATGCAGATATTAAAATGACCGTTATTGGTGCTGTTTTTGGTGCTGTTGGAACGGCAGGACAACGTTGTACATCTACACGTAGATTAATTATTCATGATTCTATTTATGATAAAGTAAAAGATGCCATCGTTGCTGCTTACGGACAGTTACGTATTGGAAATCCGTTGGATGAAAACAATCATGTTGGACCAGTGATCGATAAAGATGCCGTAAAAGGATATCAAGCTGCTTTGGAAAAAGTAGTTGCTGAAGGAGGAAACATCGTGGTAGAAGGTGGTGTTTTAGAAGGAGAAGGTTACGAAAGCGGATGTTATGTAAAACCAGCAATTGCAGAAGCAGATAATTCATTCGAAATTGTTCAGCACGAAACATTTGCACCCGTTTTATATTTATTAAAATATTCTGGAGATGTTACCAATGCATTGGATCTTCAAAATGGAGTTGCACAAGGTTTATCTTCTGCAATTATGACAAATAATTTACGTGAAGCAGAAGCGTTCTTATCTGTACAAGGATCTGATTGTGGAATTGCCAATGTAAATATTGGAACTTCTGGAGCAGAGATTGGTGGAGCTTTCGGTGGAGAAAAAGATACAGGTGGTGGACGTGAGTCTGGATCTGATGCTTGGAAAGTATACATGCGTAGACAAACCAATACGATTAACTATACAACGGAATTACCGTTAGCACAAGGAATTAAGTTTGACCTGTAAATAGCAGTTCATCTAAGATATTGAGAGCCACATCGATAGATGTGGCTTTTTTTGTGGATTCATCTAATTTATCCGTAGAAATTGTTGTGGATTTAATAATTTGAAACAATAATTAACCATAAATAACGGATATATGAGTAAAAAAACATCCTACCTTTTGGGTATTTTGTTTACAATTATTATTGGAACTATCTTGTATTGGTGGCTTTGTTGTCGCGATTGTACAGATTGTGAAAATAAGAACTTGAAAGACAAAAAGAACGATGAAAAAAACATCGTAAAAGAGAAACCTAAAATGAAAGAAGCTACACTAAATCCTTTTACAATTAAGGATGGTAGTTTTGCACTGAATGCAGAGAATAACTTTAACTTCAAAGGTTCAGATTATCATCTTATGCAGCCTATTCCAGCGAATCTTCAAAAAGCAGTGGCTGATTTACAAACGTATGTAAAAGATAATCCATCTAAGAGAATCAAAATCATTGGTCATTACACAGCTGCTGAGAAAAACAATTCAGCGTATCCAAATCTTGGATTGGCAAGAGCGAATGCAATTAAGAACTATATGGTATCACAAGGAGTCCCATCCAAAATTATTGATACTTATGGAACACTTAAAGATGATCTTACACCAGATGCCAACAATGTGTTTTTTGGACCTATCGATTATGAAATCAAGACAATTGCTGAAGATGATACAAGCGAAGCTGATGCGTTAAAAGCATTGCGCGATAAGATTGTTGCAAATCCTTTGGTATTGAATTTTAAAACTGGACAAACATCCATTGCTCTTACGGCAGAACAGCGTCAAAAAGTCGCAGATATTTCTAAGTATTTAGACAAAGTAAACACTGCAAGTTGTCTGGTTACAGGACATACCGATAATACGGGAAATGCAACTAAAAATATTGAATACGGACAAAAAAGAGCCGATTTTGCTAAGCAGTATCTTATTGACAATGAAATTCCTGCCTCAAAGATTACCGCAATATCTAAAGGACAAACAGAACCAATTGCTGATAATACTACCGAAGAAGGAAAAGCAAAAAATAGAAGAACCGTAGTAACATTAAACGAAACAAATTAAAAAAATATAAAAATTATGAACTTATGTATATTAATTCCATTGTTAGTTGGACTTATCTGTGCCATTTTAGGATATCTGTTAGGTAGATTATTTGGTGCTAATACTACGAATAACAATGACGATGATTGTTTGGAAACTGTAAAGAGGCTAGAAGTAGAAGTTGCTGAATTACAAGGAAATATTGATGTGTATAAAACAGAGATAGAAAGTTTAAAATTACAATTAGAAGCTTGCGAAAAGAGTAAAATAAGTTTGGAAGCCAAAGGAAGTGCTGATGCTTTGGGAGTAGCTTCTTTTGCAGCTCCAGCGGCGAGTGCAATTTTGTTTGATGCAGCAGCAGCAAAGGCTGTTTTTGGCAAGAAAATAAAGGAAGATGATTTGACTATCATAGAAGGAATTGGACCAAAAATAAAAGAGTTATTCCATAATCATGATGTAACAACTTGGAAAGGACTTGCTGAAACAAGTGTTGAAAAATGCCAGGAAATATTAAATAGTGGAGGGGAACGTTATAAAGTTCACAATCCAGGAACTTGGCCACGACAAGCAAAACTTGCCTATGAAGGAAAGTGGAATGAATTGTTGGATTGGCAAGATATTTTAGATGGAGGAAAAGAATAATAAATTGTACATACTCGAAATTTCTAGATAAAAAAATCCGATTTCTTATGAAATCGGATTTTTTATGATTTTTATTGAAAATAGTTCTTATTAATTCACGCAGACGATACAAGGATCAACAATAGGAACATTGCTATAAGGTTCGCAAAATGCATACATCACATTATTAGGACAAGCAACAGGTTGTACTGGATGATCTTCGTTTCCTCCTGAAATATTACGTTGGTCTATTTTCTGTAATACTTTTACATTTTTTAATTCTAAAATTTTTGATAGCATAATTTTTTATTTTTCAGATTTTAATCACATAAAACTATAAAATATCGTAGTAATTAGTTTATGGTTTTACCTTATAAAAGCAGGAAGTTATTACAAAATAGAAAAGTGACATAGAAAAAACTGCTCTCATAAGAAAGCGGTTTTTTTGTTTTATTGAATAAGATGAAGATTTATTTTCCTTGTCAAATTATAAGTTTTTTCGTAACAAATTATAAAAAAAGACTCTTCATTTAAAAAGCGTCTATATTCCTAATGCGTGTTTTAAAAACTTAGGAGTTTATTTAAATTTTATATTATGAAAAAAAGAATTTTAAATCATTAAAACTTAACAAAAATTCTATTTCTAACTTCTCTTATTCTGTAGTAGCGGGACAACCTGATATTGCTCCTTCAAGGGATTGTGATCCCAACAATAGACATACATTTGAACTTTGTGTTTGTTCTATAGATTTTGGTAAATGTATTAGTGATAAACATCACTGCGGTGTTAGAGAAACGGAAGAAACACAAGTGTTATCCGTATGTTATTGTCCAGGTTAATCTTAATTTAAAATGAATTTTGGCGAGCTTTATATTTTATAATTGAAAGTTAGCAACGAATAGTAAAAAACCCACTTCAATTGAAGTGGGTTTTTGTTTTTATGAATTTCTCGATATAATTTTCTTTCATTTCAATACTACTCAATGTATAGAAAAATCACTTGAAGTGACGATCTAATAAATTATAAATGTAAAATGCTAAATTTTAAATTAAAAAGTAGTTTTTAACAACCAAAAAGTAATCTAAAAGCGCAGCGTTCTAACAGCAAAGCGTTCTAAAAAGGCAAAGCCGATCTAACAGCAAAGCAATCTAATTAAAGCATTCCATTAGCTTGAACCCATTTGAATTTTGTAATATCTTCAGGAATCGCTACACGTTCAGCAATGCGTGTCATACGATCTGGTAATCTCATTACATAATCACGTGCTTTTTCTGCGGCAGCGGTCAATCCGGTTAATTTATCAATTTCCCAATATGCATTTAGCTTTCTCATGATATCAATATAATCATACGTAGTATATACGCCTAAACGTTGTGCGGCATTAGAGAAATTTTCAAAAGCAGTTCCGATCGCTTCTCCAGATTCACGTACAAATTGTGCTGGCATGACAATTTTTTTACGCATCATATCTTCAAAAGCCAACATCATTTCACTTGGATCATACTCTAAAATCGTTTTTACAAATTCTCTGTATGCCAAATGATGTCTCATTTCGTCACCTGCAATGATATTACACATTTTTCCTAGTAGCGTATTTCCTTTTTTCTTTGCCAACTGTCCAACGCGCTTATGCGAAATATTGGTTGCTAGCTCTTGGAAACTTGTGTATACAAAATTTCTATAAGGATCATTTGCGGTTCCAATATCAAAACCATCATTAATCATGTGTTGCGTTGTAATTTCAATTTCACGCATGTCTACACGACCCGATAAGTATAGATATTTATTTAAAACATCTCCGTGACGATTTTCTTCTCCTGTCCAATGACGAACCCATTTTGACCAACCATTTTTTCCATGTTGATCTATACCTTCTACATCCATCAACCATGATTCGTAGGTTGGTAATGCTTCTTCTGTTATAGTATCGCCAACTAATACAACCCATAAATCGTATCCTATTTCTTTGGCTTCTTCTCTAATTTTATGTACTTCATCAAAGAAAGTATCTTCTTGAGAGTTTGGCAAAAAATCTGTGGGTTGCCATATTTTTTCGGGGGGAATTAGATATTTATCCATGTAGCCATCGATTTCCTTCTCGATAGTTTGCATGACTTCTAAACGAATATTTTTTATTGACATTATTGATGGTTTGAGTGGAGGGCGAATGTACCACTAAATATCTACAATAGTCTCCATTTTTACATAATTAACATCTTGTATCGATTTTGAAATTATTCTTCTAACATCTTGTAATGATTGTTCTTGGTGTAACTTTCCATCTTTAAAAACAGTTGTTAATAAGCCTTCTTTTTCTTCTTGTATAGAACATTCATCTTTATAGGTCAATTTTCCGTTTTCCGTATAGAGTTGTATCAATCCTTTTGCAGATTTTTTGGTACCATCATCCGTGATTGGATCTTTAAAAATAGCACGTCCTTCACCATGAATTTCTACGTATGTAGCTTTCATTGCAAATCCGAATGTATCACGTGTATTGTATTGATAGGTAAAACTTCCAATGCCTAACACCACATTGGTAGAAGCAAATCCTTTTTCTTGTAAACGTTCACAAATTTGTGTAGCTCTATCAATCGTAATACTATCGCCGTAAATAGCGCCAATTTTTGGATTTAATACTTTGTATCCTTGCGAATTGATGCTTCCGCCGAATTCATCCCACAGTAGTTCAATCACACCTTTTGCAACCGTTTCATCTTCGTGCTCGCATCCACAAATAATGTCTACTGGATTTCCAGAATCGGGACGAATCACGAGTTTGCCATCACGTTCTAAGATTTCTTTTTTGAGTTGAGGTAAATATGCTGTGAGTACTTTCCATAAATCCCACGTATCTGAAACTACAGAGAGAATTCCTGATGGATAGGTTTCTAGTAAGCGTCTAAACGTTTCAATTTCGTCATCTTTACTTCCAGCACACATGACACTGTGTTCAGTAGCATTTACACTTCCAATAACTAGTTCTTTCGTGACATCTGTATTGTAATATTTCTCTAAATTCATTGCAACAGGTAAGGTGTCACTTCCGGTAAAAGACAATGCATGTCCCATTCCGCTTAAGATAGAAGATTCGATTCCAGACATACCACGCATAGAAAAATCGTGTCCTTGCCAGTTGATAAAGTCTAGATTTTCTTCATCAGTTTCTTGCGCGTATTTCGTTAAAATTGTTTTGTATTGCTTTGCAATGGTAGCCGAAGTACATGGCTGCCAAATGATGTTTGAAAGGAGTGTTTCTAGATAATTTGTAATCCAGAAAAATTGAGGAAGTGTGTTGACAACCGTAAACATTGGTACACGAATTGGAACTTCAGTTCCTTCTGGTACGGCTTTAATTTCAATAGGTAAGTAGCCTAAATCGTGTAAATCTTCAATATGTGAAATATCGTAATCGACACCTAAATAGTGATCGACATATTTTTTGTATTCAGCAACTACTTGTGCTTTTGGTTGATTGAAAAATTCGGTATTGAATTGTTTGATGAGGTATTCTTTAATGAAGTATTGCAATCCAAAAAAGACAACGCTGTTAATACCTTCAATTCTACTTTTTCGCGGCGTCCAATTCGAATATACTTTGGTAGTTCCTTGCGGATATTGTTCTTTGTGTCCGAGTTTGTAACCGTCTGTCAGCAATAAAGGATTCATATAAATATTATTTTGCGTTAAATATACGCAAATATAAAATGTTTTTTGAAACTGACAAATGAATCTGTGTTTTATTCGTTGAAATTACGGGAAACTTTGAGGTTGAACTTGAAATTGAACTTGAACTTGAAATTGAACTTGAAATTGAATTTGAAGTTGAAAGTGAAATTGAATTTAGAAAGGAATCGGGATTTTTGGAGTCATGAGTTATGGTATTTTAAAAAGCAACTTATTTTTTTGCGATTATTGTCTCTTTCAATATTCCCAGCAGTAGCGCTCCAAAATACAAGAAGCTTCCAAATTTTAAATTGATATCAATTTTATGCCTATCAAAACTTACTAAAAATAGATACATAAAAATTCCATAAAAGATTGCGTTTATAACATATAACCAAACAGTTTTATTGATCCATGTTCTTTTGAATATAAGTATGAGTTGAGTCAGAATAGCCACATATACTACAGGGAATTTTATGAAGTAACCGTATATTTGAATATAATCAGAATCATTGGTCAGCTCTGCCCAGGCATTTTTAAATATTCCTGAATCTTCTATGTTACCATGAACTTTATTTCCTAAATCAAAATCCCAAAGATATCTATAACTCATGTCCCATAAGGGGAAAAATAATATGATTATAAACACGAGTAGAAGAATGATATCTAGTTGACTTTTTTTCAAACGAATTTGTATTATAGTTTAAATTCTGTAATATTTTCGCCAGTGTCAAAAATATGAGGATAGTGTTCTTTTACATTTCTTTTCATGAAGTCTAACGGAACATCTTCAAAATGCCCGTAATCGTCCGTATATTCCATAAACAAGCTTCCTTGATTATTATACTGTTGCAAGAAAGAATTATTTTCTCCATCAAACTCCAAAGGTGCAACCTTGAACTTTTTACATAAAGAAGCATTAAAAGCTGGCGATAATTTTAACCATTTATTGTTTAAAAAAACGTTCACCATTCCGTGTGGCGTGAGTTCGTTAGAACCAAATTTTTCCGTGAGTCTTTCTACAGCAATATGATTTTTTACTTTTCCTAAATGTAGTCTGGCAGGAATTCCAACTGCTCTTAAAACCGCAATTAATACAATTGATTTTTCAACACAGTTTCCAGTTGCTTTTTGAGCAATAGTGCTTGCGCGAAAGTTTTCTTTTGAAAAACTGATGGTATACGGATCGTACTTCCAATCGTCACGTACTTTGTTGTACAATGCGATGGCTTTTTCTGTATTTGAAATTGTTTCGTCTTGATAAGAAGTTATTAATTTTTGAATGACTTCCTGTTCAAAATCAAAATAGTATGTGGATTTTAGATACTTCATTTTTTACGAATGACGCGCATTTTGTTTCTCCCTTTTTCGTTTGGATACAATTCTGGAAGCGGATCACTTTGCCAAAATTCTTTGGTATCAATGTCTAAGATAGAAAGTTTTCCTGTAAAAGCAGCACCTGTATCTACATCCCATAAATTGTGAGCTTTCATTGGTATATGGCAATCATAACCTATGGTTGGTGTATGTCCGACATAAATTTCTTTATAGTGTTTTAATCTTCTTGGTGCATAACTTGTATTCTCCAATTTTTCCATACCAAGTTGTTGTACGACAACTGCACATTCAATTAAAGTTCGATCAAAATAAAAATTCTTGTGATAATGTTCCTTTAAAACACCATGCATAGAAGTAAATCCGGCATGAATAAACAATCTATTTTGCTCGTCAATATGAAAGTTTTCTAAATTTTCGTAAAAGTCTAAATGTTGTTGTTTATCATACTTGACACGTTGGTAACTTTCTAAGGTTTCTTTTCCGCCATGCATGTACCAAACATCATTTATATGACCATCCATCAACCATTCATGACACCAAACATCATGATTTCCACGAATAAAAATACATTTCTGTTTGGTGTTTAATGCTATCAAAAACTCAACCAATTCGGCAGATTCGCTCCATCCATCTACATAATCCCCCATAAATATTAAGGTGTCTTCTGTGGTTACATTGGCGCGTTCTAGCACTTGTGTTAATGCTCTAAATCCTCCATGTATGTCTCCTATTGCGAGTGTTCTCATGTGTTTAAATTTTCTCTAAAATACTATAAAAATTCACCAAAACATATCAATTTATATTTGGTAACTTATTGATAATATTCTGCAAGGTTTCATAACCAACGAGTGGTTTTATCTTGTTTTTTAATGCTGTAGGAATCTTATCAATTCCCACGAAAGTGCCCATTATTTGTCCAGCAATAGAACAATTGGTATCGGTATCTCCGCCAACAGTAATGAGTTCTTCAAAGATACTTGTAATTGATTGCGTTTTTACTTTTTGAGCCGCAAAAATTGCTAATGGAACCGAATTTACAACATAACCATTGTTTCCTAGTTTGCCAATTTCAGAGATCGATGTATTTTCTAATTCACGCAAAGCAATCAATCTGTCTTTTACGTTGGTATCAGGCAATTGTGGAATGATACGTTCTACTAAAGAAGTATTGTTCCAAGTGTCATTTATAATTTCTTGAATACACAAAACAATCGCCAAAGCGCCAACATAAGCTTCTTCATTTTGATGTGTGATGTAACTTATTTCTCGAATACGTTCTCTAGAAACATCTTTTAAAAAAGCCAACGGAGCAATTCGCATGGCGCTTCCATTTCCTGCGGCAAATTCACCTTTTCTTCCTGTTTGACTCCAATGCGCTCCAGCATTTAATTCTTGCAATGCTTTTAAAGTAGCAGCTCCGATTCCACTGATGCGATTTTCATTGTAATATTTTAGAAAATGCGTCACCAATGTTTTCGGAGCTGCTGTTGAATCCTCTAAAATGGCTTCACAGGTTGCTAAAGTCAATTGTGTATCGTCTGTAAATTGCCAAATTTTAGGCTTTTCCGGCTCTTTAAAAAGATAAAAAGCTTTTTCATCGGGAAGCGTGTGATTTTCATAAGCACTTCCCCAAGCATCACCAATAGCACCTAATAAGATACTTCCTTGAAAGCGATTTATATGTTTTTGTTCAATCATAAAATCACTTTACATTCTTCTAGAATTTTATGAAACTCACTCAAAAATTCGTCACTCGTCATTCGGTATGAAAGCGCTCTTTTTTTACCTTCTGTAAGACGTGTAATATTGTTATCTTCTAGATTTACATCTAAAACATAACCACCATACTGAAGTGTTTGTTCAATTAATCGCAATGGTAATGTTGTAGCACCTGAAGTTCCAATAACGATTAAAATCCCTGTGTTTTTAGCAATTTTCATGGTAGAATCTACTTTGTATAAGCGTTCATTGTAATATTCATCAAACCATAAAATATTAGGGCGTAACAATCCGCCACATTTTGGACATTCTAGTTTTTCCCAAGTTTCATCAGGGATTTCTTCATCAATACGATCTAAGGCAATATCTTTTGGGTATAGGTATACGGCTTTAGAACATTCTAACGAACAACGAACCAATCGCATGTTTCCGTGAATCTCGAAGATTTTAGTTCCTGAGTTTCCTGCACGATGATGCAATCCGTCAATGTTTTGTGTAATGATAGAAAAATCTTCTGGAATTGACTGTTCAATATCCACCAATAATTTATGCGAATCATTCGGTTGTGCTTTTTCAAACATTCCTTTTCTGAATAGATTGAACTGCCAAACTTCTTCCTGATTTTTACTAAAGTATTTAAACGTTCCAAATTCTTCTGGCTTGTGGAATTTAGTGCCTTTTACCCAAATCCCGTCTGTACTTCGATACGTAGGAATTCCGCTAGCAGCAGACAATCCTGCGCCTGTTAAAAATGTGATTTTATTTCTTTTTTCTTTCTGAAAATTCTCTTTCAGTATTTCTTTTAATTGTTTCATGATGTGACTTTTTTGAATTGTACACTTCGATAGCTATGCTAGGTATCTTCAATCAAAATATATTTTGATTTCAATAATGCTCTGTGTGCAATTAGAATTCTATAAACTCTGGTGAAACTGCTTCTGTCAACCACACACCATTTTCAGATTGATAAAATGTATGGTTTTGCGCATGCATTTCGCCACTTCTTACCGTTAGAATGATGGGTTTTCCACGTCTGCTTCCCACATTAATCGCGGTTTCTTTATCCGCACTTAAATGCACATGCTGTCTTGTGCCTTTGATCAATCCTTTTTCTTGAATAGATTCGATAAATTTTTCAACCGTTCCATGATATAGATAGCTTGGAGGTTCTTTGGGTTGAAGCGCCAAATCGATATTTACAGAATGTCCTTGATTTGCTCTAATCATTGTTTTGTCTTCATTGAAAGCAAAACGTTTTTTGTTATTCGTAGCAACAACTTCTTCCAGTGTTTCCATAGAAAGCGAATATTCGCCTACATTTATTTTTTCAAGTAAAATGGCAACTGAAGTCCAGCCGTTTTCATCGAGTGTAATTCCTAGTTTATCAGGATTATGTCTAAGCACATAGCTTAGAAATTTGCTTATATTTTTAATTCTTTTACTCATTGTAATTGTAGTTTTTGCTGTAATTCCTCACTCTCTGGTAAAAAAGGACGTTCAGCAGGAATCATTAATTTGTCTAGTTGATTCGATTGAACAAATTCGTATTGTTCTGCTACAAAGGCAGAGATATCTTCTATTTTTAAAATATCTTCTTTTGCGTACGAACGGATAAATTCATTTCGAATTCCAATCTGGATTGCGCGTCTTTCTAGTTTTGCACCGTATGGATCGTGATCTGGATCCCATTGCAATCGTACGTTAGAAGCTTGAACTGCTTTTTTCCAAGATTCTTGCGATTCGTATAATTCAGGTTTGAACGAGGAATGCACTGCATTTTCCAAATAACGTTGAAAAGCTTCACGTTTTAAATGAATTGCTAATACAACTTCTTGTCCTACTTTCGTTCCCCAACCATTTCGGTACATCATCCAAAGAAAATTGGGTTTGATCCAAGTCATGCGTTCTAGGCTAAATGGTCCACCAAAAAATTGATTTTTCGCTGCGAAATGTCCAATGGCAGGGCGATAGGATTGATATACAATTATTTTTTCATCATCGTATTGTGCCATGATGTGATGTCCGTTTTGCGGCCATTCGTTATTTTGTTCTATATAGTTTTGTATGTTTAATTTCATGTTTTCTAATTCTTTTGATAAAACTCACTGTTACGCCAGTTTTCTACTTTGTTTTTCCAGTTTGCTGGAATGTTTTCATCTTTTGTATTCATGATGGTAATCGCACCAACAATTGCACAAATAGTGTCTCTGTCACCTAAAGCGGAAACAGCTCTCCATAACGCTTCTTGGAAATCTGTTTGATGATGTGTAGCAATCCAAATTGAAATAGGAACTGTGTCTTGGGCAATCATTTTTACACCATTTCCTAAGATTGAAACTACGGTTCTTATGTCATAGTTTGGTAACACCGTGATCGATTTTTTAATCTTGGAAGTTGTGTCACAATCTGGCAATTGAGCAACTACTTTTTTGATGAATTCATTTGGTTCTAGCGTTTTATTATCCATCTGTAATTGTGTGTTAATCGCTGTTGCAACTGCAACTGCTATCGCACCAACACAACCTTCTTCATTAGCATGTGTAATTTCAGATGATAGAAATGCTTGTTCTTTTACATTTTCTAAATCATCATAAAAATACGCTCCGATTAAACCAGCACGCATGGCACCACCATTTCCCATAGAACCCATTCCGTTGAAAGCTGCCTTAGAAACTTCTTTCCAATTTTCGCCAGCTTCAATTGCGCGCATGGTTCTGTGCATGGCAGGTCCGTAACCTCGATTAAAATCTAAATGATAGTTTCTAGCGAATGCTTTCGCAATAAAATCTTGATTAATTCCTCCATACATTTCCAATGATGTATAGATTGCAATTGCCATTACTGTATCATCTGTGAATTCCCATGTCGTTTGTGGAATCTCACGAAAGTGAATAGCATTGTAAACAGCATTTTCTAGACCAAAGAAACTTTCGCCAAAAGCGTCACCAATGCTATTGCCAAGCAATGATTTTTGTGCTAATTGTAATCTATGTGTGTTCATTTTTCATTAATTCGTGATAAATCTCAAAGTTTTTCTGGTCAAAACAACAGAAATAGAGTTCATCAATGCTACTTTTATGTTTGTACGCTGCAACCGTTTTTAATGCGATTTTAGCAGCTAATTGCTTTGGAAACTTATAAATTCCGGTGCTGATGTTTGGAAAAGCAATGGTTTTGATATTGTGTTCAACTGCCAAATCCAAACTGTTTTTATAGCAATTTGCCAACAGTTCTTCTTTGTCTTTTCCGCCTGTATTCCAAACAGGTCCAACGCTGTGAATCACATAATCAGAAGGTAATTTTCCTGCCGTTGTAATGACTGCTTCACCGGTTTTACATTTTCCTTGTCGCGCTCTAATTTTTTTACAAGCTTCCAAAATTTCTGATCCGCCTTTTCTATGAATCGCGCCATCAACGCCACCGCCGCCAAGCAATGATGAGTTGGCGGCATTGATGATTGCATCTACTTTTAAAGTAGTGATATCTGCTTGTAAAATTTGTATTTTCATGATTCAAATTGTTGTTGAAATGCGGTGATAAACTTTTCATTTCTGGAATAAATAGCAAACACTATTTTTTTAAATTGATTTTTAAATGTCGTCTCTAAAACTTCTTTAAAAAGCTCCGCAATTAATGCAGGATCGTTTTGAAAAACACCGCAGCCCCAAGCGCCTAAAATGAGTGTATCATTTTTTTCCAATAGCGCTAATGCTAACATTTTTTCTATACGTGTTCGCATGATTTTGGCAACTAGTTTTGCCTTCTTAGCTTCTTGCCTTTTTACGACGCCATAATTTACGGCAGCCGATGTGATTACTGAACATAATACAGCATTTTCAATAAGTTCACCTTTGTTATTTCTAAAGAAAGGTACTTTTGGACTGTAAATCATGCTGTCTGTATAGATACAAGATTTCATATTTCTATGCTTTTCATAGAATTCAAATTTTTCCATCTGACTCGCATATAAGCTTGATGCTACTGCCAAACTTTCTTCTTGTGCCAATGCACCATTTAGAAATCCGCCACCTGGATTTTTCGCGGAAGCAAAATTTAAACACATGATATTTTCTTCCTCTTTCAATCGTAAAATCGCATGTAAGGATGTTTCATGAGTTACTTCATATTGTGTCTCATAAGTGTTTTCTGTTTTGATTGCTGCTAGCATTTCATCTAAAGCTTCACTTGTATGGTATGCAGCATTTTCAACAGAGTTTGTGTGTGCTTCTGCAATGTTTATAACTTTCTCTTTAAATAGATAACGTCCATTCTTTTGAATATCCAGCGTTTCTATTGCTTTGAGTTTTCGTGTTGATTTTTTCATTTTAATTGATTGGCTCTCGCGCCAAAATATTTTTAACAGCTTTTCCAACAGGAATCCGATGTACGGGAATTTTGATGTTGTACTGCTGTATGTGTTTTTTTATTTCGTTGTCTATTTCATGTTGATCGTATCGTGATGAAAAATGTCCTAAGATCAGTTTGTCTATCTTGATATTTGCAACCATTTCAAATACTGCATCTAAGGAACTGTGTTTGTTTTTAAATGCTTTTGTATTTGTTTCTTCCTTTGTCAAGAATGTCGCTTCATGAATAAGAATTTCACTGTTGTGATAACGTTCATAATCTTCAATGGGCGTATCTCCTGAGTACGAAAGTATGTTTCGTTTGATTTCATTGGTTAGGAACTGATCTCCATGTTGTTTTTTGATCTGGATCAATTCGTCTTTGTGTAAATTCACAAATTCCGATTTGAGTTTTCGTTTGGTTTCATATACTTTGAAACTGAGACTTTTCAATAAGCCAGGTTGTACTACATGACCGTTTTCAATTGCTTCTACTTGCATTGAATTTTTGACAGAAATAATGGAACAGTCTTCTATAGCTTGCCAATTTGTTCCTTTGTTATGCGGATCAAATTTGGTAAAGAAATCGTTTAGAAACGGAAATGAACCTGAGTCTTTCGGATAGTAAATCGTAGGTTTTAATCCAGCAAATAATTGATTGAATTGTAATAAACCTGTCAAATGATCTCTGTCGGCATGTGAGATAAACGCGTGTTTTATCTTTCCTGCTTTTCCTAATAAATTTGAGCAAACACCATCGCCTGCATCAAATAAAATTCCTAATTCTTCTATATAATACCATGTTGCATATAATGCAGTTGAGTATCCGTGTATGGTGAGTTTCATTTTGTCTTTTTTAATAATTTTTCAACTACAGTGTTTCAAACTTTAGTTTTAATAACGTTCATTTTTTCTTGATAAAAAACGAACCAAAAAATCAAGTCTGCGTATAGGAAATTGCTTTGCACCATTCATCAGCTAAGCTACATGCTTGAAGCTACGCTTCGCAATTCCGCTTGCTAATTCATTATTTCTGAACACAGACGTTAGCATTCCCAATAACCTTCTAAAAAAATATTATACTGATAGTATTCATCTTAAGTTTTGTTTTCTTTCTATTTACGACGAATACGCGAATTTTTCATCTCAATTCTAGAGGCTATATTCCAGCATCTTTTTTCAATTGATCTCGAACTTCCATCAAGGCAAAACCTAATAAATTTTGTCCTCTCCAAAGATTCGGATTATTTGCTTTTTCATTGTTTTCGCTCATTCCAATGCCCCAAATTCGGTCTCTTGGACTAGCTTCTACTAAAACTCTGTTTTTGGTGTTTAATAGAAATTGTTTTAACTGTTCATGTTGTGAAAATTTATGATAATTTCCTTGAACGACAATGTTAAACTTGTGTTCATCCCAAATAACAGGATCAAAGTTTTTGACTTGTCTTCCTAGTTTTTTAGCATCATGCGGATGATTTACGAGTAGAATTTTTTGTCTACTTGCTTCATCATTAAATAATGTTGCTTTTTCAGCCATCATCCAATGTTCGGCAGTTTTGTAAACTTCGTTGTTTACGGTAAATTCAACTTCCCACCATTGACTAAAACAGCTTTTGGTGACACTTCCATCTTTGGAAGGTTGATGTCCCCAAAAGAATAAATATTTTAATCGTTTTTTAGAATTAAACTGAGTTTGTATATGTTGTAATGTATGTTTCATTTTTTCTAAAATTTTAAATGCCAAATGTTGAATTTTAAATTATTTTTTAATTTAAACTCTAGCATCTTTGTTTTATGGTAAGCTTTCATGGAAACGATCAATTAGGTTGTGAATGTCTTCATAACGTGCTAATTGAAATTTCCAAGTTTCTGGAATGGCATCAAATCCATAATAGATTCCTGCTAATCCGCCAGCAATTGCGGCAGTTGTATCTGTGTCTTCTCCTAAGTTGACGGCTTTTAAAACGCAATCTTCATAAGAATCTGTTGTTAAAAAACACCATAAAGAAGCTTCTAAGGAATTGACAACATAACCACTTCCGCGAATACGTTCTGGATCTCTTTTGAAAATATCTTCTTTTAAAACTTCATGATAAAACCCAAGTTCTTTTTCATTGAAATCTTGTGTTTTTACAAAATCATTTATAAGTTTTTTTACTTCAGCATACGCTTTCAATTTTTCTGTTCCATTTAGTAATAGTAAACCGTATTCTACATAAATAAAACAAGCCAAAACGGACCTAAAGTGTGCATGCGTCATAGAAGATACTTCTTTTATAATTTGGTAACGTTCTTCAATATTTTCTTCACCTTTTAAGAAATATATCAATGGTAAAATTCGCATCAACGAGCCATTTCCATTATCATATTCGTCCATACCACCACAAATTTCTGGTGTATGTCCTTGTTCCAATCTGTAAATAGCTTGTCGCGTTGTAATTCCGATATCAAAAACACTTCCATGTGGCGACCAATATGCGCGATCGAACCAAGCGACAAATTTTCGTGCAATTACTTTGGTGTTATATCCAGAAAGTAACCCTTCCATTAAACAAAACGTGAGCGAACTATCATCTGACCAAGTTCCTAAAGGTTGATTGTGTGTTCCGTGACCAATCATGTCTGTGGCTGGAAATCGTTCCATGCGCTGTTTGCTTAAAAACTCATACGGAACGCCCAAAGCATCACCTGTGGCAACTCCAAATATTCCTCCTTGTAAGCGTTCTAATAAGTTCATAATTTTTTCTTTTTTGTTGATTCGTTTGTTTGTTAATCTGGCTGTTTATTGTTCATAACTCATAACTCATAACTCATAACTCATAACTCAACACTCTATAACTTTATCTGTACTACTTGTGTTGATTCCACATCTCTAAATGAATTCGTGGTAAATATGGTTTTATATATACTTTCTAATGCTTCAAATCCTTTGTTAAAAATTCCGTGACTTACAATTAAATGTACATCTCCCACATTTTTTTCTTGCAATGCTTTTCCTAATCCTAAAAAGGTGCCGCCACCATCGCAAATATCATCGACAACAACTCCAGTTTTGCCTTTTAAATCATCTGAATACACTGTGAATCCAGATAAAGCGCCTGTTTTTACATCTCGTTTTTTTGAACATTCTATCACTTCAATTCCTCCTAAATATGCTGACAGTTTGTATATCTTTTTCAACGCGCCGCCATCGGGAGAAATTAATACGATTTCTTCTTTAATGGTTTGCAAACATTGTTTTACATATTCATGATTGTCAATGACTTCTACATTGTTTACTAACGCTGGTGTGACTTCCGAATGCGGATCGAAAACACTGACTTTTTCATAGTTTTGACTGTTAATGATGTCTGCATATATTTTGACACTTAGTGCTTCTCCTGGAATCATGACACGATCTTGACGCGCTGCTGGAAAATACGGAATGAACAAGCTAATTTCTTTTACATTCATTCTTCGTAATGCATCCGTTGCCACTAGAATCATTCCCAAATCATTGAAAGAAGTAATGCGTTGTGTAATCGTTACAGCGTCATTAATTGCTTCTTTGATTTTGATATGTGGTTCGCCTCCAGAAAATGTAAACATTTCAAAATCAATAGATGTTCCCAAAGGAGTAAAGTCTGAATCTAAGTGTAAATACTTCATATTAGCGTTATTTGTACGCAAATATAAAATGCTTTTTTTGTTCTGCAAATTATTTTGTGTATTTTTTACATTAATTTAATTTTTATTGAGGAATTTAGTAACTGAAAATATTAAAAAAATGCTTCGTTTTTCGTATCTTATAGTCTTTGAAAAATATAAAAATGAGTGAAGAAAAAAAGTATTGCGAAGAGAGTATTCGGCCAATACAAGAGCCAATAGAACATGTACGAAGGAGACCTGCAATGTTTATTGGTCGTGTAGATGAAATCGGTAATTTGAGAATTATTTCATTTTTATTTGAATGTTTAAAACCTCATTCAGATTGGTTTAGCGCAAGTTTTACGTATCTGAAAAATGACACATTTCAATTGGTGTTTGATAGTGTTTTAAATTTTGAGTTGACTCCTAAAAATGTAAATTCAGTAGGTTATGAAATGTATATATTACCAGCTTTGTCTGAAACATGCAGTATTCAATCCAATGGAAAGAAGTTGGTGTATGAGCAAGGAATCTTAATTGCTGCGGATGAAGTGGAAAAAACAGTGGAATTGAGTATTACATTTAGGTTTGATACTGCAATTTTACGGAGTCAAAAATTACCTGAATATTTACTATTGAACTTTTTTAAACGCTATTCTTTTTTATATCCTGAAAAAGAAATTCATGTATTTGAAGACGAAAAGAGTATTGCTAGTTTTTCATCAAACGGAATGCAAGATTGGTTTGATACGCAAAGTTTTGATGCAGCACTTTTAATGAAGCCTTTTCAAATTTCTATTGAAGATACTGCGCTTGATTTGAAAGCTGAAATTATGTTTTCTATACATAATGGAAAAGAAAAATTTTCTACGATTACATTGCCAAGAACTGATTTTGTCAGAGAAAATGGATCGCATGCTACAGGTTTTAAGAAAGGTTTGAAGAATGCTGTTCGCGAAATTCTTGGAGAAACTACACATACGTTTGAACTTACCGAATATAGAAATTTGATAGGTGTTTTTAAGTTGTCATATCCTGATATAAGATTCCACGGACCTACACGTGATGAAGTTGGTTGCGAAGAATTGGTAGGAATATTTGAGAAAGGAACGCAAGAAACATTGTTAGCAGATAGTAGTTTTAGAAACACCATTTTAGAATTATTTGGCGCGAAAGGTTGTTGATTTCGAGTGAAAGATGGTATTTCGACTTTGCTCAATGTGCAAATGAAACTGGAGTTTGCGTGAAGGATAGAGGCATTGTTGGAGCTCTTTTTGAGATTCCTGCCTGCGCAGGAATGACAAGAAAGCGACTGCCGATAGCCTGACCGTTTACGGGCACGCCCTTATTTTATATCAAACAAGAAACCTTCTTTTTGTAACTTGAAGTATTGCTTTTTGTTGAATTTGAACAAATTCGCAGGTCGTCCGCGTCCTTCGGAAACTTTTTCGTCCAATTCTTCCAAAATTTCAAAGCTTAAAATCTTTTTACGGAAGTTTCTACGATCAATTTTTTTCTCCAAAATGGTCATGTATAACTTTTCTAAATCAGAGAATAAAAATTTGGTAGATAATAAGTCAAAACCAATAGGTTCGTAGGTTAACTTACTGCGGAGACGTGCTTTTGCTTTTTCTAGAATTACATGATGATCAAAAGCCAATTCGGGCAATTCATTGATAGGAAACCAGGCAACATCTTGTGCATCAGTGTCTGCTTTAATTTCGTGATGAGAAGGTTTTACCAAAGCAAAATACGCCACAGAAATCACGCGATTTCTTGGGTCACGACCTGGTTTTCCAAAGGAATATAGTTGCTCCAAATAATCAATAGTAACGTTGGTTTCTTCCTGCAATTCACGTTCTACGGCAGTTTCTAAGCTTTCATGCTCTAATACCAATCCGCCAGGCAATGCCCATGAACCTTGAAATGGCGGCACTTTTCTTTCAATCAAAAGTACGTTCAATTGATGGTCTTTATATCCAAATACGACAGCATCTACAGCTACACGAATGTTTTGCATCATGTAGCAAAAATACAAATTACCGTGAATTCGCTATAGCTTATTTGTAAAAGCCTTTTTAACTTTTTAAAAAACTAGAGAAACTCAGATTGATTGAGCAATGATATAAAGCTATTTTAATTGATAAGAATTAAAATATTTTATCGTTCACTTAAAATAAAATATAGAGGTTTTAGTTTGTCTTAACAATATCTATGGTTATAACTATGAATAACTTTTTATTTTTAACCGAAAGTGAATAGAAGCTTATTCCGATGAAATACTATTTCTAAATCATAGTAGTAACATCATTGAATGATATTTTAAAAAATCGCCTATGAAACAAATAATACTGTTATTATTCTACGTTTTTTTGAGTCACGCAAGTGCGCAGACTAATGTTTCAAGTGATGAATCGTTTGATGAGTTGTTACAGTCGTATTCTAAATTTATATATAAAGATGCTTCAAAAGCATTAACGTACGCACTTAAAGCAAAAGGAATAGCTGTAGTGAATGCAAATAATGAACAATTAGCACAAGTGTTTTATTATATTTCTAAATGTCATTATAGACTCGATGAAAACAACATTGCTCTAAAAAATATTGAGTCAGCGATATCAAAAACGATACTTTTAAAAGACACTAAACTTCTATATGAATGTTTTAGTTTAAAGGGAGATATTCTTTCAGAGCTAGGAGAAGACTCTAAAGCACTCATTGCCTATCTAAAAGCGAAAGAATACGCTAAAGATTTCGGAGATATTCTGCACGAAGTACATCTACTATCTAGTATTGCTTACATAAAAAAAATACATAAAGACTTTGAAGAAGCAATTCAGAACTATAAAAACATATTACAGTTATTAAATACGTTAGAAGCTGATAAAAATGCAGATTATTACAGGCTTATTGCATTAATGAATATTGCTGATATATACTTATGGAAAGAAAACCCAGATGAAGCGGCATTATATAACAATGCAGGATTAAAGAAATGTGAAAAAACAAAAAAATGGGCATATTATCCTTTATTGCTGAATAAAGCAATTATCCATTATCAAAGAGAGCAATACAATCAATGTACTGTATTGGCAAAAAAAATTAGAGATTATGCCTTAAAAGATCAGGAGGAAAAATTATATATAACTTCTTTATTTTACCTTGGGAAAGGGACATACCAACTGAAAAAATACCAAGAATCCATACATTATTTAGAAAAGGCATTAGAAATAACAAGTAGTTCTGATAATGTAAATATTAATGAAAAAGAATTCCACGAATTTTTAGCATTAGGATATAACAAAATTGGAAACTCTGAAAAAACATCGTTTCATTTTGAAAAATATTCGCTTTTAGAAAAAAAACAAAGTTTAGAAGATTTAAAAATTAATAATGAAACCCATGAGTTATTAGATGTTGTTCCTTTAAAAACAGAAATAAACCAATTGGGAAAGAAGCTAACTAAACAAACAAAAAGTGAAAAGAAGTTAGTTATTCTATTCGTATGCTTGCTTGGTTTATTTATAGGTATTGCAATGTATTATAAAGTAAAAGGGAAATTGATAAGAAAGAAATTTGAAGAACTCTTAAAAAAAGTCTCTCAATTAGAACAGCATAAACCCGTAGCAGTAGTTCACAAAAAAAATAAAGCACCTGATCAAAAGGAAAGAATGCTTTTAGATAAAATTGCTGACTTTGAAAAAGAAGAATATTATTTATCTACAGCGTGTAATTTAGGTTTTATGGCTCAAAAATTAGAAACCAATACTTCTTACTTATCTAAAGTAATCAATACGCATAAAGGAAAATCGTTCTCAAATTATATTACAGAGTTACGAATCAATACAGCTTTAGTTCGATTAAAAAATGATAAAAAACTACATTCCTACACAATTCAAGGTATCGCAGAAGAATTCGGATTCAAACGACAGGAAACATTTGCCAGAGCTTTTAAAACACATACAGGCATAAATCCTTCACAATATTTAAAAAATCTTTCCAAAACCAGTTAATTTATTGATAAATCATAAATTGTCAATGCTATCATTTTGGTTTTTGCTAAATATAATCTTGCTTCACAAAAAGTTTAATACCTAAACAGAAAAACTATTATGAAAAAAAAGAAATTAAAAAAACTGTCTATCCGTAAACATCGTATTTCAAACTTAGCTTTACTTCACAAAATGGTAGGAGGCGCATTAAATCCTAATGCAAATACAGAACCTAGTGGCGGCGTGTCAAATACCCTTGAAGATCCATCAAAGGAATCAGACTGCGCTTCGTGGTGTTTCCTTACCTGTAATACAAATGGAGCTACAACAAGAGCTCAACCTCCATCAGAAAATGAAGAATGTCGTAATTTTCAAACCAATAATATACGTATTCCTTAGTAGCTTTTACGATACATAATATACATGGAAGGTGTTGATATATCATAAATAATCAACACCTTTTTTTTATGCTTAAAAGAAAAATGACTTGCTTTACATCATTGATTTTAAGTCCAAAAATGACGAACAATATGTACTACTGTTGTTAAAATCATGAACTCATTTACTACGGCGTATGTCATATAAATTTTAAATGTATACGAATCTAAAACAGCATTGAAAGCGTGCGACAACACAATCTCAATACAAGTCGAATGGTCGAATTTGTCGGTTCGTTACATCGCAACTTTATAAAATGTATGTACCTAAGGACATTTTATAAAGACGTTTAATCTTAGGAGATATATTCAATAAAATTATGAGCAATTTAAAAGAAGCCTTTGGAAAATTTTCATTAAAAGAAGAGCAAAAATCAGCAATCAACGGAGGAGCAGATGGTCACTGGTGTAGAAGAACTAAGTACACTTCAAATCCTAATGCTTGGATGATTAGAGACGTATACTTGCATAAAGATTCTGGTACAGCAGAACCAGATCAACCACTTGGAGACAGAGGTTAAATCACCGAACTATAGTGTTAAAAAATTCCTTATGACCAACATACATGGTCATAAGGAATTAAAAAAATAAAAAAATATGATTTTAATCTTGTGTGAAAGTAAAGACCTAAGCGTTTCTGAAGTAATCGATTGGATTTCTTTTTTAGGGTATAATTACAAACGAGTGAATACGGATCATTTGATTGATGGCAATTATACTTTGAAGTTAAATAACGATCAGGTTTCGTATCAAAGCAATAGCATCACAGACGATATAAGCATGATATGGTATCGAGGCGGATCAGAAGTTTCATCATACAAATATCCTGTTTTAGAAAAAATAAATGCAGCAAAAAGTAGGATGATTTATAATAGTATGAAGATGGAGAAGAAAATGCTTAAAAAGAGTTTGTATGATAATGTATTGGAAAAAGAATGGTTAAGCAATCCTTTGCAAATTGATAAATTGAATAAAATATCAACCTTACGTTTGGCAAAAGAGTGCGGCGTAGATATACCGAGTTCATTAATCACGAATTCTAAGCAAGAGTTATTAGATTTTTTAAATGAACACAAAGAACTTATTGTGAAGCCAATCTATGAAGCTTACGATTTTAACTTGCATAAGGAGGAAATATATATGGAATATACAAGTTCAATATCCTTGCCTTTTATTCAAAAATTAGAGACAACTTTTTTCCCTTCATTATTTCAAGAGCGACTTCAAAAGGAATTTGAGATACGGTCTTTTTATTTAGATGGAGATTTTTACAGCATGGCTATTTTTTCTCAAAATGATAGTCAAACAGAAGTTGATTTTAGACGATATAATACTGAAAAACCAAATAGATCTGTTCCTTTTAAGCTGCCAGAAAATATAGAAAAAAAGCTCAACAAGCTCATGCGTACAATGGAATTAAAAACAGGTTCCATTGATATTGTTAAAACCAAAGATGGCCGTTACGTTTTTTTAGAAGTAAACCCAATAGGGCAATTTGGAATGGTTTCGGGAATCTGCAATTATAATTTAGAAAAAATCATAGCTACCTATCTAATTAAAAATGAAAAATGGAAGAAACAAGTGAAGAGTTAAAAAGTATTCTTGGTGAGGAAGCGCTAAAAAACTTACCAATAACGATACAGTTAATGAAAAAAATGAAAATGAATGAAGATCCAAATTCCATAATGGCCTTTTTTAACAGTGATTTTCATGGTTCGGACATGCATCATGATGCCGGACAGTATAAACCAATATCAACAATTCACAATGAATAATACACATTCACAATATTTCTTACTATACGCTAGTTGTATTCCCGTAAAAGGCATCTCAAGGAGTTCTATTTACGACATACAAAGAAACTGTTTAAGACTCATTCCTAACTTGATATATGATGTAATTAAAGATGCAGAAAATAGAACAGCAGGAGAACTAAAGAAAAAATATAATAACGAGTATGATAAAGAAATAGATATCTTTTTTGAGGAGTTAATAGAAGATGAACTAGGTTTTTTTACCGATACACCAAAACTATTTCCAAAGCTGAGTTTGGCATGGGAATCATCTTCTCAAATTTCAAACGCTATCATAGAGATTAAAGAGAAATCTGAGCTCAATTATAATTCCATTTTTTCTCAACTAGATGACTTAGGTTGCACTTCTATAGAACTGAGGTTTACAGGCAGTCCTACGATTGATTTTATTGAACATATTTTAACAGCATGCAATCGTAGTAGAATCGTGTCAATTTCTATGATTCTTCCTTATGCTGATCAATTTCAAATAGACAATATCTCTTATTTGTCAAGCAAGAACTTAAGAGTTAACAAAATAATTATTCATTCTGCAAAAGAAAATAAGAAGATCTCCAATAATTATATGGTCGCTAAAATTTATTACACCACTAATCAGCTTCGTAATTCTAGTTGCGGTCAAATTTGTAAAGAAAATCTAATTATCAATAGTGACCTGTTTAGAGAATCTCAAAAATATAACTCATGTCTCAATAAAAAAGTAACGATCACAGAAAATGGAGACATTAAAAACTGTCCTTCTTTTAAAAAGAAATTCAGTAACATAAAGGTCAAAAAACTTAAAGAAGCAATAACTGATGCTAAATTTCAAGAACTATGGCATATTAGAAAAGATGATATCAATATCTGTAAAAGCTGCGAATTTAGATATAGTTGTATGGATTGTAGAGCATATACCCAAGATCCTAAAAATAGATACTCAAAGCCTCTCAAATGCTCTTACGATCCCAAAACAATGTCGTGGTAAAAAGTTTTTTTATCTCAGCGTAGGATTGTTGTCTGTTATTTTGTCCAAAGCTTCTTTTGCTTTCCGATGTCTTTCTTCACTAGACTTTTTATTTGATTTTGGACCAAAGAGAGCAAGCAATTCAAATATATTTTCAAAAAGAAACCATGCCAGACCTATTCCAGCAATCAAAAGTGAAGTTTGTATTTCACCAGTTCGAATAAAAGTATAAACAAAGGCTATAATAGCGACTCCTAAGGCAATATAACTGAAAATCTTTCTCATTTCTCTTATAACAACACCTAATTCATCATAAAAAGAAACTAACTGTATTTAATCTTTCTTAAAATTCGAATAGACGCTTTATAGAGTTCATAAATGTCTTTGTCGTATGATTTTAAAAGTGGTTTTGCTTGAGTTAATTTGTCTTTTGCTTCGTCAAAACCGTTCAAATAACAAATCATATAGGTTGCAGGCAAATTGCGCAAATCGTGATCTTCATTTTCGTTTAATGAAATGTTTTTGATCAATTTATCAAGCAGTGCATTATTCGTATTATAAATATGATGCAATGTTTTTTTGTCGAACTGCGGCGCTTCAAAGATCAAATTGCTGTCCATAATGTACATTCCGTTCGGCTGAAAAGTAATGGTAACCTTTTCTAGCGGATAGTATTTGTATTTGTTTTGCAGTCCAAGCGGTACATATTCTATGATGGTAAATACATCTTCAGTATACGTAATTTCTACCTGATCTAATGCAGAATAAAACAGTTTTACCTGTTCGTTAATGAGTTCAATATCAACGCGCGAATAAAAAATTTTGTCGTCTTGCTTTTGTTTAATTCCTGCCCAACAGACAATAAATTGTTCTTTAAAAACTTGGTAATGTGATTCTAAATTTTTGTGTTCGTTTGTAATAAAGTTAATCACACTATCCAAAGTAAGTTTGATATTATTCTGTGCGCTTTTTTCAATCGTTTTTACGATGTCTGAATTCACATCTTTAATCTCAACATCAAACACTTTTGGCATGGAAATACTGCCATCACGCATAAAAATAGAACCGCCGAAATATTTCCAAATATTCTTTTTGAGCGAAGTGATTTTATCAATGGAGCGAATCGTAACCAAACCGACAACTTTTCCTTTGGGCAAATGCGGAAAATAGATATTTTCATACTGCACCATTGGCGGATTTTGCAGATAAGCATTGACTAAATTCTGAATCTTACTATCATCAAAAAAATCAACACCCACAATCTTATTATCTTCATCTTCTACACCGATAACGATGTACGAATTGTTTTTTGGATTGCTATTAGAGAGCGCACAAATATGTTTTAAGAACTTCGCCTTTCCTTCCTTTTCGCCAATATTAAGTTTACGCTTTTTGTCATAAAAACTATTCTCATCGTTGTGAGCGAGTAAGTTTTTAATCAAAAGGCGTTTATTGATCATAACAATGTGAGTTCTTTTTGAATATTGTTTCTAGCATTTGTTTCCCGTAAATCGTAATACTTTTCGGTGTAATAAATTCGTGGACGTTCTAGAAAATGCTGCAATACTTTCTTTCTTCCTTTTTTATACATGAAATCTGGAAACATAGCGTATTCCTTGCGAATTTTTTGAGTATAATCTTCATACCATTTCCAAGAAGCACCTAAAATTGCCAAATCCCAGTCCAAAAGATAAGCATTATCTTCATTTTGAGTATTTAGGATTTCATGTTTTTTTGTAGAAATGATCAAATTTGCGCAATTTTCTATCTTTTTTGGGTCAATTTGAAGCTTTTTAAGTCGTTTTTGGGCAAATTCAGCACTTTTCAATTCATTGTTGCTTTTGGTGGCATTGTAGATAATATCGTGGTACCAAATGGCTAAATTAAGAGTGTCAGGATCGTCTAAATCATTTTGATCAATGGAAACACATCGTAACATGTTACCAATGTGTGTTAAATTATGATAATATCGTTTTTTGGAAGTATAATTCTTGTGAATTTCTTTCCAAAGTTGATTCAATAACAATTCATCATCGGTATATTTCGATGTTAAATTTAGCCACCATCTATGTAAATCATATTTCATTTACGATTTCTTTACAATAGTACTCGAAGCTTGCGCCGTACACATCATCGTCAAATCGGCAATGTTTACATGTGCAGGTCGTGTTACAATAAAATATGCAGTTTCGGCAACATCTTTTGGAGTCAAAGGTTGAAATCCTTGATACACTTTATCAGCACGATCTGTATCTCCTTTAAAACGAACATCACTAAACTCGGTTTCTACCAATCCAGGATTTATCGCACCAACGCGAATTCCATGTGCATTTAAATCCAAGCGCATTCCTTTATTCAAAGCATCTACGGCATGTTTGCTGGCACAATATACATTTCCGTTTGGATACACTTCTTTTCCAGCTGTAGAACCAATATTTAAAATATGACCTGCATTTCTTTTAACCATTTGCGGAATTATAGCATTGCTTACATACAGCAATCCTTTGACATTAATATCCAACATTGCATCCCAATCGTCCATGCTTCCATTTTGAATTGGATCTAATCCATGCGCGTTTCCAGCATTGTTGATTAAGATATTTATGGTTTGAAAATTTTCAGGCAACGAAGCAACTGCAGCAGCCACTTTTTCCTTGTCTCGAACATCAAAATTTAACGTATGCACTTCCGTATGCGAGCTTAATTCTTCTTTAAGTTCGTCTAAGCGTTCTTGTCTGCGTCCACAAAGGATTAAACGGATATTGTGTTTTGCAAATTCGCGTGCAATCTCGCGTCCAATTCCGCTAGTAGCACCTGTAATAAAAGCTGTTTTTTTCATATTCATTTCCCATGCAAACGGGAATCTTTTTAATTAAACTAAAAATCTCAATATATGCATCTCAGATCTCAATACTCACTATTAAAATCAAGGAACTTTATGTCCTTGACTTTCTACCAATAACATAAACCAATCTTCCAAAGACAAATTAATTTCTGTGGCTTTTGCCGCATTGGTTACACGTTCTGGAGTTGTAGTTCCAATCACAGGATGTACGTTTGAAGGATGTTTTAAAATCCACGCCAATACCAATTGATCTTTGGTAGCATGGTACTTTTCTGTGAGATTATCTAAAACCTTATGAATTCTTGTGGTTTGTTCATTTTCTTCTCTAAACACACTTCCTAACGGTTGCCAAGCCATTGGTAAAATGGAATTGGTAATCATAAAATCAAGTGTTCCATCATGCATGGCGTCGAAATCGGTCAATGAAAATTGAATTTGATTGGCAGTAATATTACTTTTTGTACCCATCATGGTCATTTGCGATGGTGTAAAGTTAGAAACTCCAAAATCTTTGATTTTCCCTTGTGTTTTTACATGATCAATTGCCTTTGCAACTTCATCAGGGTGCATTAACGGACTAGGTCTGTGCAATAACAACAAATCTAAATACTCAGTTTGTAAATTTTTAAGCGAAGTTTCTACAGACCAAATAATATAGTCAGCAGAATAATCGTAATGTTTTATAGTATTTGGACGATTATCTGTTTGATATTGAATACCACATTTGGAAATAATTTCGATGCTTTCGCGATCAATCTTACTTTCGGCAAATGCTTTTCCAAAGTCAGCTTCTGTAGTATAACCACCGTAAATATCTGCGTGATCGAAGGTTGTAATTCCCACATTTTTGCAATGATGCATCAGGTCAACCATTTGTGAAGTAGTGAATTGTTTTCCCCAACTTCCCCAAGTCATGGTACCTGCAATAATTCTTGAATAATTTGAATTCACAGTCTCTAAATATTTACCGTAAAAATACAAATTTGATTGTTCAAAAACGTCAGTTCAAGTGGTTTTTCGAAATGAAGTGGAGAAAAATTGTATGGAGAACAACTGTAAAGTTCGTAGAGATAAAGCATCAAAGAATTCAATAACTACATCAGTCTAACAGGCGAAGTCAATACTAACCATCTAAAAGCGCAGCACGTCTAAAAATCTAACAAGTCTACACTAAAAAACCGATGCGCGAATCTTTTTCCAAAGTCGTGTCAAAATAAATCCTGAAGCAAGAGCAACGGCAGTTAAACTCATGGCCAGAGTTGTTTCTCCATAAATCCAATAACCAGTCGCAAACATAATGCTGTAAATAAAAATCATGGCAACCAACATGGCTAAAATTCCCGAAGGAACATTCCAAGGTTGACGATCAGTTACAATTTCTACATTATCAGCTTCTGCATCTGCAATGGTTTTATTCCAACCAGGTCCGCCAGGTTGAATCTTTTTATAAAAATTAAATAAAGTTTCTTTGGTTTCTGGTTGTGTCATAAAGGTTACAGTTAGCCAAACAGTAGTAGTAATCAAAACAATCAGAGGAAATAACATATATCCTGGCATCCAACCTTCAACAGTTTTACCTGTTATTTGATCTTGATGTGTAAACATGATTTCTCCAACAACCGTCAGCTTAAACAATATTGAGATTACTCCTGAAACTACCATAGCAGAAATTTCACTCCATGCATTAATTCGCCACCAAAACCAACGTAAAATAAAAATTGATCCAGTTCCGGCACCAAATGCAATAATAATTTCAAAAAGTTGATTGGCATTTTGTAAAAACAAGGCAAAAATGGCACTAAATATCATTAAGATCACTGTGGAAATTCGCCCAACATTTACCAATTCTTTTTCAGAAGCATTCTTATTGACTTTGATTTTGTAAAAATCATTTACAATATAAGACGATCCCCAATTTAAATGTGTCGAAATCGTAGACATATATGCTGCAACTAGTGAAGCCAATACCAAACCTAACAATCCGCTAGGCAATTTGGTCAACATCGCAGAATACGCCAAATCATTTCCTAACTTATCTGCTGGAATGTCTGGAAAAGCTGTCTGAATACTTGCAATATCTGGAAAAACGATCAAGGAAGCTAAGGCAACAATAATCCACGGCCAAGGACGCAAAGCATAATGCATAATATTAAAAAAGAAGGTGGCACCAATCGCATGATTTTCATCTTTGGCAGCTAGCATTCGTTGTGCAATATAACCACCACCGCCAGGTTCAGCTCCTGGAAACCAAGAACTCCACCATTGTACAGCGAGCGGAATTATAATTAATGTAATAAGTATTTCAGTATTATTAAAATCGGGAAAAATATTGAGTTTATCCGCTACATTTTCATGCGTAATTAAGTTTTGCAATCCGCCAACTTCGGGAAGATTTACACAATAATACGCAGCCCCAATAGCACCAGCCATAGCCACAAAAAACAATATAAAATCTGTGTAAATTACACCTTTAAATCCGCCAATAGCACTAAAAAGTACCGTAACAGCTCCTGCATATACTACGGTTTCCCAAGGTTGTAATCCTAACATGACACCACCAATTTTGATAGCGGCAAGTGTCACACCAGCCATAGCAAAAATATTGAAAACGACACCTAAATATACCGCACGAAACCATCGTAAAAACTTTGCAGGTTTTCCGCCATAACGCAATTCATAGAATTCAATATCGGTTGCCACATTTGACTTTCGCCACAGTTTTGCATAGACAAAAACAGTCAACAAGCCTGTAATTAAAAAAGCCCACCAAACCCAGTTGGAAGAAACACCTTTTTCTCTAACAATATCGGTTACAAAATTTGGAGTATCGGTCGAAAATGTGGTCGCAACCATAGAAACTCCTAAAATCCACCAAGGCATATTTCGCCCTGATAAAAAATATTCTGTACTATTTTTTCCAGAAGTTTTAGAAACATAAATTCCAATTCCTAAAACAATGGCAAAGAACCCAAAAATGAGGCTATAATCTAATCCTGATAATTCCATAAAATACAATTCAAAAAAAGGCGATACAATTGATGAGATAAGCAACTGCAAGGCTTTGAGTTATCAACACAAAAATAAGATCGTCAGTAATCTTCTATACTTTTGAGTTTTAAAGGCTTCAATATATAAATATCCTAAATATTTTAACCTATTATTAACAGCAATAAACGAATAATTTTGACAATTTGCATTGTTAAAATGTGATTAGTAAATTCACGCCTCAAAAAAAGTACCTAAATGGAAGAGACAATAGATATTAGAGCTATTAACGAAAAAATTGAAAAAGAAAGTGCCTTTATCGATTTGCTTACGATGGAAATCAACAAAGTAATCGTTGGACAAAAGCACATGGTAGAACGTTTGTTAATTGGTTTGCTAGGAAAAGGACATATCCTTTTAGAAGGTGTTCCTGGATTGGCAAAAACATTGGCAATTAATACGTTAAGTAAAGCAGTACAAGGAAGTTTTAGTAGAATTCAGTTTACGCCCGACTTGCTTCCTGCAGATGTTGTAGGAACCCTTATTTACAACATGAAAGAGAATGATTTCTCGATTAAGAAAGGACCAATTTTTGCAAATTTTGTGTTGTCGGATGAGATCAACCGTGCACCAGCAAAAGTGCAGTCAGCGCTGTTAGAAGCCATGCAAGAAAAGCAAGTTACTATTGGTGATGAAACTTTTATTTTAGACAAGCCTTTCTTAGTAATGGCAACGCAAAACCCTGTAGAGCAAGAAGGAACGTATCCGTTACCGGAAGCGCAGGTAGACCGTTTTATGTTGAAAGTGGTGATTGATTATCCAAAAATGGACGAAGAACAACTCATCATGCGTGCCAACTTAAAAGGAAGCTTTGAAACTGTAAATCCAGTCGTGTCTGTAGCACAAATCTTAAAAGCGCAAGAAGCGGTGAAAGATGTTTACATGGACGAAAAAATTGAAAAATACATCTTGGATATCATCTTTGCTACACGTTATCCAGAAAAATATAAATTAGAAGACTTAAAACCATTAATCAGTTTTGGAGCGTCGCCTCGTGGAAGTATCAACCTAGCAAATGCTGCTAAATGTTATGCATTCATCAAACGAAGAGGTTACGTAATCCCAGAAGATGTACGTGCCGTTGTACACGATGTATTGCGTCACAGAATCGGAATTACCTATGAAGCAGAAGCTGAAAACATTACTTCCGAAGAAATCATCAACAAGATTGTAAACGAAATTGAAGTACCATAGGCTAGTAATGAGTTATGAGTGTTGAGTCTTGAGTTATTTCTCAAAGAAAACACTGGTTGCTTAACTGACTAACTTAAAACTGTTTACCGTTCACTGTCTACCAAACACTGAACATTGCATACTGAAAACAATGGATACGAAAGAGTTACTTAAAAAAGTACGAAAAATAGAGATTAAAACGCGCCGACTGAGCGATCATATCTTTGGAGGAGAATATCACTCTACTTTCAAAGGTCGTGGAATGACGTTTAGCGAAGTGCGTCAGTATCAATTTGGCGATGATGTACGAAATATTGATTGGAATGTAACGGCTCGTTACAACGAACCGTATATCAAAGTATTTGAGGAAGAAAGAGAACTCACCATGATGTTAATGGTTGATGTCTCAGGATCTGAACTTTTTGGAACGAATTCACAGTTTAAAAATGAAACGATCACCGAAATTTCAGCAACGCTAGCATTTTCGGCAATGCAAAACAATGATAAAGTCGGACTGATCTTATTTTCAGACGAAATAGAATTGTTCATTCCTCCCAAAAAAGGAAAATCACATGTATTGCGCATCATTCGTGAACTTTTAGAATTTACGCCAAAAAGTACCAAAACAGACGTTTCACAAGCATTGCGATTTTTATCAAGCGTCATGAAGAAAAAAGCAATTGTCTTTATTCTTTCAGATTTTATCGCAGATGAATACGAACAAACCTTAAAAATTGCTGCCAAAAAGCACGATTTAACAGGAATTCGTATTTATGATCAGCGCGAAGAAACCATTCCGAATTTAGGAATCGTACAAATGCTCGACAGTGAAACAGGAGAAACCATGTTGGTCAATACAGGTTCAAAATCAGTAAGAACCAATTACACAAAATATTACAGAGGCAAAGTAAATTACTTCCAAGAATTATTCTCTAGAAGTGGCGCAGGTACTATCAGTGCTAGTGTAGACGAAAGCTATGTAAAAAAACTATTAGGCTATTTTAAAAGAAGAGGCTAAGCGAATTATGAATAACGAACTATTTATGAATAAAAAATTACAACGATCCGGAGTTACAAAAGCATTCTCACGAATGTGTGTCTTTGGAATGCTTTTCTTTTTTCTATTCACCACACAAACATTCGCACAAAAAGTAGAAGCTGTTGTAGATTCGACACAGATAAAAATTGGAGAAGAAATCAAACTCTCTATTATGGTAGAAGCAGATACTGCAGCAACCGTAGTATTTCCAGAAGGAAACAATATCTTCATGCCATTGGAATTGTTGGAAGCTTATGAAGCCGACACGGTTCAACAAAACGCGAAATACAGTCTCATAAAAAAATATGGAGTCACACAGTTTGACTCAGGAACGTATTTTATTCCAAAACAAAAAATACTCATCAATAACAAACCATACTTTACGGATTCAATTCGTATTGCGGTGGCCGATGTTGTGGTAGATACGCTCAAGCAGAAAATGTTTGACATCAAAAAAATCACGGCAGTTAATAAATGGAGTAGTACGTGGTGGATTTATCTCCTCATTGTTTTAGGATTGATTGCATTATTTGGCGCGTATTTTTACTTCTTTGTTTTTCAACTGAAAGAAAAAAAGAAGAAAAAGAAAAAAGCAGAAATTCCACCGTATGATCGCGCTTTACTGCAATTGAATGAATTGGATAAATCAAGATTTTTACTCAATTCTGAATACAAAGATTATTATTCTGAGTTGACAAATATTGTCCGTCAATATATAGAAGAAGAAGTGCGAATTGATGCTTTGGAAAGTACAACAGCCGAACTGATTCGTAAAATAGAAGCGCAAAAAGATGCAGGATATTTAGATTTAAAAGATGAAACCATCAAAAATCTAAAAAATGTATTGCAAACTGCCGATTTGGTAAAATTTGCAAAATCGAAACCAGATGATAGTGTCATAAAAGCAGATCGTAATTTGGTGGAAAACATTGTGGTAGAAACCAAAGAAGCGATTCCTGAAATTTCAGACGAAGAATTACGCAAAGACGAAGAATACAAATTGCGATTGCTAGAAGAACAACGCAAAAAACAACGTTTTAGAAATACGGTTATCGGAGTCGTAGCAATGATCATCGCTTTTGGCGGATTGATAGGTTATGCAACTTTAGAATACGTAAAAGAAAATACCTATGTTGGTCACTCAATGAGTGATTTGCTAGAAGATGATTGGGTAGCAAGTACTTATGGAACTTCCGATTTTATCATTTCGACACCAAAAGTATTGAAGCGTGCTACACCACTAAAAGCAAAAGACACAGTTCCATTACCATCTAAAACAGACATTTATAGTTATCAAAGTCATTTAGCACCATTTTCTGTAAGTTTAGGTGTAACCACATTTACACAGAAACCAGAAATTACGCTGGATGATATTGCAGAAAAAATCATAAAGAAATTTGAAGATGAAGGCGCAAAGAAATTTGTGGTAAAATATGACGAATACGAATCGCCTTCGGGAATCAAAGGACTCAAAATGTATGGTACAGGAATCTTTGTAGATGACTTAAGTCCTTTTAGCAGCGAACAAGAAAGAGCGTATGAAGCCTATGTGTTTGAAGAAGGACGCGGCATACAGACACTTATTATGATGTATGCAGAAGATGATGAAGATGGAAAAACAATAGTTGATCGAATTTTAAATTCCATCACACTCAAAGAAGAAGAAAAGAAAAAATGATAGATAATTATACGTTTGCACATCCACAGTTTTTCTGGTTGCTATTGTTCATTCCTTTAGCAATTGCTTGGTATGTATGGAAAAAACCAAAGCAATTAGCTGACGTAAAAATGTCGAGCCTGCAAGGTTTCAAAGTAAAGCAAAGTATACTGCCAAAACTAAAACCCATACTTTTTGCATTGCGCATGTTGGCAGTTGCAGCAATAATTACTGCATTGGCACGTCCGCAAACCAAAGAAGTTTCTACAAGAGTCAAAACCAATAAAGGAATTGATATTGTCATGGCAATTGATGTCTCGGCAAGTATGTTAGCCAAAGATTTAAAACCAAATCGACTCATTGCTTTAAAAAGAGTGGCTTCTGAATTTATTGACGGACGACCAAGTGACCGTATCGGATTGGTCGTATATGCAGGAGAAAGTTTTACCAAAACGCCTATTACAACGGATAAAAATATCATTCAAAATGCATTGAAAGATATCAAGTATAAAT
Source organism: uncultured Kordia sp. (assembly GCF_947489565.1). Lineage (GTDB taxonomy): Bacteria > Bacteroidota > Bacteroidia > Flavobacteriales > Flavobacteriaceae > Kordia. The sequence continues at coordinate 346,917 of NZ_CANLEA010000002.1, read as the reverse complement.
ATGGCGAATTGACTGGTGGAACCGCCATTGGAATGGGATTGGCAACAGCAGTAAACCGTTTAAAAGATAGTAAAGCTAAAAGTAAAGTCATCATTTTATTGACAGATGGAGTAAATAATGCAGGATTCATTGAACCGCAAATTGCTTCCGAACTAGCAGTAGAATATGGCATCAAAACATATACCATTGGAATAGGAACCAACGGAACGGCTTCAACACCATTTTCGTTGAACCCAGATGGAACCTTTTCATTTAGAAACATGCAAGTGGAAATTGACGAAAAACTGTTAAAGGAAATTGCCAAAACCACTGGAGGAAAATATTTTAGAGCCAACAATAGTAAAAAACTGGCGGAAATCTATGATGAAATCAACAAGTTAGAAAAGACAGAAATCGAAGAATTTCGCTATACAAACTATGAGGAGAAATTCAGAATATTTGTATTTTTTGCTGGAATTTTACTGTTGATAGAAATCCTATTGCGTAACACCTTATTTAGAAGTTTTATCTAAACATGAGCGCAAAAGGAGTCATAATACTAGGAAGTTCGCGAAGTCAAGGAAACACACATACCATTGTTTCTGAGCTTCAACAACAAACTGGTTTTGAAGTGATTGACTTAAAACAATATAAGATCAATCATTTTGATTACGAATTGAACAATGAAGACGATTTCAATGCGCTGTTTAAAAAAATGACAGCAACCTATGAAACATTTGTCTTTGCAACGCCCATTTATTGGTATACCATGAGTGGCGTGATGAAAGTGTTTTTTGATAGAATGTCTGACTTTCTATTTGAAGAAAAAGATATTGGAAGACGCTTGCGCGGAATGAACATGGGCGTACTTAGTTGTGGTTCGGATCAAGAAATTAAAGAAGGTTTTGAAATGCCTTTTACAGAAAGTGCAAACTATTTAGGTATGCAATATGTAGGACATATTCATACATGGATTGAAAATAAAAAAATATCGCAAGAAGTACAGCAACGCATTACTGAATTTGCGAATCGATTGATGAAGAAATAATTTATGTTAGAAGAAAAAAAATATTTTTACTTACTAATTATCATCCCAGTAGTGGTGTTGGTATTTATAATTATGCAGTTTTGGAAACGAAGAGCGCAGCATAAATTTGCCAGCAAACAATTGTTAGAACGATTAAGTCCACAAAAATCAACCTTTAAACCTATTTTAAAGCTTGTAATTTGGTGTTTGGCTATCGGTTCTTTAGTGGTAGCATTGGTCAATCCGAAAATTGGCACAAAATTGGAAACAGTAAAACGAGAAGGTGTAGATATTGTATTTGCCGTAGATGTCTCTAAAAGTATGTTGGCAGAAGACATTTCGCCAAGCCGACTGGACAAAGCAAAACGTATTGTTTCTGAAATTATTAATAAATTGGGAAGCGATCGTATCGGAATCATCGCATATGCGGGAAGAGCAGTGCCACAATTGCCAATTACCACCGATTTTTCGGCAGCAAAAATGTTCTTGTCAAGTCTAAATACAGATATGTTATCCTCGCAAGGAACTGCTATAGATGATGCCATTCGTATGGCAAAAACCTATTATGATGATGTAGAACAAACCAATCGTGTATTGGTCATTATTTCTGATGGAGAAGATCATACAGGTGGCGCAGGACAATGGGCAGAAGAAGCGACAAAAGAAGGTATAAAAACCTATACTATTGGAGTGGGAACACAAAAAGGTGGACGCATTCCATTAAAAAGACGTGGCATTGTAGAATCGTACAAACGTGACTTACAAGGAGAAGTTGTCATCACACGTTTAAATGAAAAAACACTAAAAGATATCGCCTCAGAAGGAGATGGCGAATATATTGACGGAACTAATACAGAAGAAGCAGTAGCATTTATTACTGACCGACTCTCAACAATGAACAAAACAGAATTTGAAGCCAAAAAATTCTCTGAATTCCAAGATCAATTTCAATGGTTTCTTGGTTTGGGAATCTTCTTATTACTGTTAGATGTTTTTCTATTAGAACGAAAAACAGCATGGTTACAAAAGTTAAACCTATTTAATGAAAAAGGATCATGAAATACGTAAAACACATACTACTTGTAGTGCTTACTGTTTCTGTGTCGCATGCACAGGATAAGAAAGAAGAAGCATTCAAAAAAGACTCAAACAACTATACATATATAGCAAACAATGCTGTAAAAGATAGTAGTTACGCTGATGCGGAAGCAGAATATAGAAAAGCGATCTCCAAAAATGGTGAAAATGTAGCAGCAAAGTACAACTTAGGAAATGTATACTACAATCATGAAAACTATGAAGAAGCGTTCAACCGATTTAAGGAAGCTACAGAAGTAGCGACAACAAAAGCGGAAAAGCACAAAGCGTATCATAACATGGGCAATGTATTCATGAAAAATAAAGAATACGAAAAAGCAGTAGCTGCCTACAAAAAAGCATTGCGTAACAATCCATCAGATGATGAAACACGTTACAATTTTGCCTTAGCCAAAGACATGCTCAAGAAAAATCCTCCACAAGGAGACGATAAAAATAAGCAAGACAAAGACAAAAAAGAGGAGCAAAAAGAGCAAGACAAAAAAGATCAGGATAAGAAAGATCAAAAAGACAAAAACGAAGATAAAGGAGATAAAGAGAAAGACGAAGGCGGAAAGGACGACAAAAATAAAGACGGCCAAGGCGATAAGGAAAAAGAAAAGCAAAAGAAAGATAACAAAGATGGTCAAGGAAAAGCAGACCAAAAAGACGATAAAAACAAACAACAACAACGTCAGCCAAAGCCAAATCAGTTGTCTCCACAACAGGTAAAAAGCTTATTAAAAGCAATGAACAATGCCGAAAAGAAAACACAGGACAAACTGAATGAGAAAAAGGCAAAAGGAGTAAAAGTAAAAGCTGAAAAAGACTGGTAATTATTAGAAAAATACAGGAAAAAACGACTAAAAGTTCGTTACAACACATGAAAACAAAAGCATACATATCAACTATCATTTTCTTGCTATTTGCAGGTGTTTTGGCCGCGCAAGTTACCTTTGAAACGAAATTGAGCAAAAAGAAATTGGGCGTAAATGAGCGTTTGAAAGTAGACTTTGAAATGGACAGAGATGGCGATAATTTTACCGCACCAAGCTTTGCAGGATTTCGCGTGGTAGGCGGACCTATTCAATCCATGAGTCATGTTTGGAATAACGGACAGCGTTCGTTTTCAAAAACATATACCTATTTTCTACAACCAACGGCAGAAGGTACTTTTACCATCAAACAAGCAAAGGTTGAAATTGATGGACAAACCTATAAAACCTTGCCAGTAAAGGTTACTGTATCCAAAGCAGTCAACAAACCAACAGATGGTAACAATACAGATTATGTAATTTCAGAAGGAATTCATTTAGTTACTGAAGTTTCTAAAGGAAATCCATACTTAAACGAACCTGTTACGGTTTCTTATAAGCTATATGTAAAGCCAACCATCATTGTAAATGATTATGTCCCGTTAGGAAAACCGACCTTCAATAACTTTTGGAGTCAAAATATTCAAGTACAAAAACGTGCACAAACAACTACGTACAAAGGAGAACAATATCGATTTGCTACTTTAAAACGATATGTGTTATATCCGCAAAAAACAGGAAAACAAGTCATAGAACCATTTTCAATTGATTTGCAAATTTCGGTGCCAACACGACGTAGAGATATTTATGGAAGACGTTACGAAACAGTACACAAAACCATTACATCTGTACAAAGAACAGTCAATGTAAAAGAACTTCCAGAAGCTGGAAAACCAGCAGATTTTACAGGCGCAGTAGGTGATTTTGAATTTCAAGTAACGACGAGCAAAAATTCGTTAAATGCAAACGAATCGTTGCAAGCAAAAATAGAAGTTTCAGGAAAAGGAAATCTGAAACTATTTGATTTGCCAGAATTAAAATTGCCAAGTTCATTAGAAGTATACGAACCTGAATTTTCTGAAAGTGTGACCACGCGAATTAGTGGAATGCAAGGTAAAATCTCAGACAGTTACACCGTAGTACCACAATACAAAGGGAAATATCCAATACCAAGCGTATCCTTCTCTTATTTTGATCCAACAGAAGAAACCTATAAAACCTTAACGTCTAATGAAATTATTATTGACGTTGTGGAAGGTCCTGTAAATACAGCTACAGCTGAAACGAAGAACGATCAAAATACGACACAAAAACAAGCGATTGCCACTACAGGTTCGCAATTTAGATTCCTAAAAACAGAAGCAAATTTGACGGCTGTTGAAAAAACAGATTTCTTTAAATCAAATCTGTTCTACGGATTGTTATTAGTTCCTTTCTTATTCATTCCAATCATATTAATTGCGAGAAGAAAAAAGAGAGCGTATGACAATGATATTCAGGGAAATAAAACGCGTACGGCAAACAGATTAGCGAAAAAATACTTGTCAGAAGCTAAGAAGAAACTAAATGATAAAGAAGCATTCTATGAAGTATTAGAAAGAGCTTTACACAATTACTTACGTGCAAAACTCAGCATAGAAACCTCTGAATTTAGTAAAGAAAAAATAAGTCAGTTATTAACGGAGCGTAAAGTAAAAGAAGAAACGATCCATGACTTTATTGGCTTGTTAGAAAGTTGCGAATTTGCGCGTTATACACCAGCATCAGACGTAGCAATTAACAAAGATTACGAAAAATCAGTACAGACGATTTCACAAATCGACAAACAAATAAATAGATAATGAGAGAACGTTTGAAAACTAAGATCACATATTTGCTCCTCGTGTTCCTCTCTAGTAGTGTGCTAGTGTTTGGACAGGATAATAATACTTCCTTGTTTGAAGCTGCCAATAAAGCTTATAACGAAGGGAAATTTCCAGAAGCAATTACGCAATACAAATCTATTTTAGAAACTGGAAATCATTCTGCAGCAATTTATTACAATCTTGGAAATGCCTATTACAAAAGCAACGAAATTGGGCCAAGTATTTACTATTTTGAAAAAGCATTGCAGCTTTCGCCAAAAGACGAAGACATTCTAAACAATTTAGCATTTGCTAAAAATATGACCATCGATGCTATTGAACCTTTGCCAAAAACACAAATCTCAAAATTTGTAAGTGGTATTACAGAAATGTTTACCTACAATCAATGGGCTTGGATTGCTGTGATTTTTGGATTTTTATGTGTAATTTCATTCTTATTATATCAATTTTCATATCAAACGCTCAAAAAAAGAATCTACTTTTTAGTAAGTTTTATAGCATTCCTTTTTATTTTAGGAACCGTTGCCATTGCTTACCATCAATATGGAAAAGCACAAGCTGATAGACCTGCAATTGTATTTGCTAAAGAAACTACTATAAAAGCAGAACCAAACTTGCGTAGCGATGAGGTATTTGTATTACATGAAGGTGCCAAAGTGCAAGTATTGGATACAGTGGATAACTGGAAAAAAATTCAGCTCATCGATGGAAAAATTGGTTGGATTATTTCAGAAGATGTCAATGAATTGTAATAAAAAATTACGTACTTAGTACGAACTCAGATATCCCACGTATCTAAACATTATATACCATACAGAAACCAACTATGAAATGAGTATTACCATTCTTTGTATGAAACTAATTGATACATGGCGAATTCCATCTGATAATACAATAAAATAAAAAATAACAGATGAAAAACCTATTCTCTAATTTTAAAGGCGATGCTTTTGGAGGAATTACCGCTGGAATTGTTGCTTTACCACTAGCTTTAGCTTTTGGAGTTTCTTCAGGATTAGGACCAAGCGCAGGATTATACGGAGCTATCTTTATTAGTTTCTTTGCTGCTTTGTTCGGAGGAACCAACACACAAATTTCTGGACCAACTGCACCAATGACAGCCGTAAGTATGGTAGTTATTGCAGGAATTATAGCAGCTAATGGCGGCGATGTTGACAAAGCTTTGCCTGCAATTCTAACTGTTTTTTTACTGGCAGGTTTAATGCAAGTAGGTTTAGGTGCTATAGGCTTAGGAAAATATATTAAATACATTCCTTACCCTGTGGTTTCAGGGTTTATGACTGCTATTGGAGTCATTATATTAATTACGCAAATTCTACCTTCTATTGGATATTCACCAAAAAATGATGATGCGTATGTGGAGCAATTTAAACCTCAAGCTAAAGAAGTAATTCTAAAAGATTTTTTAAAACAAGAACAACAAGAAGGTGTTTTAGTACTAGAAAACATTCAAGAGGTAGCAAAACGTGGAAATGAAATTACAGAAGCACGTATCTCTGATGAAGCCAGAACACTTGCAAAAAATAATTCTTCAGGTGTCATTGGTACATTAAAAGTATTGCCACGAGCTTTACAAAATATCAATTGGTTAGAATTATTGTTAGCTTTAGGAACTATCTTTATTATTTACGGTTTCAAACGAATCACCAAAGCCATTCCGAGTACCTTAGTGGCGCTTGTAGTTATGTCAGCAATTGCGTATGGCTTTAGTTTAGGATACAAACCTATTGAAGAAATTACGGGTGATTTTCCAATGCCGAAAATGGAAATCTTTACGGAATTCAGTCTCTCAAGTATTACACCATATATACTCACAGCGTTAACATTAGCTTTGTTAGGTGCCATTGATTCTTTATTAACAAGTGTCGTAGCGGACAATATGACCAAAACAAAACACAAACCAAATAAAGAATTGGTAGGACAAGGAATTGGAAATTCCATTGGAGCTATTTTTGGAGGAATTCCAGGTGCAGGAGCTACGATTCGTACAGTTGTAAATATCAATTCTGGTGGAAAAACACGTCTATCGGGAATGATTGCTGGTATATTGCTATTGATAATTTTACTAGCATTAGGACCAGTGGCTTCCAAAATTCCAGCAGCCGTATTGGCAGGAATTCTAATTACGGTAGGTATTGGTGTAATGGATTATAAAGGATTAAGAGCCATTGCGAGTTTACCAAAAGATATCAAACTAGGTCCTTTAAAATTAAGCTCAGAAGTATTTATTATGTTGGTAGTATTAGGTTTATCAACATTTTGGGATTTAATCTATGCAGTAGGAATTGGATTGGTATTGGCATCGTTGGTATTCATGAAAAAAATTGGAGACATTACCGCAGAGACTTCAGATGTAAAAACATTACAGGAAGAAGCTTGGGAAGATGAAATAGGTTTCCCAGAAAGCTTAAAAGAAGAAGTCTTTATAAAGCATATCAAAGGACCTTTATTCTTTGGATCTACGAGTGAAATACAAGCGCTAGCCAAACAATTACCTGATACTGCACAAACTGTTATTATTCGCATGGGAAGAATGCAATATATGGATCAATCAGGATTATATACGCTAGAAGATATTTTATTTGACTTAAAAACGAATAATCGTAAAGTCTTATTTGTAAACATACAAAAGCAACCAAAACATATGATGGAACGTATCGATATTATTCCAGATTTAGTTTCCGAAGAAGACTGTTTTGATAATTTTGACGATTGTTTGAAATGGATCAAAACCAATGTAAAAGATACCGATTAAAAAAGAAGATCATAAAACATGCAAAAACCCGTCAAGCAATTATAAGTTTGACGGGTTTTTTTGACTCCATTATATATTGGTTAACTTAGTGTGGATAAGCATATCGTTTATTTCAACACAATGATTTTCATGAAACTAAAGTTTGCACTATTATTTTTATGCCTTTTATATGATGTAGCGCTGGTATTTTCTCAAACGCCTTATTATGTAAATTACAATACAGAAAGTGGTCTTCCTAGTTCGCAAACCTATCATTCTTTTGAAGATAATTTGGGCTATTTGTGGTTTTCTTCAGATAGAGGAATTGTAAAATATGATGGATATACATTTACGACTTATACTACGAAAGAAGGATTGGCAAACTTGGTCAATTTTGAATTCTACCAAGGAACACACAATACATTTTGGGTAAATGGTTATGATGGCTCGTTTAGTTTTTGGGATGGCAAACAATTTTCTCCTTTTGCCTATAATTGGAAGATTAAACAATACAAAAAAAATGCAGGCTGGTTTAATATCATTAACGTTACAGATACAACGATTAGCTTCATACGTAATTTTGAAAATGGACTGCCAGAGAACTATTATGTAATCAACATAGAAACTGGAGAAATACAGCAACTTCCATTAACCTTAAAAACGTATATAGGAAACAGATATATCAATAATTTGATTGTTAACAAGCTCAGTCAGCGGAAAAAAATAAACCCTGATATTTTGGATGAGGTTGTTGATTTGAACGGGAATTTCTGGAGATTCACTCGATCCAAAGGCGCTCTTTTCTATGAAAAAGGCGATACCACTCAGCAAGCAAAAATATACTTTAAGGACATTCCGATTTCTTCTTTGTATCAAAATGCACAAGGGAATTATTGGTTTACAACGCTCGATAGAGGAATTCTGTATATGCCATCGCTACATATTAAAAAATTAAATATCTCTTCCAATTCAGATCTTGGCTATCAGGAATTAAAAGTATTTGATGATATTCTCATCGCAGAATTAAGCGAAAAGAATAAAGCATTGTATTATAAAGATGAAGTAAATTTTTTCTTCTCCAATTTAAAAATAAGCAAAGTTAAAAAACAGAGAATTAGTGATTTATTAGGCAAAAAAATAGCGCGTTCTAACTTTGATTCATATTTGCATCACACCTTAAAAATTTCAGATCGTAAATATGTGCGTTATTGGGGAAATGGTCTTTTGATGTATAGTTACAAGCATGACAATCTACATCTTGATTTTGAATTCGAATCCAGACCTTTATGTGTAGCAAAAGACAATGCGCAAGGTTTATGGGTAGGAACTATTGACGGTTTGTATAAAATTAATTTTAAAAATAAGGCTTATAAAACAACTAGAATTCCGCTACTAAGAAAAGATTCTATTCCCACAAGAGTCAATGATATTTTGAATGATAAAAAAGGACTTTGGTTGGCAACACTTACCAAAGGATTATTGTATAAAACTACTGATTCAATCTTTCAAATACAACATAAAAAACTGGAAGGGAAAGCATTGCAATGTTTGTACAAACAAAATGATAGTATTTTATGGATAGGAACAAATAAAGGACTTTGTAAGCTTACGTATACTTCAAAAAATGCTACACGTGAAATAACGAATGTTGATAGTTTTACCACACAAGATGGCTTGCATTCAAATTCAATAAATGATATTCTTTTCTGGGATCAAAACATGTATTTGGCAACGTCTAACGGAATCAATTTTTTTGATCCTGATAAATTGATAAAGTACAACAACGCGCCAAAAATTACCATCAATCAATTCTTTGTCAATGGACAATTGACAGATTCTTTAAAAAGCAGATACGAATTAAAGCATAACGAAAACTCAGTAAAAATCACATTTACGGGACTTACCTTGAACAAACCTGTAGAGCCAGAATCCTTTTACAGATATAGGCTGAATGACGGATTGTGGAATTATACCAACAATAGAAGCATAGAATATCATTTTTTACCATCAAACAGTTATCAATTGGTATTGCAATGTCAAAACAATAATGGTATTTGGAGTGCGCCTAAAAAAATTCAATTCCAAATCTCTCCTCATTTTTCAGAATTACTTTCTTTCAGAATAGCGCTGATCGGTTTTATATTAGGAACGCTTATTATTTTGATTCGAATGCGAATTAAAGCAACCAATAAGAAGATAAATAAAGAGTTGCTATACAAAGAATCGGAATTGGCTACGCTGAGAAATCAAATGAATCCGCATTTTGTATTCAATTCTCTAAATACATTGCAAGGTTATATTTTTGAAGGAGATGCCATCGCAGCAAACACGTATATTGGCGACTTTGCATCGCTCATTAGAAAAAGCTTAGAGTTTTCTAAAAAAAGTAACATCAGTCTTAAAGAAGAATTGGAATTTATAGAAAACTATTTGGTATTAGAGTCGCATCGATTTGAAGATAAATTTGAATTTGAAATAGAAACAGATATTGACGACACAACCATCCAAATTGTCCCATTAATGGTGCAACCTATTGTTGAAAATGCTGCCAAACATGCATTCAAATCCAATACAGAGGAAAAAGGAAAAATTCTAATAAAATATCTTTACCATACAAAATCATCCGTGTTAATTGAAATCATAGACAATGGTTGCGGATTTGATGCTGAGAAACTCAAATCTGTAAAAGGGAAACACAAGTCTATGGGAATTCAAATCATCAAGCAACGTATTGATTTGATCAATGATAAATTACGCAGTAACATTGCAAGCTTTAAAAGCGTTGACGTCACCAAAGGAACCAGAATACAATTAATATTACCGATACTATAAATTATGATAAAAGCAATTATTGTAGAAGATGAACCAAAAAGTAAAAACTTACTAAAGAACTTTATTAAAAATTACTGCAAAGATGTTTCCATTATAGGCGATACAGATACCGTAAAAGATGCTATTACGATCATAAAAGAGAAAAACCCCAACCTTGTATTTTTAGACATAGAACTCAAAGATGGTTTAGGATTAACTGTTTTAGATTATTTTAAACAACCTGAATTTGCAGCAATTCTTGTTACAGGCTACGATCATTATGCTATCGAAGCTATTAAAAAAAATGCACTTGATTATATTTTGAAACCTATCATCATTAAAGATTTGCTAGCCGCAGTAGAAAAGGCAAAGAAAAAAATAGAAGATTTAAAATTGCTCACAGACATCAAAGAAGTCATGGATGTACAAAAAATCAATGATGAAAAAATTATTATGATCAATGATAAAAAGAAACACATGATTGTCAAGTTTGAAGATATTGTATACCTAGAAGCGCAAAATCAATACACCAAATGGCATTTAAAAAACAAATCTAGTTTCTTACTGCGCAATCCGCTATCAAACTATCAAAACATATTTCCAAACTCCTTCTTTCAAATACATCGTTCCTATGTGGTCAATTTAAACCAAGTCTCTTCTTTTGACAATGGACGCGGAGGATTTGTAGCTTTAGACGCGATTAAACTTCCTATTTCGTATCGTAGAAAAGCAGCTTTAATTCAAAAACTAAAACAAATGTCTTCTACAATTATTTAAGAAATACATTCGTTGCGTTTACAACAAAAATAAACGCATTTACTCCATTTTCAAACTATAATTTTCTCACAACTTAATTAGTCTATATACTTACGGTAATTACATTTCTATGTAACGGTGGAACTCGAAAAACCTTATTGTAACAGAGTAGAGGAACTAATTTATGTACTTATGAAAATTTTAAAACCAACCACACTTTTATTGTTCTTATTGTTTATTGTAAACTCATGTCAAGTGAATGATCCAGAATTTCAAGAGGACGAAAAAACGATGACATCAGCAAGAACACAATTGAAAACGCAATCAAGAGATGCCAGAGTTACAAATAATCAGGTGTATTTAAATAGTGAATGGATTACAGTTTCTGAAAATGAATTTGTAAGCATATATACAAAACTGACTTCGCAAGGAGTTTCATTTTTAGATGGTTGTGACTTTGTATTTCAATCTATTAATTCTGGTTATTGGGAAGAGGATTTGTACAATGGATTAAAAATTACGGACGATTCTTTTAATGGAACGGTGACATTCAGATTTGAAAACTTATTAATAGATGCTTTTTATTGCTTTCAAGGACAACCATTCTGTAATCATTGGGGAGACACGTTAAGAGTAACACTAGGAGGAGCAGGCGGTTGTATTATAGGTTCTATAGACATGATGAACGGAATCAGTGTTGGAAACGTTGATTTCAATCTTGCAAAACTTCGAGCGTGCAGAGTATGTGCTTCTTCTTTCCCTGGCAACGCTTAATTTTTTATTTACATGTATAGGTTGCAATGGATTTTAACACTCCATAAAAGCTAACAAATTATAAAATCAATAATTATACAAACTCTAAATTTTTAAACATTATGAAAAAACAATCATTAAAAAAAATGAAGCTTAAAAAAGTTGTAATATCTTCTTTTGAGAAAGAACAAATAACAGGAAGAGGAAGAGCATTTATTACAACACCGCCATCTTGTGACACATTATGTGAACCAAAATAATAGTTGCTTTTTTAAAGAAAAGGTATAAAAACAAAAACCCATCAAGCATTTAGAATTTGATGGGTTTCTTTACTATATAGATTTGCTACAAGTAAAATAAATTAAAAATCTATATTACTTTCCGCAATCTTGATTTTTTATAGCTTCTTCGATAGCTGCTGCAAATTTCTTTTGATCTTCCTCAGTAGTATACTTGTCTTTAAATTCCGCTGCCATAGTCATCATCTTTTCTTGAAGTTCTTTTACTTCTTTCATTGCGTCAGCATCACCCGATTTAAATTTTTCTTCTAATCCCATCATCTGGCATTGTATATCTGCTAGTTTTGCTACGTCGTTTTCGATTTCACTTCCACAACTTACCATAAAAAATGATACAAGTGCAATTGCTAATAAGAATGTTTTCTTCATAATTGTTTTAAGGTTTAATATTAGTTTGTTCTAAATTCTAATTAAGTGGTATTGGCTATACTTTTACAATATAAATTGTATATTAATCAAACTGAGGGAATTTACTTTTGCATAAGTAATGCCGTAAATTAGCTAAAATCTTTTACTTGTACACATGTTTTTGTATTATTTTTAAAATAATTTTAACAGAAACTACTGGTGTACAACAGGTGTTTTTAGGATTTAAATAGCTAAAATTAAAATGTATAACCATAAATCTTTAGTCATGAAAAAACGCAGTCTAAAAGAAATTAAGAATACGCAACAGGTACAAACATTACAAGAATTGGCTTCAATAAAAGGAGGTTCCATGTCTGGAATGACTTCTGAAACAGAGATTGTAGAATATGAAGATGGTGGTAGCGGAACTGCTAGTTAAGCACTAAAACAACAAATCAAGAATAAAATCAAATACACTGTAAATAAGATAAATAATCAGTGCCAAAATCCCAAGAAACATTGCTAAACAGCAACCACAATTTCCTTTTTTTCCGTTGAAATTTGCTTGAAATGTGTTGTTGTTGAATGTATTGTTGTTGGTAGACTCATATTCATAAGTGTCATTATTGGTAGCAAGTCGATTTTCGGGTAAAAAATACCCGCGCCAACTATTTTCAGGAGCCGATAATATCCAATCGGTATTGCAATGCGTACATTCGAAAGTAGTTTCTAAGGAGTTTTGCGAAATTTGATTTGAATTGACTACACGAACAAAGGTGCCATCTAAGCACTTTTGTTCAAAGGCTTTTTCAAACGCAGCAAAATCTTGATGCGAAAAAAAACGTTCTGTCGCAAAACCGGAGCAATGTTCACACATGAATTATAAAGTAGTTTTTAGCTATCTATTATTGATTAGAAGTTAATTTTTCTTGTTTTAATTTGACTTTCAAAGCAGTTGTTTTCAGCTTTTTTTGCAAAGGTTTGATGGCATTTTCATCATGAAGATGCTCCATCTCAGGATGCGCACATTTTTCACACATACATATTAGTTTTCGTTTTCTTCAATCTCTTTTAAATCGTTTTCCTGTGCTTTATTTTCATCTGCTTGCTTTGTTTTATCCGTATTAAATGATTCCAATACATTACTTTTATTGGTTTCTTCTAACACATAAGCAAACACAAATCCACCAACATTTTTTACAGGTTCATACAATGCAGATCCGTCAATTTTATCTTGCTCTACAAATGTCATGGTATTATTGGTGCGTTCAAAAAACACTAATGCAGCTCCAACAATTACGGCCATTTTCAATCCGCCAAAAGCGCCACCTAAAATCTTATTCAAAATTCCTAGTGAAGCAAAATCAGCCACTTTTGTCAATAACTTTCCAGCCATGGTTACCGCAATTAAAATAGCAATAAAAGTAATAGCAAAGGCCGTTAAATTGACATACTTCTCTTCCCAAGTTGGGAAATTCTCAACTAAAAAGTCGCCCGCAAAATATGAAAAGTGAATCGCGCCATATAATCCAGCAATCAATGCTACCAGTGAAGCAATTTCAACGAAAAGTCCTTTCATAAGTCCGCGTACAAACCCAAGGACAATAACGCCGCCTAAAATGATGTCAATAAAGTTCATGAATATCGAGTTTTAACAAATATAGAACTATTATTGGTAGTGTTTTATTGTCTTTTGTTACAATTTGATGCATTGCGCACAGAAATTCCAGCACGCTTTGCTGTATAGACAAGTTTTTTATTTGAAAAATAAGAATATCAATACGCGTTGACTACCTTTGCAGCGGAAAAGACAGCAACAATGGCAAGAGACGAAGTATTAAAGGAACGTTGGAATACGGTTGTAGAAAAACTAACGCATCAATTTGCAGAAGGTGACACCTTAGATTTGGACGCAATTATTTACTTAATTGGTGTGCAAGAACTTGGGCAAATTCATCGTACGTTTAAAAAAGATGACAAAGTAAATTTGATGCATATTGCCATTTGCCGCTTGTTAGAACCATATGGTTACTACGAATTTGATTATTTTGACGATGATGGCTGGCCGCATTATAAGTTTAAAGAAGAACTGCCAACGCTAAAAGCAGGAGAACAAACTGTATTGATGAAAGAAGCTATTGTCAATTACTTTTTAGACAAGGAATACATTGAATAATGCTAGTTTTTGCTAAATTTGCAAGCTAAATCAAAATATCGTCATGATAGATAAGATCAAGGAACATATTGCGGAAGTTGAAAAATTTACAACACAAGCAAAAGAAGATATAGAAAACTTCAGAATTAAATACTTAGGAAAAAAAGGATTATTGAATGATTTTTTTGCTGAGTTTAAGAATGTTCCGAATGAACAAAGGAAAGAGTTTGGGCAAACGATTAATAAATTAAAAACCGTTGCTCAAGAAAAAGTCAATGCGCTCAAAGAAGCTTTAGAAAATAAGGCGGAAGAAAAAGGTGTGTATGGCGATTTAACACGTCCGGCACAACCCATTGAAATTGGTGCGCGTCATCCTATTTCTTTAGTAAAAGATCAAATTACAGAGATTTTTGCTCGTATTGGATTTAATGTTTCAGAAGGACCAGAAATAGAAGATGATTGGCATAACTTTACGGCATTGAATCTTCCAGAATATCATCCAGCACGTGATATGCAGGATACATTTTTCATTCAAACCAATCCAGATATTTTATTACGAACGCATACAAGTTCTGTGCAAGTTCGTTATATGGAAAATAATCAGCCACCAATTCGTACAATTTCTCCAGGTAGAGTATATCGTAATGAGGCGATTTCGGCGCGTTCACACTGCTTTTTCCATCAAGTAGAAGGATTATACATAGACAAAGATGTAAGTTTTGCAGATTTAAAACAAACCTTGCAGCACTTTACCAAAGAGATGTTTGGAAAGTCAAAAATCCGTTTGCGTCCATCATACTTCCCGTTTACAGAGCCAAGTGCAGAAGTAGATGTGTATTGGGGATTGGAGACAGAAACTGACTACAAAATCACGAAAGGAACTGGTTGGTTAGAAATCATGGGCTGTGGAATGGTAGATCCGAATGTGTTGGAAAACTGTGGTATTGATTCTAAAGAATATTCAGGTTTTGCCTTTGGTATGGGAATCGATCGTATTGCGATGTTGTTATACCAAATTGGAGACATTCGTTTGTTAAGTGAAAATGATGTTCGCTTCTTAGAGCAATTCAAGTCAGCATTATAATTTAGGATGAAAAAAGATATTGAAATCCCTGTAGTAGAAGGCGTTTATATGGCCGTTGTACAAGAGTATAACGAAATCTACAAAACAGACGATTGGAACGCATATATCATCAATGATAAGGAGGTAGATTTGGAGATGATATTAGTGGTTTCTCGCGGATATGATGCAGAAAGAGAAACTTCTACAATGCGCCATAAGCTGGAAAAATTACCAGCAAAATCGTATGCAAAAGCAGAATGGATGCAAGAAGATGTATTTGCGCTCAATAACGAATTTCGTGTGACTTTCTTTGAAGGAAATAAAATGTACGACAAAACATATTTATTTAGAAAAAACACCATTAATACGAAGGCATTTCAGCCAATTCCGTTAATGGATACAAAAGGTATTTTGGTTAAGTAGATTGTTAGATTCGCTTTGCTTTTAGATTATTAGTCACGCTTACGCTTTAGTATTGCTTTGCTTTGATAAGCTTCGTGTAAATACTTTACGTATGTAGTTCTTTGTTGCGTCATGCTGAACTTGATTCAGTATCTCATAATCTATAATTTTTAGTTATTATTGAACGTCATCTGAAAACATATTCATAAAGTCAGCATACGATTTAAGCCTTTCCTTTATATAATTGATTTATCATAATTTACGTATATTTGATAGTGTAGACTTATTAAAATGGGAGCAATAGAGTTAAGAAATAAAATAATGCAACTTTTAAATACTGATAACATATCTTATTTAAAAGAAGTTTTTGATTTTGCTGAAAAAAATAAGTTACAACATCCAGACACTTTTCAAGAATTACCGACTCCTATTCAAGAATTACTTTTAGAAAGTGCAGCACAAGCTGATCGAGGTGAACTTACACCACATGATAAAGTCACGGAAGAAGTGAGAAAAAAATATAATCTTACCAAGTAATAAATGTCCAAAATTACAGTTTCGTGGACACCGTATGCCAAACATTCGTATTTTGATGAGTTAGATTTTATTAAATCAAAATGGACTTCAAAAGAAGTGAATGCTTTTGTCGCTCTCGTTAATGAATTTATTGAAAACTTATCTTGCGGTATTATTGAAGGAAAAAAGTATTCAACCAATAATATACATTCTTTAGTAATCTCAAAACAGACAACACTGTTTTATAGAATATATCCTAATCAAAATTCTATTGCATTACTTTTATTTTGGAACAATCAAAAGAATCCAGAGGTATTAAAAAAGGCTTTACAAAGGATATAAATAACTAGAAAAAGAATTCGTTTTCAAATCATCAAATTAAATTAATCCAACTTATCCGTTAGCTTTTTAAATACTTTCTTAGGATTTTTATTCTGATATAAAATAGCGTAGACAGCTTCAATAATTGGAATTTGTGTTTTCTTTTCGTTCTTCTGATTCAGTAAGAAAGCACTTTTAGTTGCATAATATCCTTCGGCAACCATGTTCATTTCCATTTGCGCAGATTTTACCGTGTATCCTTTTCCAACCATATTTCCGAACATACGATTTCGAGAAAATACCGAATATCCAGTTACTAATAAATCGCCCAAGTAGGCAGAATTATTAATATTACGCTTCATCTTGTGTACTTTTTTGATAAAGCGTTTCATCTCGCGAATGGCATTACTCATCAATACACTTTGAAAATTATCTCCATAACCGAGTCCATGCGCAATTCCTGCAGCGATGGCATATATGTTTTTCAGCATCACAGCATATTCAGTACCAATGACATCATCACTCACTTTGGTTTTGATATAATTGCTTGACAATTGATCTGCAATAGCCTGCGCTTTCACTTGATCGGCACAAGAAATGGTTAAATACGACAAACGTTCCAACGCAACTTCTTCCGCATGACAAGGACCAGCAATCACAGCAATATTTTCAAAAGGAATTTTGTATACATCATGAAAATGTTCGCCGACCAATAAACCAGATTCTGGAATGATTCCTTTTACGGCAGAAACAACAACTTTATCCGTAATATCAACCGTTAACTTTTGCAATTCGCCATAAATAAAAGCGGAAGGAATTACAAAAATCAATACATCTGCATACGAAGCAATTTCATCAAATTCATTACTTATTTTCAACTTATTCGTATTAAATTCTACAGAACTTAAATAACTTGGGTTGTGTTGTTCTTTTAGCAAATGTTCTTTTGTATATACGCTACGCATATACCATCCAACTTCGTCTAAATTTTCACAAAGCATCTTTACGATGGCAGTTGCCCAGCTTCCCGCTCCGAAAACGGCGTATTTTAATTTGTTGTCCATAAAAGGTTCATCTATGATTCAAAAATACACAAAATATCGTTGTAATGTGACTCCTGAAAATCAGAAGTTTACTCAAAAACTGAAATGAAGTTTTTTAAGTATCTTTCCATTACACAAAGAAAATTGAAAGACTGTTGATTCATTATAGTAAATATGAACATAGAAAAGAAGTTAGATAATCCTGTTTGGAATTCTTTACAGGAAACACATAAAAACCATGCTGTGACGTATGATGAGGTTGCATTTTACCATCCATCTTATTGTCCTTTTGGAGGTTTTATAAAGTCTCATGATGTAATGAATAGCATGAACGCGTATTCGCAGTTGGTGGATAGTTTTTATATTGTTGGAGAAAAACCATTGTTTTCAAATGAACTGACGTTACATAACAATCTAATTTGCCATCAAATGGTTCTGAAAAAAACGATCGACGTTGCCATCAATGAAGAGATTGTTGAATTAACAACAGAAGCTCAAAAAGCAGCTTTATTTGATTTGGTGAATCTGGTACAACCAGGTTATTTTAATGATAAAACAGCAGATTTAGGAAGCTATTTCGGAATTTACAAAGCAGGGAAACTAGTAGCTGTTACTGGCGAACGCATGAAAATGAATGAATTTACAGAAGTAAGTGCTGTAGTGACGCATCCTGAACATACCGGAAAAGGCTATGCGAAACAATTAATCAAACAAACGACTACACATATATTTAATCAAAACAAAACTCCCTATTTACATGTAGCGGCTTCCAATATTGGAGCAATTAAACTGTATGAAAAACTAGGATTTACAACTCGAAGAAAAATAAGTTTTTGGCACTTTAAAACAAGGTAAAAACAAAATTCCAAGATATGCATGTTTAAGTGTTAAGTCACAAGAAGTTATCTGGTAAAGTCATTACACACTTTCTTCTAATTTGAAATTGCTTTATAGAATTCAACTACATTTTGTTTTTTGGCACACGTTTTGAAAGTAATTAAGCATCAACAACAAAACGATTGGCTTATGAAAACTTTAAAATTACTTTTAGCAATTACATTATTTAGTTCTATGATGAGTTCATGTTATACAGAAGTTATTGTAGAAGACCCAATTATAGACGAGCCAGGAATTTCGTTAAATCAGTTGTTAAGCTCGTATGAATTGTGGTATATAAATATTAATCAAACAACTGGAAATGGTGAAGTACCATTTTTACAACGAGCATTTACAGTATCATTTATTAATGGAACTTTTTACGCAAACAACAACATTTCGGGAATTGGAACCAATGGAAACGGATATGGAATTGATGTTGGAGCGTACGGAACTAATTTTGACACTGTAGAGATTGATCATGATATTGATGGTTTCTATCCATTACGAGTTGATCAATTAAGTGCAAACAGAATTCGTATGTACGACGCAGCAAGTAATACCAGTTATTACTTAACAGGATATCAGCGTTCAAACTTTGATTATGACTTTGTATTCTATGATAATATTCACTACTTATTACAAGAATTTACAGCTTGGAAAAAAGTATATACAAGTCAAGAAGGAATGTTGAATGAGTTTGATAATGAAAATTTCTTAACCTTTTTAGCTGGTGGAAATGACGATACGTTCTTATCTTCAACAGATACAGAAGAGACTCCAATTGCAGATTTGATATACGATTACGAAGGAATATACACGGTATATGATGTAGAAGGTGATCCATATGCGAAAGTTTTAACATTAGATTATGATTACCTAGACAATGAATATTTCGAATTGAACGTTATTAATGACCAGACGATAGAGTTATTCCATCCAGATTCAGGAACAACCTATGAGTTTAATGGAAGAGGATACATTCAATACTTACGTCCATCAAGTGACGGAAGTTCAACAAAATTGAAACAATCTGATAAAAAACGTAAAAAAATTATCAATAAGAAGTTCAACAAGAACGACTTTGCGAAATAAGATATAAAAACTTTGGTTGGTTATTTAGTTTAGAAACAGTCTTTACATTCGTGTAAAGGCTGTTTCTTTTTTAAGAATTACATTTTTAATTGCTCTACTATTTTTATATCTTTCAAATAATAAAACGAACACCTAGCGCCAAAAACCTAATACCTAAAAAACATGAGTTTATTTGCTTTTATAAAAGATGTAGGAAACAAAATATTTGGAGGAAACACTACAGAAGAAACTGTAACATCTACAGAAAATACCGTTGATGAAAAAACCAATGCAGAAGCAGCCATTACTGAAGCTATTCACGATTTAAATTTGCACGTTGAAAATTTATGCGTTTCTCTTGATGGTGACACGGCCATCGTTTCTGGAACAGCCATAGATCAATCGACGAAAGAAAAAGTAGTGTTGGTTGCCGGAAATACAATGGGAATTGCCATGGTAGACGACCAAATGGATGTGGAAGAAAAAGCACCCGAAGCACAATTTCATACAGTAGCAAAAGGTGATACATTGGGGAAAATTGCAAAGCAATATTATGGCAACGCGATGAAATACCCAGAAATTTTTGAAGCCAACAAACCTATGCTGACAGATCCAGATTTAATTTACCCTGGACAAGTGTTGCGAATTCCTGTTTTAGATGCTTAAAGAAGCTGAAAACCTTTCGAATTAAGAATTTATATACAATTTGTGGTGAAAATACTATAAAAAAGGGGAAAAGTCCCCTTGTGCGGTATCTTGAAATCTTTCTAATATTGCCTAGCCTAAAAATAGTAACACCATGAAGAAAAAACGTGCTTTAATAATCATTCCGCTTACTGTATTATTATTGATTTTAATGGTGATTACTGCTTTTGTAGCTCCCAAAAAAGAAATCATTGGTGCTTGGGTATCACAGGAAAATCCAGCAGAAAAATTAGAATTTCGTCAAAATGGTGTTGGGAAATCGTATTCTGAAAACGAAGAAGGAAAGCCATATCATTACACTGTTTCTACAAAATGTGATGAATATAGTGCCTATAGTTCCTTGTTTGTAAAAATTATTGACGACAAAGAAAACTTTTCAAAATGCTACGAATTGAAAGATGCGCCAAGTCAAAATGATGACATTTTAGTGTTGGTAGACATGGAAAATAATGAAGAGCATTTGTATACTAAAATTTACTAATTCCCTAAAAGTCTAACAAGTCTAAGAAAGTCTAGACTAAATTTACTTTCTATAAAAATTCATTTCATCCACATATTTCCACACATTTTGCGGTAATAAGGGTTTGCAATTTTTAGTTTCTTTGATCGCATTTCGAATAAAAGTAGAAGAAATCTCCATGATAGGAGCCGCTACTTTATGAATTTTTGGATGGTCTGTAAATTGATGTTCCACAGTTCCTTCAGAAATACGCGGATACACATACACATGGTGGTTTTCCAAAATTACTTCGTAGTTTTTCCACTTATGCAAACTTTTCAAGTTGTCTTCGCCCATAATTAGGCAAAACTCGTCGTTTGGATATTTTTCTTGTAAATGCGCTAAGGTATTTACGGTATAATTAGGTTGCGGCAAATCAAACTCTATCTTGCTAGGTTTAATTTTTGGATAGTCTTCGGTAGCAATCATGACCATTTCATAGCGATGATGATTGTCCAATAAAGAACTTTTTTTCTTAAATGGATTATGAGGTGTAACCACCATCCAAATCGCGTCTAAATCGCTGTATTCGGCCATGTGGTTGGCAATTGCTAAATGTCCAATATGAATAGGGTTAAACGTACCAAAATACAAACCAATTTTCATCTGCTTATACTTTATCAATTTCTAAAAACTCAGCAACTATGCGTTCTGCTTCTGCTTTTGCAGTTGCTAAATCGTCATTCATAATTCTAACATCAAACTGTGGTGCATTTGCCATTTCAGCAGGTGCTTTGGCAATGCGCATATTAATTTTTTCTTGACTTTCGGTTTTTCGGTTTTTCAAACGAACAATCAATTCATTGATATGTGGCGGCTCTACAAAAACGGTCAAGGTTTCTTCTGGGAATTTTCGTTTAATTCGCAACGCGCCAACTACATCAATATCAAAAATGACATTCTTTCCTGTATTACAAATACGATCTACTTCTGTTTGTAGCGTTCCGTAATAGTTTTCAGGATACACTTCTTCCCACTCTAAAAACTCTTTATTTTTAATTTTCTGTCTAAAATCTTTTGGAGATAAAAAATAATAGTCTTTTCCTTCCACTTCATTTCCTCGTTTTTCACGAGAAGCTGCCGAGATAGAAAACTCTAAATTTAATTCAGGAATACCTAATAGATGATGTACAATAGTGGTTTTTCCAGCACCAGATGGAGCAGCAAATACAATTAGTTTTCCTTTTTTCATTACAATACGTTTAATAGTTGTTCCTTAATTTTTTCCAATTCATCTTTCATTTGTACGACCAATTGTTGCATGGGCGCGTAATTGGATTTAGAACCTATTGTATTGATTTCACGACCAATTTCTTGTGTAATGAATCCTAGTTTTTTTCCATTAGAATCATCAGAATTTAAAGACTTTGAAAAATAATCTAAGTGATTTGCCAAACGTACTTTTTCTTCTGTGATGTCGAATTTTTCTAAGTAATAAATTAACTCTTGTTCGAAACGATTCTCATCTACTTGTTCTTTCAAATCATCCAGTGCACGACGCAAACGTGTTTTTACAGAAACCATACGTTCATCGTCCATATCAATTACTTTTTGAAGCAACGCAGAAATATTTTCTACACGAAACAAAAAGTCTTTTTCCAACACTTTTCCTTCAGCAATTCGGTATTCATCCAATTGAGAAATAGCATGTTGTAAGGCATTTAAAATTACGTCAAACTCTTTTTCGTCAATTTCTTCACGTTCCGTTTTTAAAGAATCTGGCATGCGAACTACCATTTTCAACAACTCTACATCGTTGGCATCTGGCTGAATTTCACGAAGCTGATTCATGTATTCTTTTACAACTGCCTTGTTAATTACCGTTGAAGTTTGCTCTGCAGTCATTTCTATATACAAAGAAAAATCAACTTTTCCACGCAATAACGTTTTGGCAATTTTTTTACGCATTAGCAATTCTTTTTCCCTGTAAGAAGAAGGAATACGCGCATTCAAATCTAAACTTTTGCTATTGAG
The DNA here is from genome assembly GCF_947489565.1 of uncultured Kordia sp. Taxonomy (GTDB): domain Bacteria; phylum Bacteroidota; class Bacteroidia; order Flavobacteriales; family Flavobacteriaceae; genus Kordia. The sequence goes on along the minus strand of NZ_CANLEA010000002.1, from coordinate 323,804 downwards.
TGATTTTAACTCAATCGTTATTTTTTTAGACGGAAGCTGTTCTACAGACTTTCCGAATCCTGTCATAGATTTTATCATACGGCAAAAATAATAAAATTAGTGACAACGCCTTCGTTTATGCATGTCTATTCTGTATGTTTTCAAGACTTTCAATAAAAATATTTTTAGAGTTATTTATAGGATAAACCTTAAGAAATGCTTCTTTTTATCTCTTGTTTTTTTATTTTTGAGAAAATAACCTAATGCCATTAATATTATTATCCATTGCTCCTGCGCTGTTGGTCATAATTTATATCTATTACAGTGATAAATATGATAAAGAACCGCGACACCTCCTATTTATATGTTTTTTATTAGGAGCCATTGGTAGTATTTTAATTTCTTCGGTTTCTCATTTAGTTACTTCACAATATTTTCCAGAATTAGAAATGCCTGTTATCTGGATTCAATTCCTTAAAGCCTTTATTGTAGTGGCTTTGGTGGAAGAATTTAGCAAGTATATTTTTGTACGTTATTTTGCGCAACGTCACAAAGAGTTTGACGAACCCTACGATGGTATTATGTATGCTGTGATGGTTTCTATGGGATTTGCCGTCACAGAAAATTTAGCCAATTCGTTTCAAGGAGGCATTGAAGTTGCGCTTTACAGAGCTTTTACAGCTGTTCCTGCACATGCTACTTTTGGGATTATTATGGGATATTATATGGGAAAAGCCAAATTTTCCAGAAAACGAATTAAGTTCAACCTTATTGGATTAGGTTTGGCAACAGTATTCCATGGAACATATGATTTCTTTTTGTTTATCCGTTATATTCCAGGAGTTGTTACTGGTGCATTTATGTCTTTGGCAGTCGGAATATTATTGTCGCAAAAAGCCATACGGATTCACCAACGGAATTCACATTTTAGGCCAAAGTAGCAAAATCAAAGGCTCTTTTTTCGTTATAATAAACACCTCCAGTATTATAAAAACCAACATGTCCGCCGTATTTCGGAATTTCTAAATAGAAATTTTCATGCTGTTCGGCTTCTTCAATAGGAAAACAACTCTTGGACAAAAACGAATCATTCTTCGCATTAATCAATAAGGTCGGAATTTTAATGTATGGAATAAACTGTTTGGAAGAACACTTTTTATAATAATCGGCCGCATCATTAAAACCATGTGCTTTGGAAGTGTATAAATTATCAATGAGAAACATTGAATTTGCTTTTTTGATATCTTCTAGACTGATTAAACTAGGAAAAGACTTGTGTTTGTCTACTAACTTTTTTCGCAAATTTTTAATAAACATTCTACTATACAAATAATTTTCTACACGACGCATCTGTTTTAAAGAACCTTCTAATTGGCAAGGCGCAGAAACCGCAATTGCCGCTTTTATTTCAGTAGGAACAGGAATGGGTTCGCCCAAATACTTTAACAGCATATTTCCGCCTAAGCTAAATCCTTTTAAAATAATATGAGAATATTGAGAATGGTTGGTCAAAATATGTTCAATAACTTCTCGTAAATCTTCGGTAGCACCAGCATTGTAAGCTCTGTACAAACGGTTTGGTTCTCCGCTACAACTTCTAAAATTCATGGCAACCGCATCATATCCATTGCGATTAAAGATTTTGGCAGTTCCTTTAATATATGCACGTTGCGCATTTCCTTCCAAACCATGCAAAATCACAATAAGTTTGGAAACATTTTTATGATAGGCAGCAAAACTCCAGTCTAAATCTATAAAATCTTGATCGTGTAACGTAATGCGTTCTCGCTTATGGTAAACACCAGAAACCTTTCTGTATAGACCGGCATGGATAGTAGAAAAATGCCCGTTTTTAAAAATAAGTGGTGGATTGTAATGACTTTTAATTATTGGCATGTTATTTTTGAAAATAAAAAAATAAAATAAATATAATGTATTTTAAAGAATTTGACATTCGTTGGAGTGATTTAGATGCAAATCGTCACTTAGCTAACTCGGCATATATCAATTTTATGAGTCATACACGTATGGGTTTTTTGATTGAAAATGGTTTTACGCAAAGAGAATTAGCCAAAAACAATATTGGTCCTGTGGTGTTTTATGAACACATGTATTACTTTAAAGAGGCATTTCCTGGAAAACCAGTAAAAGTATCGCTAGAAGTTGCAGGATTAAGTGAGGACGGCATGTTTTTCGAGTTTCTTCATAATTTTTATGATGCGAATGGAAAAAACTTTGCAAGCTGTGAAATGATGGGCGCTTGGATCGATTTGAAAACGCGTCAATTAATTGGATTGCCTTCACAATTTAACGAAGCACTACGCAATGTGCCACGCGCAAAAACCTTTAAAATCTTAACCAAAGAAGACACGCGTCGATTTGGTAAAAAGCCTGAAAACTTAGGATAATATTACTAAAAAATAAGGTTGATTGAAGAGTTATTCAAAATGTCAAATCGAGCGCAGTCGAGATTCAAATGAAACGCATATTTTTCTATTGTTCTCAACTGCGCTCGAACTGACAAAGTTTTGTCTTTTCAGTAAGCCTTATTTATAATTTTCTACGATTCCGTTACTTCCAGAATCTGAGTGTATCTATGTAATTATTGATACTTTCTAACCATGAGCTAACTTCTGCTGCAGCTCCAGAATCTACAGATCTACCGAAAATGTATACTGTAAATACCACATAGATTAAAAGTAATAATACAGCGCTTATAATGCCCATTTTTGGCTTTGCGATGTATATAATGAACGCAAGTAATGTAAATATGAATAGCAAGATTCTTAACTCTGATACATTTTGAACAGTATCAGGAGACATTGCAATTGGTCCATAGAAAATTGTAAACAAGAATAATGGGAAACCTAAGGCAAAACATACATCAAAAATATTACTTCCTAATGCGTTTGATACAGCATCATCATAATTTCCTTTTTTAGCATCTTTCATAGACAGAATAGTATCTGGTACACTTGTCGCTGCACTCGCTAAAATTACTGCTATAAAGTAGATAGGAATTTCTAGTTCATCTCCTAACCATTCACATGATTTTACTAATAATAAACAAGCGCCACCAATAACAAGCATCGTTGCAATTAATAATGCCCATCCATTTTTTGAGTTGATTTTATCTTTTACAAATACAGGTTCGAGGTTTAGTGTAATAAGATTCATGAAAAATCCAGCATCAGCTTCATCTTCTTCCTCATCATCATCTTCGTCTTCTTCCTCTTCATCTTCTCCAGATCTTTTCATGGAAGTCAGCATATACGTTGCATAAGCTGCATATAATCCCATTAAAATAAGTCCATGCGTCCAATTTAACGAGTTGTCTCCTAATAAGAATATTAAGACCAATTCACAGATTAAAAGCGAAATACCATCTCTTAAAAGTACTTTTTTAGACACTTCTACATGAGAGGTAACACGTTTTAAGACTACTACTAAAATTACAACGGCAGGAATAATCATTCCATTAAAAATAGCACTACCTGCTGTAGTTCCAATTCCACCAGCAAATCCATCTCGATCTTTCAATACAAATAGGAAAAATAGTGTTGTAAATAGCTCTGGCATCGAGGAGCCAATAGCATTAATGGTTGCGCCACGAACACCTTCACTGAGATTTCTTCCCAAATATTCTGAGGCGGCTTCAAAGCCATCACTTGCTCGCCATATAATGATACAGCATAGCACAATTAGTAGTATTGAAAAAAGAGTCAACATAGTACAGTTAGTTTATTGATTAGTTATTGTTATAGTAGCTACTCTTGTTCCTTTGTCGGTAGCTAAAAGTATTTTATTTCCGTTGATGAGTTCTACGCTTTGTCCAGGTGGAATTTCCGTATCGTTAGATACATCTTTTAGTGTGGTTAAATTTTCATTGATAAGTAACCATTTTCCATTATGGAAAGCGAAGTAACCAAGTCGTTTTTTATCGTAATTCGTCAGTTTTTCATTTCTGATGATATTTCTGTCTACATGCCATTTGTGTAATGTGGTATTGTGACAAATTACCAAACGTTGATTTTCAGGCTTCCATACATTCGGTTCAAGCTGAAAGAAAAAGTCTAAAATTGGAATAGATTGTTTGTATTGTGTGCTGCAAAAAGGGCATTTGGTTACTTTAGAATTGTCAAAAATAAACCATTGTTGGTCGCAGGTTGCATTGCTACACTTTAGTTTTAAATCGTCTGTTTTTATCAAAGCTTGTTCCCAACTTTCTGCAATTGGACGTTCTCTAGGGTTTTGCAACCCTTTTATGAATGCCTGATCAAAAAGTTCTTTTAAGTACGGACCTGCAATAGAGTAGGGCGTACTTTTTAAATCGGTCCAAGGATGAAAATTTTTGACATTATCACCGTATTCTCGTTTGAAATTACGGTTGCTGTCATCGGTTGGATGCTCAACAAACAAGGCTTTTGAGCCCATTAGTAAATCTTCTTCTTCTTCTGTTTCTATTTGTCCAAAGTAGTTTCCGCCACGCAATGGATGTCTGTAAAACAGATACATGTAAATTAATACTGCCAGCGCATGTAAATCGGTAAGTCTGTTTGGTAAATTTCTGTTCGGATCTTTGGCATCTAAATGTTTGGTAGCAATTACTTCTGGCGCAATAAAATCGGCAGTTCCAATAACTTCTGGTGGATATAATCCTGGTACGACTAAACCGTCAATATCAATAATTGCAGCAGTTTTCGATACAGGATCAATCAATACGTTTTTATAGGACAAATCGGAATGCGCCAAACCAGCGGCATGCAATCGCTTTACGCCACGTGCAATATTGACACATACTTGAAAATAACTCAACCAGTTTCCAAGTTCAGATTTTGCCAAGCGCAATTTTGAAGTTTTCGATCTAAATTTGGCACTTGCATACCATTTTCCTTCTTTTTCGGCACCTTTCAGTAAGTCTAGATTTTCATATCCTTTCGCAAAAAAGAAATCTTTAGAATACGTTGGTACTACAATGCCAATTAAGTCTTTTTCAGAAATAACATCTGTAGGCCAAGAATATAATTTTTTATAATAATCGCCGCCTTCTCGTTCAAAAAAGCTTTGGTAATATGTTGTAACGATTTTTTTTAATCGCTCAATAGAATTGTAATTTTGTTTATCTCTGTAAAAGGCAACAACATAGTCTTTGTTAGGACTGAAATATACATCTTTCATTCCTCCACGCATAGGGTTTCCATTATCAACGTATTGATATGTTTTGCTAGTGTTTATTATAGATGTTACTGTTTTTGTTGCCATACTAAAGTTTCTAATAAATGATTGCTAAAGTTCGATCATCATGGTTTCCTTTGCTCCAAAAATTCATCCAATTGCTCAGTTGTGCTTCGGCTTCTGGTAATTCTGCGGCAAAATCAACTCCTATTTCATCTTCATTTTCTCCTTCTAAATCTGCTATAAATTCAAGCCACTTTTCAGTTTTTTCTAAATTGGCTTCTACTTCAAATTTTGGATCATAAATACCATCTGTCATTAAAAATAGGTATGAGAAATCTGGTATAATGTGCACTTTAAATCGAGTTGCCATGGGTCTTTCTTTCGAATGAAATATAGAAGGTTGCGTAATAAAGCGTGTGCCGCCACCAAATTCACCAACATCCAACCAATTTAATAAGCGAGCGTTTGTTTTGTCTTTTTTTACGATGCCAATTGGACAATCGCCCACACCAAATGTGAGAAGTACATATCCTAGTTTTATTTTTTTCATAGCGGTTACAATCAATGTGGTATGAAAGTATTCCGAATGATAGGAAGCGTTCTTTTTTGTGAAAAATTCTGAATATTTTTCGTGTGTTTCTGCTGCTACAGTATTGATTTTATTGTGTGTATGCAATACCGCTTTGTATAACAGTTTTTTAGCTTCGTTTTTTGTTTCTTCTAAGATTGTTTCATCTCTATTTTCATCAAACTCGTCTAATTTCGCTTCAATTTCGTCAAGTTTTTTACTTGGAAGAATTTCAGTTTCGAAATAGTTGACAATTTCAGTACATGCAATTCTTGAACCTTCTCTTGAAAAAATAGCGCTTCCTGCTCCATCGGCAACAGCGATCACACTCCAGTCGTTTTCAGGAAAGTGTTTGTATGCAAAATCATCATCTCTAAAACTACCGTCATTTTGATGCGATCGTCCTCTATTGGAAGATACAATAATAGATTTTTCGCCTAAAGAACCCGAAGCAGATTTGTTTTCTTCTTTCCAAAAAATAGCTTCTTTATCACTCGGAATATTTTTCCAAAGTGATTTCGGATCTGGATTGAAGACAATATCAATTAATTTCTCGTTAGGTTCAGTAGTTTCAGGTTCACCTTCAACCTTAAATTTTATTTTTATTTTGTGGTTTCCACTGATTTCTGGAGTTCCTTCGAGTGTGAGTGTTTCTTCATCTAAAACTAGTCCAAGTTCGTCAAGACCTTCAAAGCTATATTGAACTACATGATGTTGCTCAAAAAGAAACTTATTGATCGTATGAGTATATGGAATATTTTGCGTGCCATTAGGAACACGAATGGTTTCATTCTTGAAGTCAATGATACGCATATTGATTTCCCATTTTGCCATAATCTCGTTTTGGATGTCTATTATTGTTTGTGCTTTGTGTTGAAAATATTCGTCATTACTAAATTCTTCTAACAATTGTTCGTTTATTACTTTGTTTTTAGTAGTGAGTAATTTTTTTATGTATTCATTTGGAGAAATCATGAATTATCCTTGTGTACGATTTACATCAAATCCGCCAGTTCCGGCACCGTATCTTCCTTGGTTTCCACAGCCTGGACAGGTTGAAACTTCTTCATCTCCAATACAATGAATTTGCGTACACTGACATACTGCAAATGCAATTTGATTTCCACAACACGGGCACGTTGGTGCGCCAATAAGTTCTTCGGTGTTTACTGTGAAATTTACTTCATTGTTGCCTGATAATTCTTTGTACGTATGATCATCTACTTGATACGCACCATTAAGTCTGTATGCTTTTGTACCTAATTCTACACCGCCAAACATGGATGGTTTGATGACTTTTTTATACTTCATCAAATAGTTCTTTTTGGTGTTTTGACACAAAGCGCTAATGACAACAAAGTTATCGTCTACTTTATTTCTATTTTCAGTTGGAATGTCTTTGGTGACATCAACTTCTTCTAAATTGTCAGATCGTAAATTGGCAAGTTCAAAGCCAGATTTGTTATTTTCAACACTTTCACTGCTTGTTTTAATGGAATCTGTTACCCATTTGAAGAATTCTTTATACGCAGTATGATCCGTGTTTTTAAGATGGATTATATTTTCTGTAAGCTGATTTAGAATATGTGTATCTGCGCCATCACCTAAAGAAACTGCGACTAAGTTTGCGGTAGATCTCCAGTTATTTTGCCATTCTCTAATAGCGATACTACTATCATCTGTAGGAACACCATCGGTAAATAAAAACACAATAGGTTTCCAATCTCCTTTTTGTTGTGCTGTAGTGCGCACTAAATTTTTTCTAAGTTCAAACATTAAGTGTCCCAAACCTTTTCCTAAAGAAGTACCACTTCCAATAGGGAATTTTGGTGGGTAAAAACTTATGATGTCTTGCAGCGGAACCAATGTTTTAGCTTCTCCTGCAAACACTATAATTGAAATCCACACTGTTTCAAGTGCTCTCGGATCTGTTTTTAGTTCTTGGATAATATTTGCGATTCCGTCTTGTACTTCGCTGATAGGATCGCCTACCATAGATTCAGAAACGTCGATTAGAAAATATATAGGTAATCTTCTCATGCCATTAAAATTAATAATAATAAAATTAGTAGTACAAATTGTGTAGTATCTATAGATATTCCATTACCAACTTGATGAGGTTTAAAAAATTGACTAAATGCATTCAGAATAGGCTTTAAGACTGATGTTATATAGCCAAATCCCTTTTTGTATTTAGGTAATATTCGAGCTTCGTATGCATGTAACTTACTAAATATGAATAATGAAATAACTAGTAAGAAAGCACATAATTTAAGAAACACCATTAGATTACAATAATATCTTCACTTGGTGGCGGTGGTAAAGAAACAGTATCAGTAGTTCCCATACTTTTATTTCCTTGTTCAATAGTGTCAGAAACCCACATAAAGAATTGTTTCAATGTATTGCTATCGGTTGTTTGCAAGTGAACTACCGTGTCTGTAAGTTCTTTTAGTTTTTCATCATCAGCAAGGTGACCAGCAGCACAACCTACAATGGTACCGAAATTTATCGCCTTAATTTTAGGGACAGCTTCTCGATACAATTGCACATCGGAGGGTTTTCCATCAGTAAATAAAAATAATAATGGTCTCCAATCTCCTTTTTGTTCTGCGGTACCCTTGCGGATGTCTTTTTTAACTTTTTGAGCCAGAAAATCTAAGGCTTTCCCAGTAAATGTTGGACCACTTTGCGGACAAGTAATTTCAGGTAATTGAAATGATTGTAAGTCCGTTAGCGGAATTAATTCTTTTACTTCTCTATCAAATGTAATGATACTAATCCATAGGGTTTCTGAAGCTTGCGGATCAGAACGTAATGTACTTATCATTCCCGACAAAGCATTGTTTAATGCTTCGATAGGTTCTCCATACATCGAACCAGAGGTATCCAACAAGAAATATACTGGAAGTCTTCTCATAAGTTTATTTTAAAAGATTTTCTAAGTTCTCAGGAAGTGTTCCTGTTGCTTGTTTTAAGTGTTTTAAAAGCGCAAGCTCTGTTGCGTCTATCTGTCCGTCACCTTCAATTTGTTTTGCTAAATATGCTGCTTCATCTGCGTCGATTTCACCATTAGATCCTTCGTCATCTAAAACAAAACTAGCAATAGCTTTCACGAACAAGTCAGTCCATGAACTGTCATTATCTTTTCCAGAAACTGCGTCATTTAGTTCAAATAAAAAGTCTGCTTCTTCTTGGTCAATAACTCCATCATCAAACAATACAGCTTCTATTTCTTTTACTTCACCAGCATCAATAATTCCATCTGCTAATATGTCTTTCTTTAATTCTTCTAGGGTTTTCATTTTTTGATTTTTATAATTTGGTTTAATGTTACAATACAATATTTAATTCATCTGGCGGTGGTGGCAATTCGTTTAAGCCACCTGCTTCTTTTCCTGAATCTTCTACTTTCGCAGAGGTAACTCCGATAGAGGCTGTTACCCAAGCAAAGAATTGAGATATGCTGTGACTATCGGCAGTATCTAAGCTTACCACATTTTCAGTGATTTGTTTTAGCAAAGACGTATCTGCACCACTTCCTGCGGCACAAGCTACTATAATTGCCGTATGTCTTTTTCTTAACTCACTGAGACCTCGTTGAATATCATCTGTAGGAATTCCATCTGTCATGATAAAAACTAAGGGCTTCCAGTCTCCTTTACTTTCGGCAGTAGTAGACGCAACTTCATTGTCAATACATCTACTTAGCATATCTAAGGCTCCGCCCATAGCTGTAGTTCCGCCGGCTTGAATATCTGGTATTTGAAAGGAGCTTAAATCCGTTAATGGAACTACTTGTTGTGCAGTACTATTAAACGTAATGATGCTTAAAAAAGCAGTTTCAATTGCTTGCGGATTTTGTCGTAATGAACTCACCATTAATTGAACGCCATTTTTAACAGCTTCAATAGGTTCTCCCATCATAGAGCCAGATGTGTCAAGTAAAACGTAAACTGGTAGCTTTCTCATAATTATTTAGCGTGGTTCGTTAAGATTTTTTGAATCGTTTGAAGGAATATTTTGTCGTTAGATGGTTCTCCAATAGCATCAAATTTCCAATCTCCACTTCTACGGTATAATTTCCCCATAATTAATGCTCCTTTTCCAGCGTATGATCCATCAGTTACGATATCGTAGCTAGAGTGAACATTGTTTACTCTTGTAGGAGTTCCTTCGTACATTCTAATTTTTGCAAATGGAATATGAGAGAAGTCAAAGTTTTGTCCTTTGTTTAAATAAATATTTAAAAAGAAAAATATTTTGTCAACGTTTGCATCTACTCTATTTAGATCAACGCTAATAATTTCATTGTCAAGTCCGTCGTCTCCTCCAACATCTCCTTGTCTGTCATCACCACTGTGTCGTAATGCACCGTCTTTAGAGTTTAACTTTCCTAATGGATAGTTGTTTTGTTGTAAGAAACCATTGTATTCTGGAGAATATATCCAATCAACCAATTCTCCATTGGTATCAGTCATAATACAGCTTAAGTCTAAATCAACATCTTCCACAACTTTTTTCTTACCTCCAAAGAAGCCTTTTTTTATTGTTTCTATTGCTCCCCAGTTTACACCTACACAAAAGTTAGTAAGTTTTTCTCCGGATGATTTTCTTAAGTCAATTTTTTGCCCTTTGGTTAAATTTATAGCCATGTCGATTTTAGTTTTAATGTTTATTACTTAATGTAAAGTTTTGATTGTTTTTAAATAGTATCTTTTATACGTATTTCTGAGAGATTACGTTTATAGTTTCTGTTAAGTCACTGGCTGAAGTTGGATCTCCAATAGCATTGAATTTCCATTCGCCGTTGTTTTTGTAGAGTGCACCCATAACCATTGAAACATATCCTTGGAAAGATGGGTCGGAAGCAACATCATAGGTTGCAAAAATTTGCGATACTCTATCTGGAGTTCCTTCATACAATCGAATAGAAGCGAAAGGAACCGTAGCAAAATCTTGCTTTTTATAACTGTTTAAGAAGAAAACAATTTTATCAATGGATGGATTTATTTTAGTTAAATCCACAGAAATAATTTCATTGTCTAAACCGTCATCACCGTCAGTGTCACCTTCACGGTCATCACCGCTATGAATTATAGAGCCATCATTAGATTTTAATTGTCTAAAGGAAACTGAATCTACGAGTCTTTTGTTGGCATCAAACATGCAACAACTTGCATCTAAATCTACAGCTTCAACGAAAGTTTTTTGTACTTTTTCTGTTTTACCGCCAAAGCCAAGAAAGCCGCCTTTTTTTTCATCGATGGTGTATGAGCGTTGAATAGCGCCCCAATTTACACCTACACAAAATTTTAATAAATTAGAAGAATCTCCTGAAGGCGTTTTTTTTCTGAGATCAATTTTTTGTCCCTTCGATAGATTAATAGCCATGTGTTATTAATTGTATTTATTTAAGAAATCACCAAGACCACCAGGCATACCTGTACCAATGGCTTCAAATTTCCATTCGCCATTACGCTTGTATATTCTACCAAATTCAACTGCAGTTTCCACTGAAAAATCTTCATCCAGTTCAAACTTCATTACTTCTTCGTTACTTGAATTGTCTACAATACGAACAAAAGAGTTGCGTACTTGTCCAAAGTTTTGTTTTCTTGCTTCGTAGTCTTCAATAGTTACTACAATACAGATTTCTGTAGCTTTATCATCAATTTTAGATAAATCGATACGTATAGATTCGTCATCTCCATCTCCTTCACCAGTTCTATTATCGCCCGTATGCTCTACAGCACCATCAGGAGATTTTAAATTATTATAGAACACAAAATGTTGATCGGTTAGTATTTTTTTATTGTCACCCAAAATAAAAACGGATGCATCTAAGTCAAAATCGGCACCAGTAGCTGTTGTATTTGTATCCCAGCCTAATCCTACAGTAAAATTCCCTGTAGTCAATTTTTCTCGTTGCCCTTTTTGTAAGTTTATTGCCATGCTTGATTATTTAATTACTTCTCCTGAGTAATACTTGTTTACGAAATATCCTAAATCTTCTTTGTATCCAATACCAGAAGCTTCAAACTTCCATTCGTTATTACGTTTGTATAAACGACCAAATTCAACAGCAGTTTCAATAGAGAAATCTTCGTCCAATTCGTATTTCGCTACGACTTCGTTTTTAGAATCATCTACAATTCTGATATATGAATTTCGTACTTGTCCAAAGTTTTGTTTTCTTGCTTCGAAGTCTTCGATAGTTACTACAAAAAGAATTTCCTCAATATCATCAGGAATTAAAGTTAAGTCAACAATGATTGCTTCATCATCGTCACCATCACTAGAGTTTCCATCTGGATCATCTCCTGTGTGTGTTACAGAACCATCAGGCGATTCTAAATTATTATAAAATATAAAATGAGTCTCTTTTGCGAGTCTTCGATCTTTATTTAAAAGAAATGCTGAAGCATCAAGATCAAAGTCATGCCCAGTTCCTTCATTTGGATCCCATCCTAAACCTATAGTCAGTTTGGACAAACCAATTCCAATTTTTTGTCCCTTTTGTAAATTTATAGCCATTTGAAATATTTTTGCTGTGAGACTCAAATATAAAAAAATGCAGCAAGAAAGAGGAGTATATTAAAAAAAATTATACGAGAAAAATCGATTAATATATAAGCGTAACGCGTATTTTTCTTATAAAATGGCAAGAAAAAATGCAAATAATGATAAAAATAGCCTAAGTTTTAGTAATTCACATGTTTGACTATTGATGGTTAATGTTGAGTGTGTAATGTGTTAATAGTGTGATGTTTAAATTATTTTTTTTGAATGTTAATTAAAAAAGTTACATTTAAGTACACCTAAAAAAACTTTATTAACTAACATCGAAAAATTATGGAAAATATTCCTGTAAATTGGATTGCGCTTGCAGTAGCAGCACTATCTACACTAGTCATCGGATTTTTATGGTACGGACCGTTATTTGGAAAAGCTTGGATGAAAGAAACTGGTATTACAGAAGAACAAGCGCAAAAAGGCATGCCATTACGCTTTGGATTGAGTGTTGTATTGGCTTTTATAGCTGTGTTTTTTATCTACCTTACTTCAGTAGTATCAGGAGGAATGCCACCAGATGAGTTGCACGGTATTGAGATGACTAAGTTTCATACATTTGGTCACGGAGCCTTGCATGGTGCAGTGGCAGCATTATTTCTTGTGATGCCAGCATTAGTAACGAATTCGCTTTTTGAACAAAAATCATTAAAATATATGTTGATTAACGTTGGATATTGGATTGTAACCTTTGCCATTATGGGGGGAATTGTCAATGCTTGGACATAAAATAATATCATATAAACGCAAAAAAGAGGTTTTTAAAAACCTCTTTTTTTATTTCGTAAATTCTATATATTTATCCTTTCCAGATAGAATGTTGCAGTCCAATTATATATGGAATACCTCTAAAAACAGCAATATCAACAGCTTTTCCGCCGCCGCGATATTCTACCCAACGATTGTATCGATGACGAAAAACGCCATTGTTAACACCTATGACCCAAATCGTTCCGTCTTGATCACAAGCAATTTTTTGTCCAATTCCTCTTCCTCGTAACTCTATCCAACCCATACCATTTCCTTGCCAGATACTTCCATCTTCTCCAATGATATAGGGAACGCCTCTATGCGCAGCTATATCAACAGCCTTTCCGCCGCCAGGATATAAATTCCAATTTCGACCATCAAACGAAAACACATTATTATTGACGCCAATAATCCATAATTGTCCATTGTCATTATAAATACGTTTTCCTAGTCCATTACCTGGCATTGGAGCCCAACCTGACCCAGTTCCTTTCCAAATTCCATTATTCAATCCAATAATATAAGGTGTTCCGTTATGTACGGCAATATCAATAGCTTTTCCGTTGCCGGGATATTCTTTCCACATACGACCGTTATAGGAAAAAACACTGTTTCCCATACCAATGACCCAAGTGGTTCCTTTGTCATTACAGATAGCTTGTCCTTTTCCGCCACCGCGCAATTGTTTCCAAACTTGTGCATTTGCAGCAGTAAAACAAAACAATGATAAAACGAGTAGATACGTAATTTTTTTCATTATAGAATTATTAAAGGTTGTTTCTAAAAATACAAATTTAATGCCATTCAGAAATAATCGATACATTCTAATTGTAAAAAAGCCTTTGAAATCATAGTTTCAAAGGCTTTTCTGCTAAAATATATTTTGAGGTATTACTCTCCTCTATCTCGTTTTCCAGGGTATGCAATTGTACCGTGTTCGGCTAAATCGAGTCCTTTTTCTTCAACTTCTGCACTTACACGTAAGCCAATGGTTTTCTTAAGTGTGTACAAAACAATAAAAGATAAAGCGATTGCCCAAACAGCATATGCTAACACTCCAATAGCTTGTGTGCCTAACTGAGATGCGCCACCGCCATTAAAAAGTCCAATGGCTTTATCGCCGTCAATGCCCCAAAGTCCTATCACTAAGGTTCCCCAAGCACCCACAACACCATGTACAGAAACTGCACCAATAGCATCATCAATTTTAAGCTTCTTTTCAATGAATTCTATAGAAAGCACAACTAAAATACCACCGATTAAACCTGCTAAAACAGCACCACCACAAGACATATTGCCACAACCTGCTGTAATACTTACCAATCCAGCCAATGCACCATTTAAAGTCTGTGCTAAATGCGGTTTTCCATACCAGATCCATGTAGTAATTAATGCTGCCAAACCACCTGCTGCTGCTGCCAAATTGGTTATTAAAACCACATTGGAAGCACCAATTGCATCAGCGCCGCCCCAAGCTAGTTGCGATCCTCCATTAAAACCAAACCATCCTAGCCATAAGATAAATACACCTAAAGTTGCCATAATTTGATTGTGACCAGGAATTGGAACTACTTTTCCATCCACAAATTTTCCAATACGCGGTCCTACTAAAATTGCAGCTACCAAAGCAGCCCAGCCACCAACAGAGTGTACAATGGAAGATCCTGCGAAGTCAATAAATCCAAGTTCAGTTAACCAACCTTCGCCTTGCCATTGCCATCCTCCAGAAATAGGATAAATAACGGCTGTCATTACCAAAGAGAATATGATGTAGGTAGAATATTTTGTTCTACCAGCAATAGCTCCAGAAACAATAGTTGCGGCAGTAGCAGCAAACATGGTTTGAAAAAATAAATCGGCACCTTCTCCTTGGAATAATCCGCTCCAGAAAAACCAACCATTAGACGTATCTCCATACATTAAAGAGTATCCTACAAGCCAGTATGTTAAAGAACCGACGCAGATGTCAAGAATATTTTTCATGGCGATATTTACCGCGTTTTTAGAACGTGTCATCCCTGATTCTACCAGTGTAAAACCAGCTTGCATGAAGAATACTAAGATACCAGAAATTAACATCCACAACATTCCCATATCTGTATTAATGGCATTCACTGCTGCTTCTATATCTTTAGCTGTAGCAGGAACAACATCTTGTGCTGTAATTATAGTTGGTAAAATTGTTAAAAAATTATCCATCATAATTGTATTTATTATTAGTACTTATTTTGATTAAAATTTGTAGATAGCGGCCAAAACAAATGAGCCTAAGCTTTTAGTTGCCATTAAATCAGTGTCTATAAAGATGTCTTCCGAACCTGTGTCAAATCGAAATTCAGGTTTAATGATTAAATCTTCATCTACTACATAGCTTCCTGTAAGTGTTACGGCAACCACACTAGGATCGTCGCTTACGGCATCACTTTGTGTTTGAAAATACTCTCCACGCACACCAATGGTTAAAGATTTGGAAGCGCTATATTGAGGATATAAGTCAACACCATAAAATCCTTCGCCTTCATTGTCGGCATAAGCGGCGTTAATTCCGATGTAAAAGTCTTCTGAGGCATCAAATCCTCCTGTGTAGTCGATTTCAAAACCTAATCCAGCTTTGTCATACAATAGGTTTAAGAATTGATTGCTGTAGCCTAATTGTGCGCCAACGGCATAGCTTCCATCCGGATTAAACTCGGTAACATCGGTTTGATTAAACACGCCTAGCATCAAGCTAAAATCTTCAGAAAGCGTAAAATCAGCTTTCAAACCAGTGTGTGAAAATGGTCCGTTTGAAAATAAATACGAGGTGCTGTAGTTAAAATTTCCTGTTGGAGAAATAACTTCGTAGCCTAAAAAGGTGTTGAATTTTCCAATAGTGATCTTTGTGTTTTCGCTAATATTATAATAAGCGAATAACTGATTTAGTACCGTAGCACTAGCGGCATCACCTCTAGGGCCAAAAACTAAATCAGCAACTCCACCGACTTTGCCTTTTTCGTAGCTAGCAATAAGATTTGCCATTCCCAGCGAAAAACCAGAGGTATCGGCAAAAGATGTTGCGGGTGCAATTTGGTCCGTGTCATTAGGAGCAGTTAAGTTTGTTCTGTGATAAGCATCAACGCTTCCTTCAAAAAGGAATTTCTTTTTAGGAGTTTCAGAATTCTCCTGTGCACTTACAGTTAAAGTTGTTAGAAGTAAGATTAGCGTAAAAAAATGTCTCATAAAGTCTATTTGGTATTGGTTAAACGCTTCCAAATCTATATAAACTTTATTTTAACCCTAAAAATTTTAGGGGTCAAAATTAAATTTTTATTGATATTTAAATTTTAACCCTATTTTTTTAAGGGGTATTGTTTTTTAATTCGATTTTTTAATGATTTGATAATTCAAATTTTAAGGAATATTCAAAATTTTAATAAAATCTGTAATTTATTTCTAATAAAATGTCTTTTTCGCAAACGTTTTCGTAAAATTTAATAATTATTAATGCTGTTTTTTCAATTGTGTTTTTCGTAAAATTTGCCCTCTAAATTGCCTTTTTGACATTTAAAACGCGTTTAATTACGGATTTGAGAAAAATGATTTCTCTTTTTTTATTATAAAATTCTTGCTTCTATATTCGTTACTGAATCAGGGTTGAAAAACCTCCAAATTATTTGATGATGCTAAAGAAACAAGGACTCTATTTGCCAGAATTTGAACACGATAATTGTGGTGCAGGATTTATATGTAGTTTAACAGGAAAGCGTTCCAATGATATTATTCATAAAGCACTTGAAATTTTAGTAAAATTAGAACATCGAGGCGCAGTAAGTTCAGATGGTGTTACAGGTGATGGCGCAGGTATCTTAATAGATATTCCTCATGCGTTTTTTGAGAAGTTTTGCGATTTTACATTGCCTAACACAGGTGAGTATGCTGTTAGTAATGTATTTCTTCCTCAAAAAATAAATCAACGGGAGTTTTGTATTGATGTTTTTGAAAAGGAAATCGAAAATCAAGGATTACAATTAATCGGATGGAGAGATGTTCCTGTAAATAGCGATATACTAGGAGAAATAGCAAAGGAAACAGAACCTTTTGTAAAACAAATTTTTATAGGAAAAGCTACAGCATCACAATCTGACCGCGATTTTAATTTAAAGTTATTTGCGGCTCGTAAAATTACGGAACATACCATTTATAATTCGAAACTCTCTGAACAGCAGTTTTTCTATTTGCCAAGCTTGTCTACGAAGATTATCATTTTTAAAGGGTTGCTAAAACCAGAACATATTAATGAATACTATCTTGACTTATTTAATTCAGATTTAGATACGCGTTTGGCTTTGGTACACCAACGTTTTTCAACCAATACATTTCCAACATGGGATTTGGCACAACCATTTAGATATATCTGTCATAATGGGGAAATCAATACGCTTCGTGGTAATGTGTCTCGTATGTTTTCTCGCGAAGAAATTATGAAAAGTCCATTGTTTGGCGATGATATCAAGAAAATAATTCCTACTATTTTAAAAGGGAAATCAGATTCTGCAAGCTTAGATATGGTAGTAGAATTACTATTGATGACAGGTCGTTCGTTGCCAGAAGCAATGATGATGTTAGTGCCAGAAGCTTGGGAGAAAAATCCAAACATGTCTGATGCTAAGAAAGCTTTTTACGAATACAATTCTTGTTTAATGGAACCTTGGGACGGACCCGCATCTATTCCGTTTACCGATGGAAATTATATTGGAGCCGTTTTGGATAGAAACGGATTGCGCCCTTCACGATATACAGTCACCAAACATGGAAATGTGATCATGTCGTCCGAAACAGGCGTTGTGGATATAAAACCAGAAAATGTAGCATTTCATGGTCGTTTAGAACCAGGGAAAATGTTTTTGGTGAATATGAATGAAGGACGCATTGTAAATGATGAAGAAATAAAAGAATCCATCGCAGCCAAACATCCTTACAGAAAATGGTTGAACGAAAATTTAGTCCACTTACGAGATATTTCAGCTAAAAAAGGACCGATCAAATACAAGGAAATTGAACTCAAAAAACGTGAAGTGGTTTTTGGGTATACACAAGAAGATTTAGATACTATCATTCGTCCAATGGCACAATTGGCAAAAGAACCCATCGGATCTATGGGAAGTGATACACCTATTGCAATTCTCTCGGAAAGACCACAACTCATCTATAATTACTTCAAACAACTATTTGCACAGGTGACGAATCCGCCTTTAGATGGTGTTCGAGAAGAATTAATTACCGATATCAGTTTGACGTTAGGAAGCGATGTGAATCTTTTTGATATCAATCCAGAACACTGTAAAAAACTGAAAATCCAAAATCCAGTCATCTCAAAACACGATTTAGATAAAATTAGAAACTACGATACCAATCCTAATTTCAAAGTAGAATCTATTTCCATGTTATACGAAGTAAATCGAGGATTGAACGAATTGGAAATTGCACTAGAAAACTTAATGCACAAAGCGTCCAAAGCCATAGATAATGGTGCAAATATTATCATTCTATCAGATCGATATGTGGATGAAAAACACGCGCCAATTCCAGCATTATTAGCATGTTCTTATCTAAATCATGCGTTACACAAACTCAAAAAACGTTCAAAAGTTAGCCTGATTATAGAATCGGCTGAGCCAAGAGAAGTGCATCATTTTGCCTTACTGTTTGGTTTTGGAGCCAGTGCGGTAAATCCGTATATCGTTAACGAAATTGTAGAAAAGCAAGTATTAAGTGGAGACATTACCGATTTAGAATACCTGGCAGCGATCAAAAATTACAACAAAGCAGTTGGGAAAGGAATTCTAAAAGTGATGAATAAAATAGGAATCTCTACCTTAAACTCGTATCGCGGATCGCAATTATTTGAATGTATCGGAATCAACTCAACCACAGTAAAAAAATATTTTCCCAATACGCCAACACGCATCCAAGGAATTGGTTTGCGAGAAATAGAACAAGAAATTGTAAAACGTCACAAAAAAGCATTTCAAGCAAATGATGTAAATACAACTATTGAAGTTGGCGGACAATATAGATGGCGACGTGGACAAGAAAAACACATGTTTAATCCGCTTACGGTTGCAAAACTACAAGAATCGGTACGTACCAATAAAGCGTCTACTTTTAAGGAATATTCAAACTTGGTAAACGATCAAGCTAAAACTTTAATGACGATTAGAGGTCTGTTTGAATTTGATCAATTTGACCCAATTCCACTAAATGAAGTAGAGCCGTGGACAGAAATTGTAAAACGCTTCAAAACAGGCGCCATGTCGTATGGTTCTATCAGCAAAGAAGCACATGAAAATTTGGCGATTGCTATGAACAGAATTGGTGGAAAATCGAATTCTGGAGAAGGTGGCGAAGATCAAGAACGTTTCTACAAAAGCTCACAAGGCGATTGGAAAAATTCCGCGATCAAACAAGTCGCTTCTGGACGTTTTGGAGTAACATCAAACTACTTAACAAGTGCGAATGAAATTCAAATAAAAATTGCACAAGGAGCAAAACCCGGTGAAGGCGGACAATTACCTGGACCAAAAGTAAATCCGCAAATTGCAAAAACACGAAATTCCACGCCGTATGTCGGACTCATTTCGCCGCCGCCGCATCATGATATCTATTCCATAGAAGATTTATCGCAATTGATTTATGATGTAAAATCTGCCAATCGTGAAGCGCGAATCAATGTGAAATTAGTTTCTGAAATTGGTGTAGGAACGGTCGCAGCCGGAGTTGCCAAAGCAAAAGCCGATGTCATATTAATCTCTGGTTTTGATGGCGGAACAGGAGCGTCTCCATTAACTTCATTAAAACATGCAGGTTTGCCATGGGAATTAGGAATTGCAGAAGCACAACAAACCTTGGTAATGAACGATTTGCGTAATCGTGTTGTCTTAGAATGTGACGGACAATTAAAAACAGGTCGCGATGTTGCCATTGCTTGTTTGTTAGGAGCAGAAGAATTCGGATTTGCCACTGCGCCATTAGTAGCTTCAGGTTGTGTAATGATGCGTGTATGTCACTTAAACACCTGTCCAGTCGGAATTGCAACGCAAAATCCTGAATTGCGAAAAAAATTCAAAGGAAAACCAGAACATGTCGTCAATTATATGTATTTCGTTGCACAAGAATTGCGAGAAATCATGGCAAAACTCGGATTCAAAACGGTGAACGAAATGGTTGGACAAGTACAAAAACTCAACAGAAACAAAGCCATTGAACATTACAAAGCTTCCGGAATTGATTTAACGCCAATTCTACACAAAGTAGAAGTTTCAGAAGAAGTAAAACTCTACAATACAGAAACACAAGATCATCAACTGGAAACACATTTAGATTTCAAGATCATTAAGCAAGCACATCAAGCATTATTTAGAAGGCAACGAACAGATTTAAAGCTAGAAATTACGAATATTGACAGAGCAGTGGGCGCAATTGTAAGTAACGAAATCTCAAAAATATATGGTGCCGAAGGTTTGCCTGAAGATACTATCAATATAGATTTTAATGGTTCGGCAGGGCAGAGTTTTGGCGCATTTGCTACCAAAGGAATCCGCATGACAGTTCATGGAAATACGAATGATTATTTAGGAAAAGGACTGTCTGGAGGAAAACTCATTGTAAAAGTTCCTAAAGTTTCAACGATCATTCCAGAAGATAATATTATTACTGGAAACGTAACGTTGTACGGAGCAACTTCGGGAGAAGTATATATCAATGGAAAAGCAGGAGAGCGTTTTTGTGTCCGTAATTCAGGTGCAAAAGCAGTTGTAGAAGGTATTGGCGATCATGGATGCGAATATATGACGGGCGGCGTTGCGGTAATTCTTGGGAAAATAGGTCGCAATTTTGGTGCTGGAATGAGTGGTGGAATTGCATATGTATTGGATGTAGAAAATACGTTTTTCATACAAAATTGTAATTCAGAAACCTTAAACATTGATCCAATTAAGTCGAAAGAAGATGAATTACAACTCAAGCAACTTATCCAAAATCATTATGAAGCAACATCAAGTCCATTAGCAAAACGAATTTTGGATGCCTGGGAAAACTATCTGCCAAAATTTATAAAAGTGCTTCCAGAAGAATATAGAAAAGCATTAATACGATTAGAACAAGAACAACTTCAAACAGCGTAAGATATGGGAAAAATAACAGGATTTATGGAGCATAAACGCCAAGATGAAGCGTATGAAACTCCAGTAGAACGTATCAAAAACTATAAAGAATTTACAATTGCACTGCAAAAATCTAAACTCGAAGATCAAGGTGCGCGTTGTATGGATTGTGGAATTCCTTTTTGTCATAGTGGTTGTCCACTTGGGAATCTAATTCCTGATTTTAATGACAAAGTCTATCGTGGGAAATGGAAAGCAGCAGCAGAAATTTTACATGCCACAAACAACTTTCCTGAATTTACAGGTCGATTGTGTCCTGCGCCTTGTGAAGAAGCCTGTGTGTTGGGAATCAATGAAGATCCTGTAAGTATAGAAAACATAGAAAAAAATATTGTTGAGACGGCTTTTAAAGAAGGCTGGATCACTGCAAATCCGCCAAAAGTAAGAACTGGGAAATCTGTTGCCATTGTGGGTTCTGGACCTGCAGGATTAGCAGCAGCACAACAACTCAATCGCGCAGGTCATAACGTAACTGTTTTTGAACGCGATGGAAAAGTTGGCGGTTTATTACGCTATGGAATTCCAGACTTTAAAATGGAAAAACACATCATTGACAGACGTTTAGAAATTTTAGAAGAAGAAGGCATTACTTTTAAAACAAATGCGCATGTTGGTGTCAATATAAATGCAAAACAACTAGAAGAAGACTTTGATGCAGTAGTATTATGTGGTGGCGCCACCATTCGACGTACACTTCCTATTGATGGTGCAGACGCAAAAGGTGTGCATCAAGCGATGGATTTTCTAAAGCAAAACAATCAATATGTGGATGGATTGCTGAACTTTGAAGATATCATCTCAGCAAAAGGTAAAAAAGTCATTGTCATTGGCGGTGGCGATACAGGTTCGGATTGTATCGGAACAAGCAATCGTCATGGTGCAGTATCAGTAACAAACTTTGAAATATTAAGCAAGCCAACTCTTGGTCGTCCTGCGCATCAACCGTGGCCGTATTGGCCTATGAAACTCAAAGAAACTTCATCGCATCAAGAAGGTGTAAAACGTTTCTTTAGCATTGCAACAAAGAAATTTATCAGTGATGTCAATGGAAATCTCACAGGTTTAAAAACGGTGGAAGTAGCATGGATTTTCAAAGAAGGCGAACGTCCGCAATTACAAGAAATTCCAAACACAGAAAAACTCTGGGAATGCGATTTGGTATTATTGGCTTTAGGTTTCACAGGTGCCGAAAAAACATTGGCAGATGAATTTGGATTGGAAATGGATTTCAGAAGCAACATCAAAGCGACAACTAAAAACTATGCAACCAACAAATCGGGAATCTTTACGGCTGGCGACATGCGCAGAGGGCAATCCTTAATCGTTTGGGCAATCTCAGAAGGTCGCCAAGCAGCACATCATGTAGATGCGTATTTAATGGGAACTTCCAATCTTCCGTTAAAAGATGAAAGTGATTTGCCGCGAGTATAAATTAATGATGTGAACGAAGTAATTAAAAATATAGTAAAATTCGATTGTCAAATCGAGCGCAGTCGAGATTTATTTGAAAATCTTTACAGTTAAAACTTCTCGACTGCGCTTGAAGTGACATTAATGCTAAATTGTAGAAAATACATTTATAAAAAAAATCACATTCCCCTGCAAAGACAGAAAAAAACAACAACTTTTTTCAACATCAAATTAGGAATCTAAAAAAACTTTTACAATCTTTGGTATAACAAATGAACAAACAAATTATAAATATCATTGCTATTAATGTCATTGTGATTCGCTCACAACGATAAGGAATGCTATATATAATTTCACTATAAATTTAAAAGCTTTCCTATAAACGGAAAGCTTTTTTTATTTCAACAAACAACAAACAACAAACAACAAACAATGAATCAAATAACTAGCATTATCGTGATCGTCATTATTATTATGAACTCCACCTGAGTTGATACGATTTGCTATATAAAAACAAAAAGCCTGTATCAATTGCGATACAGGCTTTTTTTTGTGAAACTCAACTTTGAGAAGCTTAAAAGGCGCACTCAAAGTTGCAAGTTGAACAAATCCCGCTGTAGAGCGGGATCTCATTATATAGAAACTAAAAGCTAAAATCAAAAAAATGGCTTCTAAATACAATTAAAATTTACACGTTGAGTGTTGTATTTGGTGAGAGTTAAAATATTGATAAACAGTAATTTAAGTATAAAAATTAACAATTGGTTTTAGTGAAATAACCAAAATCGAACACACAAAAAAGAACAATAAAATTAATTTCGAATTATAATAACAATAAACATGTATTACAAAGAAGACAGTATCATTTACCACAACGGTACATACATGCATCCAGAAAAAGCTTCAGGAAACATGTACAGTCAAGCATTACACTACGGAAATGGTGTTTTTGAAGGAATCAGAGCATA
This sequence comes from uncultured Kordia sp., assembly GCF_947489565.1. Classification (GTDB taxonomy): domain Bacteria; phylum Bacteroidota; class Bacteroidia; order Flavobacteriales; family Flavobacteriaceae; genus Kordia. Next base: position 300,177 of record NZ_CANLEA010000002.1, on the reverse strand, counting down.
CAAAACAAAATTTGGTGCAAAAATCTTCAAAGCAGAAGCACATTACAAACGCCTTCAATATGGCGCTGAGGTCATGGGAATTCCGTTCAATCACTCCATTGAAGAATTAGTGGATATCACATACAAATTATTAGAAAAAAACAACTTACAAGACGCGTACATTCGCCCAATTATAACAACGGGAGCGAACATGAGCTTACTTACATCTGAAGAATCGTTTTTAACGATTCAGTGTTGGGAATGGGGAAAATATATGGGAGACAAACTTCTAAAAGTAAAAACATCTCGTTTTCAACGCCCAAATCCAAAATCATGTTTTGTAGAAGCAAAAGTTACGGGACATTATACAAACTCCATCTTATCTACCAATGAAGCAAAAAATGCAGGTTACGACGAAGCTCTGTTGTTAGACATGAACGGAAACGTAGCAGAATGTTCTGGCGCCAATGTATTCATGGAAAAAGATGGCAAACTCTATACGCCAAAACGTGGACACATTATGGCGGGAATTACACGTGATACAATTCTCGAAATCTGTAAAGAAGAAGGATTTTCAGTAGAAGAAAAGCATTTTACACTAGACGAACTCAAACAAGCAGACAGCGCATTCTTTACCGGAACGGCGGCAGAAGTAGTTGGACTCGAATCATTAGATGCATATAAATTTCCACTTTCGTGGGAAGCGTCTTTGGGTTACAAACTCATGAAGCTATACAAACAAGAAGTACTGTGCGAACGCTCAAAAAAATTATCAGAAGCAATATAATATGAACAATCTGAATAAATACAGTAAAACAGTCACGCAAGATCCAACGCAACCTGCAGCGCAAGCAATGTTGCATGCAATCGGATTGACAAAAGAAGACTTTTACAAACCCATCATCGGAATTGCAAGTACAGGTTACGAAGGAAATCCGTGCAATATGCATTTGAATGATTTGGCGAAACTGGCAAAAGAAGGAACCAAAAATGAAGACGTTGTTGGGTTGATTTTCAATACGATTGGTGTAAGTGATGGAATCTCTATGGGAACACCAGGAATGCGCTATTCATTACCGTCACGTGATATCATTGCCGATTCTATGGAAACGGTGGTGCAAGCGATGAGTTACGACGGATTAATTACAGTTGTTGGTTGTGACAAAAACATGCCAGGTGCACTCATGGCAATGATTCGCTTAGATCGTCCAAGTATTTTGGTGTATGGCGGAACCATTGATTCAGGTTGTCACAATGGAAAAAAACTCGATGTAGTATCCGCCTTTGAAGCTTGGGGAAGCAAAGTTGCTGGTACGATGGACGAAACAGAATATCAAAATATCGTTGAAAAAGCATGTCCAGGTGCTGGCGCTTGTGGCGGAATGTATACAGCAAATACCATGGCTTCTGCTATAGAAGCACTAGGAATGACCTTGCCATTCAATTCGTCAAATCCTGCGTTGAGTGATGCCAAAAAGCAAGAATCTGTTGCCGCAGGTGAAGCCATGCGTGTATTACTGGAAAAAGATATCAAACCATCAGATATTATCACACGCAAATCTCTAGAAAACGCAGTGCGATTGGTTACAATTCTTGGCGGATCAACCAATGCAGTATTACACTTCTTGGCCATTGCTAGAGCAGCTCAAATTGATTTTACACTAGCAGACTTTCAAAAAATAAGTGATACCACACCATTTTTAGCAGACTTAAAACCAAGCGGAAAATACTTAATGGAAGATGTACATGCGGTTGGTGGAATTCCAGCAGTACTAAAATATCTACTCAAAAAAGGATTGATTCATGGCGATTGCATGACCGTTACCGGAAAAACCATTGCTGAAAACTTATTAGATGTAGATGATTTAACGGAAGGTCAAGATGTGATCAAACCAGTAGAAAATCCAATAAAAATATCAGGACACTTACGCATGCTGTATGGAAACCTAGCCAGTGAAGGAAGTGTTGCAAAAATTACAGGAAAAGAAGGATTAACATTCTCAGGGAAAGCCAAGGTTTTCGAAGGAGAATATGAAGCCAATGACGGAATCCGAGATGGAAAAGTAGAAAAAGGAGATGTCGTCGTCATTCGGTATGAAGGACCAAAAGGCGGACCTGGTATGCCAGAAATGCTTAAACCAACAGCCGCAATTATGGGCGCAGGTTTAGGAAAAGATGTGGCATTAATTACAGATGGACGATTTTCTGGAGGAACACATGGTTTTGTCGTCGGTCACATTACACCAGAAGCACAAGAAGGCGGAACGTTAGCTTTAGTAAAAGATGGCGATATCATCACAATTGATGCAGAAACGAACACGATACGATTGGAAGTCTATGAAGAAGAACTTCAAGAACGTAGAAAACAATGGAAAGCACCCGAACTCAAATTTGAACGCGGTGTATTATACAAATATGCAAAAACAGTTTCATCGGCTTCCAAAGGTTGCGTAACAGATGAATTCTAAAATTGACTTTTTTGTCATTCCTGCGAAGGCAGGAATCTAAAAAAAATAAAACGATGGAGACAAAAACCATACAAAAAACAAAAGAAACACTTCAAAAAACAGAACGCCTTACAGGAAGCGAAGCTATTGTGCGTTGTTTATTAGCAGAAGGTGTAAACACATTATATGGATATCCTGGCGGAGCAATTATGCCAGTATATGACGAATTATACAAATACCAAGATAAAATTCATCATGTATTAACACGTCATGAACAAGGTGCTACGCATGCAGCACAAGGATATGCACGAATCTCTGGAGAAGTTGGTGTTGCCATTGCAACATCAGGTCCAGGAGCTACAAATTTAATTACAGGAATTGCCGATGCGCAAATCGATTCCACGCCAATGGTTTGTATTACAGGGCAAGTGGCTTCACATTTATTAGGAAGTGATGCATTCCAAGAAACTGATATTGTTGGAATTTCTACACCAGTTACCAAATGGAATCATCAAATTACCAAAGCTTCTGAAATTCCGGAAGTCATGGCAAAAGCATTTTATATTGCTAGAAGCGGTCGTCCAGGTCCTGTATTAATTGACATTACAAAAGACGCACAGTTTGAAGAATTTGATTTTTCATATGAAAAATGCAAAGGTGTTCGAAGTTACAAAGCAGTACCAAAAACTGATGAAAACTCTTTAAAAGCTGCTGCAAAATTGATCAATACAGCTAAAAAACCATTAGTAGTTTGGGGACAAGGTGTGATTTTGGGTGAAGCAGAACAAGAATTTAAAAACTTTATAGAAAAAGCAGGAATTCCATCTGCATGGACCATCTTAGGAGTTTCTGCAATTCCAACAGAACATCCATTAAATGTAGGAATGGTGGGAATGCATGGAAACTACGCACCAAATGTTTTAACGAACGAGTGCGATGTATTAATTGCTATCGGAATGCGTTTCGATGATCGTGTAACAGGAAATTTAGCCACATACGCCAAACAAGCAAAAGTGATTCACTTCGAGATTGATCCTGCGGAAGTTGATAAAAATGTAAAAACAAATGTAGCCGTTTTGGGGAATGCCAAAGAGAGTTTAGCAGCAATTTTACCATTAATCAAAAAAAATGAACACGCTATTTGGAGACGCGCTTTTGATGATTTGTATGCTATTGAATATGAAAAAGTCATTAAAAACGACCTGTATCCTACCAAAGAAGGCCTAACCATGGGCGAAGTATTGAAAGAAATCAATATACAAAGCAAAGGAGAAGCTGCCATTGTTTCCGATGTTGGACAGCATCAAATGATTGCCTGTCGCTATGCAAATTTCAATCAAACAAAAAGTAATATCACTTCTGGTGGATTAGGAACGATGGGATTTGGATTACCCGCAGCCATTGGAGCAAAAATGGCAGCACCAGAACGCGAAGTAGTTTGTATTTGTGGCGATGGTGGTTATCAAATGACAATCCAAGAATTAGGAACCATCTTTCAGCAAAGAGCGGCAGTTAAAATTGTGGTGTTAAACAATGACTTTTTAGGAATGGTACGTCAGTGGCAACAGTTATTTTTTGACAAACGTTACGCCTCTACTGAGATGACAAATCCAGATTTTGTAGCCATTGCCAAAGGTTATCATTTAAACGCACGACGTGTAACCAAACGTGAGGAATTAGCGGAAGCTGTTGCAGAAATGATGCAAAGTAAAGAAGCGTACTTCCTAGAAGTTTGTGTAGAAAAAGAAGATAACGTATTTCCAATGATTCCAACAGGAGCATCGGTTTCAGACATAAGACTGAGTTAATATAAATTAAAAATGTAAAAGGAGAAAACATAGAAAAAGAGCAATATGCAAGTAGTTCTCGATACAATTTTTTCATTTTAAAAAGTATGAAAAAATCACTCGAATTGACGTTTAAAAAAACGATGATTCTTGGTACTGAAAACAAGTCTATGTTCTAGAATCTAGTCTCTAAAATCCTTTAAAAATATGGAAAAGGAACTCAAACAATTTACGGTTTCGGTATATACCGAAAATAACATCGGATTGTTGAATAGAATTTCAGCAATCTTTCAGCGAAGACATATCAATATTGAAAGCATTAACTCGTCTGTTTCAGAAATTGAAAATGTTTCTAAATGGACTATTGTGGTGAATCTTACCGAAGAACGAATGAAAAAAATCATCGGTCAAATAGAAAAACAAGTTGAAGTCATAAAAGCATACTATCACACAGAAACAGAAATCATCTATCAAGAATCTTGCATTTTTAAAATGAAATCTGACTTGTTGTTTGATGAACGTCAAATTCAAAACATTATCAAAGATAGCAATGCACGAATTGTCACGGTAAACAAACAATTTTTTGTCATAGAAAAATCGGGACGCAAAGAAGAAATCGAATTATTACATAGAGAACTTAGTGTTTTTGGAATCATGCAATTTACGCGTTCAGGACGCATTGCAGTTTCTAAAGAAGAAATGAAAATTTCAAACATACTCAAAACCATCGATCATTAAAAGATATTAGATTCTAGATAAATTCAATTAAAAAGATAAAAAACACACGAGCAAGAAAGTATAGATTCTTGACTCCAAAATAAAAAAATCATGTCAAATTATTTCAATACACTATCATTACGAGAACAGTTAGCACAATTAGGAAAATGTAGATTCATGGATGCTTCCGAATTTACAGACGGAGTTAAAGTGCTGAAAGATAAAAAAATAGTCATTGTCGGTTGCGGTGCACAAGGATTGAATCAAGGATTAAACATGCGCGATTCAGGATTGGATATTTCATATGCATTGCGTCAAGCAGCCATTGATGAAGAGCGCAACTCATACCAAAATGCAACTTCACACGGTTTTAAAGTTGGAACTTACAAACAGCTAATTCCAACGGCCGATTTAGTCTTAAACCTTACACCAGACAAACAGCATACAAATGTGGTAAAAGCGGTGATGCCGTTAATGAAAAAAGGAGCTACCTTAAGTTATTCGCATGGTTTCAATATTGTGGAAGAAGGCACTGAAATTCGTAAGGATATCACCGTGATTATGGTAGCACCAAAATGTCCAGGAACGGAAGTGCGTGAAGAATACAAGCGCGGATTTGGTGTGCCAACCTTAATTGCAGTGCATCCAGAAAACGATCCAGAAAACAAAGGTTGGGATCAAGCAAAAGCCTATGCGGTAGCAACCGGTGGACACAGAGCAGGTGTTTTGGCATCGTCATTTATTGCAGAAGTAAAAAGTGACTTAATGGGCGAACAAACCATTTTGTGCGGAGTGTTACAAACAGGATCTATTTTGGCTTTTGATAAAATGGTTGCAGATGGTGTGGATGCCGATTATGCTGCAAAATTGATTCAGTTAGGTTGGGAAACCATTACGGAAGCGTTGAAACATGGCGGAATTACCAATATGATGGACCGTTTATCGAATCCAGCAAAAATTAAAGCTTTTGAACTTTCTGAAGAATTAAAAACGATCATGAAGCCATTATTTGAGAAACATATGGACGATATTATTTCGGGACATTTCTCAAAAACAATGATGGAAGATTGGGCAAATGACGATAAAAATCTATTAACATGGCGTGCAGCAACAGGCGAAACTGCTTTTGAAAAAACGGCCTTAACAACCGATCATATTTCGGAACAAGAATACTTTGATCATGGTGTCTTGTTGGTTGCTTTTGTAAAATCGGGTGTGGAATTGGCGTTTGAAACCATGGTAAATGCAGGAATTATAGAAGATTCTGCGTATTACGAATCGTTACATGAATTGCCATTAATCGCCAACACAATTGCGAGAAAGAAGCTTTTTGAAATGAATCGCGTAATTTCTGATACAGCAGAATATGGTTGTTACTTATTTGATCATGCAGCAAAACCATTGTTAAAAGACTTTATGAAAACTGTGGATACATCTGTGATTGGAAAACCATTTTCTGCATCAAATGGTGTAGACAACTTGGATTTAATTAAAGTAAATGACGCCATAAGAAATCATCCAATTGAAGCGGTTGGAAAACGACTCCGAGCGGCAATGACAGCGATGAAAACTATTAAAACGGAAGCTAAAAAAGAAAGCTTTGTAACGGCTTAGATTTCAAATTGATCGTATTAAAGTACTTCTCGATACAAAATTCTTTCATTTTGACTCCGCTCAATGTGAAAGAATTTCACTCGAAGTGACGCTTTGATATTTAAAGATTATTAAGACAATATAAACGTCAGTTCGAGTGGTTTTTATCAGGTTGACAACGTCAAAGATGATAAAAAATGTATTTCGGCTTTGTTCAAAAATGGCAAGTAGATAAATAAAATAATAAACATAAAATGTCAATTTGAAACTTAATAATGAAGCGTAAATTTTAAATAATTTGAAAAGTTTTATTCGATGTAAAACGTCTGTGTTCAGAAATAATGAACTAGCAAGCGAAATTGCGAAGCGTAGCTTCAAGCATGCAGCTTAGCTAGAGAATGGTGCAGAGCAATTTCCTATACGCAGACTTGATTTTTTGGTTCGTTTTTTATCAAGAAAAAATGAACGTTACTAAAATCATGATTTAATAAGCTAGAGGTAAAAAAAGCAGTAGTACAACAATGAAACTAAAAGAACCAATAAACAATTAAAAACATTTTGTCAACAACATCAACAACATACGCTCCAACGTTAGCAGCCATTAAAACGGCTGCGACAACACTCAAAGGCATTGCTTCGGTAACGCCTTTGAGTTATAATGATTACTACTCAAAACAATATAATTGTAATATCTACTTAAAACGAGAAGATTTACAACAAGTGCGTTCCTATAAAATTCGTGGTGCGTACAATAAAATAGCTTCCTTAACTGCGACACAAATTGAAAATGAAATTGTGTGTGTAAGTGCTGGAAATCATGCACAAGGCGTGGCTTTGTCGTGCAAATTGTTACAAATAAAAGGAACGATATTCATGCCGACACCAACACCAAATCAAAAAATTGAGCAAGTCAAAATGTTTGGAGAATCATATGTTGAGGTTGTCTTGATTGGCGATACCTTTGATGATGCATATCATGCGGCAATGGAGCAATCTGAACGCTTGAACAAAACATTTATTCATCCGTTTAACGATGAAAAAGTCATAGAAGGACAAGCTACGATTGGATTGGAAATTTTGAATCAACTCGAAAACCCAATCGATTATGTATTTGTGCCTGTTGGCGGCGGCGGATTGTCCGCAGGATTATCTTCGGTGTTCAAAATGTTGTCTCCAGACACAAAAATTATTGGAGTAGAACCAAAAGGCGCACCTTCGATGTCTACGTCTATTCAAAAAGAAAGAAATACGACGTTAAAAAACATTGAAAACTTTGTGGATGGTGCTGCGGTAAAACGTGTGGGCGACTTGAATTTTGCCATCTGTAAAGAAAATTTACAGGACATGATCACGGTTGATGAAGGCAATGTATGTCAGACTATTTTAGATTTATACAACCGTCAAGCAATTGTTGTTGAGCCAGCAGGAGCTTTAAGTTTAAGTGCATTATCGCAATATCAAAATGAAATTAAAGGTAAAAATGTAGTCTGTGTTGTAAGCGGAAGCAATAACGATATTACTCGAACTGCCGAAATCAAAGAACGTGCATTGTTGTATGCGAACTTAAAGCATTACTTCATTATCAAATTTCCACAGCGTGCAGGTGCATTGCGCGAATTTGTAGTCGAAATTTTAGGGCCAACAGACGACATCACACATTTTGAATATACCAAAAAAACCAATCGTGAAAATGGCGCAGCAGTCGTAGGATTGCAGCTAAAAAATGCAGAAGATTTAGACGCATTAATCACAAAAATGAAATTAAGAAACTTTTACGGCGACTACTTAAATGATAAACCCGATTTATTTCAATTCTTAGTTTAAATAAAACTTTTATGAAAATTCCCGAACAGTATCAAATTAAAGAAACCATAACTCAAAATACATATTTAGTAGCTGGTGAATTAAAAGAATGGACAGGACAAACCTCAGAAGTCTATTCGACCATTTCTTCCACAGAAAATTATCAAAAAACATTACTCGGAACCATTCCAACTTTAGGAGAAACAGAAGCGCTTGAAGCCTTAGATGCTGCGGTTGCTGCCTACGACAAAGGACAGGGTTTATGGCCAACAATGAAAGTGGTTGACCGAATTGCGTGTATGGAAAAGTTTGTAACACAAATGAAAACCAAGCGTGATGAAGTTGTCAAATTATTAATGTGGGAAATTGGCAAAAACTTAGCGGATTCTGAAAAAGAATTCGACAGAACCGTTCAGTATATTTACGATACGATTGAAGATTATACACAAATGGATCGCGACAGTGCCAAGTTTGAAAAGCATGGCGGCGTAAACGCACATATTCGTCGTGGACCTTTAGGTGTTGTATTGTGTCTTGGGCCTTATAACTATCCGCTCAACGAAACATTTGCTTTGTTGATTCCTGCTATTATCATGGGAAATACAACAATTTTTAAACCTGCAAAATTTGGTGTGCTATTGCTGTCTCCCTTATTAGAAGCCTTTCAAAATAGCTTTCCAAAAGGTGTTGTAAATATCATTTACGGACGCGGAAGAACCGTAGCTTCGCCTATTATGAAAGATGGTCGTGTAGATGTATTGGCGTTGATTGGAAATAGTAAATCTGCCAATGCGTTGCAAAGTGTACATCCAAAAAGTAACCGTTTGCGAATGGTTTTAGGTTTGGAAGCTAAAAACCCGGCAATTGTGTTGAAAGATGCTGATTTAGATTTAGCGATTAGCGAATGTATTGCAGGAACGACTTCGTTTAATGGACAACGTTGTACCGCATTAAAAGTATTATATGTTCATGAAGCTATTGTGGACGAATTTAACAAACGTTTTTCTGAAAAAGTAGATGCGTTGCAATTTGGAAATCCTTGGGAAGAAGGTGCAAAACTGACACCATTACCAGAACCAGATAAACCAGCATACATTCAGGAATTAATTGATGATGCGGAAGCAAAAGGCGCAAAAATTATCAATGCAAAAGGTGGAGAAACTACCGATAATTATATTTTTCCAGCAGTGTTATATCCTGTGACCAAAGACATGCGTGTATATGAAGAAGAACAATTTGGACCTGTAATTCCTGTAATTTCATTCTCAGATATTGAACAACCATTGGATGATATGGCGGAATCTAATTACGGACAGCAAGTAAGTCTGTTTGGAAAAGATACCAAAACCCTAGCGCCATTAATTGATACTTTGGTGAATTTGGTGTGTCGTGTAAACTTAAACAGTTCGTGTCAACGTGGACCAGATGTGTATCCGTTTACGGGAAGAAAAGATTCTGCCGTTGCCACCTTAAGTGTACATGATGCGTTGCGATCATTTTCTATCAGAACTTTTGTAGCTTCTAAAGACAATGACTATAACAATGCAATCTTAACAGAATTGTTGCAAACCAGAGCTTCTAACTTTGTAAGTACAGATTATATACTTTAAAAGATATTATCATGTTATAAAGTTTCCTTCATGAATTAGTGCATGAAGGAAACTTTATATAGTAATTAATTAGTATGTAATTTTAGATGTCTATGACAGTTACCGTTAAATAGAAATCTAAATAATTAGTATCTCCACCATCTTCAGCGTTAATTGTAAATACAGTTACATCGGGAGTTGCGTCTGCTGTCACAACATTTAACTGATCTGCAGATGCTGGTGATGTTGACGTAGGATTTTTTTTATGCGTAAGCGCCAAAGTCATTGTAGTGATTCCAGTAGAAGCAGGATTTGAGAATTGTGAGAGCGTTCCATGTTTACTTGATGCGCTGATTAGTTCAAGGGGATTTGAAACAATATTTAGATTTTTTTGATGCGCAGACCATTCGCCGAGTGCTTGCGGATTAGTAGAATCTGTCGTATTTGTCCAAGTACAAAAATTCTCCCATTGTGCTTTCCCACTTGTATTAGGTACTACTATTACGCTTGATGTTTCTGAGGGTAATGTAATAGTACATACTCCGTTTTTATGTGTTGCTGTTGCGTTTGCCATGATATTTGTTGTTAAATGATTCCTACTCTATTTTATAATGGCTTTTCGGATTTCGCCTAAACACAAAAACAATAGGTAGCTACTAAATCGAATTGTTTGTTTTTGATTTCAATTCAAAATTGATGAAATAATACACTCAATTTTGAGAAAATACCATGAAGCAAGTATATTTTGTTATGAGAGCGGTTTTTAAGAGTATAACGAAAAATCTGAAATTTCAGGTATTAGATATTAATCGAGTTCTAAGAATAATTGAAAATAGCAACTAAACTAAAAGTGGGCAAAGCCAAGGATTTTTACAAAGAAATAGATTCCTGCCTTCGCAGGAACGACAGTCTAAAAGAAAAGTTTCCAAAGTCAAACTTTTTGATTGATGACTTAAAGAAAATCAACTTGTTTGTAAAAGAACATTCTGCCTTATTAATGATGTCTTAAAATCAAATGGAGTAACTAAAAAAAGTGGTTTGAAAACGTAGTTGCGAATTTTGTAGCTATTTCAGTTTTTGAAAGACTCTAAAAATAATATTAATACCATGAAGCATAATTTCTACTTAGCCTATTTGTCACGTATGTGCTTCTACTTTAATATTACAACCATAATAAAATAAGATCATTTAGGCTATATAAATACTGCTAGTATTTTTTCTATTCACATATAAAAATACATACGTACCACTACTTAATATTTAAGTGCCGTCTCGTATGTTACAAATTTCCCCTACAAACTATCTTGCAGATGATTTTATAATAATTAGTCATGAAAACAAATACGATATTTTTAATTAGTATAATATACATATTGCTTTTTTTTAATACTACCAATCTTTCCGCCCAACAATGTGATGCTTTTTCTCAGCCTGTTGGTGGTGACAGACATGCTACATTACCTTTTTATCCGTCTCTAGGAAATACGTTTACTCCTACATGTACAGCTAAAGTAGAAAGCGTTACTTGTCATTTTCTTGTTAGTAATTCCCCTGGTCAAACATATTTAACCGTAGAATTATATATAGATCCTTTAAATAACAATGGTGGTAGAACATTATTAACTTCAGCAACTCAACAAGTTTCAATTTTAACACAAAATACTTACTCTCATACTATCAATTTACCAGGTGAAGTACAACTAACAGCTGGTGTAGAATATGGCGTACGTATGGTTCAAGTTCGTGACGGGATTCCACTCTCAGAACAAAGAAATTTAATATGGTCTTTAAATGAGAATAACCCATACCCAGATGGACGCTACTTTTGGGGCGATAATAATGGCAATCATTTTTTAACTAGTGATCAATGGACAGGCGTTAGTATTGACGATAGGGACATAAAATTTGACGTTAATTATATAGATGAAGATCCTCCAGTAGCTATGTGTCAAAATATAACCCGTTACTTAGGAACTAACAATACAGTAACTATACAACCCAATGACATTGATAATGGTTCGTTTGATCTTAATTCAACAATTACAAATTATACAATTTCTCAGAACACATTTAATTGTTCTAATGTAGGAGAAAATACAGTAATTTTAACTCTTGAAGATGAAGCTGGAAATACGGCTACTTGCGAAGCCATTGTAACGATACTAGATACCGTAGCTCCCGTAATAACCTGCCCAGAAGATATTACAGTATATACAGATGAAGGTGTTCCTGCTATTATAAATTACGACAATCCCGTAGCTTCAGAAGAATGTGCCATGGGAATACCATCAGGATTTTCATTAATAGGAACTTGGGACGGTAAGACTTATTTCCTGTCTAATTATCAAGAAATACCAGAATTAGCGTTTGCTACTGCAGAAGCATTAGGCGGGCATTTGGCAACTGTGTTAGATCAAGATCATAACGATTTTCTTCTATCGGCTGTACCTGCTGATGCATTTCCAATCCTAATAGGCTATAATGACATTAGTCAGGAAGGAAACTTTGTGTGGCACAGTGGTGCGTCATCTAACTATAATAATTGGGCTACTGGCAAACCCAATAATGTGAACAATGAAGATTACACGGTTATCAACTCTAATGCAGAATGGAATGATGTTAGAAACACTGGTGGAGCACGCCGTTTTGTGATCGAACTTTCTCATAACTTTATAACGCAAACTGCAGGATTGCCTTCTGGAAGTGCGTTTCCAGTTGGAGTAACAACCAATACCTTTCAAACTATTGATGCTAGTGGTAATGTAGGTGAATGCTCGTTTACTGTGAATGTATTTGAAAATATAACTCCAGTAGCAGTTTGCCAAAATCCTACAAAACAAATTCCTGGTATAAGTTTACCTTCAGAAATAACAATAGCGCCTAGTGAACTAGATGGAGGAAGTACCGCTAATTTATTACTTATTGAAAGTGACGAATTTATCGTAGATATTACTGCCGATAATCCAACAGATTTATTGATAACAAATACTCCTTGGCATTATCAAGAATTTGCATTTATGGTACCTTCCACAGGATCATATACATTTACTTTATCTGGAGACTCAGGTTCAAACTTAGTAGTATGGGATCGTCCAATTGCTCCTAACTCTGGGTGGCTCTGGCAAAGACCCGGTAGAGTTGGTGTTGGTGTTTACTCAGCAAATGGTACTCTAACAAACGGAACTGACACTCACACATTAAACGCAGGACAGGTGTATTACATGTCGCTTTTAGGCTATGATCCTGGATATTTCTTTTCTGGTACATTACAGATTAATAACAATATAAATGGTAGCCTTTCAAAATATATTTCAGATCCTTGCGCCATTGATTCATCAATTTCAGAAACACTATATGCGGTTAGTTATTTTGGAGAAGTAGCTAGCTGTGTTGCTACTATCAATATAGACGATGCACACAATAGATGCAACCCTTTTATCACAAAATGGGAAACAACCACAAACAATGAGAGTATTACAATTCCAACTACCAATGGAGAAACATACGATTATGCAGTAGATTGGGGTGATGGTACCGTAGAAAGTGGTTTTACAGGAGATGCTGTACATACCTATGCAACAGCAGGTGAATACGAAGTTAGGATTTCGGGTACTTTCCCTAGAATAGAATTCGACACTAATTTTGACCCTAATCGCCTTAAAATTAAAGAAGTCACACAATGGGGTTCAAACCCTTGGACAAGTATGGAAAATGCTTTTTTTGGCTGTGAAAATTTAGATGTTACAGCAATCGATATACCAGATTTATCTAATGTAACAAATATGAGATCAATGTTTCTTTATTGTATAAATCTGCAAGGAACACCAGAATTTAATGACTGGGATGTTTCTAACGTTACTAATATGTATGAAACGTTTTTAGCAGCACTGGTATTTAATCAAAATATTAGTAGTTGGAATGTATCTAGTGTTACAGATATGACAGGTATGTTTTATGCTGCTTATGCATTTAATCAAGATATTGGAAATTGGGATGTGTCTAGTGTTTCAAGTATGAAAGAAATGTTTCGTGAAGCACTCACCTTTAATCAGAATTTAGGAAACTGGGATATCTCTAGTTTATCAAATGCAGCAAGTATGTTAAATGATGCTCCCTTATCTATAGAGAATTATGACAATACGTTAATAGGCTGGGCAACATTAGATACAGGAGAAAACCAAATACCTAATGGTGTTAACTTAAATGCATTTGGTAATCAATATTGTGAGTCTTATATTCAACGTTTTGAGTTAATTGACACATATGATTGGAATATTACAGATGGTGGAAAATTATGTCCAAAATTTCAACCTAGAGTATACTTACAAGGAGCTTCTTTAAATGCGGATGGAGGAACTTTAAATTTAATGCGGGATGATTTAAGAGCAAATAATTTAATTCCTACCACAAGTCCGTATGACGGAATTACAACCTGTGATCCAAGTGTGTTTTCTTCTGATGAAGAAGAAGCTATTGTTGATTGGGTACTTGTTGAATTACGTGATGCCTCTGATACTACCAATATTATTCACAGTCAGTCTTGTTTGGTACAAAGAGATGGTTTTATTGTATCTCCAGACTTAACTATACTGACAGCTCCAGTTAAAAAAGGACCGTATCATATAGTTGTTAAACATCGTAATCACCTTGGTATTATGAGTGCTGCAAGCATTACAATAAACGAAACTTCAGTAACTCAAATAGATTTCACAAATGGCACTGTCCCAACTTATGGTACAAATGCACAAACATCATTTGGTATGCCAGCTGGAGTTTTGGGAATGTGGGCAGGAAATGTAAATGGAGATGTTAAAGTTCAATACGTAGGTGTTAATTCAGATGTTCCAGATATTCTTTCTGTAGTATTAAACGATTTTGAAAACACCTTAGGCTTCTCTACACATATAGTAAATGGTTATGATAATCATGATATCAATATGGATGGAAACATACAGTATGCTGGAGCTCCAATTCCAGATACTCCTTTTATCTTACAAAACATAATTGCGCATCCTGGAAACTTTTTAAGCTTTAGTACGTATGAAATCATAGAACAACTACCTGAAAACGACTAAATAATAATCAAAACGCGTCTAAATTAAAGTAGTTCTCGATACATTTTAGCTCCATTTTATTCCAATAAAACACTCGAAGTGACGTTTGGGAAATTGAAGCTGAACTTGAAATTGAATTCGAAATACCATGAGTGAAACAATACGAATATACTAAAAGGCAAAGCTACGTCTAACAACGAAGTGCTCTAAAAGCAAAGCGAGTCTAATAATCTAAGAAGTCTAAGAGTAAAACAAGTCTAAATTACTTTTTAAAAGGCGCATGTTCTTTAAAAGACTTAATTTTAATGTTCTTAAGAAAAGGTTTCATCAAACTGTTTATAAAAGGTCTTTTGTGTCGCATATAGCAAGTTAAATCCTGTGGTTTGGCGCCTAACGTACTTTTAATTTCGGAAGCCGTTCTGCCCAAGTTGATACGTTTCGAACCAAATAAAATTCCCAAACGCACATAATCATTTAAAATTCGCGGATAAATAGAATAGTCTTTATTTAGCGCATAATTCAATCCGATAAAATGTGCATCTAAATTGTGTCCATTGCGCATGGCAGACAAAAATCCAACCAATTGATCATTTAAAAAATAACCTTTCACAATAAACTGATCGCCATAGGTTTTTTTGAGCAACATATACGTATCTAAATCGAGCACTTGCGCATTAAAATTGGCATTGGCAATCGTGTTTTCATATAAAGCTTGCAATTCGTTTTTATGCTGCTCAATTTCTTGATACGTAAACTCTTTTGCGACCAAATTTTCACTTTTACTATCGGCTCTATTGGCTTTGACTCTGTATTTTGATTTCAGCGCTGCTTTATAATCATCAAAAGAAGTCCATTCAGGCTTTAGCATAATAATCATATTCGGCTCCACTTTCATGGGAGAATACTGATAATCTTTTAACTGATCGGTTAACGGAAGCGAAGTTTCTTTAAAATCTTTTACAAAAACGGCGTGCAACTTTTTGGTCTCTTTCATGACAATTTTTAAAGCTGCTACCAATTCATGAAACACTGCATTTAAATCTTCTCCATCTTTAATAAATGTTCCGTATTCTCCACTTAAAAAGATATTTCCGCAAAACATAATTTTGGGTGAGTTGTTACAGAACAAACTATTAATGGTCTTTTTTAACCATTCTGCAATCTTAATATTTTGGGTTATGGTTTCTATAGGAATTGTTACGACTTGCGTTGCTGCAAAGCCAACAGCTTCTTGTTGATCGTTGACAATAACAATATATCGAAACACAATATCGTCATTAGCAAGTTCGTACGCGCGTAGAAATTCGGGCGTATAATACGTGTTTTTTCCGCAACCTAATTGTTCCCAATATGCCGAAGGAATATCGTTGATACTATTATAAAAAATAGGCGGAGCGTAACTCATGCGCGTTTTTTGACTTTGTTTAGGGTAACTAAATATACTCCAGCAAAAATTAGAATTGCAGCTACAATTTTAACCAAATCGAGCGAATCACTACCTACGAGTACCGCAAAAATTCCTGCAATTACAGGTTGAAGGTATAAAAAAGTTGTGACTGTTGAAGCTTTTAATTCGCGCAATGCCAGTGGATTTAATAAATACGTCGCAAAAGTAGCACCTACAATTACAAACGCAACCTCAAAAAATACATAAGGTGAAAATATTGACCAATCTACCGTACTTAGTTGTGAGAAACCGAATGGAAATACTAAAATAGTTCCAAACAAAAACAACCATTTAATAAAAGTAAGCGGATGGTATTTATAGGTCAGTTTTTTAATAATGATGATATAAATACTGTATGAAACAGCATTGATGAATACAAGTAAGTTTCCAAGCGGAATATTGCTAGAACCTGCGGTAGGTTTTCCGTAAATACTCAGTATTACTGCACCAGAAAGTCCTAATAAGATTCCAATGATTTTGGTAGAAATTACTTTTTCTTTTAAAAAGATGGCCGATAATATGAGTACAATAATTGGCACAACCACCATAATCACGGAAGCGTGAATTGGTGTGGTGTATTCGAAGCCTTTGAAAAAGCAGAGCATATTAATGGCGATTCCAAACACAGCTCCTAAAAAGAAGGTGAAGAAATCTTTACGTTCAATCTTTTCTTTTGGTCCTAAAAAGCTAAAAATCCAGAATAAAATACCTGCGCCAGCCACACGTAACAATATAAATCCAAATGGTTTTATGTAGCCGCCTTTTATCACATCGGCAGCAAATGTAAACGTAACACCATAAAAAACTTGCACCATAAAGGCAGCAACAAAGGCAAAGGTTTTTTTAGACATCATTAAGAGATTGCTTCTTTGGCTGCAGCCACTGTTTTGGCAGAATTTCCAATGAAAATTTGGTCCTCTACAATAATAACAGGACGCTTTAAAAAGGTATAATGCTCTAAAATATATTGTTTATAATCTAGTTCGCCTAATTCTTGATTTTTTAAATCCATTTCTTTGTAAAGCTTGGCGCGCTTACTAAACAACGCCTCATAACTTCCTGCAAGTGCATGCATTTCTTCTAGTTGCTTTACCGTAATGGCTTCTTCTTTAATTCCTTGCAATACAAAATCTGGAGTTGGTTGAATCTCTTTAATGATTCGCTGACACGTATTACAAGTTTTTAAGTGATATATTTTTTTCACAGGATTCAGGTTTTAAAAAGAGGTTATTTATAATAACTTTTGCAAAGAAAATTCATTTCCATCAAAAATGAATACTTTTAATGAAAATATAGCAAAATATAGAAAATGAATTTTACAAGAACTGTTACACAGAACAATAGAAATGTAATCAAACGACTTTTAAAAGAAACAAGTTTAGAGGCTTTAAATAAGATTCCTGAAGGGTTTTCAAACAATATTATTTGGAATATTGCGCACATTGTAGTGATTCAACAATTGTTGGTGTACAAATTATCTGGTTTGCCGATGTATATTTCTGATGAAATGGTCTCTAAATACCGAAACAAATCAAAACCAGAAGGAAATGTTACCCAAGAAGAAGTAGATGAAGTTTATGGTTTATTGGATAGTTTATTGGCGAAAACTGAAGAAGATTTGGCAGCAGGGATTTTTAAAAACTATACTGAATATACGCTCAATTTAGGAACTACACTGCGTAATGTGGAAGAAGCGATTGAATTTAATAACATTCATGAAGGAATTCATTACGGATATATTTTGGCGCTCAAAAAAGCCTTATAAGACAATAGTATTAGGATTGTTTTTTTAACATAGCTTTTAGAAAGTATCCAAACTTTCATACGACTCATAAGACCTTAAAAAAATACAATTATCGTATATTTGCGAGCTATTTAGAGTCAACGACTTTAGAGAAACCCGCAAAGCATTCAGAAGAAATAATTAACAACATATCGGCGCAAGCGTCGAAACATTTAAATCTCGATTATCGAGTAAACATAATGGAAGGCAATACAGTACTCACATATATAAAAAATGTCTTAGAAAACATGCCAGCTAGTTGGTTGCGCTTAACTACGCATCGATTAGATATTTACGTTGAGAAATTGGCAAAAGTTCAATTTTTAGAACAGTTTGAAAATCTATACGCAGAAAATAATGTCAAAGCAACGGCGTTGAACGAATTGCCAACGGCGTACGATTATATTCGTTTGGGACATCCGTTATCTTGTGTATTGGAATGGGGAATTGCAAAGTTGAACGATGTAAAACCTGAAAATGTGATCAGTTTTCAATCGGTTACCATTCCTGTGATGGCAATTTTGAGAAAAAATGTATTAACCAATACAAATACACGCATTGTATATACTGATGAATTGCCAAGTTTGTTTGATGCTGACGTATTAAAACGTGTGTACGGTTATAATTTCGAATTGCAAAAAGTAGAAAACCTCGAAGCACTTTCAGCATTTGACGGAAGTACCGTGTTGATTTCGCAACAAGATGAAATTGGCAAAGTAAATTTTGCTGCTACAATTGATTTTGTAGTGAATATACATTCGAAACTAGGAAGTGTTTTAATTGCAAACAATCAGCAAGACGCAAGTTATATTTCAGAAATACAACATGTTCGAAGAAGAGAAACGGTTGCTATGACGCCAGCTAATTGCGTTGTTGCTTTGCGTGAATTGATAGGTGATGCTGCTGAAGAAACGACACATGATATAGCAAATGATAAAAAGCTGGTAACAGATACAATTCGAAAAGTTGCGGATGTCAACACAAAAGCGTTGGTCGGTTCTAGCGGATTGTCTATTCAATATGCCATTATGATGGGATTGATTGATGATGCATTTGAACATCATCCAGGAAAAGCAATCAAATTTATTGTACCAACCAATTGTTATGGAGGAACCAACGACCAAGCAAGACGTGTGGCAGCATGTATTGAAAACGTTGAGGTTGTAGATTTGCATGTGGATGGCGATAATGATATGGTGAAAAGTATCGATATGATTCTGACGAAAATTGCGCAAGAAGATGCCATTCCATATATCATTGCGGAAATTCCAACAAACCCAAGAGTGGAAGTTCCCGATTTAATTCAACTTCAAGAAACATTAAGCAAAAAACGTATAACTGCAACAGACGAAACAGCGATTGAACCTGTGTTTATTTTAGATCAGACTTTTTGTCCAAATGTGCACTTTTTAGGTGAAGGAAAAACATTGTCTACAATTCGTGCAATTTCGTATTCGAGCGGATCAAAATTCCCAAGCGGCGGATTGTGTACGGCCGGATACTGTATTGGAAATGAAAAAGCAGCAAGCGTATTAGATACGATAGAAAAACACTTGATTCTTTGTGACAATGAGGCAACCGATTTGCAATATGAAATACTAGCGCAACAAATGCCTTCTATGAATCAGCGAATTGCAGATGCGTATACAAACACACGCGAATTTGTAAACTTTATCAAAACGACATTGCCAACGGCAAAAATCAATTTTGTTTCAGAGGAACTAGCAGCAGAAGGATTCACGCCATCAGTATTTTCATTAGATCTTCCGACAAAAGGAGAAACCGATGAAGAAAGAGAAACGTACAAAAGAGCTTTGAATCTCAAGTTGATCCATATGATGATTACTGAAATTCCTGAGGAAAGCAAATATTGTGTGAGTTATGGGCAATTAAAAGGTTGTTACTGGACGATTCCTGCAACATCTACACAAGGAACTACCAAAGAAGGTGACAAAGATTATATTGCGCGTGTAGCATTATCTGCAAATATGGATTTACAACGACATGAAGAAATTTTTACAGATTTTGTAGAAGAGATGTAATTTTTAATGTATTGATTTGAAAATGAGTTGATTTGATAATTTAGCTCGCTTTGCTCAATTTTTTGATAATGTGTCAATGATTGTCATTCCTGCGTAGGCAGGAATCTATTATAGTTGAAATGAATCGTTTCTAAAAATCTAACAATCTAAAAGCAACGCATGTCTAAAAGCTATTCTCCTTCCAAAGCTGTTACATAAAAATTAGGATCTACGGCAATAGCAGCAATGTTTGAAGTCATTTCTTTAGTTTGCCATTTTGTAGTTGGGGAAAGTGTAATTATTTCATCATCAATAGCAACACGAACGTTCATATCAAAATGATCTACGGTCTTTTCCCAACGATACATCAGCTTTTTTCCATCTTTTTTATAGCGTAAAACAGGAATATCTACTGTTCGTAAATATTGATCAAAAATAGCAGAAAGGTCAATTCCCGATTTCTCACTCATGTAATTTTCAATCTGTTGTGTTGTTACGGTTTGATGGTAGAAATCTTTGTTCAAACCTCGTAAAATACTACGCCATTTTGCATCATCATCAATCAGTTGGCGAATCGTGTGCAACATATTGGATCCTTTATAATACATATCGCCCGAACCTTTATGATTTACATCATACACACCAATAATTGGACGATCGTTTGAAATACTTCCACGTGTCCCAATTACATATTCAGCACTAGCTTTCTTTCCATAAAAATAATCGAGAAATAAATTTTCAGAATAGGCTGTAAAACTCTCATGAATCCACATATCAGCAATGTCAATATTGGTAATATTATTGGCAAACCATTCGTGTCCAGATTCGTGGATAATAATAAAATCAAACTTCATTCCCCAACCAGTACGACTCAAATCAAAACCTCTATAACCGTTTTTATAACCATTTCCATACGTAACCGAACTTTGGTGTTCCATTCCTAAATATGGAGCTTCTACAAGCTTATAACTATCTTCATAAAACGGATACGGTCCAAACCAATGTTCAAAAGCTTCTAAAGTACGTTTGGCATCTTTAAATTGCTCTTTCGCTTTGTCTAAATTATCGCGTAGTACATAATAATCCATATCCAATACGCCATTTTCGCCTTCATACTTTTCACCAAAATGCACATAATCGCCAATATTAATATTCACACCATAATTATTAATCGGATTCACTACGTTCCAATGATAAGTTTTGGTATTATTATCTTTTTCTTCTACACTAGTTAAGCGTCCGTTAGAAACATTCATCAAATTCTTCGGAACATTCACGCTAATCTTCATACTATCTACTTCGTCATACATATGATCTTTGCACGGCCACCAAATACTAGCACCTAATCCTTGACACGACGAAGCTATAAATGGCAATCCGTTAGCGTCTTTTGACCACGTAATTCCTCCATCCCATGGCGGACGTCTGGCAACTTTTGGTTTTCCTTCATAAAAAACTTTTACGCTATATACTTTTCCTTTCTTTTGTCTTTTTTTGAGATGAATAAAATGTGCATTTCCATCATGTGTAATCTCCAATTCGGTATCATCTTGAACTGCTTTTGTCATTTGTAATGGTGGTTGCAAATCTACCTGAAGTGTTTGTTGTCCTTTTTCTAAAACTTTATATTGAATGATATTGCTTCCTGCGATAGTTTTCTCAGCAAGATCAACCGTAATATCCAAATGATAATATGTCAAATCCCACCAAGCACGTTCTGGAGTGATGGAACCACGTAAAGTATCTTGTTTTGTAAAATTCTGTGAAAATGTTTGCAAGCTAGTAAATGCAAATACTAAAAGAAGATATGCAGAGAAGTTGTTATTTTTATGCCTCATTTTAATAAAAAAGTTACGTATCTATAAAGGTACAGCTATAATCTGAAAACTAATAAATGAAAAGTTAAATTTGTAGTAACTCAAGAAACGTGATTTTGACATAATTTTTTAATCTCGATTCATATTAAAAAAGACGCTCATGAAATTCAATACCAAAACCATACACGGCGGGCAAAAGCCAGATAAAGCTTATGGCGCTGTAATGCCGCCTATATATCAAACATCTACGTTTGCACAAAGCACGCCTGGCGGACACAAAGGGTATGAATACGCTCGAACACATAATCCAACACGAACCGCACTCGAAAATGCACTTGCAAGCTTAGAAAATGGAAATTACGGATTGGCTTTTGGTTCTGGTTTGGCAGCTATTGATGCTGTGATGAAGTTACTAAAATCAGGTGATGAGGTAATTTCTACGAATGATTTGTATGGAGGAACCTATCGACTATTCACGAAGATTTTTGAAAATTACGGCATCAAATTTCATTTTATTGGAATGGAAAATGCTGCCAATATTGAAGCATATATCAATGAAAATACAAAGTTAATTTGGACAGAAACTCCAACGAATCCGATGATGAATATCATTGATATCGAAGCTACAGTAGCAATTGCCAAAAAGCACAATATTATGCTGGCTGTTGATAATACTTTTGCAACACCTTACTTACAATGTCCTTTAGATTTTGGCGCTGATATTGTCATGCATTCAGCAACCAAATATATTGGCGGACATAGTGATTTGGTTATGGGTGCTTTGATTGTAAAAGACAAGGAAATAGCAGACAAACTATATTTTATTCAAAATGCAAGTGGCGCTATTTGCGGACCTATGGACAGTTTCTTGGCATTACGCGGCATCAAAACCTTGCATGTGCGTATGCAACGACATTGCGAAAATGGAAAAGCTATTGCTGAATATTTAGCAGCGCATCCAAACGTAGAAAAAGTATATTGGCCAGGATTTGAAAACCATCCTAATCATGATATTGCTAAAAAACAAATGGATGATTTTGGCGGAATGATTTCATTTGTAGCGAAAGGAAACGATTACGATCAGGCAATAAAAATTGTAGAAAACCTAAAGGTATTTACACTAGCAGAATCCTTAGGTGGCGTAGAATCCTTGGCTGGACATCCGGCGAGTATGACACATGCAAGTATTCCAAAAGCAGCACGAGAAAAAACAGGTGTTGTCGATGCATTAATCCGCTTAAGCGTAGGAATAGAAGATGTTGATGATCTTATTGAAGATTTAGCACAAGCATTATCAATATAAAAATAAGGACATAAAAAAACGCCATTCTCAACAGAATGGCGTTTTTAATATATAATGTCTTTCTTAAAAGTTCAAATAATAAATATATCCTACGCTAATTACAAAACTCCAATCGTTCGCTTTGTTTTCAGGATATAAGTTCTCATCAGGATTTAATCCGTCAACCCAGTTAGAAAAATAATATCTCCAACGTAGATCTAATAATAAATCGGATGTTTCTGTAAATTTATAACGTGTTCCAACACTTGCAACCACAGACCAAGTAGAACTCGATTCGTTTCTGAAGGCATCTTGATATTTTACAGGTAACACACCAGGAGCTGATAACGGACCTAAGTCAGATTCAACAGTTGGTGTATAATAATGATATTGTGCTCCTAAAGCAGCATACGGTGCTAACAAATAACCGCCACTTTCAAATTCTCTAATACTTCTTGGGAAAAATTCTAGCTGTGTTCCTAAGTTCAATACGCGCGTACTTCCATTCATGGCTCGCAGCTGATCGGCAGTCAAAGAAACTTTATCATCTCCCACAAATCGACCAAAATGTTCAAGGTTAACAGTGGTATATGTAAGTTCGTTTCTTACTTTAAAGTGATCATTAAAATAAGTATAGCGTGTAAAACAGTTACATTCTGCACGATATGAGAAGTTTAAATAATGGACAATACCGAACTCGGCGCCAACATTTCCAATATTGGTTTCAAAGTCATTACGCTCTCCATAGTCAGACTGGAATGCATTCGGTCCAATAATAAAGCCAATTTCATGGGAAAACCCAAATTGAGCATGTGTAGTACCGACACACATCAGCATGAAAAGTAGGAGGATAGGGCAGATTCTATTTAACATGTTATAAACCAGTATTTATATGAGGCTATACAGCAAATATATAAAAACCCTTAAAACAAAAAAACAAAAAGTGTATTATCTAATCTTTATTATCTATAAGATGCATGGTGTAATAGATAAATGGTAGATGAATTTTATTTAAGGTTGAAATTATCAAATTATAAAAAAAAAGGTGTTTTTTTTTAATTAAATGTATATTTGTAGGGTCAAATAATGATATTAATAAAAATTTGTTAATCAAACTTCGTTTATGGAAGCAAAAGTAAAAGACTTTTTAGACTTGGTAAAGCAGACAAACGGACATGAATCTGAATTTTTACAAGCAGTTCAGGAAGTTGCAGAAGCTGTAATCCCTTATATAGAAGGTAAGGAAAAGTATATAGGAACTAAAATTCTTGAGAGAATGGTAGAACCTGAGCGTGTAATTATGTTCAGAGTTCAATGGGTAGATGATAGTGGAGAAACTCAAGTAAATCGCGGATATAGAATTGAAATGAATTCCGCTATTGGACCTTATAAAGGTGGATTGCGTTTTCACCCAAGTGTAAACTTAAGTATTCTTAAATTTTTAGCATTTGAGCAAGTATTTAAAAATAGCTTAACAACACTTCCTATGGGAGGTGGAAAAGGTGGATCGGATTTTAATCCAAAAGGAAAATCTGATTTAGAAATTATGCGTTTCTGTCAAGCATTTATGTCAGAGTTATTCAGACATATTGGACCAAACACAGACGTTCCTGCCGGAGATATAGGTGTCGGTGGTCGTGAGATTGGATATATGTTTGGAATGTATAAGAAATTAAGAAACGAATTTACAGGAGTTCTTACAGGTAAAGGAATTACTTGGGGAGGATCTTTAATTCGTCCAGAAGCTACAGGATACGGAAACGTATACTTTGCACAAAGTATGTTAGGAACAAGAGGAACATCTTTTGAAGGAAAAACAGTAACTGTCTCTGGTTCTGGAAATGTAGCGCAATACGCTGCTGAAAAAGCAACAGAATTAGGTGGAAAAGTAGTGACGATGTCTGATTCTTCAGGATACATTCATGATGCTGACGGAATTGATGCTGAGAAATTAGCATTTATCATGGAGCTTAAAAATGTAAAAAGAGGAAGAATTCACGAATACGCAGAAAAATATCCTTCAGCAACTTTCCACAAAGGAGAAAGACCTTGGAGTGTTGCCTGTGATGTAGCATTGCCATGTGCAACTCAAAACGAATTAGATGGAGAGGAAGCGCAAACATTAGTAAGTAATGGTTGTATTTGTGTGAGTGAAGGAGCAAACATGCCTTCTACTCCAGAAGCTATAGAAGTATTCTTAAACAACAAGATATTATTTGCTCCAGGAAAAGCTTCAAATGCTGGTGGAGTGGCAACTTCTGGTTTAGAAATGACGCAAAACTCATTACGTTACAACTGGACACGTGAAGAAGTTGATGCTAAATTAAAGCAAATCATGAGTGAAATTCACCAAGCTTGTGAAGAATACGGAAAAGATGAAAACGGATTTATCGATTATGTGAAAGGAGCCAACATTGCTGGTTTTGTAAAGGTAGCCGATGCTATGATTGCACAAGGAGTTGTGTAATTAAAAATCTAAAATTATATCAAAAAGCTTTCTGCCATAATGGTAGAAAGCTTTTTTTATGACAATAATATATGATAACCAATTCATTTACGTTATTATTAAATATATTTGGTGAATTATTTTAAAATAAGAAACCGCCAACACCTTAGTTGAGGTAAAGTATTCAAAGATAAATGCGCAAGTTCTATCAAAAGAGCATAAAAAATAAAAATAGACAGATGAAGAAAAGTTTTTTGTATTTGCTACTTCTAATAAGTTACGTTTCGGTACATGGACAATCTGCAAACAATTCCTGGTTAGGACATTATTCCTATAACAATGTGATCGATATATCGCAGAGTTCCGACAAAATTTATGGAGCTTGTGATAATTCATTTTTTACCTATGACTTGCAAACAAATGAAATTTCCAAGTATTCTACTATCAATGGACTTTCTGGAGAAGAAATAAGTACTGCGTATTACAGTCAATCTGGCGATAAATATGTGCTTGGTTACAGCAATGGACTTTTGGAAGTATTTGATCCAACGACTGAGGAAATAAACAAAGTGGTTGATATTGTTGACAAACCAACAATTCCGCCAAATCAAAAAAACATCAATCATATATTAGAATATAACAGCATACTATACATTGCTACCGATTTTGGAATCTCTTTATATGATATCAATGCCTTAGAATTTGGAGATACGTATTTTATTGGACCAAACGGAAGTCAAATCGAAGTACGTCAAACGACCATTTTTGGAGAATACATTTATGCAGCTACAGAAATAGGAATGTTTAGAGCCATTGTGGACAATGATAATTTAATTGATTTTGAAGAATGGGAACGTGTCAATTCATCTAACTGGCGAGGAGTTATCGCGTTTGGCGAAGAGTTATATGCGCTTTCTCTAACTAGAAGAATGTTTCGATTTAATGGAACAGGTTTTTCATTTCTATCTCAAATTCCACAATATGCTACGTTTACGGAAGACTTTAAAGTCACGGAAAACTATATGATTGTAGCGCATGATCAAGAAGTACATGTATACGATACAGAACTCAATGAAGTAGTTGGTGTGCAGTCTTTAGATGAATATCCAGAACTTGAATTCAATTCCGCCTTACTTATAGGCAATAAACTATACTTAGGGACAGAAACCGAAGGAATTTTAGAAACTTCGTTTCCTATGCCAATGACGGCAAACCCAATATTACCTGATGGTCCTTTATTAAATAATACATTTTCTATTACGGCAATTCCGAATGAATTGTGGGTTGTGTATGGTGATTATACAGCCGGATACGATCCGTATCCACTTGACGATAGAGGTGTAAGTCACCTGCAAGACATGGCGTGGGTAAACATTCCATACTCACCAGATTTTGATGCAAAAAGTATTGTGCATGCTACGGTAAATCCGTCCAACGTAAACGAAGTATTTTTAAGTTCTTTCTTTTCAGGAATATTAAAAATTGAAGATAATGTACCTGTCGAAATTCTAAATACAACCAATAGTGACTTAGAATCGCTAGATATTGGAATTCCAACCTACATTGACATCCGAATTGGAGAAACACGATTTGATGCCAATGGCGATCTTTGGGTATTAAACTCTAAAATAGAAAACGGAATCAAAGTCTTACGAAGTGGCGGACAATGGGATTCATATTCAATATCAGAAGCTATTAGTGATCCTGTTTTTGGTGAAAATGGACTCTCTAAAGTAGAAATCAGTGACAACAATATAAAATTCATTGCAACACAATCACATGGAGTATTGGCTTTTGATGAAACACGTAGTGAAGGTTCTCAATTTACGGCTATAAGTGAAGAAGAATCCGGAAACTTACCAACAACCGATGTGCGAGCTGTGCGCATTGATAAATCTGGAAACTTGTGGATTGGAACAGTGAAAGGGATTCGTGTGTACTTTGGTGCAGAAGGAATTTTTGAAGATGATGATCCGCAATCAAACGATATCATTATTGTAGATGATGATGGTGTGCCAAAAGAATTACTATTTGAACAAACGGTGACGGATATTGAAGTAGATGGTTCTAACAATAAATGGATTGCAACGTCGGCTTCGGGTGTATTTTATATGTCACCAGATGCTACAGAAACGCTAGCGCATTTTACAAAAGATAATTCGCCATTACCAACAAATACGGTAAACAATATTGAAATTGATTCAGAATCTGGACGCGTTTACATTGCTACGGCAAAAGGATTATTATCTTTTCAAGGAACTGCAACTGCTCCAAAAGAAACCTTAGATAATGTATTTGCATATCCAAATCCGGTACGACCAGGCTATAGTGGCGATTTGACAATTTCTGGTTTAACCAATAATGCAAATGTAAAAATAACGGACATCGAAGGAAATCTAGTATTTGAAACTACCTCGGAAGGTGGAACTCTACTTTGGGATTTAACTGCTTTCGGAAGACACAAGGTTGCTTCAGGTGTATATCTTATTTTAATAGCAAGTGCAGATGGTACTGAAACCAAAGTCACGAAAGTGATGATTGTTCGTTAACAATGCTAGTTACAACAAAAGCTATTGTAATTTCTACCATAAAATATGGAGATGCTGGTGTTATAGCAAAGTGTTTTACTGCTTCAGATGGCATTAAAAGTTACTTGCTTCGCGGCATTCTAAAATCAAAAAAGGGCAAATTAAAAATTGCTTACTTTCAACCATTGATGCAGCTAGAAATCGTTGCCAATCACAAAAACAAAGGGAGTTTAGAGTATATAAAGGACGTTAAAACGGTATATCCGTACACGTCTATCCATACACAAATTGCCAAAAGTTCTATTGTATTATTCTTATCGGAAATACTCAATTATGCCATTCAAGAAGAAGAAAAAAACGACGCATTATTTCAATTTATAGAAAATGCGCTACAATGGCTTGATATGAATGATGAAATTGCGAACTTTCATTTGGTGTTTTTAACGCACTTAACGAAGTATTTTGGGTTTTTTCCAGAAACAAAGCATATTCATAAGGCGTATTTTGACTTACAAGAAGGTCAATTTTTTGATCAGAGTACCATGAATGAATGTGTTACAGGTGAAAATTTAACGTATTTTAAACAGCTATTAGGCATAAAATTTGATGAGCAAAATAGTATAATGTTATCTTCGTTAAGAAGAAATGAAATTCTTGCAATATTCATTCAATATTTTAAATTACATTTGCAGGGATTTAGGGAACCAAAATCAATGGAAGTGTTACATGAAGTATTCAAATAAAATAAAAGGCATTGTCGGTATAATCTCTTTTATTTTTTCCCAAGTCCTTTTTGGTCAAGAAATTCAAGTAAAAGATATCGTAAACGATAGAAACATTTCTAACGTAAATGTATATAATGCCGAACAGTCTAAAGGAGGAATTACAAATGCGAGAGGTAACATAGATATTTCTATATTTTCTGAAGAAGAAAAAATTACGTTTCAGCACATTTCCTACTTGCCCGTAACTTTCACAAAACAACAAATTCTCGAAAACAAAAATATTGTCTATCTAGTCAAAAGAACGGCAGAACTGTCTAAAATTGTAATTTCAGTTTCCAAATGGCAGCAAAACAAAAAAGAAGTTCCAAAAAAGATAGTCAGCATTGATAGTAAACAAATCTTGTACTCATCACCACAAACGGCAGCCGATTTATTAGAACGAAGTGGAAAAGTATTTGTCCAAAAAAGTCAACTAGGTGGAGGAAGTCCTATGATTAGAGGATTTTCTACAAATAGATTACTGCTTTCGGTAGATGGTGTGCGAATGAATAATGCCATATTTCGTGGCGGAAATGTCCAAAATGTCATCTCAATAGATCCTTTCAATGTAAACAATACGGAAGTGATATTAGGTCCAGGATCAGTTATTTATGGAAGTGATGCCATTGGTGGTGTCATGAATTTTTATACAAAAAGACCAAAACTTTCGTGGAATGAAAAAATGCTGGTCTCAGGAAATGCAAACGTGCGTTACGCTTCTGCAAATACAGAAAAAACAGGTCATTTTGATATTAATGTTGGACTCAGAAAATGGGCATTTCTAACCAGTGTAAGTTATAGTGATTTTGACGATTTACGAATGGGGAAAAATGGTAGAGATGAATACCTTCGTCCAGAGTTTGTGGCAAATATCAATGGAGAAGATACTGTTGTCGCAAATGCAAATCCAATAAATCAACGCTTTACAGGATACAGTCAAATCAACTTAGCGCAACGTATCAGATTAGTATCTGATGATATCTGGGAATTTGATTTAGGCTTGCATTATTCGGCTACATCAAACTTTCCACGCTACGATCGTCTCATACAATACAGAGACGGAGCACTGCGATATGGCGATTGGTTTTATGGACCGCAACGATGGCTTATGGGGAATTTTCAAATCCAGAAAAAAGGAAACAATACCTATTACGACAACGTAAAATTTACCAACGCTTACCAAAGATTCGAAGAAAGTAGAAACAAACGGAACTTCCAAGATGTTATTCTCAATGTAACTAAAGAAAAAGTAGATGCAATATCTTCTAGTTTAGATTTTGAAAAACGATTCAACCCACAAATCAAAACATTTTACGGTTTAGAATATGTCTACAACAAAGTACATTCAGACGGATTTGACAGAAATGTCACTACAGAACAAATCACAGATGCCGCTTCTCGTTATCCAGATGGCGCTACATGGCAGTCCATGGCAGCGTATGCGAGCTTAGAGTATAAACCGAATCCTAAATTTACACTTCAGTCAGGATTGCGATACAATCACATTCTAATTGATACAGATTTTGACACCACATTCTTTCCATTTCCATTTACAGAAGCAAGCACAAATACAGGCGCATTCACGGGAAGCATAGGATTTAGTTGGTTGCCTAAAAACTGGCAAATTACAGCGAATCTCGGTACTGCGTTTAGAGCGCCAAATATTGATGATATTGGTAAAGTATTTGATTCTGAACCAGGATCTGTTGTAGTGCCAAATCCAAATCTAACTCCAGAGCATGCGTATAGTGTCGAATTTGGAATTCAAAAAAGAATAGGAAATAGTTTTGACTTAAGTTTTAACACGTTCTACACATTATTGGACGATGCGCTCATTCGTAAGGACTTTAACCTAAATGGCGAAACAGAAATCATATACAATGGCGAATTGAGCAATGTGCAAGCAATTCAAAATGCTTCCAAAGTATATACCTATGGTTTTGAATTTGGCTTTTCAGCGAAATTTGATAAGAAGACAAAAATTACGGCCGACTTAACAATTCCTCACGGAGAAGAAGAGCAGGCTGATGGAACAAAAGTTCCGTTAAGACATGTGTCGCCGATTTTTGGAAACATACACTTCATATATAAAAATGATCGATGGAATTTGGACCTTTCTACAAACTTCAATAGTTCCATACGGTTTGAAAATTTAGCACCGACAGAAAGAAGCAAAGCATATCTTTATGCAACAGACGAAAACGGAAATCCATATTCACCATCTTGGGTCACTGTAAATGCAAAATCTAACTTTGAAATTACTGAAAAAATAAACTTAACAGCTTCTCTTGAAAATATAACGGATCAACGTTACAGAGTTTATTCGTCAGGCATCACTTCTCCTGGAAGAAACTTGATTTTAGGCTTCAATTATAATTTTTAGTCGAAAAATACGAAAGAAATATATTACGGAAAATCACCCTTTTTGAAATTTTATGACTTTTATATCGACAAATTCGTAGATTTCATCTAAATTAATGGATTAAATGCCCATGAAACAATAAAAAAATTTAAAATTGAAGAAATTTACCTTGCCTTAAATGCTTTAAGATTATGAAAAAAACCTACTCATTATTAGCTTTATTGCTTTCCTTTACTTACGCTAGTGCACAATATTGTACTTCTGCGGCGGGTGATCCAACCGCCGAATATATAAGTAGAGTACAATTAAATACTTTGGATAATTCCAGTCCAGCTACACCAGCAACTGGATACACAGATTTTACCGGTGTAACTCCAACAGATTTGGAGATAAGTACAAACTACACAATAACCATCACAAAATTTTGGCCAGCAGGATTTGGAGGTCCATACAACGAAGGAATCGGTGTTTGGATTGACTACAATCAAGATGGAGATTTCTTTGATTCTGGAGAATTTGTGTATAACGATTCACCGAATACTACAACGCCTGTATCTGGAAACTTTACGGTTCCGTTAGGAGCAACTCTTGGAAACACACGAATGCGTGTGCAAATGCAAGGAGATAACACTGTAAATGATCCCTGTGATGTGGTAGGTACTGGATATGATTATGGAGAAGTTGAAGACTACATTGTCAATATAACAAGTTCTTCGCTGCCTCCAGATATTTATGTCTCTGGAAACGCGGTAGAAATACTAGACGGTTCTGTAAACGTACCATCAACTGCTGATCATACAGACTTTGGAACTACAACCATACTAAGTGGAACAGTCGTTCGGACATTTACCATAGAAAATGTGGGGAATACAACAGATTTAACCTTGCCGGCCAGTCCAGTAAGTTTTGGAGTAGGAAGTGATGCTGCTTTCTCCATCTTAACACAGCCCACGGATCTTTCGCTATCGCCCGGAGAAACCACAACGTTTACGGTGCAATTTGCGCCCACAGTAGCATCCACTGTTTCAGGAGAAATAATAATATCAAATAACGATCCCGATATTGCAGAACAATCTTATTCCTTTAATATTCAAGGAACAGGTATTGTGCCTGTACCAAGTCCCGGAAACATATCTACAAACTTACAATTATGGTTAAAAGCTGATGCTGGAACCTCATTAACAGGAACAGATGTTGATTCTTGGACAGATCAATCACCAAACGGATTTACAGGAACTTCTGGCGGTGTTACAGATGCTCAATTAGTAACAAATGCATTAAACTTTAATCCAGTATTACGTTTTACGGGAGCTCAATACTTAAGCTTAGGAAACCCTACTGCATTGGATATTGATCCTCTAACAGAAGAGATGACAATAATGTCAGTAATTGTTTCTGGAGGAGCAAGTACAGGAACGGTAATATCTAAAGGAACTAACAGTATGCGTAATTATCAATTATGGTTAGGAACAACGGATAGAGTTGTGCATTATACATTAGGAAGACCTGATAATATTAGTACTTCTGAAAGATTCGGTACCATATATGCCTTAAATGAGCCTAAGATAACCACTGGAGTTGTTGCTACAAACGCTGATCCTTTACTTCGATTAACAACAAATGTTAACGGTATCGATGATCCAGCATTTACAAATAATGGTGTCAACAATGGTAGTAATAATGTGGATGTATTAATTGGAGCACGAAGAGATGAAGATACTTTTGGAAACGCAGGATACAATACTGACTCAGGATATCTTTACAATGGAGATATTGCAGAAGTAATTGTCTATGACAGAGCTTTAACAGCTACAGAAGTTCAAAGAGTTGAAACATATTTAGCTTTAAAATATGGAATTACTTTAGGTTCCAATGATGCTAATTGGGACAGTAATACAAACATGTCATCTGCTTTTGGATATGCAGGAACGAGTGAAGATTATATAGACACAAACGGAACGGTTATTTGGGACGGTTCAGCAAATGCAGGATTTGGATATAATGTATTTGGAATTGCAAGAGATGATAATTCCGTGTTTGAGCAAACCGAATCAAGTAGTGTGAACATTGCACCAGCTGATGTATTAACGATGCGAAAAGAATCTGGATCGTTTGCTTCAAACTTAAGCTACTTAATTGTTGGAAATAATGGTTTAGGAGAAACTATTCAAACGACCACATTGCCACAACGTACAGCAGGAATGCTTAATAAAATATGGCATGCGCATGAAAGTGCTACTGATGTTGGAACCGTTGAACTTGAATTTGACATGAGTTCCAGTGGATTAACGAATCTGGATGATTTAGAATTATATATTGCAGATGATACTAGTTTTGCTGCTTACGAAAACTTTACAGGAACAAATGTAGGAGGCGTATTGACATTCACAGGAATAAACTTGGAAGATGGACAATACTTTACACTAGCAGAACCACAAACTGTAACAGGAGCAAGTGCACTTTTCTTTGATGGAGTTGATGATTATGCAGAAGAAAAATCGCCAGTGACTGTTGGATTAACAGATTATACAGTAATGGGATGGATCAGAAATCCCGGTCAAGCTTTCGCAACTGCCGATAGAGATATCTTGGGAGTTGAAGGTCAATTTAGATTTTACTTAAGTGGTGGATTACTTTCCATTCAAGAAGGACAAACAGGTGGAACACCAAGAGCAGGAACAGGAACACTTACGGATTGGGTGCATTTTGCAATTGTCACTGATACAGGATCTGGAAGAGCAAACTTCTACCTTAATGGTTTCCTTATTGGAGGTGGAGGAATAGATCCATTGCCATCTAATCCAAATCCGCTGCGTATGGGAACCTTTGATGATCTTAACTTTTTTACAGGATTCATCGATGAAGTAAGAGTATTTGATGTTGCTTTAACTGAAGACCAACTTCGAGAAATGGTACATCAAGAAATTGAGCAAAACGGATCAAATGTCCGTGGAAGCGTAATTCCTAAAGATATAGAAGACTTTACCTCTGGAGCTAATGTTGCATGGTCGTCATTAGTAGCATACTATGATATGTCTTCCATTACAGGAAATCGTGTTCTTGATGTAACAGGGAATAGCAGTAACTTGTTTATAAAAAACATGTCTACAATTGCGCCACAAACAGCACCAATGCCATACATAAGTGTTGCAGATGGTAACTGGACAGATGATGCTACTTGGGAGTTTGGTACTGTATGGGATACACCTTCAGCAAACAGTATTAACTGGTCAATTGTACAAATACGAAATAATGTAACTGCAAGTGCAGACTATTCTACTTTAGGATTAACAGTTGATACTGGAGCTACATTAACATTTACTGGAACCAATCCAGTAGTAACAAATACTGCTCCTTATACGGTAACGAACGGAACAGGTTTTGAACTTATAAATACTTGGTACACAGAATTAGATGGAATTATTGATCTTAATGGAGAAAGTCAGTTCCGTCAAACAGAACGTAGTGATTTAGCTGTTTCAAGTGCTGGTTATGTAGAAAGAGATCAACAAGGAACCTCAAATAGATATACATATAACTATTGGTCATCGCCAGTAAGTGCTATAAATACTACGGCAAACAATCAAGACTTTACGCTGGCAAGTATATTATCAGATGGAACTAACCCAAGTGCTCCAGGAACAATTACTTGGACAGCACCTGCAAATGCTGATGGAGCTACATCGCCATTTACAATTAGTACACGTTGGATTTACAAATTTGTAAACGGAGCTGATGAAGATTATGATGCTTGGCAATTTGTACAACAAACAGGAAACATATCTCCAGGAGAAGGATATACTATGAAAGGTGTTTCTGCTTTAGATGAATTAGAAGAGCAGAATTATGTCTTTAGAGGAAAACCAAACAATGGAGTTATTACTGTTGGTCCGTTAGATGATACCAATATATATTTAGTAGGAAACCCATATTTAACAGCCTTAGATGCAAATGAATTTATCAATGATAACATTGCAAACGATGCTACCACAGGAACATTATTTTTCTGGGAACATTGGGGCGGAGGAACGCATACACTCTTAGACTATCAAGGTGGATACGCTACGTATACATTAGGTGGAGGAGTTTCTGCATTATCGCATCCAACAGTAGATCAAACAGGATCAGGTATAAAAACACCAAGACGATTTGTTCCAGTAGGGCAAGGATTCTTTGTACAAGGAGACTCTAATGCAGGTAATGGAGTAACTACTACTGTAGAATTTAACAATACACAACGTGGAAACTCGGCAGGTTTAGTTCGTGAAAATCCAAGTTCTGTACTATCTATTTTTGTTAGAGATGGCGCAGACGAAACAATAGATCCAGGGATGTTTGAAAACACTGAAAATACTTCTGCAGAATCTAGCGATCCAGAATTTGATTCAGAACCTACACCAGCAAATATCAGAAGAGATAACAGACAAAAAATCCGTTTAGGATATAGAAATACAGAAGGATTCCACCGTCAAATATTATTGACATTCGATAGAAAAGCAACCGATGGAATCGATTTAGGATATGATGGAGAATCTATTGGAGCTACAGAAGATGATATGTATTGGGCACTAGAAGGTGAAAAATATGTAATCCAAACTGTTGAAAATTATTTTGATGATAGAGAAGTAGCTCTTGGTTTCGCTTCTGAAATTCCAGGTGGAGGAACCGTTATGATTGATGCACTTGAAAATATAAGTAATACTATAGGTATATACATCAAAAACAACTACACAGGAGCCACACACAACTTAAGAGAAAGTGACTTCCAAATAGATGTTACATCTGGAGAAACAAATGATAAATACTCATTAGTATTCAAACCAGAAGATGTGTTGAGTATAAATAACAATATCTTAGAAAATGGTATTATTATGTATACAGATTCAAAAACAGAAGAAATTGTGATTACCAATAACACAAACTTCGAACTTGATCAAATAGACATACATAGTATTCTAGGTCAAAAAATTATTACCATCACCGAAGGAATTGAGGAAAAAACAATTCGAATTCCTATCGACGATGCAGCAAGTGGTATATACGTAATAAGTATTTATTCTGAAGCCGGAAAAATTAGTAAAAAACTAGTCATCCAATAACACAGAATAACCGACAATACAAAGACCACTTGAAAACCAAGTGGTCTTTTTTTATTTAACACATTACAATTCAATGAAATTCATTAATTTCGCAAATTCAATACAGAGCAGAAAAAATGGCTAACAAATTTACAGAGTACAAAGGACTAAACTTACCCGTAGTTGCTGAAGAAATACTCAGCTATTGGGAAGAAAACGACATCTTTGAAAAAAGTATAACCTCACGTGAAGGTGCTGAATCATTTGTGTTTTTTGAAGGACCACCTTCAGCAAATGGATTACCAGGTATTCACCACGTATTGGCAAGAGCTATTAAAGATATTTTCTGCCGTTACAAAACGCAAAAAGGATACCAAGTAAAGCGTAAAGCTGGTTGGGATACACACGGACTTCCAGTAGAACTTAAAGTAGAAAAGGAACTTGGAATTACCAAAGAAGATATTGGTGGAAAAATATCTGTAGATGAGTATAATGAAGCTTGTAAAGAAGCCGTAATGCGTTATACTGATATCTGGAACAATATGACCAGAAAAGCTGGATATTGGGTAGATATGGAAACTCCATACATTACTTACAAGCCTAAATACATGGAAAGCGTTTGGTGGTTGCTAAAGCAAATCTATAACAAAGATTTGATGTACAAAGGCTATACGATCCAGCCATATTCACCAAAAGCAGGAACAGGATTAAGTTCGCATGAAGTAAACCAGCCTGGAGCATATCAAGATGTAACTGATACAACTGTAGTTGCGCAGTTTAAAACCATCAAAGAAACCTTGCCAGAAGCATTACAAAATATAGATGGTGATTTGCATTTCTTGGCTTGGACGACAACACCTTGGACGTTGCCTTCAAACACAGCACTAACGGTTGGTCCAAAAATCGATTATGTAGTTGTAAAATCATACAACCAGTACACATTTGAACCCATCAATGTCGTATTGGCAAAGAATTTAGTTGGAAAACAATTCTCAGGTAAAAAAGTTGCCAAAGTAGAAACGCAAGAAGAATTAGCAGCATACCAACAAGGAGATAAAAAAATACCATATTTAATAACAAGCGAACACAAAGGAAAAGACTTAGTAGGAATCAAGTATGAACAATTGCTAGAGTACGCATTACCATATCAAAATCCTGAAAATGCCTTTAGAGTGATCTCTGGAGATTTTGTGACTACAGAAGATGGAACAGGAATCGTACATACAGCACCAACATTTGGAGCAGACGATGCAAAGGTTGCCAAAGAAGCAACACCAGAAGTTCCACCACTATTAGTCTTAGATGAAGAAGGGAATCCTGCGCCACTTGTAGACTTACAAGGACGTTTTAGACCAGAAATGGGCGAATTTGGAGGGAAATATGTAAAGAATGAATACTATGCCGAAGGCGAAGCTCCAGAAAAATCAATGGATGTTGAATTGGCCATCAAGCTAAAAACTGAAAACAAAGCCTTTAAGGTTGAAAAATATGTCCATAGTTATCCACATTGCTGGCGTACAAACAAACCAATTTTATACTATCCATTAGATTCTTGGTTTATCAAAATTACGGATGTTAAAGATAGAATGCACGGCTTAAATAAAACCATAAATTGGAAACCAAAATCAACAGGTGAAGGACGTTTTGGAAATTGGATTGCGGGTGCAAACGATTGGAACTTATCCAGATCGCGTTTTTGGGGAATCCCGTTACCAATCTGGCGAACAGAAGATGGAAAAGAAGAACTAATGATTGGTTCTTTGGAAGAGCTCAAAGCGGAAATTAGAAAAGCAATTGATGCTGGTGTAGAAACTAAAGATGTATATGCTTCTTTTGAAGTTGGAAATATGTCTGAAGAAAACTATGAAAAAGTAGACTTACACAAACATATTGTAGATCAAATTACGTTGGTTTCTCCTTCAGGAAAACCTATGAAGCGTGAAAGTGATTTAATTGACGTTTGGTTTGACTCAGGTTCGATGCCGTATGCACAATGGCACTATCCGTTTGAAAACAAAGAACTCATAGACAACAACGAAAATTATCCTGCCAACTTTATTGCAGAAGGTGTCGATCAAACCCGTGGTTGGTTTTACACGCTTCACGCGATAGGAACCATGGTATTTGATTCGGTTGCCTATAAAAATGTAGTATCAAACGGTTTGGTATTAGATAAAAATGGGCAAAAAATGTCTAAAAGTTTAGGAAATACTGTAGATCCATTTACAACATTAGACACTTACGGACCAGATGCGACACGTTGGTACATGATTTCGAATGCAAATCCTTGGGACAACTTAAAATTTGACCTAGAAGGAATCGCGGAAGTACGTCGTAAATTCTTTGGAACGTTATACAACACATATTCATTCTTCTGTTTATATGCGAATATTGACAACTTTACCTATAGTGAAGCCGAAATTCCATTAGCAGAACGTCCAGAAATTGATCGTTGGATACTTTCAGAATTACATACACTCATCAAAAATGTAGATGAAAGCTATGCAGATTACGAGCCAACAAGAGCGGCAAGAGCGATTTCAGAATTTGTACAAGAAAATCTAAGTAACTGGTTTGTGCGTTTAAGTAGAAGAAGATACTGGAAAGGTGACTATCAACACGATAAAATATCAGCATACCAAACATTATACACGTGTATGGCAACTGTTGCCAAATTAGGAGCGCCAATTGCGCCTTTCTATATGGACAGACTTTACAAAGATTTAACGCAAGCAACAGGCAAAGAAAACTTTGAAAGTGTACATTTAGCTCAATTTCCAACGTATGACGAATCGTTCATTGACAAATCGTTAGAACGTAAAATGGAAAATGCGCAAACAATATCTTCCTTAGTATTATCGTTAAGAGCTAAAGAGAAGATAAAAGTGCGCCAACCGTTACAGCGTATTATGATTCCTGTATTGGATGCAGAAACGAAAGCTGAAATTATGGCTGTTGCCGAACTAATCAAGTCGGAAGTAAACGTAAAAGAAGTAGAACTCTTAGACGATGCTTCAGGAATATTAGTCAAGCAAATAAAGCCAAATTTCAAAGTCTTAGGACCAAAATTTGGAAAAGATATGAAGGCGGCTGCGGCAGTGATAATGCAGTTTGGACAAGAAGAAATCGCAGAAATTGAAAAAACAGGTAAAATCCCTGTAGAAATTAACGGAAAAAGTAGTATTTTAGAGATTA
Source organism: uncultured Kordia sp. (assembly GCF_947489565.1). GTDB lineage: Bacteria > Bacteroidota > Bacteroidia > Flavobacteriales > Flavobacteriaceae > Kordia. Next base: position 260,485 of record NZ_CANLEA010000002.1, on the reverse strand, counting down.
CAGAAGTGGAGATCACTTCTCAAGATATAGAAGGTTGGTTAGTAGCCAATTCGGGAGGAATTACCGTAGCGTTAGATGTTACCATAACTGATGAATTGCGAAAAGAAGGAATTACAAGAGAACTTGTAAATAGAATTCAAAATGCGCGTAAAGATTCTGGGTTTGAAGTCACGGATAAAATCCACGTAACACTACAAAAAGATGAACATTTAGTCGATGCTATCAATAGCAATTTGGACTATCTGACAACGGAAACGTTGACAGCCAAATTAGAATTCGTAGATCAACTAGAAAATGGTACAGAAATTGCTTTCGATGAAGTGAATACCGTATTGTTTATTAAAAAAATGTAGTACACCATGGAAGATACAAAAATCAGATACTCAGACAAGCAGCTTGCAGAGTTCAAGCAGATTTTACTAGATAAGATAGAACAGTCGCAAAAAGACTTAGAATTATTAAAAAGCGCGTACATGAACGACCATAACAATGGTACAGATGATACGTCGCCAACATTCAAGGCTTTTGAAGAAGGATCTACCACAATGTCTAAGGAAAAGAATATGCAATTGGCAATTCGTCAAGAAAAGTTTATTCGCGATCTTAAAAATGCAATCATTCGTATTGAAAATAAAACATACGGAATTTGTCGAGTAACTGGAAAATTGATCAATCCAGAACGTTTAAAGCTTGTTCCTCATGCAACATTAAGCATCGAGGCAAAAAATATGCAAAAATAAAAGCTATATACTTTATAAAGAGCGCTCACAGAGCGCTTTTTTTGTTTAGTCAATTTTAGAAATAAGTCTTCGAATCTATAGAAATTAATAAAGGAAAAACTGAAATATGATCGCGAGAATTTGGCACGGAACAACTAATGCAGCAGATTATGAAGCATATACTGACTTCATGAAAACGAAGGCAATTCCTGATTATCAAAAAACAGAAGGCTTTATAAAACTAACCTTTCTAAGACGCATAGAAGGAGACGTTGCACATTTCAACCTAATCACTTTTTGGGAAAACATAGAAGTCATCAAAAACTTCGCAGGAGACGATTATGAAATTGCCAAGTATTACCCAAAAGATAAAGACTATTTGCTTGAATTTGAAGAAAAAGTAACACATTATGAAGTGTTTGCCGAATAAAAATACTTTAAAAGAAAACGGTCATTAAAACTACCTACATCACATACTTTTTTTTATACATCGCAACGGTATGTGTTGCGCAAAAAATAACGCAGCAAACTATTGCAATTCACGATATAGAAGAAATTCGTGTCAATACGGCAAAAGTATTTCAACTCAATATCTACAGTACCAATGCAAAAGTTATCAAGATTGAAACCAAGATGGAAGGTGAATATTATCGAGATGTCAATGTGATTACTGCTACCAAAAACAAAGAATTACAACTTTCCTGTCAATTAGCGGAAGATTTTGAGTTGCCAAACGATAAGTTAAGCGCGCACAAAGTATTTTCCATTACCATGAATATACACATTCCCAAACACCTCAAAGTGCAGTTAGAAGGCGATGAAACCCAAGTATATGTGAAAGGAAGCTATAAAAAATTCTGGGGATTATTAATCTCTGGTAACTATACACTCGACGAATTAGAAGCCGAAGCAATCATACAAACCAAAAAAGGAAACATTCATTACATCAAACAAAAATTGCCAACTTTTGAAACAAAATCAGACCGAGAACAGGCCTTCTATGAAAAAGGGAAAAAAGTAGAATTGAAAGCTAACAACGGAAAGATTACATATTCTGCTGATAACGGATAAAATATTATTATTTTAGCGGGCAATTATTTTCAAACGAAAATTGTACGACACATGTCATTAAAAAAAGCTATTGGAATCATTGTTTTGGTCTTATTAATCGATCAAATCAGTAAAATATATATCAAAACCAACTTTGTCCTAGGAGAAGAAGTTGAAGTATTTAGTTGGTTTAAAATTCTTTTTGTAGAAAACAAAGGAATGGCTTGGGGAGCAGAAATTCCGGGAAGTTACGGAAAACTATTCCTAACCTTATTCCGTTTATTTGCTATTACAGCTATCGGATATTGGTTGTATGATGCGGTAAAAAAACAGAGTTCTCGCATTCTCATTATCGCCATTTCGCTCATCTTTACAGGAGCTTTAGGAAATATTATCGATTCTGTTTTTTATGGAATCATCTTCAGTGCAAGTGATGGGCAAGTAGCAACCTTTTTACCAGAAGCTGGCGGTTATGCGTCTGTATTTCACGGACATGTAGTAGATATGCTTCACTTTCCGTTAATTGATACAACCTGGCCAGAATGGACGCCTTGGCTTGGCGGCGATCGCTTACGATTCTTTGCGCCAGTATTCAACATTGCCGATTCTGCAATTACCATTGGAGTTGCCTTATTAATCATCTTTAACAAAAAAGCATTTCCTAAAAAGAAGAAGGAAGAAGAAAAGTCAGATGACGAAAGCGGTAAAGCTACAGCACAAGAAGAATATACTGGGATTTACTAATAATACGTATTAAAACTCAAAAACCTGCTCAGGCGTTACACAAAAATCCAATCCGATATCTGTGGAATCTACTGTAAGTAAAGTTTCTTCTGGTGGAAAAAAAGAAAGTCCAATTTTAATCACGTTTTCTTTACATTCTGCTAAAAAGCGATCGTAAAACCCTTTTCCGTAACCAATTCGATTTCCGTTTGAATCATACGCTAACAAAGGCACAAAGACCACATCAATTTTGGTAGAAGGAACTTCAATTCCATCGACTGGCTCAGGAATGTTATATGCGTTCTTTCTAATTTTAGTAGTATCGGTAAGCAGAAAATGTGTCATTGAACTATCTTCAAAATCACTTTTAGAAAGAATAATATCTTTGTCTTTTCCCGCGAGAATATTCAAAATAAACTCGGTGTCAATCTCTTTCTGTTCAGCAATCGTCAAAAACAAATGATAATAGCGCTTTTCCCAAATAGGAAGCTTCAATAAATTATTAGCAATGGCAATACTAAAATCATCTAACTGTTGGATTGTTAGTTCATTTCGCATTGCTTTATATTTCTTCCGTAAGACAGATTTTGACATCATAAAAGGTTTACAGCAAAAATAAAAAATTGTAAATTAGATGTGACAATACTATTCCTTTGTTTTTGGAATAATTGCAAGTAACTTTGTTAGCACGAATTGTAGTATGGAAGAATTAAAAAAAGCGGTAGCACTTAAAAATGAATTAGATTCGTTACGACCAATCGATGCTGAAAGGGAAGCAATTATTATGCAAAAATTTCGCTTGGATTGGAATTACCATTCAAATCATTTAGAGGGTAATACGTTGACATACGGAGAAACAAAAGCGTTATTACTTTTCAATATTACAGCACAAGGAAAACCACTTAAAGATCATATTGAGGTTACAGGACACAATGAAGCCATCAATTGGGTGTTGGATATGGTTAAGGGCGATCGTCCACTTACAGAAAACTTTATTCGACAAATTCACACATTATTACTGAAAGAGCCATACGAAGTTGATGCTAAAACTTCAGAAGGGAAACCAACCAAAAAAAAAGTGCATGTAGGTGAATACAAAAAAACACCCAATCATGTAGAAACGGTTACAGGAGAAATCTTCCGATTTGCAACTCCAGAAGAAACACCTGCAAAAATGACTGATTTACTCAATTGGTATCGTGATAAAATTGCAGAAGAAACCGTAAATCCAATATTACTAGCGGCAGAATTTCACTATAAATTCATCCGAATTCACCCGTTTGATGATGGTAATGGAAGAACTGCTAGAATCATTATGAATTTTGTATTGATGAAATATGGTTTTCCACCAACCATCATCAAAACACAAGACAAGGAAAACTATTTTGCAGCTTTACGTTTAGCGGATTCAGGAAATATAGAAGCCTTTATCCAGTACATTGCACAAAATTTAGTGCATTCTTTAGAATTAATGATTGCTGGTGCGAAAGGAGAAAATATTGAGGAAGCGGATGATATAGTTAAAGAAGTAGCATTGCTTAAAAGTAAGTTTGAGATAATAAATGAAAGAAAGTATATAATTAAAACTGATGAAGAAATAAGAAAAATTATTTCTAATTCATTCTTGCCATTTTATGAAAATCTAAAGCAGTATCAAGAGAAACTATTTAAATCATTTTATGAAGATACTGCAGAATATTATAATAAAGACGGAACGTCTATTAGTGAAGGTTCTGATTTTTTGAATCCATTAGGAAAACATAAGTATAAAATCAACTTAGATTTCAGATATTTAAAGATTATAGGTTACGAAGTAAACTTTAATATTCATGTTATTATAGAATTTAAAAGATCAGAATATGAACTTACAATTGAGACAAGTCAGAATAGATTTAAAGAAGAAATGACTTATCCTTATGGAATGTTATTATCTGATAAGAAAGCAAAAAGTATAAATCAAGATCTAGCAAACCATCACAAAAATTTTATAGAAAATTTCATAGAAAAAAAAGAAAACTCAAAAAAATAACAAATTGAAAATATAAAATATAAAACCGCAAAATGTAAAAGTATTTTCAAAAAACAAATTAACAAAAACAACAAAAAGACAAACCAACCTAAAACCTAACACCCAAGACCCAAGACCAAAAAATGACCGAAACCCTACAATTACAACTCAAAACCTTACCAACCAATCCTGGTGTTTATCAATACTATGATAAAGATGGAAAGTTATTGTATGTAGGAAAAGCAAAGAATCTAAAAAAACGAGTCTCCTCCTATTTTACCAAAAATCATGAATATGGTAAAACACGCGTGCTCGTCAAAAAGATTGCTTCCATGAAACACATTATTGTGGCTACGGAAACAGATGCTTTGTTACTGGAAAATAATCTGATCAAAAAATACCAACCACGCTACAATGTATTGCTAAAAGACGACAAGTCGTATCCGTGGATTTGCATCAAAAATGAACGTTTTCCAAGAGTGTTTCAAACCCGTAGAGTCATCAAAGATGGTTCGGAATACTTTGGTCCATATACGAGTGTAAAAACAGTTCGAACACTCTTAGATCTTATCAAAGGACTCTATCCGTTGCGAACTTGTAATTACGACTTATCACAAGAAAAAATAAGCGCAGGCAAATACAAAGTCTGTCTCGAATATCACTTAGGTAACTGTTTGGGTCCGTGCGAAGGCTATCAAACAATCCAAAGTTACGATGAGCAAATCATGGCCATTCGTAAAATACTAAAAGGAAACTTCAAAGATTCCTTGCAGGAATTCAAAGCGCAAATGAAAGCACATGCAGAAGCGATGGAATTCGAAGAAGCACAAAAAGTCAAGGAAAAAGTAGAAATCTTAGAAAACTATCAGGCAAAATCTACCATTGTCAATCCAAAAATTAACAATGTAGATGTCTTTTCTATCATTTCAGATGAAAGCTTTGGCTATATCAACTTTTTGCAACTTTCCTTAGGTTCCATTGTACGTTCGCACACAATGGAAATCAAGAAAAAACTAGAAGAAACAGACAAAGAACTGTTAGAATTAGCCATCACAGAAATTCACCAACGTTTCCAAACAAATTCCAAAGAACTCTATGTGCCTTTTGAAGTCGAAGTGGGCGAAAAATTCAAAATCACGATTCCAAAACTTGGAGACAAAAAGCGCATTCTCGACTTATCATTGCGAAACGCGAAATATCACAGAATGGAACGGTTCAAGCAAATAAAACTCACTGATCCAGACAAGCATGTAAATCGTATCATGTCGCAAATGAAAAAAGATTTACGTCTCTCTGAAGAACCACGACATATTGAGTGTTTTGATAATTCCAACATTCAAGGAACACATCCTGTGGCAGCTTGTGTAGTGTTTAAAAATGGAAAACCGAGCAAAAAAGAATACCGACATTTTAACATAAAAACCGTAGTAGGTCCGGACGATTTTGCGTCAATGGAAGAAGTCGTATATCGCCGCTACAAGCGTTTGGTGGAAGAAGAACAGCCTTTGCCACAATTAATTGTCATTGATGGAGGAAAAGGACAGCTTTCTTCCGCGTTAAAAAGTTTAGATGTCTTAAATTTACGTGGAAAAATTGCCATCATCGGAATTGCAAAACGTTTGGAAGAAATATACTATCCAGGCGATTCCATTCCGTTGTATCTAGATAAAAAAAGTGAATCGCTCAAAATTATTCAGCATTTGCGAAATGAGGCGCACCGATTCGGAATTACATTCCATCGAAATAAAAGAAGCAATAGTGCGTTAAATTCAGAGCTGGAAACCATTGCGGGAATTGGCGAAAAAACGATTGTAGAACTCCTAAAAAAGTTCAAATCAGTCAAACGAATCTCAACAGCATCACTCGAAGAAATTTCAGCAGTTGTTGGTCACAGTAGAGCAAAAAAAATATACGATAACTTTCATAAAAAATAATGCCCAAATCATGAAGCGATGGATATTCATCTGCATAGCAATGCTCAGTTTCATTACGGTTTTCGCTCAAGAAAAACAGGAAAAGCGCGATCTAAAAGTCGGTTTAGTTCTCAGTGGTGGTGGCGCAAAAGGTTTGGCACATATTGGCGCTTTAAAGATCATTGATAGCCTAGGAATTCGAGTCGATTATGTGGGCGGAACGAGCATGGGAGCCATTATTGGTTCGCTCTACTCTTCAGGTTATACAGGAGAACAAATTGATTCCATCTTTAAAAAAACAGATTTAAACGTACTCATTCAAGACGAATTGCCGCGTTCTGCCAAAACGTTTTACGAAAAAGAAGATGCCGAACGTTATGCGATTACCTTGCCATTTGATAGCTTTAAAGTCAGTTTTCCATCGTCTATTTCCAAAGGACAAAATGTATATAACAAACTGGCAGAATTGCTATTGCATGTAGAAAATATAGATGATTTTAGTAAATTACCAATACCGTTTCTCTGTATTGCTTCTGATATTGAAAAAGGCGAACAAGTAATCTTAGAAACAGGATATTTACCAGATGCCATTACAGCGAGTGGCGCGTTTCCCTCTTTATTTGAACCCATTCCAATGGGCGATAAATTATTGATTGATGGCGGTGTTACCAATAACTATCCAATTGACGAAATTAAAGCGAAAAATGTAGACATTATTATTGGTGTCGATGTACAAGATGGTTTGGCAGATAGGAAAAAATTACAATCAGCGCCAAGCATTCTAACGCAAATCAATAACTTCCGTACCATCAACGCTATGAAGGTGAAAGGCAAGCAGACGGATGTGTACATTCGTCCCAATATTGATGGTTTTTCAGTGATTGCTTTCGATAAAGGACGCGAGCTTATAGAAAGAGGAGAGGCTGGAGGAAGAGCGCAAGTAAAAGCGTTAAAATCGATTGCTGAACAGCAGCAACAAAAGCGCAACATATTGCCTGTAAAACGAAAAGATTCTATTGATATTAATTATATTCACTTACGTGGGAGCGGGATTGAAAACTTTCCACGTTCGTATGTGCGAGGGAAACTTCGTTTTAAAACACCTGGAAAAATATCGTTCAAAAAATTTACAGAAGGGATTGGAAATTTGGCTGCCACCGGAAACTTTACAGGAATTCGATACAAAAGAGTAAAAAGTAGTGATGGCAAAGATGATATGATTCTCAACTTGCGAGAAAAGCCAAACACGATGTTTTTACGTTTGGCAGCACATTATGATGATGTCTACAAAACAGCAGGTTTGATCAATGTGACGAAGAAAAAACTACTATTTAAAAACGATGTTGCTTCTCTAGATTTCATTATTGGTGACAATATTCGCTACAATTTTGAGTATTATATTGACAAAGGGTATTACTGGAGTATTGGGATCAAATCGCGTTTCAATACCTTTGAACGTGGCGTTAATTATGATTTAATTTCCGATGATACTACCAATCCGAATTTAAATAGAATTGACGTAGAAGTTTCCGATTTTACCAACCAATTATATATTCAAACCGTAATGCGAGAAGAATTTGTATTTGGTATTGGAGCAGAACACAAACGTTTACGAATAGATTCTGAAACAATTAGCGGCGAAAACGAAGAAGAAACAATCTTTGAACGAAGTGATTTTGGAAGTGCTTTCGGGTTCTTGAAACTTGATACATATGACAATAAATATTTCCCTTCAAAAGGAGTATTCTTCTCTGGAGACTTTCACTGGTATCTCTACTCTACCGATTACAACAAAAACTTTGAACCATTTTCATTGGCAAGAGCAAAAATTGGATACGCAACACCATTATTTGGCAATCTGTCGTTAAACATTTCATCGGAAGGTGGTTTTAAACTAGGAGAGCCAGGTACAACCTCTTTAGATTTTGTATTAGGTGGTTTTGGGAATAACTTTATCAACAATTATATTCCTTTTTTAGGATACGACTTTCTAAGTTTTGCGGGAGATAGTTTTGTAAAAGGAACTGCTACGTTAGATTTTAACTTTTTGCCAAAACATCACTTAAATATCACGGCAAACTATGCCAATGCAGGAGAAAATATCTTTGATACTGGCGAGTGGTTTTCCATTCCAGACTTCAATGGATATTCCTTAGGATATGGATTAGAAACCTTTTTTGGTCCGTTGCAAGTCAAATATTCATGGTCGCCAGACATTGAAAAAGACACCTTGTTTTTTAGTATTGGATTTTGGTTTTAGTGTGAAAATGTACTCGATTTTACATCGAAAAAGCACCAAACATGATTTCTATCATAAAAAATCTCCAAATAATTACGATATTTGTGTACAGATGAAGAAAAATCATCTGCTAAATTTATACAAGTGAAACCTTTTTGGAACGACTTACTAGCGCATTTACACTATCTTATCAAGCGAAATCCTGAATAAGACAGCGTTGTTTTTTTGCTAAATGTGAGCCTAACTCTTCACATTTTTCTATATCTTATCACATCATTTTTACGATTACAAAAAAATAACAATATGCCTTTTTATCATAAATTAGGAAATATTCCACCAAAACGACACACCATTTTTAGAAAGCCAAACGGCGATTTATATTACGAACAACTTTTTGGAACCATCGGTTTTGATGGAATGTCAACGAACAGTTACCACGAACACAGACCTACGCAAGTCAAAGAAATTCGCAAGCAATACAGTGTAAAACCCAAAGTTGCCAAAGCGAATAATATGCAGTCGTATCGCTTCCGCGGATTTCAAGTGCCGCCAGAAGCAGATTATTTAGAAAGCAGAAAAGTAGTCTTAACCAATAGCGATTGCAATATCATTTTGGCTGCTCCGCAAGAATCTACACGCGATTATTTTTATAAAAACACAGACGCAGACGAACTTATCTTTATTCATAAAGGAACTGGAAAACTCCGCACGATGTTGGGGAATCTTGATTTCAAATATGGAGATTATTTGTTAGTGCCGCGTGGTGTGATTTACAAACTAGATTTTGATACAGACGATAACCGATTATTCATCGTAGAATCATACCGACCAATATATACGCCAAAACGCTATAGAAACTGGTTTGGTCAACTCTTAGAACATTCACCATTTTGTGAACGCGATATCAGAAGACCGTATGAATTGGAAACGAATGATGAAAAAGGAGACTTTCTCATCAAAGTAAAAAAGCAAGGTGATATTTTTGAAATGGTCTACGCTACGCATCCGTTTGATGTTATTGGTTACGATGGATATAACTATCCGTATGCTTTTTCAATTCATGACTTTGAACCAATTACAGGACGCGTTCATCAACCGCCACCAGTACATCAAACATTTGAAACGGACGCTTTTGTAGTCTGCTCATTTGTGCCAAGATTGTACGATTATCATCCGCAAAGTATTCCAGCGCCATACAATCATAGCAATATTGACAGTGATGAGGTTTTATACTATGTCGATGGTGATTTTATGAGTCGAAACGATATTGATGCAGGACATATTTCCTTGCATCCAGCGGGAATTCCACACGGACCACATCCTGGCGCAGTGGAACGCAGTATTGGTCAAACAGAAACCGAAGAACTCGCTGTAATGGTAGATACATTCAAGCCATTGCAAGTAACAGAAGAAGCAATGAAAATTGCAGACGAAGACTATTTTAAATCTTGGTTAGAATAGGCATAGAACTGATGACACAACAAAGAACTAAAATTGCAACGCAAATTCGTGCCATGTGGTAAATGTACAATGATGTACACAATGATTAACACACAAAACGAATTCGCAAAACGCATAAAAAAATTAAAAAGATGGCAGCAGAAATAAAAAACTTAAAAGATTTACAAAATACAGAATACGGACTTAAAAAATTATTCGAAGAAGCAGAAGATTTTCTTCCGTTACTAGGAACTGACTATGTAGAATTGTATGTTGGAAATGCAAAACAATCGGCACATTTCTACAAAACAGCCTTCGGTTTTCAATCAGAAGCCTATGCAGGATTGGAAACAGGATTGAAAGACAGAGTTTCGTATGTATTAAAACAAGATAAAATTCGCTTAGTGCTTACAACTCCATTAGGAAAAGGTGGCGAAATCAACGAACATGTCGATTTACATGGCGATGGTGTAAAAGTAGTAGCACTTTGGGTAGAAGATGCCACAAAAGCATTTGAAGAAACTACAAAAAGAGGCGCAAAACCATATATGGAGCCTACGAAGGAAGAAGATGAAAACGGATATGTAGTGCGTTCAGGAATTTATACGTACGGAGAAACGGTTCACATCTTTGTAGAGCGTAAAAACTACAACGGAATCTTTTTGCCAGGATATACAAAATGGGAATCTCACTACAATCCGGAGCCAGTCGGTCTAAAATTCATCGATCACATGGTAGGAAACGTAGGTTGGGGAGAAATGAAAGAATGGTGTGAATTCTATGCAAAAGTGATGGGATTTGCGCAAATTATTTCATTTACAGACGATGATATTTCTACAGATTTCACCGCGTTGATGAGTAAAGTAATGAGTAATGGAAATGGTAGAATTAAATTTCCAATCAACGAACCTGCAGAAGGAAAAAAGAAATCACAAATTGAAGAATATTTAGACTTTTACAATGGTCCAGGTGTACAACATATTGCAGTTGCAACAGATAATATCATTGAAACGGTTTCGCAAATGCGTGAACGTGGCGTTGAATTCTTATATGTTCCAGATACGTATTATGATGACTTATTAGAACGTGTTGGAGATATTGATGAAGATGTAGATGAACTTAGGAAACACGGAATCTTAATTGACCGTGATGAAGAAGGATATCTATTGCAAATCTTTACGAAAACCATTGTTGACAGACCAACGATGTTCTTTGAAGTAATTCAGCGTAAAGGCGCACAATCATTCGGTGTAGGAAACTTTAAAGCACTCTTTGAAGCTATTGAAAGAGAACAAGCTGCACGCGGAACTTTATAAGTAAAACGGTATATATGTGTATCATTGCAAATGGTTGATTCATTTGTAAATCATAATACTACAATGTCAATTCGAGCGCAGTCGAGAACTTAGAAACTCTTGATTCAAAACTATTTCGACTGCGCTCAATATGACAATTCAATATAAAACAGACACCTTTCTCTCCAAAAAACAACAACATGACCAGAGAAGAATTACTCGCCGCCATAGACAAAAAATATTTGGATATGGGACAAAACCCTGATATACACCTTTCAGGATTATTGCATGCTGAACCCATGAAATACTGGGATTTTATTCAAGTAGATGCACTCTTAGGATTACAAACACAACGCACACAATTGCCAGATGAAATGGTGTTTCTTATATATCATCAAGTAAATGAATTGATATTTAAGATGATTCTGTGGGAAATGCAACAAATAGCACACACAGAAAATATTTTACCAGAAAAGTTTGTGATGCATTTAATGCGAATTAGTCGTTATTTCGATTTGCTTTCCAATTCTTTTGAAATTATGGGAGACGGAATGGAAGTAGAGCAATACATGAAATTCCGCGATACCTTAACACCTGCTAGTGGTTTTCAATCGGCACAATACCGAAAAATAGAAATTGCATCAACAGAACTGATCAATTTAATTGATTACAGATTTAGAGCAACCATTGATCGCGAAACACCATATTTGCATGCGTATAATAATATGTATTGGCAAGTTGCAGGAAACGATCATAAAACGGGGAAACGCAGTAAATTGATGGTCAACTTTGATGCGAAATACAAAAAAGAACTGATTGCATGGATGAAAGAATACAATACGATCAATTTGTGGACAAAGTTTAAGCAATTGCCTAGAGAATATCAAAATGATACTTCACTCATCAATGCAATGCGCCATTATGATCATACTGTAAATATTAGTTGGGTAATGCACCATTATCATGCTGCTGCGAAGTATATAAATTCTGAAAAAGGAAGTGCAGAAGCAACAGGTGGAAGTGATTGGCAAAAATACATGCATCCAAAATATCAAAGAAGAATCTTTTTTCCAGCACTTTGGAGTGAAGAAGAGCTAGAAAATTGGGGAATTACCAATTTAGAAGGCTATAAAACCTTGAAATAATCAAAAAAGCCAATCTTTAAAAACGTGAAAATGTTGAATATTTCTTAGTGAAATCTAAAAAACATTGAATATTCAATAATAATCATCGATAAAGTGCAGCTGTGAATATAAAAATTGTGTTAAAGTGAAATACTGTGCTTGCATAGTATAGTTCTCGTATTATATTTGCAGTGCAAAAGCGAGTGGTTTCCTTTTGCAACTTTAAGAAGAGAGATTTTCATAATTAAAGTTTTGGTTGGTTAATAAATAAAAGAGAGCTCGATCGTAAGATCGGGCTTTTTTTATGTGTTTTGATCTGGAAAATAAAATTGATGTTGCGTAATTGTTATTAAAAGTAGGAAAACATTGAATATTTGATAATAATCATCGATAAAATGTAGCTGTGAATATAAAAATTGTGTTAAAGTAAAATACTATGCTTGCATAATAAAATTCTCATCTTACATTTGCAGTGCAAAAGCGAGTGGTTTCCTTTTGCAACTTTAAGAAAAAAAAGATTTTCATAATTTAAAGTTTTGGTTGGTTAATTAAAAAAGAGCTCGGTCGTAAGATCGAGCTTCTTTTTTATACAGCTTCTTCACAACAAGAAAGGCCGCCAATATATTGACAGCCTTTCTATTATCATTCAATCGTTGTTAATAAATAAAATAAATAAATAAACTTATGGAAGTTGTATCGTTGGACAAATACATACAGTTCGTGCTCCGGTTCCACAGCCAATTGTTGGTGCACAATCAGCCGTTGGCCCACAACCATTACAAGTATTAGCACATGTGTTTGCGCACGTATTTGCACATGTTGGTCCTTCTGTTGGACAACAAGAATGACCGTGACACGTATATGTCGCTCCACCCGTCAATAAATCTTGTGTTAGTTGAGAAACTGTTGATTTGTTAATTCCCAACTTCTGAATTTTTCGTTTTTTCATGATTGATAAACTTTTGAAATGATTCCTACTCTATAAGCTTTTCGGATTCCGCTATACGGCAACTGTTCGTAATTTTGATTGATGAAAAATATTGTAAATGTTATGTTTGTTTCCGTAATATTTAGATACGTCTAGTTGCTGTTTTTTAAAGCAATTTTTTTAATAAGTACATTGATTTGCTGCGTTTGCACATTCTGTAGCAATTCGAGCCAATCTTCTTTCAAACTCAGGAGAACTTGCTATTGCATTTGCAACAAAGCGAAGGTTGGTGTTTCGTAAGATATTAGTCCAATAAATTCCTCCGTTTACATCTGGCTCTCTTAATAACAAGCCTCTGTATGCGATATATACTTTTTTGTTAACTTGATAACTTGTTAAATTATTTCTATTTAGGTATTGGTGATAGCGTGAATTCCATCGTTGACTAGCTTCTGGCGAAGAAATAAATCCTGCAGCCAATGCGTCAAAGCCTTGTGTTCTTCTAACATTAATCCAATACGAAACCACACCTGCATTTTCAGGACAACGCTCCAAGTATGATAAATAAGCAAGTCTTACCACACAATGATCGTCAATGAATCGATTAGGAATGTTTGGCGGAATATAATCAGGATCTAAAGGAATACTTTTGCTTGTTGCAGTTTCAGTAATTGCATCTTCTTCACTAGCAATTTCGTCAGTTTGACAACTCGTAATATATAATGACACCATAATTAGTGAAAGCATCATCACAAAAAAGCGAGGTTTTAATAACATTTTTTTCATAACATTTAATGATTTTGAATTGTTTCCTACTCTATTGAGGTTTTTCGGATGCGACCTGTCTCGATCAAGAACAATTCAAAGTTATGTAGCTAAATGGCTGAAAACAAACGAAGTATTTTCATATTTATAAAATTGAATAGACGTTTAGCCCTTTATTGGAGAGACATTCACATAAATCGTGTAAATGCCTCTCTTTTTTAGTGACAATCCGTAATTATTCTTTTATAATGGTTTTGACTAGCGTTTTAGTTCCTTGTTTAAATTTATAATAATACACTCCTTTTGGTAAATGTGTGGTGTCTAAATTGTATGAAATACTATTTTCTGTAGTTTCAAAAACAACCAACGTATGATTGCTAACTTTAATTCCTTTATTATTAAAAATAACAACTTCCATAGGTGCTTGTGGTGATGGAGCATTTTGTGTTGTAATCGTTATTTGATTCGTAATAGGATTTGGATGTGTCGTTACAGTAAAAGATTCTGGAGAATTTAGCAGTAGATTATCATTCGTATGTCTTATTAAATCAAACTCAACAGTATCTATTTCTTGAAAATTGTTTGTTTCGTCCAAATAGTCTTGTCTAGAATCATACTTTACCAATATGATTCTGGCAAAATAATCTGTGTATTCTGTAACATATCGAGTGTAAATTTTATGAGGATATTGTCGCCCACCGATTCTTGCGCCAGCTTCAAAACCAGATTTCTTTTTTCGAACAGGTGGAATAAGGACAGGCACAGTAACTCCTCGTACAATTTCGCCAATAATGCCTTCGTTCATTTTGCATAACTTATATTGGATGCCAAAATAACTTACAATATCTTCTGTAGATTGATACTCTAAATCTATTTCAAAAAATGTGGAACGGTAAGGGAAAATTAAATATTCATCTTGTGCAGTTAATTTAAAGCTTTGACCTCCAGAAATACTATCTTCTACAGATAGTGTAATGCCTATTTTATTGTACTGAGCCGTCGTTGAGGTTTGAGCATTTGTTTTTACAATGAAAAAAAAGAATAGCGTTGTAAGTGTGAAAAATTTTAAATTCATAACAATAACGTTTTTTGATTAATAATAAATTGATTTATAAATCAATCAAGCGGTTTTTTATAGAAGAGTAGCTTTGCTTTTTTAAATAAGCGATGTGTTGAAAAGCCACCTAAGAAGATCGAGCAGATGACTTTTCGTAATAATTAAAGAGTGAAAACTATTGTTTGACAATGGTCTTGACTTGAGTTTCCGTTCCGTTTGAAAGTTGACAGTGATAAACTCCTTTTTGTAACTGCGAAATATCTAAAGTATAAGGCGCATTTTCTGTATCTGTCAAACTATATTCACTCACTTTGACGCCTTTGTCATTAAAAATACGGACTTCCAAAGTGACTTTTGGTAACAAGCTTTTCTCAATGCTAGTTTTCGTGTGCTGAATAGTAATATAGTCAGTAACAGGATTAGGAGAAATAGTCACTAAAAAAGGATCTCTTTCTGCGTTGGCAGTGTATGTATTAATATCAAAACTTATTAAAGATATGATCTCATAGTTTGTATTATTATTGTTGTTTTTGTGGTCTTCATAATCATCTTGAGAATCGAACTTTGCGATGTTCATGACTATCTTATACCTCATATTTGCTGCTATTTGTGTGGTATCAATAATGGAAAAAGGAAATGATTTATCTTTATTTTCAACTCTTGATTTTTTCTTTCTAACAGGAGGAATTAATACTGGAGCGGTAAGTCCTTTGAGCGTTCCACCTACTGATCCATCAACTAATCGTTCAAAAATTTCATACTGTATTCCTAAATAACTTGTGGTGTCTTCGGTCGACAAATAATCAAGATGTATTTTAAAAGCAATATTGGTTTTATTGGGTAAAGAGTGTTTGCTCTCTGTGCTAATTTTGAAATCTTGATTTTGAGAGCCGTCAGTTACCTTTAAATTGATATCTATAAAGTCGTTGTCTGCAGGTGCTGTACTATTTTGAGCAGTTGTTTTTAAGATAAAAAAGAATGCTAATAGTGTTGTAAATACAAAAAGTTTTAGTTTCATAACAATGGTGTTTTTTGATTCATAAAAAATTGATTTTTAAGTCAATTAGGTGGTTTTCGGTTTTTTTGGAAAGAGTAGCTTTGTTGTTTTTAATAAGCTGTGTATTGAAAAGTCATCTATGAAGATCGAGCAGATGACTTTTCGTAGTAACCGTGTGTAAAACTATTTTTTTACAATAGTTTTTACCTGAGTTTTATTTCCTTGAGACAATTGCAAGAAGTACATTCCTTTTTGTAAATGTGAGATGTTCAAATTGTAAGGAGCATTGTTTGTACTTGTCAAACGATATTGACGAACTTTGATCCCTTTATCATTAAAAATAACGACTTCCAAAGGTGTATTGGCAGCTGTAGTATTCATTTGCTCAATAATAATATGATCTGCACTTGGATTGGGATAGGTTTTTACCAACATAGAATTCTCCAAGTTTCTACTCGCTAATGGAGTTGAGTTTTGCGAACTTACAATGATATCAAATGTATATTCTGCTATTTCTTTACTATTCCCATTACTTATATAATCGTCAATATCACGGTATTTATACAAGGTAATTGTAGCCGTATATGTTTTGGTTGCTAGGTGAAGATTAGTGTCTATGGAAAACGGATAATTTGGCTCGCCACTAGGTCTATATTCATTAGGTCTTTTCTTTCTCACGGGAGGAATTAATACAGGTGCTGTAATTCCATGTGTTAGTCCAGAAGGTAAGCTGTTATCCTTTTCTTTAAAAGCGTATCGTATTCCCAAAAAAGAAGTGTCCTTTAGTTGAGACTGGTAATCTAATTCAATAAGCAACTTAATAGAAGCATCAGGTGTCGCATAATACACATCATCTGTTTGGAACTTAAATTCCAGTCCTTTTGTAGAATCTTCTGCTAATAAAGTCATGTTGATAATGTTAACGGTACTAGGCGATGCATTGGCGTGCGTATTTTGTGTAAATGCTTTTGCAATACAAAACAATACGAATACGGGTATAAGTGTGAAAATTCTTGAATTCATAACAATTTTTTTTTAAAAAAGTCACTCAATTACATGATGTGAATGACTTTTTATGTTAATAGTTGGTAGCGGCTATTTTTTTATGACTGTTTTTACCTGAGTGTTGTTTCCTTGTGAGAACTGAAAAAAGTACATTCCTTTTTGTAAGTGTGAAACATCAACAGTGTACAAAGTGCTGTTCGCTTTTTTACTATTGTGAGCCAATGAAAGCTGATTCATTTTAATTCCTTTATCATTAAAAATAACAACTTCCAAAGGTGAGTTTTGTGCAATTGTATTTTCTGTTGCAATAGTTGTTTGTTCAATAATAACATGATCAATACTTGGGTTTGGATACGTTCTTAGCGATACAACATCTCCTGGTATCGGAAAATTGCTGGCATCCAAAATAAAATTTATGGCAGGCTCTATACGAGTATAATTATTAGTTTCATTTATATAATCGGCTCTTGAATCATATTTTACTAAGTTCATCTTTATTTCATACCTAATATTCTGTAAAGTATGCGTTCCATGAATTAAAAACGGATATGCTTCTGCTCTAATATCGTGAATTCTAACCTCAAAATTTCCATTCTTCTTTTTCACAGGCGGAATCAATACAGGTGCAGTAATACCTCTTATAATTTCTCGCGTTCCATCAGCAAACAAGCGTTCAAGTGTATACTGTATTCCAAAATAATGAACTGTACTATCTTGAGAGTTGTGGTTAAGGTTTATTTTGAATATAAAATTATCTCCACTACGTACGGCATGTTCTGCGGCAGTAGTAATTGCATAGTGTTGTCCATTGATGCCGTCAGTTACTGAAAAATCAATATCAATAATATTATCAATAGGAATTGGCACAACCGGATCAGCGGTTTGAGCGCTTACTTTTACGACAAAAAATAAGAAAAGTGCTGTAAGTGTAAATAGTTTTAAATTCATAACAATATAGTTTTAGTTAGACGTAAAGTAAAGTATGAATATTTCAATATGTGTTACAACTTACAGGTGTTCATATTTATAAATTTAAATAAAATTGTAGTTGCTTTCTTAAAGTTTTCTTAATGTAAGCTGTTGATTTTAAGAATGTTTTAGCGTTTTCTCTTTTTTGAGAAGAGAAGCCATCTACATAAACATATAGATGACTTTCTTTGTTTAACCATAAAAAAGACTACTGTTTTACAATAGTTTTGACTTGAGTTTTACCACGGTGCAAAAGTTGAAAATAATAACTTCCTTTTTGTAAATGTGAGGTATCTAAATTGTAGTAAATACTATTTATTTTTGTTTTGGCGCTCGTCAATGTATGCTGACTTACCTGAATTCCTTTATCGTTATAAATAACAACATTTAATGGAAGCTGTGCTGAAATTGTATTCTCTGAAGCTTCGCGTGTATATTTAAATGTTACAAATTTTGTGCTTGGGTTTGGAAATGTTGTTACAGAAAAAGCATCTGAAGTACTTCTTTCTGAAGTTGGATTTGGACTGTTTTGTGCAAACAAAATAAAACTTGCTGTTGGTCCTACAGTATAATGAGGAGAATTATTGATGTAATCGGTAAAATTAGCATACTCTAATAACTTCACAGTAACTTTATAAATAGTAGGTCGAATCACATATTCAGCTTTCGCTAAATAAGGATACGTTCCAAGAGGTCTTAATATTTCATCTACTTGCTCAAATTTGCCACCTTTCTTTTTTCGAACAGGCGGAATAAGTACAGGATTTGTAATTCCGAAAAAATGATCTGGTGCGTTAGGATCTTGAAACGAAGGTGGTCGGTCAAAACTACATGCCAATCTGTAAAAAGTTACATTATCAATTTCAGATCTGTACTGAAGATCAATCTTAAAAAAGAGATCATTATACGGCAACACAGAATACTGATCATCGGTTAGTAATTGAAAATCCTGACCGTTTGCTGTATCTTCTACCAATAATGTAAAATCTAACACATTACTTATTGGAATATCTGGAGTTGGATAGATGTCATTTTGGGCATTTATTTTTATAATAAAAAACAAAAAAAGTGCTGTAAGTGTGAAAAGTTTCGAATTCATAACAATATAGTTTTAAGTTATACTTAAAAACAAAGTATGAATATTTTAATATTCACTACAACACAAGTGTAATCATATTTATAAATTTAATCAAAATAAATGCGCTAGCTTTCAATTTTTTTGATGTAATACGATGGGTTTAAGCCCGTTTTGTTTTTGAATTCCTTAATAAAGGTTGTAGCACTTTTATAGCCAATTTCTTTGGAAATAGCATGAATCGTATACGATCTAAATACGGCATCCTCTTTTAGTTTTATCAACACATAGTCGATTCGGAGCTTGTTTAAGTACTGGCTAAAAGTTTGTTTTTTTACAGCATTTAATGCTTTGGATAAGTACGTAGTATTTGTATTCAAAAGTTTTGCTGTAGTATGTAAAGTTACATCGGATGAAAGATAAAAATGAGTTTCTTCTAAAGTTTCCAATTCTTCTAAAATTGCATTGGCTTTTTCATCTTTAATCGTGGAAGAATTCTGAGGTTTTTGAGTCTTTTCAGGTTTTTTTAAAGCTGTTTTCTTAGAAATTTCGTCAATAATTGCTAAAAACTTTTGCTCTTTTAATTTGGCTTTTCTGTGATACGACAAAAAAATCAGTAATAAAATTGAAACTAGAATGATAGAAACTGCCATGATGATTTTTTTATCTACCAACGTTTGTGAATTCTCATTTTCTAGTTTTTCATTCTTTAGTATCTGCTCTTTTATACTACTATCAAATAATAACTCTCGGGCAGCCTTTTCCCTTTCGTGTTTTTTATCATCAATTTCATCTGATATAGTGAGATAGTGAACCAGTTTATCTTGATTGCCTTGAATTTTTGAGATTTCAATAGCCAAATCATACATTTCCTCAATTTTATCAGTCAACGTATTATCTCCAACACGTTCAAAAACATCGTCAATCAAAGTAATAGCTTCCTCATATCGCTCCAACTTACTTAAGGTTCGTGCAATATAATAATCGGTAATGTATATATTATTTTGTAAGCTGGAAGCATCAAGCATTTTTTTACCTTGTCTCAAAAGATCTAAGGCTTTTAGGTATTCCCCTTTTATATAATGCATATTTGCCAAATTGACGGTAAAACGTCCTTTTGCAACCAATATTTCCTCTTTTTCAGCGATGGCCATTCCTATTTCATAGGTGTCTTTTGCTTCATCAAATTGTTTCAATTCTGCATGGCATAATAACTTGCCTAGAAGTGCGCTTAAATATATATTCTTTGATCGTTCAGAAAGCGGTTTTTCCTCCTTATCAAGTAATTTTAAAATAGAATTATAACTTTCAAGTGCGCTTTCCTGTTGGTCTAGTTTGGCGTTAATATTAGCAATATTATTCAGACAGGTAATTTCATCAGATGTATTTCCAACCAATGAAGCCAATTCTTTTCCTCTGAGATAGGCTTTTAAAGCATTATCGAGATCACCTAGAATATAAAATGAACTCCCTAGCGTTACATTATTGGAAACAATATTGGCAGTATCTTTTAATTTCTCAGAAAGAATTGTAGCTACATAGGCAGTTTTTAACGCGTCTTCATATTGTGCTAAATAATAAGAGTTCCGTGCAATATGAGAATTAGAAAAAAGCCGAATTGTATCGTTCTCTTCTTTTTTACCTCTTTTTAAATATATCTTAGAATACGCCAAGCCTAAATCAAAATCTTGATCGTAATATGTGTCTACAATGATTTCTTCAATCTCATCAATAGAATCAGATTCAGAAATAAATGATTGCATTTTTGAGGAAACAAGAGTGTCGTGAATACTGTCCTTTTCTTGTGCTAATGCAAGATTAAAAACAAGCAAAAATACCGTAAATAGGCTAAAATATCGTGCCTGAATTCGAGTAATTGGTAGTGTGCAAACAATGCTTTTCATGATAGTGCTAGTTTGTAAGAAGTCGGCTCAAAAATTGATCAGAAATATACAATATAAAAACTGAATACGATGATGTGTCGCTCGTAATTTTTAATAGTTACAAGCTGTCATAAAAATAGAAACGAGCAATCGTCAGCTTTAGCGCCTTAAAAATAAAAAAACATCTAAGGAAAAGCTGACTTCCCTAACATTAACAAAAATTTAATTTTTTTTTGGAATAGTAATTGTAATGCTAACATAAATTAACAGAGAAGTAACAAGTATTTTATTATTTTTACAAACCTATATATTGAACATGAAACGAACACTTACTATAATTTGCCTACTGTTATTTTGTTTCGTAGGACAAGCACAAAAAAAAGACGCCGCATTTGAAACGGGCGAATGGTTTAAATTTAGAATTCACTACGGATTCATAAATGCCAGCTATGCAACACTTGAAGTAAAAGACGATTACTTAAATGGAAAAAGCGTATACCATGTCGTTGGGAAAGGAAAAACGACAGGATTTGCTAGTATCTTTTTCAAAGTAGACGACAATTATGAAAGCTATTTTGACAAAAACACTGGAAAACCATATAAATTCATACGTAAAATTGATGAAGGCGGACATACAAAGGACGTTGAGATCGATTTTAACTATAAAAAAGAAAAAGCACTTGTCAATAATAAAAAGCACAAAACAAAATCAGAATTTGATATTGAAAAAAATGTGCAAGACATGGTTTCTGCTTTTTACTATCTTCGCAACAATTATGATGTATCCAACATAAAAGAAGGTGATGAAGTAGTGCTCAATATGTTTTTTGATAAGGAAAACTTCAAATTCAAGTTAAAATTCCTTGGAAGAGAAACAATGCGAACTAAATTTGGAAAAGTTCCGTGTCTAAAATTCAGACCATATGTGCAAGCAGGACGTGTATTTAAAGAAAGCGAAAGCTTAACACTTTGGGTTTCTGATGACGAGAATAAAGTTCCAATTCGTATCAAAGCAAAACTTGCGGTAGGTTCATTAAAAGCGGATTTAGATGCTTTCAAAGGACTCAAACATCCTTTTAAAATTGTTGTAGACTAGCGTGTTATGAATCCAACACTCTTTGCCAATGACTAAGTGGTCCTTGGCAAATTGCATCTGACAAGATTCCTAAAATAAAAAATAAGCAGATGAAAATTTCCCCAGAAATTGCAGCGCGAATTGAAAAATTAGATAAAAAATATACAAATTCTGGACAAGATTTAGGTTCGTATCTTGACGGATTATTACACCAACGATACCTAACGTATTGGGAATATATTCACCTCGATACCTTACTAAGTCTACAAATACCGCGTACCTTTTTTCCTGATGAAGAAATTTTCATCATGTATCATCAAATTACAGAGTTGTACTTTAAACTCATCATACATGAGCAAAAGCAAATCATTGATGATAAAGATCAAACGGCAAAATTCTTTACAGAGCGCATTCATAGAATAAACAACTACTTTAAGGCGTTAATTTCATCTTTCGAAATCATGATCAATGGTATGGAAAGAGAACAATTCTTAAACTATCGAATGTCTTTGTTGCCTGCAAGCGGATTTCAATCGGCACAATACAGAATGATTGAATTGTATGCAACACCAATGGAAAACTTAGTGCATCACACACTACGCGATCAATTTTCTGCGGCAGACAGTTTAGACGATCTTTATGAAAACATCTACTGGAAAAAAGGAGCAACCGACAGCAAAACAGGAGAAAAAACCTTAACACTCAAACAATTTGAGTATCGATACACACCGCGTTTCATGAGAATTGCGGCTGAAGTACAACAAAGCACAATATATCACCGTTATTTAGCGTTGCCAGAACAGATAAAACAAAACAAAAACCTTATTGAAGCACTCAAACAGCTAGATCTCAATGCAAATGTCAATTGGCCACTCATGCACATGGGCTCGGCATATCGCTATTTAAGACGTGAAAAAAAGACTGTTAAAGCCACTGGCGGAACAAATTGGAGAGAATACTTGCCTCCAAGTTTTCAAAAAGTGATCTTTTTTCCCGAAATTTGGAGCGAAAATGAAAAAAGCGAATGGGGAAAAGAATGGGTAGACCATATCTTCAATACAGAAAGGAAACAATGAGAATAGGGAAAATTATACTATTTACGCTCTTACTAGCAGGTTTTTATGCGTGTTCGGGAGAAAAGAAAAACGAAAAAGAAATCGTGCAGATTGAAGCGCCAGCTCCTGATCCGATGGAATTTGGTTTTCATCTAAATGACTATGTCGTTGTACGAGATACGGTGAGAAGTGGTGATAGTTTCGGTGAAATTTTACAAAAAAACAATATTGGCTATTCCAAAATCTTTCAAATAGCTGAAAAAACAAAAGATACTTTTGACATTCGTAAACTGGTGGCAGGAAAACCGTATACACTTTTATGTACAAAAGGAGATTCCTTGCAACGACCAGAATGTTTTATCTATCAAGAAAATAGTGTCGATTATGTAGTCATAAATTTCAAAGACTCTATCAACGCCTACACAGAAAGCAAACCTGTAAAAATTGTAGAAAAAGAAGCTTCTGGAGTTATTTTGAGTTCTTTGTCTGCTTCGTTAGATGATGCTGGTTTAAGTCAGCGACTTGCCTATGATATGTCTGATATTTATGCCTGGACGATTGACTTTTTTAGACTGCAAAAAGGCGATGAATTTAAATTGGTGTATACTGAAAAATATATAAACGATACCACTTACGTGGGAATTGACAAAATCCACGCAGCATATTTCAAACACAATGGAGAACCGTTTTATGCTTTTGAATTTGAGACGGATAGTGTAAAGCAAATTGTAGATTTTTACGATGAAAATGCCAAAAACTTACGTCGTGCTTTCCTAAAAGCACCTGTACGTTACAAACAAGTACGCATTTCATCACGATACAACTTACGAAGACGCATCAAGCTATACGGAAATCGTATCCGACCACACAAAGGAACTGACTTTGCAGCGCCAATAGGAACACCAATCATTTCTACAGCCAATGGAGTTGTGGTAGAATCTGCTCGTAGAGGAGGAAACGGAAACTATGTAAAAGTAAAACACAACAGTACGTACACAACTCAATATTTGCACATGAAAAAACGCAAAGTAAAAGTGGGTGAATTTGTAAAGCAAGGAGACGTAATTGGTTGGGTTGGAATGACAGGAAATACTTCTGGACCACACGTTTGTTACCGTTTTTGGAAAAATGGAAGCCAAGTAGATCCATTCAAACAAAAATTACCTGATGCAGACCCAATAGATGCATCGCTTAAAGAATCTTACTTAGAATATATTAAGCCATTAAAAGTTCAAATAGATGGCATAAAAATAGAGCTTCCGATTGAAGAAGCACCAATAACTGCAATAAACTAACACATCATGTTGACAAACATAAACCCTACAGAAACTGAAGTTTGGAAAAGACTTCAGGAGCATTTCTATGCAACGAAATCGTTTGCGCTAAAAGATTATTTTACAACAGATTCTGAAAGAGCAGATCGTTTTACCATTCAATGGAAAGACTTTTATGTAGATTATTCAAAAAACTGTATCTCTCAGGAAACGATGGATTTACTATTGGAATTGGCAGCTGAGGTCAATCTGAAAGAAAACATAGAAAAATACTTTGGCGGCGATATCATTAATGAAACAGAAGGTAGAGCAGTGTTGCATACAGCTTTGCGCGAAAAAGAAAGCAGCGAAGTATATGTAGATGGTAAAAATGTCATTCCGGAAGTATATAAAGTCAAACAAAAAATAAAAGAATTCTCAGAAGCTATTATTTCTGGAAATCAAAAAGGACATACAGGAAAAGCATTTACTGATATTGTAAATATTGGAATTGGTGGTTCTGATTTAGGTCCAGCAATGGTTACAGAAGCATTAGAACATTACAAAAATCACTTAAATGTGCACTTTGTATCCAATGTAGATGGCGATCATGTACAAGAAGTGATTAAAAACTTACCTCCAGAAACGACCTTATTTGTTATTGTTTCAAAAACCTTTACCACGCAAGAAACTTTAAGCAATGCTATGACCATTCGTGAATGGTTTTTATCGCATGCTTCTGAAGAAGCTGTGGCAAAACATTTTGTAGCCGTTTCGACAAACTTGGAGAAAATTAATGAATTTGGTATTGCGCCAGAAAATGTATTTCCAATGTGGAATTGGGTTGGCGGACGTTTTTCTTTATGGAGTGCCGTTGGTTTATCTATAAGTTTAGCTACAGGGTATGATAATTTTGAAAAGCTATTAACAGGAGCACATGAAATGGATACACATTTCAAAACAGCTTCTTTTGATCAAAATATTCCAGTAGTATTAGCTTTATTAAGCATCTGGTATAATAATTTTTACGATGCCGAAAGTGAAGCCATTATTCCGTATACACAATATTTACATCGTTTTTCAGCATATCTACAACAAGGTATCATGGAAAGCAATGGTAAAAGTGTAGATAGAAAAGGAAACCGTGTCAACTATCAAACAGGAACATTAATTTGGGGAGAACCAGGAACCAATTCGCAACATGCATTTTTTCAATTAATTCACCAAGGAACCAAACTCATTCCGGCTGACTTTATTGGATATATACATTCATTGCATGGAAATGAGGAGCATCACGAAAAACTAATGGCAAACTTCTTTGCACAAACCGAAGCTTTATTAAACGGAAAAACAAAAGAAGAAGTCGTAGCAGAATTGACAGCCAAAGGAATGGAAGCTTCTCAAATAGAAAAACTACTTCCGTATAAAATCTTTGAAGGAAACAAACCCACAAATACTATTTTAATAGACAAACTTACACCAGAAAGTTTAGGTGCATTAATTGCTTTATACGAACACAAAATATTTGTACAAGGTGTTATTTGGAATATTTTCAGTTACGATCAATGGGGAGTTGAACTAGGAAAACAATTGGCAACAAAAATTTTAACAGACATTAAGAATTCTGAAATTGCGGAACATGATGCTTCTACTACAAATCTTTTAGAATATTTCAAAAAAAGCAGAAAATAAATGTTAATAATTTAGTTTATATCTTAATTCGCTGCAAAACAATCAAATAGGTTAAAAATGTAAATTTGGTATAATGTTAAAACATTTAACATTCGCTTAATATATGCATGCACAATAAACCCGATTTTTGCGGCATTAAATAAACTAATAAAACTTATGAAAACGTTTAACAATTTGTTTTTTGTAGTAGCGATGTTCTTAGTAACATCAGTTGCTTTTTCTCAAGGAACAATTACAGGTACTGTAGTGGATCAATCAGGACCACTTCCAGGAGCTAGTGTAGTTGTAAAAGGGACAACCAATGGAACATCAACCAACTTTGATGGAAAATTTTCTCTAGACGTAAACTCTGCATCAGGAACTATTCAGGTGTCATACATTGGGTATGATACTAAATCAGTTACTTTCAATGTTAGTGGAGGAACAAAAGATTTAGGAACTATTACCTTAGTTTCAAACAACTCTCTCGATGAGGTAATTATTGTAGGTAGCGGAATTATCGATTTAGCCGAAGATAGAAAAACTCCTATCGCTGTATCTACTATTAAGAAAAGAGAAATTCAAGAAAGAGCAGTTGGTAATGTTGAATTACCAGAAATTATCAAGTATACTCCTTCTGTATTCGTTTCTAGACAAACTGGATTTGGTGACGGACGATTATTAGTAAGAGGTTTTGATGACACAAACACTGCTGTACTTTTAAATGGTCAGCCAATCAACGCACAGGAAGACGGACGTGTATTCTGGAGTAACTGGGCAGGAATGGCAGATATCGCAAATGCGGTTCAGGTACAACGTGGTTTAGGAGCTTCTAAATTAGCAATCTCTTCTGTAGGTGGTACGGTAAACATCGTAATGAAAGCTGCTGAAAAGAAAAAAGGTGGATCTGTACGTTTCTTAACAGGTAACGATAGTTACTTCAAAGGAACTGCTGAATACAATACAGGTGTCAACGAAAAAGGTTGGGCTTTTTCTGTATTAATTGACCACTGGCAAGCACACAGAAGATGGGCAGAAGGAACTTTTGGACAAGGACAAAACTATTTCTTCTCTGTAGGATATAAGCCAAACGAAAGACACAACTTCAACTTCTTAATCACAGGAGCACCACAGTACCACGGACAAAAATGGTCTCAAAGAGTTGAAACTACCTTAAACGATCCTAAGTTTAACCAACATTGGGGTTATACTTCAAACTTACAAGGAAATAATTATACTTCTGATATCGATTCAGAAAGAAGAAACTTTTACCATAAGCCAGTAATGAACATTAACTGGGACTGGAATATCAGTGAAAAATCTGATTTATCTACAGTATTATACGCTTCATGGGGACGTGGAGGTGGAACTGGGCCAAGAGGTGATGGTAGACTTAGAGACCCAAATGGTCAGATTGATTATTTTGCAATTGAACAGTCAAATCAAGCTATAGGTGTAGCAACGGGAGGAGATGATGGTCCTGGTTATATCCGTAGAGCTTCTATGAACAACCACGCTTGGTACGGAATCGTATCTAACTTTAACCATGAAGTAAATGAAAACTTTGCGTTTAACGTAGGTACAGACTTAAGATATTATGTAGGAGATCACTTCCGTCAAGTAGCTAATTTATATGGATTGACAGCTTGGGAAGAGGATGGAGTATCATATACTACAGAATATAATCCAGATCCATGGGCAGCATTATTTAACTTTGCTGATGAAGGTGATAGACTTGATTATGACTACTCTGAAACAATTACATACCAAGGATTATTTGCTCAAGGTGAGTACTCTACAGATAGATTCTCTGCATTCTTCCAAGGAGCAGTTTCTAACCAAACGTATCAAAGAGAAGGACGTTTTCAGGGAGATTTAGGAAAGTCCGACAACCTAAGCAAAATTGGTTACAACTTAAAAGCTGGTTTAGGATATGAATTTGCAGAAGATCACAAAATATACCTTAACACAGGTCACTATTCAAGACAGCCATATTTAGATAACGTATTTACAAACATCCGTAGATCTAATGCGCTAGTACAACCAGAAGTTGATAACGAAGAAATCACTGGATTTGAAGCAGGTTACCAATTCGAAGTACCTGGCGTATTCAGAGCAATCTTTAACTTCTACCACACTGACTGGGATAATAGAGTATTATTATCTGGAGGAACAATTACAAATACTGATGGTTCTGAAACGAATATCAATGTTTTTGAAAGAGGAGTTCGTCAAGTACACAGAGGAGTTGAATTAGAATTAGATTCAAGACCAACAGATTGGTTAGACTTAAGAGGATTTGTTTCTGCTGGTAGCTGGCAATTTAAAGGAAACAGTAATGTTCAGGTTTACAATGATGATACAAACGTATTAATCTCTTCAACGAATGGTGTGAATAGAGATGGTGTAAAAATTACTACTGCTCCACAATTTACTGCAGGTGCTACAGCTAAAGCAAGAATCATTTCAGGATTATCTGCTGATGTAAACTTTAAGTACTACAGTAATCATTATTCAAATGATAGAGATTTTGATGGAACACCACAAACTAGAAACTTCCCAACTTTAGATGCTTTTGAATTAGTTGACTTAGGTGTTACTTATGACTTTAGTATTGGAGAAAATAAGCTTACTTTTAGAGCAAACGTTTTCAACGCATTTGATAAGAGAGGAATTCAGGATACTGACCAATTTGGATCATTCCCAATCACTGGACGTACATTCAACACTTCTTTAAGATATCATTTCTAAAAGAAGAGAAAATAAAACAGTTCTAAAATAAATACAATAGAATTGTCTCAAAAACTAAAAAAGTCAAACCATATTTTGGTTCGGCTTTTTTAGTGCTTTTAACTGAATCATTGTTAAAAGATTAAATAAATTAAATTATTATATGAAAAAACAGTACAATTTCTTTTTTACAGTAATGATGTTATTGATAACATCGGTAGCTTTTTCCCAAGGTACAATTACTGGAAAAGTAGTAGATGAAAATGGTCCTTTACCTGGAGCGAGTGTCGTAGTGAAGGGAACAACAAATGGTACATCAGCTGATTTTGATGGAAATTTTAAAATTAATGTCAATAGTGCAACCGGAACTATTGAAGTGTCTTACGTAGGATTTGGAACAAAATCAATTCCTTTTAGTGTAAACGGTGGAACACAAAACTTAGGAACAATTACGTTAGCTTCTGACAATTCTTTGGATGAAGTAGTAATTGTAGGTGTTGTTGATATTGCAAAAGAGCGTGAAACGCCTGTAGCAGTATCTACGATTAAAGCCGAAGAAATCGTTGAAAGATTAGGGAACCAAGAATTACCAGAATTATTAAATGCAACACCTTCTGTGTATGCTACAAAATCTGGTGGTGGTTTTGGAGATTCAAGAATCAACATTCGTGGTTTTGACCAAAGAAACACAGCCGTATTAATAAACGGTGTGCCAGTAAACGATATGGAAAACGGAGCAGTTTTCTGGAGTAACTGGACAGGATTGGCAGACGTAGCTTCTGCAATTCAAGTACAAAGAGGTTTAGGTTCTTCTAAACTAGCCATCTCTTCTGTAGGTGGTACTTTAAACATTGTTACTAAAACTACCGAAAGAAATGAAGGTGGATTTGTAGGAACAACAGTTGGTAACGATAGCTACCTTAAAACCATCGCTTCCTATTCTACAGGAAGAATGGAAAATGGATTCGCATTTACAGGATTATTCAGTAGAACTGCTGGAGATGGATATATTGACGGAACTGCTTTTGAAGGATTCAACTACTTCGTAGGATTTGGTTGGGCTAACGAAAAAAGAACACACGATATTCAGTTTACTTTAACTGGTGCGCCACAAGTTCACAACCAAAGAACAACGAGTTTCTTTAACGCTGCTACTATTGCACAATACTTACAGTACGGAGATAAGTACAACTTTAATAACGGTACGTTAAACGGAGAAGAATTTAACTGGAGAAGAAACTTTTACCACAAACCAGTATTATCATTAAACTGGGATTGGAATATTACAGATAATACAAAATTATCTTCTGTAGCTTACGCTTCTTTCGGACGTGGTGGAGGAACTGGAGATATCGGTAGAGGTAGAACAGGCGCTGGACGATCTGCTTTTGCTTCAAGCTTAGCCTTTAGAGATCCTGCTTCTGGAATTGTAAAGTTTGATGAAATTGCACAGTGGAATGCTGGACAATCAACTTCTTTTACAGGAACTGCAGACGATCAAATTGCATTAACACAACCTGATGCGCAAGGAAATCACTTTGTAACATCGAGAAGTAATGGTATTGTTCGTAGAGCTTCTATAAACTCACACAACTGGTTTGGTTTATTAGCAAACTTAAATACACAGTTAAATGACAACATAACCTTAGATATTGGATTTGACGCAAGAACTTATAAAGGTTTCCACTATAGAAGATTGGATAACTTATTAGGAGCAGATGGATATTTAGATAATAGTAATGTAAATAACCCGAATGTTGTTTTAACAAACACGTACTCTTCTGATTTTTCTTCTATTGTAAATGTATTTAAAGACATTGATAACGAAGATAAAATTAACTATTACAACATTGGATATGTTCGTTGGTTAGGAATCTTTGGTCAATTAGAATACAAAAAAGATGATATTTCTGCATTTGTTCAGTTCTCTGGGTCTAATCAAGGATTTAGTAGAGAAGACTTATTCTTACTAACGCCTGCACAAGGACAACGTACAGATTGGGAAAACATCTTAGGAGGAACTATTAAAGGTGGATTGAACTATAACATCAATGAAAATCACAACGTATTTGGTAACGCAGGATACTACTCAAAGCAACCTTTGTTTGATGCAGTATACTTAAACAATACCAACGAATTGAATGATGATTATAGAAATGAAAAAGTATTAGGAATTGAGTTTGGTTACGGATACAAATCTGAAAAATTAAGCGCAAACGTAAACATATACAGAACTTCTTGGAAAGATAGATTCCAAAGAATTACAGGAACATTCCCTGATCCAGACGATCCTATGGAAGAAGTTCAAGGACGTACAAATGTAGTAGGACTTGAGCAAGTTCATACAGGACTTGAAGTTGAAACTACGTACCGTCCGTTAGATTTCCTAACGTTTAGAGGAATGTTATCTATTGGTAATTGGGAATATGGAGGAACAGTAAGTGGACCTGCAATTGACATAAACAGTGATAACCAGCGTGTAGTTGGAGAAAACACATTATTCTTAGACGACGTAAAAGTTGGAAACGCTGCACAAACTACAATGCGTATTGCTGCAATTGTAGAACCTGTAGAAAACTTAAAGTTTGATATTGCATGGTTTAGAGCAGATGATTTATATGCAGACATTAGAGCAGAAGACTTTGATACAGCAGATAACAATGGTTCGTTACAATTACCAGCTTACAACTTATTTGATGGTGGTATCTCGTACAAATGGTTATTTGGAAAAGAACAAAATCAAAAAGTTAACTTACGATTAAACGTTAACAACTTATTCAACACTACATATCTTGCAGAATCGCAAACAAACATCTTTGCAAATCCTGGAGACGATACGTATGACGGAATTAATACAGCAAACAAAGCATTCTTCGGATTTGGAAGAACTTGGAACTTTAGTGTACGTTACTCATTCTAATACGAATTAGTTACAGCTAAAGAAAGCTTAAAACATAAGAAAGCCTCGTAAAATTTACGAGGCTTTCTTGTATTTTGTAATTAATGTGATTCAAAATCAGGTTTCACGATCACAGTATGAGTCCATACGTGTGTCACAACATTGACTTTCTTCTGTCGGAGGACATCCCGCTGAATAGTTGCCACCACCACCAATAGTAATAGTACACCAAACAGTTCTTCCTCCTTTTACAGTTGCCAAATTAGATATTGACATCTTTTTTAGGTTTAACTTTGTTTTACTTTTTTTCATGATTTAAAATTTTAATTTACCCAAAGATACTCAATCATGCCAAGAAATGATAGTATTACTATCGTTAAAGTTATGCAAATTCTTTCTTAAATAGTTGTGAATTTCTGCAATGCAAGAAGTGCTTTTTTCTTTCAAACCCGCAAGCCATAAAGCCATAAAGTCTTGATCTGGAAATTTTTCATATCCATAAGCAGCCAAATAACGTTCATCAGTTAAAAAACGACTCAGTTTGCTATCGTTCTCAAACATAATCTCAGCATTTATGAAATCTGCATAACGATGAAGCGCACTTTTTAAATACATCATATAATTATATACATAAAAAGGATCATCAGGATCAGTGCTCATAATGTAACTGTACTTTTTATGCAATGAATACATATACAATTTCAAATCGGCTTCAGAAATTTCTTTGGCAACCAGCGGTGTATCAACATATATCTTAGCTACTTTCATAATTTCAGCAATATCACCAAAAGGATCATGTAAAATTTTACCAACATTATAAATGCACGCTTCCATTTTTACATGCGAAAAAAACTGTCGGTTAAACTTTTTCAACGTCACAGCTTTGCTTCTTCCAATAAAAGAAAAGCTAAAACCATCAATTGTTTCCAGTCCTTTAAATGATTCTGGCACATCATCCTTCAAAATCAAACGAATATCTACATCAGAATCTTCTTTCTGTATACCAACCGCATAACTTCCTGTAAGCAAAATGCCTCTTACGTTAGGTTGCTGTTTCCAATGTGATATAAATTTTTCCAGTGCTTTCTCCATAAACAAAAAATTAAATAAGCATACAAGCTTCCCAATGTGTAGTAAGGTTAAACTTTACAGAAAGATCAGTCAATCCAATGCCTGCATATCCTTTCCAAATGCTAGTATCTTTTACATCTTCTTGTGCGAGTTGTTCTTTCATGATTTGAAAACTCTCTGTAGCTTTTTCTGTGAAGAATGCATCATTTGTTTCATGGCCAATGCTTTGGTAAATCAGTACAAACTTACTCAATGAAATACTGTTCTCTTGGGAAAGATAGTCTGTTGTCTGTTTTAAAAACTGAATTGCTTTTGCTTGAAGCGAATCGTTTTCCAGCACCTTTCCAGCTTTCCATAAGCAATACGCCTGATCCATTCGAATACTTTCTTCCGTTTCCAGTTGATACAACAACCAACTACTCGACGTTTTCAACAAAGGCAAACACACAGGATTAAAATCAGCAATCTTTGCAATTTCAGTCAATACCAACATCAATCCAGAAATATTATTGGCTGCACTCAATTGGTAACGTCCCTGATCATTTTCAAAAGGATACGAATGCTGTTTCCAATACTTGCCATGTACATCAGTAATGCTTCTGTATTCTATATAAAACAGAAATTGAGTAATATATGTTTTGTATGTTTCTTTTAAAGCAGGATTTTGTGTCGTTATAAATCTTTTTAAAAAATAAAAGCAAATACCTGTGGCGCCATAAAAGAAATCATACAAATTCATATTCAAAAACTGAATCATATCTTCATACAAAAGTGTATCTACCGAAGTATCTAAAAAATCTTCAATATCAATTTCTGCAATTTCAGCTTCGTTCAAATGACAAATAAACCAACCAATACCAGCCAAACCATTATAAAACGTAGTATGCACTTGACCACTACTCATAATTTCAATGACTTGTTGTAGTTTTAATACAGCAGTATCATACGAAGCGTCTTCATCTAGTAGTTCACTTCTATAAAAATGATACAAGCTTTCACCTGCAAGTCCATTCAAAATACCAACATTAGTTGTGTTAGAATGCTCTTGAAGCTTTTGTAAAATAAATGCTGATAGGTTGTCTTTAGTTGTCATTTAAGAAACATATAAAGTCTAAAATTAGCACAAAAAGTAAAACAATGCTTACGGTTTTTAAACTTTAGCAAAACAATAACACAATCAAAAAAATAAGTACCTTTGTGTATCAACTAAAAACAAATACTCTCAAAATATGATAAAAGATTTACACTCTTACTTTGCCTACTTTGTATTATTAATGCTAATAATAGCGGTAGCCAATGCGGTTATAGGGTTTACGACGAACAAAAAATTTACAGCGAAAGACTTACGCATTTCTTTATTTGCGCTCATCTTTACACATTTGCAATTACTAGTAGGAATCATTTTATATTTTACTTCTGCTAAAGGATGGCAAACTTTCAGTACAACCAAAATAGGAGATATGGGAGGCGCAAGACTAATAGCTTTAGAACATCCAATAATAGGAATCTTAGCCATTGTCTTTATTACTATAGGATGGTCTAAACACAAAAAACAAGAAACAGCTAAAAGAGCCTTTGGGAAAATTGCTCTCTTCTACGGAATAGGATTGGTGTTAATTCTTTCAAGATTGCCTTGGAAAATTTGGCTAGGTTTAAGCTAAAAACAAACAATATATAGCATACAAAAAAAATCCTTATCAAGTACGATAAGGATTTTTTTATGTTATTCTTGTAAAGTGAAATACCAAACAAGTCTAATATCTAAGTTCTAACAGCAAAGCGGTCTAAAATCTAAACTACTTTACTTCTTTAATCAAATGTACATACACCGGAAAGTGATCACTATAACCACCAGTATACGATCCGCCTGCAAAGCTTCTAAAAGGATATCCTTTATAGCGTCCACGTTTGTTTGATAAATACGTTTTATTATAAATTCCAGCTTTATAATAACGATACTCTGAAAAGTCTTTCTCTAATAATGGAGCAGACATTACAATTTGATCAAACAAATTCCAACCATCTCTATATGCTAAAGTTCCATTTCCTTTCCTTGCCATTCCTTCCATAGGATTGAACAGGTCTTTTCCTTTAGCATCTTCACGCTTGTCTTTCGTTTTAAGTACTTCTTTCATACTTACATTAAAAGGATCATCGTTTAAATCGCCAATCGTAAAAATCTTAGCTTTCTTATCAATATCTTGTAAAGAATCAATAATACGTTTATTCAACTCGGCAGCTTTTACACGTTTTGGTCTACTTCTTGCTTCTCCACCACTTCTTGAAGGCCAGTGATTTACAATAATATGGACTTCATCTCCATCAAGCACACCAGAAACCAATAATTGATCTCTCGTATATACTCTTTTATCACCATTATATATATATAAAGGATGTTTTGAAAAACTATGTGGCTGAAAAACATCTTCTTTATACAGTAAACCAACATCAATTCCACGCTTATCAGGAGAATCAAAATGGATAATACTATAATCAGAATCTTTCAATTTTGGATGATTTACCAAATCTTCCAATACTTTCCTATTCTCAACTTCGGCAACACCTAAAATAGCAGGAGATGTTTTAGCAACATCGTATCCTATATCAGAAATAACACGTGCCAGTTTAGAAAGTTTATCTTCATAAATCTTTGAACGATCTCTTTGAATTTCCATCATCGGACTCTTCTCATCGTCTTTCAATGGATCATTAATAGTATCGAACAGATTCTCTACGTTATAAAACGCTATTGTTTGCACTTTATACTGCTTCTTTTTCTGTGCCCATGCCTGGGTAAAAACTACTAAAAAAGTCAGTAATACTAGGGATTTAAGGTTTTTCATTTATTGAATGTTATGTTATCTTAAACAATCTATACAAAAGATAGACCAAAAGTAGTTATTAATTATAAATAATGTACATTTGCGCGTCGTTATTAAAGATTTTTTAAACTCGAATAATAATTAATTGCAAATTACAGTATGAAAAAACTTATTTTTTTATTTGGATTGCTATCAGTTTGGTTTGTCAGCGGACAAAATTCAATTACGGGAATCGTACTTGATGCCAATACAGATGACGCAATTCAAAATGTTTTGGTTTCGGTTGCCAGTAACAACAAACAGGAAGTTGTTACAGATGCATCTGGAGCTTTTAAGTTAACAAATGTTGCAGCAGGAGATGTGGATATTGTATTCACAAAAGATGGATACTCAATTTTGAGAATGCCTGTAACAGTTGCCGATGGTCAAGCAATTGACTTAGGGACAATTTTGTTAAAAAAATTCGCTCAAGAAGATGTTACCCTTATAGCATTGACTGATGACGAATTGAATGATGATTCAACAGCAGCAGACAACATTTCAGGATTATTACAATCTTCTAGAGATGTATTCCTAAGAACTGCAGCTTTTGAATTTGGAGCAACTTTCTTCAGAGTAAGAGGTTTGGACTCAGAAAACGGAACAGTACTTATCAATGGTATTGAAATGAACAAGCAGTTCAACGGAAGACCACAATGGAGTAATTGGGGAGGATTGAATGATGTTGTAAGAAATCAAGAACTTACAAATGGTTTAAGTGCTTCAGATTATACATTTGGAGGTGTTTTAGGAACAACAAATATCAATACAAGAGCTTCTCAATATAGAGAAGGTGGTAGAGTAACGTATTCGTCATCAGACAGAAGTTATACCAACAGAATTATAGCAACATATTCTTCTGGTTTACTTGAAAGTGGATGGGCGTACACAGTTTCAGCAGGAAGAAGATGGGGAGATGAAGGTTTTAACGACGGTACTTTCTACGACGCAAATTCTTTATTTCTTTCAGTTGAAAAACAATTAAACGACAATCACAGTATTAACTTTACTGGAATTTATGCGCCAAACAGAAGAGGTTTATCTTCTGCAAACACACAAGAAGTATACGACTTAAAAGGAATTCGTTACAACGAATTTTGGGGATACCAAGACGGTGAAAAGCGTAATTCAAGAGTACGTAGAGTAATTGAACCAATTTTAATGTTAAATCATTATTGGGATATCTCAGAAAATACAACATTAAACACAAATGTTGCCTACCAATTTGGTGAGCAAGGAAGAAGTCGTTTAGATTTTGGTGGAACAGATTTAGATGTTAGTGGTTTCCCAGTTGGAAATGCTGCAAATCCAAGTCCTACATACTACCAAAAATTACCAAGTTACTTTAGAAGAAACTTCCCAGACAATCCATTATTAGCATTCCAAGCGCAAGAAGCGTTTGTACAAGATGGACAAATTGACTGGACAGCTTTATATACAGCAAACCAAAATAACTTAGTTGCTGGCGGAAACGCTATCAATATTGTATATGAAGATAGAGCAGATGACAGACAGTTTACTGCAAATTCAATTTTGAATTCAGTAATCAACGATAATATTACCTTCAACGCAAATGTAAACTTCACTTCATTAGTTTCTGAAAACTTTGCAGAAGTTGTAGATTTATTAGGAGGAACTGGATATTTAGATGTAGATCCTTTTGCAAGCGATTTAAACATTGATCCAGGAGCAGTACAAAACGACTTAAACAACCCAAATAGAGTGGTTACAGAAGGAGATCGTTTCCGTTATAACTTCGAAATCAGATCAAACACTATTGGAGGTTTTGCACAAGCACAATTCAAATACAAAAAAGTAGATTTCTTTGTTGGAGCTAGTGTAAAAAATACAACCTACCAACGTGAAGGATTATACAGAAATGGTGGTTTCCCAGACAATTCTTTTGGAAAAAGTGAAAAATTATCATTCACTGGTTTAGGAGCTAAAGCTGGATTTACGTATAAATTAACAGGTCGTCACTTATTTGATGTAAATGCTGGATACTTAACAAAAGCACCATCAATTCGTAATACATTCTCTAACTCAAGAGAAAACAATAATGTAGTACCAGACATTACAGAAGAAAAAATTACATCAATTGATGCAAGTTATATCTTCAGATCTCCAATCGTAAAAGCGAGATTAACGGGGTATTACACAAAAATGGAAGATGCTAATGAAATCTCTTTCTTCTTCGCAGACGGAATTGGAGGAGACAACCAAGCATTTGTTCAAGAAATCTTAAAAGGTGTAGATAAAAGACACGTTGGAGGAGAACTTGGAATTGAAGCACAAGTAACATCAACTATTAAATTAAAAGGTGTCGCTTCTATTGGACAATATACATACGCAAACAATCCAAATTTATCTGTAACGACAGAAGATAATATTGATGCAAGAAATGCAGGATTTGTTGATGGTAGATTGGACTTCGGAGAAGTAAGCTTAAAAGACTATAAAATTGCTGGTGGACCACAAAGAGCATTCTCTGTTGGTTTTGAATATAGAGATCCAGATTACTGGTGGTTTGGAGCTACAAGTAACTTCTTCTCAAATGCATACATTGACGTAAGTCCATTACAAAGAAGTAGCAACTTCTACACGGACTTTGATGGACAAGTATTTAATGATTACGATCCAGAATTGGCACGTGAGTTATTAAGACAAGAACAATTTGACGATTACATGTTAGTAAACTTAGTAGGTGGAAAATCATGGAAACTAGGTGACTATTATGTTGGTTTCTTTGCAAGTATCAACAACGTATTTGACAAAGAATATAGAACTGGAGGTTTTGAGCAAGGAAGAAATGCTAACTTCAGAGAATTAAGAGACGATTCTGCATTAGAAACAAGAGTATTTGGTAACAGATATTGGTATGGTAGAGGAAGAACGTATTTCTTAAACTTATATTTTAGATTCTAAACAAAACAAAAAAATTAAAGATTGCGTATCTTTATAGGACGCAGAAAAATAAAATCGAACAAATGAAAGCAAATAAAATTTTTAGTTTAATAGCTGTCTTAGGAATTATGGGATTAGTTATTACTTCTTGTGTTCAAGACGATGAATTTGCAATTCCTAACGGAACAACAGCTGTTGATCCAGGATTAACTGCAAATGCTACTTTCCAAAATATGGTAGCAAGATACCTGCAAGCAGTAGGTGATGGAGACCAAATTGCAACCATTGCAACGGATGAAGCAGAAATTATTATTGAAGGATATGTAGTATCTAGTGACCAAGCTGGAAACTTCTTCGAAGAATTAGTAATACAAAACAAAAAAGACGGTGCAAACCCGGATTCAGATCCAAGATTAGGATTCCGTGTTGATATCAACCAGTCTGCATTATTCAACAGCTACGAATTTGGTAGAAAAGTATATATCAAAATGAATGGTTTAGCTATTGGACTTGAAAATGGTGTATACGCTATTGGAAAACCTAATGGAAACGATATCGATCAAATTCAACCATTTGAATTAGAAGAGTTTGTAGTACGTGGTACTGAAGTAGCTGAAATTTCTCCTAAAGTAACTACGATTGGAGAATTGACAGAAGCTGATGAGAATACATTTATTCAAATAGAAGGTGTTCAGTTTGCATTAAACAATATCGGATTAACATATGCTGGTGAAGCTTCTGATAACTTTGACGGATTTAGAAATCTTGAAGAATGTGATAATAGTGGAGTAATTTCTTTACAAACAAGTACATTTGCTGATTTCAAATCATTAACTGTTGATGATAAAAAAGGAACAATTCAAGGAGTTTTCACAAGAGATTTTGG
Organism: uncultured Kordia sp.; assembly: GCF_947489565.1. GTDB lineage: Bacteria > Bacteroidota > Bacteroidia > Flavobacteriales > Flavobacteriaceae > Kordia. The sequence goes on along the minus strand of NZ_CANLEA010000002.1, from coordinate 220,890 downwards.
TGATGATGCCAATGTTTTAGTGATCAATACTTTAGCAGATATCAACTTTACAGATACGGTTCGTTGTGATCCAAACGTTTTAGATTGTACAGGACCAGTTTCTACTGCAATGACTGTATTTGAAGAAGATTTCCAAGCAATTACAAACGAAGCACAATTAGATGCTTTAGGATGGACAAACGTAAATGTTTCAGGTGGTTCTGAGCGTTATGAAGATAATTCTTTCTCTGGAGACAGATACATGAAGATTTCTGCTTTCGGAACAGGTGAAAGCCCATTAGAAGCTTGGTTAGTTACTCCAGCTATTAACTTAGACGGAACAACTCAAGAAGAATTAACTTTTGAAGTTTCTGCAAACTTTGAAACAGGAACAATCTTAGAAGCATTCATCACAGAAAACTATACTGGAGATCCAACAACAACAGAGTGGACATTACTTGACGCTAACATTCCAGTAGGAGGAAGCGGATTTGGAAGCTTTGTAGGATCAAACATCAATATCTCTTGTTTAAATGGAGATGTACACGTAGCATTCAAATATTTAGGTGCTGATGGTGGAGCTGAAACAAGATACCACATTGACGATATCAAAGTAACAGGAATGTAAGATTCTTGAAACATAATACATTATAAAAAAAGAGTGCTAGCAATAGCGCTCTTTTTTTGTGTTTAAATTATTAGAGTAGTTAGATGCTCCAAAACGTCACATCGAGTGATTTTTGAAGAAAATTGTATTGAAATGCACTATGAATTAGTATTGAGTATTGAGATGTTAGTATTGAGAAGTTTCAAAGATCAATTTGATTTCTATTGAAGGGTTATTGTTGCTTAGGTAGTTTATCAGTTTATGTTTTGAGATCAAATCAAGAAAAGCAAACAAACAAATCAACAAAAAAACAAACAAGAAGTTTGAAAGGTTGATAAGTTTATGAAGTTTCAAAGATCAATTTGATTTCTATTGAAAGTTTATTATTGCTTAGGTAGTTTATCAGTTTAAGAGTTTATGTTTTAAGATCAAATCAAGAAAAACAAACAAACAAATCAACAAAAAACAAATAAGAAGTTTGAAAGGTTGATAAGTTTATCAGTTTATGAAACTTCAAAGATCGATCATAGGAAAGTAAAGTATATTTCGAATTTCGTCATTACAAACAAAAGTGAAGTAATCTGTATCTTGGGGAAACTTTACATAAACAAACAGACAAAAAAACAAATTAACAGAGAGACAAAGAGACAAAAAACAAATAAGAAGTTTAAAAGGTTTATCAGTTTAAGAGTTTATGTTTTGAAATCAAATCAAGAAAAACAAAAAAACAAAAACGCAGTGACCCAACACCCAACACCAAAGACCCAACACCCAACAAACCCTACTTCAACCGATACTTCTCACTTCCAGTTCGCCACAAAGCAAAAGAAATAATATCTGCAAGTTCTTCACGTTTGCTCTTCTGTGTACGATCAAAACCGTGACCTTCCGAAAAATTGACAGACAATAAAATAGGATTTTCTGAACTCGTAGCTGCTTGCATACGTGCAGCAAACTTAGCCGGTTGCCAAGCTGCCACTCGCGAATCGTTGATGCCCGAAGTTAAAAACACCGAAGGATACGCTACATTTTTCTCAATATGATGATAGGCATCCATCGCTAACAACGCTTCAAACTCTGTAGAATCTTTTACCGTACCAAATTCCTTAATATTATTTTGTCCGTTAGGTGCAATCTCAGATCGTACTGTATTCAACAAGCCAACTCTAATCACAACAGCAGCATACAAATCAGGGCGTTCCGTAACTGCGCGTCCAATATTAATTCCTCCAGCACTTCCGCCCCAAACAGCAAAACGTTCTGAAGAAGTATATCCTTCATCAATCAAATATTCGGTACAAGCAATAAAATCTTTCCAAGTATTTGGTTTTGTTGTTTTATAACCGCTTTTGTGCCATTGTTCTCCTTTTTCACCGCCACCACGCACATGAGCTACCGCGTAAATGCCACCTTCGGAAATCCAATACAATAAATACGGATACAACATAGGCGCATTAATCCAGTTGTAGCAACCATAACCATTCAGCAGCATACGGTTTTTACCATTCTTTATCATTCCTTTCTTATAAATGATCGATAAAGGAACTTGTACACCATCGTGAGACGTAATTTCAATCTCTTTTATGACAATATCATTAAATACTGGATAATCTAGTACTGGAGTTACATTCTCTTTCTTAAACGTCTTCTTTTTGACGGAATAGCGATAACGGTTTTTATGACTTGTCCAACCTTGAGTTTCTATCCATAACTCTGGAAATTGTGTGCCAATCGTTGATAAATGAATACTTCCAGATGTTTCAGGCAATGCAATCTTTTCATTTTTTGTATTGGTGGAATGGTATAAACTTGCGAGTACACCATTTTTGGAAGTTGTATAGAATAAGCCTTCGGAAGTTATGGTGAAATCTTTGATGATTTCATCAGTTATGGTAGGAATTACCTCCGAAGGCGAGTCAAAATTAATATCTTTAAAAGTTGTTTTATACAAGCTAAAGTTGGAAACTTTTTGTGCGCTTGAAAAATAGATCTCTTCTCCGTGAGGCAAAAACTTTTCTACCTTATGTTTCTTTTTAAACAGCGGTTTCCAAGTCACATTTTTTTGCTGTAATTCACTTATGGGTGCATAGTAATAGTCTTTAAACCCAATTCCGCCAACTCTGCCAAACATATACTTTTGGTCTTTCCCAAAAATATTTACAATAGGAAAATCGGCAGGATTTAAATGAAGTTGTGGATGTGTTTTTCTGGAAAAAATAATATGTAAATCTTTCGGATTTGTTCCTAAATGGTATAAAACGGTAGCAGAATCTAAGATATAATTAGGCGATGTAGTATCAATATCTGGGATATGTAAATAGGTGAATCCAGAATTATCATCTAACCAATTAATTCCGCCTAATTCAGACGGCCAACAATGGTCAATAATTTCTTTGTGAAATGTTTTTGTGGGTACATCGTAAATAACAACTTCCGAGAATTCTTCGTCGTTTTTAGTAAATCCAATGGCTATTTTTTTACCATTCCAGCTTGGCTGAAAATAATTAATAATATACTTGTCTTTGGAGTTTGACTTATAATTCTCAGAATTAAAAATCTCCATTTCTTTTCCGTGAATTCCATTCTTAAAATACAGAACATTAGCTTCATGATTTTTAGCGTATTTTAAATAGTAATATGCAGACGGTGATAGTACTTTTAGGTTATAAGTAGCTTCGGAACCCATGTTATCGTAGGTTTCAATCTTTTTCAAAAGTTGTTGGCGTCCAGAAATATGCTGCAATGTAGTTTTGGTATATTCATTTTGAGAAACCAGCCAGGATAGTACGGCACTATCTTTTAAATTTTCTAGGTATTGATACGGATCTTCAACTATGGTAGAAAAATACGTATTGATTACAGGTTTTTCAGTAGCGAAAAGAGGTTCTTGTTTATTAGTAGTGCATTGTGTATTAAAAACAAGAAGTAATAAATAAAGAGGGAATGGGTATTTCATTTGGTAGTTTTTGAGTGTTCTTCTTTCTAAAAACAAAATGCTACCTCAAGAGGATGGGTGTGCATCACACTTGAAATAGCATTTTTGTGATTATGAAAAAAGAGAAATATAAATTCTTTATACTATTGTGTGTCTATGGTATCGCCAGCGCATAATAGTGTACAAATATTTTGACTTGTACAGTTTTCTGTTGGCCTTGGAAGAGATCCTCCACATATTTTTCTTGGGTCTCCAACTTGAGCGATCATTAATTTAGATAATGTAAGTTTTCCTAAGTTTCTTTTTGTAGTTTTCATGGTGTTAAAGTTATTTTGATTACGATGTAAATGTATATCAAAACACACCCCTTTTATAATGAAGTATAGTGGTATTTATAAATATCACGATAAAAATTAAAATATAAATAATTGAAAATCAACCACTTGAAACTTTATTCTGATTTTCAAGTTGTTTTAAGAAGTAAGATGGATTAATGCCCGTTTTTTTGTGAAAAGCGATTGAAAATGACTGTGCATTATTAAAACCAACCTCCTGTGCAATGGCCTTAATTGTGTACGAACGAAACAGTTTATTTTCTTTCAATTGTGTAATTGCATAATCAATTCGGATTTCATTCATATACTTTGCAAAATTCATTCCTTTGGTCATATTAATGATCTTTGATAAGTAAGTACTATTGGTATCTAATTCCTTAGCAAGTTTTGTTAAGGTGTAATTTTTCTTCGTAAATCGATGTGTATCTTCAAATCTTTTCAATTTCACCAAAATGGGCGCTACAATTTCTTCTGGCAATCCAATGCTTTCTTTTTGTGCCGATGAAACCAAAGTTTCCTTTTCTGTAGTTGTATTGTTTGTATTTTGTGCTTTTTCTTTCTCAACTTTCTTTTGATCGTATTCTTCCATCAATGCTTTAAAGCGTTTCTTGTATACAACATTTCTTCTAAAAAAGTAAAAAATGATGACTAAGAACAATATAGATGTAATCACAAGTGCCGTAACTTTCTTTTGTGATAAAAAGTTTTTGTCTTGTAATTGATTGATGAGTTCTTCTTTTTGATTGATAAGTTCTTCGGTTTCAGAAATCATCAAATGTGTATCATACTTTTGAACAATCTCTTTTCCCAGATTTTGATACTCATCTTCAATAATTTTATTTACCGCTAATAACTTTTCAATAGTTGCCAATTGTTTTTCAGGATCTTTAGCAGCTTTGTGTTCTATATTTAAAGACTCATACGCTTCTCTGGCTTGAAAAATGACCTTTGGTTTTTGATTGTAAATAGAATCTACCTTATATAAATAAGAAATACCAGCATCATTTTTCCCTAACTTTTCCATACACCTATATATATATAGGTAATTAGAGCATAATGCTTTTTCGTTATTCTTTAAAAATTTGGTGGCTTTTAACAAGCTGTCAATTCCAGTAGCATAGTTCTCTCTATAATAGGAAGTAACTCCGTAAGAAGTTAAAAACCAAGGATACAAATATTTGGTAGGATGTTGTAAACTCACCTTTATTCCGAGCTTGTTTACAATTTCGGCAGAATCTAACACACGATTCTTATTATAGGAATTAGAAAGAGCAAACAAGGACTTTAAATATTGCTCCGGATTTTTCTTTTCAAAATTATTCTCACGGATAAACTCAATATTTTCCTGAAAAATCTTTAAAGCTTCCTCGCGTTCTTCACTTACATTTTTAAGTAAACCTATATAATGCTTAATTGAAATTTGCTGTCTAATATTTTTATTTGCCAGCGCCATGTCATTTGCAGTCGCAAAATTGGTAAGCGCATCATTATATTTAGAGTTGTAGTATAACTGGATCCCTTTTGACAAATATCCTTCTGCAGGATAGTCTTCTAGTTTTGCATTTTTGGTCAATAAAATAATACTATCGGTATACGAAACTGCTTTTGGTGTATGACTATAATAGGAAACAAACAATTCATAACCTTCTACAATTCGGTGTACTTCATTTACTTCTTTGGCTTTCGCCAGATACGTTTTTGCGCTATTAAAAGCCTCTTCAGAATTTTTAGCAGCCTTCGTAAACTCAGATTTTATTCCTTCAAAAGAGTCAGTATCAAGCTGTGCAGAAACAGAAATTGAGCAAAAAAGCAGTAAAATAAGGTGAATTTTAAGCATAAAATCATGTTTCCTACGGAAAAAATCTGCGAAAACGCATGCAAAAGGGGCTAGATTTTGAATATAATTTTTCACTTTTTTCTAATTATTTAGAATTTGATGCCAAAAATGCTCTTTTCCAAAAGCTATAACGGTTAAAATTCAATTAAAATTGTAGGTTAATACATATGTATAATTGACAAAAATTAATTTGTGACTTTAAAATTACTGTAAATGTGTATAAAGATAGCGTTTTATGCAAGAATAAAGACACATATTCGTAAAGCTATTATAGATAAAGCAATTGCGGAAAATTTAGCAACGTGAGATTTATAAATCCGTTGCATGAGATTTATAAACGTCAGTACTAACCACTTGATAAATAGGAAATTCCGCCATTAATTAGCACTGTCGATTCGTTGCAACAATCACGAAAAGGTGGAATCCGAAAAACCTTAAAACAGAGTAGGAACCAAAATTTTTTAAAACTTTAATATTATGAAATTAAATAAAAAGAACGTAAAGGAAATGACAGCTCAAGAATTAGAAGCAATCTCTGGAGGATTAAGTAGAATTAGTGGAGATACTGCAACAGCAACTGCAACAGCTAGTGCTCGTTCATCTGCAGAAGCAGAAGCAGAGGCAGAAGCTTCTTCTAAGTAATAGTTAATTTATAACTAATGGCTGCTTCCACAAAAGCAGTCATTAGTATATAAATAACCAAAAAACTAACGTCATGAAGATAAGTAAAAAAAGTATCGAAGAAATGAAACCAGAAGAATTAAAAGTAATTCGAGGTGGTTTCAGAGAACAAAATAGTGATACAAATACTATTTCAAGAAGAGCTAGCGCTCGTGCTCCCATAGAAACGGAATATGAGATACCAATACCGACAAAATAGTTTAATCTATTAAACCAATTCTTATGAAACTCAACAAAAAAGAAGGTATCAAAGAAATGTTACCAGAAGAGCTTAAAGTGATTGCTGGAGGTGTTAAAAGTTCAGATGGACAAACACAAACAAATACAGATTCATACAGTGCACGTTCTTCGTCTGAAGCAGAGGCCGAAGCAGAGTACGGAAATTAGTCTTGAATTTGTATAAAACACAAGTAATTATCAAGCTATATACTAAATATTGTAGTGTAGGTGATAAATGAGTATTACCTACACATTACAAAACAAAGAATCATCAGTACTTAACAAAGGTTAATACAGTATATTCTTCAAAACACACACCTTTAGAAACATTGTCTAAGCACCAAGTGATATAACAATATTTACCACACTAATTTAAACGAAGACGCTAATCTTCTAAATCACTTTGCTTTTAGTTTCTGACAACAGAATATTTACTGTTACCTATACGTATTACTGATTCAAATTTATATTACAAACACATTTTATAAACCACAAAAATCAGTCATTATGAAATTAGCAAACACAAAAATCAAAGAAATGTCTAAAAAGGATTTAGCAGCTGTTCGAGCTGGTAATATAGAACCAGTTAGAAGTTCACAAGACACCTATTCTAAAACCCAAACGTTAAAAGCGATGGCAGAAACAGAAGTTGATCTTGAGTACGAGTATGACAATCCAGGAAAATTTTAAGATACCATGGAAAACGATGAAAAAATATTAGTACTCAGCCGTCAAGATGATGGAAGTACGAGCAATGTAATTGAATGGCTTGTAAAATATAACAAGCCATACATTCGCCTCAATACCGACGATGATAAAGCACGCCTGCATTTTCTCGATATTGACGATAGAGAATTGACCGTTTCCAAACATGGAGAAGAACATAACTTATTCAATATTTCATCAATTTGGCACAGAAGAAGAGGTTTTTCATTGAAAAATGTAGCGATCAATTTTGACGAACTTGAAAAAGGAATCTTATTCGATACACCAAACTATCACAAAAATCACATCAACTCAGAGTACAAGGTGCTCACAGAGTATTTTCATTACATATTACAACAAGATGTAACTGCTATTGGAAATTATGTGAGTACTGATGTAAACAAACTGATTGTCTTAGAAATTGCTAAAAAATACAATGTTCCAATTCCAAAAAGTTATGTGGTGACCACAAAAGCAGGAATTCGAAGAATTTTAGCAAATACAGATGCAAATTTTGTAGTAACCAAAGCGATTAGTCAAGGAGTATATCACTTTACGCCAGATTATGGATATTATTCATATACCGAGCGTATTACTGAAGAAAGTTTGGACGAATTACCAGATCGCTTTTTTCCATCATTACTGCAAGAAGAAATCAAGAAAAAATACGAACTCAGAGTTTTTTATCTCAATGAAGAATTCTATGCAATGGCAATATTCTCGCAAAAACGAGCAGATACGGTAGTTGATTTTAGAAAACATACCGATCAAGAAAATCCGCAGCGTAAAGTGCCATATAATTTACCACAACATGTAAAACAAGGACTTATTGACATCATGAACGAACTGCAATTAAACACAGGTTCTATTGATATTTTAGTCGATGAAGACAACAATTACATCTTCTTAGAAGTAAATCCTGTTGGACAATTTGGAATGACGTCCGCTCCTTGTAATTATTACTTAGAACGAAAAATTGCTAAAATCTTGTAATCATGATAAAACTAAAGAAATTACCAATTAGCGAACCACAACTAGAAAACTTACCATTATTTTATAATTACCTTATATATAATGAGTTGCTGCCTTCAGATCCTTTTTATAGAACTGCATATAGTGAAAAATATAGTAGTATCATTTTTTATTCAGGATCCGATAAACCAATTTCGAAAATTGTAGATGTTACTGAAATAAAAAGATAAAAAGATGAAAGAATTAGCCACCATAAAAGATAAATATCTCTATATGTTCGCAGATTGTTTTCCTGTAAAAGGACACACAAGAACAATGTTATGCGATGTTTCTAGACAAAAAGTGTACTTTGTTGATAATTCATACTATGAACTATTATCAGTACTTAAAGAAAATAATATCGGTACTGTTGCCGAAATGCTCGATGGAGAAGAAGATCTCATTTTCTTTAAAGACTTTATCGATTATTTAGTTGACATAGAGTTGGCAATTGTAGTGGATACTTTAGATCGATTTCCAGCAATGGAACTGGAGTGGGATCATCCATCAAAAATTATCAATTCTATTATTGATATCCGTGATGAAATGCACGATTTTGAGAAGATTTTTAACGAATTAGAAGTCTTGGCGTGTTATCACATTCAAATTAGAGCTTATTGCCAATTACCTGTTTCTAGATTAGAAGAAATATTGGCATTGACCGTTGGAAAAAACTTCCGATCAATTGACTTCTTAATTGAATATGACGGAAAAGAAAAAGAAATAAAAGCACTTTTAGATAAATATGAAATTGCTCAGGTTACCTATCACACGTATGATATGGAACTTTTTGATGAAGAACCTGAAGCTAAAAACAGATCAAAAGTTTACCACGGAAGTTTGGGCTATACCAAACAAAAAGTAAGTGGTTGCGAAGGTTGCGGATTAATCAATGTAAACTCTATGCGAATTAGAGATGTAAAAGGATTTACCGAAAATATAAAGCACAACGGATGTTTAAATAGAAAAATTTCTATTGACGAAACAGGAAATGTGAAAAACTGTCCTTCTATGCAAAAATCGTATGGACATGTAAACAACATTTCATTGACAAAAATTGCCGATGATGCCGAATTCCAAAAACCATGGAATATCAACAAAGATAATATTGATGGTTGTAGAGATTGCGAATATCGATACATCTGTACAGATTGTAGAGCGTATACAACAGACGGAGATTTACATTCCAAACCAGCAAAATGTCAATACGATCCTTACACAGGAAAATGGGCAGATAAAGTGGAAAGTGTAAACACTGTTTTTGCTTAAAAAAGCGCACAACATCATGAAACAACTACTTTTCATAACAATTATTATTAGTTCAATAACGATGCAGAGTCAAACGCAAATACAAGCAAAACCAATAGATTACAAACTGCTCAAAGCACAATTGGAAACTATTCGTATCGAAGATCAAACTTTACGACAATTACTTCCAGAAGCTGAAGCTAAATTTGGAAGAAATTCAGATGAGTTAGCATACATATGGAAACTTATTCATGAACAAGATAGCATCAACGAAAAAAAAGTGTTGCACATTATTGATACTTATGGTTGGCTTAGTAAAAATAAAGTAGGAGAAATGGCGAATCAAACCTTATGGTTGGTCGTACAACATGCAGAAATTGACACACAAGAAAAATATTTACCCTATTTAGTTACATCGGTTAATAATAATGAATCTGATGGTTGGTATTTAGCCTTTCTAAAAGATCGGATTTTAATGCGAAACGGTAAAAAACAACACTACGGTACTCAAGTGAAAAAAGACAAAAAATCTGGATTCACATATATATATCCAATTGCAAATGCTCATAAAGTAAACGAAAGAAGACGCGCTATAGGACTCAATTCAATTGAAGAATATGCGAAGACTAATAACTATGTATTGCATAAATAGTTTAAAAGATCTAGAACCTTAGTGACTAGAGTTTAAATTAAAGGTGGTTAAAAAGAGTACTAATATTTTAGTACTCTTTTTTATATAGTATAAGTATAAAAATTATTTCAATTTATCTGCAAACAGCTTGCGAAGTTTTGTCAACTTAGGAGTAATCACATAACTGCAATATCCTTGTTGTGTGTTTTGTCTGTAATAATTTTGATGTTCAACTTCGGCTTCATAAAAAGTTTCTGCCGCAGTTATTTCGGTTACAATTGATGCATCATAATATTCAGAAAGTTCCTGAATGACAACTTCAGCTGTTTGCTTTTGAATGTCATCATGATAAAAAATAACCGAACGATATTGCGTTCCCACATCTGCACCTTGACGATTTAAGGTCGTTGGATCGTGTGTTGCCATAAAAATGATTAAAATCTCCTGAAAGGAAATAACATCAGCATCAAAAGTAAGTTGTATTACTTCTGCATGTCCTGTGAGTCCCGAACAAATTTCTCTATACGTAGGCTTTCCAGGAACAGTGCCACCAGTATATCCAGAAACAATGGTTTCAACACCTTTTACTTCCTGAAAAACAGCTTCTGTACACCAAAAACAACCACCGCCAATAGTGGCAATTTGTATATTTTTTTCTTTCATCTAGTCTTCTTTATTTAACAAAAAACAAAGATACTCATAAAAGTATTTTATTATTTTATATGGTTGCAAATACAACAAAAAAACACTTGTTGTCATATCTGTGACAAGTTGTAGGTGTTTTTTTTAACTTTTAGAACATATTGGTGAAAGAGACTTAACATTAATTTGACATTACGCTGCGCATTCGTCTATAAAAAGTATACGTTCGTCGAAGGAATGTAAGTTGTTGTCTAATATATAGGGTTTTATGAAATAGAGGTATTATATTTGGACTTAACTTTTTTTCATGGTTAAAGTAATTTATTGGTTATAAATTATTTCCCTTATTACCCTAAGACCCCAAATAAGAATAACCAATTTTTGGTAAGAGAAAAGAGCTTCCGCAAGGAGGCTCTTTTTATTTTAACAATATTCGGTTTTGAAAAATCAAAAATTGAGTTGATTTCTTTGTAGATGAAAAGCTCAAAGTATTTTCTATGATACTTTTTTTAACTGAATTAAATTGTCAAATAGAACACAGTCAAGATAAAATTGAAACGTTCAATTTGCTTAGTTTATTGATTGTTTATACCAGATATCTTCAATAAAAACATATTTCTATTTCAATTGACTCACTGTTTTTTTTAAAATTCACAAATAGCAATCTTCACTACTTAATCTCACATAATTCGCGGAATTGGCGGATGCTTTACTAGTTGCTATCACTGATCTTCAGTACTTTAGTTTCATTATAAATCATTAAAACTTATTTAATATGAAAACATTGAATCAATTAACACAATACCAAATTGAAAACGAGCAGCTTATCATTGGCGGTTCAATTGTTGAAGAATACGGAGGTATTTAATCCTAATTTTATAAATTTTAAAACAAATTCTTATGAGTATAATACATCAATTAGAAGAATATCAAATTGAAAATACGCAACTTATTGTTGGTGGTTTTATCATTGAAGAAGGTGGAGCAGTTTAGTTTCTTTCAGCAGCATTAATCTTAATTATAAATTTTAAAACAAATTTAGATGAAAACAGTAGATCAATTAGTACAGTATAAAATTGAAAATGAGCAAGTTATAGTTGGCGGTTCAATTATAGAAGAAAGTGGAGGTCTTTAATTTTAGTATAAACTCTTAAAACAAATTCAGATGAAAACAATAAATCAATTAGCACAACACCAAATTGAAAACACGCAACTTATAGTTGGCGGTTCAATTATAGAAGAAGTTATTGGACTTTAGGTTTCTCAAAAAAAGCTGTCTAAAGAATGAATTTTTCGTCAAATCGAATCGAATTCAAGATGACATTTTTCAAAATTTTTTAGACAGCTTCTTTACTGTTTTTTACATATTATTCAGCAACTAACACCATATATTGCCAAGGCTGCAAGGCTACATCTTGTCCTTCTCTAAACATAATAGTGTCGCCATTTATATGATTTGTGAAGCTTCCAACAAGGTCAATTGTTGTGATGACAGCTTCGTTAGATAAGTTTCCAATATAATACACTTGCTTACCATCTTTTTCACGTTTAAATGCCAATACCTGAGCTGCTTTACTAGTTTGCAACTTTGTGTATGAAGCAGGATTTTTTCCGCCGTGCAATGCAATATTTGTATTCTTTAATGCTCCTAACTTTTCTAATAATGGCCACATTTCGCCTTTTTCTTTCGGAATTTCATCTTTCTCGAAGAATTTCAAACGATGCTTCATATCATATTCTTGTCCTGAGTAAATCAATGGCATTCCTGGTGCCACAAAACTCAATGCTGTAAATGCAGCAGCGCCTTTTCCCATGCGTTCTTCAATAGTTCCATTCCATGAATTTTCATCGTGATTGGTAACGAAATTCATTAAAATATCATCGCTTTCATACAAAGAATCAATTTGCTGCATACGCTTGTCCCAATTGGCAACAGTTTCTTCTCCTTTGGCAATATGATTCATTCGGTGATGCGTGTCCCAACCGTACGCCATATCAAACAATTTACCTTTCAATAATTCTGGTTCCCATGCTTCAGCTAACATAAAAATATCTTTGGTAGCGCGTAATTGTGGTACAGCTTCTTCCCAAAAATTTGTGGGAACTGATCCTGCCACATCACAACGAAAACCATCTACGTTTTCTTCTGTCAACCAAAATTGCATGTCTTTAATCATGGCTTTGCGCAGTTCCTTATTATCATAATTCAAATCAGCAACATCTGCCCAACCTACAGGTATTCCATCTTCGTTTAGCGGATCGGTAATTTCGCCTTTTGCATTTTTTGTATAGAAATCTGGATTCGTTTTAATCCAAGTATGATCCCAACCTGTATGGTTTGGAACCCAATCTAAAATCACGTAAATACCGTTGTCATGTGCGGTTTTTACGAGTTCTCTAAAATCTTCCATCGTTCCAAATTCCGGATTGATCTTGGTAAAATCAGAAACGGCATAATAACTTCCTAAGTATTTTTTACGCTCTTCAGGATCTTCAATATCACTGGCAAACTTGTCACCTGTAGCTTTGCGTTTGGTTTCTGAAATAGGAAAAATCGGCATCAGCCAAATAATTTTTACGCCTAATTGTTTTAACTGTGGAATATCTTTCGTGAAAGCATCAAAAGAACCTTCTTTCGAATATTGACGAATGTTTGCTTCATAAATTACGGCGCTTTCCATCATGTCTTTTGAAACAGCTGCAATTTCTTTTGCTTTGGGTTCTGGTGTTTTTACAGCTTCTTTTTTCTTTGTATCGCACGATAGGAAAAGAAGCGTTACAATTAAAAATAAGTTTAGATTTTTCATTGGTTTATATGTTAATTTTATAGTTTGATCGTAATTTTACGTTCTTTTTTGGTGTTCCAGCTAATTGTAAATTTCACGGTTTTATAAGTGTTGTTCCAATCAAATTTGACACGCTTTCCGCGGAATTTTATTTTTCTAGGTTTTTTCTGAATATTATGAATAATCACTTCCATTTCTTTGGTGCTTGAAGCGTAGTTTTTACCAATTTCTGCTTCCAATTCAATAAGCAAACGATTGTTGCCAAACTCACTTTCAAACGTCAACAACTCATACATACCTTTTTCATATGCATTTTTTGTTTCGCCATCGTCATTGTACAATTTGCGTTCACTTTCTGAGATACTTTCATCATGATAATAATGAAGCTGTACAACATTTGGATTGTATGCTGCGGTGGTTTGCATCGGGTTAGCTATCGGAATAAACGCGCCACCACGAACATATACAGGAATGGAGTTTTCTTTGGTGTTGACCATTTTTGTTTGCCCGCCAAGTACTTTTTCATCGGTTTCAAAGTCAAACCAAACAGCATCTTTTGGAAAATAAACTTCTTTGGTGTCCACGCTATCTTTCACAATCGGAGTTACTAAGAAATCATGTCCCCATAAATACGTAGCAGTGTTTGTATACAAGTTTTTGTTATGGTCTTCTACAAAAAACAACGGACGCATCAACGGAGTTCCTTTTTGATTGTTCTCAAAAGCAATGGTATAATTGTAGGGCAATAATTGGTAACGCAATTCAATTGCTTGCTTTGCTAATGCTTTCGCTCTTGCGGAACGAAACACAGGTTCACTTGGTACTTCTTCTTGTGCATGCGGTCTGTAAATTGGTTGAAAAACGCCGTATTGCAACCATCGAGTGTATAAATTATCGTCCAAATTCGCGCCAGCAAAACCACCTAAATCAGAGTGCATATAACTCAAACCTTGCATGGCCATTTGCATGGCAATTTCTGGTTGCGATTGCAATCCGCCCCAAGTTCTATTCACATCGCCAGACCAAGGAATGAGTCCGTAACGTTGCGAACCCGAATATCCTGCACGCATCAAAATAAATGGTCGCGTGTTTGGAAAATCTCTGGCGTATCCTTCATAAATCAATCGTGCCCAATCGTGTCCGTAAATATTATGCTTCTCGTTGGCAGTTCCTGTGTGATGCATTAGTTTTTCTGGATGCACTTCAGGTTCTCCCAAATCGCCCCAAACTCCTGCCACACCTAAGTCTGCAAGTTCTTTATAAATATTCCAAAACCATTGTTCTCCTTTCGGATTGTAAATATCAATCAATCCAGTATTTCCAAAATAGAAATCGAACTTAAACGGATTTCCGATAGAATCTTTCGCTAAAATTCCCAAATTTGACGCTTCATACCAACGTTTGGAAGTCGTTAGAATAAACGGTTCGGTAATGAAAATCGTTTTTACACCTTGATCATTAAAATCTTTAATCATCTGCTTTGCGTTGGGAAACGAATCTTTGTGAATTTTTAAATTCCCCATCGTTCCTTTAATCTCTTTTCCAAACCAATACAAGTCCAAAATCACAGCATCTACAGGAATTTCTTCATCCTTAAACGCTTTAATAGTCGCTTCGGTTTCCGCTTGAGAATGATAGCCAAATCTGCTTGAAAAATTACCAAAAGCCCAACGTGGTGGCAATGGTTGTTTTCCTGTCAAATCGGTATAATTATCAATCACATCAACCCAAGAATCGCCAGCAATCACTTGATAGGTTTTACGACCCGAAATGGTTTCGTACGTAAGCGTATTGTCTTTTTTACTATCCAAATCCAAATAACCAATCGGAGCATTGTCAAAGTGAATCATGTATTTTTGAGAAGACATTACAATTGGAAGTGTAAAATTCATCAATTCAGAACGTGTTTCGTAGCCGTAATGCGCTCGGTTATAAAGTTTCAAGCGATTTCCACGACGATTCATTCCCAACGCACGCGCGCCGCCGCCCATGAGAATTTCATCTTTTGTCAAATTAAAATCAATCGCTTCGCCACCTTCTACTTTTTGATAGCCAGTTTTTTCAGAAATAATAGGTTGTCCTTTATAGCTGTATGAAATTTGAAATGGTGATTTTTGAATATGCGCTGAAATTCCATCAGAAACCAACTCAATACTCGTGTCTGTCTCAGAAACGGACTTTATTTTTTGAATGTCTTTTAAAATTACGGCATGACTTTGCGCTGTAATTTTTTGTCCTTTTGGAATAAAGGTTGTTCCAATAATATTGTCATTAATCAGCCGAATAAAATACGTTCCATCAGATACTTTGATGGAGTGTACATTCAAGCTTTCAGCATAACTCACAAACTTTCGATCTGCATTCTGTGCCAACGAAAACTGACAGCATAAAAACGATATGAATAGTATTTTAAATAGTTTCATGTATTACTTTTTAAGTAGAAATGTAAATGGAATGTGTAAACGTTTTTGCCAAGCATTCTCGGAATGATTAGTGCCTTCAAACTTTAGATTCGTATAATTTGCTTCGGTATATCCTTTTTCCTTAAAAACTTCATCCACATTTGGTGCATATTGCGGATAATGTTTGTCTAAAGTTTCTGTTCCGTAATCAAAATAGAATCGATGTGTTTTTGGTGATGGCAAATGATCACGCATATAGGCAAAAAATGCATTTGGAATTGGATTGTCTTCTCTCGGACTTGCGCCAACCCAATGTGTCGAAATACAAGCGGCTGCACTATAAATTTCTGGATATTCACACATGGCATACATCGAAATTAGTCCGCCCATGCTAGAACCAGCCACAAACGTATGTTCGCGATCTGTTTTTACTGAATAGGTGTTATCAATATATGGCTTTAGTTCTTCCGTGAGGAATTTTAAATAGTTGTCTGCATTAAAATTGAGCGAAAAATTATTCTTTTCTGCTTCTTCGCGAAACGTCTTTTGTGTTGCTTCATCTAAATAAGTAAATGCTTTTTGTGGAAAGTAATCTTGCCAACGAATTTCAGCTATATTCCATGGAGACACGACAATAAAATCTTTTACTTTTCCTTCTTTCATCAATTTGGAAGCCACTTCGTCAACTTTCCATTCTTGCTTATTCCAAGTTGTAGAAGCGTCGTATAACATTTGTCCGTCATGCATGTAAAGCACATTGTATTTTTTTTCTTTTGAATAGTTTTCAGGCAACCAGACATCTACATTTCGTGGACGAATATAGTTGGATGGAAAATCGACCACACGCATGAGTTTTCCGCTTGCCAAGGTTACATTCTTTACTTCTTGTGCTACAGGTTCGCCGTGATGTTGAATCTTGATATTTTCAGAAAACAACCAAAGCAAGGCCGTTTTTAATTCACTGCGCCAAAATGCTTCGCTGTGCGTGCCATCGGGAGAAAATTTAGTAGTAAACTGATCTTTTGGAAAACCATTTTCATTTAGCAATTTCAACATTTTATTCAGGTTTGCCATCATAACTTCACCTTCTTTTTCGCCCATTAAGTAGTATAATTTTGAGTGTTGAGCTTTCGCTAGATTGTCCTTTGTGAAACTAAATGTATCTTCTGAAAACCAAAACGAAGGTGAAAATACACCAGCTTTTCCAAATACATCTGGATGTGCAAAAACAGCATAATGTGAAATTAATCCGCCCATAGAACTTCCCATGATAGCTGTATTTTGAGCGTCTTTTTTAGTTCTGTATTTTGCATCAATCGCAGGTTTTAAGGTTTTTGCAATAAACATTACATATTCTTGTCCTTGTGGTAATTTATACTTTGGACTTGTCCATGCTGAATATTCTTGCATGCGTTCTTCGCTATTATCAATAGCAACGACAATGACGTCTAAACCGTGCGTTTGGTGTAGTGAATTCAGTGTTTCATCTACTTCCCATTCGCCAGAATACGAAGTGGCTTTGTCAAATACATTTTGTCCGTCGTGCATATACAACACAGGATATGATTCGGTAGTATTCGCATAATTTGGTGGTAGATACACTTGAATTTTTCGAGTTTTGTTGAGCTGTGGTATTTCAAAGGTTTCTGCAAACGTTTCTACATTTGGTTGTTTGGTAGAAGCTGTTTTATTTTTGTTTCCTTTGGACCAATTCCATACAGCGTATGTACTCGTTTTTAAATTTTCATCATACGTGTAGGTTCTGTTTTCAACGTCAAATCCTTGACTGTCGAGTTCTACTGTTTCCCAAGAACCTAAGGTAAATTTGAAATTGATGGTTTCTTTTTCCATGGGAATTTTAATTCGGTATAGTTTTCCCAGTTTTTCCATTTTGAATTCAGGTTTACCACCTGACCAATCTTCAAAATCTCCTGAAATATAGATGTCTTTCGAAAAATCGTGGTCTTTAGGTAAAAAATTCACCACGATTGTAGCAACTTTTTTATCTTGAGGAGTCTCACCTTTTTGTTGTCCTTTGCAGGAGAAAAACAAGACGGAAATTATGAGTAAGGTTAGTTTTAGTTTCATTGACATTTTTGTTATTCTCGCGTAAGCGGGAATCTATTTAGTTATATTGTTTTTTATTCCTATACATTTCGACTGCGCTCAACAGATGTTTTCAAATTACTTCTCGATACAATTTTCTTCATTTCATTTCGAAAATCACTCGAAGTGACGTTTTGGTATTTGTTTACGCTTTACGTCAGATCGAGTGGAATTCTGAAAGAATTTTGTATCGAGATCTGCTTAATTTTTCAAAACTTCTCACGACTAATATTTTATATTTTCGTTTCCAAGTACTTCTCGATACTTTTTCTCGCTTCACTCAAAAACACTCGAATTGACGTTTAGTTTCCAAATTGGTTTTCAGTTCTTGACTAATACCCAAAACCTAATCCCTAATTAGATTTCGTTGTTAATATCATACTTCCTTTTTCTTTGAATTCAATTTCATCATTCCATGTAAATTGTTTTCCGGTAATAATATTCGTCAACGTTTTTCCTTTCAAATTCATTTCTGCATAACGTTTAAGATCAATGGTAATAGGTTGTTCGTTTTTATTGATGATATGTACGATGGTTTCGTCGTCTAAAGTTCTAAACAAGAAATAAGTTCCTAAAAATGGTGCAAAATGTGTGGTTTTCCCTTTGTGAATGGCGTTGCTGTTTTTGCGGAAATTCAATAGTTTTTTAAGGTATGATTGCATGTCTTTTTGTGCCGCAGTTAAACCTTCGCCTGTAAATGCGTTTGCCGTATCACCTTGCCAACCACCGGGAAAATCGGTTCGGATCAATCCGTGATCGCCAGGTTTTTCAAAGTCATTCATGAGAATTTCTGTTCCGTAGTAGAGTTGTGGAATTCTTGGTAAAGTCAACAAATAGCTCAATGCCATTTTGGTGTTTACAATGTCTCCTTTGAGTTGTGTAAAGATGCGACTCATATCATGATTGTCTGGAAAAATCATAATGTCTTTCGGGTTTGGATATTGAAAATCGTTTGCCAAACCTTCATAGATTTTTACCAAGCCTTTGTCCCACGATTCTTCTTCGTTTAAAGCTTCTACGGTTTTTCGCTGCATTGCAAAATCCATCGTAGATTTTAGATTGCTTTCATATCCATCTTTATTGTTGGCGCCAGTTTGCCAATAGCCAATAAGTAACGGATTGTAACTCCATTCTTCGCCCACAATAGAAAAGTTTGGATATTCGGTCATAATTGCGCCAGCCCATTTGCTCATAAAATTCTTGTCAGGATACGGATATGTGTCTTGTCGAATTCCGCTCAGCCCGAGAGATTCAATCCACCAAATACTGTTTTGAATGATGTAGTTTGCCATGTATGGATTGCGCTGATTGAGATCGGGCATTGTTATGACAAACCAACCGTCGGTCATGCCTTTTTGATCACTTTTGGAAGCGTAGATATCTTGATTGGAAGTCCGTCTATGATTTGAAAAGGTTGTTTTTTCGCCATTTTCAAAGTCTTTTTGATAGTTTACCCAATCGTTGAATGGCAAATCTTTCATCCACCAATGTTCCAATCCGCAATGGTTTGCTACTTGATCCATGATGAGTTTCATTCCGCGTTTGTTGGCTTTGTCTGCCAGTTCTTTGTATTCGTCAAAGGTTCCAAAACGTGGATCTACTTGATAGTAATCTGTAATGGCATATCCGTGATACGAACCGCGTTTCATGTCGTTGGTGAGAAGCGGACAAGACCAAATTGCCGTAAATCCTAAATCGTCAATATAGTCTAAATGATTTGTGATTCCTTTGATATCGCCACCATGACGCGCATAATTATCCTTGCGATTAATGGTTGTTTCGTTTAGGTTTTCAAACACATCATTTTCAGGTTTTGCATTGGAAAATCGGTCTGGAGTGATTAAATAGATCGCGTCTGAACTGTTGAACCCAATATATTCTTTGGCAGCTTTTGTTCGTTGTTTGAGTTCATAGGTTTGCGTAAGTGTTGAACCGTTTTCGAGTTTAAATTCGATATTGAATTTTCCAGCTTTTGCTTTAGAAATGTCTAAATCGATGAAGAGATAGTTTGCACTTTCTCCTGCTTGTATTTTTTCAATCTTAACATTGGTATTTGTAATACTTGGTGTTGTTTTGGCAATGTTTGGATGTTTAACTAAGAGTTGGAGTTTGGTGTTTTGAAAACCTGTCCACCAATGTGGCGGTTCTATACGTTCGATATCGTTTTTGATGTCGGTTACGACTTCCGTTTTTGATGCGGCATCAGATGCTTTGTCTTCCGTTTGTTTGCAAGAGAAACATAATGCAAGTACTGTAAGTAAGATTATTTTTTTCATCTGATTGTTGTTTTTAAGTATTGAGCTTTTAGTATTGAGTATTGAGACAATTGGATTCCTGCCTTCGCAGGAATGACAGTTGTTTTCAAAGTGCTTCTCGATACGATTTTCTTCATTTTATTATGAAAATCACTCGAATTGACGTTTTGAGTATGAATTCCAATGGATTCCTGCCTTCGCAGGAATGACATAAAGAAACGTTCTCAATACTCACTACTAATTAATCTATATTTGGTATGAAACACTAAAGTTTCTGACTAGCCCTGATTGCAGTGGCATCCTCCCGATTTGTTCGGGAGATACAACGGAAAGCAGGAAATAGCTTCAAATTTACATTCAAACTGTAACCAAATCGTTTGGTGAAACGGCTACTTTTTTTCCATCGACCAAGATCACTAAATCTTCTCCTTTTTCAAGTTCGAAAGAAGTTCCGTTTTGCGTGACGTTGATTTTAAGAATGTGATTTCTATAGTTTACTTTGAACGAATATCCTTTCCATCGTTCTGGAATTCTTGGTTCAAAGGAAAGTGTGTCATTTTTCATGCGCATGCCACCAAAACCTTCTACAATACTCATCCAAGTTCCTGCCATGGAGGTAATGTGTAAGCCTTCTTCGACTTCTTTGTTGTAATCGTCTAAGTCGAGTCGCGATGTTCTTAGATAGAATGTATACGCCATGTTCATTTTGTCCAATTTAGCTGCTTGAATGCTGTGAACACATGGTGAAAGTGATGATTCGTGCACGGTAAATGGTTCGTAGAAGTTGAAGTGTTTTTCAAGTTCTTCTTTGGTAAAATGATCTTCAAAGAAGTAAAAACCTTGTAAGGTATCTGCTTGTTTGATGTATGGTGAACGTAGAATGCGATCCCAACTCCATTTTTGATTGATTGGTCGTTGTGATGTATCTAAATCGGCCACACTTACCAAGTCTTTGTCTAAGAAACCATCTTGTTGTAAGTACACGCCGTATTGCTCACTGTATGGAAAGTACATGTTTTCGGCAACTTCCATCCATGAAGAGATTTCCTGATCGGATAAGCGTGCTTTTTGCATGATGCGATCATAATCGGCAGCATATTCATTTTTTACTTTTTCGATGTGTTCTTGTGCAAATTTGATACACCATTGTGCAATGTAGTTTGTGTACCAATTGTTATTTACATTATTCTCGTATTCGTTAGGTCCAGTGACGCCCAGAATTACATATTTGTTTTTTGCGGTAGAGAAACTTGCTCTTTGATGCCAAAAACGTGCAATTCCGATCATGACTTCTAGTCCCATTTCTGGAATATAGCTGTAATCGCCTGTGTAACGTGTATAGTTATAGATAGCAAACGCGATGGCTCCGTTTCGGTGAATTTCCTCAAAGGTAATTTCCCACTCGTTGTGACATTCTTCGCCATTCATGGTTACCATTGGATATAGCGCAGCACCATTATTGAATCCTAGTTTTTCCGCATTTTCAATCGCTTTTTCTAAGTGATTGTATCGGTATTGCAATAAGTTTCTAGCTACTTGCTGATCTTTTGTAGTCATGTAAAAAGGAATACAATAAGCTTCCGTGTCCCAATACGTACTTCCACCATATTTTTCGCCTGTAAATCCTTTTGGGCCAATGTTGAGGCGAGAATCTTTTCCAAGATAGGTTTGATTCAGTTGAAAGATATTGAAACGGATTCCTTGTTGTGCTTTTACATCACCTTCAATGGTAATGTCTGCCATTTCCCAAATTTTTGCCCAGGCTTCTTTTTGGTTTTCTAATAGTGTATCGAAACCAAGTGAAGTTGCGTTATGCAATGCTTTTTTTGCAGCAGAGATGAGTTCGTATTTGTCATGATTTGTACACACGGTATAGCCGCCATATTTGTAAATGGTAAGCGTTTCGTTTGCTTTTACTTCTTGTGCGTAGTTGAATGAAATGTACGTTGATTTTTCAGAAACATTCGTAGGTACATCAAGTGACTTTCCGTTTAATTTTAATTCCGTTTGCATGAAAGTACATGCATAGAAGTCAGTTTTTAGTGTTTTTGCAACAATAAACGCTTGATTGTTTTCTTCTTTTACTTGAATGGTTTCCCAGAATTTTTCTTCCCAGTTGGCATCTTCATTTTTGATTCCGGAATCTAAGTATGGCGTATATTTTATAGTGGCATCACTGTTGCGTAATTGTATGCTGTAAGCAATGGCACCAACTTCGTCAATGTCTAAACTTAGAAATCGTTTTGCAGCAACCGAAATTTCGATATCGTTTTGTAATGTTACTACAAATGAACGTTCGTACCAACCTTCTTTCATGTTGAGTTCACGACGGAAATCGGTTACTTTTTTGCAGGCATTTAAGTCTAGTACTTCATCATTGATGCTTACATTGATTCCAATCCAATTGGGAGCATTGAGTACTTTGGCAAAATATTCTGGATATCCGTTTTTCCACCAACCTACTTTTGTTTTGTCTGGATAATATACTCCGGCAATATAACTTCCCTGAAAGGTAGCTCCAGAGTAGTATTCTTCAAAATTAGCTCGTTGTCCCATCGCACCGTTTCCGATACTGAAAAGACTTTCGGAAGATTTGACACTTTCTGTATCAAATCCTTCTTCGATGATCGACCAATTGTCTGGTTGTATATAATTCTGATTCATTTTTTTATGGGTGTTTGGTTTTGGGTCTTGGGTTTTAGGTTATAGCACGACACTAATTCCTAACACCTAACACCTAATACCATCATCTATTTATTAATTCTTCTATAAAACTTGTTTGTATTTCGGTAAAATCTTTGAAGACATAATCTGCATGTCCAAGTGTATCTTCGGAACCAATTCCGATAGAAATCATTCCTGCGCTATTTGCAGCAGTTACGCCAGCTACAGAGTCTTCAAATACAATACAATCTGTTGGTTTTTTGTCTAATTTTTCGGCAGCAATTAGGAATACTTCTGGATCGGGCTTGGCTTTGCTGACATCATTTCCATCAACAATACCTTCAAAAACTTCAAAGAGTCCTACTTTTCGTAGAATTTTGCGTGCGTTTTTGCTGGCTGATCCAAGTGCAATTCCTTGCTGTGTTTCTTGTAAATAGTTTAGTGTTTTTGGGACATCAGGAAGAATTTCTCCAGCATCCATTTGGGCAATATGCGATAAATAGTTATCGTTTTTCTCTGCCATATATTTATCGAACGCTTCTTGGGAGAGTGTTTTATTTCCCCAGCCTAAAATAATTTCTAGGGAACGGACTCTACTGACTCCTTTGAGTTGTTCGTTTTGTTCTAATGAGATGTCAAAACCTAGTTCATTGGCAAGGGATTTCCAAGCTAGGTAATGGTATTTTGCAGTATCAACAATGACACCATCTAAATCAAATATAAATCCTTTTTTATTCATTGGTATACTTATGATTCTTCTGTTTGGTAACTAATAGCTTTTTTGTTGGTAATGAGGAAGTTGCAAAGTCCAGCAATAATTAAACTTACTCCTGCTAGGATCATTGCATTGATAGCGCCTTCTCCAAATAGTCCTGTTATAAAGGTGATTCCGCCCAAAGCGGCAATAATTTGAGGAATTACAATAAACATGTTGAATATTCCCATGATGACTCCCATTTTTTTAGGATCAACAGAACTTGATAACATTGCATATGGCATTGATAAAATACTTCCCCAAGCAAAACCAATAAGCGTAAAGCTTACAAAGAGATAGTCTGGTGATGGAACAAAATACATTAGAATAAATCCAATTCCTCCAAGAATTAATGATGACATGTGTACATATTTTCTATTAATTCTTCTTCTAGAAGTGTACAATACTAGGATCAACGCAAAAACCATAGATGATAATCCGTAAGTTCCCATATATGATCCTACTAAGTTTGATGATTTTTGGAATTTATCATTGCTTACCCAATACCATACTTTTTGATCTTGGAATGAATCTACATTCTCTTTTAAGTATGCTAATTTTTCAGATTCACTTTGTAATGCCCCATATTTGGTAAAGATTTCTTTAGAAAGTACTGTATTTGCAATTAATGTGTCTTTCATTGCATTGTTTACAAACACACTATCTTTTGCGGCTAATTCAAAGAACGCAGTTCTGTTCTCGCTTTTAAAAGCATCGGTCTTTTTAGTTTTTTTATATATTTCTTTCGTAGGATTTGGAGTGTTGAATACATGTTCGGTTAAGGCAGGATTTGCCATACTCCACATCGTAAAAAATGCAAACCAACTAAAAAATTGAATCACACCTAAACGTTTCATCGTTGTTGGCATGCTACCAATATTTTCTAGAATATCAGGAATAAACCTGTTTTTTTGTTTTTTCTCTCTTTCGAATTCTTCCATGTCTTCTGGAGGATATTCGGATGTTGTAAAAACGGTATACAGAATACTAACTAAAAACACAAATGCACCAATGGCAAAAGCTACTTTTACAGACATAGGAACAACGCCGCTTGCTGCAGAATCACTAACACCTAACTCTGAAATAAGCCAAGGTAAGTTACTTGCAACCCAAGTACCAATTCCAATAATAAGTGTTTGAACAACAAAGCCATAGGATCGTTGTGATTCAGGTAGTTTATCGGCTACTAATGCTCTAAAAGGTTCCATAGATACGTTGATGGACGCATCTAAAATCCATAGGAATCCTGCCGCCATCCATAATGCTGGTGAATGTGGAACAAAAAATAATGCAACAGAACTTAGAATTGCTCCAATAAGGAAATAAGGTCTTCGTCTTCCCCAACGCGGATGCCATGTTCTATCACTTAAATAGCCAATTATTGGTTGTACTAGTAAACCTGTCAATGGAGCTGCAATCCATAACATGGGAATGTCGTCTTTTGCTGCACCAAGAGTTTGAAATATTCTAGACATGAATCCACCTTGTAAGGCAAACCCAAATTGTATTCCCAAGAAACCGAAACTCATGTTCCATATTTCCCAGAAACTTAATTTACGCTTTTCCATTATCGTAATGTATTAGTTAATAACTATGTACGATAAGCGTTTAAACTTATCAAAACTTACTTTTTGGGTGAGAGGTAAAAATATAAGTCTTGATATTTATGGTGTAAATATAGTTGTTTTTTTGAAACAGCCACTATTAAATTGCAAATCTGAATTGTAATTCTGTCAAAATTTAACAATTTGATAGCTGAAAATCACCTGATTATCGTGTGGTGTCACGTTCTATTAAGGTTGTACTAATAACTTCTGTTTGATATTTTTCTTCGTCTACTAATTCTTCTAGTTTGTCAATTAACATGGTTGCAGACTTTGCGCCCATTTCTACTGCATGTTGGCTAATGGTACTTAAAGAAGGAATGGCGTGTTTTGATAAAACGCCATCTGTAAACGCAACTATAGACATGTTTTCTGGAATTTTATAGCCTTTATTAATTGCTATTTTCATGGCTGTAATGGCATAGAGTTCATTTACAGCAAAAATTCCATCAATTGATTTTTCTTTATCAAGCAAAGCAGAAATTTCCTTTTCTAAGGTTTCAATCTCTATTTCTTTGTCTTTGTTTTCTTCTACCTTAATAATCAGCGAAGCTTTTGGGTCAATTTTATGTTCTTCTAATGCTTCTAAATATCCTTGTGTTCTGAGTTTACCTACGTTTACATAATCTTTGGTCGTAATCAAAGCAATGTTTTGGCAACCACTTTCTATCAATTTGGCAACTGCTTTTTTTGAACCGAGTTTGTCATCTACCACAACTTTATCGCAGGCAATTTCATTTACAACTCTATCAAACATAACAATTGGCATTCCTTGATTGATGGTTTCATAGAAATGATGGTAATCTTGAAGTAATAGGGTTTCTTTGGCAACTGAGAGTATAAAACCATCAATACTTCCATTGGCCAACATTTCAATGTTGATCACTTCTTTATCAAATGATTCGTTCGACAATCCAATAATAACATTATAACCTCTGTTATTGGCTTCTTTTTCAATTCCGCTGATCACTTTAGAGAAAAAATGATGTACAATTTCAGGAATAATCACACCAATGGTTTTGGTACGCTTGTTTTTGAGACTTAACGCAATATTATTTGGACGGTAATTATAGAGTTTTGCAAACGCTTGAACTTTACTTCTGGTGTCCAAACTTATCTCTTTGCTATTTCTTAAAGCTTTGGAAACAGTTGATACAGAAACGTCTAATTCTTTGGCTATTTGTTTGAGTGTTACTTTTCGCTTCATGAGGATATGTTATAAGATCAATAATTAAAGCTAAGGATTTTTATTTTTTTGTTAAAAATACACCGTTTTTAATGGATAAAACCCAATGTTTACAAAAGTTGTCAACACGAAAACGATTGCGTAACCCCAAAATTTATGACTGCATTTTTATTTACTCAAAATTTACATAGTTTTAACATCGAGAGGTAAAAATATAATAGTATTTGAACAAAAATATCACGGATTTTATCAAAAATAGTTCAGAAAAAATTGAAGAAAATCGTGATCATTTTACGACAATTTTGAAAATAAAAAATTAGACAAATGAAGAAAATGCAAAAATTTATTTTGTTTTTGGCTTTTTTGATTCCCATTGGAATGCTTGCCCAAACAAAAGTGACAGGTGTTGTTACTGAGCAATCTACAGGAACTCCATTATTAGGAGTAAATGTAGTTATCAAAGGAACAACGACTGGAACCACAACGGATTTTGATGGTAAGTATCAAATAAACGCTACGAATGGTCAAACCATCGTATTTACGTATGTGGGCTACAAAACCCAGGAAATCGCATATACAGGACAAGCTTCTGTAAATGTAGCCTTGGAAGAAGATGCTTCCAAACTTGATGAAGTAGTCGTAGTAGGATATGGTTCTGCAGTAAAGAAAGACGTAACTGGAGCTGTTGAATCGGTTACATCCGATGATTTTAACGGTGGAGCTATTGTTTCTCCAGAACAATTAATTGCAGGTAAAACTGCCGGAGTACAAGTAACACCACCAAGTGGAGCGCCAGGTTCTGGTTCTGCAATTAAGATTAGAGGTGGAGTTTCATCGTTATCGGCAAGTTCTGCGCCACTTATTGTTGTCGACGGAGTTCCGTTAGACCAAGGAAGTAGTGGACTAAACTATATCAATGCAAACGATATTGAGTCATTTACAGTATTAAAAGATGCTTCTGCCGCTTCTATCTACGGATCGAGAGCAACAGGTGGAGTTATCTTAATTACAACAAAAACTGGAAAATCTGGTCAGCCTGTAAATATTAATGTAAATCATTTTACTTCTGTTGGAAACAACGTAAATGAAGTAGATGTTTTATCGGCTTCTCAATTTAGAGACTTAGTAACAGCGAACGGAAATCCAAATCAAATTGCACAGTTAGGAAATACGAGTACAAACTGGCAAGATCAAATCTACAGAGGATCGTTAACTTCAGATACCAATGTAACGGTTTCTGGAGGTTTTGATAACTCTAACTATAGAGCTTCTGTTGGTTTTGTAAGTCAATCAGGTACATTAAGACACTCTCAAGTAGAGCGTTGGACAGGTTCTGTAAAGTTTGTACAACGATTATTAGAAGATGACCTTCGCATTGAAGCCAATGTATTAGGTGCTTTATTAAATGATAATTTTGGAAATACAGGAGCTATTGGAGCTGCCGTTTCTTTTGATCCAACGCAGTCTGTATTTGACCCAAACAGTCCTTTTGGAGGATATACTGAAAATGTAAACAATGATGGTTCTATCAATACAATTGCTGTTCGTAACCCAGTTGGTTTACAAGAATTGTTCAGCAATAGAGCGGACACACAAAGAAGTACAGGAAGTTTAAAAATTGACTATACATTACCATTCTTTAGAGATTTAAAATTAACCGCAAAAGGAGGTTATGACTATTTGGAAGTTGACGGAAACTTAAACATTCCGGGAGTTGCAGCATCTAACTTTAACGACCAAGGATTATTTGGAACGTATAGCACACTCAATAGAACTCGATTATTAGATGTATATGCATTCTATAAAAAAGATATTGAAAGTATTAAGAGTACAATTGACTTAACAGTTGGACATTCATTCCAAAGCTTTTACAGATCTAACAGATTCCAAAATGTAACAGGATTAGATCAAGTTACAGGTAATATATTTAAAACAGAAAACGCTTTAGAGTCGTATTTCGGGAGATTGAATTTTGCGTATGACAATAAATACTTAATCACATTCAACTTAAGAAACGATAGTTCTTCACGTTTAAATCCGGATGATCGTTCAGATTTCTTCGGTGGACTTTCAGTAGGATGGAATATTATTGATGAGAACTTTATGAAAGATTCTAAAGTATTCTCTCAATTAAAAATAAGAGCTGGATACGGAGAAACTGGACAGCAAGAATTTGGACAAGATTACGGATACATTCCACGTTATACCACAGGTGACGGACAAGTTCAGTATCAATTTGGATACAATGCAGATGGATCGCCACGTTTTGTAACAACACTTCGTCCAGAAGAATATGACGAAAACTTACGTTGGGAGCGTTCTAAAACATTCAACATTGGATTGGATTTCGGATTCTTCAACGATCGTTTAACTGGTTCGGTAGAAGTATATGAGCGTAAAGTAGAAGACTTAATCAACTTTATTCCTGTACCAGCTGGAACCAACTTATCAAACGCTTTATTTACAAACGTTGGTAACTTAGAAAACAGAGGTTTGGAAGTGAATTTGAATGCAACAATTGTAGAAAATGATAACTTTTCTTGGAATACAAACTTCAATATTTCATTCTTCGACAATGAAATCACGAAATTATTCTTAACAGATGATCCAACGTCTCCAGGTTCGCCAACAGGAGGAATTGCAGGTGGAGTTGGAAATACTATCCAGATCAACTCGGTTGGATTTGAAGCAAACTCTTTCTATGTATTCAAACAAATTTATGATGCTAGCGGAGCGCCAATTGAAGGAGCGTATGTAGACATTAACGGAGATGGTGTTGTTGATACGAGCGATAGATATAGATACAAGAGTCCAAACCCAGATGCAGTTATAGGATTTAACTCTAATATGCAATATGGAAACTTTGACTTTGGCTTTACAATGAGAGCTAGTTTGGGTAACTTTGCATACAACAACGTAGCCTCTAATACAGGAAACGTACAAGCATTATTTGGTGCAAATTCTATCAACAACGTAAATGCATCAATTTTAGATACAGGTTTCCAAAATCAGCAATTATTCTCTGATTACTATGTACAAGATGCTTCTTTCTTAAAGTTAGACAACTTAACGATTGGTTATAGCTTCGACAATATCTTTAAAGATGTACGCATGAGGTTATACGCAACAGGACAAAACTTATTTGTAATTACAGATTACGATGGATTAGATCCTGAAATCAATGGAGGAATTGATAACAACTTCTACCCAAGATCAAGAAACATCTTAATGGGAATTAATTTGAACTTATAATAAAGTATACCAAATACACACAATGATGAAAACACTAAAAAAACAATCAAATCGTATAGGTATTGTACTATTATTACTCGTAGCCAGCATAGGATTTACGTCTTGTGAAGATCAGCTAGACTTAGAGCCAATAGTAGAACAGTCAGCAGCAGACGTATTCGACGATCCTGCAGCTTACGAACAATTTCTTGCAAGAATTTATGCAGGTTTTGTAGTGAGTGGACAGCAAGGTCCAGCCGGAAATCCTGATATTACAGGAATCGATGAAGGATTCTCAAACTAT
The DNA here is from genome assembly GCF_947489565.1 of uncultured Kordia sp. GTDB lineage: Bacteria > Bacteroidota > Bacteroidia > Flavobacteriales > Flavobacteriaceae > Kordia. The sequence continues at coordinate 190,768 of NZ_CANLEA010000002.1, read as the reverse complement.
TTGAGACAATACTGGAAACACCAACAATTAACAACAGATGAAGCTTTAATTGCTTGGAATGATGGTACTATTCATGACCTTAACTGGCAAGTATGGACGCCAGCCAACGAGTTTATTACTGCAATGTATAACAGAATTTATTTTCAGATTTCAATCTCAAATGAATTCTTAAGAGCGACAGCAGATGTCCCAGAATCAGAATTTTTACCAGCAGCATACAAAGCTGAGGTTCGTTTCTTAAGAGCATTAAGTTACTGGCATGCTATTGATATGTTTGGAAATGTTCCTTTTGTAACAGAAGCAGATCCAATTGGAGCATTTTTACCAGTTCAAGGAAGCAGACAAGAAGTATTTGACTTTATTGTTTCAGAATTAACTGCGATTGAGCCAATGATGATTGATGCACGTCAAAATGTATACGGAAGAGCTGACAAAGCTGCGGTTTGGATGTTATTAGCAAAATTACACCTAAACGCACAAGTATACACAGGAACAGATCAAAGTGGACAAGCAATTCCATACTTAGAAAATATTATCGGAGCAGGATATGCTTTACATACAGATTATGACGAATTATTCTTGGCAGATAATGATACGAATGGAGCACAAAATGAAATGATTTTCTCTTTCAACTCTGATGGATTAAACACACAAGGTTTTGGAGCAATGACATTCTTAGTACACGCACCAGTAGGAGGAAGCATGAGTGCAGCAGCTTTCGGTATCAACGGAGGTTGGGGCGGAATTAGAACTACGAAAGCCTTCGTAAATCAATTCTCAGCTTCAGAATTATTAACAGACGATAGAGCTAACTTCTTTACAGACGGACAAGAATTAGAAATTGCAGATGTATTCAACTTTAACGATGGATATGCAGTAGAAAAATTCAAAAATGTAACAAGTATGGGAGTTCCTGGATCAGACAGTTCAGGTGACTTTATCGATACAGATTTCCCAGTATTCCGTTTAGCAGATGCGTATTTAATGTATGCAGAAGCTGTAAAAAGAAGTGGAACTGGCGATCAAGGATTGGCAGTACAATACGTAAACTTAGTAAGACAACGTTCAAATGCAAATCCAATTGGCGGTTTCTCAGACATTACAGATGAGTTCTTATTATCAGAGCGTTCAAAAGAATTGCACTGGGAAGGACATAGAAGAACAGATTTAATTCGTTTCGGACAATTCTCTGATCAAGGCGTATGGCCATGGAAAGGAAATGTAGAAAATGGAACTACAACAGAAGCTTTTAGAGACTTATTCCCAATTCCATCTACAGATATTACCGCAAACCCTAATTTAACTCAAAACCCAGGTTACTAAAAAAAGATTCATATGAAAAAATTAAACAAAATAACAGGAGGCTTTTTAGCAATTGTTGCCTTTGTTGGATTCAATGCATGTAGTGATGATGATAATTTAATCATTGCTTCTCCACAAGGCGGACCAGAATTAGTTACACCAGCAGCAGGAACAGCAATCGTTTTAAGTGCTGCCAACGAACAAAATGTAGCAACTACGTTAGTTTGGAACGATGCAGATTACGATACACAAACGTCAGTTACTTATGATGTAGAAATTGCATTAGGAGGAACAGATTTTGCAGCACCAATTGCAGGCGGATCTACAAATGAGAGATTTATATCTTGGACTAACCAACAATTAAATGATGTATCAATCGCTGCAGGATTAAGTCCATTTGTTGCAGGTGATTTAGATATCCGTGTAATTTCTTCTATTGGAACACAAGATGCACAACAACAAATGTCTCAAACATTGACATTAAACGTAACTCCTTACACAACATCATTACCTATGATTGCTGTGCCAGGAGATCACCAAGGATGGGATCCAGGAACAGCACCAAGATTAGCTTCTTCTGAATTCGGAGCTTCTGACTATGAAGGATATGTTTGGTTAAGTAACGAATACAAATTTGTGGCACCAGATGATACTGGAAACTTCGCTTGGGGAAATACGGATTGGGGAGATGATGGAAGCTTCTCAGGAATCTTAACAGAAGATGGAGAATCTAACGTGCAAACAACACCAGGATATTACTACTTACAAGTAGATACTGAAAACTTAACATACAGTGCTGCTCAATATACAAATTGGGGATTAATCGGATCTGGAACACCAACAGGTTGGGACAGTGATAACGACATGACGTATGATGCAGATTCACAAACATTCTCAATTACCATCGACTTAACTGCTGATGAAATTAAGTTTAGAGCAAACGACGGTTGGGATTGGAACTATGGAGATACTGGAGCTGACGGAAGACTAAACAATGGCGGAGACAACATTGTAGTACCAGCAGCAGGAAACTATACAGTGGTATTAGACTTGAGCAATCCAAGAGAATACACATATACACTGACGCTTAATTAATATAACGATCATTCAAAAAGGCTGTAATACAATCATTACAGCCTTTTTTATCTTCATGAATCAATATTTAAACAAAAGCTATGAAATAGGTCATGACGCGTTCGCATTCCATGGCAAATTTTATCTGAAAAAGGGAAAGAGATGAAAAAAAAACTACACATACTCTGTTTATTGTTTGCGAGTATCGCATTTGGTCAAGTGACCATTACGCCAACACCTTATGAGGTTGACGACTCAATTACAATTACAGTAGACATTAATAGTACTGCAACGGATTGCGATGGAATCAACAGTCCGAACAAAGTATACATGCACTCAGGTGCAGGAACTGACGCCAATCCTTGGACCTATGTTATTGGAAATTGGGGACAAGATGATGGTGTTGGAGAAATGACCGATATGGGTGGCGGATTATGGCAAATTACCATTGTGCCAGAAACCTATTACGGACTCACAACAGCACAAGCAGAAACGATTACCAAAATGGGAATGGTTTTTAGAAACGAAAATGGAGGACAAGAACTGAAGGCAACAGGTTGTTCTGATTTCTTCTTTGATGTAGGAGCGTTTCAATCTACTTTAGTAACGCCAAACGATGGAAGTACTACCATCTTAGCATCAGGTTCAAACTTTACCATTACAGCAAATAATACAGGCGGAAGCGCTGCGTATGTTTTAAAAGCAAATGGAAGTACGATTAACTCAAATAATGGCGCTTCGTATTCGTATACAGATACAAATATTACCGAAAATAAAAGTTATGCTTTAGAAGTAACTTTAGGCGGAACTACCATTACAAAAACTTTTAATGTAATTATCAATCCTGGAACCGTAACAGAATCATTAGCGGCAGGTTTAGAAGATGGAATTAACTATGATGCCGATACGTCAAAAGCTACATTGGTATTAGATGCGCCAAACAAAGACTTTGTATACATTGCAGGAAGCTTCAACAATTGGCAACCAGATGGAAGTTATGCCATGAAAAAAGATGGTACGACAGGAAAATTTTGGTTGGAAATCACAGGATTAACTCCAGGACAAAACTACACTTATCAATATTGGGTGATTGACGAAACGCCAATTGCAAATTCGCCAGCATTAGTCAAAACAGCAGATCCATATTCTACATTAGTATTATCGCCTTTTGACGATCCATTTATTCCGGCAGCAACTTATCCAAACCTTCCAACATATCCTGCGGGACAAGAACGTGAAGTTACGGTATTGCAAACGGGACAGACACCTTACAACTGGCAAGTGCAAAACTTTACAAAGCCAAAAAAGGAAGACTTAATTGTATATGAAGTATTAATTCGTGATTTTGATGCCGATAGAAACTATCAAAACCTAATAGATCGTATTGATTACTTTAAAAACTTAAACGTAAACGCCATTCAATTAATGCCAATCATGGAGTTTGAAGGCAATGAAAGTTGGGGATACAATACTTCTTTTCACTTAGCATTAGACAAATATTACGGAACCGCAGATAAGTTTAAAGAATTCGTAGACTTATGTCATCAAAACGGAATTGCCGTGATTTTAGATGTCGCGTTAAACCATGCTTTTGGAAGAAATCCAATGGTGCGTATGTGGATGAACGATCCAGATAACGATGGTTGGGGCGAACCAAGTTCCGAAAATCCATATTTCAATCAGGTAGCAACACACAGTTACAGTGTTGGATCTGACTTTAATCATCAACAAACACGAACCCAGTATTACACAGAACGTGTGGTAAAACATTGGATTGAAGAATATAAAATTGATGGTTTCCGTTGGGATTTAACCAAAGGATTCACACAAGAATGTACGGCAAGTGACGAAGGTTGTACCAACGGTTATAGAAATGATCGTGTAGCAATATTAAAGCAATATGCAGATTATTCTTGGAGTTTGGATGACGATCATTATGTGATTTTTGAGCATTTGGGACAAGACAATGAAGAAAAAGAATGGGCAGATTACCGTTTGGGTGAAGGAAAAGGAATTATGATGTGGGGAAAAATGACCGATCAATACAATCAATTGACGATGGGATTTGCTTCTAATGCAGATATTTCCAGAATGGGACACAACAGTAGAGGTTTTAATGGACCAAGATTGATGGGATATGCTGAAAGTCATGATGAAGAGCGCTTAATGTATAAAAACTTGCAGTTTGGAAATACAGCATTAGCAACGCATAATGTACAAGATTTGAATACGTCATTATCCAGAATGTCTGCTTTAGGAGCAGCTTCTTTAACGATTCCTGGACCAAAAATGATTTGGCATTTTGGAGCGTTAGGAATGGAGAATTCTATCTTTACCTGTGGAAATGGAAGTGTCAATTTACCAAGCGATCCAACACCAGGCGATTGTAAATTGGATACGAAACCACAACCACAATGGACGAACAATTGGTTGGCAGATGCTAACAGAGCTAAAATCTATGACGATTGGGCACGCATTATTGACTTAAAAGTAGAAGAACCTGTATTTGAAGGAAACTACTCCATCAGTCCATACATTAACGATATCAGACAACGTATTTACATTTGGGATGATAACATTCCTGCGTCTGAATTAAAGAATGTAGTGATTTTGTGTAATTTCTCTGTGGCAGATTTAACGATTGTTCCAGATTTCCCATACACAGGAACTTGGTACGATTTAATGGACGATACGGGTGCAACAAGCATCAATGTAACCAATACGGCGGATCCGATTTCTATTCCTGCGGGACAGTTTAGAATCTTTGGAAATCAACAATCCATCTTAAGTACCCAAGAATTTCAAAACACAACAAACATACTTTCCTTATATCCAAATCCTGCTTCCGACAGCTTTAAACTAGACAAAAAAGTAGAAGAAGTACAGATTTATGATATTACAGGAAAACAAATCAAAACCTTTAAAGGTGGTTTTACTGCAGGATATTCTTTTGATGTTTCTGAATTAACCAGAGCGTTATATTTAGTAAAAGTAGTTTCTGATAAAGGAACCACCACAAAAAGAATCGTAATAAACTAACATTTTTTTCTAATCAAATGAATCGGCTATATATATCATTATTTTGACTAAACTTGTTCGTAGCTAGTGTTATTATAATTAAAAATATAGAAGAAAATGTTTAAAAAAGGTCGCTAATTTTAGCGACCTTTTTGTATAGTTATCGTTTGATAACGAATTGTTATAGTTAACTGATATTACTTTTTTCGCCAAAGCATCACTTTTCCATTACTAGAAGAGTTTCTTGTCGTAGGATATCTAGAAACTCCTTTTCTGTTGATTGATAATATTCCATCAAAATTACTATTTGCATCCCAACTAGGATCAACACTATAAAAAATTGGACTTAGAGAAAAAAGGTCTAAATAGTTTTCGCACAATGTGTTTTGAAACTTTTTGGTAATCTCTTCCGCTTTCTTTTTAGTAGCCAATTGCCAATCATTATATCCTAAATAACTATAATTATTTCCTCCAATAGCAGTCGCATGTTTTCTCCATGTTTGAGAAGTTAGCTTCATAGGGTTCACAACCATTTCATTAGAATTAGGCACATCAATCGTATTAAAAGTATACCCATTTTTATGAGTTTTTGGCAGCCCTTGAGATGAATTATAAGTTTCAAAAGCGATAGGAAGTGCGTCTTTTTTCTCCACAAGCGCATCTTGATAAAAATTAACTTTACCATTCCAAACATTACCCAGATACAGACCAGAAGCTCTATTTTGAAGAATGTAAAAATCATCTGTTACTTTCTCAATGTTCCAATATTGATCTCCTAGAGATGAACCGCTAGTCTTTTCAAATACAACTAATTGACCAAGGATATTGTCATAGTAAGGTTTTGTGTTAGAAACTTTTATAGGACTCAATACTCTCTGACTCTTCCCTGTAATTTTGTACCCTTTGCTAGCTCCTAGATATTCAATTTTATATATATAATCTTGAGCAAAGTCATCACGTTCATTTAACCCTGAATAATTACCTGTTGTATATACCCAACATATACTACTTGTACAAGGAATTCCCGGAGCATAATTTTGTTGATTCACCTGACTCTTTCTTCTATACGCAACACCTTTATTAAGTGTAGATGTATTTGTCATCCATTGATTTCCTATAATATTAGGATGTTTTACAGCTTTCGGAATCTTTTTTCCTGCAACAAATCCTCTAGAAAAATTTCCATTAACAGGAATCACATTAAATTTTCCAGCTCTTCTGTCTGTTTTTCCATAGTAGGCTGCCAATACTTGTGATTTGCCTTTTAACATATCGGGACGATCGTTTCCAGGATGGTAACGAGTTACATATTTGCCATTGAAAGCTTTAATCATGTAAAAGTCACTATTCTTAACAGGAATAAAATCAAATAATGCTTCGCGCGATACTTTTCTGTTAGACTTTTTCTTCATTGTAGCAACTAAAAGGGAATTAGGACCTTTTTTTCTACAGTCACCACATACAGAAAGATACGTGCCAGCATAGGTGAGCAATCGTATTTTTCCATCTTGGTATTCTACTGTGTAAATGGATTCTTTGTTAGGATTTCTGCTTGATGCGTCTGTGTTAGACGTTACTGTTAAGTTGATAGATGAATACTTTAATCTTTGACAGTCCTTGCAAACGGTTGCCCATCGATTCAAGTCTGTGACTAAGGCAATTTGAGTACCTTTAGGAATGGTTTGTTGTGCAAAAGCACTGTTGGTAGAGGTTAATAAGATTAAAAAAAAACTGGATACTACTAATAAACGTTTCATAAAAATTTTGGATTAGTTAAAAATGAATAATTTTGGCTATTAAACAATTTTTAATGCTTCCTCAATTTTTGTAGTTAATGCGTTATTTCAACTTTAAAATATAGTAGAAAAAGGAGTAAAAAGGTCACTAATTTTAGCGACCTTTTTGTGTAGTTATCGTTTGATAACAAGTTGTTATAGTTGACTGATATTACACTATTTCATAGTTTTCTCTTTTTTGTTTGCTACTGTAGCTGTAGGAACTTGCTCTTGCGCCATTCCGAATATAAAACTATAGTCAGAAGCATATTCTTGTCCATCTTTTTTATGATTAATTCCAGCACCAACATGACAATCTAAACAAGAAATCGTTTGTACATAAGTTTCCATGGTTACATTGGTCATAATCATTGGTGTTTTTCCACCATCTTTTAGCGGAGTGAATGTTTCGTTGTCATTATCAGAGACGGCACTCGAAGGCCATTGACTGTCTACTAAATGATAATATTTAAAGACACTATTTGGACTTAGTTCTTTGATGCGTTCATGCACAAATTCATTCAGTACTTTGGCATCCAATCCCACAGTAGCTTCGTGTTCTTTAATTACTTGAACAGGCTGATCAATTGGATCTTTTCCAACAGTTGGTGTTTGATTTGGTGTTTCATTGTATTTCTCCGGATTGTATAACAACCAATCTATTTTAGACTCTTTAATTTGCTTTTCAGGAGCTAAATCCGCATGTTCAAAGGTTGCCCAGTGGAATTGTGGCATGGTTGGCGTTTTTTGAATAATGTGTAATCCTACCAAGCCTAGTTTTGTTTCTTTATAATCACTCATTTTCACAGAGTCTCTGCTTTTTACGACTACTTTCTGCGGAACCCAAGCGGTAATAATTTTATAGCGATCTTTCAGCTTTTCGTAATCTGCATCTGCAATTTCGCGCCAAGCTGCTTTAATCTCAATAGAACCATTTGGCAACCAAATTCCACCATTTTCTGCCATTGCATTTTGCTTTACAGGATTGTATAATTCGTTCGTAGAAATATAATCGAACTCAGTATGATTCACTTTAATTTCATACCAAATCAACTTTCCATTTTGATCCGTTAACCACGAAGTTCCACCAGAAGCTTGAAACAACTCGTTTACTACTTCTTTATCATCATCAAACTTACTAAAATCGGCTACTTCTCTATGTGAAATATTATCGTTAGGATCGGTATTCATAATTTGATCTAAATTGCTTCCCCAACGTGTTGGCTTGTGCTTGGTAAAGATATTTTCGGCACTTTTATAGGTTCCTAAAGCCATTGGTGTTAAATCGCCTGGTTTCCCCCAATCTTCAACAGTTTTAGAACGATCTGGTTGTCCTGCTTCTACTGGACTCGATGGCCATGTCAACGCAATAAACGACTGCCAAGCAAAGGTATTGGCACACTGTTGATTCAATATTTTAACATCAATTGGATTGTTTGGTAAAAACACCAAAGTATCGCATCCTACGCCACAGGCATTTGCGGCAGACATGTCTACATAGGTTGCTTTTTTATTATTCTTGCAGCCAATAACCATAAGGATTGCTACAACTGTTACGAAACTGATAATTTTTGTTTTCATTGTATAATTTTAAATGGTTATTATTTGGCTAATGCATCGGCAGCCACTACTTCAATCATGTGCGGAACTGCCAAACCAAAATTGTTGTTTGTTACCAGAATACTGTATTGTCCAACAGATACATCTGCAGGGACTTTTACGCTAATATTAAACGTATATTCTTCGTTTTTGGTCAACGTAGCGTATGCAGGATCGTTTCCAACATAGCTCGATGTAACTTCTATGTTAGTATCTGGAAAACTGATTTTAAAGTTTTCTGGTTGAAACTTATTCGGAGGAATTCCATTGCCAAATTTATCCACTACATTGCTAATAACTACGGCAAGATTATCTACGGTACTTCCTTGCGCTACTTGCGTAATATTACTTGTTACATTCGCGTATATATTCAATTTATTATAACTGTCAATACTCGTTTTTAAGATGTTGGCATCTACAAAATAATCGACTCCAACAATTCCATTATCTGCTGTACAGTCAAGTTCTAGGGCTTTGGTTTCTACAGAAGCAGGTTTTCCAGCGGCCGCTAGTTGTACTTTGATGGTTTCCATCACTTGAGAACCATATTTTATGTTCTTACCAAACACTTTAATATCTTCCAAAGTAATACTGTCATCCCAACTTTCAGGAATTTCCATAATCATATGCAAAATCATATTGTTTGGATATGGCAATTGATCTTCTTTGTTATGAACTTCTCCACGTACAAACTTGAAGCAATCCTGTATTTTAGCATATTTTGGCGCGTTTGCAGGAAGTTCAAAATATTGGTATAATGGTTCTTGCAAATACAATCCAACAGGATTTAAAAGTGTAACTTCCAAGCCTTCTTGTACTGCCTGATATACGTTTTGTCCAATATGCGGATCGCTATGTCTAAAGCGTCTTCCGTATTTACTACAACAAATTAATGTGTTTGCATCAGCGTTTTCTTCCACATTATAGCTGCGTAACACAGCACCGCCACCAGCCAAGACAATTTCAGCTTGCAATTCATTTGGCGGACTCGTTAAATGCATAGCGCCACCTTTAGTATCGGTCATTTCAGTTCCGCTATTCCATTTGTTGATAGGATTATAAGCAGGTAACTGCGTAGTTCTGTCAATTACAGCATTTCCTTTAGCATCTGTGAGGTACAAATCTTCTAACTGGATATTTGTATTGCCTAATGTTTTTTGATAGATGTCCAATACTTTATTTGGATCTACTTTCCACATGGTCCAGTAATACTCTGGATTTTCACAGGTAAAGTGAAGCTTTTTAATTTTTTTGGCTGAATTTCGCATGATACCCATTTCGCAATATTCATCGAGCCAACCTCTCGGTCCAAGTGGATCGAATAATTTTAAATTATCTGGATTTGGATTGCAAGGACTTTTGGGAATATATACAATACTGTCTTTGTATTCCGCTTGATACGCTACAGGTCCCATATCAACCATTTTATACATTCTGTCGGTTCCTTCGACAAATCCGTAGGTGTCAATAAACTTCTGTTTTAAATAGTATAAAACACGTCCTGGGAAGGCTTCCCAACGTACAGGAATTTGTGCTGCATCTTTAAAGAAATCGGGATATTCTTTTGGATTTACGTATGTTTTTCCTGGCACTGTGTATTCGTAGCCTCCACTTAAATTATAAGTTGCAGCATTAACTGTGTACCGATTTACATATTTGTCCCAAGCATCTGCAAAAGCAGCTCTTTTATCAGGATCTTGAAAATCCTTGTTTCCTTGATACGCTGGTGTGTCAAATACAAAACTGCTAGTGCTTGTTTGCGATTCTGACATATTCATCAGCAACACACCAAAAACAGCTAATAGCAGTACTATTACGATTATTCTTTTCATTATGATGGTTATTATGGTTCGTTAGTTTTGGTTTAATTCGCTACAGCGATGGCAGAGTTTACAGGAACAATTTTAGAATCTGCTCCTTGTTCTCCTTGTGGAATAGCAGGCAATGTAAAATTGGCAATGGCTCCTTTTTGGAACAATACACAATGCGTAGAACCTCCAAACTGGAAATACCCAATTTGTTCTCCTTTTTTCACTTTATCTCCAACTTTTACGGTGACTAAGCAGGAAGAAACTTCTGCCATTCCGATTGGCATGACACAAACAGTTCCTAAGTTTTTATCGCCACTATCAATAAAGATTAAAGCTCTTGCTGCGACTTGTGCTAAGTATGCTTGCGAATTGTTCGGTCCTGCAGGATCAAAACCTTCAGAAGCTGCTTCGGAGTAGTACGTTCCTTTTACATGACGAACTTCAACAATTTTCCCATCAATTGGAGCATGCCAACGGTGATAATTTTCAGCACTTAAATACGCTTGATAGACTGTTCCGCCCACATAATAATCGACATTGTGACCATCGAGCATGTGTTCTAGTGAATACGGTTGCCCTTTAATCCAAAACTCGCTCGTACGCTGAACATTGCTGCTAATGCGTAATGGAGCCGCTTCACAGGCACTTACAATTACTTTTTTGTTTTTAGGAGATGCAATAGGTCTTTTTCCTTTTTTGAATTGACGAATAAAGAAATCATTCCACGATTTAAATCCCCAAAAAGGTTTGTCTGGTTCATGAATAAAATCTTGCATGCTCAACGCTTTGTAAGCGCTTTTGCTCATCCAGCCATTTGGTCCTGTATTGAGTACATATAACGAATCTGGAGTGTCTAAATATTTTTGCCATTTCTTTAAGATTCTCATCAAAGCTTTGTTCACTTTTGCATCGGCAAAGGCTGCTAAACCTGCGGGAGTAATCATTGGGAAATCGAGAATAGCGTTGATTGGAAAACCGACCATTCCTGTGGTATTGTATTCTGGAGCTGTTTTTAGCACATGATTCATGATGAGCAACATTTCCTGATAATTCTTAATTTTTACATCACCACTATTTGGTGGCGGCGCAAATTTTGGTTGTTGCTGAAACATTTGTGTGAAGTACATATTGATGATAGGATCGGTTTCTATCAACTTTTTAAAACTCTTAATCGTAGGATCAAGTTTAAGCTTCTTCTTCTTTGCTTCTTTTTTAGTCTTTTCGAGCCAAGCTGCTGCGTCTTTTTTGGTTGGAAGCCAATTTCCCATTCTGTTGGTTACTGGCATGTGCGCATCATTTTTTGGAGATTTCATGCTGTTATGGATTTAGGTTAGTTGTATACAAATACCGCTTTCGGGTACGCTCGTAAATATGTAATAATAAACCTAGTCTTGTAAGCGTAAAACCTCTAAATTTTAAAAATAGGTAGTTATACTTAGTCCTTTGAGGTGCAATAGGTCACTTTTGCCGTTTAGGTAAAAGTGTAGTAGAGGAGCAGGATTTTGGTATGAATTATTCTCGCGAAAGCGGAAAAAACCAATTTAAAAATCACCTTGACAAATGACAATCCATTCGGTCCATTTTCCATTAATACGCTTGTAAAAAGATAAACTTGTATGCCCGTAAATGTGACCACAGCACAAATCTGCACTGTACACACAAGCAATGGTATTGTTTCGTATGAAGATTGGTTTGGAAACAATTTTTAAGAGGCTGTTTTTGTTTTTTGCAAGGAAGTGGACAGCGAGTGACTCATTATTTTCAACAACAAGTAATTTGTTTTTTCTGTTCAAATTCCACTCAAAATTTTTAGAAGCTCTCAATTCGGTAATTAAGTATTTTTTTTCTGTAGAACTTAATGTAATGCTATCAGTACGTTTTGTGTTTCTTTGATATGTAGAATAGGTTAATGATTTGTGACCTTCAAAATTTTTCAAGTCGAAAGAAAGCATTCCGAAATGCACTTTTTTTAAGTATCCAACTTTACTGTTTTCATCGGAAGATTCAAGATCAACGATATCAAAGAAAAGCTGTTCAATATTAACAGACTGACTTCGTATGTTCTGACAACAAATGATGAGTAGTAAAGTTGCTATGTATTTCATGTTCGAAGACAGTTGCTTTTATACTAAAACATGATAGATAGTAATATTATTGCTAAGGCTTTTGTTTTTTGTAAAGTTTGATATGAATTACTCATCAAACAAGCGGAAGTCATCGTCAATTTTAATATCTGGAATTCCACTATATTTTCCTTCGAGATAGTCTTTTTCGAAAGAAGCATCTTTTCGGATTTTCTTATCGTATAAAGATTCCATATTGGTCACGCCAAATTGATCTTTTTCGGTGATAATGATTTGATCACGGCGGAAAAGTTTACGTTTCGGATTGATCAACGCCGGATTGTGTGAAGCAAAAATTAATTGTGCACCGTGCGGATTATTTTCTTTAGAATTGAACAACTCTACAATCGCTTTGCTTAAATGCGGGTGCAATTGTGCGTCAAATTCGTCAATAATTAAGGTTTTTCCATTCATTAACGTATCTATGATTGGACCTGAAAGTGCTACATATTTTCCTGTTCCCAATGATTCGTTGACAAATAGGTTGAAATAAATATTGTCTACTTCCTCATTATTTTCATCGTAAATTGGGTGTTTTGTGCTGACTACAACATTTTCCTCATCAGATTCTAAAATCATTTTTCGAATCTCTTTTGGAACGTTTCCTTTTTCTAAAATTTCTTCCGTAAGCTTGAAACGTTCTACTTTGGTCTCGGTAAATCCTAAATCGGCACTGGCAATAAAATTGTCTATATATTTCTTCTTGGTAGGATCGTCCATCATATCAATGGTAAAGTTGACCGTATAACGATCTTGCATTCCTGAAATGTATTGTACATTGCTCAATGCTTTTAAAATGGCCATTGCTGTGGGAATATTAAATTGCGCACATACAGAAATAAATAAAGCATTTTTTCGTGTAATAGACGTTAAGTTATTACTGGCAGCATCGTATTTTTTAGTAATGGTAATGTCTTGAAAGTCTCTTTCAAACAAGAGTTGTTCCTTGTTTTTGGTAGTCATATATAACCATTCCTTATGAATTTCGGTTTCATCAACTTGAAAACCATAGCGATATTTTACAGCATCATGAATAAATACCAATTCAAAAAGACTCGGATTTTCTATCGTTTCAGTAGATAGGCAAAACGGTTGAACTTCTATAGCTTCGTCTGATTGTGAATCTTTCGAAGAATTGATGATAAACTTTCGCGCAAAGCTAATTGCTTTAAACAAATTACTCTTTCCATTGGAATTTGCTCCGTAAATAATCATGCTCTTTAACAAGGTCACATTTTTTAATGGTGATTGATAAAGATTTGCATCTCGCAGTTCGGTAAGGGAAGTCGCTGTGAAATCAATAGAGGTTCTATTTTTGAAAGATAAATAGTTTTCTACTGTGAATTTTACGAGCATCTGGGTTATTTTTTAGGTTCTTACACTACAAATATATCAATTTATACGAAAATATCGTACAAAAAGTCATTTTTTGTTTGGTGAAAATCAAATAAAAATATATATTTGTACGTGTTTTTCTCATAAAAGACAATTTTTTTAAGAAAAAACCAAAGTTATTTATGGAATCGTCGCAAATGTCGTGTGAACTATTAAAAATAAGAAAGTGATCGAAAAAATTCCATAAAAACAGAAACCAAACTATAAATTACACAAGAAAGAAAGTTAATGATAAAGAGAGAATTTCCTTTTTACCGACAGTTAGATCAGATGGATTGTGGACCAACGTGTTTACGTATGGTAGCAAAGCATTTTGGACGTGCCTATACAATTGACTTTCTGAGAAAGAAAGCAAATATTACCAGAGAAGGTGTTTCCCTTGGTGGAATTGCCGAAGCTGCTGAAGAAATTGGCTTGCATACTTTAGCCGTTAGTGTTGATTATAAAACCTTAGTAGATGAAGTTCCGTATCCGTGTATTGCACACTGGAGACAGCGTCATTTTGTAGTGGTTTATAAGATAAAAAGAAATACAGTATATGTTGCCGATCCTGCACATGGTTTGGTAAAATACTCAAAAGAAGATTTCATAAAAGGTTGGATAGGAAGCAATGCTGATCCGGATAATGCCGAAGGATATTTGTTGTTGTTAGAGCCAACTCCAGAGTTTTATGAAATGGAGAAGGAAGAAAAGAAAGAATATGGCTTTAAGTTCTTATTCTGGTATTTTAAACCTTATAAAAAATATATTGCTCAGTTAATTTTAGGACTACTGGTCGGGAGTTTGCTGCAGTTGATATTTCCGTTTTTAACCCAATCCGTGGTGGATTATGGTATTAATTATCAGAATAAGAATTTTGTCTTCCTGATATTAATTGCGCAATTAACGTTGTTTATTTCGCAAACTACCGTAGAACTGATTCGAGGTTGGATTTTATTACATATGACAAGCCGGATTAACATCAACCTGATTTCCGATTTCTTAATCAAGTTGATGCGTTTGCCAATTGCCTTTTTCGATTCTAAAAATACGGGAGATATTATTCAGCGTATTTATGACCATAACAGAATTCAGAGTTTCTTATCGTCTACAACCTTGAATACTTTGTTTTCTGCTTTTAACATGTTCATTTTTGGAGGTGTATTAGCGTACTATAATATGCAAATATTTATCGTATTCTTTGTAGGTTCTGCGTTGTACATTGGTTGGACACTGTTATTTATGAAGAAAAGAGCGGAACTCGATTACAAACGATTCGATCAATCTTCAGACAACCAAAGTAGTTTGTATCAGCTAATTTCGGGAATGCAAGAAATTAAACTGAACGGTTCTGAACGAAGAAGACGTTGGGAATGGGAAGCAATTCAGGTGCGTTTATTTAAAATTTCTATTAAAGGATTAGCACTTTCGCAGACACAAAATACAGGTGGACGATTTATCAACGAGCTTAAAAATATTATCATTACCTATATTGCGGCGACTTCCGTAATTGACGATCCAATGTTTACCTTAGGTATGATGCTTTCGGTACAGTATATCATTGGACAGTTAAACTTACCAATCAACAATTTCATTACGTTCATTCAATCTGGACAGGATGCAAAAATTAGTTTAGAGCGTTTGTCTGAGATTCACAATAAAGATGATGAAGAAGATCGTTTTGAAGAAAATATCAAAGAATTACCAGAAGATAAAACAATCAAACTTACGAATGCAAGTTTCCGTTATGGTGGAAAAAGTTCGCCATTAATCTTAGACGATTTAACAGTAGACATTCCACAAGGGAAAGTAACAGCTATTGTTGGAGCCAGTGGTAGTGGAAAAACAACCTTGATTAAATTGTTGCTTAAATTTTATGATTTTAATGAAGGTTCAATTCATATTGGTCCGCATAAGTTAGGTGACATTAGTACAAAATACTGGCGTAAAGCGTGTGGTTCGGTAATGCAAGATGGTTTCTTATTTGGAGATACGATTGCGAGAAACATTACAGAATCAGATTCAGAAGGAATTATAGACAAGCAACGTTTGATTCATGCTGTAAAAGTTGCCAATATTGAAGACTTTATCGAAGAATTGCCATCAGGATACAATACTAAAATTGGATCGAGTGGTGTGAATGTTTCTGGAGGACAAAAGCAACGTATTTTAATTGCACGTTCTGTATACAAAGATCCGAAGTATATTTTCTTTGACGAAGCAACCAGTGCTTTAGATGCGAATAACGAGAAAGTTATTATGGAAAATCTTCAAGAATTCTACAAAGGAAAAACAGTAGTTGTGGTAGCGCATCGTTTGAGTACCGTAAAAAATGCAGATCAGATTATAGTACTAGATAAAGGAAAAATCATAGAACTAGGAAATCACGAAGAATTAACCGCAAAACGCGGAGCATATTACACATTAGTAAAAAATCAATTAGAGCTAGGAAATTAATATGGCTAAGAAGAAAGACGAAAAAAAGGAAGAAAAGGAAAAAAAGGAAGAGAGACGCAAGAAAATTAATGATCTTGACGAACGTTCCGATCAGGTCAAGGAAATCCTTGGCCAAGCACCTAATTGGGTAATTCAATGGGGAATTTCGGTAGTGTTTATCATTATTATCATGTTTATAGTTGGATCTTCTTTGCTGAGTTATAATGATATTATTCCGGCAAGAGTTACTATTACTTCTGAGAATCCGCCTGCACATTTAACGGCAAAAGCTTCTGGAAAATTGACAAGTATTTTTGTAGAAGCTGGACAAAAGGTAGAAGCCGATGAAGTACTGGCTGTTATTGAAAATACAGCAAGCTATGAAGATGTACAGTTGTTAAAGAAAGTATTGAAGGATTTTGTACCTAAGGAGAGTCACTTTGATTCGCTAGCCTATATACTTCCAACAAAATTGAAATTGGGTTCAGCACAGCCTGCTTATAATCAGTTTAGAGCACAGTATTTAACGTATTTAAACTATACTATTTTCAGTGAAGATAGAAATCAAGCGAATAATATACGTTCACAGCTCATTAGAGTTCGAAACAGGTTGCGTAACAGTAAAAATCAGCTCGCTTTGCAAGAAAAAGAGCTAGAAAACGCTAAAGATGATTATGAAATATATAAGCGTTTGTTAGCAAAAGGAAGTGCTTCTGAACGTGAATATAAAGATAGAGAGAATATGTACTTAGCGAACCAGCGTTCGTATCAAGGATTGTTATCTGCTATTGAGAATGATGAAAATTCTATTTTAAACTTACAAAATAATCTACGTCAAGCTTCGGTTGGTGATAAAAGTTCGGAAATTTCTACCGATCAAAATTTAGAGCAAGCCAAGCAGGATTTAGAGAATCAAATTTTACAATGGGAACAGCAATTTGTGTTGAAATCACCTATAAAAGGAGAAGTTACCGTATTTGATATTTGGTCAAAATACCAAAATGTGACTGTAGGACAAGATTTGTTTACCGTAATTCCAGATAAAATGGAAGGTATTATAGGAAGAGTTTCGTTTCCTGTAGCGAATTCAGGGAAGATTAAAGTTGGACAAAGAGTGATTATCAAATTAGATAGCTATCCGTACCAAGAATGGGGAAGTTTATCAGGAGAAATCATTAATATTTCAGGTGTTCCGCAACTAAGTCCGCAAGGTGGGGCTGCAATGTATGTCGCTTATTTAAAAGTAGATTCTTTAAATAGTTCTTTTGAAAAGGATATAGATTTTAAACAAGAAATGGAAGGAACCGCTGAAATTGTGGTAGAAGAATTGACTGTGATGCAGCGTATCTTTTATCAACTACGCGAAGTATTTAGTAGAAAGTAAAAACACATAAGAAATAAGTAGATATTTCTTTTTTTCATGATAAAAGCCTCAAAGATGGACACTTTGAGGCTTTTCTTTTACTGTTTTAATACAATTGTCAAATTGAGCACAGTCGAGATTCATTAGATACTGAAATATTAAATAACTTCTCTACTGCCTCGAAGTGACAAATAACTGATTTTAGCTATCTTTTAGTTTCCTCACTTTAACAAGAAAAAAGACATGATAAAATAGCCTGCGTGTTACATGTTGGATCATTTGTTTCACAGTTGCGAGTACCAGTTCCTCCTCCAGGACAATTTTCTGTGATGATACATCCTGTTGGTGGTCCTGTAAAAATACAATGCGGCGCTGTAGATGCACCACCACCTTTTACATTTGACTTGTTTAATTCAGCAATTCTTGATTTTGTCAAGCTTAATTTGTTTAATCCTAACTTTTGTTTTTTCATGATTAAAATTTTATGGTTAATAAAAAATACAGTTATAAGACTTTTTGGGAACACTATACTTTTTTAACAATCTTCATAACATGATATGAGTTGTAGCGTTTGTGTTGGAGGCGGACAAGCTGCACTTGGACAATTGTTAGTTCCTCCGCAATGGTTTGCTGTGTTGCAATTTTCGGTTACATTACATCCATCGTCATAATAACCTGTTGCAAAACAAAAAGGATTGGTAGAAGCGGTATTCCAACCACCTTTTACATTTTCACGATTTAATTCGGCGATTCTTGACTTGGATAATGCCAATTTGTTAAGTCCTAATTTGTGTTTTTTCATGATCTAATTTTTTTAATTAACAAAAAAATACACCATTAGGTATTTTGGGAAATACATATTAAAGATAACGAACAAATCAAAGAAATCATGTTTCATAATTGTTAATTAACAAAAAAAAGAGCCTCCATTTTATATAATGAAGGCTTGTAAGAAATGAATTGGTTAGGTTGTTTTTAAGTGTTTAAACTTGCTGGGAATTAGATGGATTACTACCTGATCCAGGTAAACCCGTTCTTCCCAGTGTTCCTCCGTTATTAGTTTGGTCGTTGCATGCTACATCATTATCATCCTTAGTATGACGACAATCTCTACGCTCTGAAGTATTTTTGTCATCATTGCCAGAAGGTGGATTTCCTCCCGCTATGATTAAATGAGGATTTGTTATTCTAGAAATTTTTACTTTTTTTAATTGTAGACGTTTCATATTATTTTTTGTTTAGTTAACAAGTTCAATATCTAAAAAATATATCAGTATAATAAAGATTTGTAGTGATGTTTTATAAAATGTCACTTATGTATTTGATTGATTTTCAAGGTTTTTTATATAATTCGATGGATACATGTTAGTCTGTGCTTTAAAGGCTCTGGAGAAGGTTTCGGAACGTTTAAACCCAAATTCTTCTGCAATGGCTTTGATAGTATACGAGCGTAATTTGTCGTCATTTTTAAGTTTGATCAAAGCAGCATTGATTCGCAATTCGGAAAGGTAGGATTTAAATGATTTTTCTTTATACGTATTGATGACATTTGACAAGTAGGTGGTATTTGTTTTTAACTTTTTAGCCACATAGCTTAAATTACAATCTTGTCGTAAATACAATTCTTTTTCTTCAAATACCGCTAAATTTTTTAAGATTTGCAATGCGTTTTCGTCCGTAACTGTATTGGAAACCTCTTTTGCGACGACTTCAGGTGTTGTATTTTCTTTGTCTTTTTCCAGTTGTTCAATTGTGACTAATAATTCTTGAAAACGGATTTTATTTTGTTGTTGCTTTCGTTTATACCAAATGAAAAACCCAAAAAGAGAAAGTAATAGAATGGCAGATGCTCCATATAAATACTTTGTATATGTGCCTAAAGAATTTATTTCGTCTTGAAGAGGCGCAAGTTCATGATCATGCATCAAATCGTTTACATCTAAATTAATACTATCAGCTTTTTTATCTAATTTTAGATATAAATCAAAACTTTTAGTAGCCTTTTTAGAATTACCTAGTGTATCATAACATTTATATAATATTTCATATCCATCTTTTTGGTCACTATATACAATTTTATTCCTTTTGATAATATTATTTGCCTTTTCCAGATAATATATTGCTTCTTTAAAATTGTTCTTTTTATAATAATTTTTCCCCAAATAAAAATAAGGAACTACTAATCTTTCTTCTTGATTGATATTTGTATAATATTTTACAGCTTTTTTTGCGATAGTTATCGAGGAATCATGTTCTTTACTTTGACAATATGCAATTGCTTTGTTCATTAATAATAAGTGATACAATGCAGGAGCGTCTTTTTTACTACATATTTTTAAAGCTAAATCATTGTATTTATTAGCTATTTTAGGTTTATTAATTCGCAAATAACAATCTGAAAGATTAAAAAGGATTTGCTTTTTGTAGGTTTCTTTTTTTGGGTCTGAGGTTTTTAAGTTGTCTAGAGTTATTAAATTTTCTTTATAGATTTCTATAGCTTCATCATGATCTTTATGGATTTTTTTTATGTAGGCTATATTCACAGACACTACAATCTTATTTAATGGATCACCTGTTAAATCAGCATATTTTTTGGCAATTTTATATTCATCAAGAGCTTTAAATTCTTTCTCAGTTTCTGAGAGTACATTTCCTCTTAGATTATGATTTTTAAATAAGAGAAAGTTGTCCTCTATTTTTTTGGCAATGACAATTGATTTTTCAATTCCTTCCATAGCTTCTTCATGCAATGGAATAAAACTATTAGCATACGCTATATGGAATGTTGACCAACCTAATTTTTTAGAGTTATTTTCTTTTTTTGCTATTTTGTTCGCAGCTAAGGCATAGGTTTTTGCAGTATGCGGATTCTTAAACAATGCATTTTCATACAATCCAATCAATTCCTCATACGATTTTCCTTGTAGTGAGTCGGTTTGTGCATTCAGCGAAAGCGAACAGAAAAAAAGAAAACTGATGACAAAGAGAAGCGATTTTTTTAAATGCATGTGTTGGAAATTAATGGCAATCAATCCTTACAATAATAGCCCTTTTTTAGCAGGAAAAAAAATAAGGTAGTTAAAAGACGTTTCCTTCACTGTCAAAGGATTGTAATAAAAAAAAGCCTAGTTAAATACTAGGCTTTTTGTGTGATTTATAATGTAGAATATTACTTCTTCTTGTTTTTGTTCATGTGCTTTTTACGCGCAATCATTGATTTGTAGTAACGATATAAGAAATCGTAACATACCATCTCGTGAATACGGTTTTTTGACTTGAACAAACGATTCATCAACATGTGCAAATAACTTCCCATTAAATCATCAATAGGCATTATAAGCGTTTCGTCGTCTTTGTGTTTGATAATGGCAGCTGCTATTTCTGCAATTCCATCTTCTTTTTGTTTTAACACATCTAAAATTGGCGAATAATCTGGATTTTCCTCAGCGGTAAATACCATAAATTCTTCAATCTTTTTACGTTCGGCTCTAAACTTGTCGTCTAATTGTTTTTTTAACGGTCGTCCCATTCCAAATTCGTTTCCAAATCCAGTTTTTAAACGTTCCATAATGACAAGTTTTTCATCATCATTGTAGCCATAACTCGTTAAATGCGAATCCATGGCTCTGATAGAGAATAACCAACGTAATTCTTCACCTTCGTCACCTTCAATCATGTCCACAAAGTCCACAATCATTTTACTATCATGGTAAAACATGGCTTCTGCTAAATCCATTGTATTGGCTCCGTAACGCTCTATTTCGCGCTGATAGGTGTCTATTTGAATCTTATAAATTAAGTCCTGATCAATAAATTCTTTAAATTTTGGATACAATCCATTGATAATAAATCCAACATTTTCAGGTCTTGTATAGTGAAAACGGACACGCACATGGTGTTTTGGATCGGCATATCTGATAAAAAACCATTTGTCAATAATTCCGTGTTCAATTAGTTGCTCTGCAACAGGCTTTATGATTTCCGTTAGCACAGCATCGCAGGTTTTTGGTCCTGTATAAATTTTGTAATACAGCCAACTGTCTCCTAGGATAAAATTTCTTTGTATATCGTTACTCATTGCTCTGCTTGCTTTGCGTTAATTTTTGTTCGTTATAAAATGATATTACAACTTGATTTGTATAATATTCACTTCCTTCTTTTACAATACCGCGTTCGCTGAATAGGAATTCGGTAAGTTTGAATGAACCTCGTTTACTCACTGTGTTCAGTAACATACGAACTGAAGTAAGATTGCCAAAGTTTACAAGCAATTCATTATCACCATCGGCAAGCATGACATATTGCGGAATTTTTAAACTATCGCGCAATGTTTGGATCACTTCCGTTAATTTATCGTTGTCGTTTTTACTTTTTAGTAAAGGTTCTATATGACTTTTCTTTAAGTTCCATGTAGCATCATGGAAGATTAAGTTGTTGAACTCTACACGAGGTAAAAACGGAAAGTCATTGGCAAATGGTCCTAATCCGAATCCAACTCCACTACGAATACCTTGTGTTTGCATATCGGCTAAGAAGTGATAGATTGGTAAGGAATTGTGCGAGTAGTTATGTGCATTGGTTAAATGTGGTACTACTTCTTTGTTGTTCTTTTTAGAACGTAGTAATACTTTGCTCATTCCTTTTACAGAAACCATTAAATCGTCAATTGGCAATTGATCTTCTTCTTCTTTGATCGATTTTGCCAAGTATGGAATTTCGTGTTTACGTAAGTCTGGACGCATTAAAATGTTTCCTACTCTCGATTCTGGAAGATGCACAATTTCGGCTAAGATTTTGTCTTTGTTCATCTCAGCTTCCATGTCGGTCATTTCTTGTGTGTATGCGAATAATGCTTCATCACCATGACAAAAACGTCCTAGTAAATTAGCCGCACTCGATCCACCACCGCCACTGTATTTAATTTTGTGTTCGCCGTTTTCATCTTCTAAGATTTCAATCATACATGATAATGTATCTGGAAGATCATTCCAGTTAAGATCGTACCCTTCAAAATCTTTTTCGTCAATTTTGATGACATAATCATCATTTTTAAACGCTTGAATCAGCTTGTCTTGAAAGAAGCTATTGATAGAAGACCAACGCACTTCCATCATTGGATGTTTTGCTTGTCTTCCTGGAATAACAATATTATCTACAAGTGGATTTACATCTCCTGCACCTTGATCTTGCTTGTATCCAATTCCAATTTCAACGTCTAAGGCAGTAGAAAGTGGTACTTCACGTTCTTCGAAACGTTCGTGAAATGCATCTCTAAACTTGGTTAGTGTTGTTGTATTTTGTGGAAATGTCAAACGATTTAATAGTGCAAATCCTTTTTGAATATCTTCTACAACCTTTGTACTCAATACATTTTTGGTGTTTTGTAGTACCATATCAGTTTGGAACATGAACTTTAATTCAAAGTCGGTGTCCAATTGTTGTAAAAACTCACTGAGTTCTAAGTATACTTTCGGATTGTTTCCAATAGATTGGTCAATCGCGTTGATTTTTTTATCTGCTTCTTTTAGTGCAGCCAAAATACCTTCAACTCCTTGCAAGCGTTCTAGTACAGAACATATTTGCTCAAGGAATTCAGGACCAGAAACCGATGGTTCTAGTTCACTAATTAGTAACTGACTTGACACTAATTCTTCTATGAATTCTGTTGCTTCTTCAATCGTAATTTCATCATCTACCAATAAATTAGCCAAATCAGATAAAGAAGCTCCATGCGAAGCTTTTTCTAATACAACGGCTAAATATTCGGTATCATCTACCGCTACAATATGGTGATGTCTTCTACTGTTGAAATATTTATATTCTATATAGCGTAACTGCGGTCCGGCTTTATAAATACTAGAGTTTGGAAAGAAAAGTAATTGCTCGCGAATTTTTTTATTGGTAACCAAATCTTGCGAAAGTGCTACCAGATAATTCATATCGAGTCGCGTATGGCGTTTATTTTGATCGGAACCTTTGAGCTGAATATCTGTTTCTTCACCAAATTCTCCTACCGAACATCCTGCAAAAAGTCCAAATGGAGTACATCTAGAAGACATTCTGGAGATATATTTTAAGATAGAATAGCGTAGTTTCTCTTCTTTTTTAGCATCGTCCATTTCGCCAGCAAGCCAACGATTCATCTCTTCAAATAAAGATGGAGATGCCAAAAATAGGGCTTCTCTCACGACAGGGTTTTCACAAACAACTTTAAAATCCTCATCTGAGATTTCTTGTTTTTTGGTCAATTCTTGATAAGAAGTGAATGAGAAAAGCGGTGTTCGTAATATATATTTCGAAAAATTCTTATATGGGTTTTTACTCATTATTGTTAGCTTATCATTAAACATTCATCCCAATTGGTATCGTAATCTGCCAAGTAATCAAGAATTGTTAATCCAATTCCAGCAATTCCTTCAAGAACAGACACTTCTGGAGCCCAACTTTTGTCCATTCCTTTCCACTGTTTGTAACCAGCGTATCCATCTTCAAATGTACCTCTGTCAATTCCGTCTTGCATCCAGAATTCAAAAGCATCTTTAAATTCCTGATCACCAGTTTCTTTGTACATTCTAAAGAACATTTGTGCATTTCCGTAAGAACCATGGCACACACCAGCATCACGTACCAAACTATCTTCTACTGCCGTTCTTTTAGCGGCATGTTTTAATACTTCTAAAGCTGTTTTTCCTAATGCTTCATCGTTTAAGGTTTTGGATGCAAACCAAAAACGCATGGCAACACCTAAATCTCCGTAACACCAAGCCAAACGACTTTGTCCATCTTCATCGTCTTTTTTGTCAGTTACCCAACTTGGGAAAATAGAAAAAGGATCGTCTTTTTTAGTTTTGAAGCTTAAAATATATTTGATGGCACCTTTTAACATGGACTCAGATTTTTCTTTGAAAACATCTTGCTCGTGTAATTTGGTTAAGATACCTACAATACTAGACATTCCGTGAGATAAACTTAAGTTGTAACCTCTTTCTTTGGTTTCAATACTCAATTCAGATTCCCAACGTATTTTACCGTCTCCAGCATCTTCAGATAAATCTTCTAATAAATCTAAAAACTCATTGATGAAGCCTACATATTTTTGCTTTAATTCGTCCGATTTGGTATTTCTGTAACGATTTAAGAAGTAAAAAGCGTATCCTATAGCTCCATGAAGGAAATCATAGTTTCCGTTTTTCATATCAGTGACCATAAAAGTATGAATATATTGGTCAAGCTCAGGCAATAATTCGTCATTATCAGCATCCATGAATTCTTCTTGCTCCAAGTGATCTAAAACCCAACCTGCACCTGCAATACCAGTACAAAAAGTAGGATAACTATATCCTTCATTGATTTTATCAATACAATCAGTCAGCATTTCAACACCAATATCGGCGTGATCATCAATATCAAGATATTTAGAATAGTAAAACTCAAATAAAGAGATTCCAGCTAGTCCAGCTAATACTCCAATTTGAGTTTCTTCTTTATATTTTGATTTAATAATTTGGTCAATTTCTTTTAACTTTTTTTCTAATAGTTCCTTATTCATAATTTTTCAAATGATTCAAGTTTTGGTCTACCTCAAATTAAAGGCTTTTTTTATTTTATTACAAGCATAAACAGGAGTATTCACCGATAAAAACGGAAATATCTTATCGAAATTTATAAAAAACAGGAAGAATTATGAATTATTTTAATTTTTTTAGCAATTCTTTAGCTTTTTTGTAATTGAAGTTGCTAGAATTTTGAATCAAAGTGTTGAGTACTTTTTTGGCAGTTTCGATATTATTTTGCTTTAAATGAGTCAACACAGTATACCAATATGCTTTATGATTATCGAGTGTATCACTATTGCGTAATTCGTCAAATGTTTGATGAGCTTCATGATAGTTTCCAAGTTCTAAATAACACACACCAATATACAATAGCACATTTTGATCGAATGTCTCACTTTTTTGTTCATATTGTTTGAAAGTCGTTAGTGCTTCTTGGTATTTTTCTTGTTGAAAGAGTTCTTGTGCTTCGGCAGCGATGTCTTTTGAACTACTTTTTTCTACCAAAGATGGTAATGAGTTCCAATCATGATATTGCTCAAAAGCTTCGGTGGCAGTGAGCGATTGCATGAATGAAAAATAAAACAGCGTCATTACAGCAGCTATTGCTACGGCTGAAGAAATAATATAGAAATATGACTTTCTGTTTTTAGGAGTTTGTGTTTGATGTGCTTCGCTTTGAATATCTCGTATCTTGTTAGATAATGACATTACATCAGCGGCTCTAAATTCTGCTGCTAATGCTTTTACTTCTTCAATGGAGGCATGACTCTCTACCGCCCACAAGTTTTCATCGTATACATTGTCCAGCGATGCAAACGTTGCTACAAACGATGCAAGTTCTGTATCATTTTTTAGTAAAGCTTCAAATGCTGTTTTTTCAGCTTCATTCATCTGATTATTTATATATGAAGCAATTTGTTCATATTGGTTATCATCAAAACTCATAATTTCTTTATTTTGGAAAACTTATCGTCTCCCTGAATTAGCTTGGTTAATTTAGCTTTGCATTTAAAAACTCGTTGTCTGGCAACTACTTTTGATGAGTATGAAAATATTTTTACAATTTCATCATACGAAGTTCCATTAAACAACAGCGTTAATACTTTTCTACAATTTTCAGAAAGCAATTGAAACTTTTCTATATACAATTCCCACTGTTCTTGTTCAAGTAATGCATAAGCATTTTCTGTTTCTTTGTCCTCAAGTTCAATAACCTTATGTTTTGTTACCCGTTTTTTATTTAATTCTCGTCGCCAAAGATTTTTACAGGTTGTAAAAAGATAGGCTTCAAAAGAAGATTTTATGACTAACTGTCTGTTTTTGAGTCGAATGTATATTTGGATTAATGCATTATGAAAAACATCTTCTGCATCAGTAACAGCGCCTTTATTTTGCAAGACAAATGTCTTTACTTTCGTAAAAAACTGATCATAAATTTCTTTCAAAACAGTTTTTTCTCCAGTGCAAAGTCCTTCAATAAAATAAGTATCATTTGACATAAAATAGGGATGACTAAAAAAGTGGTACTAAAAATAAGGAAATAAATTGGGTAACAAAATTTCTTACGTGTAACTATCTCATGAATCGATTCATTCAATAAGGTGGAATCCGAAAAACCTTCAACTAAAACAGAGTAGGAAATAACCAATAACCAACATATTTTAATTATGAAAAAAGTTATACTAAGTATGTTTTGTTTATTCTTGGCAAGTTCCTTTATGGGAATTTTTGCGCAAAATAATGTTTTGCAGCAACAGCAAATTCAACAAGAAGAACAAAAGGTAGCTGCTTACATTGCAGAGAACTTGAAAAAAGTACTTCCTGAGAATGTAAAACAGAACTTCATAAAAGGTTTTAATCATTCTGAAGGTCAATTAAAGTTCAATCAACTTTCTGTTGAAGAGCAAAAATTACAAATACAGTTTTTTAGAGAAGCATATCTCAGATATGAATATTTTCAAAAAAATCCCAAAGCTTGGATACCATATCAAGCAGAAATGGCACCTATTTGCCTTAATGGAAGTTTTGAAGATGGAAATTTTAACAATTATCAAGGACAAACCGCTTTTGGCTTTCCTACAGGTGGAAATCCTGCGGGTTATATAGGTTCTGGTGGAGGAGAGTGTAACGCTATTCCAACGATGGGCTTTGGAAACTTTGGTTGGACGCCTAACAATCTGTTTACAACAAGTGTAGATAATTTTGATATTGTAAGCGCAGGAAATGATCCTATAGTTGCTAGCGGTGGAGATACATTAAGTATGATTAATCCTAATAGTCCACTAGACAATGATAATGATCCAATGACAAGTAACCAATTTGCGGCAAGAATTAATAGCCCAAAACCTTTGGTAAATCCAACAAGTACTTTAGGTGTTTGTAGACCAGATCATGGAATTAATAGATTAATTAAACCAATTACATTAGATGAAAGCGGTATTCAAACGGTTCGTTTTTATTATGCATTAGTATCTGAGTTTCCAAATCATAACAACGCAAATCCAATTTTTGTAGCAAGAGCCTTAGATGGTAATAATGCAGAATTAGATAGATTATGTGTTATATCTAACCCAGCCGGAAATCCATTTTTTAACCAATTAGACGGATTAACAAATGATGGATGTCCATTAGCTCCAGTTTTATGGCAAGATTGGACCTGTGCAGAGTTAAAAGTTTCTGGAAATGCTGGAGATGTTATTAATTTAGAATTCATCATGGCCGATTGCGGAGCTGGAGCACATTTTGGATATGCTTATATTGATGATATATGCGCAGAAGAATGTGTGCCAGGATCAAACTTTCAAGGAAATATTCGTTTAAATGAATTTGATCCTTGTGAAGTAACATTGCCATTTGATGTATGTGCAGACTTTACATTGCCAGAATTGAATGGAGAAACAGGAACACTTACAGCAAACAATACTTCTTTAGATATTTTACAAAATGGACAGGTTGTACAAACATTAACAAATGGAGTAATTACAGGAAATACTGTTTGCTTTACTGTAAATCCAGCTGATTTCCCAGGTCAAAGTGGAGGTTATGATTTTCAAGTAAATGCAATTTTTGGCATCGCAGGAGAAACACAAAATGCAGATGATGTACATACAATTCCAGGACAAAACAATGATTATATTTTTAACAATCCTGACTGTTGTGATATTGCTGCTACGATATCAAATATTGTATGTTATGATCAAGGTTCTACTGATCCAAGTGATGATACGTGGACTTTTGATTTAACAGTAACAAATTCGGCAGGATCTACTTGGACCGCTACAACTCCAAATGGTGACTCTGGAGGTTATGGAAATCCAACAACCATAGACATGGGAGATATTTCTGCTAATTCTGGAATATATACTTTTTCAGTCTTTGATGACGCAGATCCAAGTTGTACCACAGATGTTTCTATTGAAGTTCCAAAACCATGTTCACCACCATGTGATTTAGAATATACGTTTACTGTAGGTGAATGTAACGATAATGGAACACCATCCGATTATTCAGATGATTTCTATTATGTAACAGTAACTGTTACAGGAACGAATGGATTACCATGGATGGCGAAACAAAAGTTAGAAAGTAATAATGCAGAATTTGTACTTGATAATGTTACCGGAGATGTAACAGACTATCAACTCGGTCCAATTGATGTAAGTGATGGTGATTGGACACTTTGGATAGGCTTGACTGATTATTCAGATTGTTTAAAAGACGAATTTATTCATGTACCAGATTGTTGTACTGATGATCCTTACATTTCACCATATTGGGATCATCCAAACTGCCCAGAAGTAGTATGTACTGCTGATCAATGGCCAATTCATGTATTAAGTAGTGACGGATCAACAATAGAGAATGGAAACGGAATTACTATTGTTTGGGATAACTTAGATACTGCAGTAGATGAAAACGATATTCAAGATTGGATTTATGTGTCAGCATTAGAAAACTGGCAAGCAACAATTACCTATCCAAACGGATGTGAATATGTTATAACATACTTAGAAGATTGTTGTGATGAAGATATTTACATAAACGCAATAGAATGTCCAACAACTGCTCAATTGCAAGCATATCAAACATCGCTAGAAAAAGCAATGGCAGCTGCAGTAGCAACTCAATCTGCTTCAGCAGAAAATGATGCACAAAGTTCAGCACAAGCGCAAATTCAAGCAGAACTAGACAGGTTAAGGGCTTATATGGAGCTTCGTGCTAGTAGTGGTGATGATTGTGATCCTTGTATACTAGGAAGTATACTTATAGAGTTGGTTGATGTCAATGGAGATCCAATAGATATTGATGATTATGATACCTTTAGTTGGGATCACAATGGTTCGCAAGCAACAAATGTTTTAGTAGATTTACCAATGGAAAATGGACCAATCTGCTTTACTGCAACAAACACAGAATACGGAAAAGAATGTGTGTATCAAGATTGTTTCTTCTACGAATGTGAAGAAGAATGTGTATGTGATGATTTGGTTCTTGGAGATTTAAATGTATCACAAGTTAATGAATGTCTGTACTCAATTGGAGCTAGTTCATCAGTAAACTGTTTCCCAGATCAAATCGTAGATGAAGTGTATTCATTCACAATTAACAATGATCCACCAATTACGTCTTCAGGAAATGGTATCTATCATACATTTACAGCAAACGGAATGTATGATATCACAATGACATGGACAATAACAGATGTTGAAGGATGTGAAACTACGGTATCTATTTCTGAGACTGTAAAAATAGAATGTGTAGACGATCCAGATCCATGTGTAGAAGCTACAAATTTACGATTCGATTGTAGACGCGCAAGTATGAGTTGGACAGGAGATCCTTTACAAGCTTATGTTGTTGAAGTTACTTGGGACGATCCATATTGTCGCGATTGTAAAGGAACGAGACCTACTCAAATGAGATGGGACGTTCAAGGAACATCTTTCTCATTGCCTTATATTGATAGATCGGGATGCTTTAGCTGGCGAGTTGGAACAAAATGTAAAGATGGTACTGTATTATGGTCAGCATCACAATGTGTAAGCTGTTACACAAGACCACATGAGCCAACACCATCAGATGTGAAAACTGTTGCTAAGATTTCACCAAACCCGAACGACGGTAATATGAATATCGAAATTTCAGGAGCCAACAAAACAAACTTTGATATCAAAGTATATCGTTTTGACGGAATCTTAATCAAATCATTCGATAAAAATCATATAGAAAATAACTTAACTACCATAACTTGGAATGGTAAGTCAGTATTAACGCCAGGAATTTACTTCCTTGTCATTACTACTGATACAGAAACAATTACCAAGAAAGTAATTATAAAATAATTTTTATAATGCAAGAGGATTCCAGCCAATTTCGGTTGGCTGGAATTTTTATCATACCTAAACCAACCCTAAGTATACATGCTTTGTATACAACTAGTAGTATTAATTTAAACTAAAAGAAACATGAAAAAAGTAATAGTATATTGTTTTGCATTGTTGTTAATAACGACAGTAGGCTGTCAAAAAGAAAGCTTAAATCTTGAAGAAGCAGATATTGCTAAAGAAACTGAAATCACACAAAAAGGAGGTTATGCAAATGCTTCCAATATTCAAAATAATGAACTTATAATTCTGTATCCTGATGGTACAACAGAAGCCGAAAAAATATTAAAGAGAGCAGAATATGATATTCAATCCCATAAAAAATGTGAATGTGCCGATCCAAATTTAGAACTATGGACTATACAAGAAAGAAAAGGACCTAACAATGATGGTGGCTTAGAAGAAAAAAGAGAAGCAGCAAGATCTGATGAAGAAATTGAAGGTGCCGAATACAACCCTGAGATAAAAATATTAGATAATGTATTTGTGGAAACTGGAGGAATTGGTTTTGTAAATGATGCCATGCAAAAACAAGTAATTTTAAACCAGGGTGTAACTATTGCAGTATTGGATACGGGAATTGATTATAATCATACAGGTTTTCCAGAAGCATTTTTATACAACAGTGCTGATACAGGTTGTACAGATAATGGATATGATGAGATATTTGGTTGGAACTTTGTAAATGAGAACAATAACCCATATGATGATCATTATGGAAGACACGGAACCATTGTTGCCAGTTTGATTATATCTGAATTAGAATCAGCTAATGTTGATTATCAAATATTACCTGTAAAAGTAGCAAATAGTGGAGGAAATATAAGTTATTTTGATGCTTTATGTGGTTTTCAATATGCAGCAAACAAACCTGATGTAGATATTATTAATATGAGTTTTGGTTGGTATCATCAAGAACGAGAATTATTAGAAAGGTTTATTCTTGAAGCTCCAGATAAATTAGTTATAACATCCGCAGGAAATGAAGGGCTTAATAACGATGAAATACCACATTATCCATCTTCATATGACTCCGAAAACATATTAGCTATAGCAGCACTTGCAAATCATCAAGTGCCAGGATATAATTCAAACTCTTACGCAAGCGGATCATTTTCAAATCCATCTGTAGGAGGCATTTCTGCTTTGGCCGATTTTTCAAATAGAGGTGTAACCTCTGTAGATATTGCTGCACCTGGAGAACAAATCCCTTTTGCTTATAATAATGAAATATTTTATGTAGATGGAACCTCGTATTCTGCAGCTTTAACCTCAGGATATAGTGGAAGTATTCATGTTGATGGAATGTCAGGCATAGTATTAAAAACTGCGGTAATACAAAATTGTATCTTCAGTCCTTATTTGGATGATTTAGAACATTCATCATTTTTGCCATTATTTGATGACTAGTATATAGTTTAAATTAGGTTTAGGTAATCTTGCATTTAGACTATTAAAAAAGAGGAGCCTCAAAAACTCCTCTTTTACATACTATTTTTAACCTCCTAACTCAATTTCTTCATCTGATGTTGCTCTAGCTTTTTTTTCACCACCATTAATTTTGGAGAGAAGATTGGTTGAAATTTGAAATTGATTAAATTGTGTAATGTTTTGTTGAATTTTCATAATGTAAAATTTTATTTATAAACAACTCTGAAAAAAGAGTATTTATTGTGTAAATTTACAGATAGTGCTTAAAAATCTAATATTCAATTACTTATGATTATAGTGTCTTTAAGAATCCGAATGTTTTTTATGGTTTCTTTTTCTCTTTACTGTTTTGGAGTAGTTAATGCACAGGAACAACTAGATTTAGTAACTTACTATAATGCTATAACTGAGGCTAAAGAGTTGTCAGTTAATGCCAAAGGAAAATTAATTGATAGCTTGCTGCAAATTCCTAATATCAAAGTTGATAAAATGGAGTTGGCTCAAATTTATTATAAATTATCTGGAAAAAATTGGAAATCTAATTTAAAACGTTCCATAACGTATGCTAATAAAATATTGAAAATTTCGGATGAATTAAAGAATCATCGAGAAGAGGTATTTATGAAAACGTATTGTAATAAGGTACTTTTTTTGGCAGAAGATAACCAACCATATAAAGCGTTAAAGGCAAGTCAGCAATATCTGAATTTGTATAAGACAGAAGACACTAGGTTGGGGAAATTATTTCGTTTAAGAGGAAATGTTTATAGTGTTTTAGGGGATTTACAGAAATCGATTGAAAATCTAGATAAATCGATCTTTATATTTAAATCTCTCAATGAATGTGAAGAATTAACGAATACTTTGATAAGTAAATTTGCAACCTATGTCTTATCAGAAGATAAACTCTATTCTAATAAAATAGCAAAAGTTATAAGAGAGTTGGAAGTTATTGATAATAAGGTTTGTAAGTTTGATTCTGTAAACCAGATTGCAAAAGCTCATAATGAAGGTTATTTTTATGATTATTTTCTAGAAGATTATTCTACAGCCAAGATTAAATATGAAAAAGCATTAACTATTTCTATTCAAAAAGAGGATACAGTAAAAATCTATAGAAGTTGCTTAAATCTTGCCATCGTAAGTAAAAAAGAGAAAAATTTAGAGCAGGCGAAAGAATATTTAAAAAAAGCCAGTAGATATAGTCTAAATAATCACTTGAAGAGCTCAAAAATATATAATAATCAGGCAGATATATATCAACTAGAGAATAATCACCAACAAGCATTAAAATACTACCATAAAGCAATCACGCAAGCATTGCAATCCAAAGAGCTTCCATATCAAACGCTACCTAGTTTTAAAGACATGGAACTGTCACCGAATAAAATAGATATCCTAGGATATTTAATTGACAAAGCCAACGGATGGATTGCCTATGATAAAGCGGAAAATAATACGGAATATCTTGAGAATGCATTAGAAACTTTTGCACTTGCTGATAGCTTGGTTGATGTCATTTATGTGGAAAGTCGTGAAGATTTATCAAAGTTATTTTGGCGAAAAAAAAGTGCTACATTCTATCCAAAGGCAGTTGAGGTGTGTTACCGTTTGCAACAACCTGAAAAAGCATTTTTCTTCATGGAAAAAAATAAAGCTATTTTATTATTGGAAAATATGACGGATGCTAATGCAAAACGCTTGTCAAAACTTCCAAAAAACATTCTAAAACGTGAGCAGCATTTGATCAAAAAAATCAAAAAGCTTGAAGGAGAAATACAAATATCTGCATATACGGAAAGCCATATAGATTCACTAAAAGATGATATGTTTAACTATAAAAAAGAGTTGAATGCCTTCATCGATTCATTAGAAATAAACTACCCAAAATATTTCAAATACAAAAAGAATATCAATGTACTTACGTTGCATGATGTTCAAAAAAATCTGCAAAAAGATGAATTGGTGCTGCAATATATTGTTGGAAAAGAAAAAGGTTTTGTGACGTTAATTTCACCAGAAACCATTCAACTGAAAGAATTACCTAATACAAAAGAACTCACGAAAACCGTTGCTAAGTATAAAAATGCCGTTTCAAAACCATTTGTAAATTTAGAAGATAAAAACGCATATGAAGAAGTTGCAACAGTATTATACGAACAACTTTTTCCATTTGCAGAAACGTTTTCTCAAAAACGAATCACCATCATTCCAGATGGCATTTTACAATACATTCCTTTTGAAGCATTGCGTACACCTGCACATCAATACTTAATTGAAAACACACAGATTCATTATAACTATTCGCTATCATCTGCTGCACAGTCGCAACAAAACAAAATGTCCTCAGGAAAGTCATTTATTGCCATTGCGCCTACAAAATTCAAAGATGAACAATATGCAACCTTAACAACAAGTTCTGCCGAATTGGAAAAATTGGCAAGTATTTTTGGTGCCAATCATTTTCAATATGAAAACGCGACCAAAGTACGATTTACAGAAGCCTACGGAAATTATAAAATTGTGCATTTATCTACGCATGGCGGACTCGAAAATACAATTCCGTGGTTGGCATTTTATGATGAGAAAATTACGTTGGACGAATTGTATTTTACCAAAAACCAATCTGAATTGGTCGTATTGAGTGCTTGTAAAACCTCTGATGGGGAATTGAAAAAAGGAGAAGGTGTTATGAGTTTGGCAAGAGGGTTTTTCAATGCTGGTGCTAAAAGTGTCATTTCTTCCTTATGGGATATTAATGAAAAAGCAAGCAATGAAATCATACAAGAATTCTATAAAAATATTATTGCCGGCGATACCAAATCGAAAGCCTTGCAAAAAGCAAAACTCACGTACATTCAAAACAATGAAAACACAAGTGAAGCTTCGCCTTATTATTGGAGTGCCTTCACATTAACAGGCGATGCAAATCCAATAAATTTATCAGGAAACATATACTTATACTATATTTTTGGAGGAATATTACTCACAGGGATCGTAGTATACATTCGCCGAAAAAGAAACAAAAAAGAAGCAGCGTAAACTCAATTCATAATTTAGCATTTACAATTATATTAGACCAGCACGCGTTGCAAATTTGAAATCATTTCCGAAACAATGGCTTTCATGTCAAAATCATGTGACCAATTCCAATCGTTCGTAGCGGTAGTATCATCAATGCTTTCTGGCCATGTATCTGCAATTTTCTGTCTAGAATCTGGCTCATAAGCAATCGTAAACTCCGGAATCAATTCCTGAATAGCAGTTGCCAACTCAGCAGGTGTAAAACTAATAGCTGCAATATTATAAGATGATCGAACCTTTACAGAAGCGGCATCGGCATTCATAATATTAATAGTAGCACGAACAGCATCGTCCATAAACATCATTGGAAGCGCAGTATCTTCCTGTAAAAAACAAGTATAAGAACCTTTTTGAACAGCTTCGTGAAAAATCTCTACAGCATAATCTGTTGTTCCTCCACCAGGATTTGCTTTCCAGCTAATAATACCAGGATACCGAATACTTCGTACGTCTACACCGTAATTTTTATGGTAATATTCACACCAACGTTCCCCAGATAATTTGCTAATTCCGTACACCGTAGACGGCTCCATAATGGTATGTTGAGGTGTATTTTTCTTCGGAGAATTTTCACCAAAAACAGCAATAGAACTTGGCCAAAATACTTTTTGTATAACTTTCTCTTTTGCCAAATTAAGTACATGAAACAGGGAATTCATATTCAAATCCCAAGCAAAATCAGGATTTTTCTCAGCCGTTGCAGAAAGCAATGCAGCCATTAAATACACATCGGTAATCTCATGTTTTTCTATACAAGACTTAATAGCATCTTTATCGCGAGCATCCAAGAGTTCAAAAGCACCTTGATTGAAGACTTCACTATCACTTTTTCGAATATCAGAGGCTACTACATTTGAAAAACCATACGTATTTCGCAAAGCAGTTGTCAACTCTGTGCCTATCTGCCCGCAGGCGCCAATAATTAAAACTTTTGTACTCATCAAAAATTAGTAAAATTGCTCAGGGAAAACCCTAGAGACATATACATAAAATTCACAATAAAATATGGAGGCAAGCCTCTAGCGTTAAAAATCTCAATTATCGAGTAAAAGAGAATTACAAAGATAAAAAAATCTAATTCGAGTGAATGCGAAAAATGAAATAAAAAGGCTTAAATTTTGATAAATTCATAAAATACAATGCCTTAGAGTGGTAAACTTTGTTAAAAACACAGGCAAACTTAAAAAACTAGCTATATTTGTTTCTGTTTTTTATACCAAAGTAGACAGTTGAAAAAATTAATGAAAAAAATCATTGCATCGGTTCTTGTTTGTATTACCCTTTTTGCATGTGAAAAAGAACAGCAAACCACGCGTGTTCAGCAGACACAGAGCCAAGAAGAATATCTTGCCAAGAATAAATTAAACATTCCTAGAAAAGGACAATTAAAAACCTTAACACCAGCTCAAAAAGAGTTAGTGCAAGATTGGTTAGAGTTCAATACGGTTCATGAAAATATGAAACTCATCAATGAGAGTACGCGTTTTGCTATCATAGAAGATTTGGGGCAATTGGCAAATAATATTGACGAGATTGAGAAAAAGAAACTGCCCAAAAAACTAGACGTTATGCAAATACGCAGTCGTTTCTTAGTGCTCAAAACCAAAGCCTTAAAATTACAAGATGATGCCACAGATGATAGCATTCCAAATAATTTTATAGAAAAAGAAATTGTAGAAATGAACAAAGTGTTTCATGCAGTTTGTTATCAAATACAACAAGCATCAATACTTGATATTGCAGCCGAAGAAATACTAGGAGATGTATTTAAGGCAACAGACAGCACAAATGCTGAAAAGAAAGTTTCTCAAAAAGAGCAATTGCCACTAAAAAAATCTCCAAAATATATGGCTCCAAAGCAGAAATCACCCAAAAAAGCATTCAAAGAAGTAAAACCAAAAAATAATTAAGTCTTGAAAAAAATCATTCTATGGGTTGTTGTAATTGCATGTGTTTCATGTAATACTGAAAAAGCACGCCAAAAAGTAGAAGAGTTTCGTTTAGCGCAAAGTAAAACAGAAATCAACACAGTACTCGATGCTTGGCATAAAGCTGCGGCTGATGCAAAATTTGACGATTACTTTTCTAAAATGACGGACGATGCCATTTTTATAGGAACTGATCCGACTGAAAATTGGCAAAACTCAGCGTTTAAAGAATTTTCAAAACCTTATTTCGATAAAGGAAAAGCATGGAGTTTTATAGCGCTTGAACGCAATGTATTTATGTCAGAATATGGCGATATTGCTTGGTTTGATGAATTATTAGATACACAAATGGAATTGTGCAGAGGATCTGGTATTGTCAAAAAAGTAGGAGACCAATGGAAAATTGCACATTATGTACTTTCTATTGCAGTTCCAAATGATAATGTAAAGGAAGTCGTTGCGTTGAAGAAAGAATTTGACTCTATTGTGAAGACCAAATTATAAAATTATCATAAAAAAATGTTAATGTGTACTGTATTCGTAACATTAATCCCTCAATTTATACTAAACTACATAAAACTAAATTAAACAGAACCAAAAAATGAAGACAAATAGCTTAAAAATAGCACTTTGCTTTACGGCAAGCGCGCTTCTTTTCTCGTGTGAAGGTGAGAAAAAGGAAGTAAAAGAAAAGGAGGTAGCTCAGG
Organism: uncultured Kordia sp.; assembly: GCF_947489565.1. Classification (GTDB taxonomy): domain Bacteria; phylum Bacteroidota; class Bacteroidia; order Flavobacteriales; family Flavobacteriaceae; genus Kordia. Next base: position 152,803 of record NZ_CANLEA010000002.1, on the reverse strand, counting down.
TTGAAGTTCCCGGAATCAACCTAGAATATATGGACAAATCTGTGCGTCCAAATGATGACTTTTACAACTTTGTAAACGGAAAGTGGATGGAAGTTACCGAGATTCCAGCTGATAGAACATCTTGGGGAGGATTTGGAGTGTTGCGTAAAGACACAGATAATGATGTCATTGAAATCCTTGAAAAAGCGAACAAAAGTGGAAAATATGCTGCAAATACCGATCAGGCAAAAGCATTATTTATATACAATTCTATTTTAGATACGGTTGCAAGAAACAAAGATGGTATCAAACCATTACAACCAGCTTTAGACGCGATTGCTAGCATTCAGTCAATTGCAGATATGCAAACAGTATTGGCAAAAAATCCAGCAACGATCACGGCTCCATTTTTAGGACTAACTGCTTTTGCAAACTTAAGTGATAGTAGTATAAACGCTGCGTATGTAGTGCCAGGTGGATTAGGTTTGCCAGAAAGAGATTATTATTTAGATGAAGATGACAAAGCAAAAGAAATCAGAGCTAAATATGTAGCACACGTTACGCGTATGTTGCAATATTTAGGTGACGATGAAGCAAAAGCGAAGAAAGATGCTGAAACAGTATTGGCTTTAGAAACAAAATTAGCAGCACCACGTTTGGACAAAGTACAAAGTAGAGACATGCGTAACTTTAACAATCCACGTACAGTAGCTGAATTGAGTGAAATGACTCCTGTAATTGATTGGAAAAAGCTAATTAGTGATTTAGAAGTTAAAGAATTAGATACGGTTATTGTAATGCAACCAAAATATATGACTGCTTTACAAGATGTATTAAAAAATGAAAGCATTGAAGATATTAAAACCTTAATGCGTTGGTCTACTTTAGATGGTGCAGCAGGAATGTTGACAACTGAATTGAACAAAGCTAACTGGGAATTCTATTCGAAAGAATTAAACGGAGCTAAAAAGCAACGTGATGCTAAAGAAAGAGCTTTAGCAACAGTGAATGGAACAGTTGGAGAAGCCATTGGACAATTATATGTAGATGCTAAATTTCCGCCAGAAGCGAAAGAAAAAGCAGAAAAAATGATTGCTAATGTAATTGCTGCGTACAAAGATAGAATTATGGCGTTAGACTGGATGAGTCCAGAAACGAAAGAAAAAGCAGTAGAGAAATTAGATAAATTCACGGTGAAAATTGGATATCCTGACAAATGGGAAGACTATTCTGAATTAGAAGTGAAAGAAGGAAATTCATACTATGACAATATGGTGGCTGTTGGAAAATGGGCATTCAGAAAGAACTTAGATGATATTGATCAGCCAGTAGATAAAACAGAATGGGGAATGTCTCCACAAACGGTAAACGCATACTTTAATCCATTAAATAATGAGATTGTTTTCCCTGCGGCAATTTTACAACCACCTTTCTATAACTACCAAGCTGATGATGCTGTAAATTATGGTGGAATTGGAGCTGTAATTGGACACGAAATTTCACATGCATTTGATGATTCTGGAGCACGTTTTGATGCAAACGGAAACTTAACAAACTGGTGGACAGACGAAGACTTAAAGCAATTTACGGAAAGAGGAAATGCTTTAGCTGCACAATACAGTGCTATTGAAGTATTACCAGACGTATTCATTAACGGTAAATTTACCTTAGGTGAAAATATTGGAGATTTAGGTGGTGTTTTAGGTGCATATGATGGATTACAACGCCACATTAAAGAAAACGGTAGACCAGATAAAATTGACGGATTTACTGCAGAACAACGTTTCTTCCTTTCTTGGGCAACCGTTTGGAGAACAAAAATGAGAGAAGAAGCATTGCGTACACGTATCAAAACAGATACACACTCGCCAGGACAATACAGAGCGTATGTTCCTTTACAAAATATTGACGCTTTCTATGAAGCATTCAATATCAAAGAAGGAGACAAAATGTACATTGCTCCAGAAGATAGAGTACGAATTTGGTAAACACCAAATCATTATAAAATTGAGAAAGCCTGAATGTTTAACGTTCGGGCTTTTTTTGTGCTCTTATATGTTAAAATGTTTAATTGCAGGTTGAATAAAAAATAATACTATCTTTAAAAAAAGATGATATGCTACAAAAAATAAGTTTTCTTTTCTGTGTTTTGTGTTTGATAAGTTGCAAACAAGAAAAGCAACCTAAGAAAGCAATTGAAACTTCTCAGGAATTGGATAGCATTCCCCAAAAAGAAGCAATAATTACGGTAGATGAAACAGGTTTTGAACCGTTTGATGCTTCTGAATATCTATCAGCGCAATTATTGATAGGGAGAAGTGAAGATTTTAAAAAAGAAAAAATTCAAAATCTTCATCTTGAAGGATACGGTTTATTTCATATAAATGACCAAGGATTAATTACTGCGCGATATGACATTAGCAATAATTATAGTGAATACAAGTATACAAAAGATGGATTATTAAAATTTATTGCTAACAAAGTACATACGCCAGCATACACACACTATAGTAAAGAATGGTTTTATAAAAAAGATGGCAGCATTCGAAAGGCAGTTGAAATTCGCTACGATCGAGAAACGAAACAAAAAACAGAAAATATCATTACTGACCAAAAAGAATTGGCAAAAGAGAATATTCCTTATTCTGGAGGTATCATTACGAAAGAACCCTTTAAAATCAATCGTGCAAAACGTATCATGTTAAGTTATGGAAACGATCTTGTGTTTTGCTGTGGCGAATTGATGCCCGGAAAAAACAGTCTGCACTATTATTACAATGAAAATCAATTGATCGATTCTTTAGTGATTAATGGTTTAAAATCACCTTATAAAAAAATGACTTTTAAGTATAGCTATAATACTGACTAACAAAAGCTTTAAAAATATTCGTGCATTCGTGGTTAAATATTCAATACTCAAAATCTTTTTTTTAGCACTTTTCCTGTCACGAATTCGCAAATAAAAAATCTCTAATTACGTATTATTTAATTATATCCACGAACGATCTTTCGCATACAATTAAAACGTCAGTTCAATTTCTATGACAAAAGCAAAAAAAATGATAAAAGTTTAGTTATATACTGCATACTAACAAATACACTTTAAAAATATTCGTGAATTCGTGGTCAAACATTCAATACTCAAAATCTTCTTTTTAGCACTTCTTTTGTCACTTCAAGCATTCTCATAGCTCACGAGAAGCTCCTAAACAATCAAAACCGAATCGTTTTCTTCACAATAATGGCATCATTCAATACAAAAGGTCGCGGCATCATATTTTTAGCACGTGCAGGAATTGAAAATAATGGATTCTCCATCAAATCAAAAGACGCTTCATACAAAATCAGCTCAGGAGTTGCATTCGGTTGTACCGTAAATGACAATTCCAACGGATCATTATCAGAGACATAATAACTCGTCAAACGCTTCCAATCATTATTTGGATATTTTACATCAAGTCCATTCACTTTTGCAGCAGTAAACTTGGTGTCATTGGTAAAAACTTCCATACGATTTACAGTTCGTTGCGGCGTAATTTTCACATCAATATGACGAAGATTGTTATACGTAGTATCTTTTAAAGTTTCTATCAATGGCATCGGAATCTGCTTTACAGGCGCATCTTGCGTATACGTAAATCCTGATTTGTATTTGCTGTCCATCACATCTTTCGATTTAGACACATTGGTTTCATCTTTGATATAATTCTTTGTCCAATCGTCTAAAATGCCATCATACGTATTCCAATTGGCTTTGTTGGTGTCTGAATCTAAAATATATACCAGACTATTTGGTTTTTGTCGTTCTTCCGTAAAGTCAGATCGCGAGTGCGCAACAAAAAAGGCGATAATCGTCAATAAGAAAAATAAATTTGCAGTCCATTTTGGGCGTTTATACAATCCGAAAACAGGCATTAATGCACCGTAAATCAAGGTAACTAATAATGGAACTACCACAATGATTTTTAATCCTAAACCAACGGGAAATAGCTTTATAAATGGCACTAAAATAAATACAGCAGGAAATGCTAACACTGTATATAACAATGTCATTGGTTCATCTTTTTGCTTGATTAAAATGAACAATGAAATGATGGTAAATAGTACTGGAATTGCAATAAAACTAGCGCCATCTAAATAGAAAGCGGCCAATGCCGTAATCACAATCCAAAAGAATAAAGGCGCAATAGATAAATTGACGGCGGTTATTTTTTTACCAAATTTATGATATGAATAAAAGATAATTCCCAAAGCGAAAAAGGCAAATAATGAAATGTAAACATATCCGTTATAGGTGAATCCGTGTTGAATTTCCGCGTATTGTGGATAGAGCCATTTGAAAATAATCCAAAGTAAAATAGTAAGTCCGCAACTAGCAGTTAAACCAATTAAAAATGGTAAAAACCCTTTTAAAATTCCTTTAGTAGAAAGCATTCGCTGACGAAATCCGTACCAAATCAAACCAATAAATAATACAATAATTATAATTAAAATTGGGAAAATCCAGCTAAATGGATATGCATGAAAACCTAGCGGACTATTGAAATAAATTAAATCTTCATCTGAAGTAATTTGAGTTAAATCTTGCTTCGAAAAATAGTCAAGTAATGGCATTAAATACGTTCCTTGATGCGTTAACGTATTGAAATCTAAATTTTCTGAAGTATCGTTTTCGGTGTGATAATCGTAATGATCGTCAATAAAAGCAAAATTGAATCCTTGAATATTTCCATCTTCTCTAAAAACCGTCAAATCGGTATCATTAGGAAGCATTTTATAAATACTATAGGCAAGCGAATTTCCAACAGGATATCGCAAACCAGCCTCTTGAAATGCTTTGATAAGTTTGGCGTTTCCGTTATTGGTTTCCAATAGCATGATGCTTGGTCCGCCACTTCCGCGCGCTTCAAAGTTGAGTACCAATCCGACATCTTTTGCCCAAGGATGTTTATTTACAAACAAATCGGCACCATTCAATCCTAATTCTTCTCCGTCAGAAAGTAATAAAATAATATCATTTTCAGGTTGTTCCCCTTTGGCTAAAAAAGCACGTGTTCCTTCTATAATTGTGGCAACACCACTTGCAGCATCGCTGGCTCCAACAGCAGAATGTGGATCACTATCGTAATGTGACAATAATAATAAAGCTTTCGCTGAATTTTTCCCTTTAATGCGCGCTAGTACATTTTTAGGTTTTGATATATTTCCGGAAGCATCTAGTGTAAAACCTTCTTGTACTGTTGGATTTAAACCTAGCTTTTTCAATTCGGCAATGATATAATTGCGAACCTCAGCATGTGCTTTAGAACCTACATAATGTGGTTCTTTCGCCATTTCGTTCACATGAGCAAAGGCACGAACGGTTGAAAATTCTTCTTTGGGTACATTTTCTTCCGTAAGACTTTGTGGCATTACGCTTTTAAAACTGTAGTATACAGCGCAAGCAATCAGTATAAAAGATAAAAATGTGTAACGTGCTCTTGGTGTCGTCATATAGATTGATTGAATGGTTGCTTAAAAATACTAAAAAAGTATACAGAAATGGAGAAGTAACTGATGTTTTAGGTTAACATTCATAATTTTTCTTAAATGAAAAACTTTCCGAATGTCTAGAGAAAATTTTATTTCATATTGAAATTCAGTGTTTTATTTTTGTTTTCTTTGCTCGCCCAAAGAATACTAAATCAAGTTCAGCACAAGCTTCCACAAAAGAAAAGGCGCTTTTCCAGAGGTGTTTCTAGTTTTCTTTTTGAGAAAAACTAGAACCGCAATAATTTTTCTAAATTTTCTCCAAGGTTTCAAAAATTCTTAACGAAAAATTCTTGCTACACTGCGGAAAAGAAAAATGTTGTGTGTAATTTTTATGAAGAACTGATATTAACTAATTAAAAATGAGTAACTTTAAGAAAACCTAAACCCTAAAGTCATGGCAATAAAAAGTTTTCAAGGAGCGCGAAAGTCACAAACAACGAACACGAACAAAGCAGAAGCTCTTAAGGTAAGCGATTATATGTCGCGAAACTTAATTACATTCAAACCAGAGCAAACCGTAGAAGAAGTGATTCAAAAACTGATTCAACATAAAATATCTGGTGGACCTGTTGTGAACGATAAAAATGAATTAGTGGGTATTATTTCGGAAGGAGATTGCATCAAGCAAATTTCGGACAGCCGTTATTATAATATGCCGTTTGAGCATAATAAAATAGAAGCACATATGGCAAAAAATGTGGAAACTATTGATGGAAACCTCAATATTTTTGATGCAGCCAATAAATTTATTCAATCGAAAAGAAGACGTTTTCCTATTGTAGAAAACGGAAAGTTGGTAGGGCAAATTAGTCAAAAAGACATCTTAAAAGCTGCTATGAATTTAAAAGGGCAGAACTGGAAATAGTTGGTTTATAATTTTTGTTTTACACGTTCCATAGCTTTGGGTTCGTCCGTAATGAGTAACTTTTGTTCTTTGGTACCAGTCAAAGCTAATACTCTTGAATCGGAATAACCATCAATTGGTGTGTCAATTGTGGTCCATTTTCCAATGCCCATTACGGCGATTTCTTCATCGACTTCAATGATTCGTTCGGTAAAACGCATGGTTTTATTAAAGCCAAAAGCCCCTGTGCTATTTTTTCCGTATTGTGCTAAATATCGTTTTGTTTCTTCATCAAGATTCTTTAAAAAACCAGAACTAAACGCATGATCGGCAACTAAGTGAATTTGTTTTTCTACTTCGTTTCGAGAGTTTAGGTGAATTACGGCGCTTTCGGTTCCTGCTTGAATAAAGAAATCTTGAAACTGCACATCATTTACAACTCTGTGCCAATGTTTTCCTCTTTTTTCCTTGATTTTTACATCATAATACACGCATTTGCGTTTGCTTAACGGTGCAATTAAAGGTTCTCCAGCATATTTTGCTTTCCCAACAATTTTGACATATTCATTTTTACGAACACTATGAATTGCCTTTCTACGAATTTTTTTTAATTGACGAAGAATCTTATTTTTTTTACTGTAGTAAATCCAGATAAAAACAAGTGCGCCAACACTCAATATAAAAATCGGAATAAGAATAATTGGTGTCATGTGAATCGTTATTTAAATGATTGGTGTTTCCTAATTTCTTTTTCTAGCTCTTTTTATGGTGTATTATAGATAGAATCTTGTTTTGTTTTTTCAACTTGTTGCAGTATGCTTTGTTCATATTCTTTTTGGCGTTCTTTCAACTTTAAAAATGCCTTTTGAACTGCTTCAATAAACACTTCATTTTTTTGCTGCTTTTTATAATTTCTGTAGAATAATGATCCAGAAACTGCTAAAACTACAATGGCTGCCAACATAAAACCTGCTTTTTTCTTAGTGATATCGAGCGTTTTACCAATGAATATTCGTTGAGAAAATCGTTATTCCTTTAGGAATTCTATAGAGTCTAGTTCTATATTTTTAACTCCTTCATCCAATTCTAAAAGAAAATTTTCAAACTTTTTTAGCGCTTCATATTCTTCACTATGTACTGCATAGTTTTTATGAAGAAATAGCGCGATAGTTACTGTAGCCACCACAATAATAAGTACGATGATACTATTTTTTTTATCCATATTAAGAATTCTTTTTTACTAATAAATAATACTCATTTTCTAATGGTAAATAACCCTGATCATATACATAATAGTAGGTAGAATTGGATTTTGTTACATAAATGGAGGTAAAATAAGTAAAATCGAATCCTTTTTCTAAGAGTCTGGTTTTCGTAGTTTTTGTTTTACCATTTACATTTAAATCTTCTAGAATTCGCCAATTTTTGCGCAAGCGATTGTTGATATTTCGAATGAGATTTTTTCCATCCTTATTCAGTCGATTGTTATAGGCATTTCGGCAATAATCGCTGCAAAACTTTTTATCGACACGACCTTTAAATGAATCGCCACATTCTAAACATTTTTTTTGATCTACTGTTTCCATTGGTATGTAATATAAGGAGTATTGTGTAAATTGGTTTCTTTTAGCGGAATGATTTCTGCTTTTAGTTTATAAGCGTGTATGAGCAAGTCATCGCCATCAATTACATTTGGAATGCCTCGATCTTCATATAAAACCGAAACCTGATGCCCAAAGTGCAGAATAATTCCTTTTTTAATAACAGATGTTTTTTGCATGTATTTCGTAATTCCTCTTAGTCCACAATACGGAACTTTCATGCCTTGTTTGCGTTTTCCGTAAATGGCAAGTTCGGCACAATCGGTTGCAACACGCAAGTCAGTTTGATGTCCATATTCGCTTAAAAATTCGGGCGAAAGCACAAAAGGAATATTCAACAATTCTTCTAAATGTCCTAAATATCCTGTGTTTTTTGTGTATACAATTTGATATATTTCATCATGAATAATATGCAAAGGCAATTTTGTTTCGGGCAGATGGTTTGGTTTGGAAAGGCTGAATAAATACGTTCCCACAGAAAAATTTTCAAGCATATCTTTTGTTGCCACATGCTTTGAAGTGTATGCAATTTCTTGAGTAGTATCGTAAGCATACTTTTTATATACAGGCGTAATTTCGTAAATAGAATCGTTTGTGCTGAATGGAAAATTAGCCAACGAATGTATACGGATGGTTTTTCGGTGATTCTGCGCTAAGACTTCGGCAGAAAAACAACTAATCAGTACGAGGCTTATAACCTGCAAATAGTATTTCTGAAATACATGTGTCATTGTATTTTTTGCCTTTATAGGTTTCTAGAACTTTAAATTCAATTTTTGAAGTATATTTGATCATATCACCCGAATCGGTATGTTTTACCATATCATAAAAGGTATTGATATCTACTTCTTGATAAGGAATATCTTCTAGGTCTAACTGATATGTAAATTCTTTATTTGATCCTTCATAAGACGCATAATACTGTGTAATTGCTACTTTTTTCAGTCGATTGTTATTATAATAAGTTTCTTTAGATTTCAGATATCCTGGCGTAAAAACGATTGAAGAAACTTCGACACTATCTTTGAATGTAAACGTTAGCGTTGGATTTTTGTCTTTTGGTTTCGCACACCAGCAGTTAGAAAAATTGAGATCTACTAAATTATCTTTTGTATACTTTTTTTCCAATCGGGAAGAAGCAACAATCTTTTTTATTCGTTCTTTTTTAGCTGATTTTTTTAAGAGATATGCTGAAGCTTTGTGTGTTTTTAGTTCATATTCTACTTCAAGATTTGGAGCTTCTTTAAAATCAAAATCTGTTGTTTGGAATGTGTAAAGTCCATTTTCCTCTTTAAAATCAATGCCATTCATTTTTAAAACTTTTCCATGAAGTTGCTTGATAGAAGAGATGTCAAACGAAATATTTAAACGTGTTCCTTTTCCATTGCCCCAATATTGTGCAGGAGAAAAGTCATAGACAAAAGTTCGTTCATTAAATACGGGATAAAAAGATTTAGAATAAGCAAAATCTACAAAACCGACTTTGAACTTGTAGTGTACTTCTAGCATTACTTCTTTTTCATTTTTGCCGATATCAAATTTTACAAAATACCAATGCTTTCGGGTTCTACCTTCGTTGGTTTGCAAATCAATTTGTGATTCTTTCTGTAAAACTTCGCCGTTTTTTTTGAAGGTAATAAAGTTTACATATTCTTCTTTCCAACCTGGTTCTTCTTCTATATTTGAAAATCCAAAATCTATCGGAAAGGCATAAAAAATATGTTCATCAATATTGTAATGATTTTTTAGTGTATAAATGACTTTTACTTCGGCATAATCTCCCTCAATTTTGATGGCTAAATCTTCATTGATAATACTTATACTTGCTGTATTTATAAACTTTAAATCGCCCACAGTTTTAATCGTAGATTCATCAATTGGTCCGCCATTTGCAAGTAAAAACAATGGAAGTAAAAAACTTAGTATGGTAATGTTTTTTTTGGTGATCATTAGTGGTTTGGATTTTTGATATCATACCAACGTAGCATCATATCTTCGGGTTCATAATAGAAATCTTCTATATAGTTTAACCCAATTTTCAACAAAACATTGTGAGAAGCTGCGTTCCCTTTTTCGGTAATTCCGTATACGTTTTCAAGTTTCATAACATTCCAGGCATATTGTAGACAGGCAACGGAAGCTTCTGTGGCATATCCTTTTCCCCAAAATTCGCGTCGCAATCGGTAGCCAATATCGTGGAAATTTGTGCGATTGTTAAAGGTGTAATCAGTATACAATCGTAGGCCGCACCAACCTATGAATTCGCCTGTTTCTTTAATTTCAACTGCCCATCGTCCAATACCGCGTTCTGCATATTGGGTATTTACATCTTTAATATATTTCAATGCTTCCTCTTTATGTTTGATGGGTTTATTGCCTAAATACTTGTGTACTTCCGGATCGGAATCAAGGGCAAACATGCCGTCAAGGTCTTGTTCTGTAAGGTCTCGGATAATGAGTCGTTCGGTTTCTAAGTGTATGTTCATATGAAATAAATGAAGAGACAAGGTACAAAAAATATTCGTTTACAAACGACTACAAATATTTGTAAACGAAAGTAAGCGCGTTGTAACGGCATCTATATACCAAATGGGACAAGATAAAAAAGAGTGATAATATTAAGCGGGAATTCGCTTTTTTTGAATAGAAATATATTTACTTCATAGGCTCAAAATCCTATACACCGTAGCGGATAAATTCAAAGTAAATTTTAATGTTAAAGATCGTATTACATACGTTAATACCTGTTTATTGATTCCAAAACAGCCATCCTAACTATACAGCCAAAACTGATATGTAAGAGTTTATTCCTTGCTTTTAGGCTTCGGAACTGAAACTTTTAGTACATCGTCAAAAGTTCCATCTATTTTTAAAGGCTCGTCGTTCTTTTCGACTTCCTTGTTTTTTTCTTTGTCTTTGTTCATGGTTCAAAGTTAGTAAATTCAACTGAAATTAAATATTTGTAAGCAAAAACTGTAACATTTTGTGTTTTCGACATACATATAGTTCAAATCATTAAATCAAATGTATGAAGTGAATTAAATTATAGGCGCGTAAACAAAAGAGTAAATGTTCAAAATTGAAGTGAAAAACTCACTATTGAATATTAATCAAAACTCTAAACACAAATGAAAACTATAGACGCGTTAGTACAAATTATGAATTTTTTATGCGCATTGATTGCGTTAATATTGTTAATACGAGAGCTTATGAATAAAAAGGACAATTAAAATATCTAAATAGAATCAAAACGTTCCCCAGAAATGGGGACTTTTTTTTTGAATATTCACTAACTTACTGACTCATAAAACTATTATTATGAAATTAAATTACAAAATTACGATCTTACTGTTTGTTATATCCTTATTTTTTGTTTCCTGTACAAGGTTAGAAGTAAATGAACCCGAAAACGAACACGCTTCATTAGACCCTCCACCAAGTGAAACAACAGGAGAAGAAGTTGACGACCCAGCAGAACCAAAAGACCACAAAGATTAAAACACAAAGCAGACCTTTTACAAGTCTGCCTGTGTCAATTCATTATAAGTCAACACACTTTCGCTATCTACTAGAAACTTATCGAATCTTTCTTGACTTGATAATGTTCTCGTATTGAAACGTGCCGCGTATTCATCTAAATAACGGCTTACGTGTTTATCACTTACTTGGTGATAGATTCCGTATAAACCGCGCTTTAAAACACTCCAAAAGTTTTCTATCGTGTTGGTGTGTACATTTCCATCAACATAAATATTAAGTGAATGCTTAACGTTGTCGTGTGTATAGGTTTTATGCAATTTACTATAAACCTTTGCTTCATCTGAATAAACCGTAGAACCTGCGGGAACGTGTTTATTTATAAATGCTACCATATTATTTGCATCTGCTTTCGGAACGTGTTTTAAAACTACGTTTCCGTTACGCTCAATAAGTCCTACTATTATTTTCTTCTCTTTATATGGTTTACCCTCGTTTGTAACGTTTTTATCCTCTAAAGATCGTCTTTTACTAATATGTTTATTCTTTTCCTTACCACCGATATACGCTTCGTCAACTTCTACCATATTGTTTTCGCCTAACATTTGCGGAGATTTATCTTTTAGCATTTCGCGGATGCGGTGTAATACAAACCAAGCTGTTTTCTGTGTAATTCCTAAATCAATTGCTAATTGTACAGAGCTGATACCTTTTTTGTGTGTGGTTGCCAAGTAGATAGCCGCAAACCAAATTCTAAAAGGTAATTTAGAGTTTTCAAAGATAGTACCAACTTTTACCGTGAATTTCTTTTGACATTCTTTATTTGCACATCTGTACCCTCTATTTGTCTTGTATACTTTCTCACTATCGCAATGCGGACACACTGGCTTGCCGTTCCATCGAATTTTTTCGTAGTACTCAATACACGTTTTTTCTTCTCGGAAATAGTCTAGTAACTGTGGTAATGATTTGAAATTCATGGCTTATTGATTTATATATACAAATATATACGTATTATTTTGTAAAAACAAATAAATTTGCAAATATGTACGTATTATTTTATATTTGTTGAATGATTAGAGATTTAAAGAGTCTGTATGTTGCTATCGTGGATAACAAAGTGGTAGTTTTTGAAACGAATTTAAAATTGTTTGTAGAAGAACTGGCTAAGATTGAAAAAGAAGCAAGGAATTACGACTATTATTATAGGCAGTTTAAGCTGAAAAATATTGTATTATTGTCAAATAACGATGATAAAAAGTACTATTTACAAAAACTTTTGTAACTTTGTCAAATGAAAAAAGGGAGCAGCCTTTCAAAACTTACTCCCCTTTTATTGTCGACGGTAATCCTCTAAAGTGTGCCTTAATGAGAATGCTTACATTGAGAAAACATATATGTTGGTGCTGTCCCGTCTGATACTTGCTAATGGTGCAAGCCTTGATAGTATATTTAAGCACTCGATTCGAGTGCTTTATTTTTTTTTACATATCATCAAATAGTTCTGAACCCGTCGAAATCTTAGTCGATAAGTAGTCAGAATTATATAAATGCTCTTTTTTAATCGAACCGTCTTCATTTAGCCAATTTGGTCTTCCCCAAAAACAATTCTTTTGATTTGTGCCTACTTGATGCTTTACAATAGTATTTGAAGTCTTTAAAGTTTGAGTTCCCGAAGACAGCTTAGATGCTAATTCTGCATCTGTTAATCCTGTATTCTCTAAACTGTTTATCATATTACCAGCTTCTCTAAAATGTAAAAATCTATTGTTCTCCTTTAATAAGAACACGAATTTCTTTGAATAACTCCATTTAGAATTATATTCAGTTTTAGATATATTTTTAACAGGTGCTACTTCTGATTTTACACTATTAGAATCTAAAGATTTTAAAGTTTCGTCTATAGTTTTAATATCAGCTAAAAGTCGCTCTTTCTTTTCGATAAGGGCGTCAATTATTATTTTGTTAGAATTTGTTGACATGACTTTTTTTCTTTATATTTGTTATACAATAAGGCGATTAAGCTTTTGCTTAATAAGTCTTTTTCGATAAAATTGGATACTCTCTGTTTGGTGATGGAAGTGTCCTTTTTTTATTTATACAAATATAGAACTAAAAATCGAATTACACAAAGATAAATCGAGGCATATTAGAGGTAAACACATAAGCTACTTGTACAAACATGATATAACCTCTTGCGGTGTCTAGGTTGTCTTTAAAAAAACAGAAATACAACTTATCGTTAAAATTCATTATTTAATCGTTGTAATGCATTATTGTGTAGTACTTATCTTAATAAGCCCGCCTTGCTGTTAGTTACTAAAATAGATGCTTAAGAAAATAAGAGGTAGTTTTATATTACTACTAAAAATCCCCATCTTTAGGAAAGCTTTTACTATCCCCGAAGCTGAAATATTCTTTTTCTTCACATATAATGATGTGATCGAGTAGTAATATATTGAGAGTCTTTGCGCCTTGTAGAATTTTATAGGTGAGTTTCTGCGCGCTTCTGCTTGGTTTAATCTTGCCTACTGGCTTATTGTGACAAATTACGATCTTAGTACACTTTTTTGATACTGCGAAGCTTAGAACATCTACAGGTTCTATTTTATCAAGGCTTATTTTTCCGAAAGATATGAGTTCGATGTATTCAATATCATTTTCCGCACTCAAACCGATCGCCCAAAAATAATCTTTCTTTGGGTGCAACCTGTTTTGGCGTAAAAGTATCTTGCGCATGATTCGCGCTATGTCTTCTCCGTTTGCGATATTTATATTCTCGTCTTTTGGTAAGCGTATGTTCATGGTATTGGTCTTTGATTCAAAGATAACAATATAATGAAATATCTTACGAGTTGGTTAATGTTTACTTATTTCTATAGTTGCAGTAGAAAACGCACGTTTTTTCAAGGTTCTTCACTCTCCAAAACTAACTTTGTCAACCGCAAATATGAATTTCAAATTTTAGTTAATATTCGGTTCTTGTCCCATTTGGTATATAGATGCCGTTGTAACCGAATAAAATTTGCGTGTCGTTTCATATTTGCACTGTTGAATCACAATAACGATTCCGTCACAAAACAAAATAATAATTTAAAACATCATCATAGTTATGAACACGCTTAGAAACAGAGTACAGTTAATCGGAAATTTAGGAAACGATCCAGAAATTATCAATTTGGAAGATGGTAAAAAAATTGCAAAGTTTTCTATCGCAACCAACGAAACATATAAAAATGCAGAAGGCGATAAAATTGAAAATACGTATTGGCACAACTGCGTTGACCATTTGTACCCTCGAATTAACTGCCAAAGCGCCGCCTAAAAAAGGCTATCCAATTGCTCCAGTTACTTACGGCGACTACTTCAAGCAAGCGCGAATGGATTATGGATACACACAAGTAGAACTTGCGATGGAACTAGAAGTATATAAGTCTACGATAGACAAATGGGAGCGAAACGCAACAATACCGAATTATATAAACAAACAAAAAATAAAAACATTCTTTGGATTTGATCCAGTAACAGAAACAATAACAATTTAAAACATAACATTATGAACACATTAAGAAACAAAGTACAGTTAATCGGAAATTTAGGAAATGACCCAGAAATTATCAATTTAGAAGATGGTAAAAAGATTGCAAAATTTTCTATTGCAACAAACGAAACATACAAAAATGCACAGGGAGATAAGATTGAAAACACCTACTGGCATTCGTTGATTGCCTGGAACAAAACAGCAGAAATTGTAGAGAAGTATTTATTGAAAGGAAAAGAAATTGCTATTGAAGGAAAACTAACAAACCGATCTTATGAAACTGAAGATGGAGAAACTAAATATGTGACTGAGGTATTGGTGAATGAGATTTTGATGTTGGGGAGATAGATAATTACACTTTGCTATTATAAAGGAGAGCAAATATTGATTGTATTTGCTCTCCTAATTCATACTAGTTTTTATGCAAAACCTTTTGATAATATTCTTCAAACAAGTGTTTATTAGATAATTTATGTTGCTCTAGCAGTATTGATACATTAGTATGATCAATGCTTTCTAAATTTGAATTAATAAATTCTTTAAAAAACTTTTCAATATTTTTTTTCAAAAACTTTAATTTTGATTTTCTCATAACAACTGTTTCTGGATCAAGAGATGCATCATTAGAAACCATTCTAGTGTTGATTATCATCACTGATAAACATTCAGATTCTTCATATTTTCTTCTAAACCATACTTGTGAGTTGTTCATTTGCCCAGTCTCTTTTTTGTATATTTCTGCACGATTTTCTTTTACATCATTTTTGCATTCAAAAAGAATGTATTTACCATGTTCTATACACCATAAATTATCAGGTCCTTCTTTCCAATATTTTTCTGGGCGTTCACTATTAAACCCTAGAATCTTACCAAGTTGCTCTAATGCATGTTCAAATGTATCAGCTTTAACACCGAAAGAAATATCATTTAAAATAGTATTAAGACTAATTGATAATTCTTCATAATTTTCATATTTTTTAATCCATTCAATTATTTTTTGCACCCTATTTTCATGTATTTCTAACCTCTTGAAATCCATTCCTTGGCTCGGTTTATACAAGTACTTATTATTCTTATGAGCTTGTATTTGAAATTTATTCGATTTAGAGACACTAATATTGTATTTGAATCTAGCCATTTGTTGTAAATACCACCCTCTTTCAGTTCTATTAGAAGGGTCAATATAGTTGTCTAGTATGAACTGGATTTCTTTTACAGCTTCTTCGTATTCACCTTGACTATATTTTTCTTCAGCTCTCCTCTCTTTCTCTAGAATATCTAAAATGTTATCAACTTTTATTCGAGGTTTTATTTCATTCATTTCACTTTTGTAGTATTCTTTCCATCCATCATTTCGTTCTAAACATTGATCTATTACTTTTTGTAAAACTTTTAATGAATCGGCAGAATCAGCATCTTCAACTGCAAATTTAGTAACTTGAGTTCCAATATCAATTTGCTTTTTTGTTTCTTCAGAGAAAAACCGTTTATATCTTGGATCTGAAATAACACGAATAATATCATTACCAGTTAAAATAATTACACAATAATCTTTTTCACCTCTTACACCGCGACCTAATCCTTGTTCAATCTTTTGAGCAATTTTGATATCTATTAGATCACTATCCATTCGCACATCTTCTTGGTATCTCTCATATAGATTTTCTGCATAAGGTTTTGAATCAATAATTAAAACTCTGCAACTATTATCAGGCAGGTCAATTCCATCATATCTATTTGCAATAACTAAAGTATTTTCATAATTTCCATTTTTAAGTTTACCTATTTCGTCAAAAATATTATGTGTATTTATTTTTATAGAACCCAATTCTTCCCAATAATTGCTCTTTTTAAATCCAGATGTCAATACAACAATCCCATATTTTCTTTTTTCATCAGAAGGAGCAAAAAAATTAACAATACCAAATCTACTTAGATCACTATCTATTTTATATGGTGAAAGAATCATTTTTTCACCAGACCAAAGTTTATCATTATAGACTAATGGATTTTCAATAGTTTCTTTAGCTAGACTTAATCCTTTTATAAAAAAAGAATCATTATTAGTAGTGGCTGACATAAAAACTCGATGCTTTGCATTAAAAAAACTACCATATTTTTCTATTGGATTATGATAAGGTTTAATTTCTAAACTTGATCCTGTAAAAGTACAATAGCAATTTTCTATCTGATCTTTAATTAGTCGCCACGGAAAGAAGTAATAATACATATTACTACCATTTTGATCTAGATCATTTTTGTGACTTACTAAAATCTCTGTAACGTCTGTATATCTTTCATTCCAAACCCAATAGGGAACACTGATAACGTTTTCACTACTTCCCTCTTTAACTTCTTGTAATTTCGCATAACCTTGATCTTCTAAATTAGCTTCAAATAATGCAAAAATTTTATCATATACAGGAGTTTCAGATTTTATTTTTATTGTGAAGCTATCTTCAATACTATCAATACAGGAGTGAGAATCATCTAAAACTATAGTTCCAACGGGTATAGCTTTTCCTTTAAATCCAAATTTAGTTAATCCATTAAATACTTTTTGAGTATGTGTTATTAATATTTTTTTAGCATTAATGAAGTCATCAGGAATATTTCCATCGGGTTCAATTACACAATATTCAACACCAAATTGTTTTGCTTGAGCACATGTTTGTTTTACAAGATATATATTGGGACAGATATATAATGAAGGTTCATTAACCTCATTTAATTTTGATTGAAGTATTAATAATCCAATTATAGTTTTTCCTTGACCAGTATGTAATTTGATTACGCAATCCCCTAAACTTTTGTATGTATCATTCCATTTATTTAATACTTCAAGTTGAGAGGGTCTCAGAGGACCTTTATCACTGGCGCGATCAAGAGTATCATAAATTTTTACTGGATGTAATTCTTTAGGTTTTTTAGACTTTTTTATTCGTTTTTGAAAATTGATCATGTAATTTATAGTATTAAAAAATTTAATAGTTATTGTAAATAAAAGAGCATCTTTATCTTATTATATATAGTTAGATAATTGTGAGACAGCTATATAAAAAACTATCATGGTTACTATCCATAAGATTATAAATACAACTATTCTAATGTCAGTATATTTAAGTTCATCATTAAATTCACTATCATTATTTAAGATTTTTGAAATATCTGTTTTGGTTAATAAATCAGTATTCTTTGTTTTTAACAACTCATATCTTTTTTCAATTCTATTTCTTTTAGAAAAAACTAACCAAATAGAATATATAAGGTATATAAAGGAGATTGCGAGTAAAGATAGAAACATGACAGTGGCATCTTTCGTGAAAATATTTTGAAAATCATTTTTATTTAACATACGTAATATAAATACTGACATAAAAAATGAAATATATAAAAAGTTGCTTTTTTGATAATTGGATGAGAGTTCATTGAGAGACTCTCTTGTCTCTAACAAAATTTTATTAATATCATCACTTAGCTTAGTTCTGATTTCAATATATTTAGATATATTATCTTTTAAATAAATTTTATAACCAGAAAGTATAGACTCATAGACATTATCATCAATTTCAAGAGAATTATCTCTTTTATAAAGAGAAATAATATTTCTTGCTAATCCTATTTTATCTGAAATATTACTATTGGTTGAGTATATCCAATTATTGATCTTTGTATACAAAGAATATGTTTCATCTAAGGTGCCAATTTTCACACTCCCTTTTAGATGCTTAAATCCATGTAACTGAAAAACTAATTCATCATTATCTATGTATGTAACATCAAATAGACTGGTTATAGAAAATAGATTGCTTAGATTTATCAGTTTTGAAGTTAAGGGAGGAAAATCTTTAGTGTTTTTTTGAATACTTATAAAATCATTCCCTCTATATGGGTAATCTTTATTATTATCAAAATGAAAATATTCCCAATTATTCGACAATTTTTGACGTTTAAATATGGAGTCATTAACTCTAACTCTCTCTGAAATAATAGTTATGTCAGACCTTTCTAAAAAAATAAAATTGACAAATAAATTTTTCTTTATAATTGGGTTAATTACTTTTAAAAAAGATATTGATGATAAATTATTTAACCAGCTTTCAAAATGTTTTAGGCTATAGATATTGTAATTACCATTATTATTTTCTTTTTGTATAATTAATTTAAAAGCTAATTTATCATCTTCAATTGGGTACACATCTTTATAATGAAATTTGAAGTCATCAGAGATTTCATTATGAGTTTCAAACAAAGGATCTTCATCATTTAAGAAAATCATTAACACCCATCGATCATTTTTTGGAATAAGATAATTTAGAAGACATTTTTCATTTTCTTCTAAAATGGGTTTATTAGATTTTAAAATTCCTTTTATAATAAATTTTTCAAACCTCTCTACTATTTCAATATTTTCTGCTTGATCTGAAAAAAAATCATTTATTATATTGACAATATTTTTCAATCTGCTCTTCTTTTGAATTGTTCATAAACGGATTCTTCCTCAGTAAAAACCTGAATAAACATTTGACCACTATCTGTTTTACCAGAATGTATAATTCCTTTAAAGTTTTTAATATGGTTTTTCAAGTGTAAATCAATATTCTCTGCTATTTTGACTTTTCTAGAAGCTCTTTTCTTTATATCTTTTTTAGAAATTGAAAAAGAGCTATCAAAATCAAATTGTTTAGGTAAAGCTCTTATTTTATTTACAATTGAATCTTTTGGGAATTCAATATCAACTGGGTAGTAATCATCTAAGAGTGTTGATATGAAATCTTCTATCTCGAAATTAGATTTTGATCTAAAAAAGCCAATAAAACTGTTTCTCAGAATCCAATAATCAGATGGATATTTTTTTTTGATATTATTAAAAACTCTAATATCTATCTTGTTCATTGATTGTTGAGTATTATAGCTGCTATTGTGCTTTTCTCTTAACTCAAGAAAATCATCATACCAATATTTAGAATGATTAACATCTAATATATCGACTTCCTCAAATATGCTATTATCATTATTAATATGAATTAATGCGGCTTTAAATATTTTCTTGTCCCAAGGTAAGCCACTTCTTAATGACAAAGAGTTTTCATCTAAGTATTGATTATGATCTGCTTTACAAATTATCACCTTTTTTTCACCATCAATCTCTATCAGGGTTTGAAATAAACTACCCTTAAGAATCTTTACTTTCATTTTTCTACTATCCATCCATTCTTGTGCTTTGGTTTCTTTTTCAAGTAATCTACTAGCACTCAATTCGACAGAGTCATTTCTCTCTTTATTGTTAATAACATTTTCAATAACCTGTCTAACTTCAGTTTTATCACTTTTGAAAGTATATATCTTTTTATTTTCACTTTCATTTATTTGTTTGAATAGTTTATTGGTATAATCTATAAGTGTACTACTTAAAGTTATACTGATTGATCTTACAGAGCTATTTGAATTGTCAACATGATGTAATGAAGAAAATAAAATATTCATAATCTTACTTTTGGATTTATATTTTTTTGAAACTCTAATTTTTATCCTTTTCTAAAATAAGTTGGAATAAGAGAGGTGAAAAGATGAGTAGTAATCTCTTTTTATTTTTGATCACTTACTTATATTTTTCATAAATATAAGAATATACTTTCTTATAATCAATGTGGTTTCCCGTAATTGTAAAGAAGTAATTTTATTATATTTAGGGGTAATAACTTTCAATATTTCAATTTATGTTAAAAGAATACTTTATAACCAAAGCCTTAGACGAAATTTATAAGAAAGTGGCGAAAGCATTTTCAGAAGAAAATATTAAAGTTAAGTTTACAAGAAAAAGTCTTTTAAAATCATTAAATATACATGTGGAAGAGACTACAAAGTGGTCAAGAGAAATCAATATTAATACAATTGAATCATCAAAAAAAATTGAAAACTCTTATGTACATTTAAATTACTATTTGACTCCTAGAAGGGAACAAATGGAAGGACATTCTGAATCTCCATTAAAAATATTATTCAAAGATCACTTAAATGAAACAGATAAGAATATTATAATATTGGGGCAACCAGGAGCAGGAAAAACGACATCAATTAAGTATATCGCTTTTAAGTTAATGACTGATGAAAAGTTTTGTCCACATAAATTTAGCATTCCAATAGTTATTAGATTTAGAGAACTTAAATTATATGGAGATAATTTTCTCAAAAAAACGGAGGGTATCTATGAAAAATTATACAAAATACTAGGTTTTAATGGAGCTGAAAATTTTAACGAAAGGAATAATTATATACTTGAAAATAAAATAGCTGAAGCGTTAGATACTCTAGAAGCCTTACTTATACTTGATGGTTTTGATGAGTACCCATACTCTGATAAGGATAAAATTGTAAATGAGATCGAAAGTTTATCTAGAAAATTAAAAAATACTAGATTTATTCTCACTTCAAGAACTGTAGAGTTTCCCTATACGGTTACTAATTCTAAAAAATTTGAAATTTCAGAACTTGATGATGAGCAAATAAAAGAGTTTACACATTCTTGGTTAAGAGATGAAGATGAAAGTAAGATATTTCTAAGTCAACTATTTCTGTCAACATATTTAGATACAGCACGTAGACCATTGACATTAAGTCATTTACTTATAATTTTTGATAAATCGCTACCTAAACACATTCCAGATACTCCTAATTTAATATACAGTAAAGTGGTTGACTTACTTATACTTGAGTGGGACACCGAAAGAAATATTGAGAGGAAATCAAAATATAGTAAATTTTTACCCTCTAGGAAAAAATCATTTTTGTGTAAACTTTCGTTTTATTTAACAAGGAAATACTATTCTTCTTCCTTTTCATCTACAACAATTCGCTCAACATATCTAGATTTATGTCTCAGGTTTAATTTGCCAAGGGAAGAAGGAGACATAGTAATACAAGAATTAGAAAGTCATAATGGCTTGTTTATTAAATCAGGAAGGGATAAATATGAGTTTGCACATAAATCAATTCAAGAATATTTTACCGCAGAGTATCTAAAAGGAGTACCAGTTATTACTAATGATCATATTTCTCTTAAAAAGATACCTAATGAACTAGCTATACTTGTAGCTCTTTCAACAGAGGCTAATGATTATTTTGAATTGATTTTGAATATTGCAAAGAAAGAGAACTTTGATGCAGATTTTTTAGAAAGTTTTTTAAACAGGATTAGATTAGAAAACCCAGACTTTTCAATTGATCCAAACTTAGGGTTTAATTTCATATCTATTTTTAATAATTTAATTAATCAGAAAAGAAAAACAAAGCAAGAGGAAAATATATTTGTAGATAATTGTATAGAATCATTAGAGAAATTAATTTCAAGTAACAAAATAATTCCTGAATCTATCTATAATTTAGAGAAGTATTATAAGTTGTCAAAAATAGACATTAAAAAAGTTTTTGGATTCAACTATTTAAAGAATATTAATGAGTTGGATCTGGATCAAATGATAGTAACTCTTGTGCCTGATAAAATAAATGTACCAGAGAATCCATATCACTTAAACATATTGTGTAAATTAAAATATCTAAGAGATTGGAAATATATAAGTCCAATTTATAGAGATATATAATCTTATAAATTATGAAAGTCTATTTGATTTTTTACTGGTTTATAGATGAAAGCTTTTATAATTTCCTTTAGGAAATTATCTACCTCAAAAAATAAAATTATACCCAGCTATCTCTTTGAATTTGTTTACGCTGTTCTTGCTCTAGTATTTCTTTAATTCTTCTTTGGTCTGGGTTTGCATTTTCTGCGTTGTAATTTTGTAAAAAAGTTTCTTTTGTAGTCCGCAATTCTTGCGGTTTGTTTTGGTCATTTTTTTCGGTCTGAAACGCAATTTTTTCAACGTTATCCACTACAATGGAGTAGTAGACTCTTTTTGATTTTTTACGCTCTGTAGGGTTGTTCAGTGAATTGCCGATATAGTCAGTAACGGTAATGAGTTGTTTTTGAAGGAGTTCTTCAATAGCGCTTGTAACGCTACGATTGGATAGTCCAACTTTTTCAAACTGAGAATGTGCAATCCAATCACGCCCTTTGATACGTCCACTTGGATCACGCCAACCAATCGTATTACGAACTATTTTTAAATACACACGAATAGCAGAACCACTTAACTGACTCATTTGCAAATCGAAAAACACATTCGGAACTGCGGTAGTATTGTTAAGCTTCATGATCGGTAAATTCAATCACTGGTAAGGTTTCATTATGATTTGGGAAAATCATAAACTCCGTATGAGGCTGATGATACATTTGTAAAAACCAACCACCGTTTTTGGTGATTTTTACTGTTCCTACCTTGTGATAAATAGCTTTTTCTGCGCTATTAGGAATTACCTTTTTAACGACTACATTATAAAATTTTGACATTTTAAATTAAATTTTAACGTACTCTCAACCTTAGGGAATAAACCCATACAGTACTTTTCTATTCAAAACGGCTGTCGCATAAACGGTATTTTACGACGTTAAATCTTTATTTTTTAAAGGGCTATGTGCCCTTGTGTGGAGAGTCAACTAATACCGAGTACATAACAGATGTAACTTAAATACAAAGTATTAATCTTTGTAAAAACATTTATCAAGCAAGTATTGTATTCATAGTTGAAAGTACTGAGCCTAATTATAAACTAAGTTCAAGTAAAAAACAATCGTGAAGATTGTTTTTATGAAAACTGAAATTTCAGTTGATTATCAGATTCAAAATAAGTTGATATTTCCGATGTGTTTTTAAACGTATTGAGGTATTTCCTAGCCACATCTTCATATCGTTTTTGTGAGAGTTGCATGTATTGAAAACTAGATTCAGGTTTTACATGGCGAAGCAATGCGCTAACATCTCTTACGCTTCCACCTTGATCGAGTATGTAGTTTGCTTTTCCATGTCTAAAACTATGTGGTGTGATTGTTTTATCAAGCATTGCCATGTCTGACAGTTCAGTAATCCAACGTTGAATGCTTCTAGGGGTAAAAGATTTTTTAGTTTTTGGATTGATCAGTAAATTTTGATGATCGGTTTCCATACACAAGCGAATTCCTAAATATCGGTTGATAAGTTCATTGGTATCTGCTCCCCAAATTACTAAGTTATAGCGCATACTTTTTCTTGTCCGAACTTTAGCCGTTCGAAGTCCATCGCTTCCCTGTTTGTTAATGTCCGAAATTTTAATATCCAATAATTCGCTCAATCTCATTCCTGTATCCCATAGTAAATGCAATACAAGCTTCTTTTGTAAATCAGGTAAATTATTTAATTCTAATAAACTATTCATATCTTCTAAGTCTTCACGAGTTACAATATCTTTATCGGCACTCACAAATCGTATTGGAATAATTTCTTTAGGATTGAAAGCTGTAAATCCTCTACCATGCCAAAACCAGAAAAAGTTTTTTAATACTCTTGCGGAATAAGCAATGGTGTTTAAGCTGTAATGATTTTCTAAACTGCGATGAAAAGCAATAATGTCATCTCCATTGACTTCGGAGAGTTTTGTTTTTGGTTGTATAAATTCTGCAAATTGCTCTAGTCTAATTTTATAACAGGTATAAGCTGCACTTGTGTGAGTTTGTTTCCACTCAAGATAAGAATAGATAGCATTTTGAATCTCTATTGATTTTTGAATCTTCATATATAAAAGACCCGCCAAAAGCAATCTAGCGGGTCTTTTATATAACCTAAACCGATTATGATTTAGAGAATATAAATAAACACGCGCTGTTGCTTTAGTTCAAACTAAAAAAGTTTAAACGACCCTTTCGGGCAACGAGGTTTCTTTGTATTTAAGTTACGGTTAATAGTGTATTTCATAAATGATTTTTTTGCAAGGACTGTATGCTCCCCCTACAGAATTTCGCTGAGGACTTTGCTGCATTCTAAATATGGTATAATAGGTATAAGTTAGCACGCAAAAAAGCCCTTCAAGCATTTCTAAAAATTACCATAGCATTTAAAAAAAGCAAGTAGTTCCTTTTTTTGTCCATGAAAATTGACAAACACAATTCAATATATTACTCATTCTTCTTTTCAAATTCATGTCTTTTTTCAATGAACTGAACAGTGTCAGCTATTTCGCAAGAACTAATTTTAGAAGTGATGGAAAGTTATTTGGCATCAGACAAGCTGATAGAATGTTACATTTTTACTGCTTTGGAAAAAGTGGGAGTGGAAAAACGACATTACTAAAAACACTTATGGTACAAGATGCAGAAGCACATCGTGGTTTTGCATTCTTAGATTTACATGGCGATGCGTCCACAGAAATTGTAGCCAGTATTCAAGATCGTTTTCCAGATAGAAAGCTCATCTATTTTGATGTGACTGATCCTGAAATTCTGTTTGGATATAATCCGCTAAGGAAAGTAAGTGCTACAAAACGTTCACTTGTTGCCTCTAATATTTTGGAAATATTCCAACGCAATTGGAAATCCGCTTGGGGAATGAAAATGGAACATATTCTAAGAATGATTTTACTTTCTCTACTCGAACAGCCAAAAGCAAATCTATCAGATATTTTAAGAATCATACACGATACGTCATATCGTAATTCATGTCTTAAACATATAACATCAGAGGAGATTCTCCTGTTTTGGGAAAAAGAATTTCCGAAATACAAACCAAACGATCTGCTTCCAATCATGAATAAGATTGGTGCATTACTATCGCATCGAATCATCAAAAAAGTTCTTGTTGAAAATGATGAACAGATTTCGCTCAGAAAAATCATAGATACAAATCAAATTTTGATTATCAATCTGGCTAAAGGACACGTTGGAAGCGATGTTGCCAATATTCTTGGCGGATTACTTCTGACTTCCCTAGCATCTGCTTGCTTCTCTAGAATTGATATTCCAGAGCATCAACGAGTTCCCTATTTTCTGTATATCGATGAGTTTCAAATTCTATCGAGTACCGAACTTATTGCAGAAATGCTCGCACAAATCCGAAAATTCAAAATAGGACTTATTCTTGCCAATCAATTTCTCCATCAACTCAATATTGAAGTACGTAATAGTGTGCTTGGAAATGTTGGAACAATAGTTTGCTTTAGACTAGGAATTACTGATGCCAATTTAATGGCAAAAGAATTTTATCCTGTCTTTAGTACTACCGATTTCACTTCCCTTGCTAACTATTCTATTTACCTGCGATTAATGATTGACGGTAAACCATCAGTTCCCTTTAGTGCAGACACCATTTTGTAATCCACAAAACAATTCCATATATGAAACCAAACAGTTTACCATCTACGGTAGTACTTAGTAGTGCTATCGTAGGAGTTGTCTATAAACGGCAAGCGTTTAACAATATGTTTACCATCAAGAAATCAAAAGATGCTAGTGATTATTTACGCTCCGTTATTGATACAAATATACTTGATCTTCAAGAACACTTTTGGGCGATCTATTTAACCAATGCGAATCGTGTACTTGCTTTTGCAGAAATTGCAAAAGGAGGTGTTACCTCGGTAACTGTAGATAAAAAGAATATCTTTCAATTAGCCCTTTTAGTAAATGCAACAGCAATAATTGTTGCACACAATCATCCGTCGGGAACACTTAAAGTTTCAAGTGCAGACAAAGCAATTACGAAAAAGCTCTGTTCTGCTGGCGAAATCATGGATATCAAAGTCTTAGATCATATCATTATCACATCAGAAGATTATGTGTCACTCGCTGACGAGAACTTGATGTAGTCTCTTATTATTCGCCCTTCCCTATCAACCTTTATGAAAACCCCAATATCATATTACGGTGGCAAAATCACGTTGCTGTCTAAAATACTTCCTTTAATACCCGAACATACTATTTATACCGAAAGTTTTTTCGGTGGTGGAGCCGTTTTCTTTGCGAAAGAGCCTGCTCAATCAGAAATCATTAATGATACCAATAATATGGTCATCAACTTCTTCGAAGTGTGTAAATCTGATTTTGATAATCTCAAAGCAAAAGTAGAAGCTACACTCTTCTCACGTGCAACTTATACCGTAGCACATACGATCTATCGAATGCCACACTTGTTTAAAAAATTACAACAAGCATGGGCATTCTATATCGCTACGAATATGGGATTCGCGTGCAAGATCGGAAGTTGGGGATTTGATAAGTATGGGAAGCGATTGAAAACAGTACGGAACAAGAAACTTCGATTTGATGAAACTATTTCCAAACGCTTGGAGCATACACAAATTGAAAATAACGATGCGTGTAAAGTGATTGAAACCTATGATACCGATGATGCATTCCATTATGTTGATCCACCGTATTACAACGCTGACATGGGACATTATGATGGATATAGTAAAGCTGATTTTATCAAACTTCTTGACACACTTTCTGCCATCAAAGGAAAATTTCTTTTGAGTTCATACCCTTCTGAAATACTTGAAGAATATAGTAAGAAGTATGGTTGGCATACGATGATGGTTGATAAACCACTTGTTGCAAGTAATGGCGCACATGAGAAAAAGCGGAAACGCAAGATTGAAGTCTTGACGGCTAATTATCCTATTTAAAAAATAAACATAAACCTTTAAAAATTAATGATTATGAGTAATCACAACATTATCGACACGCTAATACAGAATATTAGCGATGATCAAAAACTGCTAGAAACAGCAGATGAAAAAATTGAACAAGCCAAAGAAGAAAAACGAACAATTACCAATCGTATCAAAGAGTATCAGAAAGATGCTACTGCTATGATGAAATATGCAAGTGATGAGCAAATTCAAAAACTTGAAGCACTTGATTTAGATTTGTCAGAATCCAAACAAGGATTGAATTCAGTAGCTACAACAGCTTTTGATATTATGCTTAATAGCAAGAAAAAGAGCATGACTAACGAGGAACTTTACAAAGCGTATATTGATACATTGGATGATAAAGAGAAAGCAGTTAGTTATACAGCATTCAATATCAAATGTCGTCCGTTATTTAACAATCAGCGATTGTTACGTAAAGAAGGAAGTGATCCGAAATCGTCACGTACCAGTATTATTATGAAAAATAAGAGTTGAAAATAATTGAATAAGTAATAAAAATATGTTACTTCATAAAATGAAAAAGGTGGGATAATCCCACCTTTTATTAATAAATAATATTTACTCTAAGTGTACGTTTTTTATTTGATACTCAATATTTTCATCGTTTACCTTCATTGTTGAGAAGATTGTTAAATATTTGAGCATGCTATTAATCTTTCCTGTACATGATGTTTCTTCAAAACTTTTTCCTAGATAATAATCACCAGAAGTAGCTTTATCTAATAATTCAAAAAAGAAAACTTTTTTCTGTTTATCATATTCATAACGAAACATTTTTTCCATTTCATCACTATAGATTATGAATTGAAAATCATTCCCATATATTTCTATAATAGTTAATTCTTCTCCTTTCAGTCTTTTTAATAGAGGCTCAGAAGATTTAAGATAATCTATAAGATTTTTTCTTTTTGATAAATAATAGTTTATATGATCTTGAAGATTAGTTATCTCTACGCCTTCAATTTTAGTTGATAACGATATATCTCCATCTTTATAATTAAGTGTTGCATCATCTAAATTACATTGATTTAATACAAAATCTGATGTAGATTTATCCCATTCTTTTAGATTTATTCCTTCCAAAACGTCTTTAACATTATCTTTTTTTACGCATTGTAAAAAAAAGAAGCATGTTAGTACTACGATTATTTTTTTAATTCGATCTTTTTCCATCTAATATTAATTGTTGTTGTGGTAATGGTTTTTTTGTTGTATGTTCTAATTTTTTCCATCTAAAATAATAGCCATTCGTGGCTTTTATCAACACTCCGTCAGAATAAATATCATCAAAAATATCATCTATTCTATGTTGAGGAAAGATACTTTTAGAGTATTCTGCATAATTCTTTTTTCTTACTAGGTTATAATAATGTCCTCCTACTTTTCTTCCCCCCCAATCTACTTTTTTTAGTTCCATTCCATATACAAGAGTACCGTCAAAATGTGTTCTCACTTTCATCCCTAATTCTAGTCTAACTTTATTCTCCATTTCGACCGCATAAAACTCAGAAGACCCAAAGTTTATGCTACTTAAAAAACGCTTTCCACTAGGGGATTTTTTTCCAACACTCCCTGAAGGATTAGGATCTAAAAAATGTCCAATCTCGTGCGCTAAATCTGTAGATGAACTTCTTTTCAATTTTTTTCCATAATGCCCGTCTTTTGCATCAAATCCTTTTTTATACCCGTTAGCATCATATGCCAAAACATTATACTCGCCTTCGGCAACTCCACCGAGTCCACCTTCCCCACCAGTTCTATCAAGTTGATTAATTTGCTTTTCAGTAAATGACTCTGTATTTACGATGACTAATAATTTATCACTCTTGATAGCATCCATTACTAATTTATTACCTGTTTTAGAAGTTGCTGCCAATTTGGCAAGCTGAAATAATACCTTATTTCTATACTCTTCACTTCCTTGAATTGATATTCGCTTTCCATCAGGGTCATACGCTACTATTGGCGTATTGGCTACATAAGTATATGGGCTAGTATTAAAATAATTTTCAGCTAAAGGGTCAATATTTACCCATCTTGCCAAACTTGGATCATAGTTTCTTGCTCCATAATCAATCAAGTTAAGTTCTAATTCACTCTGTACTTCCTTGTTGTTATATGCATAATTATGATTTCTACCAATTATTGTACCATTATACCCTTTATGTTTTAATCCAAAGGGATAATAATGATTTTCTTGCTTAATTTCAGATATAGGATCAATATATCCATCTCCATTCATGTCTTGATATGAAAGTCGAATATTTTCTAAATGATCTTTATATTGATAAGTAAAATCAAATCCTGTTATTGTCTCAACAATTGGCGTTGTTCCCTGTACCCCATTACCTAAAGGTTCTCCTCCAGAAAGCTCATAAATAGGCTCCACATATCCTTCAGAAGTGTTAAAAAAAGTAAGTTTTTCAGAACTTAATCCACTTCCTTTATTATAAATATATTTACCTATGTAGTAGGTGCTTTGGATACTTGATAAACTATAATCATTTATACGTTTTTCTAACTTTACACCAGTAGCATCGTAAATATAAGTAATAGTATTATTATTATCAAACGTTATTTGTTCTGGTAAGTCTAAATGATTATAAGTGATAAGATTAATTCCTTTATTTTTATCCTTAATAATATTTCCATTTTCGTCATACATATAATCATTGTTCACATTTTCAGGGTCTAAACTTGTATGAATGTTCCCATCTTTAAATCCAAATTCTATAGCATTAGTATCTGTAACATTAAGTAATTGATTACCATGATAATCATATGAAAGGTTGTCCATTATTCCAAAATCTGTTTCTTGTTCATTAAGAGGACCAGTCCTTCTTAATGAAATAATATTTCCATTTTTATCATAATTCAGTTGATCAAGATTATAGTTTCCTGTATTATCAAAAGCGCTCTTAATTCTATTTAGTGCATCATATTCATATATATAGTTTTTCATAGAATTATCTTGCCCTTTAGTTTTCCAAGAAGCACCACTTATATTTCCATTAAATAGCTTTTTCGAGGGGTCAGTAATATTATTATAAGTTAAATTAAAGCTAAACAAATCATCGCTTTGCTCATTGGTATTGATTCCTTTTAACCATCCTCGGATATTGTAGGTGAAGTCTACTTCTTGAAGTCCATTATCTAAATCTATTAAAACTACATTTTTTATTTTTGTCCCTAAATAATATAGAGCTACATCTCCTAATAATGGTTGTCCATTATCAATAGTAGCTGAGACAAAAAATGTCTCACCGTTTTTTATATAGTGAATTTGAGTTCCTCTTCGCTCAACTTTAAGCTCATCACCAACTGTATAACTTGTAATATTAGAATGATAATTACCGTTATCAAATAATCGAATTTCTCCTGATGGAGTAGCATAGATGGCATATTTGATACTTTGATAGCTATTATTTCCTGCTACATCTGATAATCCTGCGATAATGGTTCTATTTACTTGTTGTGGAGTAAAACTAAAAAAACCATCACCTGAAATTGTCTCAGCAGTATTAAGTCCACCATTCCAATCATTTTCAGAGATTTTTTCTAAAACATTTCCATTAACACTAATATTACTTACATTAACATAACTATTACGACTAGGTAATGATCCTCCTACTTGTTTTTTAATTAATTGACCTAATTCATCGTAGTTGTTCTTTGCAATTAATTCCTTATTAAAGCCGTTAATTTGCTTAGTTTGATACAAAAGACGGGACATGTTATCATAAATAAATTGATCTTCCGTTACAATAGGGATATTTTTCCCTTTTATATGTGTAGCCTTATTATTTATAGGTTTTCCCGTAAAATCTAGTAAAGTACTCATAGCATCTTGCGTATCTAAATATTCATTTTTTGATGTGCTGTGAATTTCTCTTCCTTTATTATCATAATATAAAAAAGAAGTAGTCCACTTATCTGTTGTTAATATTTTAAGAATATTTCCAGTTAGTAACCCTTTTGGGTTTCCAAATGCTTGACCTTGTGATGAATAGCCAATATGTACATCACTTATCTTCATACCTTCTTGAAATAATGAACCATCTCCGATGAGAACACCTTGATAGGAAACTTCTATAGCATGGAATACTTCATCATTCTTTTTAAATAATATTTGATTTCCTGAACGTTCTACTTTAAAAGTATCTCCTGATACAAAGGTAATAGCTGGTGAAGATACATACACTCCTTCATTATAAATATATACTCGATTATCTGTACCATATCCTGTATAGATAGCATAATCAATCGTGTTATAGTGATTATCTTCTGCTGAATCAATTGCTGAGAGACCAATCATACTACGTTGATTAGTTGCTGAAACGGTAAATTGAATATAACCATCCCCTTCTATCTTACCATCTGTAACAAACCCTGCATTATTCCAGCCATTAGAAGCAGTTTTAGAAATAACATTATCTTCTAATTCAATTCCCTCAAAAGTAAGGCTATAATTTGCTTCAAGTGAATTTTGTGGATTCCATAAGTAATCATCAAAATAGTTCACACTTAATAATTCAACTGAATTGTCGTTTGGAAAATTATTGTTTGAATAATAAACATTTAATCCATCGATAGATATTGGATTTGTTGTACGACTTTCGTAAACTAAAGAATTTGCATTAAATAATTCTTGTAATGTCTCTCTGTTAGAAGAAGAGGTAATTTTCCCTGAATAGATAATTCTTCCAAATACATCATATTTAGTGAAAATCCATTTATTTTCTAGCCTTAAGTTAGCATCTTGCGTTAAGACTGGACGGTCTAATAAATCATAAACTATTAACTCTTCTCCCTTGGCAGGAAGCTTTTTCGATATAATTCTGTTTCTGTAATCATAATTATATTGATAGCAAAGTTTATTAAGTTCATCTGTAGAGACTCCGTCGCTTGTATTTACTAGAGGAGGAATTATATATGTTAAATTCGCAAAATCATCATATATATAATATGTGTCGTGTTGCCCTCCTTGATTATAAGAACGAGATAAAAGAACTTGTCCTGCCTTATTTTTAAATTCTTCGGTTGTATTGTCTTTATCTAAAAAAGCACCTTGGTTAGACTGCCAATTTTCATCTTTAGTTATGGTTTTGTATAAAGTTCCTTCTGCATAATACCCAGCAATAGTTATCATTGTCATTTCTGTATTATTAGAAGGGTGAAAAACTTTGAATAACTTTACATTATCTTTATTTGGGTCATTTACATCTAAAGTATTTGTTCTATAATTTATTTTTACTGTATGATCATCTCCACTATTACTAATTTTCCAATCTTCTCCAGGGAAAGATTGTTTTAAAACTCTATTTAAAGGAGATTTTTCAAAACCTATTTCACTATATGCATTGGTGTTTTGAAGATCACTGAAATCATTACTATATTTATCATAATAATAACTAGAAAGTAGATTGTTATCTAGTAAATCACTATTTTCTCTATAATCTAATGACGATGTATTTAAAGTTTGATTTACATCGACATAAGGTAAATATTGCTTTGTTTTTCTACTAAATTCATCATAGGTAAAAGGAACTATTATATCTTGCCCTTGACCACCTGCTTTTTTACCAACTTCTTGAATCGGTCTTCCTAGCCCATCATAATAAGTAATGGTTTCGACAGCATCAAATGAGTTTGTTATTGTTCCATCTTGTGTCTTTTTTTTATAAGTTGTGATTTTTATATAATTCTCTGAATCGGTCTGTCCAGCAAGAAATATAGGTAGTGCTAATAGCACTAATAATATGTAATTTTTCATAGTGTTATTAGTTTTGTGTTTTATAATTATATTGTGTTCTATTAATTATATTTCCATCTGCATCTGTAATCTCTTTGAGTCTATGTGCCTCATCATACTTGTAATATACAGTATAACCCTTTGAATCAGTCATGCTTGTAATACCAATTAGAGGATCGTATGTATAAGTTGAAATCATTGCTTGAGGAAATACATTCCTTAAATTATTTAACGCTACTTTGAGTGATTCTTCAGTTTCTTCATCTATATCTGAGTTAGATAGATTTTCTAATAATGTTATTGTTGATGTAGGGATCGAAGCAATAGCTAAATTTTCAATTTTAGCAATAGGAACTGTATGGTTATAACCCCATATATAAGCGGTATTAATACTTGTATTTGCTGTTATAATTTTATTAGATTGTATTATGTTATTATGCTCATTATAAATAAATTTAACTCTTGGCTCCAAAGAATTGTCTCCTTTTGCAGATAAAACTTCAAATAATTTAAACCCAGCAATAGTACTACCTTCAAATCTATTCTTACGATTAGAAGTTTTATTATTATTAATAGATGTTTCTGTTTCGATTATTTCCATCAATTGATTATTTGCTACCATTTCACCATATACTATTTCGTTAAAATCTGATGGATACTTATAGGAAACTTTCATTTGCTCTTGTTTACTATCAGTAGTTATCATTTCTTTCAATAAATGATAGTTTTCTGCTCCTGCATATATGTTATCAATTTTCCTTTCAACTTCTATTCCTTCAAAATATTCTTTGGTAACCACTTTTAAAGTATTACCCGTTTTTCCATTAGTAAGATATCGGTAAATCGACAATGGGCTATATTTAAGATCACCTAAAAGGCAATTATAAGCTGTCCCTGTACCTCCAGAACACTCCGTTGGGCAGTGAGGTTGTGGATTACAACTAGTAGAAGAACCTCCTGAACCTCCACTAAAACATTGCCAACATGCATCTTGATAAAAATATTTGTATCTCCCTGTTGTTTCATCTAATTGGGATACTAGATATTTATATTTCAATTCATCTTTATTGATTAAACTAATTCCTTGTTGTGAAAATATGGTAGTATCATAATATGTTGTTGCTGAATTAGATAATACAGTTGATGAATTATCATACAGCTTAGTATTTTTTTGTTTTCCTGCTTCATAATTTCCATAAAAACTATTAGTGAAAGGCGGTAAACGTCTTGAATTTACTATTCCAGTCTCACCAGCATAAAATGAATACTCAGTGTAACCATTAGGTGTTAATACATCTTCATCTCGGTAATTGCCTATTATCTCGTATATCTTCTCATATACAACATGTGGCTGTTGACTATTACCAATAGCTGTTGTATTACGATGCAATGTTTGTTCAAGAAAAGTTTCTCCAGTTCTAGGTACATATTTTTCATAAGTAGTTGTATATGAAAACTTAGGAGAAAACAGTTCTATTCCTGACGAATAATTGCCATTAAACTCTGTTCGATATCTATAGTTTTTTTTAAGTGCAATAGTATTTTCATCTGAATAATCTGTTATTGTAGCTATTCTTAATCCAGCTTTTTTTATTGGACTTGCAATAGTCGTGGTTACTTCTTTACTAACTTTAATACTTGCATTGCTCCATCCACCATCATCAGATTCATCAGTCAAAACCATATAAACATACCAGCCTTTTTGCAAATATTGAAAACGGTCAATATCAGAATAACTATTTATTATAAAAGGAGATTGATAAAAATTACAGTAGTTACTATAATTGGTTAAATCGGAAGGACGTTGACATGGTTCAGATGTACAAGGGATATCAAAAGGAATATATTTAATTTTTCCTTCTGTATTTCGTGTCCCAGAACCATTAAATTCTATACGGTACGTACCATCTTCAGGTAAATAAAATTCACCAATCTTAATTCGTGGGTAATTATCAGGATAAGGTCCACCATCTAAATGTCTATCATCACAAGGGTTTCCATTCTGATCTTGATATAATGTTACATCAACTTGTGTTGAACCGCCCACTGTTTCTGATAAATAATATACATTTTGAGTATTTTCAGTAGGTTCTGTTAAATCATGTAATTCAAACTCATATTCTGTGAAGCCTCCTGTAGGATAAGTCAATCTCTTTAACATTCCTATTCTAGCATGAAACTCGCTTGGATTTCTATCTGCTCCAGCAAAGGTTATAGCATTTGGTAAGCCTGCGTCTAATACATAGGAAGGATACAGTATGTCTCCATTATTTGCTCCATTGAAATAGCCTAGATAGTCTTGTGATGTTGAATTGGTAAATGGAATTTGTTCTGGCTCATAATAACTGAAACTATAAGTTTGATAATCATAATTCGACATTCCTTTAACAGTTACAGTATCTAATTTTAAGCGGATATCAGAAGGATTTTCTAAAGCTGGATTTTCATGCTCTTCAATTCCAAAATAAGAATAATTAAAAATAAATTCTTTTAGAATATCAGATGTACAATTATTGGGTGACGCATAACAAGGTTTATGTATTGTAATTTTATCAAGCTTTTTTACTTTTGAATCGATATCATACCTACTGGACATATCAGTAGATATAATTAAGTTACTATTATGTTTAATTTCAGATAAATAAACTTGATCAATTTTATAAAATGAAGCATTAGTAGTTTGCCCTGTTGGTTCATTTACTAAGGATGGTAATGCTGGAGATATATTATTTGTAACATGAGATACACGAGTAGCTGGTAGTGGTTGTTGCCAGTATCCAGTATGAGTATAACTAAATTCATAAACATCTTTTCTATTTTTAGATTCCATTTTAGTTAGTACCCATGAAGAATAATATTTTCTATCATATCCGTATCCTCCTGAATCTCCGTACGCGTGTGTATGTTCTTTTTCTTCAAAATAATATTTTGTTCCATCTTCACTTGTAACAATCCATTCTGAAATTAGTAATTGGGAAGCATTAGGGTCAGCATAAACAACTTCAATTTTTGTACGCGGATTAGTTAATGACTTTGGTTGAAGTGTTTGTAAATCAAATACGATATGCTCACTAAGTCCCATTGCGTTAAGACTAAAATAATCTGGCTCAAGATCTATGATATTTTTACTTACATCAAATAAAAAATAAAAATAATTAATCATATTTTGCTCACTATCAAATGTGAGATTATCCTCAATATAATTATTTATTTTGTTGCGAGTTACAGATTCCATAATTGTTTTGTAACCATTATTTGAATGGAAATAATCATCAGGAAGACCATTTACTATTCTAGAGATTCGTCCTCCGCCAGAAAAACTCCAACTAAGTCCTACTTGGGTAGCTCTTTGTTCTACCTTCACACCAGAAGCATCGTAATTTAAAGCTAATGGCAAATCTAATTCTCTTCCTTTTAATGTAAATATTGGAACGCCTATATTTGGTGACCCTGTGTACATATTTACAGAAGTGTTTCCATATTTTGTGAAAGCTTCTGCTTCGGGAGAATTAGGAATATTTAGAATGCGACCTAGTTCTCCGTCATAATCAAAAGGATTAGAGTCCACATTCTGTGCTTGTACGGAACATATTCCGATCAAAACACATAACAATACAGTGATATTTCTCATATAGTTTGAAATTAATTAATTTTCGTTTTATTGTTTTACTTATATAGCTTTTGTCAGCAGCGTATTTAATTCTTGATTATTAATCATCTTTGAGATGATACGATTCTTTCGGTGGCTCACAGATAAAACTATTTCACCTTTTAAATGGACCAAACGATAACTTGGTTCATACTGTTTTAAATGGGAAAGATTGATTAAAAATGAGCGGTGAATACGTGAAAAATTTTGATTTGAAAATAGCTCCTCATAGTATCCAATAGCCTTACTGCTAAGAAATTTTAAACCGTCCCGTGTAAATATCCATGAATAACACTCACAGGCTTGGATATAGACAATATCTGATTTTATAATATATTTCCCTTGACTTTTTGTACCTATCAAAAGATGGTCTTTACTATCTTTAAGGCACTGCCTTCGTTTTTTCTTATGTATCATGTGTAATGTTTTTAATTAATAACTCATTTAAAATGGATTTGGGAAAAGGCAGTTGAGTTTTTCTTTTGTGTATTAAAGGAAAGTACTTTTCCATTTTAGTGCAACATTATTTTATAAGCGTTGAATTTCACCAACGAGCGTTGAATTTGACGCTCTTTTTAGTGTTTTTTCTTATTAATAAAATGTTAACAGTATTTTTTAGACTCACGCTTATCTTCTGCAAACATCTAAAAAATGACTTATTTTGATGGTCAATATTTAATTATGAATTTGTAGTTGCAGTAGTTTTATTGAATGCAAAGAAGTAAACTCCGAAACTAATATGCAATTAGAATTGAGTATATAAAGCAATTTATATTATAAACGATATCTTTAAATGAGTTTAAGAAATTACCCAACACTCAAAACTGACTTTTATAAGTCAGCTAAGAATGTTGGGGGAATCATTATTGTACAGTTTTACAGAAGCGTGGAATTATTCTTTAATTCCTTTAATGACCTTATTCACTTTTCCATTAGTTTCAATAGCTATGTAATATATTCCACTACTTAATCCTTTAGTTTGAATTGTGTAATGATTACTGTTCGGAAGAAATATTTGTGTTTCATGCCATTTACCTAAATTATCGTACAAACGTATTGTTACACTTTCAAATTGGGTATTTGTTGGAATAAAAATAGTTGCTTGTTCACTAAATGGGTTTTCGGTAAGATGTATGTCATCAGCTATACCAAACTCATCTACACTCAATGGGTCTTGAATAATAACGCCATAATCTTCAACTTGTCCAAAGGTGGGTTTGACACAAGCATTACTTATTGAATTTAAGTCAGTAATAACGCGTAATCGAAGGAGCGTCCCAAGGGTGGTGTTTGCATTAGTTAATACAATGTTTTCGGAAACGGTCAGATCACTACTATCGCTATCAAGTATTAATTCGTCAACGGTAAAATTTCCGTCATTATTATAATCAAGCCATGCTTTAGTGAAAATATTAAAGTTAGATGTTCCTTTTGTTACAGATAACGTTACGGTAGAATTTTCATCTTCAATAGTAGTATTCGAGCAAGTATGATTTTCAAGCACAAGCTTATTCACAAATACATCTTCACTATCATTATCAATGGAGCCAAAACTTACATTAACAATTCCTGCTTGTAATTCATTATTCATTCCTTGATTTGAATCATAGTTGGTAGTACATGAAGCTTCCTGTGGCGGAACTAAATCTACAACTTCAATTGATTGGGTATTGATTGTTGACGTATTATTACACGCTGTATAACTATTCTGAACTATTAATGATATATCTTTATCCCCTATTGTATTGAAAGAAGTGGTTACTTCTTGTCCAGATTGTGGTGCTCCTTCAGAAAATGACCAGTTCCACATTGTCGTATTACGTGATTCAGCACCATTTAAGATAATTATTTCATCCTTACACGCTTTTTCTGCCAAAACAAAATGGGCGTTAGGTGTTCCTTCAATTGCATTAGTGCCAAAATTACAATCACTTGCTTGCTCTTTTGCATTAATGATTGCAATTGAGCTTGCATCCCATGAAGTAGAAGTACTTACAGATGGAGTCATAATACCGCTTGAAGTATGTGGAGATCCAAAACTATGACCAATCTCATGGCTTACTTGATTTTTCGTAAGCCCTCCAGAATAAACATCTTGTATTACGATATATCTATTTTGTGGATTTGAGCATAAGGCATCAGTAAATGCACCGCCAACTGTTGTTCCATCAAAATCAGTACGTGTAAATAATATTCCTATATCATAATCTTGTGCTGTAAGGTTCCCGTTATTTGACCAATCTTTAAAGGTATTTAAAATATCAATGTAGTCAGTAAGTGTTCCTAAATCAGTATCTAAGCCCGATGATGATGAAGTAGCTACATTAATACTTGTAATTTCAAAATCAATTCGCTTATTAAAATCAGTATCAAAATTAGATGTAATATTATTTATGATCGTTGTTATTTCACTTTCTACATTAGGAGTAGAGCCATAATGAGTAAACATATTTGATGGACAGGCAATGGCAAGCTTAATATTAATACATTCGTTTGCCATTTCTTGATTTTCTAAATACGAATGTATTCGTGATTGTAATTGCTTGGTATATTCTTCTGTACTTGATACAGAACAGGTGTTATCTTTTATAACAGAATCACCATCAGCATACAGAACGTAGAGATTTTCATTGCTGTTAGGAATGAACTTTTGTAATCGTTCTATGTAATATGTACTTATATTATTTTTATAACTTAAAGAGTACAGCTTATTATCATTTACTAATCCTTGTATATATCCATTACCAATCTCCTTCTGAAATGATTTTACAGTATTATCCCCATCCATAGATTCTCTAGCCATACCATCGATATATACAGGAAAGGTATTTGTTTCTTGTTGTGAGTTTCCGAAATCCAATTCAATAGTTTGATTATTTGATAGCTGTATAATAATATGGCTATTTTCACTATGACTGTACTGTTGATTTGTCGTAAGTAATGTGTAATTCGAAAAATGCTTAGAGAGTTTGTTTTGTTCAACCTTTGTAGAGATCATCTCCATAAGAACTAATGGTTTTTGCTGTGCCTGAACGAATATTGAACAGACAAAAAAGCACAGACTAAGTATCGTTTTTTTCATTTTTTAAAGTTTTGGTGCTTCTTTATTTGAAGGAAGCGTTAGTAATGAGTCATTTATAGTTCAAATATAGTTTTTATTTTTAAAAATACTACTTATAAGTATGAATTTATAAATGGTAACAAATTAATGTGAATTGGAATTAATTTGTTTCATGGTTAAAAAAGACAAATACACAGAGGAGCAACTTAAAAACCTTGGAGAAAAACTACGTAAACTACGTATTGAAAAAGGCTTTTCTAATTATGAACAATTTGCATTTGAACACAACTTACCGCGTGCTCAGTATGGTAGATATGAGCAAGGGCAAGATTTACGCTTTTCTTCCCTACTTAAAGTTTTGAAAGCGTTTGATATTTCTTTGGAAGAGTTTTTTAAAGAAGGATTTGAATAGTGTCAATTATATTTTGAAAACTACTTATCTTTTATAGAATCCTTAGTTATATAGAATTGAGAAATACGTTTTTTAACTTCAGTTTTATAGGTTTCTGAAATTTTATATTTCTCTCCATCTCGTAATTTAAAAAATGAACCATTAATAGTTCCTTCTAATCCATCAGGATTTATATTTACGATCATGTGGTCACTTATTTGAACGAAATAGTCTGGCAAATGAGGTAGTATGCTTTTTAGATTACACGGTAGATACAATGATGTTCCCTGCCAATCGAAAAATCGTATGTAGTTATCTTTAAGCTTGATAAATTCTTTGTAATCTTTCCCAATTGATGCTGCTTCGTTAATTTGTGTCGAGTTTCGAGTAAAAAGTATAATATCTTTTAGTTCAACAGTTTTTTGCTGTGATTGGTCTTTAGGAAGGTTCTTGGTTTCACTAACATAATCTACAAACCCTATGATAGATTTTTTCTGTATGTATTTGAATTGTTTGTTTTTATTTCGTTCTAATACCGTCTGAATAGAACGAATAAGTCTCTTTTCATCAAGATATGGCTTAGTTTGAATAACCAAAGGCTCTGTTTCGTCAAGATTGATATCTTTCTTAGAAACAAAATCGTCATGTTTAGTTTTAAGACTTTCATAAAATGTTTGATCGTCATCAAAATCTGTAACATAAATAAAAGGAATGGAATATTCCTTTTGTAGCAAATTACCAAGATAAATACCATTATGATTACCTTGTAAATCAATATCAAGTAATACAAGGTCTGGTCGTTTTTGATCTATATTATCAATTGCATCTTTAACACTTGGAGTATAAGAATCTACAGAATAGTAATTTTCTTTAAGTACTTTTTTAAGTCTTTTGTATATAAGTGACTTATCTTCTACAACAAGTATACGAGCTTTGGATTTCATTATGCAGCAGTTTTAGGTAATTGTATGTTCATAGTAACTCCACCTTTTCCGTTTAAGGTGAATTCTCCATCATATTCTTTTGTCAGTAATTGTATTATTTCCATACCGAAGGAATCTAAATCTTCAATGTTGAAATCCTGAGGTAAGCCTTTTCCATTGTCTTGTAAAGTCAAATGGTAGTTAACGTCGTCAGAGGTTAAGCTAATATTTATAATTCCATCTTCATCATCACTAAAAGCATATTTATAGGTATTGGTTACAAATTCATTGACAATGAGACCAACAGGAAACGATGTGCTGGATAATAAATTTACATTATCATGAGTATCATTCGTAATGGTAATATTTTTTTTGTTGTATACTTCCTGCACATTTTGCACTAAAGTATCAATATATCTTTTTGCTTTTACTGATGTAATATCTTCTTTTTTAAATAATTGTTTGTGTATCTCAAACATACTACGCATTCTATTCTGTAATTCATTTAGTTTGGTTCGGTAGATATTATCCGAAAAACGTTCTTTTGCAAGATTAATGAATAAGTCTATGAACGAAAGGTTGTTTTTCATTCTATGGTGTAGTTCTTTTTGTAGTGCTTCAACAATGTTCTTTTGCTTTTCAATTTGATTTTTTTGCTTGCTGATGGTTTTCTTAGCTTTAGCTTCTGATTTATAGCGTCTCCAGATGAAAAAGGCAGATGTACTTAGAATAAGTAAACTAAATAGTAAAACCCAATTTCGTGTATTTGCTTTTTGCGTTAGTAGTTCTTGCTCAATATTGTCATTTTTTAATTGGAGGTTCTCTTTTTCTGTTTTTTCAGTTTCATATTTAGTTTCAAGTTCATTTACATCCTTTGTCTTTTCAATAGATAACTTTTTATCATTTACCTCTTTATAAAGTTTATGGTAATGAAGTGCGTCTTTATAATTACCTCGTTGGCTGTTAAGGTCGGAATATGCTTTGTAAGCAATGAGTAAATGATCTTGAAGAAGATTACTATTAGTTGTGTCTTTCAAAACTATTTTTAATTCGACCTCAGCTTTTTTTATATCTCCATTTTTAATTAAAGCTCTAGCTAAAGCTGCTCGTATTCCAAGTATATTATCCTGCATTTTAATATCTTGAGATAACTCTAGAGCTTTAGTGTGGTAGTTGATTGAATTATCTAAATCATTGATTAATTCTAAAGCATCTCCTAAAGAAGAATATGCTTCAATCAGAAAAACATTGTCATTCAACTGTAAATAAATTTCAGCTGCTTCTTTGAGATAAGAAATGGCATCATTTATATTTTTATTTTGCCAAATAAAAGATTTTCCAATATTTCTCTTGCTATCTGCAATACCAGTAAGATAATTATCTTCTTCAGAAATTTTCAAAGCTTCGTATGAATAGCTAAGAACTTTTTCTGGTTGCTCAAGAATATGATGTATCGTACCTAAATTAACTAATGTAATAGCTAATTTTCTAGGATTCTTATTAAACTCTCTATTTTCTAAAGATTTCATGAAATAATCTACAGCAATATTATAATTTTCCTGTGATTGTGCCATTGCTCCAAGATTATTATAAATTGCAATTAGACGGTCTTTCATGTCATAACGATTAACAATATCAATAGCTTTATTGTAGTATAAAGTTGCTTGCTCAAAATCTCTAGTATACCTGTAAGCACTAGCAATATTGGAATAGAATTTGTATTTATCTTTTTCTTCACCAACACTATCGATTAATTTGACTCCATTTTTAAATTCAATTATTCCTTTTTGAAGCTCTCCTTTTCTAATTAGGATTGAACCTTTGTAATTATGATTAAAACTAATCAACTCTTTTTTATTATTCTTTAATGCGAGAGCTGATAATGTATCTGCATATACAAGTCCTTCTTCTGGATTTATCTGATAGTAGTAACGGCATATTCTATTTAAGGTGTTAATTCTTAAACTATCAATTTTATGCTCTTTGTAAACTAATAATAAACTGTCTATATTATTTTGCTGACCAAAAAGTGAAGTAGAAAAGAAAGTCAAAATTATAAAAAGATAAACCTGTTTCATACTCTAAAGAATAAGTTATTAATAATATAGCTTTGTAAATATGTTTCCATTAGATTAAGCAGCAATTTTAGGTAAATATATATCCATAGAAACTCCACCAGCTCCATTGAGGGTGAGTTTACCTCCATATTCCTTTGTTAATAGCTGTATTATTTCCATACCAAATGAATCTAGGTCTTTAATATCAAAATCTTGCGGTAATCCCTTTCCATTATCATGTAATGTTAAATGATAATTACTACTATCAGATGTTAAATTGATATTTATAGTTCCGTTTTCATTATCATTAAAAGCATATTTAAAAGTATT
The DNA here is from genome assembly GCF_947489565.1 of uncultured Kordia sp. Classification (GTDB taxonomy): domain Bacteria; phylum Bacteroidota; class Bacteroidia; order Flavobacteriales; family Flavobacteriaceae; genus Kordia. Next base: position 109,087 of record NZ_CANLEA010000002.1, on the reverse strand, counting down.
GGTTACAAATTCATTAATAATCAATCCTACAGGAAATGAGGTGCTTGATAATAATGTTTCATTTTCATGAGTATCATTTGTTATAATGATATTATTCTTGTTGTAAGCTTCACATACATTTTCTACCAATGTATCTATATATTTTTTTGCCAGCACTGATGTAATATCCTCTTTTTTAAAAAGCTGTTTATGTATTTCAAACATACTACGCATTCTATTCTGTAGCTCATTGAGCTTGGTTTGATACTTGTTATTAGAGAAACGTCCTTTTGCAAGATTAATGAATAAGTCTATAAACGAAAGGTTGTTTTTCATTCTATGGTGTAGCTCTTTTTGTAGTGTTTCAACGAGGTTCTTTTGCTTTTCAATTTCATTTTTTTGCTGACTGATCGTTTTTTTAGCTTTTGCTTCTGACTTGTAACGCTTCCAAATGAAAAAAGCTGAGATACTAAGTATGAGTAGACCTAATAATAATATCCAATTTCGTGTAGTTGCTTTTTGTGTTAATAACTCTTGCTCAATATTGTCATTTTTTAGTTGGAGATTTTCTTTTTCCTTTTTTTCTGTTTCAAATTCTATTTTATATTTATTTGCTTGATCAGTAACTTTTGTTGAATATGCTTCCATTTCATTCTTATAAAGTTCTTTATATTCAATCAAAGCTTCTTTATAATTTTTTTGGTATTCATAAATTGAAGATAAGTTTTGATGACTTATTGCAATTAGTATTTTTTGGATTTCTTTTTTCTTTGATAGCTCTATAATTGATTTGTAAATGGCTATTGATTCATCAACTCTTCCAATTTTATAATATTTTGTTGCAAGGTTAATCATTGTCATTTCTTTATAGATATGTTCTGTATTTTTTACCATATCATATTGTAATTTATAATAGTCTATCGGTTTCTTTTTACTTAAACTATCTCTAGATGCTACATAAGCTCTTGAAGGGTATGTTATGTTTAGAAAATAAAAGTTCTTTGATTTTTTGAAAAATACAATGGCAGAGTCGAGATATTTTACACTAAAACCTATAGAGTCTTTCTTTTTTTGATAATATTTTCCAATATTTCCATAGGCTAAAGCTTTTACAAAATTGTTATTTATCTTTTCCCCATAATAATATATATCAAATGCAGTCTTTAAATCATGCGTGCCTCTTGTTAATAAATTTTTTTCCTCAGCTTTTAATATTAATAGATTTAATGAATCATGAGCTTGTAAGCTAAATTCTATAGCATCTTTAATTACAATCATGGCTGAATCTTTTTGCCCACGATTACTATAAATTGCCATCAGGTTCTTTAAATGCCTACCTGCTTGTTTCGGATTTTTATTTTTAGGTAATGATAGTGCTTTTTTACAAAAAATATATGCGCTGTCATTTTTCCCTAAGTCCTTGTAGTATCTTGCGAGAATATCATAATCTTCAGCTAACCCAATTTCATTGTTAGTAATTGAATCTAAGTATATAGCCTTCTTTATTTTCTTTTTTACCATTGGAAATTGAAATTGAATAATATCAATAAATGCAGAAATTCTATAGGCATTTGCATTTTTATCTTCAATAAGAAGTATAGAGTCTGTTTTAGATTTAAATTCCAATAACTGATTTTGAATTACATCTTTATCTATTATCTGAGAAGGAGATATTTTAATGTTATTGCTTTGTCCAAAAAGAAAAAGAGAGAAAAAAGAAAAAATTAAGGAAATATATAACTGTCTCATAGGCTGTAAATTGAAGTTAGTGAATAGGCACAATAATATTTTCATTTGTTTCCACGCGATTTTCCTTTTAATAAGGAACATTTTCATTCTAGTTATTCTAAGCTATTAGATTTAAATACTTTCACATCATAGTATTCAATGTAAATACAACTTTGTGCACAAAGACTCGTCTTTTAGTCCGTTGGTGGCGAGCCAAATCCGGATCAGGACATTTTTAAATGTAAATGTCATGATTAAAAAAATTAAATTACTTTTTCTATTGTGTTTCACAATAGCTTTACAAACTTCTTGTACTACAGATGATGATCATTTGGAGGTTCCTGTTGAACAATCAACTGATGGAGAAGCTGATGATCCAGCTAAACCAGATGAGGATGACTTTCAATAGTTTTCAAAAGAACAAATCCTTTACTAGGGATTTGTTCTTGTATTAGTATTAAAATTACAATATTTATTTATATTAGATGAAATAATTTTCTTTATAATTATGAATAATTATCGTATTGCTATTATTATCGTTATTCTTACCCTTACTAGTCTTGGAATTGCTCAAAGTGATCAAAAACAATACGTTAGTAATGAAGAACGTATTAAAACCTTTCTCAAGAAAATCAACGATACTACCATTTCAGATTCGCTAAAATATGTATTCAGTAAGGACGCGTACATACTATTAGATTCTGTACAACATGATTCGTTGAAAAACAAGGTATTGAAAAATTGTGTTAGATATAGCTATAAGATTGGTGACAAAGAAAAAATGCGAAAATATATTACCGAACATATTCAGATTGCTGAACAATATGGAGACTCTTTAGCATGGGCACGATCACTTTATTATGGTGGTTATTATCATTATATCGATAAAACGCATCCTGATAGTACCTATTATTACTTTGCAAAAAGTTCAGAAGTATTTGCGCGTATAGGTGATTCACTTGGTGCAGGGAAAGCACTTTTAAATATTGCTATCAGCCAGAAAAAGATTGGTGTTGATGGTGCTGCTTTAATAACATCGATTGACGCACTTAAATTTTTTGAAGGTACAAACCAAAAAAGAAGAATTGCTTCCATTTATAATAATATTGGGTTGATTTATAAGCATCAGAAGAACTGGAAAGAAGCATTGAAATATAATTTAAAAGCATACGATCTACGCAAAAATCTCGACAATACATTCTATTATCTACAAACGCTAAATAATATTGGTATTGTCTATTCTAATACAGGTGATTTTAAACTAGCGCATGAGTATTTTGATGAAGCATTAGCCTATGATTCATTATTATCACAACCAAAAAAGCGTTGGCTTAAAGCAACGCTCATTGATAACAAAGCAAAAGCATATTTCAGAGAAAACCCAAAACCAGATGTATTGCCTGCTTTTATGCGTGCACTTGATATTCATACTGAATTACAACGAGATGAAGGGATGCTAGTGGTTTATATACATCTCGCTGAATACTACAAAGCAAAAAATGATTTAAAAAATGCGCGGATGTATGCTGAGAAAGCAGATAGCCTGGCAGAGCAAAAAAATCTGTATCGTCATCATTTAGAGTCATTGGAGTTATTAATTGATGTATATCCAGATAATATGATCAAAACAGTATCGAAACGCCATATAGCTATAAGAAAGAAGCTTGATGAGTTTGAGCAAGATTACAATGGAAAAATAGCAGCTCATAAATATAACTATGACAAAATAGCAGAAGAAAATAATAAACTCAAAGCAATTAATAAAGAAGAAAAAAACTATCGCAATATATTATTTGTAGGTAGTGCAGGTTTGTTGATAGTGTTAGCTTTTCTTGTTTACAGAAAAAGAAAACAAGGCAAAAAACTCAAAGAAACAGAATCACAGTTACAAAAAAGTGATAGTAAATTATTTGAACAAATCCAAAAAGGAGCAACTTCAAATCAAGAGGACATAGCTAAACATCATCAAAAATTAAAAAAACAGTATGGAATTAATGATCTTTTTATTGAATATTGGATGTTAAGAGCACAAAGATTTACAAATAAACAGATCGGAGAAAAATTACACATAACAGAATTTGCTGCTAAAAAACGAGGGGCACGATTAATTGAAAAGATTAAAGAAGTTGATAATATTGATAATATTGATAAACAATTTCTGAAAAATCATTATATAAAAAAGTTAAAGGAATTTAATGATTAACTTATGCTTTACAAGAAGTATCCCATAAGGGTTACTTTTTATTTCCATTAGCCACATAACTATCAAAACCATAGTTTTTAAAGGCTAATTTTTATTAGTATTGAATACATCAAATCCCAAAAGTGTATCAATATGAACAAAAAATTACTTCTCCTTTTTCTTTTATTTTTTTCACAATATACGTATTCTCAATGTACAAATGATTGTGTGTCACGCGCAGTATTAGCAGGACTCATTTATGAAGTCGTTTATGATCAAAATGATCCTGATGATTATCAACCAATGGTCGATTATCCCATTGCATTTGTTGATTTAAACTTTTCAACAACATTACAAAAGAAAATCAGTTTAGTCAGCTATCTTGATTATAATGACGGTGTCACCGTACTTGGACACCTAGCCGCAGGTGATTATTTACTGACAACTGGTGCTGTTGGACGAACAGAGGCAATTGTAGCATTACTTGAAGCATGGAACATTCAACCTGACTACACAGGTACTGTTACATTTAATGATGTAGATTCCAGTCATCCTTATTTTGGTTATATCAATGAGGCAGATGATTTAGATTTACTTGACGGACTTTTCGGAAGTAACTTAAATGGAGATTTTGGTATTACTACAAATGAATTGTTGACAATTATTAATCGTATTCAAAATACCGATTATCATCCCGTTTCAAATTCAGCTCTACTCAATCCAAATAATTATTTCACACCAAATAATTATCAACCTGAAAATATGGGATTTCTAAGAGGACTCGAACAAGGCGTATTTAGTCATTATGCAAAAAATAGCTTTGTCATTCCTGATAGAAAAATGAGTTTGAACTTTTCTCATTACTACAGCACGCAACTTGTAGAGTTACCACAATCATATTTTCCTATCCAACCGCTTGGACGTGGTTGGACACATACTTATAATTCATACATCATTCGTGAAGAAAATGTTATAGGAAACGATGATCTGTATTATATAAAATGGTCAGACGGTACGATTCATATATACAACGATAATGAAAATGAATACCTCACTAAAGGCGTATATGATGATTTGGATGAATTTGATGGCGGTGATAATATAGAAATTACTACCAAAGATCAAATGCATTACTTCTTTGAACGGCTCGATAATTCCTTAGAAATATTTTATCTCTATCGTATTGAAGACAGTAATGGAAATGTAATAAATATTGAATACGAAACGAGTGATGTTGATAACGATCTTGAGCGAATTAAATGGGTTGAAGCACCTTCAGGAAAGAAGCTACGTTTTTACTACCATAATAATACTGACTTTATTGACTACATAGAAGATCCAATAGATAGAATTATACGTTTTGAATACAATGAAGAACGTCTCAAGAAATTTTATGATGCAAAAAATCAACGAACAAAGTATTTCTATGTTTCAAATGATGAAGATATTCCAGATCAGCATCAGTACAAACGATTTCTACTAAGAAAAGTAAAACTTCCTCTGGGAAATACTATTGAAGCTAGCTACGACGAAGATGATGATGGAAAACTCAAAGAATACCAAATAAATGATAATCCAGCAGTAGGCGTCGATGTCCAATTTGATTATTCAAATTCATCAACTCCAATGACTGCTGAGTTAGAAGTTCCTATGCCAAATACAGGCAATACTCAACAATTTAATTATGAGTTCAATGTTGACGGAATGGTAACAGAGTTTCAAAATGACACTCAAGATATTGATATAGAGTATCCATCACCAACGAACACTAATGCACTCTTACCAACTAATATAGACGTCAATGGATTAGATACCTATTATACCTATGACGATAAGGGAAATGTTAAATCACGAAGGATAGAAAGTAATGAAGACGAAGATTTTTGGTATGACAACGATAACAATTTAATCCGTTATCGAGATGAAAATGGAAATGAAACACGGTTTAATTATGACAATAATAGTAATCTTACATCTATTGAGGATGCTCTAGGAAACTTCATATACCTTACCTATGACAATCATGGTCAATTAACATCAATTACTAACCAAGAAGGAATTACCGTCAATTATACGTATGAAGATGATGGAGCAGTCTCGACAATAACAGCACCAGAAGATCTAACTTCTTCATTTACGTATGACGGTGTCAATAGAATGTTGTCGAAAACTATCAATGGGCAAACGTCATCATATAATTATGATGCAAATGATAATCTACTGACACATACTAATATTGGTGGACTCACAACAAGTTTTAACTACGATGCAAATGATAATTTAATTGAAATTATTAATGCCAACAACGTTTCTACATTATTTACTTATAATGAAGACGATCAAGTCACAAGTGAAACTTTTGGTTCATTAGTAAAGCAATATGAATACAATGAAAATGGTACACTCGATAACTATATTAAACCAAGCGGAGATGTCATTCACTATGACTATTTAAGTAATGGAAAGCTCAATGATGCAGGAACAATTACTGATATTGACTATTACGGTAGTAGTGGTGGAAAAAAAGAAGGACTAATAAAAAGTATAGCCTCTAGTGATGTACGCTATAACTTAGATTATGATTATCTGAATAGACTGGATGAAGTAGAAAATGATGAAACAAACGAAAAGGTAAAGTATGATTATGATGATGTAGGTAATATAACTGAAATAGAATACCCAAACGCTGATATAGGAGATGATGTAAAAGTCTTTTACACCTACGATGCAAAAAACCGCTTAACACGGGTTCGTGTTAGAATCAATGGAAATTATACTACCATAGCAGATTATCAATATCGACAAGACGATTTGGTGAGTAATATTCTTTATGGAAATGGTGTTAGAACAATCTTTTTCTATGATGAAGCAGGAAGAAGAACAGGAGTCAACCATGTTGGGCCTGCTGATAACCCTTTGTATAAAGAAGCTGTTACTATTGATGACAGAGGAAACATAACCAATCAAGATGTTGAATATGAAGTTAGTTATGAACACTTACATTTCAGTCCAAATAAAGAGGAGCAGAACTTCAGTTATAATGAAAACAATCATATAGACGGATCGTATGCTTTCAATGATGATGGGAACTTAGTTTCTGATGGTTACGCATCACATGTATATAATATAGACGATCAACTTATCAGTCGTACAGCTTCTGGAGAAAGTTTTGTGTTTGAGTACGATGCTTATGGTAATCGAGTCTTAAAAACTGATACTCCAAATTTAGGAACACGCCGATACATCTGGGATATTATTGGTCAAAATATTATTCAAGAGCTGAATGTAAATGGAGCGGGTGTTAGACGCAATCATGTTTATGGTTTAGGCTTGGAAGCAAGCATCTTACCCGCAGGAGGCATTCTTTACTATCACGGTGATTTAAGAGGTAATGTTGTTATTATAAGTAATTCTGATGCTGAAGAATACCGAGATTATATATATGATGATTTTGGCAATACACGACCTTTTAGTGTAGGGCATATTCCTGACCATAATTCATTTACTTTTTTAGGCAAATATGGTATAGTCGAAGATGATAGAGACAAAGGACTCTATTATATCCGTGCAAGATACTACGATGCTCGTATTGGACGATTTCTAACCCAAGACCCTATTTGGAGTACGAATTTGTATCCATATTCAGGGAATAATCCTATTAGTAGAATTGATGTAAATGGTAAAGATTTTAAGAATATTTTAAATTTAGCAGAGGCTTCAGGATTGGATGCTGTCAGCATAAACGCAAGTGCAGGATTTGCTGCACCTGTAGGAATTTCTTTAGGACTTTCGTCAACTTACATACTTTCAGGAGAAGATAAGTCTTCTTGCCCAATAATTTCTGGTTCTTTTCAGATAAATGGAGGTGTTTATGCTGGAGCTGATATAGGGATTTCTGGACAAGAATTTACTGGTGAAGGAGGCTATCAAAAAGAATTTATTAATTCAAACTTATTTCAGGAGGAAGCTGCAAGCATTTCTCTAGATCTTGCTGCTGGTGGTTTTCAAGCAGGAAAATCTGAACCAAATGGTATTGGTAATGGTAACCTATATGAAATTGGAGCTAGCTATGGGCCTGGTTTAGGATTTCATGCGTCTACAACTGGTGAAAGGATACTTTTAGATACTAACAGAGTTCGTGGCTTTTTAAATTTTTTTGGATTGGATAAGATACTTTGTAGATAATTATTATGAAAAAAATAATAACAATAACAGGAATTTACATTTTTACTGGTTTGGCATTTTTATTACTGCAAGATAATAGTGTTCTGGTAAGACAAAATCAAAATAGAGAGAAAATGTTAACACTTGAATTTGAGGGGACTGTAGAAAGTGTTGCTTTTACTAGAACAGGAGAATTTCTTACTCTTGAAGATAATCATAAAAAGATTAAGTTTTATAGTTGTATAGATAAGAACGGTAATCGTTTTGCTGATATGGCAAATAAGGGTGATTTTGTTGTAAAGGAACAAGATTCATTAGAAATTACCTTACACACAGATAAAGAAATAAAAAGAATTAAAATTTGTTAATAATGAAAAAAATATTGTTTTTAATCTTTCTTACGCCAATAGCACTCTTCGCCCAAATCCACGAAGAAAGTAGAATCTATGAATACGACAACCTGAACCGTTTGGTGAAGGTTGTTTATTATAGCGGAATTGTATATGAATATAATTACGATAATCTTGGTAATCGTTTAGGAAGAACGATTGATGTAGAACTACCATACAATAACTATAGTATTAATGCGATTGGACTTACCTGTATTAATTCAAATGATGGAATTATAACTATCGAAGCATTGCGAAGAAATAAGTATGTTGCTCGCCTTGTTGGCAGTGATAATAATGTTGACGAGACCATAACAGCAAATCCAATAAATAATTGGGAGTTGCAATTTGAAAACCTAGATAGTGGCGAATATTACTTGTACATCACAATTCAAGACATACCAGAAAGCACCTATCAAAAAACATTCATTCTTAATATTGACGAGCCTGAATTACTTGATGTTGATGCAACGTGGAATGGTAATGATAGCGGTGCGAATAGATATGCTGTTAATATAAACGCAGGAACAGCGCCGTACACGGTAAGAATAAACAATGAAATCATTCTGAATACCAATGATTCAGAATTCAGCTTTGATGTAAATCATGGTGATCTTGTAGAAATATCAACGGCAAAGGCATGTGAAGGAACATTTAGCAAAACAATATCAATACTAGATACCGTTACACTTTATCCAAATCCAACTCGCGATAAAGTGCACTTTTCAATTCCGAAAATAGAAAATATTACTTCCATAAATGTAGAACTCTATGATCTAAGTGGACGCTTAATAGGTGTGTTTACACCAACGATAAAAAATAAACAAATAGAAATATCAATTCAACATTTACCAAGTGGCGTATATGTTGCGACTTTCCCAACGCTTGGAGATAAAACTTTTAAAATTATCAAAGAATGAAAAAAATAGTTCTCTTATTATCGATAATTCTGATTTATTCTTGCTCTGATGAGGAAGAAACGATAACTAACAACAATATTACACCAAGCGCACCAAGTCTTATATCACCAAATGATGGAAGTACTATAATCACACAAGAAGTAAATCAAGAAATTTCTTTTGAATGGACTGTAGCATCTGATCCTGATAATGATATTATTGGTTATCGTTGGTATGCTGATACCGATCCCAATTTCAGTAATCCTTTTCATCATTTTAGTGAAACAAATAGCACGACAGCATACTTAACTCCAAATCAAACATATTATTGGAGAGTAACTACACGTGATAGTAATGGAAATATTAGCAATTATAGCCAAACATGGTCGTTCTATTTAGAAGATGGTTTATATCCATCAGCACCAACCCTTATTTTTCCACTTCATGAAACAGAATGTTCTAATGATAATTTGACTTTTCAATGGAATGCATCTGATAATCCATCTGGAAATACTATTGAGTATAATCTCTATATATCTGATGTTCCTGATTTTAATCAAGCACAATATATCTATACTACGTATGACACAGAATATAATGTAACCTTACCACAAGGAACGGCGTTGTATTGGATTGTAGAAGCAACTAATGGGAATAATAGTAGTTATAGTGAAGCTCGTAGCTTATATACTCAAGGTGATGGCGTAATAAATACTGCTCCCCAACTTCAATACTTAAGTCCACAAGATGGCGCAATTGTTACTGGAAACTCAATTACCCTATCATGGATTGGAGATGATCTTGAAACTAATAATTCTGATCTCAGTTATAGAGTTTATGCTTCTGAAATAGGTTCTAGCCTTAATCTATTACAAGAAGGAAATAGTATTCAGTATACATTTAATAATCTTCAAACAGGAACTGAATATCAGTGGTTGATCTATGTTACTGATGGAGATGGAGCAACCAATGTTGGAGATATACAAACATTTCTTGTTCAATAATATCTAACCAAAAATTATAAACTATGAATTACGTCATTTACTACCTCATGGAATATGGTAGATATCTTTTATTTGCTATCATTATCATATTTGTCATTGCTTCAATTTTTGGAAAACTTTTGAAAAATTACCATTCGCATTGGAGTACCTTAATTGATGATTTTAAATTTTCTACTAAAGAATTTTATAAACTTATTGAAGAAGAGTTAAAGTCAAAAGGCATCAAAGGAATTCAATTTGATGAAGTGCAACTTTATGAAGGTGCTCAATTTTCTAGCGTACGACTCTATTTAAAAGTTACATGGAAAGAATTTGACTTCTACATCTGTGGAGCTCCATTTGGAAAAGGTTTTTTTGTATCCTATTGGCTTATCAATAGAAATTCAGCATTCCAAATACTTCTCAGTAAAATTCCAGCTGTTGGACACAGATTGGTAAAGCTACTATATCCTGATACTTTTTATCGTCATGATAGTGCAAGCATGTTTATGACTTACGGCGATGCAGTTATTAAATCAGTGGTAGATGCTATTATGAAAGAAAAAGGCATGCGATTAATTCCTGATGAAGATCGAAAACCAATAATGAAAAATATTTTTATACGTTAAATTACTTGTAAATGACGGCAAGTGAATTAGCAACTCTTCATTTCTATCAATGGGAGTACCGAAATCGTGGTTACTATCTTTTCGGTACACCTGTTGATATTGAACCGCCATATCTTCCCTTTTATCACAAAAGTTTTGCAGATTCCTATTCCGTTGATGACGGACGTGTTCCTTCAATCTTTGAGCAGATTGGAAATTTATTCAAACCTTCAAAGCCCGAAATACCGAAGATAGAACAAGATAGTTTCCCTCTCGATCCTCGCTTTATTGACATCAACGACATTCCTCTTTTTAGTGGATTTTCCCTTTCATTCCCGAACGGATCAGATATTCTCCCACATAGGAATATTGAATTCCTGAGTATGCTATCGTTTTCGGATTACCCAATTTCCTTTGAAATAGTCGGTACGTATGATGATATTCAGGTACAAATAGTATGTAGGATACAAGATAAAGAACGTATTTCGTCTCAACTATCAGCATATTTCCCAACAGCGATCATCCGTGAGGTTGATATTCAGAGTTTCGGTTTTGACGATAGATACGAAGTTGCTATCGCTGATTTTGGTTTGAATAATGAATTTATGCGAACAATCACCTCTGCCGATTCATTTAGCATTGATCCGTTGACCTCAATCATTGCAACAATGGATTCATTAAAACAAGACGATGTAGTTGTATTTCAAATGCTTTTTAAAGGAATCACATCTCTACTTGCAAAAGACATTCCTTATGCCGTTTCTGATGGTACTGGTGGATCATTCTTTTCAGATGCACCAGAGATGCCTCAATGTGCGAAAGAAAAAATATCTCAACCACTATTCTCTGTTGTTATGCGAGTAGCAACGCAAGGAAATAGTAACTATCGTAGTCAATATCTTGCTCAAGAATTATCACGAAGTATTACGAGCATTTCGCAATCAGAATATAACAAGTTGATACCATTATCAAACGAAGGATATGCATATGACTTTCATCATTTTAATCTTCATCATAGAACAAGTAATCGCCTTGGTTTTATCCTCAATGCCAAAGAACTATCAACCTTCGCTCATTATCCAAACAAAACAGTTGTATCAACTAAATTAGGTATACAAGGAAAAGTAACGAAACGAGTTGCTCAAGAATATATCAATGGAAAATATACGCTTGGTATCAATGAGCATTATGGCGAATCATACAAAGTTGGAGTAAATGATGAAGCACGTTTACGTCATATCCATATTATTGGGGCAACTGGTGTTGGTAAATCAACTTTGATAGCTAATATGATGTTAGACGATATGCAACAAGGTAATGGTTGTTGCATATTTGATCCACATGGCGACATAGTCTCTGATATTTTAATACGTATTCCTGAATACCGAAAAAACGATGTGATTTTAATTGATCCGTCGCACCTTGACTCCCCTATTGGCTTTAATCTTCTTCATGCAAGCACTGAAGCTGAAAAGATGGTGCTAAGTTCAGATTTAGTCGGAGCATTTAAACGTTTTGCAACCTCATGGGGAGATAATATGAGTGCGGTATTGTCGCAAGCGATTAATACGTTTTTGGAAAGTACTAAAGGCGGAACACTCATTGAATTAAAACGTTTCTTACTTGAAGATGATTTTAGACATGATTTTTTAGAACATGTACATGATCCATCAATTCATTACTACTGGAATAACGAGTATCAATTTGTACGGAAAGGGATTGCACCATTGTTAACTCGTATAGATACGTTTTTACGTCCAAAGATCATTCGTTATATGTTTGCACAACAGCATGGCGTTGATTTTAGAGCCTGTATTGAAGAAAAAAAGATTCTCCTCATCAAATTATCACAAGGACTCATTGGAGAAGAAAATAGCTATCTCTTAGGTTCGTTGTTCCTTTCTAAATTCAATCAAGTAGCACAAGGACGGCAACAACTTTCAAAGCACGAACGCCATCCGTATTACATCTACCTTGATGAATTTCAAAACTTCATGACAAACTCAATCACCTCAATATTGAGTGGTGCAAGAAAATATGGTCTTGGGTTGATCCTTGCTCATCAAGAATTAGCACAAATTGATGATCCAAAAATTCTCAACTCGGTTATTTCAAATCCATATATCCGTATTTGTTTCCGCTTGGGTGATCGTGACGCCAAACAGCTTGAAAGTGGTTTTTCAGCTTTTGATATGGATGACCTTCAAAGCCTCGGTATTGGAGAAGCAATAGTGCGGATTGGAAGTTCGCAAGATGATTGTAATATAACTACAAGTAATCTATCTGAACCAAGTGACATATCCGACATCATTCGTCAGTCAGTTATTGAACATTCACAAACTACCTACGGAAAACCTAGGGCAGAAATTGAAGAACTGCTGAAAGAACTATTACCCAAAACAATAAACAGAAAGACAAGTAAAACTGAGAAAAAGGAAGAGAAATTAGAAACTAAAAAAGTAGAGTCAAAAAAGAATCCACAGCAAGAAGTGCGCGTTGATACCGATACAAGTCAAGAGCAAAGAAAAACTGTTTCAGAAGAAGAAAAAGAAAAACTCATAGAAGCCGAAGAAGTTTCAAGACGTAATCGTGATCATCAATATCTACAAAGGCTAATTAAGAAAATAGGACAGGAGCGTAATTTCATTTCTACGATTGAAAAAGAAACAAAAGAGGGCGGAAGAATAGATATTACCTTGGAAAAAGAAGGTGTACAAATCGCTTTTGAAATCTCCATAACTAATACACCAGAATACGAAGTCAAAAACATTAAAAAATGTTTGCTTAATGGATATCTTCCTGTAATTATGATTTCCAAGAATAAACATCACTTGGATAAAATTGAAAAATTAGCAAAAGAGCAGCTCTCCAAAAAAGATTTTTCTCATGTTGTATTTATCCAACCGAATAAGATTGTTGAGGTATTAGATAGTTTTAATGTGAATAGACAACCACGACAAGAAATCATCAAAGGATTCAGAATCACAACTGAAATAAATGCCACACTATCAAATGATGGAAAGAGTATTAGAGATCGAATTCTGAAGATTCTCTCGAAGAAAAAATAAAACTTCAATATTACCTTGGATTCACTTTACACTCTTTATAAATTGATATAAACGTAAAAAAGCAATAATATGAATGTAGGTATATATGTGCGTGTAAGCTTTATTGATGCCAAGAATCAAGAGAGTCCCGAAATACACGAAAATAGAGGACGGAAATACGCAGAATTAAAAGGATGGAATGTGAAAAAAGTATATACACTTCCTAGTATTTCTGGTAAATCAACAATCAATCACAAAGAAACACAACGAATGCTTGAAGATATTAAAAGTGGAACTATCCAAACACTTATCTTCAGTAAACTTGCTCGATTAGCCCGTAATACAGAAGAGTTAATCTATTACTCAAATTACTTTCAAAAACATGAAGCCAATATGGTTTCTCTTGGAGAACATATTGATACATCTACCGCAAGTGGAAGGTTGTTCTATACGATGATTGGAGCGATGGGACAATGGGAGCGTGAGAACAATTTGGAACGTATGATGGCATCAATTGAGACACGCAGAGAAATGGGAAAATTTGTTGGCGGTATTCCATCATACGGATATAAGGTTGAAAACTCTTTTGTAGTTATCAATGAAGAAGAGGCTCCTATACGAAAATTGATTTATGAACTTTTTCTAGAACATAAACGAAGAACAACGGTTGCTCGTATTCTCAATGAACGAGGATATAGAACTCGGAAGAATAAAAAATGGTCAGATATGACGATTTCACGACTTATTAAAAACTCAGATGCGAAAGGTATTCGTAAATCCAATCATACAGCAAAACGAACAGAGGATAATCCAGATGGTATAAAACCTAAATCAGAATGGCGATTTGATCCATGTCCTGCTATTATTTCAGAAGAACTATGGGACTCATGTAATGCAATTTTAAGGGAACAAGAAGCCAAGAGTAATCAACGAAAACCATTAAACCAACGTGTGCATATTTTTACAAGTTATCTGTATTGCCACAATGGACACAAAATGTCTTTGACTACAAAGACAAATAAATATACTTGTGTTGCCTGTAAAGTTAGAATAGATAAAGATGATTTAGAAGAAATTTTCAAAACACGATTAGAACAATTCATCATCTCAGAAGAAGAACTCAATTCGTATAATCAATCAAGTAATGAGGAAATGAAATTGAAACAAGATGAGATTGAATTTGCAGAAAATCATTTGGAAGAAGTTGAAGCGAAAATGGATCGATTGCTTACGCTTAATATTGAAGGTGAATTACCGATCAAAGGTTTTAAGAAACATTATGAACCATTGTTTGAACAGAAAGAACAGATCATATCAAATATCGCCGTTTTAAAAGGAGAACTTCAAGAGATGAAAGAAACACAAGGTTTCTTACCAAATGTACTTACACAATCAAAAGATTTATATGCTAAATGGCACACACTAGATCGTCCCGAGAAACGATACATTGTACAGTCTGTAGTCAATCGCATTGAATTTGATGGTCACAATATCAAATTCAACTTAAAGCAAATAGCTCCGCTATCTTCTTTAGAATTGGGTCAGAATGACCAACGTAAAGGCACAACCTAATCGCTTGGAACAAAACGGCCGAAATCGTTGAAAAATATTTATTGAAAGGAAAAGAAATTGCAGTGGAAGGGAAGTTGACCAATCGTACGTATGAAACTGACGAAGGTGAGACAAAGTATGTAACCGAGATTTTGGTCAATGAAATATTAATGTTAGGGAGATAGATTTGGGACATCTATTGCTTATCTGTAAAGAGGCTGGTTGTTGGGAATCAGCCTCTTTTTAAATCCCAGTTATTCTAAAGATAGTTATCTGTTGTAATTATTTACTTATGGAGACTTCTTCTGATAAGCAAGACTGGATAACTGTTTGAAAAACCATATATTAACGTGAATACTAACGGGGATTTTTTTTCATACTATTTAGTTTTCTGGTAATTGTTCTTGTATTTGATATGTACTAAAATTCAGGAAGTTTTCTGGATGTGCTAAAACATTCTGAAGAATGAATGGCGTATCTGGTGTAGTACCTGTGTATTGAATTGTACCATTCATATCGACATCAGAATTATTGTATCCTAATACAGCATAGGTTGGTAAATTTAAGAAGTTCCCAGCATCATTTAATACTAATGAAAGTATGCTTGGTACATCAGGATTTGTTCCTGAGTATTGTATAACAGCATCTTCATTTACATTTCCTGCCCACATGGCTACAATTCCGCTTGGCATTCCAAAGGTCGTTTGTGCATTAGAGCCAAAAGTAATCTGATTTGTCGCATTTGTAAAGTCTACAGTAGCGCTTGTACCTGATAATGCTACTGTATTTGCTGTCATAATTCCTAAATGGCTTCTGTGTTTTATAACCACATAATAATCATCTGCTCTTACTTCTATTTCAATATCAGATAATCCATCTGTTGCTACAATATCGCCATCGCGTTGTAATAAGGCTGATTGACTTGACGCTACTATGGTATTATCTACAGCATCACGAAGCTCAATAAAAACCCAATCTACAATATCATCATTATCCATTCCTGTTCCTGATGTACCGCCTGTGTTTAAAACACTAGCAGCACAGGTTAAACCATCGCTGTATGGAGACGTTGTTGTTAAAAGAGTACTACGTAAATCATCTCGCATTAAATTATTAGAACTATTTAATAATGCGCCTTGTAAAAACACGATTAGATCTATTTTTATGCCTAAAAGAATAGTTGTTTGATGGAAACCTTGAGTTAAAGTCGAATTGCCATCAGTAATAGTTGTAACCGCAAGTTCTCCTACTGTAAAATTTAGACTAACAGTTCCATTAGCGATTGTTTCTCCTGATGAGGCTACAACTTGACGTTCAATATCCTGAGCTTGACTAAAAAAGCTTATGCATATAATTCCCAAAAATAAAAAGTAATGTTTCATAGTTTTAATTTTCTGGTAATTGTTCTTGTATTTGATACGTGCTAAAATTTAGGAAGTTCCCTGGATGCGCTAACACATTCTGAAGAATGAAAGGCGTATCTGGATTGGTTCCTGAATATTGTGTGTTACCATCCATATTTATATCATTTGCATTGTATCCTGTTACGGCGTATGTAGGGAAGTTTAAGAAGTTTCCGGGATCATTTAATACTAGCGATAAAATATTTGGTACGTCTGGAGTTGTCCCTGAATATTGTACTATTGCATCTTCATTTACATTTCCTGCCCACATTGCCACGATTCCGCTTGGCATTCCAAAAGTTGTTTGCGCATTGGTACCATAAGTGATTTGATTTGTAGCATCTGTAAAGTTTACCGTGCTTATTACTTCTTTTAAAGCTATTGTATTTGCCGTCATGATTCCTAAGTGGTTTCTGTGTTTTACGACCACATAATAATCACCTGCTGCAACATTATGAAAGGTTAGTGGTGTTATTAAATCGTCTGCAACATCTACGACATCTCCATCACGTTGTAATATGGCTGATTGTCCAGCTACTACGATTGTAGGATCAGTTGCATCTCGTAATTCCACCCAAACCCAATCGACTATTGAGTTATTTCCGTTATCGGTTATTCCAACTGCTTCACTTATGGATGCTCCATCCGTATATGGTGTATCCGAATCAATATGTCCATTTACTCTTAAATCGTCTCGCATTAGGTTTTCTTCTCCTACATTTGGATTTAATAAAGCACCTTGTAAAAAGACATCGATATCCACGATTACATACTCGCAGCTGATCTCGTTAAAACTTGCTGTGACATCTTTATTATTTGTCCAATTATCAGTACTCCATGCGGCATCATCTACTAAAATACAAGTCAAATTTGGATTATTTAAAGCATTGAATACAGTAAAATTTATATTATTTCCGTTTTTGGAATTTAGACTAGTTAATGCATTATTAGATACATCTATGTATGTTAATGCTGAATTCAAACTTAAATCTAAGTCTACAATATCATTGTTTTGGCACAATAGACTTTCAAGATTTACATTGTTACTAAGATCTAATGCGGTTAGGTTATTATCAAAAATCGCAAGGATTTTTAACGCTGTATTATTACTAAAATTCACCACTGTTAATCCACTATTAGATGCAAATACCTCTTCTAAAGCTGTATTATTTGTTACATTCATAGTTGCTAGATTTGCGTTATCTGTAACATCTAGTATTTTTAGATTTAGATTAGTACTTAAATCTAAAGTCGTTAATAAATTATTGCCTACATACAGGTTCTCTAGTGCTACAAAATCTTCGATACCTGTTAAATTTGCAATACTCTGATTTGTAGCGTTTAAATTAGTTGCTGCCTCAATTAACGCAGTAGGAACTAGACCATCATTGCTAATATCGTCGTAACCCAAAGTATCTAGCCAAGCTTCAAAATTAGCATCTGGGATCGTGGTATAACGACAAAAAGTATCAGTAAAAGTGGCTGTAGCGTCTTTGGTCCATGTAGTATAATCGTTTACTAAATCATCTACTCTAATACAGGATAAATTAGGGTTCCCCGAGGCATTAAAATTGTTCACATTCGTATTGTTACCGTTTTTAACATCCAAGTTTTCTAATTCATTGTTATATATCTGTACTATTTCTAATGCTGTGTTTAAAGAAAGGTTTAAACTAGTTAGGGTTGTATTATAACAGTATAAATCTTCTAATAAAAGGTTCTGTGATAAATCTAACGTTACAATATCTGTATCAAAACATATTAATCTTTTCAATAGCGTATTATTCGTAACATCCAAAGACGTGATGTCTGTACCTCTACAGTTAAGCTCTTCCAATAACGTGTTATTTGTTAAATTTAAACTCTCTATAGGGTTTGCAGTACATTGTAGCGCTGTTAAATTCACATTAGTACTAACATCTAAAACAGCTATATTGTTAAGATTACAATTGAACGTTTCTAAAGCTATAAAGTCTTCTATTCCTGTTACCTCTGTAATCCCTTCATTTCTGACATCTAAACTCGTTACTACTTCAATTAACGCAGTAGGCACTTGTCCGTCATTAGTAATATCATCATAGCCTAAAGCTTCTAATGCAGCTTCAAAATTTGCATCTGGAATTGCCGTATAATGACAATAGGTATCATTAAAACTTGCTGTGATATCTTTACTCCATGAGCTATAGTCATTGTTCGTTACATCATCTACTAGAATACAGGTTAAATTTGGATTCGAAGTCATATCAAAATAACCAATAATCCCATTATTCCCGTTTTTAATGTTTAGTGATGTCAATTCACAATCAATACATTCTACATCTTCTAATAGTGTATGATTGCTTAAATCTAGACTGGTAATTGTATTAAAAGATAAATAAACACCTATTAGTTGAAGGTTATTAGACAGATCGACCTCAACAATTGAATTGCTATAAGCATCTAATGATTCTAATAATGTATTGGCACTAACATCTAATGCAGTAAGGAAATTAGTATCAATGTCTAAATTTTCTAATATCGTGTTTTGAGAAAGATCAATAGTTGTTAAATTATTCTCGAAAGCATTTATGCTTTTCAAATTTACATTGTTTGTAACATCTATTGCTGCAATGGTATTTCTTGAAAAATTAAGACTTTCCAACGCTGTATTTGAGTTTACATTTAAAGTAGTTAATGAGTTTGACGAACAGTTTAAAGTCGTAAGCGCAGCAAAGTCTTGGATTCCCGTTAAATCAGCTATGCTAAGATTTTTTACATCTAAATTCGTTACCGTCTCTATTAAATAGGTAGGTACTTGTCCGTCTGCTGTAATATCATCATAGCCTAAAGCTTCTAGTGCAGCTTCAAAATTTGCATCTGGTATTGCGGTGTAACGACATCCTGTTAACGTATAATTTGTGGCATTGTCTTTTTCCCAATCAGCATTTCCTGAACTATACGCAATATCATCTACTATAATACATAATAATGAAGGTGTGCCCGTTGCTAGAAAGTCTGTAATATTAGTATTGTTTCCATTCTGAATATTTAGATACGTTAAATTACTACAGTTTGTAAGCTCTACTTCAAGTAAGTTTGGCAACATGCTTAAATTTGCCTGTACAATAGCCGTTTCTTCAGCAAAAAGAGTTTCCAAATTGGTATTGTTAGATAGATCTAAAGAAGTAAGCGGATTAAAACTGATATTAAGATCCGTTAAGGCTGGACAACCACCAAGGTAGATGCTTTCTATGTTGTTATTGTGCGCTCGAAGTGTGGTGAAATTTGCTTTCGCACCTAAGTTAATAGTACTAAGCGTCACATTACTAAGGCAATCTAACACTTCTATTGACAAGTTTGCTCCTACATCTAACGTTGTTAATGAGTTAGATCTACATTCTAAATTTTCTAAGGCTGTAAAATCTGCAATTCCAGTTAAGTCTGCAATTCCTTGGCTATTTACATTTAATGACGTCACTACTTCTATTAAGGCAGTTGGTACTTGTCCGTCAGCAGAAATATCATCATATCCTAAGGCTTCTAATGCAGCTTCAAAGTTTGCGTCTGGAATTGCGGTGTAACGACAATAGGTGATCGTAAAACTTGTTGCAACGTCTTTGGTCCACTCTGTATAATCATTCGCTAAATCATCTACTATTATACACGTTAGACTTGGATTGTTGTCAGCTACAAAATTGGTTACATTCGTATTATTTCCATTCTGAACATTTAGATATGCTAAATTAGCATTGTTGCTACAGGTTAATGCTGTCAATGCTGTATTGTTACTCAAATCTAAGCGTGAAAGATTGTTATCTTCTACAAATAGTGTTTGTAATAGTATATTGTTTGAAACATCTAATGCTGTTAAATTATTTGCTAAAAGATCTAATTCTACTAATTGGGTATTTAATGAAACATCAAGACTCGTTAGTGAGTTTCCATATAAAATTAAGCTTTGAAGACTTGTATTATTTGAAACATCCAAATTTGTTAAATCGCAATTGAACGCACTTAATGACAGTAAGTTTGTATTGTTAGAAAGATTAATAGTGCTAAGTGAATTGTTATTAGTACATAATAAAACTTCTAAAGCCGTAAAGTCTTCGATACCTGTTAAATCTGTAATATCTTGATTGGAAACGTTTAGATTGGTTACAACTTCAATCAGTCGTGTTGGTACTTTTCCGTCTCCAGAAATGTCATCATAACCAAGAGTTTCTAATCTGGCTTCAAAATTAGCATCAGGAATTAATGTATACTCACAATCTGTATCGCTAAAGTTTACGGATCCATCAATTCCCAACCAATAGGTTGTTGAATACGCTGCATCATCCACTAAAACACACCCTAAATCCGCATTTCCTGTTAATTGGAAGTTTGTTCCTCCAGTAATGTTGGTATTGGTACCATTCTGAAGGTTTAGAGCTGTTAAACTATTACTACTTGCTCTAAATGAATTTAATGCTGGATTATTGGATAAATCTAACGAGATAAAGTCATTTCCATTTCCCCAGAAAGAAGCTAATGCTATATTATTACTTACGTCTATTGCGGTTAAGTCGTTACCTGTTATCCATAATATTTTTAAATCTAGTAGATTGGTTACGTCTAAACTAGTCAATCCGCAATTTTCTGCTTTAAATCCTACTAGCAATGTATTTGCTGAAAGGTCAATAGTTGTGAGGTTGTTACTTCTAACAATTAATTGCCTTAATTCGGTGTTATTTGCGAGATTTATAGTGTTTAGTGAGTTATAACCAACATCTAAGACTTTTAACGCACGGAAGTCTTCAATACCTGTTAAATCGGCAATACTTTTGTTTTCTACATCTAAAGTTTCTACAACTTCAATGAGTTGTGTTGGCACTTGTCCGTCTCCAGAAATATCATCGTAGCCTAATGCTTCTAGTTCTGTTTCAAAATTGCCATCTGGTATTAAAGTATAACGACAATAAGTATCGCTAAAACTTGCCGTTCCATTAACATTGGTCCAATTAGTTGCGCTGTATGTCGCGTCATCTACGAGAATACATGTTAAACTTGGATTTTGATTTGAATAAAAATCAGTAATAACTGTATTTGTTCCATTTTTAAGGTTTAGGAAAGATAAAGACGTTTGAGATATTTCAATTTCTTCAAGCGCCACATTATTACTTAAATCTAAATCTGTAATAGGAACATCAATAACCAATAAATCAGTTAATAATGTATTATTAGTTACATCAAGACTTGTAAGATTAACACCAGAAAGACCTAAAGTCTCTAAATTCAAATTTTGTGATACATTAATTGAAGTTAAATTAGTATTACCAGTTATACCTAAATATTCAAGAGCAATGTTGTTTGTTGTATCTAAACTCGCAAAACTGTTTCCAGTACACGTTAATGATTTAAGAAGTGTATTGTTTGACACATCTAAACTTGTTAGGTTAGAATTATTACTAGTCTGTAAGTCTACTAATTGTAAGTTCTGTGATAAATCTATAGTAACAAAATTATGCCCACTTACATCTAAGGTTTCTAAAGCTGTAAAATCTTCTAATCCTGTTAAATCTGAAATATCTACAAAGCCATAACTTATATCTAGGTTTGTGATATTCTCTATTAAAGTGGTGGGCACTTGGTTGTCTCCAGAAATATCATCATAACCTAAGGCATCTAATCTAGATTCAAAATTAGCATCTGGTATGGCAGTATAACGACAATAAGTCTCACTAAAATTTGTGGTAACATCTTTAGTCCATGTGCTATAATCATTATTAACTATATCATCGACTATAATACAGGCTAAATTAGGATTTCCAGAAGCGTCAAATTCAGTAATAATTGCATTATTTCCATTCTTTACATTTAAATACAATAAACTATTCTGAGAACAATTTAAACTTGTCAATACTGTTTGTAACGATAGATCTAGCGAAGTAATTTGTGTGTTTTGTACCCTTAATTCTTCAAGTAAAGGGTTTTGACTGAAATCTACATTAGCAATAGAAGTCTGATGCAGATAAGCTAATGTTAATAGTGGATTATTTGAAAAATCGATAGCCATAATACCTGTATTATTGGCTTTTAGTGACTGTAGATTTACATTAGAATCAATATTTAAACTGGTTAATGTTGCCATATTATACACATCAAGGTTTACTAATTGTGTATTATTTGAAACATCTAATGCAGTTAAGTTATTTGTATCACATCGCAATGTTGATAAATTGACGTTATTAGAAACATCAAGCGTTGCTATGTTATTATCTGATATTCTTAATGATACCAACTCCGTATTATTAAGAACGTTTAGTGTTGAAAGCGAGTTCTCCTTCAACATCAAACTTTCTAAATTTAAATTATTAGAAAGGTCTATTGTTGTTAAAGCATTATTAAAGCATGATAATGATACTAGTGCTGTAAAATCTTCTATTCCTGTTACATCTAAAATCCCTTCACTGTCTACATTTAGGTCTGTAATAACTTCTATTAAAGCTGTTGGCACCTGCCCATCTGCTGAAATATCATCATAACCTAATGCTTCTAAAGCAGCTTCAAAATTTGCATCTGGAATAGCAGTATAGCGACAATAGGTATCGCTGAAGCTTGTGGTAACATCTTTAATCCAGAAGGTATAATCTTTATTTAAATCGTCTATTAAAATACAGTTTAGATTAGGATTTCCAGAAGCATCAAAGTCTGTTATAATTTGATTGAAACCATTTTTAAAATTAAAAGAACTCAAGTTATTGTCTGCGCATTCAACTTGTGTCAGGGCAACATTTGTGGTAAGATCTAATTCCGTTAAATTATTTCCAGAAAGCCTTATAATTCGTAAAACCGTTTGATTAGATAGATCTATAGAAGTTAAATCGCTATTCGTTAAATTTACATTTTCTAATAACGGATTTTGTGTAAAATCTATACTCATTAGTGCGTTTCCGCTTAAATATAGGTAGGCTAAAGCTACATTATTCGTTACATCTAAACTTGTAACTCCTGTTTGGTTCAGGTTAAGTGTTCTAAGATTTGTATTGTTAGAAACATCAACCGTTGAAAAGGTGTTGTTCCTTAAATTCAAATTTGTTAAACCTGTATTTGCACTTACATCTACTGATGTTAATTGATTGTATCTTCCAGATACTTCACTAAGGTTTGTATTTGTTCCAAGAACTAAGTTAGCTACATTATTATTATCAAAATCTAAATTCTGAAGATTTACGTTGCTGCTAACATCTAAACTCGTTAACGAATTGTTACTACAAATTAAATCGGTTAAATCCGTAAAATCTTCAATTCCTGTTAAATCTGAAATAGATTGATTACTTACATCTAAACTAGCGACTACTTCTATTAAAGCAGTTGGCACTTGCCCATCTCCAGAGATATCGTCATGGCCTAAGGCTTCTAAAGCTGCTTCAAAATTTAAATCTGGTATAAGTGTATAATTATCACAGTATAAACTAAAATAAGAAGCGCCATCTATATTGGTCCAATTGGTAGTACTCCATGCAGGATCATCAACTAAAATACAATTTACGGGTGTTCCTGATGTATTGAAACCTGTAATACTAGTATTCGCGCCGTTTTGAATGTTTAAACTTGATAAAGTTGTTATATCATTAGCAATTAAAGTAGTTAATGATGTATTATTAGATAAATCTAGTGTTGTAAGATTTGTTGAATAAACATCTAGTGTTTCAAGATTGGTATTTAAGCTTAAATCTAGTGATGTAATATTTGAATTCCATAAATCTAAGTTCACTAAGTTTGTGTTAGAGCTGGTATCTACAGTTAAAAAATCACAACTTGTACAGTTAAAACGGGTTAAAGCAGTATTTGTAGATAAATCTATTGTAGCTCCAGAATATTGTCGTAATCTAAAGTCTTCGAGTAGCGTATTATTACTCACATCTATTGTACTAAAAACATTTCCACTAGCTGCCCAAAGCGTTCTTAAATTTATAAGATTCGATACATCTAAGGATGTTAAGCTATTATTATTCAATCTTAATGATTCTAGAGCTACAAAATCCTGGATTCCGGTTAAATTAGTAATACCTTCATTAGATACATCTAGTTCTGTTACTACTTCTATTAAAGACGTTGGCACTTGTCCGTCACTCGAAATATCATCATAGCCTAAAGCCTCTAAAGCATTTTCAAAATTTAGATCTGGAATAGCGGTATAGTCACAAAATGTACTACTAAAAGTTGCGCCACCATTTTGAGTCCAATTGGTAGTACTCCATGCGGCATCATCCACTAGAATACAGGTTAAACTTGAGTTTCCTCCTGCATGAAAATAGGTGAAGTTTGTATTATTACCATTTTTTATATTTAAACCTGTAAGATCATTGCCTTGCACAGAGAAATTGACTAATGAAGTATATGCAGAAAAATCATAACCTCCTGATAGATTACAGTTTGACAATGTTATTCGTGTAATAATTGATGGATCTGCTATGCTAAAAGAAGATAAGCTTGGATTGTTGTATGCTATTAACTCCTTCAATGCAGTATTACTACTAACATCTACAGTAGTTAAGCTATTATTGTCTGCATACAGCGTTTCAAGTGCTGTAAAGTTTTCAATTCCAGTTAAATCTGCAATGTTTTCAACACGTACATTTAAAGAGGTAATTGTATTGATTAATGAAGTTGGTACTTTGTTATCATTCTGATAATTGTCATATCCTAAATTATATAGCGCATTTTCAAAATTTGCATCAGGTATTTGCGTGTAGGCGACTTCAGTTATCGTAAAGTTTCCTAAGTCTTTAAAACATAATTCATCTCCATAAGTTACCCAAACATTATACGTATCAGCAGCTAAACCTGTTAATTCTCCTGTACCTATGCTATCATCAAATACAAAAGGATATGAAATACCTCCATCTACACTAAATTTTATTTGCGTTTGTGTTGCTTCATCTGGAAAACTAACTTGTATAATTCCATCAACTTCAGCAATATTGGCTTCTATGATTGTATCTACAGAAGCCGTTGGACTAGATAGTGTTTCTATTGTATATGTTCCAACTTCTATTGGACATTCATCTCCTCCGCGTCTCGCCCATACATTATAGTCGCCTGTTGCCAAATCTGTTATCGTTTGGGTTCCCGAATTATCTGCATAACTATAAGGATAGGTAGTTCCTCCATCAATACTGAATTCTATGGTATTCAATTCTGCAACATTATTAAAATTAACAGTTAGTGAACCGTCTGTAGTACTTGTACAGCCTGCGCCACTTGGTACTACACTCGTCACATCAGGCAATCTTTTTACATAAAGAAATTTAAAGTTTGTTGTTGAAGTATTACCACAACCGTTAGAAAATCTTAATCTAAAACGCACACCATCTAATGATACATCAGGATTTGTAACGGTTAAAGTATTTGTCGTTACTCCTGAATATGTTGTATCATTACTCAAATCTGTCCAAGATCCGTCAACATCATTTTGCCAAATCATACTATCTGCATATGCTGCTTCCGCATAGAATGTTCCTGTTCCGCCTACGCATACATTTAGATTTGAATTATCTACTATAATTACAGGATTGCTACCACTATAAGTATTTCCAACTCCTACGGCATACCATGCATAAGTAACTTCTTCTTCTTCAATAGAACAGTTGCCATAGATATCTTTAGCAGCTTGTATGGCAGCATCACGCGCATCTGCATAATCACTAGTACTTGTTAAATAGACACTTTCCATTCGTACAGCGATGGCGGCGGCGGCTTCAATTCCTATTCCTGTAACAGTAAAACTGTCTCCATTATCATTTGTTCCCGATCCTCCTTGAGATAGTAACCAAAACCAGTGCGCTAATACACCACTATTGGTATGTACGCCACAATAATCATTAGCCGTTCCATTAGGTGTACAACCACTTACATCATACCAATACGTTCCGCCATATGTATCTGGTTGTCCATAGGTGTTTGGGTTAGACATAGAGCGTAAAGTGCCTCCTCCGTTTTCATCATTTAATAACTCAAAGTTTTTAGAAGTTCCGTATGCGTTATTTGAATAATTGTCAATAGCTATTGCCCAAATATCTGAGAAACCTTCGTTCAATGCTCCAGATTCTAACTCGTAATCTAAATTCGAATTTGAGTTCGTAACACCATGTCCTATTTCGTGCGATACTACATCTAGATTTGTTAATGGTGTAAAAGAACCTGCGCCATCACCGTATACCATAAAACCTTTACTACTATTAAATGCTACCCAACCAGCATTTGTGTAATCTGTGTCAAAATGTACATAAGATGCTATGGTAGAATTTAGGTCATCATAACTATTCCTACCATGTTCATTTTTCCAATAATCATACACTACTTGTGCGCCCCAATGTGCATCTAAAGCATATTGATCTTCATCATTGCTCATGTCTGCCGCTGTCCAATTATTGTTCGCATCTGTAAAATCGGTAACGATAGCTGAATTGCCATAATTATTCAAATCATCATTATGATTAAAATTTACAGTTACAATACCATTTCGTTGGCCACTTCCATAATTATGTGCTTGCCCAGTATTTGCACGTGTTTGATCGTATAAAATATAATCTGATGACTCTAGCGTAGTTTCTATATTTTGAGAACCAGAATATACAGTTGCGGCTGTTCCAGATACAAAAGGAGAAAGCGTATTCATTGTATTTGATGCTTCTTGGTTATCATTTACGTCATGATCATCAAAACATGAGAATACTAAATTTTTATATTTTAAAACCTTCCCCGTGATAGCGTCTATATATAAAACGCCCATTTTTAGTTCCGGTTTAGAAGTTCCAATACCAATGCTATATGCTAAATTGAGTATTTCATCTCTTCTGTTCGGCAAAATAATCAATTCCGGTTCTGGCTGGTTATCTTTTGAAATTCCATCTGCATTCACCCAAAAAATATCACTAGTTCTCATGTGATTTTTTGCAATGTTATATACAGAGCTTTTTGAAATCCGTGCCTGTGTAGAAATTCCGGTTGGATTAAAATAAGCACCATTAAAAGACTGTGTATTACCGTTGATTTTATGTGATTTTAGAATCCCAAATTCAACCTTAACACCATTGTAATATTGTTGATAGGTAAAGTGTTGCATTCCTAACTTGTCGGTTTCGGTTTTAATTAATCGAAACTCTGTGCCAGATATAGGTTGGATTTCAGATTGAAAAATACTTTGATCTGTGGTTCGCTGATTTGCTTGCTTGATTTTTTTTAATCTAACTTTCCCATAGTTATCTTGAGCTAAAATTGAATTAAAACTTAATAACAATGGCAATAACAATAGTAGTGATCTATTCATAGATTCGTTATTTTAAATTGTATAATTTTTACAATTACTTTTTATTCTTTATCAATTCTTTGATTAATTCTATTTCCTTTTTTAAGCTTTCTATTTCTAGATTTTGATTATCTATTAGCTTTTGTTGTTCTTTCATTCCTTCTAATAAAACTGGTATTAATTGTGTATAATTAACACCAAAATACCCGTCTTTATTTGTAAGCTCTTTAACCATTTCTGGAAACACTTTTTGAACATCTTGAGCCATTACTCCATATTCACGTTGTTTCGTTTTATCATTAATCATATTGTAGCTATAGCCATTAATTTCATTTAGCTTATCTAAAGCATTTTCTACTGGCTTCACATTTTCTTTTAAGCGTCTATCAGAAACATCCGTGATAGTTCCTGTGTATTCTATACTTCCAGCTACGTACAACAAATTTTCTGTAATATTGACTTGCGAATCTCCATCGGTTACAAAATGAATTTCATCATTTCCTCCATACGTTCCATCGTTTCCAATAGTGATAAGTGTAGATCCTGTTCCTCGTTCACTTTGAGCTTCAATAGCGTTGGTGTATATCCATGGTGTTGTTGTGAATCCTAAACCACTATTTCCTGACGCAGCTTGATCTGTACTTTCTGTGCCAATACTTATGTTTCCTATAACAGCAGTATCTACAACATCTAAGCTTGTTTGTGGGACAGCTTCTCCTATGCCAACATAGCCATTTGTATCTATGTATAATGAGTTTGCTCTAGCACCTGTTTCTATAGTAACTGGAGAATTATCATTAAGACTATCGTAAAAATTAAAGCTATCATTAGTACTATTCGTTCCTAAGTTCCAAGACACTGTATTAGTACCATCATCTTTGTCAAATAAAATGCGTGGGTTATATCCCGAAGGAGGTGTTAATTTGATTGTAGCATTTTCTGAAGTTGATACAACATGTAAGTTAGCACTTGGAGCATCGGTTCCTACACCAATATTTCCGCCAGTATCTACATACATTCCTTCATCATCGCCGTCTCCAGATATCCAATTTCCATTCGTTTCTGAATTATATTCTGCTACTCCTGGATGAATTTGCGTTTGAATTGGAATAAAATAGACTGCTCCAGAATCATTCGGGAAATTAGTGTACTTAGCACCTACTACTAAAGTTCCATTTGAAAAACTAATAGCCTTTCCTCCAAACCAAGTAAAATAACCAGCTCCATGAGTGATTTTTGCTATTTGTGTCCAGTTATGATTTCCATCGTTTTCAAATACATAAACAGCATCTCCTTCTGTTCCAGAACCGCCTCCAAAACAGGATACGTATAGGTAATTCCCGTCTAAAACAACATCGGAAGCAAATTGCTGATTGTTAAAACTATCTTTATCATCGTTCTGAACCATCACACGATTGGTCTCTAAATAATCACCATTTTCGTCGGCTCTATAAATATATACGCGTCCGTCACAACTATCCGATTGACAAGCAGCTCCTACTGCCATATATTCTCCATCTACTGCTATACTTGTTCCAAAAAAACGATAACTATTGCCGCCTCTTAAATCTTGAGCAATGGACCAAGTACCATCGCCAGCTTGTTCAAAAATTTGAACAGCTCCTACTTGCGCACTACCACTATTATAACGATCTGGTCCTCCTACATAGGCTTTTCCATTAGACAATACAACGGCTTCACCAAATCGTGTTTGATCATAGTTAGAAGCAATAGTTGGTTCTAATGTATTTTCTGTCCAAGTACCATTTCCGTTATCCTCATAAGAATAAGCGCCTCCACCAATAAAGGCATTTCTAGCGCCTACCAATACCATATTTCCTTCTATATCGACATCTTCTCCAAATCGATCACCATCTGCTCCATTACTAGGCTCAAAAATGGCGGTTTCTGTCCAAGTGCCTACACCATCATATTCAAATAGATAAGCCTTTCCACTAGCTATTCCTGATGTATTTGTTTGTGATATGGCGCCAACTACTAATTTATTTCCTTCTAAGGTGACACTTCTACCAAAGTCATCATTTGCAAAAGCATCACTTGCAGATAAAATGGTTTGTTCTGTCCAATTTCCAACGCCATCATTTATAAATATATATACCTGACCCGCAATGGACGAATCACTATATGCAGTTACAGCTGCTATATTGCCATCTATAGCTACACGATCACCAAAGCGATCGTTTGTAGATTCATTACTCGCTTGAACCTCTGAAGCTCCTAAGGTTGGTGCTGTTGCAGTGCCAGATAATGTATTACTCCCTAATGAATATCCTGTTAGCGAATGCCATTTTCCATTTTTAAAGCCTTCAAAATCATCTGTTTCGGGATTGTAACGAATTGAACCTACGGCATCACTCTCTGCTTCGTTTTCCCCTAAAGTAATGACATTGCTGGTTGCTATTCTACCATCTTCATCTATCGTCAAACCTTCGTCGTCTCCATCATTAGAAATGTAATTTCCTCCTATTTTTAGATTTTCTGTGACTGTATGATTTCCCAAATCATCACCATTTTCTACATTTTTAGCCATTAAAGCATAAGGTGTACTCATTAATTGAGAAGTTCCTACACTAGTATAAGCTGTTCCGCCAGTAACATCAACACTTATTTCTATAAAGTATGAATGTGAAGACCAATCTATTGCTGTAAAATCATCTGAAGTTGTTCCTTGACCTACAATAGCCGCAAAAACACCATAAGCATTAGTTGTAACAACATGTGTTTCTGTATACACTACCGTTCCCGTTGCTGAAGTTTGATGTAACTCAAACTGAACACCAACTGTTGTGTCTGTGATAACATTTCCCGAATCATCTCGCACTAAAGATTGATAATTAAAACCTTGTGGAGTTTGTGAAAAACTAATAATTGGAATTAGCACGATTAATATAAGTAGTATTTTTTTCATATTATTTCTGTAAAACATTAATCTCTTGAGTATGAATTATGCATAAAACCTAAAGGGATTGCAACCAAAATGAGTTTAAAAAAGTAGAGTTGTACATGTGTAGGTTTTATAAGTTTTTATTCAATTTGAAAATAATTATACCTCAAAAAAAAGGGGATAATTTTAGGGGTTTCAAAAAATCTTACAACAAATAAAATCAAATCTTAAATACTTGACTGTTTTTTGAAGGGTACTAATAGGGTTTCATGATTTTTTAAGGTGTTTAAGCCTCTTTTGATCAGCCTTTTCAATAGAAAATAAATTTTATGAAGAATTGAGTAAATCTTTACGAAGTCATGATATATAAGGTTTTAAAAGGGGTTTTAAAAGGGTACTTTTATGCAAAAAGTATCGTTAGAATTTTAAAATCTAGTTAATTATTTGTTTCATTGTTGTATATTATGATTTATTAAAAAAATAACATATTTCCATTTGAGAATGCTGCAAAGAACCCTTGTGATACTATTCTTTTTATGTGCAAAAAACATGCTTGCAGATACTCAAGAAATTGATTTCTGTAAAATACCGAACCTTACCGTTGAAGAGTTAAATAGTTATGTTGGTAAGGACTGGTTTGAAGAATTGCATAGTGATAGAGAAATCGTAAAAATAGAACGAGAACGAACGTATGCCATTCTTCAAGAAAATGCCATGAATGGTGAAGATGATTTGAAGACGATTGTACTCTATGTTTGGTATGCAGCGCTCAGTAACAGAGTCAAGGAATATGGAGATACAAACCTTTATTTCCATAGAGCATTATCATTGGCTTTAAAAAAGAAATCCAATCGGTATATCTACTTTGTTACTCTAAATTATGTGAGGCATTTAAGAGCGCAAAAAATGTATCAACCTGCGCAAAAAATGCTAGAAAAACTTTTGGAAATATTTCATGAAAACTGCGGAAATGATGATTTAATTAATTCTTTAGAAGTTTTAGGAATATTGAGCTCTATTGCAGGAGAAACTGGCAAATGGACTATTTCTGAATCATTACTAAATGAAATGATTGAAATAGAAGAAAAACAACGAAAATCATTCAGACTATCCACGTATTACAATAATCTTGGCTATCTCCAATTACGACAATTAAAGAATACTTTAAAAGCAGAAATATGTTTTAATAAAGCATTGAAAAACTTAATAGAGATGTCTCCTTCAAAAAATTCGCAAAGAGATACACTAGCAATGTGGAATGTAAGAGAAAATTTGGCACATGTGTATGTCGAAAAAGGAAACTTTTCGTTAGCTGAAGAAACCTATATTAATGTACAAAAATATAGAACACTTCATAAGACGAAATCCATTCGGGCAAAGCTGTATTTAGCTGAATTGTATTTACATCATTATCCAGAATCTAAATTCGTTACTTATATGGATGGTTTATTAAATACCTATAAAGATACTCCGGAAGTAATTGATAGAAAAGATAAGCTTAAGTTTAGTAATCTCTTGAATTCGTATGCTAAAAAAGCAACAAAAGAAACCTCAAAAAATAATGCTTTAGATTTGGGTACTTTATTACTTCAATCGTATTATGAAGAAATATCAAAAGCTCAAATTTCATTTTCTAAATCGTATTTCGGCACGGTTTATAATGATGTTACTGAAAAACTAAAAATAGAATCCGACTTATTAAAGAACGAGAAAAGAAACAGTGATCAATCAAAAGTAATCTTACTATTACTTGTCGTAGTTTTAATTAGCATTGCAATTGCTTCCAGAATCTATATTAAAAGAATTAGAACTCAAAAGAACAATCAAAAAATTAAAGCTGAACTTGCCGAAATGAAGTTTGTTCAGTCAAAACTAGAATTAGAAGCAAACAAGTCACTGTTAGACAATATTAAGTCAGATAATCTGGTTAAAAATCAACTGCTCAAAACATGGTTGAAAGATCTTAAAGAAATTGCAGGAACTAAAGATATTTTAGATGTAAAAAAACATGTGAAATCGCTCATCATCAATACGAATGAGCGTTTGAATGATACCAGTGCTTATAACCATATTATTGAAAGTCTAGACGAAGCAAATCCGTTATTTCAAAAGAAGTTAATCGAGAAATTTCCAAATCTTACAAAACGAGAAATACAATTTTGCTTACTCGTTCATTTAGATAGAAGTCGTAGTGAAATCATGAACTTAATGAAGGTGAATTTGAATGCTTATAAATCTTCTCAACACAGAATCCGACGCAAATTAGAATTAGATAAATCAATTACACTTAGAGATTTTATAAAAGACTTCTAACATCAATGTATATCTGTAAAGAGACCTTTTTTTAGATGAAATGACTCTTTTTTATTGGTCTTCTCCTTCCTTTTCTTTTTTATTAATATTAAAAATACCTTTTGTGTCTAAATTTTGATCGTCAAACTCCAAATAAAAATCATGCAATTCTGTAGCTTTTTTAATGACGTTAGAATGTAGTTTGTTGAATGAAATAGAATCACCATTAATGTCAAGACCTGTAGCGCAATAATTGACTAATTTCTTCTGTAAATTATCATAATTAATATACGCGAGTCCATTTCTATGAATGCTCTTTTCTTGATCAAATGTACTTGCCGACAATCCGAAAAAAGAACTCAACGAGGTAAATATCAAAAATAAAACCTTCACCGTAAATGCCGTTCCTTTCCAACCTTCTTGAGTAATCACAAAAACGGTTAATGCAGCAAGTATCGAGAAAAACAAAAACAAAGTTGTTGATGTAAAATGATAGGTGTATAATTTTAAAAATGTGACTTTATGTTGTTCCTTATATAATTGCAAATTATTATTTAAAACAATCAATCGTTCCGCTTCAACGGCGCTAGTATTACTACAATTTTGTATGCCTTTTTCAGCGTGTAATACACTCACAGCATCCATCGAACTCATTAATTCTTTTCCTTGTTTATTGGCGTGTTGTCTTAAAAAGAAAATTCCAATTCCTGTTAAAATCACAATGACTAAAATAATGATAACGGTTTCTTTCAATTTTTGTTTATGAGCAGCTTCCATGATGGTTGGTTGTATGTTTGATCGGATTAAAGATAACGAAAAGATGGAAAATGCAGAAAAGTCAAAAACTATATAGATAATTGAGCAATTTCGAAGCTACGAAACACGCTTCAAAGCAGTCAAATCTTCAATCTTAATTTGTTTGCCTTTGGTAGAAATAAAGCCTTCTTTTTTGAATTGGGATAAAATTCGAATTGCCGATTCGGTTGCTGTTCCCACAATATTTGCATAATCTTCTCGGGATAAAACCACACGAAGCATACCTTCATCAGTTGTTCCAAAAGTACTGTGAATATACATCAATGCTTCTGCCAAACGTTGTCGTACCGATTTCTGTGCCATATTCACAATCACATTATCGGCTTCCCGTAAATCCTTTGCCATGTGTTTTAAAACATCAAAAGTAAATTCAGTATTTTCATGCAAATCGGTCATGATTTCATGTTTCGGAATAAAGCAAACTTGCATTTCACTCAAAGCAGTCGCACTCAAATTTGCGGCTTCGTCACAGACCAAAGAACGTTGTCCCATCAAGTCACCTTTTACCACCAATTTTACAATCTGATCCTTTCCGTTGGCGCTCAACTTGGTCAGTTTGCAAACGCCTTCTCGAATGCAATACACACCATTCACATTTTCGCCTTCATCGAAGATCAATTGTCCTTTTTTGATGGTTTTGGAAGTTTTACAATTGGAAATCCGAACCAGTTCTTCTTTCGTCAAAGATTTTAACGAATTAAACTGTCGGACAATGCAGTGTTCACAATTGCTCATAATGGAAAATTTACATATCTATAAAGTTACTCAAACTATGACAAATATCATATTTTATCAGCAATTCATTTGTAACCTTTGTTACAGGTATAAATGAGCAAAGTTATGAATGAAACTACATGTTTTCATTGTGGAGATGTATGTGAAGAACAAGTCATTCAACTTGAAGAAAAATCTTTTTGTTGTTTTGGATGTAAAACGGTGTACGAACTGTTTTCAGAAAACGATTTGGTATGTTATTACGATTTAGAAACTTCACCAGGCGCCATTCCCAAAGAAATAGAAGGGAAGTACGATTTTTTAACGCAGCGAAATATCATTGATAAATTATTGGAATTTAACGATGATGCTATACAAATTGTCACTTTGTACATTCCGCATATTCACTGCAGTTCTTGTATTTGGATTCTAGAAAACTTACATAAACTCAGTACACAAATCACAGCTTCGCAAGTCAATTTTGGTAAAAAAACAGTCCGAATTACTTATAATGCTACCACATTTTCACTAAAAGAAGTGGTATTGCTTTTAAGCAAAATTGGCTACGAACCGTATATCAGTTTGGAAGATTATAGTACAGGAAAAAGTAAAATCAATCGTTCGCTCATTTACAAACTCGGAATTGCAGGATTTTCGTTCGGAAATGTCATGTTTCTATCGTTTCCGGAATACTTTCAAGTCAGCGGATTTTGGATAGAACAATACAAAATCGTCTTTCGTTGGTTAATGTTTGCTTTTTCGCTTCCTGTGGTATTTTATGCAGCACAAGATTACTTTATCTCTGCTTACAAAGGCTTGCGTGCAAAATTCTTAAACATTGATGTGCCCATTGCATTGGGAATTTTAGTATTATTTGTGAGAAGTTCTGTGGAAATTATCTTTGACTTAGGAACCGGATTCTTTGATAGCCTTACGGGATTGGTCTTTTTTCTATTGCTAGGAAAGTTCTTTCAGCAAAAAACTTATACTTTTTTGTCGTTTGAACGCGATTACAAATCATACTTTCCAATTGCCGTGACCAAAATTCTGAAAGGGAAAGAAACACCAATTCAAGTCTACGATATCAAAAAAGGCGATCGTTTGCTCATTCGTAACGAAGAACTCATTCCAGTGGATGGAATTCTGATCAATGGAAATGCTACGATCGATTATAGTTTTGTTACGGGCGAATCTGAAACGGTTCAAAAGCAATCAGGTGACAAGGTATTTGCTGGCGGAAAACAAACCTCAGGGAGTATTGAAATTGAAGCTGTCAAATCGGTGGAACAAAGTTATCTCACACAATTGTGGAGCAATGATGTTTTCGAAAAAAACAAAGAAGAAAGCTTTACCACTTTAACAAATGCCATTAGCAAACACTTTACCATTACGGTATTATCCATTGCAGTTTTAGCAACTTCTTTTTGGCTGATTATTGATGCTTCCAAAGCAATGAACGTCTTTACAGCGGTATTAATCATTGCGTGTCCGTGTGCCATTGCCTTAGCAGCGCCATTTACCTTTGGAAACCTATTGCGCATCTTCGGAAAACTCAAATTTTATGTGAAAAACGCAAGTGTTTTAGAACAACTTGCTTCTATAAACACAATTATTTTTGATAAAACAGGAACGATTACATCCAACAAAAAAAGTACGGCAAGTTATGAAGGCGAGCAATTAACAACAGATGAATCTGCTTTGCTCAAAAGTACTTTGCGTGGTTCAAATCATCCATTAAGTAGAACCTTATACGACATTTTAGACGCGCAAAATATTGTCACACTCGATCATTTCGAAGAACACATCGGAAAAGGAATGACAGCGAGTTATCATGAAAATAAAATTAAAGTCGGAGCCGCAACATTTGTAGGACATCAAGAAGAAACAAAAGTGCTCAATACAACGGTTCATATCAGTGCTAACAATACGTACAAAGGAAAATATACCTTTTATAATAGCTATCGAAAAGGACTGGCAAAATTATTCAACAATCTGAAGAAAAACTTTGATCTAGCAATCCTTTCGGGTGATAATGAAGGCGAGCGTGAAAACTTAAAAAAACTATTGCCAGCAAAAACCAAATTGATCTTCAATCAAAAGCCAAATGACAAATTAGAATACATACAATATCATCAAGCAGAAGGCGCAAAAGTGCTCATGGTGGGCGATGGTTTAAATGATGCAGGAGCCTTGGCGCAAAGTGATGTTGGAATTGCACTATCAGAAAATGTAAATGTATTTTCTCCTGCGTGCGACGCTATTTTAGATGCTTCCAAATTCAATCAATTGGATCAATATATCAACGCTTCTAAATCGGCAATTAAAATCATAAAATGGAGTTTTGTATTGTCGTTTATCTACAATTCTATCGGTTTATACTTTGCGATCACAGGACAGTTAGCGCCTGTCATTGCGGCTATTTTGATGCCACTAAGTTCAATTAGTATTGTCGTATTCACAACGGTTTGTACGTCTATCTTGGGAAGAAAACTAACGTAGCATTAATTTTTCTGTTTTATATAATCAAGAAGTTTTTTGCGTCTTTCTTCTTTGTTGGAAGCTTTGAGTATTAAATCAGGAACTGTCTTTGTTTCATCATTGGCACTTCCATCTGGATTCAATCCCATTTCTCCAGTAAAACGAATTACAATGCCACTATTAGGAAGTGTCAATAACAAAGGATCAGTTCCAACACCATCACCACTAGTTTTTTCTCCAGCAACGGTAGCAAAGTTTGTAGCTTTACAGAAATAGGCCAGCGTTTCAGAACTAGAAAATACGGCATTATCTACAAGTAAATAGATGTTTTGTACGTGTGTATAATCATTAGAAATTGGAGTAATAGTTGTATTTTCCTTTCTAAATACATAGCTGCCATTGGTCAATTCTTCTGGCATGTTTGGCAAACCTATTTCTTCATAAGTAAGTGTATTTTCAAAATAATCAGGCTTGAATTTTTGTAATCTCTTGGAATTTTTAAATGCATAAATTACGGGAAAAGTAATGGTGTCTTTAATCAGATATGGAATCATATTTTGCAACCAATATTCCGTACTACCACCATCATTTCCTTGTATGTCTATAATTAGATTTTTATAATTAGTTGTTTTATGAAAAAGAGATTTTAAGGTATCGGCATCTTGAGTTACATATTCATAACTAAACGATTTTATATGAACAATTGCCGTTGACAAAGAATCTATAAAATATGCTTCTATATTTTTAGGAGTTTCTTCTTCAATTTTTACAACTTCAACCTCATCACTATCAGTGTCAGAAAAAAAGAGTTTGTGATTAATTGCTTTCCAATACTGAGAACGGATAGAATCTGTTTTCTCCAGTTCTTTTACATAATTATAATACACAGAATCTTGAGCTACACCTTGTTGATATCCTGTATAAAAGTAATTATAAATAATAGTAGGATATGCATCTGTATGCCCATTGTGTAAGTCATTTAAAATATCATTAATTGCTTTAAAAAAGGCTGTGTCATTCTTTGTGTTTTTTATTGTTTTGAGATATTTCTTTTTGTTTGCAAGCCAATCAATTTGATACACTCTTTTGTTGATTCCAAAATAAGGATATGAAGCCTTAAATTCTTCATACAAATACTCAAAATCAGCTACTTTTTCTTTTTTAGATAACTGTTTTTGTGCACAACCTAAATTCACAAAAAAGAAAGTGAACAACAGTAAAAAAATAGCTTTCCTGTAAGTAGCAATAAAAGGTAATACGTTAAAATTCATGGGTTGTTTCATATATCGTTTCTATAAAGAAATTTCTATTCTTTTTGCTGAAAATACACAGTATACAATTACAAGTATACAATGATCTTCTGAAAATATAGTATTGGTTTCTAAGCGTGTGTTTTTCAAAAATAAAATACAAACACTTCAATTTCAGTTTCAACTTCAATTTCAAGCTCAAATTCAGTTTCAATTTCAAAAAAATAAATCCAAAACATGATAAAAGTCATTTTTTAGGAAAGTACACCACAGTAATTTTGGGCTATAACTTCAATAGGTATGAGTGTTATATATGTTTTACTAACCATCAGTATTGTGGTCGCAATACTCTTCTTTGTCGCTTTTATCCTCGCGGTAAAAAACGGACAATTTGACGATAGTTATACACCATCGGTTCGCATGCTATTTGAAGATGAATTGGTAAAAAAAGAGTCAACGACTTCGGAGCAAGTTCACGAAGCATTCAATGGAAACAATTAAAAATATTTCGAAGCAAACGTTGAGCATTTAAATCTCGATTATCGAGTCAAAAAAACAGAACTAACTATAAAATAAATAAACAGTATTATGGAAATCCAACAGTTTTATTACGATAATAAAATCGTTAAAAACTTCATCTATGCAACCATAGTTTGGGGAATTGTGGGAATGGCAATAGGATTGTTACTAGCATTCTTATTCATGTTTCCAACTTGGTTTGAAGGTGTTTCATGGCTGAGTTTTGGTCGTTTACGTCCACTACACACAAATGCAGTAATTTTTGCCTTTGTGGGGAACGCCATTTTTGCGGGTGTTTACTATTCGCTTCAACGATTATTAAAAACAAGAATGGCAAGCGATTTCCTGAGTAAAGTCAACTTTTGGGGATGGCAATTAATCATTGTAGGTGCTGCGATTACCTTACCATTAGGCTACACAACCTCAAAAGAATATGCCGAACTCGAATGGCCGTTTGATATTGCCATTGCTGTAATTTGGGTTGCTTTTGGAGCGAATATGATTTGGACGATTCTAAAAAGAAGACAACGTCACTTATACGTGGCCGTTTGGTTCTATTTGGCAACGTTTGTAACAGTCGCAGTATTGCACATATTTAATAGTTTAGAATTGCCAGTAAGTGGTTTAAAAAGTTATTCTGTATATGCAGGTGTGCAAGATGCCTTAGTACAATGGTGGTACGGACACAATGCGGTAGCGTTCTTCCTTACAACACCATTCTTAGGATTGATGTACTACTTCGTGCCTAAAGCTGCGAACAGACCTATTTATTCGTATCGACTTTCCATAGTCCACTTTTGGTCGCTCATTTTTATCTATATCTGGGCAGGACCACACCATTTACTATATACAGCCTTGCCTGAATGGGCACAAAACTTAGGAGTTGCCTTCTCGGTAATGTTATTAATGCCTTCTTGGGGAGGAATGATCAACGGATTACTGACTTTACGTGGAGCCTGGGACAAAGTACGAACCGATCCTGTGTTGAAATTCATGGTAGTAGCAATTACAGGATATGGTATGGCAACCTTTGAAGGACCATTATTATCCTTAAAAAATGTAAATGCAATTGCACACTTCTCGGATTGGGTGATTGCCCACGTACACGTTGGCGCCTTGGCTTGGAACGGTTTCTTAACCTTTGGTATGATCTATTGGTTAGTGCCAAGATTATTTAAAACAAAACTATACTCTAGAGGTTTGGCAAATGCACACTTCTGGATTGGAACCTTGGGAATTGTGATTTACGCCTTACCAATGTATGTAGCAGGATTTACCCAAGCATTCATGTGGAAACAATTTACGCCAGACGGAAACTTAGTATATCCAAACTTCTTGGAAACGGTTACGGAAATCATTCCAATGTATTGGATGCGTGCTATAGGAGGTTCATTATTCATCATAGGAATGTTCATCTTAGCTTATAACATTGTAATGACAATTGTGAAAGCGAAAGATAAAGTAACGGATGAATTAGCAGAAGCGCCAGCATTGCAACGTGTCTCTAAAAGACGTACCAAAGGAGAAGGATGGCACACTTGGTTAGAGCGTAAGCCAATCAAACTAACTATTTATGCTACGATTGCAATCTTAATTGGTGGAATTGTACAAATTGTACCGACGATTATGATTGATTCAAATATTCCAACCATTACGGAAGTCAAACCCTATACGCCATTAGAATTGGAAGGAAGAGATATTTACATCCGAGAAGGTTGTGTAGGTTGTCACTCGCAAATGATTCGTCCATTTAGAAGCGAAGTAGAACGTTACGGTGAATATTCAAAAGCAGGAGAATTTGTATACGATCATCCATTCTTATGGGGAAGTAAACGTACCGGACCTGATTTGCACCGAGAAGGCGGATTGCGAAATGATGCTTGGCATTACAAACACATGTATGATCCAAGAGGAATTGAAGAAAACTCCATCATGCCAGCATATCCTTGGTTGATTAGAGATGAACTTGATACATCGGGAACACAAGACAAAATGCGCGCTATGGTAACCTTGGGCGTTCCATATACCGAAGAAGAAATAGAAAAAGCTTTGCAATACATGGAAGAGCAAGCCGAAGGAATTGTTGAAAACTTAAAAGAAGATCCTGACTTATTAAAATCGTTCAAAACTGGTAGCGAAAAAGCAGCCGCAGAAGGAACAGAATTTATAGAGATTAAAGATCGTGAAATCGTTGCCTTAATTGCCTATTTGCAACGATTGGGAACAGACATAAAAGTAAAAGATTCACAAAAGCTAACATCAGAAAATAAATAGTAAATATCATGTTGAAATATGTAAAAAATCATTTGGAAACCATTACGGGAATTGAGATTTATCCGCTGATTTCCTTAGTCATCTTCTTTACCTTTTTTGTGGTGTTGTTTTGGTGGGTTGTGACTGCCAAAAAAGAATACATCACGAAAGTGAGTAATATACCATTAGACAATCCAAAAAATAATCAAATATCATGAGAAATTCAATTCCATCTTGGGTACGCGTACTCGTCGTTTTTTTCCTAATTATGATAGGAATCGAATACTTTGTTGAATCTGGAGATAAACCAGCATTTATTGAAAATCCAATGATCATGCTGTTTTTATTACTCGTATTACTCATCCTAATTGCTATTGAAGGAATTATTGGCGCGGTAGAAAATATCTTATTCAATAGTTTAGATGAAAAAGGTAAAGAACGCTATCTGGAAGTAAAAACCAGAAAGCCAAAGTTTACAAAGCTTAAAAAACTGTATGATCGTTTGATGGACTCAAAACCTGTGGAGGAAGAAACAGAAATCATCCTCGATCATAACTATGACGGCATCAAAGAGTTAGACAATAACTTACCGCCATGGTGGTTGTACGGATTCTACGCTTCTATCATATTTGCAGTATTTTATATGCTAAAATACCATGTGTTTGACGGCGAAGGACAACTTGTAGAACTCGAACGCGAATATGTCGAAGCACAAATTGAAATTGACTTGTACAACGCCAAGAATACCAACAATGTAATAGACTATGATGCAGTTACATTATTGACGGATGCATCTGATATTAGTGCAGGAAAACAGGTCTACTCAAAAAGTTGTATTTCCTGCCACAGAATAGACGGAGGAGGAGGAATTGGTCCAAACTTAACCGATAAAAACTGGATTTTAGGTGGCGGAATTAAAAATATATTCAAAACTATTTCACTAGGAGGACGACCAGGAAAAGGAATGGCAGCATGGTCAAAAGCTGGACTAAAACCTAAACAAATTCAGCAAGTGGCAAGTTATGTGCTCACCTTTCAAGGAACAACACCTGCGGAAGGCGCCAAAAAGCCAGAAGGAGACATTTGGGAAACGTCAACTCCAACAGAGAAAATCAACGATGAAAAAGTCAATGACTCTGTAAAAATAGAAACTGAGGAAGTCAAATAATCAAATAAAAAAACACATTGTGGAAACACCAGAAAACGAAAAATTCAGAGATTCCCTCGGAACCATCAATGATGAAGGAAAACGTGCTTGGGTGTATCCAAAAAAACCGAGCGGCAAATATTATGAATGGCGAAAGATTGTTAGTTATGTATTGCTACTCTTCTTATTTGCTGCTCCTTTTGTAAAAATTAATGGAAATCAATTTTTACTGTTCAATGTGTTGGAACGTCGTTTCAATATTTTCGGATTTCCATTTTGGCCACAGGACTTTCATTTGATGGTGATTTCTATGATTATTGGCGTCATTTTCATCACACTATTTACGGTCGCTTTTGGACGTATATTTTGCGGTTGGATGTGTCCACAAAC
This sequence comes from uncultured Kordia sp., assembly GCF_947489565.1. Lineage (GTDB taxonomy): Bacteria > Bacteroidota > Bacteroidia > Flavobacteriales > Flavobacteriaceae > Kordia. Next base: position 66,121 of record NZ_CANLEA010000002.1, on the reverse strand, counting down.
CATTTTCATGGAAATGGTCTTTCGACGTATTGAATATTGGATTGAAGGCGATCGAGGGAAACAAATTCGTTTAGACAAACAAAAATGGAATGCTGAAAAAATTAAAAAACGACTGCTAAAATGGTTCATTTTTTTAGTAATTTCTTTTGCAATAGCGAATGTGTTTTTAGCATATTTGATAGGAAGTGACGCACTCATTCAAGATATTTTGGATGGTCCTTTTAAGCATTTAGGAACCTTATTTCCGCTACTCATATTTACAGCCGTATTCTACTTTGTCTTTGCATGGTTTCGTGAGCAGGTTTGTATTATAGCATGTCCTTACGGAAGATTGCAAGGTGTATTACTCGATGAAAAATCTATTGTAGTTGCGTATGATCATAAACGTGGAGAAGGTGAAAATGGACGTAAAAAATTCCGTAAAAATGAAGACAGATACGAATTAGGTTTTGGCGATTGTATTGATTGTTTTCAATGTGTAAATGTATGTCCTACCGGAATTGACATTCGAAATGGAACACAACTCGAATGTGTCAACTGTACCGCGTGTATTGATGAATGCGATACCATTATGGAAAAGGTAAACTTACCAAAAGGATTGATTCGTTATGACAGTGAAGCAGGTATTGAAAACAAAGAAAAATTCAAATTTACACCGCGATTAAAAGGATATACCGCAGTATTGGTCATTTTAATCGGAATATTAGTTGGAATGTTATTATTGCGAAACGATGTAGAAGCAAATATTTTACGATTACGCGGGCAATTATATGAACGAAAAGCGAACGACATTATAAGCAATGTGTTCACATACAAAGTCATCAACAAAACCACAGAAAACATTCCGCATGTAGAATTTAGAATACGAAAAGTACCAGGAACGATAAAACTCGTGTCTACCAGCAACGAATTTGTAATTCCAAAACAAGGAATAGCAGAAGGAACGATGTTTATAGAAATCCCAGAACATCAAATTGAAAATGGAAAACGAAACCTGACGATTGAAGTCTATAGCGAAGGAAAACTGATAGAAACGACTTCCGTAAGATTTCTTGGGCCGTCGAGTTATAACTAAATTAGGTCTTAGGTCTTAGGTTTTGGGTCTTAGGTGTTGGGTGTTAGGTGTTGGTGATGTTTGTTGTTCGCAAACGTCAATTCGAGTGATTTTGTCATGTTGAGTGCAGTTGAAACAGACAAAATAGTATCGAGAACAGCTTTGAAACGAGAATTGCATTAAGGATAGAGGCGGCATCCTTTTTTTAATATGAAACGTCATTACGAGGAGTTTGCGACGAAGTAAGCTGTTTTTAGAGAAACAAATTGTCACAACAAATTAAAATTTGTCTCGCAATGACGAATCAAAAAAAGATATAGCCGATAGCCTGACCGAAGAGGAATCGGAGGAAATGCCATAAAAAATATAAAAAACGAAAAGATGAAAATAAATTGGGGAACAGGAATTGTAATCGCGTTTATCGCATTTATTAGCTTTATCATGTATTTCATTGTGAATATGAATGTGCAATCCAAGTACGATCATGATTTGGTGACCGATTCCTACTACGAAGAAGAATTGCAATATCAATCGAGTATTGACAAACAACGCAACGCACAAAAATTAACAGAAAATATACGCTTAACACATACAAATTCAGGCATACAAATTAAGTTTCCTTCAGCGTTTGACATTCAAAAAATAAAAGGAAACGTGTTCCTATATCGACCATCAAACAAACAATTTGATTTCGAAATTCCGATTTCATTATCTCATCACACATTGCTCATACCTGACAATCGTTTGTTAGATGGTCGTTGGAACATTCAAGTAGATTGGAGTTATAACAACACGGATTATTTGTTTAAGGAAGAAATTAATTATTAGATATAGATTGTCATTCTTGCGTAGACAGGAATCCAATGTGTTACGAAGTAGATTTCGCATCAAGTGCGGAATTATAAAAATAAAATTTTTATAATGATTGTTGCAGGTTTTATATTAGGATTATTAGGAAGTTTACACTGTGTAGGCATGTGCGGACCAATTGCTTTTATGTTGCCTGTAGATCGTACGAATACGTATAAAAAAGCAGCGCAAATTCTACTTTACCATATTGGACGGTTACTTTCGTATGCTACGATCGGATTTATTTTTGGACTGCTCGGAAAAAGCTTGTACATCTTCGGAATGCAACAACGTTTGTCTATTGCTATTGGAATTTTAATGATTGTGGTGATGCTGATTCCGTACAAAACAATTAGCAAGTACAATTTTTCAAAACCTATTTTCAAAATCATCTCTAAAGTCAAATCGAGTTTAGGAAAACAGTTCAAAAAGAAGACTTTAGATACTTTTTTTACAATCGGATTTTTAAACGGATTTCTCCCTTGCGGATTGGTCTATATGGCAGTTTTTGGAGCCGTAGCCACCGGAAATATGCTCGAAGGAAGTTTATATATGCTCTTTTTTGGCTTAGGAACCATTCCGTTAATGACGACAGCGATTTACCTTGGAAAATTCCTCAATACAACCATCAAACAACGTATTCAAAAAGCAATTCCAATTTTTGTCGTTATCATTGGAATGTTGTTTATTCTTCGTGGTTTAGGTTTAGGAATTCCGTACATTTCTCCGAAGCCAAATGTTGGTATGGTAACCAATACCATGAATTGTCATTAAGCTGAATTTAAATATTTGAATCAATATACACATACCAATTTCCGTCTGCTTCTTTTTTCCAAACAAGAATATATTTTCCTCCATAACCTCCGCTACATTGTCCAATTTCAAAGGCAAAATTAGCATTCACAATTGCTAGTTTTAGTGGATCAAGTTGTAAAGAATAGTTTTCATTATTCATATAATTATATTCTTTAGTTAGTGCTTCTGTTCCTTGTATTAAAGGTTTATGATTAAAATACATCGTATTCTTACTATAGAGTTGTTTTACAAGATTTTCAGCATTGTGCGCATTGCAAAGCTCCATCCATAATTTTCGCCTTTTTGCAATTTCCGAGGAATTAACCTCAGCAGCAGTATATGTTTCGGTAAATTCAAATTCACGAATTACTTTTTCATCTTTTGTTTTCCAAATTACAATTTGAATATGTGCTGTTTGATTGTCTAATGTATAACGAACTATCTCATAGGTTATACCTCTTTTTTTATTTGCTTCTACACTAAAGAGCGATTCCACAGAAGTGATTTTGTCCTTTTGTATTCCATAATAATTGGCAATTTCCGAAGTACTAGTTAGAATATTATCGGCAGAAATAATTTTGACAGCATTTGTCTCATAAGTATTTCTGAGTGCATTACGGTTATAACTATTAATGGCGTTTTTCCAATTGGTTAAATGACTAGAAGTTTTTTCAGGTTGAGGTATTTCCAAAGTGGATTTGGAGGTGTTTTCTTTTTTTTGTTCTTGTTGTTTACATCCAATCATGGATATGAATATGGCAAGTAGGAGTATGGTTTTTAATTTCATTTTTCTAGGACTTAATGGGTGCTATTCTATTGAAAGAGTTGTCTTTAAAGCTATAACAATCTGATTGAAAAATCAAAGAAAATTAATTAAGGCATCATTTTTGTTACTTCTCGAAAAAATATATTAGATGTGAATTTAAGTTGCAGATCTGTTTTGATGCGAGTTTAGATTATCATAGTTTTATCAACAATCAAAAAACAATAACATGAAAAAAAACATTACGCTATTATTATGTATTCTTTATGCATCACTATCTTTTTCTCAAGATAAGAAAGTTGCAGTGGTATCATTTTATACCGATAAAATAATTGGTTTCGAAGAATTAGGACTTGGAAACGAAGGACTCATCGAGGCGGTTCTAAATTTAAGTGACAATCGTGATTTTAATTTAACACCAATGCTAGAAAAATTTCACAAAAAGTTTTTCGATGACTATTCGCAAAAATTACCTTTTTCTTTACTTCCAGAAGAAGCAGTAGTCACCAATGAAGCATATAAAACGTTTGAACCTAAATGGGATAAGTCTGAAGACGAATTAAGACATTTTTTGGTGTATGATGGATATAAATATATCTATGAAGGCTTTTTAGGAAAAAAGAATGAGGAAGGCATGGCAAACATATTTAAAGACCAAGCAGATGGCGTATTGTTTGTTGAAATTCACTTTAGTTTGGTAAAAGGTTTTGGAATAGGAGGAACGGCTTCTATCAAAATGAAAGCATTCTGTCGAATGGCATTGTATAATAAAGAAGGTAAAAAAGTATTTGCGATTAACGAATCGGCAAGATCAAAAAAGACAGCCGTAATGATAGGAGGAATTCCAGCCATGAGTCCTAAAAAAATATTGCCAATGTGTGAGAGTGCGATGGATAGACTCATGAAACACTTGGATAAAAAGATAAAGAAGATTACCAAAAAAGCTGGTAAAAAATTATAAAAATCCTTGTAAAATAACATCAATTATATAGAAAGCCCTTTTAAGGGCTTTTCTGCTTTTTAAGAGATACGTGTCATCATGTAAACAATGTCCAAATTACTTCACTAGCATGATATATATCATAGTTTTTCACTGGATTCTAAAGTACTTTTAGTATAGAATTTAAAACCTAAAATACGATGAAATCCACAAACGTACATTGTGTTTACCTACCATCACAATTTGCGTCGGATTTCATCAAATCTAACTAAAAATATAAAAAAGATGAAAAAAAGAACTCCAGTTTCAACGATCATGACCGCCAATGTTATTACACTAAATCATACCGACAATTTAGACACGGCAGAACGTTTGTTCAAGGCAAATAATATTCGTCATATTCCTGTAGTCAGTGGCGATGCTATTATTGGAATGTTAAGTTATACAGACTTACTCCGTATTAGTTTTGCCGACGGAGCGTATGAAGAAGAAGACAACGTAGAAACGGTGGTGTATAATATGTTTACGATTGAGCAGGTCATGGCGAAAAACTTAGTCAGTGTAAGCTCCAAAACAACCATAAAAGAAGCCGCAGAAATATTGGCAGCAAAAGAATTTCATGCATTACCGGTAGTTGACGATGGAAAGCTTGTTGGAATTTTAACTACGACCGATTTGATCAATTACCTTTTAGACCAATTCTAATAATTGATAGAAGCTTGTAAAAAATCACTATTGTCACTTCGAGCGCAGTCGAGAAGTCTTAGAATTATATAGTTCTTCATTGAATCTCGACTGCGCTCGATTTGACATTTTTTGTTAAAAATTTGAAGATCAGAATTATAAAAATCAAAGTTATATCGAACTCCGTTAAAATATACTGACATGAAAAATATAGTAATACTTACCGATTTCTCAACATGTTCACGCAATGCGATACACTATGCGATTCAGTTTTTAAAGGACAAAACCTGTCGTTTTTATGTGATGCATGTGCACAAATCAGGAAGTTTTACACTAGATGATTTGATGTCTTCCGCTACTGCTAATGTATATGAAAGTGTATTGAAAGCAGAAAAAGAACGTTTGGAAAAACTAAAAACGGAATTAGAGCAAACTGCTTTTGAACAGCATACATTTGAAACCATTTTAGAATACAATAGCTTTATTGAAGCAACTCACAAAATCATTGAAGAAAAAAATATTGATCTCTTAGTCGCTGGTTTCAACGGAGTTTCTAATGCTGCCGAAATTCTCTTTGGAAGTCACACACTCAGTATCATTAGAAGAATCAATTGTAACACTTTGGTAGTTCCTGAAGAGGTTACTTTTCAGCAACCGAAAACCATGTTAATACCCTTAGATGCAAAAGATGACATCCAAAGTGCTGCTTTTGCTAAAATCTTAACGGTCGCCAAAGATCAAAACATGCACGTACATGTATTACGTGTGTATGAAAAAGGATTTACAGACAATCGCTATGACGAATCGTTCTTAGTGAAAGCATGTAAAGAACTCAACTACACATATCATGTCATTGAAAATGTTCCCTTAGAACATGCAAAATCGTGTTATGTACAACTACACGACATAGACACGATTGGATTAATAGTGCAAAAAGAATCTGTCTTTGAGCGTTTGTTTAAACACTCTTCTACCACAGCCATTAGTAAAACGTTAAAGAGACCTTTGTTGGTGGTGCATCCTTCGTAGATTTAGGAATGATTTTTTAAATCTAATTTGGTAATAAAAGTGATGTATTCTGTAATATAAATATTGTTTGAATGTGTTGTTTCTATTTGTTTAATTTCAGCAATCCAATCACTTGTTTTTTCTTTAGCATACAAATGTAAGTTTCTTAGAAAATCTATGGGTTTTTTACTTAGAAGTATCAATTCTTTTTTAATATTAGTATAATCGTACTTTGTTAATAGATTAAGAATATAAAGCTTTATAACTTCATCTTTTTCAACTTTATATCTGTTCCATAATACACTAATAGAAGCATCTGAAAGTTTTTTAAAGCTTCTTATATATGCTAAAGAAACTAATTTCCAATAGTGTTCTTTTCTATCAAGAAATCCTTTAATACAGCTTTCTTCAGACTCTATTGTATACAAACTAGATTCCATTATTTTTTCTCCAGAAATAATTGCATCAAGCCAGCTTTCGTACCAATCTAAAAAATTGATTTCATCGACAAAACCTGGAGGATATTCCATTTCATCGTATGTGTGTATAATACGTCCTTTATCTTTCCCATGTAGCATAATGCCTATATAACCAGAGCATCCACGAGCTCCAATATTAAGCACTCCGGCATACATTTTTCCGACACCATTTTCATATTCTTCATCAGAGAAAGTATCTCTAAAAGTAGCGTACATTTTATCCCATTCTTCAAAAGTAGTTTCAGTACTTAAAAAAGGTATACTTTGAAGATAATGTTTTGGAACTTCTATCATTTGACTTAGATTTTCCAATGGAAATATTCCGTAAAAAGGTCCAGCAGCTGAACTATCTTCTTTTAATCCTCCGTTTCCAATTTCTGTTAAAAAAACCTTGTATTCATTAGGAAATAAAATATTGTATTCATTTTCAAATTCCTTTACTCTATCCTGACTTAAAGGTTTATTTAGAACATAATTATGAGAAGATGCTCCAAACACTTCTAAAAAAGTATCATTCATTTTAGCAAGTCGTAACTTGATCTTAATTCTTTCTACTTGATTTATTTTTTGTATTTCCATTAGTAATAATACTCATTCAAAAGTTTCATCCAATATAGAATTTATGAGCTAATATTCAAACCAAAAAAAGCAGGAAATCCCCAAAATTTCCTGCTTTTCACTATGTACCCATAGTTAACTAACAACTACTAATATTAAATTCTGAAAGTCATTACGGGCAATGCGGAATGATTGGCAATATCTTCAGAAATACTTCCTTCAAAGAAATGTGCCAACCCTTTACGACCATGCGTGGCTACCGCAATTAAATCTGCTCCTTTTGTACTTGCAAAATTTAAAATACCTTGCTCTATTGAATAATCGTTTACATAATGTACATTCTCTAAGTTGTCTAAATTTCCATCGGCAGTCTTTAAAAAGTCAGTCACTTTAATTTCCATCTCCGTAGAACTCTGGAAACCTGTACCTGGTAAATTCACATACACTAAGTGTAATGTTGCACCAAGCGTTTTAAACAAATGTGTAGCATTGATATAAGGTTTGATAGCTTTTCGAGAAAAATCGCAAGCAAAAACAACCTTTCCAAAGTCCATCAAAATAGGATGATGTTTTACCACCAATACTGGAATTTCTGCATGACGCACTACTTTTTCAGTATTAGAACCAATAAAAATTTCTTTGAAACCACTCGTTCCATGCGAACCCATTACAATCAAATCAGCTTTGTGTTCTTGTGCTACATCATTTACTTCTTTAAACACCTTAAAATGCTTTACAATAGGTGTAATTTTTAAATCTTTTAAATAGGGTTTGTCTAAAAAGTCGTTGAACTTCTGTGCAGCCAGTTTCAAGAAAAAGACAGCCTCTGCTTGTTTAGAATTATCATCATCTGAAATCAGTGCGTTTGATAATTCTAACATGTGCAATGCTAAAATTTCAGCGTTGTGTTTTTGTGCCAAAGCAGCTGCAGCTTCTAAAGCGTATTCAGAATGCTTTGAAAAATCTATCGGAACAATAATTTTTTGTATCATAATAAATGGAAGTTTAATGTTAAATAGTCATAGAAAACAACTGTGTATCTGGCTTTTTTCGTTGCAATAACACATCAAACGCCATGCAAATATTGCGGACAAATGGTTTCCCTTTTTTAGTAATGCTAAGTGTATTATTTTTGATCTGAATGAGTTCGTCTCGTTCAAATTCAGCTAATTTTTCAGTAATATTTGTCAACTCAGGAATCTGTGTCGTTTCCGTATTCCAAGACGTTTTAAAGTGGCACATTAGGTTTAAAATGTGCTTGCGAATTAGTAAATCTTCTGCACTCAAAATATGCCCCTTGCTAAGCGGAATCATACCTTCATTCACCAAGTGATAATAGGTTTCAATATTTTTCACATTCTGTGCAAATCCGTACCAACTATCACCAATAGAAGACACGCCTAAACCAATCATGAGCTGTGTTTTTTGTGCGGTATAACCCATAAAATTACGATGCAAACGCTTTTCAATCATAGACGTATACAACGAATCGGTTGGCAATGCAAAATGATCCATGCCGATGTCTGTATAATCAGCTTCCTGTAATAATTGTTTTCCTAAGTTGTACTGCGCTGTTTTTTCAGTAGCCTTTGGCAGATCTTCATCACGAAAACCGCGTTGTCCGTTTCCTTTCATCCAAGGCACATGCGCATAACTATAAAATGCAATTCGATCGGGCGCTAATAGTTTTGTTTTTGCAATGGTTTCCTGTACGTGTTCGGTCGTTTGAAACGGCAATCCAAAAATAATATCGTGTCCAACGGATGTATAACCAATCTGTCGCGCCAATTCGGTAACACGTTTTACATTTTCAAAAGGTTGTACTCTGTGAATGGCTTTTTGAACCGTTTCGTTATAATCTTGCACACCAAAACATACACGTCTAAATCCAAGATCGTACAAGGTTTGCAAATGTGCTTCAGTAGTATTATTGGGATGACCTTCAAAACTAAACTCATAGGAATCTGCTATGTTTGCATGACACAACAAACCTTTTATCAATTCTTGCAAATGTTGCGGTGAAAAAAACGTTGGTGTTCCGCCGCCTAAATGAATCTCCTTGATTGTTGGTTTCGATTCAAATAACTCACAATACAACGCCCATTCTTTCAACAATGCTTTGATATATGGTTTTTCAACCTCATGACGTTTGGTAATGCGTTTATTGCAACCGCAAAACGTACACAAGCTCTCGCAAAATGGCAAATGAACATACAAACTGATGCCTTCTGAAGCATTACTTTCGTTGAATGATTTTTGGACAGCCGTTTTCCATTTATTCACAGAAAACGTTTCCATATTCCAGTACGGAACGGTTGGATAACTCGTGTAGCGCGGACCTGCTACGTTATACTTGTTTACTAAATTGCACATACCTGATTTTGTTATAGTTCAAAATTAGGCATCGTGTCGCAGGCAATATATGATTTATATCATGTTTGGAGGTTTTGTGTTATTAAATTCAATTTTATTTAAATTAAAATCTTTATTACCATATTGTTAAGCCTATTTGAAAAATACGTCTAATGAGTAAATAATGTCTACTTTCGTTAATAATTTGATCCAATAAAAAGCCTAAAATGTCACTAACTTCTACCGAATATTACAACAGAGATGTATCATGGTTGCGTTTTAATCATCGTGTACTACAAGAAGCTGCCGATACACGAAATCCGTTGTACGAACGCATTAAGTTTTTGGCGATATTTTCTTCTAATTTGGATGAATTTTTTAAAGTACGCGTATCTGCCATTCGTCAAATTAAAACCTTAGACAAAGGTTTGCGTAAAAAGCTCATTACAAAGCCAAATAAGTTGTTGAAAAAGATCAAAAAAGAAGTCAATTTGCAACAAGAAGAATTTGGTAAAATCTTTAGAGAGCAGATTATTCCCGAATTGAAACAAGAAGGAATCGAGCTGATTGATTATACACAGTTTTCAGAAACACAGCAGCAATTCGCGAATGTATATTACAAAGAAAATTTAGAAGCAAAACTGACACTTGATGCCAATAATTTACAAGAATCAGCACTTTTTATTGAGAATGAAAAATTATATGTAGCAACTGTTCATGATGAGCAATTGGTGGTGTTTAAAATTCCAGTAGATTCAGGTCGATTTGTAGTGCTTCCAGCAGAAAATGACACACATTATATCACTTTTGTAGATGATATCTTAAAGTACCATCTCACGAAAGTGTATCCAGAAAATACATTTCATTCCATTAAAGTTTCCCGAGATGCCGAATTGTATATTGACAACGAATATTCGGGCAATTTATTAGATAAAATTAAAAACTCTTTAGGCAATAGAAACACAGGACAAGTAACGCGGATGTTGATTGACCAACAGGCATCTGAAGACTTATTAGACGAACTGAAAGATGAATTGAATGTCAATGATACGGATGTTGTTTTGGGTGGAAAGTACCATAATTTCAAAGACTTTTTTGGCTTTCCAAATCCTACCAATAAAGAACTATCGCTGCCGGATTTGCCGCCAATAAGAAATAAGCAATTGAGCAGTTATGATAGCATGTTTACAGCAATTACTGAAAAAGATCGATTATTATACTTTCCGTACGAATCCTTTGATCATGTGTCGGAATTGTTGGAAGAAGCTGCCGCAGATGCAACCGTGACAAAAATCAAAATTACCTTGTACCGAGTTGCCAAAGAATCGCGCTTAACCAATGCATTGATTGATGCGACGCAAAATGGCAAAGAAGTCACTGTTTTTATGGAAGCCAAGGCACGTTTTGATGAGCAAAACAATATCAAATGGGGAAAAATTCTGGAAGACAAAGGCGCCAAAGTTTTGTACAGTTATCCGGGCATCAAAGTACATTCGAAAATCTTGTGCATCGAACGAATAGAAGATGAAGTTCCTGCATATTACGGCTATGTTGGTACAGGAAATTTCAATGAAAAAACAGCTACATTATATACAGATTTCTGTTTGATGACCAAGCGTGAAAAGATCACTTCAGAATTGATGCAAGTCTTTCAAGTGTTGGAACGCGAAATCATCATTCCGAAAAGTAAAAAACTATTAATTTCTCCGTTTACGACACGAAGTACATTTTTAGAACTAATTGATCAGGAAATTAAAAATGCGCGTGCAGGAAAAGAAGCGTATATCATTTTAAAACTCAACAGTCTCCAAGACAAACGTATGATTGAAGCCTTGTATGAAGCGAGCAATGCAGGCGTAAAAATAGACATGGTAGTGCGTGGAATTTGCTGTTTGGTGCCAGGCATAAAAGGACAAAGTGAAAACATTAGCATCAAAAGTGTGTTGGGACAATTTTTAGAACACGCTCGTGTGTATATTTTTGCCAATGGTGGCAATGAAAAAATGTATATCGGTTCTGCCGATTGGATGACGCGTAATTTAGATCATCGTATAGAAGTTATTGCGCCAATTTTAGATGCAGATATGCATCAACAATTACGAACATTCGTACAATGGCAATTGGATGATACAGTAAAAGCTAGAATCATTGATGCCAAGCAGAAAAATAAATATGTTTCGAAAAATGCAAAAGCTATTCATTCACAGCAAAAAGCGTATGAAGAATTGGTAAAGATGAATTCATAAACAATGGCAAAAGAACACAATGAATGGCTATAACTCATTGTTGTTTTTTTAGTATACCATTACCACTTTATAAACTCATTAATGTTTTCTCACTATTAATGAAGTCTTTTAAACAAAACTTACAATGAAATTATAGCCAATAATTTATAGCTAGGACTTGTACTTGTATTGTTGTTTTGCAAACCAACCAACAATAAAACCAACGATTCCAATGAGCCAATATCCTTTTGTGGTTAGTGTAAACAGTTGAAAAATTATTAAGATACAACTACCAATAACCCACATAACATCTAGAAATATAATTAGAGAGATGATATTCTTACGTTTTAGATGATATTTAATAATGAATAGAATACAACTAGCAAATAAGAGTAAGCTGATTCCAATACTTGGTAGAATGTCTGCATTGTGAATTCCTAAAAATGTTTGTAAAAATTGATTTGCAAATAGCAAGCACAATCCGCTTGTTACAGAAAATACAGCGTTACAGTATAACCAAAACTTTAAATGCTCCATATACTTTATCTTTTATGCAAAGAAACAATTGGAATTGAGGAGTTTTATGATATTTCACGACAATCAATTGCGATAGTGCGACATCAGTTTTATTCCTTAAACATTTTGTATACTTTTAAAGTATGGACAAAAAAGTAATAGCAAAAACAATATATATAAGTTACCTAAGTTATGCGTCGCAATTGAAAATAGACACCACAAAGTTTGTTCAGAATGAAGTCAATACGAATGAAGACGATTTTGTATCGTTTGAGCAATTTGCTTTTGTAGTGCGATTGCTAGTTCAAAAAACAGGGAATCAAAATTTAGGACTTTATTTTGGAGAACAATCTAATATTGCTGCACTTGGTATTGTTGGTCAACTGATACAAACTAGTAAAACTATTGGAAATGGTATTGAGCAGGCATTATTTGCATTTAATTTGATCAGTAATGTAATTGCATTACGATTAGAAAAAACGAGTACAAGCTTCAAATTGTATTTTGAAATTGAAGCAGATGTTAAAGAGAAATATCCAATTGCGTATAAACAATTAATCATAAGTTCGATGACTTTTGTGTATAAAGAAATCTACTTTTTAACCTTAAAAAAGCAGCAACCAAGGCAGGTAACATTCGAATTTGAAATTGATAATGTATCATTATACGAACGGATATTTGATTGCGAAATAGCTTCAAAAAACGAACAAACCTTTATAGAGTTTGCTCCTGAAATTTTAAATGAAAAAATTGTGTATGCTGATTATGAATTGTTTGTGCATTTAGAGAAATTAGTTTGTAAACGTTTATCAGCGCAAACGAAAAAATCAGAAAAAATAGCGGATGTTGTAAAAGAGATTATTTATAAATTATTAGATCCTGATTTTCCGAAATTAAATACTGTTGCAAATCATTTACATATGTCAGAACGCGCATTGCAACGCAAACTCAAAAATGAAAAGACTACGTATAGTCAATTATTAAATGAACTCAAGCAAAGCATGGCGTTGGAATATTTAGCATCAACAAATAGTATTAAAGAAATTAGTTATATGCTCGGCTATTCCAATCCTAGTGCCTTTGTAAATGCTTTTAAAGGTTGGTATAAAGTTTCTCCTTCTACTTATAGACAAGAACTTGTGAGGACGAATTTGTAGCTAACGGTATTCAAAGTACTTCTCGATACAATTTTTCTTCATTTTATTTCGAAAAATCACTCGAAGTGACGCGTGATGGTTTGAAGTAAGGAAGTTACTAACAGCGAAGCAATTTAAAATTTAGCATTTAAAATTTCACATGTAGAATTTTCAAAATGTCAATTCGAGCGCAGTCGAGAATACTTAGAAACGAACTACTCTTCATAACTCGCCAAACGTTCATCAATCCATTCTGAAACGTTTTTATAGTAATTCTCACTTACATCGGCCTTTTGTGCTTCAAGTAGTTTTTTAGTCTTTAAAAAAGCAGGTTTTGCCAAGTCTTTTTTGTTCATTTTATCATACAAATCGCAAATATTCACATGCACTTTTACATCGTTTGGTTTTTTGTCTAAAGCCAGCTTATAAATTTGAATGGCAATTTCATATTTATCCTGATCTCTAAAATCGTTTCCAACAAAATTCAAATAGCCAACACTTGCTTCGTGAATATACCCAAAGACTTCTTTTTGTTGTTTGTTAAATTGAGTAAGCTGCGTTCTTAAATCGCCCTTTTCAGCAAAATCTTCAAATACTTTTTGATCGGCAAAATAGTTTCTGCTCATGCTTATCAAACCATCACAAATAGAAGGTCCTACAATTTGCCAATGTCCCACACGTTCTATAGGTCTTGGTTGCCAAGCAATGGTTTTGTTTGGGTATTTTTTTAGCAGTGAATCAATCGTATTCACATAACCAGCAAATTCAATTTCCCTTCTTCCAACATCGCCATGACTGAAATACAGATATTTTCCAAACGTAGCATTGTTTTTCAATAAGGAATCGGCATGTTTTACAATGACATTGTCTTTATCGCCAAACGAAGGACTGATGCCAATATACGCATCAAACATGTCTCGTTTGTTACTAAAAATAGTATTCCCTACAAAAGCGCCGCCCCAAGAATGACCAAGAATCGTTCTAAAACCATCGGTTCTGTAATTTTTGGCAATCAAAGGAAAGACTTCATTTTTAAGGTGTTCTTGAAGTTTTGAATTTTTAGGGTTAAACTCAGGTCCGCGACTGTCGGAAACCACACCAACCACAATCATTGGTATTACCGAATAATTATCGACCATATAGCCAATATTGCCTTTGGCGGCATCCCAAAATATTTGATGTTGTGCGTCTAAAACGTAGGTTACAGCAAAGTTTGAAATGGTATCTCTGTTGTATCTGTTGGGTAAAAAGACTTTTACTTTGCGTTCTTTTCCAAAAACTTCGGAAGTAATTGTATGTTCAATTTCTGATTTGTCTTGTGCATAACTAACAAATACAAATAACATGATATAAAGAATACTGATTGTTTTGAAGAATTTCATGATGGTCGGTTTTTTATAGCTAACGTTTAAAAATGCGCTTTAATTGTTTAAAAATTAAAGTTTTACAATTTGTTAAACAATCACGGTAATACATTTTTTAAAATATTCGCACTCATACAGACACTGCTTTTCGCTAAAAAATAATGTATTTTTGAAATAAAAATTTCGCAATGATTTCCACTACTTTCGAGCAATTTCTATCAACACTAGGACAGCAATCTTTATATGTGATAGATCAAAACATTGCAAAGTCAGATTATATTCCCTTAGATTTATCTGTGACGAATGAACAATTAAAAACGGTTGATGTTTCTTCTTCTTACACATTGGGACAATATATTAATAGTTATATTGCGATGAATGAAGCAAAAGTAGCTTTTGGTGGATATTTAGAAAAACGCGGAATTTACAATAGAAGCAATTATTTTAACGATCAGAATCCAGTAACGGAACGCAATATTCATTTAGGTTTGGATTTGTGGATTGCAGCTGAAACACCTATTTATACACCTTTAGATGGCGAAGTACATAGTTTTCAAAACAATACTAATTTTGGCGATTACGGTCCGACGATTATTCTAAAACATTGTATTGATGAGGTTGAATTTTATACTTTATACGGTCATTTAAGTGTAGCTTCTATCGAAAACTTATATGTTGGACAAACTTTTGCAAAAGGCGATCAAATAGCTGCTTTAGGTGATGCAAGTGTCAACGGAGATTATCCACCACATTTGCACTTTCAAATCATAAAAGACATGCAAGATTTTTCAGGAGATTATCCTGGTGTATCTTCGCAAAAAGATTTGGAATTTTACAAGCAAAATTGCCCTGATCCGAATTTATTATTGCAATTATTTTAACGTATAATTTTCGGCAAAATCTTTAAATTGATTCATCCATTTTTGACTTTGCTGCTTGAATTTACCCGGAAATAACTTTGCCATCAGTTTAATCATAAAGCCATTAAACTTTGTATACTCAACTTCAGATATGTATTGTGTTTTATGTTCGTCAATTGCTATAAAGCGTGAAGTTTGCGTATTTGTCATATGAATATGTTCGTAAAGTCCCACTTTTTCATTCGGTAAATCGTTGGAAATAATGGTTTCCAATAATTCCATTTTATGTTTCCCGTTGAAAAAAATCTTTGATTTGGCACCTTTTGTATCTGGAGTTCCGCTGATAAGTTCAATACGCTCAAACCCATCTTGCCATTCTTTAAAATACGCTTCATCATTCCAAAGCGCGACTACTTTGGTTATTGGTAAATTTATATCAATTGTACATGTATATTTCATGATAATTTTTTTCTTGGTTTATGCTTCTTCAATAGTATTTCCTTCAGCATCCAATTCCAAAAACGGATTGTATGCAATCTCCCATAAATTATCATCTAAATCGGCAACATAACCGCTATATCCGCCCCAAAAAACCTGTTCAGGTTGTTTGACAATCTTCACATTTTTACTGCTTAAATCGGCAAAAACTTCATCAACTTCTTCTTTTGTGCGTGTATTGTATGCTAAGGTAAATCCTTTAAATCCTGAACCTGTTGGATTAACGGTGGCATCTTCTGCAAGTTTCTCTCTTGGATAGAGTGAGAGTAACACGCCGTTTAACTGAAAAAATGAAATATTTTCGTTGCTAGCATTGGTTAATTTCCAGCCAAATTTTTCTTGATAAAAAGTAGTTGCAGCTTTTAAATCTTGAACGCCTAAGCCAATAATGGTAACTCGTGGTTGCATGGTTTTGTTTAGAATAAATAGTTAACATGAATATCTAACTAAGATATAAATAAACAAGAAAACCACTTCTGAAAAAGCGGTTTTTTATTGTATACTGCAAAGAATCATTTATGCTATTTGTGTTGCCACACCATATGGATCTTCTGTAGGTTCTAAGTTTTCATTAATGCATCCTACATAATTTACATTGATAAATTCACCATCCTTTTCTACTACAAGATCAAGCTTTGTTGCATTAGTATCTGGCAATTTCCCTTTCATTTCTATCCAAACAATATTTGGAGTACGTGCATTGCAGAAATAATACTTTAATTGATGATGATCTGAAAGTGTAGTCCAAATTGTAGGTGCAATATTTGGATGCCCTTTAAATCCTTGCATTCCAATTGGTACAGAAGCATTGGCAACTACTGATTTGGCTTGTGCTAAAGATTCGTGTTCATTTTTAGGGCTTTCTAAATGTTGATAGTAGTATGTTGCTCTTTCAAAACGATCTGAAGGAAATGGTCCTCCAGGAATGGTGTGACTGGGAAACTCATTATTTTCATTCCACTGCCATAACCAGTATTGATTTAAGTGTAATTGAATCTCAAAATTTGGTTCATTGGTCATTACATTGTACTCTTTACTGTAATGTACATGATACTGTCCTTCATACACTTCTACAATAGTGTTATACCCTTTGATATCGGATACCGAAAGGTGAAGTGCGGCAGGTGAATCACTACCAGGAACATCAATCTCTACAAGTTCAATTTCACTGTTTTCAAAAGCGTCTTTGACGTCTTCGGCTGTCTCAAAGTTATCCAATACATATTGTACCCATCTTAATACATTCAATGGTTTATAGGTTTTGTCGCCTTCTAGTTTATAATCAGCATTTTTGTCATACAATACATTGGCAACCAATCCTTTTGAATTAATTCCATCGGAAGCAGCATAGCCTAGCTCGTCATTTCCAACCATGGCTAAATACTACTGTATTTTGAAGTCCAATGCCAATTGGTTAATTCTTCGGATTCTTTTCCGTCTAAAGCATACTTTTTTAATCCACTTTTAAAAGTGTAAATACTTGTTGGAAGTTGGGTTTTCCAGTCCATGTTGCGAGCGGTTGTTAAATACGCTTCGTCTCTGTTGTTGAATACTCTCGTACACATAATGGTAGGTTTTGGTTTATAAATTATAAGGGTAAAAGTACTGTCAGTACGCAGAAGATATTAGGGTACAAATACCTATTTTTATTTTTACGTACATCAAATGGTAGAAACAGGAAGTTTAGCGTGGAAATATAAAAAGTTGTACTGTCGTAGTAAATAATGGAGCTATGGTTCTTAAAAATCTAAAGGTTCTGGATCATCACCTTCATCCCTTTCGTAAATAGTGACAGTTCCTAAAGGTTGTATGGCTTGTAATTTATAGTTTTCTAATGACTCTATGATCAATTGTTATTTGAATAGTTGAATGGTGTAATCTAACAGCTCGGCATTTCCATATTTTCCATGTCCTGGAATTACAATATTCAAAGTAGGGATTTCTTTTTTAATATTTTCCACAGTTGCAGACCATGCATTCACATTAGCATCTTCAAGATTTCCTTTGCCAGCTTTTAATGATTTAATCAAACAACCGCCAAACAATGCTTTTTCGCTTGGAATATAGCCTACAATATTGTCGCTTGTATGACCTTCTCCAAAAAATTGTAATATTACAGTTTCTTCTCCAATGGTAAGTTCAAAAGAATTATTAAAACCATGTTTTGGCATTACTTTTTTTGGGTCTTGTTGAACCAATTCAATGGTTGCATAGTGTGCGTATGATGGTGTTCCATTGTTATGGAATTGTTGCAGTCCGCCTAAACAATCTACATGAAAATGTGTAACAACCACGGCTTTTACGATCTTTTTTTGTTCGTTTTCAATCCAATCAATCAATTCTTTAGAAACAGCATCGTTGGTTGGCGTATCAAACACAATAGCTTCATTCTTATTAAAATAAATCATTCCATTGCAAGGCACATTTCCGAAGTCGTTCGTTTGCAAATAGGAAATATGCATAAATACATTTGGACTTATTTGTTGAATCTTCAAAGTTTCAGAAGCATAATTAGTATTGCCTTTTTTAGCAGGTTTACAACTAAAAAATAGGAATAGGATGATGAGTACACTATACGGTTTCATACTGTATATTTTATTTAAAAAGCGTCGTTGCATATACAATACCAAACATCCAACCTACATATAATATTGTGTAGCTAAACGCATAATTTATGGATTCTAGCAAATTATTTTCAGTCGCTGCTGCCTTTGAAAACACCAAACGCAAGGCTCTAAAAAATACCCAATACAACATGGTTAACAACAATGCTACCGAAAACCAAACTACGGTTTCCAATACAATAAAAAGAACGATAAGTGCAATAGAAATAAGAATCCACAGCACAATTGATACAATGACTCCTTCAATACCGTCACCAACGCTAATACCAGACATATCTGTTGGTTGAAAGTGTTCACTCAGTTTTTTCTTAAACTCAAAACCTTTTAATTTGGGAAAATTATCTTCAATGGAAATGCCTTTATACAGTCCGTAACTCAAAAACACAAACAATACTACGGCTATAATTCCTAAGGAAATATAAAAGTTGTTGGTAATGCTTCTGTGTGAATTAATTCCTGAGAAATACACGGTCAATGCAGTGACAATAATCACGAGTAAAGACACTATAAATACAGATTTCCCTTTAAGGTATGTTTTGCTCGGTTTCATGGAAATGAAGATAAGGAAAATAATGTATTGGTCTAATCTCAAATCTTCTTAAAATACCTTTTTGACTACATTTTAGGAATGATACATAGATACTAATTCTGAACTTAACAAATAAAAAGCTTCTGCCCATTATCTCAATTCAGTTTTTCAACCCTGAAGCTACTTGATCAAAGATGTCTGCTGGCTTTAAATAGTGCTGACAGTAGTATTTGTTTTTCTATATTCTTGATTTAAAATAACTCCATTTATTAGAGTCCATAGGGAAACAGCAAGACCCAATAAAAACCCATTATTTTCTATATATTCATAAGGCATGAATACAAGACCACTTAGAATTGATGCTACTATAATGTGTGTCCATTTTATGAGCTTTTTCAACAGAATCCTTGTGATAAATAAGAAAAGAAAAGCACCTGAAAAACCTGCCAATAGTGTGATATATGGTATTCGTCCTTCCCCAGAAAATAACCATACACTTCCAAAATAAATTCCAACGGAAAGTACCAAGTGAACAAGCTTTAGAAGGTCTGGAGTTATGTCGTGTTTTCTTTTAAAATAACAGGTTGTTAATGGAAATGTAAGTCCAGGTAAAAAAAGCATTAAAAACATAAATAGTCGTTTCGTTGCATCTCCAAAATCTGTAGACCAACAAAACAGAAAATAACATATTGCTAGCAATGTAGAATTTATGAGCGGTTTGTTTTTGTTGTATGCTATTTTTAAATTCATGATTTTTAGCCTTTTCTATTTGAGACTTTATCTCATTCCTAACTGTTTACTATAAAAGTAAGTCAATCATTATAAACCTGCAATACGGTTTTTAGTAAATAAGTATCTCATTATATATACTGACTTTTATAACGAAGGACACGGAACAAATGAAAAACTTCCGCCCATCATTCCTATGAGGTTTTCCAATCCAGAAGCTACTTGTCCAAAGATGCCTAAAACGGTATAGACAATTTCTTTGGCAATAGAACACGCCAGTTCTTGCAAGGCTAAATCGAGTTTGCCATTGATGTCTTTTAAGTTGGCATCCATGATGATGACAGATTCTGTGGCAAACGCGATGAGTTTGACTAGCGTTTTTGAATACACCGCCGCAATACCAACCATGACGCCAGAACCACTTGCGAGTGCTGCCATTCCTAATCCAGCATATAATTTTTCATATTGCTTCATCACTTCTTTTAGTGCTAGCAATTGTTCTTTTGTTGAGGTTGTTCCTCCTCCGGTTTGATCGGGTAAAATACCATACAATTCTCCGGTTTTAGGATGCATGGACCAATACGATGTAGATTTTGACTGAAGATCCACAAACTTTAACTCATGTCCTCTGCTGATATAGCTTCTGTAATAATTATAATTTTCTCCAAAATTTCGATCGCGAATAGCCTCTTTATATGCTTGTGAAGTATGCACGATTAAAGGTTTTCCTTTTAAAGTTTGAAAAGTGCTATTTTCAAAAATCTTGCCTTCTAGGAGTGCAAATTGTGCGGTCTTTTTTGCGGTTTCAGAAAAGGCATTTTGGTTATTCTTTGTGATGCTTACATAGTTTGAACTTCGCACATAGTCAAAAGAAGAAATACTCGTTTTGTTGTACAGACCGGGTTTGGTTTTTAAAATTCCAATTCGATAGCCTGTTGGATAGGTAATAGTGTTTTTGGTAAAAGCGTCTTCTAAAGGTTGCATCACAGAAAGTAAAACTTGGGGATAGGTATGTACTCCTTTAGATAAAGCTTCTATGGCTTTTTTAGTATCGCCTTCTTTTTGCGCTTCAAACCAATCTTGGTTGCTCATCATCGCTTTTAAATATTCTTCCAATCTAATGGATGTTGAAGCGCCTTCTCTTTCAAAACTAATCACGCTATTGCCAAGCATACATTCGTGTACTTCTTGCGCCATTTCCTTTGTGGGACGACTTGAAATGTTTTGATCCCAACCAGCAAGAACTCTGCTATACTTTCGGTCGTAACTAATCTGTATGTCGAGATACAATCCAATAATTCTATTCCCAAGTCCTTCATCAAACAGTGGCGAAAATGTAAAATCATTTTGTCCCGTTTTTTTGGTTTCTACGACACTTACGTTGACAGTATGATGTGTATCGATGTCAAAAGAACTGTAATTAAATTTATAGACAGGCAATGGTAAAGTTTTTAAAAACGCAACAATTTCTGAGACCGTTTTTGCTTGATCTTTACCGTCTAGGACTTCAGCTCCAGTGTTTTTTGCGATATCTTCCACACTTGTATAATCAGGATAAGAGGAGTTATACATTTTAATATATAGTGTTTTAGGACCTTGTTTGAAAATTTGTGCGGTTTCTGGATTGAACTTATCATTATTGTGACCATCTGTAGCAAATAGAATTAAATCATACGCTTGATTTGCAGCTTTCAAATGATCTGTATAAATGTTTGATCCTGTTTGCTTCATGCTCACGACAGCATTCGGATATATCTGTTTTATTTTTTCTTCTAAATCCATTTGAAATTTTTCGGCTCCTTTTCCTCTGTATGCACTTGGCATGCTCAAAGACGTATCGAACATGAATAAAATTTTAGGTGCAATTTTATTTTGAGTCAGGTATCCTTTTACATCTTTGCCATTGTCTTGTATAGAAAAATCATTAGCCAACAGTCCTTCTACAATATTTCCGTCTTTATCTCTTGGTGTAAGTGCTAGACTAACGGTTGGAAACGTTTTCGGATTTGCCTTTACTTCTATCTCAACGATGCTTTTAGCTTTGGTTGATCTTTTATGTTGATCTTCTTGAGTGATAGCAAATGTTGAATCTATGAGTTTATCGGCAGTAAGATTGATCGGTTCTCCCAAAAATGAATGTTCTTCCAAATATGTTGCATCTTTATTTAAATCTTGCAATCCCATGACTGGTGTAAAACTTGAAATGTTAGATACGGTTTTCAATACCGATTCTTCAAAAGACATATTGTTTAGAAAGCCAACTTTTAGCTGATTTCCGATTAGCTGAGAAGCTTTCCAAGTGCCCGTAAGTAGTGGCTTTTTTTCGGAAGTATTAAATGCTGTTCTGTAGCTTAAGGTTACTTTGATATTTTCATCTGGATTCTTAAAACTTCCGACACGCCCAAACTTTTTTGAAGGATTTTTAGGATGCGCTTCTCCAAAAGGAACGGTTGCATCAAAAATGTGGATTAACTGCTCTTGTCCGTCTTTTGTAAAGACAACAGCAGGAATTTGATCTGCGTTAAATTTATATGGTAAAGTATCTTCTTTTTTCTTTTGTTCCTCGCTGAGTTGATCTAATAAGGTTTGTGCTAATTGATCGGCTTCTTCCGTAATATTAGATATGTATTCCACATTTTTAGAGATGTCATTCAGCCCTAATCTTTTTTGCCAATCTTTATATTGACTTTTGGGAATGTTGGGTTGAAAACCGATCTTTTTTTGATTGAACAGTATGTTTTTCACTTCACTTTCTGTCAAAGGAATATTTTCAGATACTACGCGAGCTTCAAAACCTGCTGCGATCAACATATCTTTTAAAATCTCCGCTTTTTCGCGAGGAGAAGCGATACCTGTTCGTAAAGCAACATCGGTTCCGTAGAGTGCTTGACTTGAAAATTTATAACCAAAATAATTTTTGTAATGCGGCACAATGCACAAGCTTTTTTGAACAAATTCCGTAATTTTTTTAGGATCTTTTGTCGCAATCATATGGTTGCGTAAAGCGGGTAAATTATCCGAACTATAGCCCAAAGCTTCAATAATTTCTTGCCATACATTAAAAGGAGCCGCTCCTTTTCCGGGTGCTAAGTTTAAGGGTTTCTTCTCGTCGCTGCAAGCATGTAGTGTAGGGAACAGATAGAGTCCCAAACTACCAAGCATGAGTTGTTTAAAAAAGAGTCTGCGTGAATAGTCGTTTTCCAAGATAATACATTTTATACGTTATGTATTAGTGTTGGATTTGGTTTGGATGTTAACAGGTGGTTTGGTGGAAAGTAATACTTTTATTCTTTTGTCGTTAAAAATTCCACTGCACTTTTCATTCCGTTAAAAAAGAGGTTTGGTCTATTATCTATCAGATTTAAGCATTTGTCCGAATAGGCAATAGCTTTGGGGAAATTCAATGTATGTATAAGAGTTATCGTATTGAAAATATAATTTCCAAACGTATATTCAAGATTGGTAAAGTCAATTATAATTCCCTTGAAGTCATTTAAATTCAATTTTTGAAATAATTCATAAAGACTTTCATAAATGAATTCACCTTGTTCATTTCCTTTACTACCTGAAAAAGATCTTCCTACGAATTTGACCAACAATAAATTCAAGTCAGTTTTCTCATAAGAGAATGCAATTCCATTATAATTATTCTTTTTCAATATTTTACCTATTAATGTTTCGTGTTGATTAATTAGCAATATCAAATTCTTTGTATTTCATTCTCTTAACATCATTGTATTTCTCAACCCAATGTCCATTTTCAATTTTTTGGACAATTAAACCTAGTCTGAGTTTATTTTTGATAAGGTTTTGTACGATACTTTTTAAGTCAATATCCATTCCTTCATACTGAAGTTCAGTTCCAAATCCACCTTTTACTTCAAAAGCGTGATAATTAAAAGCAAACTTGATATTTTTCCTCAACAACTCTTCACAGATTATCAATCTAAAATGGTCTTCCAAAGTTTCTTCATACATTCCTTCTCCTTGAAAATTAAATATTGTTCTTGTCGGAATACTAAACCTTAAACGCTTTTTATTTTCCTTATTCATTATTGAATTTATGTAGGTTTAAATGATTTGAAGTCTAAAAATTATTGTGCAATTATTTCATAAGGTGTTTTCGGGAAACCGAAAAGAATTGCTTTTTCGTTGGTAACTTCCTTAATTCCAATAAGAGTTTGTCTCTCTCCATTTTCATAGCGTGTAGCAAAATAAGTTCCTTGTAAGTTTTCTAATAGTAGTTTTTCTCCTTCTCTATTTAGCCTTTTGTTAATTTCTTTTATTACAGGACTATCTAGTTCTTTATTGAATATGAATGAAATTTTCTCATTATTCCATTGCGCAGTGAATTCAAGTTTTTGAATTTCCTTTGCGGTTAATTCTGTTTTTGTTGGAGCAATCCTAACATAGTCCGTAACATATTCATAATCTTCTGTAATAGATGCTGTTTCACTTAGGACAGTATGCATTTTTCCTTTTCTAAAAAAGCGCACTCGATGTTCGCTAATAAACTCGTATTTTGATTCAGACAGTTTTTCACTCCATTTTTTTGCCTGTTTTGATAGCTCATCAGCATTTTTTTGCTCTACATCATAATGAATAATTTGATCGTTTTCAAACTCGATAAAACTTGGTTGAGTGTACTCATCACCTTTTTTAATCTTCAACCATGTGCCTTTTAGTGTATTCATTTTTTTAGCTTTCTAGATGAAACAGAAAATTTATAGAATCATCTCATTTTGTATAAATGTAAAATAAAGATGGCGCATATGCAATGTAGTTTCCCATGAAACAATGCAATTTATCCATAAAAGCCATCCCGAAAGCTTCTCGCAGCACTGAAGCAATATTTCAAATAGACTCAATAATACATTACATAGAAGACACGCCCAAAATACAATAAGAACGGAATTCCTGAAAACAGTAAAAACATAGTCACAGCATCTTCACTAGAAATCACCGCGCTTATATATGAAAATACGAATACTAGTAACCCAAGAATAGTGCATCAACGTTTCCATGATTTTTGCGAAATAAACAAACTTAAAATGATGATGATTTTTCCAAGAAAGGAGCTTAAAACTCTCAAAGGAATTAGATTTTCAAAGCCACTAAAATCTAATTCTCCTGTATATAATAAATAAGGGAAAAGCACATCTGTAATCTCCAAAAAAGCCATTCCATGTACCAGCAACAATGATGATGAAACTATGAAAAAATAATAGTAATGATTTTGGCGTTTCGGAGTTGTTTTATAGAAAAGGATGGATTTCACAAAGGCAACACATAAAAATACACACTCACAAAGTGACAAATACTTCCCGCTAATACAAACACATGAAAGATAGCATGATTCAACGGAAGTTTTTGAATGCTGTATAAAACAGCGCCAATAGTATAAAAAACGCCGCCAGCGAGCAACCAAAATAAACCTTCGCTCGAAAAGTTAGCAATCAATGGTTTGATGGCAAAAATGATAATCCAACCCATAAAAACATACATTAAGGTAGAAAGCTTGTCAAATTTACCCGTAAAGAACAGTTTTAAGGTAATGCCAATGAGGGCAAATCCCCAAACGAGTCCAAAAATAGTCCAGCCAACAACACCTTCTAAAGTCACCAATGCAAAAGGCGTGTAGGTTCCTGCAATGAGTACATAAATAGCAGCATGATCAAAAATTCGAAGTCGGTTGCGCACCAAAGGTTTTGTGGCTTTGTGATATAGAGTAGAAGCAAGGTATAATACAATAATACTCACACCGTAAATGCTAAAACTTACTACATGCACTGGAGTACCATTTTGCACGGCATGTAGCACTAAAAAAATCAAGGCAACAACTCCTAAAATAATACCAATACCATGCGAAATGATATTGAGTTTTTCTTCAAATGGAGAATAATAATACGCGCCGTCCTTTTCTGCTTTCATCTGCCAACCAATTTGAAACAAAGATACATTACTTAAATTAGATGTCAAGCCTTAAAGACTGACCTTATTATGTGTAAATTACTACTTAAGTATTTTATCATTTCGAAAGAATAAAACTACTTTATGTATAGTTAAACAGAAGTTATTTTTTTGTTTAAAACATTTTTTTTTGATTTCTTTATAGGAATCAATTAATTAAAAATGAATAGTATGGAACAACAAAACAGCGCTTTACGCACGACTTTTATCAAAGCATTGAGCAAAGAAGAATTACTAGAAATTAAAGGTGGTTACGATCCTTGGGCAGATGGTACGCCGGAACCTTAGAGATTGAAGTCAACTAAAGTTTAAAAATCAAAAAGCTACCTTTTTATAGAGGTAGCTTTTTTTAATATATATTACTAATATTTGTTTAATACAAAATTCTAAATTTAATAGTGTCCTCAATCTTCTTTAATGCTGAGGTTACTTTTTTGTTGTATTCTTTATCTACATCTACAATTACATATCCTACTTTACTGTCGGTAGATAAGTATTGTCCTGTAATGTTTAATTCGTATTTGGCTAAAACCTTGTTGACTTTTGCCATAACTCCAGGCACGTTTTTGTGAATGTGCAAGAAACGATGTGCATTGGTTTGTCGCGGCAAACGAATGTTTGGAAAATTGACAGCATCTACCGTATTTCCAGAGTTGATGTATGCCATAATTTTATTTGGAACGAAATCGGCGATATCACGTTGCGCTTCTTCGGTGCTTCCACCAACATGTGGCGTTAAAATCACATTGTGCAATCCTTTTAAAGCCGTTTCAAAAGCACCATTGGCTCTTGGCTCTGTTGGATATACATCAATGGCAGCTCCAGCAACCTTTCCGCTTTCTAAAGCCGCTTTTAAAGCGTCAATATCGACCACAAAACCTCTTGCCAAATTGATCAATAAAGAACCATCTTTCATTTGGGCAAATTGTTCTGTACCAAAGAAATTTCTGTTAGCAGCATTGTCATCTACATGCAAAGAAACCACATCTGAAATGGAGAGTAATTCTTCTAGAGATTTACATTTTTGCGCATTTCCGAGTGCCAAACGGTCTTCAATATCATAATAGAATACTTTCATTCCCATGGCTTCCGCTAAAACCGATAATTGCTTTCCGATGTTTCCATAACCTACAATTCCAAGGTTTTTTCCACGGACTTCGCGCGAACCTTTGGCGGTTTTATTCCACTCTCCGTTGTGCAATTCGGTACTTCTAGGAAATACACTTCGCATCAACATGATAATTTCTCCAATAGCCAATTCTACTACCGAACGCGTATTGCTATACGGTGCATTAAACACCACAATTCCGTTTTCTTTACAGGTTTCTAAGTCAATTTGCTTGGTTCCGATGCAGAAGGCACCAACAACCAACAATTTCTTAGCCGCAGCAATTACTTTTGGAGTTACTTTTGTTTTGGAACGAATTCCTAAAACATGAATATCTTTTATTTTTTCGATTAAATCTTCTTCAGAAAGACTGTGCGATAAAATCTCTACACTAAAACCATCATCTGCCAAACGATCAAAAGCGTCTGAGTGAATGTTTTCGAGCAGTAATATTTTGATTCTATTTTTTGGGTACGAAATGTTTCTCGGTAATTTATTTACAAATAGAAACTCGTCTAAATTTGGTGTTACGTGATCGGCTTTGTTCACCGCTTTTTCACGTGCTACATTTTCGGTAAAGGCAAAAAACTTATCGGCAACTCCAGCTTCTCTAGTTACATAATCGCTATAACCATCGCCAATTACTTGAATTTCTCCATCCAAATTCATGTCTTTTAAACACTGAATTTTTCCATTGTGTTGCGATAATACATTCTCAGCATCAAATCCTGTAATATACCCTTCAGCATCAAAAGTAAATGTATTAGCATACACACGATCGGCAGGAATATTATAGTCTTTTACAATGGGATCAATAAATTCTTTAAATCCGCAAGAAACCACATAAATATCTGCTGAAAATTTTTCGAAAAACTCTTTATTGCTTTCAATGGATGAGGACAGTTGTAATCGCAATTTTGAAATCAATTCGTCCAAGTTAGATTTGTGCGCTTTCAATAATTTGATACGTCTTTCCAAGGACTCTGTAAACGAAATTTCTCCGTCAATTCCCAAGTTGGTAATTTCTTGAATTTCGTCAATAATTGCTTCTTTTTTAGGATTATTAGCCAAAGTAATTTCAGCCAAAACATCCAACGCTTCTACACTGGTAAGCGTACTGTCAAAATCGAAAATATAGTTTTTCTGAACCGTTTCCATGTCGTCATTAAATAAGTGGTAAAAATATTAAAATCATTCTGTAAAAACCATGTCTTTGAAGACATTCCATTAACAATTCTAATAGTTTTGTTGATAAGCTACCTTCTAGCTTTCAGATTGAAAGTTTTATGTGTGATTTGTGACTTTTTGTTATTTTTTTGAAACAACTTTGCAAGACATGTTTGAAATAGAAAACATTCCCCTTCTAGCATGGCGAAAGGGAATGTAAGCACTCTAAAACACTAAATAATGGTAGATTGTCCAACTCGGATGTTTCCAGAGTTGATATGCAAGGCATCTACGTTTTCAATAAATTCTTCAATAAAAGTTCCTACGTTTTGGGTGGAGTATCCTCCATTTGCATTGAGATCAGGCGTGCAAATTTCAAGATCAATAGCGCGTTCTACGGCTTCACGAATCGTGTCTGCTTCTTCTGCTAATCCAAAATGATCTAGCAACATAGCTGCCGATAGGATAGAAGCAATCGGATTGGCAATACCTTTTCCTGTAGCTTGTGGATACGAACCGTGAATAGGCTCAAACAGCGCATATTTTTCTCCAACCGAAGCAGAAGCCAATAATCCAATAGATCCACCAATGACACTGGCTTCGTCAGAAATGATATCACCAAACATATTTTCGGTCAAAATCACATCAAACTGACTTGGATTGAGTACCATTTGCATGGCCGCGTTGTCTACAAATAAAAAGTCGAGTGTAACGTCTGGATATTGTGAAGCCATCGCAGTCACTACTCTTCTCCACAAACGAGAAGTTTCGAGTACATTGGCTTTGTCAACTAAAGTTAATTTTTTACTTCTACTTTGTGCTGCTTTGAAGGCAAAATGTGCAATGCGCTCAATTTCTTCTTTGCTGTACGAACATAAATCCGAAGCAGCAGTTCCATCTTCATTTAAAGTTTTTTCACCAAAATAAATTCCACCCGTCAATTCGCGATAAATAGCAATGTCTGTATTTTGGATGATGTGTTTTTTTAGTGGCGATTTGTCCAATAAGGTATCATAGGCTTTTACAGGACGAATATTTGCAAACAAACCTAACGCTTTGCGTAAGGCCAATAAACCTTGTTCTGGACGCACTTTTGCATCTGGATTGTTGTCGTATTTTGGATCGCCAATAGCTCCAAATAACACAGCGTCTGCGTCTAAACACAGATCCAATGTTTTTTGTGGTAATGGATTTCCTGTAGCATCAATAGCAACCGCACCAACCAATGCATTTTCAAAGGTGAATGTGTGTTGATATTTATCTGCAATCGCAGTTAATATATTTATGGATTGTGCCGTTACTTCTGGCCCAATTCCATCGCCTGAAAGGACTGCAATGTGTATGTTCATAACTAATTATTTAGTATATATGTTGTTGTTCAAATGCTTCAATTTTTGATAAGTTATTGACTAAAAAGTCAATATCGTCATATCCTTTTTGTAAGCACATTTTTTTGTATGGATTGATGTCAAATGAAGCTTTTTCACTTTCAAAAGCAATGGTTTGTGCTTCTAAATTTACTTCAATTTGAGTGTTTGGGTTTTCTTGAATTGCTTGTAAAAGCTTTGCTAAAAATTCTGGAGTTACTTGAATTGGCAATACATGATTGTTCAATGCATTTCCTTTAAAAATATCTGCATAAAAACTAGAAACAATCACGTTAAAACCAAAGTCTTTTAATGCCCAAGCAGCGTGTTCACGACTCGATCCGCAACCAAAATTATGTCCAGCTACTAAGATAGAACCCGAATATTGTTCGTGATTTAAGACAAAATCAGTGTTGACGCTTCCATCTTTTTGATAACGCCAATCTCTAAATAAATTTTCGCCAAATCCTGCTCTGCTAGTCGCTTTTAAAAAACGTGCAGGAATGATTTGATCGGTATCTATATTTTCTACAGGTAATGGATACGCCGTAGAAGTAAATGTGTTGAATGTACTCATAACTAAACTTCTTCTAAAATTGGAACGTTAACATCTACAATTTTTCCTGCAATGGCAGTTGCTGCGGCTACTAACGGACTTGCTAATAGTGTGCGTGAACCTTGTCCTTGGCGTCCTTCGAAGTTTCTGTTGGAAGTAGAAACACAGTATTCGCCATCAGGAATTTTATCATCATTCATGGCCAAACACGCCGAACAACCTGGCTGACGTAGTTTGAAACCTGCATTTTCAAAGATTTTATCCAAACCTTCTTCTTGTATTTGTTTTACGACCAATTGTGAGCCTGGCACTAACCAAGCATTGATATTTGGTGCTTTTTGTTTTCCTTTTACATAGTTGGCAGCAACTCTAAAATCTTCAATACGTGAATTGGTGCAGCTTCCTATGAAAACATAGTTTACTTGTTGTCCTAGTAAAGAAGCTCCTTTTTCAAAGTTCATGTACTGCAATGATTTTTCTAGGTTGGCATCGTTATCCGTTGGAATGTTTTCAGTCAACTGAATTCCCATACCCGGATTTGTTCCAAACGTAATCATTGGTGTAATATCTGATGCATGGAAAAAATATTCCTTGTCAAAAGTTGCGTCTGCTTCTGTTTGTAATGTTTTCCAGTATGCCACTTTTTTGTCAAAATCGTCACCTTGTGGTGCAAATTTCCTTCCTTTTATGTATTCAAAAGTAGTTTCGTCTGGAGCAATCATTCCACCACGAGCGCCCATTTCAATACTCATATTGCAAACGGTCATTCTTCCTTCCATAGACATGTTTTCAAACACTTCGCCTGCAAATTCTATAAAATGCTCTGTTCCGCTATCGGTTCCTAATTGTGAAATGATATACAAGATGACATCTTTTGGAAGCACATTGTTTTGCAAACTTCCGTTCACGGTAATACGCATCTTTTTAGGCTTCGTTAATAATACGGATTGACTTGCGAATACTTGTGCTACTTGACTGGTTCCAATACCAAATGCAATAGCGCCAAAAGCACCATGCGTTGAAGTATGACTGTCACCACAAACTAGCGTCATTCCAGGTTGCGTGATGCCCAATTCAGGCGCCATTACATGTACAATACCATTGTATTGATGTCCTAGTGCATAGAGTTCAATATTGTGTTCGTCGCAGTTTTTTTGAAGTTGTTGTAATTGGTTTCGCGACAATTCATCTCTTACTGGCAAATGCTGATCTACTGTTGGTGTATTATGATCGGCAGTGGCTACAATTTGTTTTGGTCTAAAAACCGGAATGTTTCGCCTTTTTAATTCGTTGAATGCTTGCGGACTCGTTACTTCGTGAATTAAATGCTTGTCTATATATAAAATTTGTGGACCATTAGGAATGCTGTCAACAACATGTATGTCCCATACTTTATCAAATAATGTCTTTTTCATATCAGCTATAAAGTTTTCTTTGACTTATGCATACATGCGTTTGTCAATAGTACTCATTTTTATGATTTGATGAATGTCTGTGTCGGTAACTTCTTTGTGCTTATCTGCAAAGTTTAAAAAGTCGCTATATACGGTATCCAATTCGCGTTTTGTAAGATTGTATCCAACATTCTTAGCTCTGTATGCCAATGCTGCACGTCCGCTTCTTGCCGTCAATACGATTGAAGAAGTAGCGGCACCAACATCTTTTGGATCCATGATTTCGTAGGTTTCCCTATTTTTAATGACACCATCTTGGTGAATTCCTGAACTGTGTGCAAACGCATTTGTTCCTACAATAGCTTTGTTAGGTTGTACAGGCATTCCCATGGTATCAGAAACCAATTGACTCATTTCAGTCAACATTTTTGAATTGATATTCGTATTTAAGCCTAAGTATGGATGTTGTTTTAAAATCATCGTTACTTCTTCTAAGGAAGTATTTCCTGCACGTTCCCCAATTCCATTGATGGTACATTCTATTTGTCGCGCACCATTGATGACTCCTGCAATAGAATTTGCTGTAGCCAATCCTAAATCGTTATGGCAATGACAGGAAAGAATCGCTTTGTCGATTCCAGTTACATTTTCTTTTAAGTATTTTATTTTTTGTCCGTACTCTTCTGGCAAACAATAGCCAGTGGTATCTGGAATATTTAGTACAGTTGCGCCAGCTTTAATGACAGCTTCACAAACTCTGGCCAAGAACTCATTGTCGCTTCTTCCTGCATCTTCTGCATAAAATTCAACATCTTCTACAAAAGATTTTGCGTATTTTACTGCTGCAACTGCACGTTCAATAATTTGTTCTGGAGTTGCTTTAAATTTATGTTTCATGTGCGATTCAGAAGTTCCGATTCCTGTATGGATTCGCGGACGTTTTGCATACGTTAAGGCTTCTGCCGCTACTTTGATATCGTTTTGCACAGCTCTGGTTAGTCCACAGACTGTAGCATTTTTTACTAGTTTTGCAATGGCTGCTACCGATTGGAAATCACCTGGACTTGATACAGGAAATCCTGCTTCAATTACGTCCACTCCTAAGATGTCTAATTTGGAAGCGATCATTAGCTTTTCTTCCGTGTTGAGTTTACAACCTGGAACTTGCTCACCATCTCTTAAGGTAGTATCAAAAATATAGACTCGATTTGAACTCATAAATTAAAAATTTGAGTGTTTATTTCTTTTTATTCATACGAATGTATACTTTGTATTTCCCAAAAGGAATGATAAAGCATTCTGTTTTACAGTGCTAATTGCATTTATTTTTAGGGTAAATAACTGATAGTAAATTATTTATAGAATAGTTTTTTACAATGCCAAACTCACAAAAGGAATCTTTATTTGTATTAATCAAATCGTTATCAAAATCTGAAAAACGACAATTTAAGTTGTATGTAGGACGATTTGAAGGCAATGTGAATTCTAAATTTTTAGCCTTGTTTACGTTCTTAGAGAAAAGTCAAACGTATGACGAACAAGCCATTTTAAAAAAGAAGATTGTCACCAAGCAACAATTGTCAAACTTAAAAGCCAATTTATACAAGCAAATTTTAAGAAGTTTGCGCTTAAATCCTGCACAACATAATATCCGAATTACCATTAGAGAACAGCTAGATTATGCCACTATTTTGTATAATAAAGGTTTGTATACACAAAGCTTAAAATTATTGGATAAAGCCAAAATATTGGCGTTGGAACATGAGGAGAAAAATGTTGCGTACGAAATTGTGGAGCTAGAGAAAGTGATAGAAACACAATATATTACGCGAAGCATGTCGAGCAGAGCCGATGAACTTTCTGCAGAAGCAAAAGAATTGAGCATTCAAAATGCATTGACAAGTAAACTGTCCAATTTATCATTAGAATTGTACGGTTTGTTGTTAAAAGTGGGTTATGTAAAGGATGAAAAAGATTATGAGGAAGTTACCACCTATTTTCACGATCGATTGCCAAAAATAAACCTTGAACAACTTGGATTTCGAGAGAAGTTATGGTTGTACAAAGCGCATTTGTGGTATAGTTTTTTGACACAAGATTTTCTGTCGAGTTATAAGTTTTCTTATAAATGGGTAGAGTTGTTCAATCAAGCACCAAAAATGAAAGAAATTCATCCGGTGTTTTATTTAAAAGGGAATCACTATTTGTTGGAATCGTTGTTTTACATTAAACATGAAGTGAAATTTAAAGAAGTATTGCTTCAATTAGAGCATGATATAGAACACAATATTATTCCGCAGAACGATAATACCAAAGTATTGAGTTTTTTGTATGTGTATATGAACAAGCTGAATTATCACTTTTTGACAGGAACGTTTAGTGATGGATTGCATTTGGTAGCGGAAGTCAACGAACGTATAAAAACTTTTGAAAATAGAATTGACGAACATCACGTTATGATTTTTTATTATAAGATAGCGTCCTTGTATTTTGGTGCAGGCGATAATAAAAATTGTATTGAATATTTGCAGAAAATCATTCGAAATAAATCCTTGAAAGTACGAGAAGATTTGTTGTGTTTTTCACGAATCTTGAATTTGGTAGCGCATTATGAATTAGGATTGGATTACCATTTGGAAACACAGTTAAAGAGTACATATAAGTATTTGTTGAAAATGGACGATTTGCATGAGGTTCAGAAAGAAGTGATTAAGTTTTTACGAGGTTTAGGCAATATTTATCCGCATCAAATTAAGAAAGCTTTTGAAGCCTTACATGCCAAATTGAAACCTTTTGAAGACGATCCGTACGAACGCAGAGCCTTTTTGTATTTAGATATTTTGTCGTGGCTGGAAAGTAAGATTGAAAACAAACCTGTTGCTGAGATTATTCATGAGAAAGCGAAGTTGTTGTTGCGATGAGATTTTTAGACGCGCTTTGCTTTTAGAATGTTAGAATTGGCTTCGCCTCTTAGAATTTTGATGCTTTAAAATACTTATAAAGAAAATTAGCAGCTTCCTTATTCAAGAATATAATTTGATCTTTAAACTCATTAGATAATGAGTCGAAATTCTCTGGCGATCCAAGACACGTGCAAACGTTTGGTCTTTCTATCTTGTGTTCTTTTATATTTTTGAAATCGATCATCTAATTGTAGCTAAAAGTTGTGACTATTACTAGTTGCGAGTTTTAGTAATAACCATTGTTAGACACAGTTATTATTTTATTTCGAGTTTGGTTTTTATTTCGGATAATGAATTTGTGTAAATAACAATATCTCTGTTTTTGTCTAGCAGTATATAAGTTGGAAATATTCGAATTTCTAAATTGTCAGTTAGACTATTAGTTTTTTTCTCTATATAGTTTGTCCAAGGAAGATTTTTTGATTTTAGATATTTTTTCCAAGTTTCAATCCTATTTTCTTGGTCGCTCGATAAACTTACAATTTTTGTTTTTTTGTTCTTGAAATCAGTAATTAAACTTTTAATTTCTATATGATCTTTTAAACATGGCGGACAAGCTGTATGCCAAAAATCGAGAAGTAGATATTCATTATTATCAATTAAGATTCTATTTTCTTTATTTTCTAGGTCAAAAAACGTAAAATTAGATAAATTGATATTGCCACTATTTAGTTTAGATTTTAAAGTTTTTATTAATAATCCAGCAGTATAATGGCTTTTCAGACTTTCAGGTTGTAAATTGATTATATCCTTAAGTTGAGAAAGAACTTCTCTTTTACTTTGATTTTTAAACAAGATATTTAATCCAATAAAATAAGAAAATGGATTGTCAATATTTTTATCTAATTCTTTAAATAGAAACTTGGTGACTTCTTCATCTGTTGCATTAGTCTCAGTTAAATTTTGATATCCAGTTTTATAATTAACTGTTTTATTAAAAATTTCAGAACCAATGACGTCAATTTTTAAGGATTTTGATTTTAGAGATATGTTGATGTCAATGTTACCTCGGTCAAGCCAAACTCTTTCTCTGAATAAAGTATCTTTAGTCTTAATGTCAAAAAAATACTCTTCAATTAAATCATTTTGAAAGACAAGAGAGGTACTTTTATTGAAATTATGAAGTATGCTTCCTCTGAAGTTTCTAAAATCGACTGATTCTATTTTTTCATCAGATTCGATTTTAATAGATAATTTTAGATCAATTTCTTGGCTGAATACTAAGTTTATAAAAAGGAGAGATAATAAGTGTAGCGTAAATTTCATTTCAATCTGATGTTAGTCATGCTTAACATGTACATAACAGGAATTCCTGTTATTTCTAGGATAACTAAGTCTATTTTCTTTTTAGTTATTTTTAAAACTACGGTTTTCTTAGTCAACGTCAACAATCATTTTTAAGTTTAAGATGTAATTAACATGAAAGGATATTCTTTTACTAGTAAACTGACTGTTTTTGGAGTTTTTAATACGTCATTGCGAGGAGTTGGCGACGTGGCAATTTGTTTCTATAGTAAAAGATAGCTTCACTACGTTCGCTATGACGTTTCTAAGTGTGTTCTTGGAAATATGAAAAACAAAAAAAGCGATTGAAAAACTTTCCAATCGCTCTTATTATATTATAAAATAGGTGTTTTATACTGCTGGACCAGTAGACGGTTGTACGGTAATTGCTTGTACATCTCTGTCAAATAAGTACAATCCACCTTTATCGTCACCAATCAAGTTGATTTTATCTAAGATAGTACGTGCCAACGCTTCTTCTTCAATTTGTTCTGCAACATACCATTGTAGGAAGTTGTGTGTAGCGTAATCTTGTTCTTGCAAACTGATATGTACTAAATCGTTGATGCTTTTTGAAACTTTTACTTCATGATCAAACAGTTGTTGAAACATTTCTTTTAGCGAACCATATTCTAATGGTGGTTTCGATAATTCTGAAACGACAGCATGTCCTCCGCGTTCGTTTACATATCTAACAAATTTCAGCATGTGTTGACGTTCTTCATCAGAATGCATATACATAAATGATGCTACGCCTTCAAAACCTTGCGTTTCTGCAAAGCTTGCCATGGCTAAATATATTTGTGAAGATTCTGCTTCTATTTTGATTTGCGCATTTAACGCATTTTCCATTTGTTTTGATAACATAACGAGTCTTTTTTGAGATATGTAAAAATACGCATAAGATGTGAGTTTTACTTACACGTATGATAATTTTAATTTATTCTAACTAAAGGAATATTGATGAGTATTTACTTTTTTAATTCATAAACACTATTGTCTGCATTGTCTGGGTCTATTTTACCTTCAATTAAAGTAAATCCATTTTTTTTGAGAAGTTTTTTTGAGCTTTCATTTTGACGATGTGTGTAAGCTTCAATCAAGTCTAAGTTCAATTTTTGGAATCCAAATTCGATGATACCTTTCAGTGTTTCGTTCATGATTCCTTTTCCTTGATGTTTTGGATGTAAATCGTATCCGACTTCGGCAGTTTTCTTATCTTCAGAAAAGTTCCATAAACAAATACTACCAATCATTTCAGAAGCATCTTTTTCAGTTATTTTCCAATAGTACAACAGCTGATTGTCAATTCCGTTGTTTATTTTTTCAATAAAAGCCAATGCTTTTTCTTTGGTTTCTGCACTTGGTCTTTTTACAAATTCATTGACAGTTTTATCGGAACGCAAGAAAGAAATTATTTCCCAGTCAGCGTTTCCTAATCTTTTGAGTAGCAATCGTTCTGTTTGTATTTCAGGAAAATTATTGTCAATCATTTTTTTTGAATTTGTGAAGTATGTTTTTATTCCAGTTCATCAATTTCGATACCGATAAACCCTTCAATTATTTTTTGTTCTTCTGCACTTTTTGATTTTATTTTTTCAATATCAATATAGCCTAATTCGTCATCTTCATAGTGATATTTCAATACGGTTTCTAGTGCCAAAGGATCTGCATTTAAAAAGTTGACATACGCTTCATATTGTGTTGCAGAAGGTTCTTTGATTTCCGCTAACATATCTCGCATAGCGTACGTTCTGTCGCTTGTTGGCAAGGTTAAACCGCAACTTTTAGCTTCTACAGCAAATAAAGTATATAATTGATGTTCTAAATAAGTCACAAAGTCGCAATGTACCTTATCCGTATAAGCAGCACTGTGATCTTCTCCAAAGGCAAGATACGGATTGCTATTTTCTTCAGACAACACCATACAAGTATCATAATACGTATTGTAATAGTCTAGGAAAACCAGCATTCCACCGTTATTTTCTTTCAAATCTTCAGCGTATCCTGTGTAATCAAGATCGCCCATGACATTTACTTTGTATGGACTTAAGATGTGACTTAAAGGCAAGAGACACAAATTTCCTTCAAATCCATCAAAATCATAATCGGCAGCAATGAATTGATCAACAGATGCGTTGGTGATTGTTTTTACTTCAATTTCAGACGATATTATATTGGAATGCCAGATAATATTTAGTCCA
Source organism: uncultured Kordia sp. (assembly GCF_947489565.1). Taxonomy (GTDB): domain Bacteria; phylum Bacteroidota; class Bacteroidia; order Flavobacteriales; family Flavobacteriaceae; genus Kordia. The sequence continues at coordinate 28,145 of NZ_CANLEA010000002.1, read as the reverse complement.
TTACTGATTTTGTAAAACTCTCGGATATACTCTGTAAACTTAAAACTTACGTCTCCTTCCTCAGAAAGTTCAAGTGCAATATCTGCTTCAACAGCATCTATTTCACTATCGGAAAGTCCTTTGTATTGAGTGAAAATAATTTTATCAACTAATGGACTACTTTCTAAATTTTTAATCACTTTTTCTAATCGCAAAAAATAGTTTTTCGCCCATTCTTTTGCTGAAAAATCAAATTCACTCATCGTTTATATATTGTAAAAATGCTTAGTTTATAGTTTCTCCGTTTTTCACATTATCTTCATCTGGATTGACAAAGACCAATTTACCTTCTGGCGTTTCGGTCATTAAAATCATTCCTTGACTTTCTACTTTGGCAATGACTCTTGGTGCTAAGTTGGCTAAAACTGTTACTTTTTTGCCAATGATTTCTTCTGGTGTAAAACTTTCTGCAATTCCTGAAACAATGGTGCGTTTGTCCAAGCCTGTATCAACAATAAGCTTTAAAAGCTTTTTTGTTTTGCGAACTTTTTCTGCTTCAATAATAGTTCCTACGCGTAAATCTAACTTTGTAAAATCGTCAAAAGTAGCCGTTTCTTTTTGTGGAACTACTTCTTTATTGGCAGCTTCATTTGCTTTTTTAGTTGCTTCTAGCTTGTCCAATTGCGCTTGAATTTCTTTGTCATCTATCTTTGCAAATAATAATTCGGCAGGATTGATTTGATGTCCTGTGGCAATTAGAACATCTTTTGTCGGAATATCATTCCAACCTAAATCAGTATCAAGTGCTAAAATATTCTTTAGTTTTTTTGATGTGAATGGTAAAAATGGTTCTGATAATACCGCTATCGCAGCAGCAATTTGCAATGCTACATACATAATTCCTTTTACAGCTTCAGGATCTTCTTTGATCTTTTTCCAAGGTTCATTGGCTTGTAAAAATTGATTTCCTAAACGTGCCAAGTTCATTAGTTCTTGACTTGCTTCACGAAAACGGTAGCGCTCAATAGAACTTGCAATGACTGCTGGAAAATGCTTTACTTGTTCTAATTCTGTATAGCTTCCTGTATATTCTGGAACACTTCCATCGTAATATTTATGTGTCAATACAATTACACGATTGATAAAGTTTCCTAAAATGGCAACCAATTCGCTATTGTTGCGTGTTTGGAAGTCTTTCCAAGTAAAATCGTTGTCTTTAGTCTCAGGAGCATTCGCGGTCAATGCATAACGCAATACATCTTCTTTTCCAGGAAAATCTTCTAGATATTCATGCAACCAAACGGCCCAATTTTTAGAAGTAGATAATTTATTTCCTTCTAAATTCAAGAATTCATTTGCTGGAACATTGTCTGGCAAAATATAATCACCATGTGCTTTTAACATTGATGGGAAAATGATACAGTGAAATACAATATTATCTTTTCCGATAAAGTGAACCAACTTGGTGTTTTCATCTTTCCAATATGGTTCCCAATCTTTTCCTTCGCGTTCAGCCCATTCTTTGGTCGCCGAAATGTATCCAATAGGCGCATCAAACCAAACATACAATACTTTTCCTTCGGCACCTTCAACAGGAACAGGAATTCCCCAATCTAAATCACGCGTTACCGCACGTGGACGCAAACCATCATCAACCCACGATTTTACTTGTCCGTGGACATTAGGTTTCCAATCTTTTTTGTGTCCTTCTACAATCCATTCGTTTAAGAAATCGCTGTATTTATCTAAAGGTAAAAACCAGTGTTTTGTTTGTTTTAATGTCGGTGTATTTCCTGTAATTGCCGATTTCGGATTGATCAATTCAGTTCCGCTTAATGAACTACCGCAGTTTTCACATTGATCGCCATAGGCTTCTTCATGATTACATTTTGGACAGGTTCCTACCACAAAACGATCTGCTAAAAACTGATTGGCTTCCGCATCATACAATTGCTCGGTTACTTCTTCGACAAACTCTCCATCTTCATATAATTTCTTAAAGAAATCAGACGCAGTTTCATGATGAATTTCCGCAGAAGTCCTAGAATAATTATCAAACGAAATTCCAAAATCTTCAAACGATTGTTTAATGATTCCGTGATATTTATCAATAATATCTTGCGGCGATACACCTTCTTTCTTTGCACGCATCGGAATGGCAACACCATGTTCGTCACTTCCGCACATAAAAGCAACATCATTGCCTGTTAATCGTAAGTAGCGTGCATAAATATCAGCAGGTACATACACACCAGCCAAGTGGCCAATATGAATAGGTCCGTTGGTATACGGTAAAGCTGCAGTAATGGTATATCGTTGTTTATTTTGACTCATTTCGTTTATTTTCAATTCAATAAGATTCGATTTTCATCATAGATTTAAGTCGAAAACCGTGTATTTAACGTGCAAAAATACGTATTTACGCCACAAATTTTAAAGATTTCAGCAGTAATAATTCTGTGAACTATCACAAGAACGATGATTTTTGCAGATAATCTAAAAATGAATTTTGTTTTTCTCGAAATCTATGGACTATATTTTTTCTATTACTTTTAATATATGAACCAACCGAAACCACTACACAAAGGCGCAACTGTAGGTATTTTGTCGACAGCGCGAAAAATCTCTATTGCAGAGATAGAAGCTGCTATTGAGCTACTACACAGTTGGGATTTGAAAGTTGTTCTTGGAACAACAATCGATCTTGAAGAAAACCAGTTTGCTGGTGATGACATGACACGTGCTATGAATTTTCAACAATTTATGGATGATGATAGTATTGATGCAATTTGGTGTGCTCGCGGCGGCTATGGAACCATTCGTATCATAGATCATTTAGATTTTTCAAGATTCATTCAAAAACCAAAATGGATTATTGGCTATTCTGATATTACCGTTTTACATGCTATAGGACAACAATTACAGTTTGAAACAACACACGCCACGATGCCTATTAATGTTTCAAAAAATAGTACAGCATCTTTAGAGAGTTTACGAAAAGTACTTTTTGGCGAAAGCTTACAGTATAAGATTCCAACTGTAAATTATAATAAAAAAGGAAAAGCAACCGGCGAACTTATTGGCGGAAACTTGAGCATGTTGTACAGTATGACAGGTTCAAAATTGTCGTTGGATACTACGGGGAAAATTTTGTTTTTAGAAGATTTGGATGAATATCTGTATCATGTTGACCGAATGATGATGAATTTGAAACACAACAAGTATTTTGAAGGTTTGTCGGGATTAATTGTTGGAGGAATGACAGATATGCATGATAATTCGATTCCGTTTGGGAAAAATCCGCATGAAATTATTTTGGATGTTACTTCAGAATATGATTTCCCAATATGTTTCGATTTTCCAGCAGGACATGTAAATGACAATCGCGCTTTGATTTTTGGAAAAAAAGCACAATTGGAAGTCGCTTCAGAAGTAAAACTCAGTTTTTAACTTTCTTTTTGACTTAGCAAGAAAAGGTAATCGCCAGTACGATTTTCGTATGATTTGATGATATTTTTAATTTCTCCAGAAGCAATATCTTTTTCAAGTTGTGCCAATCCTTTTTGCACTTCATCTTGATGTGCTAAGTGTGAGAATGAAGAAATTCCGTTGCGAATCGTTGCGTCTAAATACATGCTCGGATTTTGTTTTCCAACATATAAAAAATGATCTTTCAAATCGGGTTGAATAAAGTATCTTTCTGTAAAAATATCTTTAAAACCAGCAGCTTCCATCGCTTTGCTTATTTTTTCTAACGATGGCATTTGTTGCATAGAGTCTTCCATCATTTTAGGGAAATAATGATTTAGCCAATAGCCTTTCATTTGTTCGGGCGTTGCCGTGAAGAATACAATATTTGTATAATTTTTCATTACGCGAAATAATTCTGAAAACCCTTTTTGCAAATCGTTCCAATGATGTAACGTCAGTGTTCCAATAACACCTTCAATACTATTACTTTCTGTTGGAATATTTTCGGCAGTTCCAAGTTTCCAAGTAATTTCTGGATGATTTATTTTTGCTTTGTCAAGCATTTTTTGAGAAGGATCTACACCTATAAATGTTGTTTCCTTATTGTGAAGTTTTGAAGTATAATTTCCTGTGCCGCAGCCAATATCTAAATACCAACCTTTATGGATTGGATTTAAGTGATACAGGAGTCGTTCTACTATAAAAGGATCGGCTTTTCGGGTGTCGTTGTATCCTTTTCCAATATGATCGTATTTTGCTTCCATATTGTTTCGGTTATTTAAGTACCAATGTAGCAAATATGATGGATGATTTGCAATGCTTTATCATCACAAAAATTGATACAGGTATGTAGATATTCAGGTGGCTATTGTTGATTTTCCTGATTAAGATACGTATTTTATATGAAAAATTTACAAACGAGTTCATGGCAACACATAATGAATTAGGAATTGAAGGCGAAAAACTAGCTGTTAACCATCTTAAAAGTAAGGGATACGAGGTTTTGGAGACAAATTATCGGTTTCAAAAGGCAGAAGTAGATATCATTGCACAAAAAAATGACACACTTGCTGTTGTAGAAGTAAAAACAAGAACTTCGGATCATTTTGGGAATCCTGAAGAGTTTGTCAACAAAAAGAAAATTAATTTATTGGTAAAAGCGATAGATAATTATGTCAATGACAACGATTTAGATGTGGAAGTGCGTTTTGACATTATTGCTATTTTAATGCAAAAAAGTGATGTCACAATAAATCACATAGAAGACGCATTTTATCATTTTTAAAAAATACTGTTGTAATTATAACAAATTGTTTTGAAAAGAACTTTTCGGTTCGTACTTTTGTAGTCTACTAAAATAATAGACTAAATGAAGACAATTTCATCGATTGTAGAAGAATATATAAAAACTAAGCCATTTTTATCAAGCGCCTTATCACAAGGAATCATCAATTTAACCTCTTTATCACGATTGATCAAACCTGAAATAGAACATCAGTTAGGAAAAGAAGTGAAAAATGGAGCTATTGTAATGGCTTTAAAAAGATTGTCATCGGAATTAGAATTTCGTGTGACGCATCGTGTATTAAAATTTGTTCGCAATATTGGTGAAATTACCGTTCGTTCTTCCTTAAACGATTATACATTTAAAGTATCGGAAACGTTATTGAAGAGTCAGGCAGCATTTATGTCTGAAATAGAAAGCTTGAATACCGTTTTTTATACATCATCACGAGGAGTAAACGAATCCAATATTGTAGTAAGTAATGAAGTTGCTGAATTGGTAGGAAAGATTTTTAAGAATGAAATTTTACTCGAAAAACAAGAAAATCTATCTTCAATTACGGTTAAGCTTCCAAAAGACAATGTAAACGTACCAGGAATTTATTATTTCATCTTTCAAAGATTGTCTTGGGAAGGTGTCAATATCTATGAAGTGATTTCTACCACGAACGAATTCACTATTTTAGTGAACGATGAACAGGTAGATAAAGCATTTACCGTAATTAAAAACTTGAAATCACTTTAATACACATGTTGAAAATCTTACAAGCGTACGTATCTGATTAAAAAACAGGTATTTTTACGCTAAAGAACTTCAATATTAATTCAGAAATTTGTTTAAGTAGAAATATATTTTCACTATTTTAGATTTATATAAGAAGAGTTTAGCCAACTATTTTTATAATTCATAAAGCAGAAAGTGTATTAGCTACACTATACGTTACCCCTAACGCCCACTTTATTATAGATTCTGTTAGAGAATCAATTAAGAAGACTATATATAGATTTCGATGATAAGTATCGATACAGGTATTTTATGCTATTTTTTTACGAATAGTATATGCCAGTATAAGTATTGAATATTAGAAACGAAACTGTTTATAGAAGCAGTGATATATGATATATAAAAGTTTGCGTGGAAGAATTGACAATTTCTGTTTAGTAGGTAGATAAATCTTAGGGCTATTTTCGAAAGAAAAAAAGATTTATCAGATTTGAAATTAACAAACTCTTTACGTAATTTTAGTTTTACGAGAAATCCCGCTCCTATCAGAGAGCGGGATTTTATTATGTACAGGGTTGGTAATTTAGTAAAACAATACATTCAAAATTGTTTCAATAATGCCTATACATAGAGAGAAAGTCATGTTACAATGAATTTCTTTAAGATCTTTTTAATAGTGACAAGGATTTGGTCGCTTAGATTTTTTCACAGGACATTTGCAACAAGTTTCAAGACAAGGTCCATGTGTTGATTTTGCATCATCTGCTGCGCCTCCAATTATATGAAATGCAGCAATAGATTTCTTCTTAAGATTTAAGCTTTTTAAATTTTGTTTTTTCATAATATTCGTGTTTAAGATTTAATTAAGTGTGTAATAAATAAATCTGTCTTTCAGATAGTTGCGCAAATCTAAAATGTGTTCTTTTTTAACCACAGTCTATCATAGAAAGACATTTTTAAAATATTATCTACATGCGCGGCACCAAGAAATAAAAGTTACTACAACTGAACCTGCTGAATCATCTTCATCACATATTAATACTGATTCTATAGTACAAGCACCACTTCCTCCGTGGATAGTTGAAGAGTTAAAAGATGAAATTGATTTCTTGTTTAACTTTAACGATTTAAGATTTTGTTTTTTCATAATAATAATATTTTGAGTTATATTTATTTGTTGTGAACTACTCACAAGAACAAAACAATGATTAAATTGATTACCAGTCAATTAAAGCAAACCACGATTCCTTGAATTTCGCCTTGAATTCCGTGAATTGCGAGAAAACTAGCTATGGAAAACTGTATATCCAATATGCTTTTCGGTTATATTTGTTAGAAATATTTCCTGATTTATGAGAAAGTTACTCCTGTATGTATTTTTATTTTTGATTGGAACTACTGTATTTGCGCAAAAGCAAGAAGATTTATTGAAAGAGTTTAATACATTAAAAATAAAACTTAGAGATACAAGTATCAATTCTGAAACAATCAAAACACTTGCGAAAGATTATTTGAAGAAAGCGAAAAAAAGTGGTGAGAAACGTTTTATTGGAAGAGGTTATTACTTGTTTACAATTAGGAATACTGATAAAAAGGAAAAACTTCAATATTTAGATAGTACTATTTATGCTACAAAAGACGTAAAAAGTGATCCTGTTTTTCCAGTGCAGGCATATATGTTTAAAGGATTTTTATTATCTGGATCAAACGACTATGAACAAGCTTTGGATTATTTCGTATTGGCAGAATCAGTAGCCAAATTCAAAAATGATCTTAGTTCTCAATATTATATAAAATACAATATTGCTTTATTAAAACGCTTTTTGGGAGAATATAAAGAAGCAGAAGCCTTATTTCTTGAGTGTAAACAGCATGAGAAATCTTCAAAAGACATCAATCAAAAATCTTATCTAAAGACGTTGTTTCAATTGTCTTCTATTTATTATGAAACAGCGCAAGTAGAAAAATGTAGTCTGATTAATGTAGAAGGAATTCAATTGGCTAAAACGCTAGGTGATGAAAAGAAATATTATTCTTTTGTGGTAAATGAAGGGATCAATCTAAATGTAAAAGGAGAGTATCAAGCTTCTATTGATAGTTTAGAAAAAGGATATCAATATTTACCAACAAGCGATCAACAAGTAGCTGATTTTTACTTGGGAAGAAGTTATTTTTTATTAGGAGAAAAAGAAAAAGGACTTAATTATTTTAAAAAAGTAGACACAACTTTTAATCAGACAAATGATTTGTATCCTCCATTAATAGGAGCATACGAATATTTGATTAATGATAGTAAACGTCGAAATGATAAAGAGTCACAATTATATTACACAAATCAATTATTGAAAATAGATAGTATTCTTGATAAAAACTACAAGTATCTTTTAAATACAATTGTAAAAAAATATGATATTCCAAGGTACGTGTCAGAGCGAGATGATACCATTGAAGAACTAAGAAAAGAAAATGAACAAGTAGTTGAAGACAAAAAACATACAATTCTTATCAGTATTTTAATTAGTGTTTTGGCACTTGGAGGATTGTTGTATTACTATCGTTTGAAAAAAGTATATGAAAAGCGATATAATGCTGTTATGAAGTCATCAAAAGCAATTATTGAGGAAGAAATTACGGTAAAAGACACAAATTTAAAACCTATTTTGGCTGTTGGGATAGATGAAGACATTGTTGAAGATGTTTTAAAAAATCTACAAATATTTGAGAAAGGAGAAGCTTATCTTACCAAACAAATTAGTTTAAAGGATGTAGCAAAAATTGTAAAAACCAATTCTAAATATCTATCGAAAATAATTAATGTATACAAAGACAAGAACTTTGCAACGTATATAAATGACTTACGAATCGACTATTTAGTGAATCATATCCAGCACAATACTAAGTATCAAAAATATACGATTCGGGCTACGGCAGAAGAAATTGGATTCACAAATTCTGAAAGTTTTTCTAGAGCATTTCAAAAAAAGATTGGTCTCAAACCTTCTTATTTCATCAAAAAAGTGCGTGAAAGCGAGCAAAAGAATCCTTAATTCGCGGAATTAAGGATTCTTCAGCGTTTTTTTTAATCGTTTTTTTATTTTGAATATCTATGTTTGAACACATTCAAAAATTTTAAAAATTATTATAAGATGAGAGAAAACAAAAAAGTATTGAAATTCAGAAAGTTCAAAATAGCAAATTTACAAGTTAAAGGAGTTGTTGGTGGAACAAATAGTAACCCATGTGTGCACACAGAAACTCACCAACCAACTCCAACAGTTGATGAATATACTTGCCGTGTATCAGAACGTTACCACGCAAGTGACTGTACTAAAGGAGAGTTTTTAACCGATGAAGACGTATCAGATTGTAGACTTCCAGGTTTATAATAAATACGATAAAAAGCAGAAAAGGCAGAAAAGTATCAGTACTTTTCTGCCTTTTCTATGTAAAATGGGTATTAAACATATAAAAACACACTGATTTTTAGCTACAATTCATTGAATTGTCGTAAAACTTGCAATTAAAGGGAACAATTCCATACTACTTTTCACCTATATTTGTTTTAAACACTTCCCTTAATATGAAAAAGATTGTACTACTTGTATTGTTATTTTTTATTGGAACTACGGTATTTGCGCAAAAACAAGAAGACTTACAAGAGGAGTTTCAGCTGTTGCAAAAACAACTAAATGATACGACCATAACTCCTGAGCAAGGAAAAACAATGGCAGCCGATTATTTGAAGAAAGCGCAAAAAAAAGGAGAAAAGCGTTTTGTCGGAAAAGGATATTACTTAGTGGCCTATAGGGCACAAGTGTTGAAAAACAGAATTGCTTATATAGATAGTGCCATTACAAATACTGAAAGTATCAAAGGTGAAGCAGAATTTCTAATGATGCTTTATATATTTAGAGGAGCTTCTCAAGATTTGAAAGGTGATTATTATAAAGCTTTAGACAATTACTTAGTTGCAGATTCATTAGCAGAAAAGCATAAATCAGGACGTTACATTTTTGCGGCAAAATATAATATTGGGTTTTTAAAGCGTTTACTCGGCGAATACGAAGCCTCTGAAAAATTATTTAATGAAGTTTTAGTGCGATTAGAATCTAAAGAAGATTTTAATATTACTCCTTATGTACAAACCTTATTTCAATTGTCTTCTTTGTATTATGAATCTGAAAATAATACAAAATGCACAGCGATTAACGCAAAAGGAATTAAGCTGTCTAAAGAACATAACCTTCTTAATTTTTACTATCATTTTGTAGTAAATGAAGGAATAAATCTAAGTGTGAAAGGCGACTATAGTTCTTCTATTGATAGTATTCAAAAAGGATATCCACATTTAGAAGAAGTAGATAAAGGAATTGCTAATTTTTATTTAGGGAAAAGTTATTATGCAATAGGGAAAAAAGAAAAAGCATTGTATTACTTTAAAAAGGTTGATACAATTTTTAGAAATACAAATGATCTATTGCCGCCATTAAGAGATGCTTATGTTTATTTGATAGATGAAGCGAAGTTGGAACAAGATAAGGAACAGCAATTGTACTACACAACGCAGATGTTGGAGGTAAACAAAGTGATTCATTCAAATTATAAATATCTCTCTTCTAACATATTTAAAAAGTATGATACACCTAAATATGAAGCAGAAAGAAACGAATTGATTGATGAATTAAAAGAAGAAAATTTAACGATTCTTCAAAAGAATAAATGGATCACTATTTCAAGCATTATATTTTGTGTGTTGATGTTGATAGGATTTATCTTCAATTACAGATTGAAAAAGAAATATGAGCAACGTTATAATGAAATAATGGAAAAACCTCAGTCGAGTAGTATTGAAGAAGAAATCATTGCACAAAATGTAATACCACAAGCAGTTTCTTTAGGAATAGATTCTGCAATAGTGAACGAAGTTTTACAATCATTAGATGTCTTTGAAAAAGGAGAAGCTTTTCTCACCAATCAAATCTCATTGAAAGATGTTGCTAAAATTGTAAACACAAATTCGAAATACTTATCTAAGATTGTAAATACATATAAGGAGAAAAATTTTACTACGTATATCAATGATCTACGAATTGATTATTTAGTAAATCATGTGCAAACAGATAGCAAGTATCAAAAATATACCATTCGTGCCATTGCAGAGGAAATTGGATTTTCAAATCCAGAAGGATTTTCAAGAGCTTTTCAAAAGAAAACGGGATTAAAACCCTCTTATTTTATAAAAAAAGTAAGGGAAAATGCAGTAAAAAAACAATAATTCAGTGAATTGTAGTTTTCAAACAATTGATTTTCAATAGATATTATAATTGAATTCTTAGTTTTGAGAACATTCAATAAATTAAAATTATTTAAAATGAGAGAAAAGAAAAAACCTCTAAAACTGCGGAAATTTAAAATCGCAAGTTTGCATGCTTCATGGCTTAAAGGAGGCACAAATTCGAATCCTTGCCAACATACAGGTAATACAGGTTCACAACAATCAGAGCCAACAATATTCACATGCAATACGGATGAATACACGTGTCCTGCAGCTTGTGGTACTGACCCTACAAGAACGAAAGCAATAACACAACCCGGAAATCCTTGTTCGGATGCTTGTGCAGTTAATGGTATTGATCTAACTCATAATGGTAGCCAAAATACTGGAGTTAATTGTTAAGCCTTAAACATTCATATTTACATTCAAAAAATTAAAAATTATCATAGATGAGAGAAAAGAAAAAATCCCTAAAACTGCGTAAGTTTAAAGTTGCAAGTTTACATGCTTCATGGCTTAAAGGAGGAACAAATTCAAATCCTTGTAACAATACTCAACAATCAGAGCCAACAGTATTTACATGCAATACGGATGAATATACATGTCCTGCAGCTTGCGGTAATGATCCTACAAGAACGAAAGCAATGACACAACCCGGAAATCCTTGTTCAGAAGCTTGTAATGGTATCAATCCTACGCATAGTCAAGATACAAATTGCCTTTAGACAATCATATTAACATTAACATTTAAAAATTATCAAAAATGAGAGAAAAGAAAAAATCCCTAAAACTGCGTAAGTTTAAAGTTGCAAGTTTGGATGCCTTTTGGTTAAAAGGTGGTACCAATTCAAACCCATGTAATAATACGCAACAATCAGGCGCAACTCAGGTTGCATGTCCTACATATGAACATACATGTCCTGTGCCATGTGATCCTGATACACGTACATTGCCAATGACACAACCTGGTAATCCATGTACTTGTCAAGCAGACAGTATTGACCCTAATAATAATGGAAGTCAAAATCAAGCTACAGACACCGTTTGTCGTCCATAAAACTTTATTACCATAAGAAATAACCTGAAAAACAGAAAAGTAATATACCTTTTCTGTTTTTTTTATGTTATGGCAGATTTATTGATGCATGATTCAATAATCATAGTATCATTTAATAAATAACTTAAAAAATTAATTTATGAAAACTCAAAAGAAGAAAACATTCAACCTAAACAAATTACAAATCGCCAAATTTGAATATATAGACGCTATAAAAGGTGGAACAAAAACAAGAACAATGAATGCAGATTGTGGAGGAGATACAGGACAATGTATAGAAAGTTTTGGCTGCTAATTTATAATACATAAAAAAAGGTTGTACACATCGTATACAACCTTTTTTTATGTTATAATATTTCTTATTCTTCCGTGTAAAATTCTATCAATTCTTTTACACCATACGGTTTTCCGATAATGCGTTTGTCTTTATTTAATACAAAGAAAGTTGGCGTAGCACTTACATCATACATGTTTCCAATTTCATTATCCCACTTTTGCAATCCTAAAACGTGAATGAAATCTGGATAAAATGAACTCTCATCTGCCCAACTTGCGCGCTCATCTTCCAAGCCAATAGCAATCACTTTAAACTTTCCTTTTTCTTGAGCGTTGACAAAAGTTTTGAGTTTTGGCATTTCCTCTAAACAATGCGAACATGTACTACTCCAAAATACAATGATATAGTTCTCCGCTTCGTCTAATTCGCTTAATTTTTGAGTCTTGTTATCTTTTACCCAAGAAAAATCGGGAGCAACTTCACCAAAGGCTAAACGTTTATACACGGCTAGTTTTTCAACCAATACTTTATCATTCAACTCTTTTGCTAAAGGCATTAAATATTCGTCTCCAATATGAATCGCAATCTCTTGATTTTCTACTACAGTCATTTGTTCCCACAATACGTTGAGTAATGATTTTTGATAATCATTAGGAACAGATTTAATTTTTGCTACAATCGTGGCAATATTCTTTTTGTATTCACTGGTCAATTCTTCTCCAGTAAGTTCTTTTAATGGTAAGGCAGTAAAGACATAATTTGACATTTTATCAGCAATAAAATCTGAGTTTTGCAATACTGGATTCGAAAAATCTACATCGTCAAAATAGTGTTTCTTAATGTTGTTAACCATCACTTGTGGTTTCTCGTATGTCGTTGGCATATATGTGCGACTTGCCTTGATAAATTCATACGCAATGGTTCCTGCGGCTTCCTTTTCAAATGTTTCCTGAAGTGTTTTAATAGTATTAAATACTTCTAGAAACTCAGCTTCATTAGTACTTCCGCTTTGGTAAAATGAATTGATCAAACGTTTTGCCTCGTTTATGTTTTGGAAATAAGATGTGTGCAATTTATTTTCTTTAGAAACAGCAAAATCCAGTATTCCTTCATTAAATGTAAACACAATCTCTTCATCGCCACTATAAATAAAATCGAAATTTTCAGATTCTTGTGGCAATCCATACACCAAACGATACATACCTTTTTCGACTTCTGGCTTAAAAGTATAGCTCAGTTTTCCATCGACAATCTTTCCATTATCTATGTATGCTTGATGCGTTGTTTTTAATTTATAAATGATAAACCATTCGAATTTTTCGGCTGGAGAAAATGTACCTGACATGACTTTCTGTGCTTGCATGCACATTGGAATCAAGATGAGAATACAAAGTAATTTTTTTATCATGATATTCTTTTTTTTAGTTTTCTTGAAGAATTCACTTAAATGAATTCAATAATTGAGCCAAAACAAATTACACTATTTTTTCTAAGGCATTCAATGCTTTCTTTGCTGAGGTAATTTGCTCAAAAGTAAGCAATAAGCGCAAACCATTTCGAGTTTGTTTCTCTTTCATCTTACAAATCGATGAATTGTGTTGAACAAACTGTAAAATGCTTGTAAAAGCCGAACTTTGATAAAATTCAGACTGCTGATCGGCAATAAAATAACCGACCATTTTTCCTTTTTTCATAATGATTTTTTCCAAACCAAATCGCGTCGCAATCCATTTGATACGAACCGAATCCAATAAGGCAACCGCAGGCGCTGGCAACGGACCAAATCTGTCAATTAGCTCTTTTTCATAAGTATGTAATTCTTCTTCCGTTTTGAGTTCACTCAATTTGTTGTACAACACCAAGCGTTCTGAAACGGTGTTGATATATGCATCAGGGAATAGCAATTCAAAATCAGAGTCAATCTGTGTTTCTTTTAAGAATACTTTTTCTTTCTTGCTTTGCTGTGTTTCATACAACTCTTTAAACTCATTTTCCTTGAGTTCTTCAATGGTTTCGTTTAGTATTTTTTGATACGTGTCAAATCCAATTTCATTAATGAATCCGCTTTGCTCGCCACCTAATAAATCTCCTGCACCACGAATTTCCAAATCTTTCATGGCAATATTAAATCCGCTTCCCAAGGTAGAAAATTGTACGAGTGCATTGATACGTTTGCGCGCATCTTGTGTCATCACAGAATCTGGCGGCGTAATAAAATAACAAAACGCTTTTTTATTGCTTCGTCCAACGCGACCTCGCATCTGATGTAAATCGCTCAATCCAAAATTATTGGCATTATTAATAAAAATAGTATTCGCATTCGGAACATCCAAACCGCTTTCAATAATTGTGGTAGAAACCAACACATCAAACTCTCCATTCATAAAGGCAAGCATGAGTTTTTCCAGTTTCTTTCCTTCCATTTGTCCATGACCAATTCCAATTTTGGCATCGGGCACCAAACGCTGAATCATTCCGGCAACTTCTTTGATGTTTTCAATACGATTGTGAATAAAAAACACTTGTCCACCACGTTGAATTTCATAACTCACCGCATCGCGAATGGTTTCTTCTTGAAAACGAATAACGTGTGTTTCAATCGGATAACGGTTTGGTGGTGGCGTAGTAATCACTGATAAATCGCGGGCAGCCATCAAACTAAATTGTAGCGTTCTCGGAATTGGTGTTGCAGTCAGCGTTAACGTATCTACATTTTCTTTAATGGTTTTTAACTTGTCTTTTACAGCAACTCCAAACTTTTGTTCTTCATCGACAATCAGCAAACCAAGATCTTTAAATTTTACCGCTTTATTTACCAATTGATGCGTTCCAATAACAATATCAACAGTTCCAGCTTCCAATCCTTTTAAAACTTCATTGCGCTGTTTTGTAGATCGGAAACGATTTAGATAGTCAACAGTAATTGGCATATCTTCTAAACGCTCGCTAAAGGTCTTAAAATGCTGAAATGCTAAAATCGTAGTCGGAACCAAAATAGCAACTTGTTTTCCGTTGTCTACCGCTTTAAAAGCAGCTCTTATGGCAACTTCTGTTTTTCCAAAACCAACATCACCACACACCAATCTGTCCATGGGACGTTCGCTTTCCATGTCTTCTTTTACATCGCGAGTTGCTTTCGACTGATCGGGCGTATCTTCATAAATAAAAGAAGCTTCAAGCTCATGTTGCAGATGCGTATCAGGTCCGTACTGAATTCCTTTTTGCATGCGGCGCTTTGCGTACAATTCAATTAAATTATAAGCAATATGCTTCACGCGAGCTTTGGTTTTTTGCTTGAGTTTTTTCCAAGCGCCAGAACCTAATTTGTATATTTTTGGAGGTTTTCCGTCTTTTCCGTTGAATTTAGAAATTTTGTGTAGCGAGTGAATGCTCAAATACAAAATATCGCGTTCGCCATAAATCAATTTGATCGCTTCTTGCTTCTTTCCTTCAACATCAATCTTTTTCAATCCGCCAAACTTTCCAATTCCGTGATCAATATGTGTTACATAATCGCCAACTTCTAAATTGGTCAGTTCTTTTAGAGTAATTGCTTGCTTTTTGGCGTATCCATTCTTTAAATGGAATTTATGATAACGCTCAAAGATTTGGTGATCTGTATAACAAATAATTTTTTGTTGATGATCTGCAAAACCTTGATAGAGTGGAAGCACAACCGTTTCATAATGTACTTTTTGTTCTACATCTTTAAAAATATCATCAAAACGTTTTGCTTGTTGTTCACTGGTGCAAGTAATATAATTGGTATATCCTTTTTCGTGATTTTCATCTAAATTTTCAATCAGCAAATCAAATTGACGATTGAAAGAAGGTTGTGGCGTTGTATTAAAATTGATAAATGTATCTGCTTTTAATAGCGGATTTGTGGTCAATTCTACAATCGTATATTCTAAAAATTGACGTTGTAATAATGCTTTTGTACAGAATAATTCTTCTGGCGTATTGTGTTTGATGTCTTCAGATAATTCTGCAAAAGCGGTTGTGGCTTTTCCAAATAACTTATCAATTCGCCCTAACAATAATTCTGTGTTTTTGGCAAATACAATCGTTTTTCCAGGAATGTATTTTAAAAAGCTTTCGCGAGATTCTTGCAAGGCTTTATTTTCTACATTCGGAATAATGCTGATTTTTTTTACCTTTTCGGTAGATAATTGTGTTTCTACATCAAATGTTCGTAAACTATCTACTTCGTCGCCGAAAAACTCAATTCTATACGGTTCATCATTGGAGAATGAATATACATCTACAATTCCTCCACGAACTGAAAATTCGCCAGGTTCTGTGACAAAATCTACACGATTAAAATTGTATTCAAACAGGGTTTCATTCACAAAATCGATGGATAATTTATCGTTCAGTGAAACTTTGAGTGTGTTTTTTTCGAGTTCTTTTCGTGTCACTACCTTTTCAAAAAGTGCATCCGGATAAGTAACAATCAACGAAGGTTTTCTGCGCGAATTGATTCGGTTCAAAACTTCTGCACGAAGCAATACATTGGCATTGTCTGTTTCTTCAATTTGATAGGGTCTGCGGTAACTTCCCGGATAAAAAAGTACATCTTTATCGTTGAGTAAAAATTCTAAGTCATTTAAGTAATAAGCAGCTTCTTCCTTATCATCTAAAATAAAAAGAAAAGGCATTTCACTTTGCTTGTATGCTTCTGAAATAATGAACGATAAACTAGAACCTGTAGTTCCTTTTACATGTATCTTTTCTTGATTTTTGGCAATAGCTTGCCTCAATTTCCCAAGTTCGGGAGACTGTGAAAAGTGCTGCGAGATTTTGGATATACTCACGGTGATAAAAATTTAGATGCAAATATACTGAACTCATCAGAAAGCATATAAAATCAAGCTAAAATTTTGCATAAAAAGACGAGAGAATAACTATATTTGCAGCACTAAAAATTAAGAAATGTCTATATCAGATTTATATTCAAGTGGATTTCGTAAAAGAAATCAAAGTCATTTTGCAGCAATCGTTCGCATAGCGATGAGTGATGATGTTATTACAGACGATGAAAAAGCGTTTTTAGATAGAATGGCAAGAAATTTAGATATCTCTGAAAGTAATTACAAAGAGATTCTAAAAGATTACAAATCGCATCCAATTAATCCACCAACAATGTACAACGAACGTTTAGAGCGTTTGTATGATTTGTCGAGAATGGTGTATGCTGATCATGAGTTAGGACCAAAACAAACCGTTATTTTAGAACGTTTGGGAATTGGTTTAGGGTTTTCTCCTGAAAATGTTGCGTACGTAGTTCATAAAGCATTAATGTTAGTGAGCAAAGGCGTAGATGCAGACGATTTTAAAGATGAAATCAAAAATATGAATCGTTAATTTTAAAACGATTTCACGATATAAAAAAACCGAGTTAGTTTATAGCTCGGTTTTTTTTATTTCAAATACTTATAAATCTTCTTTAATAGTGTGCTTTCGTCAAACGGTTTTTCAATGATGTCGGTCATTCCCATTTTCTTGTAGCGCTTTTTATCGGTATCGTATAAATTTGCGGTCAATGCTAAAATCGGAATGGTTTTACAGTTTTGTACAGGTAATGAGCGAATCATTTTTGTCAATTCATCTCCATGTGTACCTGGCATGCGAATGTCCATTAAAATTAGGTCGTATTCGTTATGAATGACACTTTCAATAACATCTTCGCCATTGGTAATAATATCTAAAAAGAAATTACCTTCTTGTGCTAATATTTTCAATACGGCCATTTGTGCCAATTCTGAATCTTCAGCAAGTAAGATGTTGTATTTTTCTTTTGATAAATAGTTTTTTCGTTCAATATCTGATTTCCTTTCCAAAGAAGTAGATTCTTGGTTGATCGGATATTTTAAGTTGATATTTATTTTAAAGGTAGAACCTGCTTTTACTTTACTTTCTACGGTAATTTTACCTTCCAATAATTCTACCAATCCTTTTACGATAGATAAACCAAGTCCAGTACCTATAAACTTTTGTGCGTTGTTCAGTTGTGTAAAGCTATTGAAAATTACCTCTAACTTTTCTTCTGGAATTCCAATTCCAGTATCTTGTACACTGATATTTAAGTTTACTTTTCGAGCTCTGCGTTGATTCTGTTTTATAGAAACCGTAATTTTTCCAGATAAAGTAAACTTTAGCGCATTTTCGATTAAATTTTCTAAAACCTGTTTGATGCGTGTTTTATCACTTTCAATATATCTTGGAATTTTCTCGTCAAACTCAATTTCAAACTCAATATTTTTTTGTTTTGCTTTTACACTATAGGTAAACTCTAACATTTCTATGAGTTCGTGGAAATCGAATAATTCTTCATTCAAGGAAAGTTTTCCAACTTCAATTTTAGACACTTCCAAGATGTCGCCAATCATATTTTTTAAATGATCTGCCGAAGATTTTATGACTTCAACATAATCTTGCTGTTCCAAAGTCATGTCCGTTTTTTGCAATACGGAACAAAATGCTGTAACACCTGTTAACGGATTGCGTAATTCATGACTAAAATTGGCAATGAAAGTATTTTTAAAGTCTTCTTTTTCTTTAAGATATTTATTTTTGAGTTCTAATATTTGCGAATTAATGACTGATTCGTTTCTGCTTTGCGCTACTTCTTGGTAATATTTATAATGATCGGAAAAGTCATGAATAATGACAAGTGCAGGTTGATCGTTTGCAAAGGTTTTAAACTCTATATCACAGGTATATTCTCTTTGCTCTTTATTTTCTAAATGAATACACGTAAACTTAATATCATTGTCTTCATTGGCATCAAAATAAGAAGCAAGTCCTTCAAAAAATCCACTTACTGAGCTAATATCATCTCCTTTTTTCAGCGCAAAGAGAACATTATCGCTTTCTAATACATTTCCAGAAGTATCAATCGTTATAAACTGTGTTCTAGGATGAAAATAGGTTCCTCTATACGTTTCTAACATCATAATTATTTCACAAGTTCTTTAGCAAGTGCGGTGAACATATCGTCTACTTTATCACCTGTTTTTGCACTTGTAAAAAAGTCAGGCGCCACACCAAACATGTCTTTATTTTCTTTTAAATACGTTTTTGTCACTAAGTCTGCTTTGTTTCCAACAACTTTTAGTGGCGTATTTGCATATTGATCGGTGAGGTAAGCAATGTCATTTTCTAAATTTTCAAAAGTTGCAGGGCGAGTCACATCAAATACATAAATAAATCCGTGCGTTCCTAGTAAATACGATGCACGTGTTTTTTTAATATCATCATATCCTTCCAAATCCCAAATAATAAGTGAAATGGTTTCGTCTGGCGAAATTTCAACTTCCTTTTTTAAGATGTGAACTCCAATGGTAACTTTATAATCACTTGTAAAAGTGTTCTCCACAAATTGTCGAATCAATGAAGATTTTCCGACACCAAAGTGACCTAATAGAATTATTTTTTTAGAGGCTTTCTTCATTCGTACTAAAGTAGAATTCTAATTCGTTAGTAATGTCTTCTTCTTTAATTTCACTTAAATCGTTAAATAAATTTAAGAAGTTGTCTGTAAAATTAAAGATTATATCTTGTAATTTGTTCTTAAATATAAGATTATATTCTCCAGAAATAGCAACTGCGACGTAAAAAGATACAAAGCTCTGAATATGAATGTGATATAATTCGTACTCAATCAGTTCTAAGTTTTGACTTTTCCCTTGAAAGGCATCTTCCACAAAACTTTTAATAGCTGTTAGCATTCCAGAGACCATATCCTTATCAATCGTTTCGGTTTTGGCATATTGTCCAATAAGAAGTCCCGAATTTTTTTCAATAACCAGTACTTGTTCTACCTTAGAAATAGCAGTCAATTCACTAAGCAATAATTCTTCTTCTTTAACGCCACCAAACCAAGATTTAAACTTTCGTTTCCAGCTTTTTGTAGAGAAACTATCTTCCAATTGTTTGTTGATACGTTCCGAAAGTAAGCTAATTTCTTGCGAAATATACTTTTTAATCATTTTACCCATAATTGGATACAATGCTTCTACAACTTGATCTTTGGAATTTTTAATCTGCTCAGCTAATGCTTCTGTAATGGTTGGTCCAAGTGTTTCTGGAATTTCCTCAATAAACTCCTCTAACCTTTCATCTATGATTGGATCAACTTTATTCGAAAGCTTTTTTTGCTCATTTATAATCTGCTCGAGCGCTCTGATTTTATTGTGTATCGATTCCGCATACGCACGATCGTCCGTGAGTAATAAATCTTTTAATAACGTTAATTTATCAGCTTCCGTCATAAATACACATGGAAAATACGTTGAGTTTTACTCTTTTCCTATCTTTTCTCCAAGATTGATAAGTAATTGACCTAATTGTCTGCGATCTACTTTTTTCTCATTCAAATCGTCCAACTTATTCTCCATGTTGGATTCCAATTCAGTAATGCGAATATTTAAGTCAGTGCTCAGATTGTCTATATTTTGGATCAATTCTGAACGCACTTCTTCAATTAAGTTTTCCAGCGCTTGCTTTTTGGCAAGAATGTCATTTTTAATATTGTCGAACTCAGAATTATACTCCTGAATATTTTCTCCAAAAATTAAATTCTTTATTGCTTCAATCTTAGTAGATGGATCTGAAATGCTCGGATTTGTTTGATCAGCATCGTTGGTATTTTTACCTTTTGTTGCCATTTAGAAGTATTTTATTGTTCTAGGGTTTCACACAAAAGTAATAATTTTTAGGAAAGTGACTGCGTTTCCTACGAGTTCTTCATAAACTCCTTTGCTTTTTCTACCATTTTTCGACTTCCGCAGAAAATTGGAACACGTTGGTGAAGCTCTGTTGGTTTGATGTCCATAATGCGTTGAAAACCGTCTGAAGCCAAGCCATTCGCTTGTTCAGCAAGGAAAGCCATTGGGTTGCATTCATACAATAAACGGAGTTTTCCGCTTGGTGCTTTGGAAGTTTGTGGATAAATGTAAATTCCACCTTTAATTAAGTTTCTATGAAAATCAGACACTAATGAACCAATATAACGTGAAGTATATGGTCGATCTTCTTTTTCTTCTTGGCAATACTTGATATAATCTTTTACACCTTGTGGAAAATGTGCATAATTACCTTCGTTGATAGAATAAATACGTCCAGTTTCTGGAAATTGCATATTTGGATGCGATAAATAGAAGGTTCCAATAGCTGGATTTAAGGTAAAACCATTTACACCATGTCCTGTAGTATATACCAACATTGTAGAGGTTCCGTAAATTACATAACCAGCGGCAACTTGCTGATTTCCTTCTTGCAGAAAATCTTCAATTTTTACAGGTGTTCCTACAGGTGTAATTCTTCTGTACACAGAAAAAATAGTTCCCACAGAAACATTTACATCAATATTAGAAGAGCCATCTAAAGGATCCATCAAGACCACATATTTATTCTGATTGTTTTCATCTAAACTATTAATCTCGATAAAATCATCGTTTTCTTCAGAACCAATTCCGCAGACAATATTTCGATTGCTCAAAGTTTGTATAAACTTATCATTGGCATATACATCTAACTTTTGCTGATCTTCTCCTTGAATGTTTGTTTCGCCGGCTGCACCGATGATATCTACCAATCCAGCTTTGTTCACTTCATGATTCACCACTTTTGCTGCCAATCGGATAGAGTTAATTAATCGGGAAAGTTCTCCAGAAGAATATTTGAACTCTGATTGATTTTCAATAATAAATTCTCCTAAGGTTTGATTTTTTTTAGCCATTTTGTCTACTTTGTTTCTCAGATCACAAATATCGATAATTTTGTAAAACTATAACGTTTTCGTAAAAATTATAATTTTTGCCTTGTTACCTTTGTGTAAATATTTTGAAACCTATGAACTTTACCATCCGAAAAGCCGTTGCCACAGATGTTGATGCTATCTTTCAACTAATTAATGAATTAGCAATTTTTGAAAAAGAACCAGAAGCAGTTATTACAACGCCAGAAATGTTGCGGAAAGATGGTTTTGGAGCCGTTCCAAAATTTCATTGTTTTGTTGCAGAAACGACCGAAGAAGTAGTAGGAATTGCATTGGTATACATGCGATACTCTACATGGAAAGGAGAAGTCTTGCATTTAGAAGATTTAATTGTGAGTGAAAAAGCACGTGGTAAAGGAGTTGGAGGCGCATTATTGCAGAAAGTTATTGAGTTTGGAAACGATTTAGGCGTAAAAAGAATTGGCTGGGAAGTATTGGATTGGAATACACCAGCGATTGAATTTTATGAACATATTGGTGCCAACGTCATGCGCGATTGGCATGTGGTGCAATTAGACGAACAAGGAATTGAAAATTATTTAGCGAAACGATAAGGAAGATTGTCTATGTTGAATGCTGAATTTTAAATGTCACTTCGAGCGCAGTCGAGAAGTGCTTGGAAATAAAATTAGATGTTAGATATAAGTATTGAGTAGTGAGATTTTGGAAACGTCATTGCGAGGAGTATACGACGCGGCAATCTGTTTCTTTAAAATCACTATTATAAATTTCAAGCAGATCTCGATACAACGAATCATAGATTCGCCACTCGATCAGATGTTTTGAGATATACAACGAAGCATAATTGTCACTTCGAGTGATTTTCTGTCATATTGAGCGCAGTCGAAAATAGATAGAAAATAGTATCGAGAAGTGCTATAAAAACAAATTGATCTAAAAAAGAAAACTGATTCCCGCTTTTGTGGGAACAACAAAATAAAATTTTGTTATGAAAATATTCAAATTTGGTGGCGCATCTGTAAAAGATGCCAATGGAGTCAAAAATTTGGTCAACGTATTGCAAGAAGTTGGCTATGACAACACATTAATTGTGATTTCTGCTATGGGAAAAACAACCAATGCCATAGAAGTTGTGATCAAAAACTACTTTGAAGAAAGTAAAGAATTGCAAGCATCTATTCAGGAAATTGCAAAATATCACAATGAAATTCTATTGGAATTATTTCCAAATGAAAGTCATCCAATCTTTGGAAAAGTAAAAAAGTTTTTTGAGGAAATGCAAGGCTTTTTGGGGCGAAATAAATCTCCAGATTATGATTATGTGTATGATCAGTTGGTTTCGTTTGGAGAATTGATTTCTACCACAATTGTGAGCGCGTATTTAAATAGTATTTCCATTGAAAATACATGGTTAGATGTGCGTGAGATGATTAAAACCGACACGAATTACCGTGATGCAAAAGTTGATTGGGAATTAACGCAGGAAAACATCAAACGCAACGTAAATCGTAACAAACTCAATATTTCACAAGGTTTTATTGGAAGCGACCCGAATAATTTTACAACAACACTTGGGCGAGAAGGTTCCGATTATACAGCAGCTATTTTTGCGTACTGTTTAAATGCGGAAAGCGTAACCATTTGGAAAGATGTGCCTGGTGTATTAAATGCAGATCCGCGCTATTTTGAAAATGCGCAATTATTACACAATATTTCTTACAGAGAAGCTATTGAATTAGCATTTTACGGAGCATCTGTAATTCACCCAAAAACATTGCAACCATTACAGCGTAAAGAAATTCCGTTGTATGTAAAATCGTTTTTAAACCCAAAAGGTGCTGGAACTGCGGTAGCAAAAGGTGTTGGAATCACGCCAAACATTCCGTGTTTTATTGTAAAAAAGAATCAAGTATTGATTTCACTTTCTTCCTTAGATTTTTCATTTATCGTAGAAAATAATATCAGCGAAATTTTTAAATTATTACACGATTGCAAGATGAAAGTAGATGTAATTCAAAACTCTGCGATTAGTTTTTCGGTATGTGTAGATAATAAGTTTAACAATTTAGAAAAATTACTCAAAACACTGCGTTCAAAATTTAAAGTAACACATTATGAAAACGTGTCGCTGTATACAATACGACACTTTACAGAATCAGCGATTGAAGGATTGCAAAAAGAGAAAGAAATTCTGTTAGAACAGCGTGCAGAACAAACGATTCAACTAGTTGTAAAATAAATAAAATATATTAAGGTTGTTTTGCTATATTTGTAATTCGCCTTAAAATGGATATATGGGATTGGTAACTGCTAAAGAAGTTGCAAAAGCTGTCAAATTAGATAAATATGGCTTTATCGGAACCTTCGTAAGTTGGATTCTGATGAAAGTGTTGCGTATCTCTGATGTGAATAAAATTTATGACAAACATAAACATCTTGATGATTTAGAATTTCTAAATGCATTACTAGATGAGTATAAGATTAAATTTGAAATTCCAGAGGAAGACTTAAAGCGTCTTCCCAAAGATGGTGCGTATGTTACAATTTCAAATCATCCACTTGGTGGAATTGATGGGATTTTGTTGCTAAAACTAATGGTAGAACAGCGACCAGATTATAAAATCATTGCAAATTTCCTATTGCACCGAGTTGATCCATTAAAGCCATATGTAATGCCAGTGAATCCTTTTGAAGATCACAAAGGAGCAAAATCAAGTTTGGCAGGTTTTAAACAATCCATCATGCACTTGCGTGAAGGAAAACCATTAGGGATTTTTCCAGCAGGTGAAGTTTCAACTTATAAAGATGGAAAACTAATTGTAGATAAACCTTGGGAAGAAGCAGCTATGAAATTGGTGCAAAAAGCGAAAGTTCCTGTAGTGCCAATATATTTTCATGCAAAAAACAGCCGTTTCTTTTACAGGCTAGCTAGAATTAGTGACACTTTGCGAACTGCTAAATTACCTTCGGAATTATTAACACAAAAAAATAGAGTCATTAAAGTGCGAATCGGAAAGCCAATTTCTGTAAAAGCACAAAATGAATACGAAAACTTAACAGAATTCACAGAGTTTCTTCGTAAAAAAACATACATGTTGTCCAATACGTATGAGAAGCAAAATCTGTTAAGTAAAGTGCCAACATCTTTAAAAATTCCAAAACCACCAAAAGAAATTATTACACCAGTTTCTGCGGAGGTAATTCAAAAAGAAGTTGAAAGCTTGTCTAAAAAACATCATTTGTTGACTAGTAAAAACTATCAAGTATTTTTAGCTGAAGCTGAAGAAATTCCGAATGTATTGCGTGAAATGGGAAGACTTCGTGAAATTACGTTTCGCGAAATCGGTGAAGGAACTAACAAAGCAATCGATTTAGATAAATTTGACTATTACTATCATCACATGTTTTTGTGGGATAGTGAAGCAAAAAAATTGGCTGGAGCATATAGAATGGGCTTAGGAAGTCAGATTTATGCAAACCACGGAATCAACGGTTTTTATACGCAAGATTTGTTTCGCTTTGAACCAGAATTGCATAAAATGATGAGTCAATCCATTGAAATGGGAAGAGCATTCATCATCAAAGAATACCAGCAAAAACCAATGCCACTGTTCTTATTGTGGAAAGGAATTGTGCACACAACATTGCGTTATCCAGAACATAAATATCTAATTGGTGGTGTAAGTATTAGTAATAAGTTTTCAAATTTCTCCAAGTCATTGATGATTGAGTTTATGAAATCGCATTACTACGATCCATACATTGCACAGTACATTCATCCAAAAAAAGAATTTAAAGTAAAGTTGAAAGATGCTGATAAAGACTTTATTTTTGATGAAACAAAAGCGGACTTAATCAAGTTTGATAGAATCATTGACGAAATAGAACCAGGAAGTTTACGTATGCCTGTGCTGATTAAAAAGTACGTAAAGCAAAATGCAAAAGTAATTGCGTTTAATGTAGATCCGTTGTTTAATAATGCAGTCGATGGTTTAATGTATATACGTATTGCGGATCTTCCAGAAAGTACCGTGAAACCTGTGATGGAGGAATTCCAAGCAGAACTAGAACGTAGGCTAAACGATAACGAAGAGGAATAAAAGCGATCCCGAAATACGCTTTTTTCTGATTCACTTCAAGAAATAAAAAATAGAAGCGTGAAAATAATATCTTATAACGTAAATGGAATTCGTGCTGCCATTAAAAAAGGATTCTTAGAATGGTTGCAACAAGCCAATCCAGATGTAATCTGTATTCAAGAAACCAAAGCACAAAAAGAACAACTCGATTTAGAAGCTTTTGAACAAGCTGGCTATCCATATCACTACTGGTTTAGCGCACAAAAAAAAGGCTATAGTGGCGTGGCAGTTCTTTGCAAAGAAAAGCCAAACCACGTAGAATTCGGAACTGGCATTGAAACGATGGATTTTGAAGGTCGTAATTTGCGTGTCGATTATGATAATATCTCGGTCATGAGCATGTATTTGCCATCGGGAACCAATGATGCGCGTTTGAGTTTCAAGTTTCAGTATATGGACGATATCAAAGAATATTTGACGAACTTAAGAAAAGAAATTCCAAACTTGGTGGTTTGTGGCGATTACAATATTTGTCATGAAGAAATCGATATTCACAACCCAAAAATGAAAGGTGTTTCAGGATTCTTACCTGAAGAACGTGCTTGGATTGGAAGTTTTATTGATAGCGGATTCATCGACTCGTTTCGTCACTTAAATAAAGAGCCACATCATTACAGTTGGTGGAGTTACCGTGCCAATTCGCGTGCCAATAATAAAGGTTGGCGTATTGACTACAATATGGTGAGCGAACCGTTAAAAGACAACATTACCAGAGCAACCATTTTGCCCGAAGCTAAACATTCAGATCATTGCCCAATTTTAGTTGAGGTGGAAGTGTAGTTTTTTGGCATTCCCAACGACAAATCGGAAGTCGGGATCTCATTCCTGCGTGTCATATTGAGCGCAGTGGAGATGCTCTATCCTTAATTCAACATCATAAAAAAACCGAAAAAGAAAAGAAAATGAAGTACACAAAAATTCCGCATACTGATATAAAAGTCAGTAAAATATGCTTAGGAACTATGACTTGGGGAAATCAAAATACCGAAGCCGAAGGTCATGAGCAAATGGATTATGCCTTTGAACAAGGTGTTAACTTTTTTGATACAGCCGAATTGTATCCTGTGCCAGCAACGGCAGAAACTTATGCGGAGACAGAACGCATTATAGGAACGTGGTTTAAAAAAACTGGAAACAGAGATAAAGTCGTATTGGCATCTAAAATTGCTGGTCCAGGCGATTATACAGCACATATTAGAACTAACGGATTTAGTCCAGAAGCAATCAAAGATGCAGTAGAAAATAGTTTACAACGTTTACAAACCGATTATTTAGATTTATATCAATTGCACTGGCCAGAACGCCAAGCGAACTTCTTTGGACAACGCGATTATAAACATAATCCAAATGATCCTTGGCAAGATAATTTCAACGAAAGTTTACACGCGTTAGATGGTTTAATAAAAGAAGGGAAAATTCGTCAAGTAGGAATCTCAAACGAAACGCCTTGGGGAACCATGCGTTATTTGGAAGAATCTAAAAAAGGATTGCCAAGAATGGTTACCATTCAAAATGCATATTCATTATTATGTAGAAGTTTTGAAACCAGTTTGGCAGAAGTTTCCATGCGTGAAGGTATTGGTTTAATGGCCTATTCGCCACTTGGATTTGGTGTGCTTTCTGGAAAATATTTAGGTGGAAATCTTCCTGAAGGTTCAAGATTGACCTTATTTCCAAGATTTGCACGTTACAGTGGAAAAGAAGCAACCGAAGCAACGCAACAATACTATGATTTAGCGAAAAAGCACGGATTAAGTTTGGCGCAAATGTCATTGGCATTTATCAATCAGCAGCCGTTTGTTACAGGAAATATAATTGGAGCTTCAAAAATGGAGCAGCTTAAAGAGAATATAGCAAGTATTGATGTGGAATTGTCACAAGAAGTGATTGACGGCATCAATGAAATTCATAATAGTATTCCGAATCCGGCACCTTGATAAGGTCGCTAGCGCTATTAGATTTTAGACCGCTTTGCTGTTAGATCGGCTATGCCTTTTAGATTTTTAGACACGACTTCATCTTTTAGTATTTTGGTAGCAGGTTAATTTGTTTTCTGTTTTGGTTTGAATACGTAAACCCTTAAACTTATAAACCCTTAAACTTTTTTAATGGCTAGATGCTTTTTGATCGCTTCGCTTTTTGATCGCTTCGCTTTTTGATCGCTTCGCTTTTTGATCGCTTCGCTTTTTGATCG
>NZ_CANLEA010000001.1 GCF_947489565.1 uncultured Kordia sp. | reverse complement strand
AGAACGCAGCATTTGTGACAATTATTTACACAAAAAAGTAACCGAAAAATCATTCGTGAATTCGTGACAAACTTTTTTGAAGTATTCAGAATCTAGTAGTGAGTATTGAGACACTTCAAAATCAAAGTAGCTCTCGATACAAAATCTTTCCAAGATCTCACTCGATCAGACGTTTCTAGCTCAGAATTAAATATCTTTTAAGAACGCAGCATTTGTGACAATTATTTACACAAAAAAGTAACCGAAAAATCATTCGTGAATTCGTGACAAACTTTATAGAAGTAGTGAGAATCTAGTAGTGAGTAGTGAGACACTTCAAAAGCAA
The DNA here is from genome assembly GCF_947489565.1 of uncultured Kordia sp. GTDB lineage: Bacteria > Bacteroidota > Bacteroidia > Flavobacteriales > Flavobacteriaceae > Kordia. The sequence goes on along the minus strand of NZ_CANLEA010000001.1, from coordinate 613,636 downwards.
AGCAGCTCTCGATACAAAATATTTCCAAGACTTCACTCGATCAGACGTTTCTAGTTCAGAATTAAATATCTTTCAAGAACGCAGCATTTGTGACAATTATTTACACAAAAAAATAACCAAAAAATCATTCATGAATTCGTGACAAACTTTTTAGAAGTAGTGAGAACTTAGTCTTGAGTAGTGAGACACTTCAAAATCAAAGTAGCTCTCGATACAAAATCTTTCCAAGATCTCACTCGATCAGACGTTTCTAGCTCAGAATTAAATATCTTTCAAGAACGCAGCATTTGTGACAATTATTTATACAAAAAAAGTAACCGAAAAATCATTCGTGAATTCGTGACAAACTTTTTAGAAGTAGTGAGAATCTAGTAGTGAGTAATGAGACGTTTCAAAAGCATCAAATTGACAAATCAACAAAAAAACGAATAAACAAAATCAAGAAATCCCCAAACGCACCACCAAACCTTCATTTCCACGCACATTAAAAACAGTATTATCTTCAAAAATTAAATACTGTCCTTTGATTCCTTTAAGTACACCTTCATAACTTGGCGTTTTGCTAAGATTTAAACTTTTTACTTTTTCAGGATACGAAAGCACTGGAAAATCGAGTTCTACTACTTCCCTATTTTGCAAATAATAATCTTGCGCTTCTTCTGGAATATATTGTTGTAACTCTTCTTTCTTGGCTAACAAATCTGCATCTTCATTTAAATTTTGCAGCATTTTTCGCCAATTCGTTTTATCGGAAACATGCGCTTTCAAAGCAACTTCCGTAATTCCTGCCAAATATCGATTAGGCACTTCAACAATTTCTACAGCTTTTACAGCTCCTTGATCAATCCAACGCGTCGGAACTTGTGGTTTACGAGTCACACCAACTTTCACTTCACTAGACAATGCCAAATACACAATATGTGGTTGCAATTGTACCTTTTTCTCATACTCCAAATCGCGATCTTCAATTCCTAAATGTGCCGTACTTAATTCTGGACGCATAATCCAATCGCCAGCCACTGGAATCTCAAAAAAACAGCTTTTACAAAATCCCTGACGGTAAATTTGCTTGTTTAAGTGACAATTTAAGCACTCAAATTCTTCAAAATCTAAGCGAAGTGTTTTTGTAAGTAATTGATTCATATTCAGGAAATCATCTTCAAAATTTAGGTAATATTGAATCGGATTTCCGAACTCAGTTTGCATTTTTGTTAAAACACCTTTGTACATCATTAAAGATTTTTGCTATTTTTATTCACTTAAACTATGCTTACATCGAAAGAAAAGCGTCAACGAAAGTAACAAACTTTTTGCGAGTAGCCATATTTTAACAACTAAAATCACAACCGAATAACCTAAGATACACCATGCCGATACCATTAGTAAATTCTATCGCTTCTTGGTTTTTGAAAAAGCGCATCTCTCAGATTGAGCACTTTTTGAAAAACCCAAATGAAGTTCAGTTAGAGCTGCTGATGAACTTATTGAGTACTGCGAAAAAAACAGAAATCGGAGAGCAATATGAATTTGCTACGATTACTGATTACAAAACATTTTCTGAACGAATTCCTGTAACTACCTATGAAGATATTCAAGGAATGATAGAACGTGCTCGCCGAGGAGAATCGAATATTTTTTGGCCAAAACCCATTAAATGGTTTGCCAAATCGAGTGGAACTACGAATGCAAAAAGTAAATTTATTCCCGTAAGTGATGTTTCATTAGAACATTGTCATTATGCAGCCAGCAAAGACTTGTTGTGCATGTATTTAAACAACAATCCTGGCGCACAATTATTTAACGGAAAAAGTTTACGCTTGGGCGGAAGCAAAGAATTGTACGAACAAAACGGAACTTATTACGGTGATTTATCTGCCATTTTGATTGATAATTTACCGCTTTGGGCAGAATTTAGCAGTACACCAAGTAGCAAAGTATCGCTTATGGGCGATTGGGAAGTTAAGATTGATGCAATCATTAAAGAAACTTTACGCGAAAACGTGACTAGTTTGGCTGGTGTTCCATCATGGATGTTGGTATTAATGAATGAAGTTTTAGAACAAACTCAAAAAGCAAATTTGTTTGAAGTTTGGCCGAATCTAGAAGCATATTTTCACGGTGGTGTAAGTTTTGCTCCATACGAAGAGCAATACCGCAATTTGTTGCCAAGTGACAAATTTAAATATTACGAAATTTACAATGCTTCTGAAGGTTTCTTCGCGATTCAAGATCGAAATGATTCTGATGAATTATTATTAATGCTCGATTATGGAATTTTTTACGAGTTCATTCCTATGGACACTTTTCATACACCTGATCAGAAAGTAATTCCGTTATCGGACGTGGAAGTAGATCAAAACTACGCTGTCGTCATTACCACCAATGGTGGTTTGTGGCGTTATATGATTGGTGATACTATTCGTTTTACTTCTGTTGATCCTTATCGTGTAAAAGTTACTGGAAGAACCAAACATCATATTAATGTATTTGGTGAAGAGTTAATTATTGAAAATGCTGAAGATGCATTACGTCGCGTTTGTGCTGCTACAAAATCCAAAATTGTAGAATACACGGCTGGACCTATTTTTATGCACGATGGTGAAAAAGGTGCGCACGAATGGATTATAGAATTTAAAAAAGCACCTGAAAATATCGGAGAATTTGCATTCCTTTTGGATGAAGCGCTTCAAAATATTAATTCCGATTACGAAGCAAAGCGTTTTAATAATATGACTTTAAATAGTTTAAAATTAAATATAGCACGTCCCGGATTATTTTATGATTGGCTCAAAAAGAAGGACAAACTTGGCGGTCAACACAAAATTCCTAGACTGTCAAATCAGCGTTTATATTTGGACGAATTACTCGCAATGAACTCATAAGTCTACCCTTTCTAAATCAAGGAAATAGCCCTTTTTATAGGGGAAAATACCTGGTTTTTTTCCTGTAGTTTCAGCTTTTCATACTCCTTATCGGATATTCATGTCATTTATCTAAAAAAATGTAAGTATCTGAAATGCCGCTTTATCTTTACGTTATCAGATTATTAACAATAGTACAATACCAAATTTTAAAATGAGAAAGTTTACACCAACGGTGCTAGTTCTTACAGCACTGTTCACAGTAACTTTCGCAACTGCACAAGGGCCAGAGGCAGAAGCGATTGAGACTAGTGAAACCTACACAAATGTAGCAGCAAAAAGCATGGAAAACCGAGCGATCAAAGCTTTGGATCCAAACGGATACATGTACGAATTCAAAAATCTTAACATTAACACAAAATACTCAGAGCATGCAACTGCATTCTTTAGAGATAAAGTGATTGTTTCTTCTGCAAAAAAAATTGGGGCATTTTTTGGAAAGAAAGACAAGAACACTAATACAGGATTTCACAACTTATACTGTGGAGATTTAAATCAAAAAGGAGACATCAAAAACTTAGTGAATTTTTCTAGAGCTATCAACACTAGAGAAAATCATGAAGGTTCAGTTGCATTAAATGATGCGCAAAATGTTGTTTTCTTTACAAGAAGTGTTGAAGAAAACGGTCAGCATAACTTAAAAATCTTCCGAGGAGAAATGCCAGAATACCAATGGACAAATTTTGAAATGCTTCCTTTTAATGTAGAAGGATACGCAATCGAAAATCCAGTATTATCTCCAGATAACAAAACAATTTACTTTTCATCTAACATGCCAGGTTCAAAAGGTGGATATGATATCTTCTCAGTTACTATTAACGAAGACGGATCGTACTCAGCACCAAAGAACTTAGGAAGTGAGATCAACACACACAAAGACGAAAGATTTCCATACATCATGGGAGACAACAGTGCTTTATATTTCTCTTCTAACGGACATTATAACTTAGGTGGTTTGGATGTTTTTGAAAGTAAAATTATCAACGGAAAATTCAATTTCCCTGTAAACATGGGAAGTTCTTTAAATAGTACAGAAGATGATTTTGGATTCATGATGGATCAAACAAATTCTGGTTTCTTTACTTCTAACCGTGCAGGTGGAAAAGGTGGAAACGATATCTACTATTTTAAGAGAGTAAAAACTACACAAGTTTTACAAGGAACAATTGTAGATTATAAAACAAACATGATTTTACCAAATGCTACGGTAACGATAGTTGATGCGTACGGTCGTATTGTTGACAAAATTACAACAGATGATAAAGGAATTTTTACAACAACTATAATTCCTTACAACTCATATACTTTAAATGCTTCTAAAGATGGTTTCATCGCAACAGAAGAAGAATTTGAATCATTTAGAGGAGACGATTACAAGCACCAGTTGACAATTAAATTGCCACAAGCTAAAGCTGAAATCGTAGTAGAAGAAGAAAAAATGATGATCAAAATTGAAAACATCTATTTTGATTACAACAAATGGATTCTTAAAAACGAATCTACATTATCTTTAAACAAGATTGTAGAAGTTATGAATGAGAACCCAGAAATGACAATTGAAATCAACGCGCACACTGACAACAGAGGTAGAGCAAATTACAACACGAAGTTATCTAACAAGAGAGCTTCTGCTGCAAGAAACTATCTATTATCTAAAGGAGTAGATGCTAGCCGTGTGATTTCTAATGGATATGGAGAATCACAACCTTTAGAGGATTGTGGATCAAAGTGTACAGAGGCGCAACACGAGACGAACCGTAGAATCGAGTTCATTATCGTGGAGTAATTGTAAATAATACTGATATTGCCCAAAAAGGAACGCGTTTGCGTTCCTTTTTTTATTTGGTTAAGATTCGTTTTTAATTTTCCGAAAGAGCTCTTCATCAAAAAATACGCTGATATGATCTTTCATATTTACAGCTTTTCCATCTACCATTTCTAATGCTGAAATGATTACTTTTTTATTGTCTTCAAATACTATAATCACATCTTGCGGATAATAGTGTTTTTCTTTTCTCTCTAAAAAACTCCAATAAGACCAACTTACGTGAATGCTTTTAATTGCTTTTCCTTTCAAGAGTTTCCAATATGACGTATTCGCTACATCATATTTATTAAATGAATCTATAGAAGCAAATTCCTTCAAGATATCTCCTTTCTCAAACTTCACATCAAACTGTGTAAATTCTTGTCCCCAAATAAAATAATATTGCTTATTTTCATTCGTAACAATTTCAATCCCAAAATCTAAGCTATGGTGTGTCTTTTCATCCCATAGAGGCTCATCATATTTTAACTCATAATAATTTACTTGCATGATCGATTTCCCTAATAAATCATGAAGCTTCTCTTCATAGCTTTTAATTTGAATTTCTTGTACTATTTTCAACTGTGATTTAATTTTTTTAAAGTAGATTGATAGTATCAAATGACACTATACTATAAAACTATAAATTGTTTTTCACTTGATTAGATTGTTTTAAAACAAAAAAAGCCCTTTTTACAGGACTTTTAAAATAGTTATGATTAATGATCATTAATTTTTTACAATGAGCTTGGCTGCGGTTTCCTTTTTTGCAACATTTTCTTGTATCTTCCATTCCCTACATAAGTATAAATTAATTCTGAAAGATAGAATTTGTTATGCCTCCAATAATCCCCTAAACGTACCACAATGATATTTTCGGTTGGATTTACATATACATGCTGCCCAAGGATTCCTAGTGCATTGTAATCGTCTCCTTGAAAGTAAGACACATACTTGCCGTTTTTTAGCTTTTTCGTTCGTAGAAACTGCTTATTGTTAGCTTTTGCATACGCTTCACCTTCATCTTCTGTCTCAAAAACTTCATAATGCGAACTTGTCCACCATTTATTTTTGTAGCCATAATGACTTCTGATCTTTTTTCCGCTATCCGTTTTAGCAACCCAAGCTTCTGGAACGATTTGAACTCCATTGTATTTTCCGCCATTTAAGTACAATCTTCCTAACTTTGCAAAGTCTTCTGCTGTAGCATTTAAACAACAGAATGATTTTACCATTTTGTTACGCTCACTATCTACCGTCCAAGTAGCATCAGATTTCATACCAAGAGGTTTCCAGAGTTTTTCAGACAAGTATTCTTCCAATGGCATTTGCGTCACACGTTCTAAGATCACACCTAATACTTGCGTATCAATACTTCGGTAATTAAAACGTCCTGGCGCTTCTTCAATTGTCATTCCGTGCGTAACTTTTGTACGAATGTTGGTTCCGTAATATAAACGTGCCATTCCTGTAAATGGATTTAAGACTGGATATTCGTCAAATTTGATTCCGCTTTGCATGTCTAGCAAGTGTCTTACCGTGATTTTAGCAAAATCCTTGTCTTGCTTCAACAATTCTGGCAAGTAGATTGTAATCGGCTCATTTTCATTAATCAGACCTTCTCCTTGTGCAATTCCTACCAAAGCGGACACAAACGACTTTGCTACCGAAAAGGAAGTTAACAGCGAGTTTTCATTATATTCATTAAAATACTTCTCGTAAATAATAGTATCGTTCTTAATGACCATAAAAGCATTGGTATTACTTCCTTGCAATGTTTCATCTAAAAAAGAAGCTAATTCTGTATCTGTTTTGGCTGCAAACATAAATGCATCTGCTCCTTTTTCTACAGGAACACTTGGTTGCCATTCATGATCTGTAACATCTGCTTGCCCATGCGCAATAGATCTGTACACCATGGTACAACTTTCACAATAAAATGCTGTGATTACCACGATTATTAAGGCTGAAATTTTAAGTATTGACTTTTTCATATCGAACTATTTTAATTGTTTTGACAGTTCAATATTCTGACATTTCCCCAGTGTTTACAACTATTTGTGGCGAATGAATCGATTTGAGTGGTGAAAATTTTCCGCTATGGCGAACGGTTTATTCTGCGGGATTAATGAATTTTTCAACCAACGCTTTTTTATACGTTTTGGAAACCGGAACTTCTGTAATTCCAGGTTTTAAAATTAGAATTGTTTGTGAAGATTCTCGCTTCCATTCCAAAAAATGAATTGGATTGATCAAAAATGAACGATGTGTTTTTAATAAGAATGGAAACTCTTTTTGCAAGACTGATATCTTGTTTCGAAAGAGTTCATTTTTTAATTCTCCTGCTAACAGATAGCACACTTTTACATAATTGTTTGCCGATTCGATATAGACCAATTCAGATTCCTTGATATGTAATACTTCTGCTTTGTTTTCTCCTTTAATGACAATCGTAGCTTCTTTGGATTCAGTATTGGTTTCTGCAACCGTTTTATCTCCCATCATCCAACGTAAAAAAATCATCACAGGAAGAATGAGAAACATAGTAGGAATTACTCGTTGCGAAAAGAAGAAACCAAATTCATAGGTATTCGGTTCGTTTGGCAGCAATATAAACTTGAAGAATAGATAGCTGGTTATTCCTGATAAGACTAGCAACGAAATAATCAATCCGATTTCATGCAACCAACTCCACGATTTGCGAATCGCATATAAAAGATGTTGCACCGGAATTAGCAATGTATATGTAAGCACACCAACAACACTGTAACCAAACGACGCAAAAGCACGTTCGTTAGGTCGCAATTGATACATGTCAAATGGCTCTACAAAGTAGAGAAATAAAAACAACCAAAGTCCAATAAAAAATCCAATCAATAACTGTTTCGGTATTGATTGGATATAAAAATTTTGTATTTGCATTATCGCTGTTTTATGATACTGCTTTCAATTTTTTAATTGCTACTTTCGATAGCTTTTTCTCCGCATAAGGTTTCGTGATTTTGAGTTCTTTTTCATCCGATCCTGGCAAATCAAACATTGCATCGGTTAGGATGGTTTCACATAAAGAACGCAATCCACGCGCACCTAATTTATACTGAATTGCTTTTTCTACAATAAATTCCAACGCACCTTCTGAGATATCAAACTCAATATTATCCATCGCGAATAATTTTTTGTATTGTTTGATGATCGCATTTTTAGGCTCTGTTAAAATAGCACGCAATGTATTTGCATCCAATGGATTCATGTGCGTCAACACAGGCAAACGACCAATAATTTCCGGAATTAATCCAAAATCTTTTAAGTCTTTCGGAATGATGTATTGCAACAAGTTATCAGTATCGATAGCTTCTTCATCTTTAGAAGCACTGTATCCAACTGCCTGCATGTTCAATCTGCGTGTAATAACTCTATCAATACCATCAAAAGCTCCACCTGCAATGAATAAGATATTTTCTGTATTCACTTCGATGAATTTTTGATCCGGATGTTTTCTTCCTCCTTTTGGCGGAACATTTACAACAGTTCCTTCCAAGAGTTTCAACAATGCTTGCTGCACGCCTTCTCCAGAAACATCTCGTGTAATCGATGGATTGTCACTTTTACGCGCAATTTTATCTATTTCATCAATAAATACAATTCCACGCTCCGCTTTTTCCAAGTTATAATCTGCTGCTTGCAACAAACGTGTTAGGATACTTTCTACATCTTCTCCAACATAACCAGCTTCCGTTAATACTGTAGCATCTACAATAGCTAACGGAACATTGAGCATACGCGCAATGGTTTTTGCCATTAAGGTTTTTCCGGTTCCCGTTTGTCCAACCATGATGATATTACTTTTTTGAATTTCAATATCATCATTTGTTGGTGCTTGTAACAATCGTTTGTAGTGATTGTATACAGCAACTGACATTACTTTTTTTGTAGCGCCTTGTCCGATAATAAACTCATCCAAAAAGGCTTTAATTTGTTTTGGTTTACGAAGCACCAATTCAGACGACAATTCATCATTGCTTGACTGTTTTGATTCTTCGAGAACAATCCCGTGGGCTTGCTCAATACATCTGTCGCAGATATGTGCATCCAAACCAGCAATCAATAAATTGGTTTCTGGTTTTTTTCTACCACAGAATGAACATTCTAATTCTTCTTTCGCCATTATTCCTTGTTGTTGACTTGTACAGAGACTTATTCTCTTACAAGTATTTCATCAATCATTCCGTATTCTTTAGCTTTATCAGCTTTCATCCAGTAATCTCTATCTGAGTCTTCGTATACTTTTTCATACGATTGTCCTGAATGTTTTGAAATGATTTTATATAATTCTTCTTTTAATATTAAAATTTCTCTAGCAGTAATTTCAATGTCACTCGCTTGTCCTTGCGCGCCACCTAATGGTTGGTGAATCATTACACGTGAGTGTGTTAATCCAGAACGTTTTCCTGCTTGTCCTGCACATAGTAAAACTGCTCCCATAGAAGCTGCCATTCCTGTACAGATTGTCGCTACATCTGGTTTGATAAACTGCATGGTATCATAAATTCCTAAACCTGCATATACGCCTCCTCCAGGAGAATTGATATAGATTTGAATGTCTTTCGACGAATCTACACTTTCCATGAATAATAATTGCGCTTGTACAATGTTGGCAACTTGGTCGTCAATTCCTGTTCCTAAGAATATAATTCTGTCCATCATTAAACGAGAAAATACATCCATTTGTGCAACATTCATTTGACGCTCTTCAATAATGTAAGGCGTCATTCCTACTGGGTTTGTAAACGTTGATGGAGACATACGACTTACAATTTTGTCGTAATACATATTATTGATACCGTGATGTTTAGTCGCGTATTTATGAAATTCTTTTTTATAGTTCATTTCTTGTCTTGGTATTTTTTTGATTAAAAAAGGCGTTAAAATCATTTTTTTAACGCCTTAAATATAAGTATTTTATTTCTTACTAGCTATCTCCGTATACTTCTTTAACGAAGTTTTCGTAAGTAACTTCTTTCGTTTCTAGCTTTGCCTTTTCTTTGAAAAGATCTAATAATTTTTGACTTAACAATTGATCTGTTAATCTACGAACTTCTTCTTGGTTTGATAAAATTCGAGCAGCAATGCCTTCCAATTCTTCATCACTAGGATTCATTTGTCCAAATTGTGCCATTTGCACTTTGATCATTTGCTTTGCAAATTCTTTCAAATCTTCGAACTCAACTTTTACTTCATTGTCTTTTACCAATCTGTCTTGGATTAATTGGTAACGCAATCCTTTTTCAGATTTTGTGTATTCTTCTTCAGCTTGCTCTGGCGTTAATTCTTGCTCACCTGCAGATTGAATCCACTTTTTTAAGAAGTCAGCTGGTAAATCAAATTTTGTATTTTCAATTAAACCTTCTGTTACATCATTTAATAAACGTTGATCAGATTGTTGCACAAATTGTCTTTCTGCATCTTCTTTGATTTTCGCTTTTGCTTCTTCTAATGAAGCTACATTTCCTTCTCCGAATAACTTGTCAAACAATTCTTGGTTCAATTCTGCCAATTCTCTTGTGTTTGCTTCGTTGATTTTGAAAGAAACTTCAATATCTAAATCATGTGCATCATCATGAGCAACTTTTAAGAAGTTCATTAAATCATGATCGTCATTGAATAATCCTTTTGTTTTTAAAGTTAATGTTTCACCAACTTTAGTTCCAACAAATTTATTTAGGTTTCTTTTTCCTTTGATTTTATCTAGACTGAATGTAGCGTTGTTTTCAATCTCTTTTTCTTCATTAGAAAAGATTCCTGTTACTTCAGATTCTTCTGTAATTTCGTCTTGACTGATCAATTTTCCATATTGCTTACGAATGTTCTCTACTTGTCCATCGATCATTTTTTCATCAGCAACAATATTGTATTGTGTGATTGCATTTTCTTGTAAGTCAACATTAAATTCTGGCGCTAAGCCTAATTCAAATTCAAAAGAAAAAGATTCTGCATCCCAGTCAAACTCTTCTTGCATTCTTGGCAATGGATTTCCAAGAATATCTAATTTTTCTTCTACTAAGTATTTATTTAAGCCTTCTTGTAAAAGTTTGTTTACCTCATCAACTAATACTGCTTTTCCATACTGTTTCTTTACCAATCCTAAAGGAACATGTCCTTTTCTAAATCCTGGAATGTTTGCAGTTTTTTTATAATCAGTTAAGATTTTAGCCACTTTATCATTGTAATCTTCCTTTTCAATGTTTACTGTAACCACCGCATTAAGCGCATCTATATTTTCTCTTGTTATATTCATCTTCTTATTTGTGATATGAAAATTGGGTTGCAAAAGTACATTATTTTTAAAAGCGAATCAAGTTTTTAAACAATTGTGTATCAGTTTATTTTTACTGCAATTACAGAAACTTCACTACAGATTCTTTTTTTCAATTAAAATTCATTTCGTTTGAAACTTTTACACATAAAAAAAGCACCGATTTCTCAGTGCTTTTCTAGATATATTTTTTAAAAATCTTAGTTCGTTGGAACTACGGTAACTCCTGGATAATATCCTGCAGTTACTCGTGGTACGTTTGCACCATATTTTTCATTGATTACTCGGATAAATTCATCTGCTACGATAGCATATCCTCTAGAGTTTGGATGTACACCATCTAAAGAGAATACTGCCGTAGATACTGCATCACTAGAACCATCAAAATAGTTGTTTGTATAAATTTGCCCATCAGCAGTACGTAAACCAGAAACTAATTCTTCTAATTTCACAGCCATATCTACTACTGCTAAATCATTTGCTGCTGCAATAGCCACAATCGTATTGTTGTATGCTGTTCTAGCATTTCTTACCAATTGAATTTCTGTAGCAGTTAATACCCAATTATCAGCTAAAGGCACTCCAACTCCATTTATAGAAGCAGGATTTCCTGGTTCTGCAAAGGTTCCAATGAATCCTAAAGATGGTAATACCATTAAATCATCTGCCGTTGCCATTCTATAGCTTGGAATTCCAGATCCCGTAAGATTTGTTAAGTCTTCATCAACTATAACTACTGCATTTTGACCTGCAGAGAACGAAATTGTTCTTCGTGCCGCTTCATCTGCTGTAATTAAACCATTTGCTGCTGCAAATTGCAATCCTCCATTATACAATGCATAACCACCATTAGCAAGCGCTGCAGTTTGTGCATCCATTGGAATTGGGTTGTAAGGAACTGTTGTAAAGTATGGAATAGATGTTACATCTGGCAAAGTAGCTACAGCACCTTTTGCTCCGTTAGCCGTTAAAGCATCTATTAAACCTTGGTATGTAAATGCAAATACACCTGGATCTGTAATATCATTGAAACCATACGATAATACATTAGGGTTTCCTGTTCTATCTACTCCTGTTCCTCCAGAAGTTGCAAACGATAAGATATCATTGTTTCCAATCCATAATGCAAAGAATGTAGGATTTAACGAAACCGCATCTCCAATTACCGTAGCATTTGGCGTTGTTGCATGACGTACATAATAAGGGTTTGCTGCTCCAATAGCTAAGTTATCAATATTACCATATCCTGGCGCTCCTAAATGGAACGATTTTGCTCCTGGAACTCCCATATTATTGTATGCCGTAGCTTGTAAGCTTGATACTTCGGCAGTTGGTGCTACATTTAAGTTCTCTGGTCTTCCTTGACTTGCGTCGATTACCAAACGTGTATCAAATCCTGGCAATGGGTTTCCAGCTAATAAAAATCCTCCTGTATCATTTACATCATCCGCATATGATGGTTGTGTAAAGGTTCCTCCACCTGCTAGAGCAAATTTCTCTGCCATGATGTTTGGAAATGAGTTTTGTTGTCCGCTTCTAAACACGGTTCCGTCTTGGAAACCTGCTGTTAATGAATTTCCAACGGCAACAAACGTAGTAAAATCTGCCGATCCACTACTATACGTTCCGCTTTCGTCAATTGGATTATCGAATTCTGGTTCACAAGCAAATAATCCTAACGCTAATACTGCTAAATATTTTATATTATTTTTCATCTTTTTCTGCTCTTTGATATTATAATTTGTACGACACTCCAATTCCTGCTACTAAAGCATTCGATTTGTATTCTCCTCCAAAAGTCAATTTTTGACCTGCTTCTACAAAATGATCGTACGAGTTGTCCACTTCATTTGAATGTACATATAATACAGAGGCATCAATTGCCCATCTACTGTTTAGGTTATATGAGAAACCAGCTGTAAAGTTTACTGAATCTGGTCTTGGTGTTTCTGGCGCGAAGAATCCATCTCTAATTGGAGATTCATCATAGTAAAAACCTGCTCTAACAGTTACTTTTTGCGTAGCATCGTACTGCGCTCCAATTTTATAGATCGATGAGTTTTTGTAGTTTCTTGGGTTTCTAGATAATCCTGCCGAATTAAAGAACTGAACATCTAATGATTTGTACGCATCCCAAAATGTTCTTGTATAATCGAAAGCAACTAACCATTTGTCTGCTGGCTTAAAAGAAGCTCCGAAAGTTAATTCTGCTGGCAAAGGCAAAGATGCTGTAAAGTCTCCATCAGGGAAACCTGGCGCTAATGCTCCTGGCAAGTTTTCAAAATCTGCCGTTCCATCTCCACGTTCTACGTCCATGTCAATTTTTGAACGATAGTTAAATCCTAAATTGATGTCTTCTGTTGGACGAAACATAGCTCCTACAGAATATCCCCAAGCGTTGATTCCTGAAGCATCAATAGTTACATTGGAACGATTTCCTGCTTCATCTGTTAAACTTCTTGATAAGTTTCTATTAAAGTTTACAGCTCCAGACACATAAATTGGTCCACCACCAATACTTAATTTATCAGAAATTTTAATTGCCAATGTTGGCTGTACAAAAATTGCCGATAATTCAATTTGGTTTACTAAATGTGATCCATCCCAATCTGTTGGCCACTCTACCCTACTTCCGTAAGGTGTATAGACTGCTAAACCTGCAGATAACCAATCGTTAATTTTATAAGCACCATATGCATAAAACGGAGTTCCAACTGGATTATCTGCTTCTGCCGAATATCCGAACTCTCTGTTTTGATACGATGTATTTGAAAGCACAACTGCTGCTCCCAGTGATACGTTAAGCTCTCCATCTAAATATACCAAACCTGCAGGATTGAAAAATGCTGATTCCGCACTTGTTACGACTGCAACTCCCGTATGTCCCATTGCCAATTGCTTATGACCCTGTACTCCGACTCTATATCCTCCAGCATACACTACCGAAGCCGAAAACGCGATGGTCAGTACCAATAATAGTTTCTTCATAATAAATAAAAATTGTTGATTTAAGGTTAATTTTTTGTAAAATCAGAGCTTCAAAATTAGTATAAATTATGATAAATACAAGGATTAAACGAATTTATTATGCATTCATAGTAAATTTAAAGCGATTCTTAAGAATTCAAAAAAAGCAAGGATTTTTCAAAAAATTCTTTCGGATTTTCAGCATGTAGCCAATGCCCTGCATTTGATATTTCTTGGATCGTAGCTTTCGGAAAATGTTGTTGTATTATTTTTTCATCACCTGTTAGAATATACTCTGATTTATCTCCTTTTAAGAACAAGGTTTCTTTTTCATAAATCGAAAAACTAGAAAGTGGCTCTCCGACTTCTTCTACGTTTTCAATTAATGATTTTAAGTTGATACGTAAGCCTAAAGTCTTATCTGCTTGCCAATATAAATTTTTGAGTAAGAATTGACGCGTTCCAAATTCATGTACATATTGCTCCATAATCTCTTCTGCCGCACTTCTACTGGTCAGTGTTTCTTGCTCAATGGCAGCTAACCCAGCTAATATTTGCTCGTGATGTGTTGGATAAAATTTTGGCCCAATATCTACAATGATGAGTTTATCTAGCATTTCTGGATAATTCACAGCAAATAGCATAGCTGTTTTTCCACCCATAGAATGCCCTATTAATGAAATATGTTCCAAATTGTAATGATCGCAATATCGTTTTAAATCTTCCGCAAGGAGATCATAGTCAAATTCATCTGAATGAAAACTACGTCCATGATTTCGCTGATCAATTAAATGTGCCTGAAAACCTGAAGCCGCAAATTTCTTTCCGAGCGTTTTCCAGTTATCGGACATTCCCAAGAAACCATGTAAAATTAATAAGGGTTTGCCTTCGTCTCCAATGACATTAGAATGTAAAATCATGACTTTAATTTATTGAGATACATATTGACAACATTTTCAACTCCTAAGTATAAAGACTCAGAAATTAACGCATGTCCAATAGAAACTTCTAACAATCCTGGAATTTCTTTGGCGAAGAAAGCAATGTTATCTAGACTTAAATCGTGACCAGCATTTACACCAATTCCCAATTCGTTAGATCGTACCGCGCAATCAACATAAGGTTGAATCGCTTTTGTATTTCCCAAACTGTATTGATGTGCAAACTCTTCTGTGTACAATTCAATACGATCGGTTCCTACTGCTTTGGCGCCATCAATCATTTCTAATACAGGATCGACAAATATTGACGTACGGATTCCGTTGTTTTTGAATTCGGAAATCACTTCCGTTAAAAAATCTTTATGCTTGATCGTATCCCAACCCGCATTTGAAGTAATGGCATCTACCGCATCTGGCACCAAGGTCACCTGTGTAGGTTTTACTTCTAGGACTAAATCCATGAACTTTTGAATTGGATTTCCTTCTATATTATATTCTGTGTGCACAATTGGTTTTAAATCACGAGCATCTTGGTAACGAATATGACGCTCGTCTGGTCGAGGATGAATGGTAATTCCTTCTGCACCATATTCCTGTACATCTTTTGCAAATTTTATCAAATTAGGAACATCGCCACCTCGAGAGTTTCGCAACGTAGCTATTTTATTAATGTTCACACTTAGTTTCGTTGTCATTGCGCTATATTTTTAAACTGAGCACAAAAATACAAACTTAGCATGCTTAGAAGTAGTAATTTTTAATTAATTTGCGCACTTAATCTTTTGTTCTATGAATATTGCACAATATATATTGAATGATGTGAAACCATTGTCTATTAATGATGCTGTAAAAGAAGCTCAACTGGTTTTTAATCAACTTACTTTTTCACACATTCCCATTTCAGATAATGGCGTGTATTTAGGATGTTTGTCTGAGACAGATTCACATTGTTTTGAAGGCGACAAACTAATTAGTGAATGTCGTTATGCACTAGAACAGTTTTTTGTACGCAAACAAACCAATTGGATTGACGTCTTGGAAGCGTTTGCTCAAAACTCGTCGAATATTATGCCTATTTTGAATGAAAAGAACGATTATGTAGGTTATTATGAATTGAATGATATCATTAGTATCTTCAACGATACACCTTTTTTACACGAGTTAGGAAGTGTATTGGTTGTTGAAAAAGGAATTAAAGATTATTCTTTTAGTGAAATCAGTCAAATTGTAGAATCGAACAATGCACGTTTGCTAGGCGCATTTATTTCAAAGGTAGAGCGCGATGTTGTACAAGTAACTTTAAAGTTGAATAATGCAGGCTTGAACGAAATTGTACAGTCATTTAGAAGATATAGTTATAATATTGTCTCTGAATTTGCAGAAGATACGTATATGCAAAATTTAAAAGAACGCTCAGAATATTTAGATAAATACTTGAATATTTAGATCATGAAGATTGGTATTTACGGTCAATTTTACCACAAAAACTCAGGTGAGTATATTAGCTATTTGTTGCAAAACTTACAACAATATGGTGTCGATATTTATATTGAAAAAAAATACTACGACATTTTTTCAGCGAAAATTCAAGTTACAGAAACCTACAAAACGTTTGAATCTTATACTGATTTAGACGACTCATTTGATTTGTTTTTCAGCATTGGTGGCGATGGAACTATTTTAAGAACCATTACACTTGTGCAAGATTTAAACATTCCTATTATAGGAATCAATACGGGAAGACTCGGTTTTTTAGCAACCATTCAAAAAGAAGAAATTCAGGAAGCCATTGCTAAAATTGTTGAAAAAAAATATACAATTGTTGAGCGTAGTGTCCTCGCTGTAGAAACATCTCCTACCAATGAAGACATTGTTGACATGAATTTTGCTTTAAACGAAGTTACGGTGGCACGAAAAGACACCACTTCTATGATTACAGTAAGAACACATTTGAATGATGAATATTTAACGTCGTATTGGGCAGATGGTTTAATTGTAGCAACACCGACAGGTTCTACAGGATATTCCTTAAGTTGTGGCGGACCTGTAATTACACCAAATAACAATAATTTTGTGTTGACACCAATAGCGCCACATAACTTAAACGCACGACCGTTGGTAATTCCTGATCATACAACCATCCGATTGGAAGTTTCTGGTCGTGAAGACAAACACCTCATTTCTTTAGATTCTCGCATCGCAACAGTTAATATAAACAGCATAATTACCATAAAAAAAGCACCATTTAATGTGAAGCTTGTAGAACTTGAAGGGCAGAGTTTCTTAAAGACACTCCGCAAAAAACTTCTTTGGGGCGAAGATAAACGAAATTAAGAGCAATAAAATCCTGCAAATTATGTTTAAAAGCCATAGGCTTATTTTTCAATTGCCTATAACAAAATAGAATACTATATTTGCAAACTTTTGATACCTATGAGAAGACTCGTTATAATGTTGGTTGCTTTTGCTTTAGCCCAAACGATGAATGCACAACTCCATGAAATTGGAGGATATATTGGCTACAGTAATTTTATTGGAGATGTGGGATCAACACAGTACATAAATCCTAACCATTTAGCGTATGGAGCTATTTATAAATGGAATAGAAGTGAAAGACATTCATTTAGAGCGTCTATTACCCGAACACTTTTAGAAGGAAAAGATATTAAATCGGACGATCCAGCAAGACAATTGCGTGGATTACAATTTACAAATACAATTACAGAATTCTCCGTTGGTGTTGAGTTTACCTTCTGGGAATTTAATTTACATGATACAGATCCGCAAGCTGCACCATATTTATATACAGGTGTTTCATATTTTAATTATGACACCTTATTTTTAGAAAATGGAAGAATTGTTCCTTATGGAGATGACAATACCTTTGCCATTCCGATGGTATTAGGATACAAAATGACTATTTCAGATAAATGGATCTTAGGTCTTGAACTTGGAGCACGATATACGTTTACCGACGATATTGATGGAAGCAATCCAGTAAATGACAAAGAAGATTTTGACAATTTGAAGTTTGGAAATATAAATAGTAACGATTGGTATATGTATACGGGAATTACCCTTACATATACCTTTGGAAAAAAACCCTGTTATTGTTACTAGTGTAGCAAGCAAAAATACGAATGAGTTTAGTCGAAAAAATACAGAAAGACTTTTTACCGAAACATTTAGCCATTATTATGGACGGAAATGGTCGGTGGGCAAAACAGAAAGGAAAACTTCGTGTATTTGGTCATGAAAATGGTACTAAATCTGTACGACGAATTGTGGAAACAAGTGCCGAACTCGGTATTAAAAATTTAACATTATATGCGTTTTCTACTGAAAATTGGAATCGTCCAAGACTTGAAGTAGAAGCCTTAATGCGACTCTTAGTTTCTTCACTGCGAAAAGAACTCAAAATACTCCTTAAAAACAACATCAAATTACAAGCTATTGGCTCTTTAGATACACTTCCAAAGAAGGCTAAAAAAGAATTATTTGAGGTTATAGAGAAGACAAAAGATAACACACACATGACATTAACACTAGCATTGAGCTATGGTTCAAGAGAAGAACTTAAAAATGCTGTTAAAGAAATATGTGAGAAAGTTAAAAATAATATAATTTCTTTGGAATCTATTGACGAATCCATTATTAATCAGCATCTTTACACGCAAAATTTACCAGATGTAGATTTACTTATACGTACTAGTGGAGAACATCGTATCAGTAACTTTTTACTATGGCAAATTGCCTATGCTGAACTGTATTTTACCGATGTATTATGGCCAGATTTTAGCAAGGAAGACTTATATGAAGCGTTGATTAATTATCAAAATAGAGAACGAAGATTTGGAAAAACAAGCGAACAAATTAATTAGAATTTTAATGCAAAAAAAATACCTAAAATCATTATTACTATTATTATTACTCTTTTGCAGTATTGCCTCTTATGCACAAGAAACAACTTTTGATAAAGGGAAGAAATATACAATAGGTGGCATTAAAGTTACTGGATTAAAAAGTTATAACGAACAAACCGTTATTACGTACACGCAACTACGTGAAGGACAGGAAATTTTAGTTCCAGGAGAAGAAATTAGTGCCGTAATTAAAAAATTATGGGGATTAGAGCTTTTTAGTGATATCAATTTCTATATAGAACGTATTGAAGGTGATAAAATATTCTTAGAATTAAACATTCAAGAATTACCAACATTATCAGATATAGAAGTTCGCGGATTAAAGGAAAATAAAGCCGCAACTGTGATCAAAGAAACCGAATTGAAAAAAGGGAAGAAAATCACAGAAAGTTTCTTAGCAAATACTAAAAACTACATCGAAAATAAGTATAAGAAACAAGGATATTACCGTACCAAAGTTAATATCACAACTCAGCAAGATACTACAGACAGCGCCAAGAATAACATGAAGGTGATTGTAAATGTAGATCGCGGTAAAAAGATCAAAGTAAAAAACATTCGTTTTACTGGAAATACACAATTCAAAGACAAAAAGCTTCGTAGAGCAATGAAAAATACGAAGGAAAAATTTCCACTTCGTATCTTTAAAGCTTCTAAATTCATTCCTGAAGATTATAAAGAAGATTTAAACTCTATTATAGAAAAGTACAAGGAAAACGGATTCCGTGATGCGCGAATTACTGGAGATTCTATTAGCTGGAACGACGACAATACATTAAATATTGACATTGCGCTTGAAGAAGGAAACAGGTATTATTTTGGAGACATTACGTTCTTAGGAAACACCGTATATACAGACAGACAGTTAAGCAGTTTGTTAGGAATTAAAAAAGGAGATACTTATAATGGTGTCTTATTAGAAAACCGTATTTCTGACGAAACGGATCCTGATGCACAAGACTTAACAAATCAGTACCAAAACAACGGATATTTATTCTCAAATATCAACCCAGTTGAGGTTTCTGCGAAGAATGACACCATCAACTTCGAAATTCGTATCATTGAAGGAAAACCAGCTTACTTTAACAATATCTCTGTGGTTGGTAACGAAAAAACAAACGATCACGTAATCTATCGTGAAATCAGAACAAAACCAGGAGAATTATATAGTAAAGATAAAATCATTCGTACCATTCGTGAATTAGGTCAGTTAGGATTCTTTGATGCTGAGCAAATCAAGCCAGAAATTAAAAATCCAGATCCAAACAGTGGTACTGTTGATGTAGAATACAGCTTAGCAGAACGCGGAGGAAGCCAGATAGAACTACAAGGTGGTTATGGTGGTGGAGGTTTCATCGGAACCTTAGGACTGTCGTTTAACAACTTCTCTATTCGAAACCTATTCAATGGTGATGCATACAAACCTTTACCAACAGGTGATGGACAAAAATTAGCATTACGTGCACAAGCAAGTAGATTTTTCCAAACCTTTAGTTTTTCATTTACTGAACCATGGTTAGGAGGAAAAAAACCAGTACAGTTTACTTCATCATTATCACATACAGTACAGTTTTTATTCAATCCACAAACAAACAATGCTGACAAAGACAGACGTTTCTTAATTACAGGATTATCTGTAGGATTGGCAAAACGTTTAGCTGAACCTGATGATTACTTTGTATTATCACAAGCGTTAAGTTTCCAACATTACAACTTAAAAAATTATAACACAGGATTATTTACCTTTGGTGATGGATTCTCAAACAACTTCTCTTACACAGTTGCTTTAACGAGAAATTCATCGGGTCCAAACCCAATTTACCCAATGCAAGGTTCTGAATTTACTGTAAGTGCAAAACTTTCCTTACCTTATTCCCTGTTTAATAACGTAGATTACGGAAATTTAGAAAATTTAGATGAATATCAGTTAAAAGATTCAAATGGTAATTTCTTAAATGCAAATGCTAGTACACCTGGAGAACCTGCAAATTTAGGTCCAACACTAGAACCAGGAGAAGTTTCTATCGTTGACAGAGGAAAAGTTGATCAAGAAAAATTCAAATGGTTAGAATTTTATAAAATTAAATTCAAAGGTGCTTGGTACCAAAATGTAGTTGACAAATTAGTCTTAAAAACAGAAGCTAATTTTGGGTTCTTAGGCGCGTATAACAACGATAGAGGGATCATTCCTTTCGAAAGATTCTTCGTTGGTGGAGACGGATTAGGTAACTTCAGTTTAGATGGTAGAGAGGCAATTGCATTGCGTGGATATCCAAATCAATCACTTTCTGATTTAGATGGAGGTACTATTTACAATAAATTTTCGTTAGAGTTACGTTATCCGATTACATTAAAGCAAACTGCTTCTATTTATACGTTAGCGTTTTTAGAGGCTGGTGGCTCATTTAATTCGTTTAAAGAGTACAGTCCGTTTGAGTTAAATCGCTCGGCTGGTGCAGGATTACGTATATTTATGCCTGCATTTGGATTGTTAGGTATTGACTTTGGATATGGATTTGATCCAATCCCAGGAACTACGCAACGAAACGGATGGGAAACACACTTTATTATCGGACAGCAATTTTAAGTAATTTAAATTTTGGCACGATATTTTCTATTAACAAACCGACAGACATGAAAACGAAAGTTCTTTTTTTATTAACAATGCTTCTCACACTATCTACCGTACACGCACAACGTGTAAATGGTGCAAGAGTTGGTTATATTGATATGGAATACATTTTAGAGAATGTAGATACTTATCAAGAAGCAAACACACAATTAGAAGCAAAAGCTCAACGCTGGAAAAACGAAATTCAGAAAAAGCAAAACGCGATAGATCAAATGAAAAAAAATCTAAGTGCGGAACGTGTTTTACTTACCAAAGAATTAGTTGACGAGCGTGAAGAGGAAATCGAAATCTTAGAGCAAGAATTACAAACATACCAACAAGACCGTTTTGGTCCTTTTGGAAGTTTAATGGTACAACGTCAAAATATGGTAAAACCCATTCAAGACCAAGTATTAAATATTGTTCAAGATATCGCAAAAAAGAAACGTTATGATTTCGTATTTGACAAATCAGCAGACGTAGTGATGCTTTACTCTGCACAGAAGTTTGATATCAGTGATCAAGTATTACGTGTGATCAATAGAGATAAAAAACGTAAAGGTAGAGAAGAGAAGATCAGGGAAAAGAAAAGTTCGAAATCTAAATTTGAAGATGGCGACACTGCAAAAGAACCAGATCCAGAAGCAGAAGCTAAAAAAGAAGCTGCTGCTGCTAAAAAAGAAGAGCGTCAAAAATTATTAGATGAACGCAAGAAGAAACGTTTAGAAGAACGTGAAGCAAAGAAAAAAGCATACGAAGAAAAGCGTAAAAAGCTAATTGCAGATCGTGAAGCTAAAAAGAAAGCTGCTGAAGAAAAACGCAAAAAACGCGAAGAAGAAAAACGTAAAAAAGCGGAAGAGCGTAAAAAGAAGCAGGAAGAAAAAGAGAATGAAAACGAGGAAAACGGCGAAGGCGCTGGTGGTGGACAATAAATAATGGCTAACAAGCCTAAACAAATATAAAATTCCCTTAACCATCGAGATAAGCCCAACGCAATACAATTCTCGGTGATAGAGTAACAACAATTAATATAAATAACACTTAAAGTAAATAATTGAAAATCATGAAACAAATGAAAAAGCTAATTGCAATTGCAGTACTATTTTTCGGAATGGTAAGTTTTACAAATGCACAGACAAAAGTTGCCCACATTAATACGCAACAGTTGATTAGCGCTATGCCGGAAATGAAAGAAGCTAAGGATGAGTTTGACAAACTTCAACAATCATTAGGTGCAGATATTCAAGCCTCAGTAACTGAATACAGAAACAAATTAACTCAGTACACAAACGAAGCTCCTAATAAGACTGATGCTGAAAATGATGACAGAAAGAAGGAATTAGCAGAATTAGAAACGCGTATTCAAGAAGCACAAGCTGCTGCTCAGAAAACTGCAGAACAAAAATATATTGACTTAACAAAGCCTATTCAAGAAAAAGCATTAGCTGCCATTCAAAAAGTAGCAAGAGCACAAGGGTTTGCTTATGTACTTGACGAAACTCCAGGTTCAGGTTTATTACTTGCTGATGGAACTAACTTAATGGATTCTGTTAAGAAAGAATTAGGTATCAAGTAAAGAACTACTATATACTACCTTATAAAAAAACCGCCTATTTAGGCGGTTTTTTTATGCTTGAATTTTAAACTCATTAATAATATTCAATCTTTTCCCAAATTCCATTCTCTTTATACAAATGGTATCCTTTTCCAGCCATCATTATGTGTGGAATTTTATACATGATATTTGTACTTGGCAATACTAACTTTGGACAATATCTGACTACTAAAGATTTTAAATTATCTAAAGCAAATAAAGCATCAATAGAAGTCAAATTACTCAAACTACGAATATCTATCCTAGAAACAACGTCTGTGTTCCAATCGGCGTTTATTGTTGTGAGTTCATTGCAATGATGTATCCCTACATAATCTATTCCTCCAAATGAAAAAGCCCAAGAAACATCTTTTAAATTGTGTACTCTGTTGAGGTATAATCTCTCCAGAAAAATCTTAGGAAACTTTTCTTTTACTGAATCAAGTTCGATTTGATACAACTTTAAAAAATTCAAATTGGTGTATTTTTTAAGATGTTTCAAACTTTTAATTTTTGTCGTATGATCATGCAATGCCCAACTATTAATCTCTAAATACTGAATCGATTTTGGTAAATACGAAGGCACTTCTGTCAAACTATAAATATTTGCCAAGGTTAACTTTTCTAATTTTGAAAGTCTTTTAATTGCTGTTAGATAGTTTTTCGCATCTTTTTTTCGAAATTTTATACCGTGATCAATTCCTAGTTCCTTAATTCTATTTTTTCTGTGAAACTTTGGAAATTGAGTCAAGTTTGGTGTTCCGCGAATTAGTAATTTTTCAATCGTATTACAATCTAAAAATGCATCAATATCTTCTAAACTTTCCGAATCCATGATATACAAGGTCTGTAACGAATCCAATTGAAACTTCTTTTTCGCTATATATTCCTGTTGCCTTCTACGAATTGTCAGATGCTTTACATTCGGAAAATAGTTATCCAGTTCAGAAATATCAGCAGGCGGAACAATGGTGAGTGATTCTGTATGTACAAAATCTTTGAATTCCTCAGGAATTTTTGGCAATGCAATTATCAGACTAAGATTTCTATGTTTTTTTAACAGTGCAATCCTCGATGTATTTGTCGTACTATCAATAATGATAATATCTCCTAATCCATTATTCAAATTGACAAATATTGGTCCAGGTTGTGC
This sequence comes from uncultured Kordia sp., assembly GCF_947489565.1. Taxonomy (GTDB): domain Bacteria; phylum Bacteroidota; class Bacteroidia; order Flavobacteriales; family Flavobacteriaceae; genus Kordia. Next base: position 589,406 of record NZ_CANLEA010000001.1, on the reverse strand, counting down.
ATTTGAAACTAACATACATAAGAAACATCCAAACAAAAAAAAGTAATGTCGATTCATAATTCATATTTTGCTCGCAAAATACATTGTCATTTCGCTGTAAAAAACAACAAATGAGTCAACACTACTTTTGGATGAGGTTGCAGTCAAAAAAAGCCACCAAAATGGCAGCTTTCCGTCTTCAATGATGTTAGATTAACATCCTCCGTCACACGTACGACAATGCAAAGGATCACTCAACGGATGATTGTTTGTCGCACAATTATTACTACCGCAGGCATTTGTTCCACAACCATTGGTTCCGCAATTATTGGTGTTACACCTGAAAGTAACACAATAAAAAGTCTTATAGCCTCCTTTTATTGCTCCTAAGTTTGAAACATTGGTTTTGCCTAAACTAAGTTTACTTGCAAATTTTTGTTTTTTCATATTAATCATTTTAAAGTTAATGATTCAAATATAGCTTGCAAACACTAGCGACAAATCCTACAAAATGTATGATTTCTCTAATTACACTTTATTTTTCCCAAAAAACATAGCTCCAAATTCAAATGATATCGACAAGGCTGTTTTTTTTACTTATTTTTACCATTATGAGCAATTCCCCAATAGGTATTTTTGATTCTGGAGTTGGTGGCACATCGATTTGGAGAGAAATCCACAAATTGTTGCCACACGAAAACACGATCTATTTAGCCGATAGCAAATATGCGCCATACGGACCTAAAGGAAAGGAAAGAATTACTGAACTTAGCATCAAGAATACAGAATTACTCTTAAAGAAAGGCTGCAAACTCATTGTAGTTGCTTGCAATACCGCTACAACAAATGCTATTCGTCATCTTCGTGAGCATTACGATGTTCCTTTTATTGGAATTGAACCTGCCATTAAACCAGCCGCTTTACAGACGAAATCCAACGCGATTGGCATTTTAGCCACCAAAGGAACCTTATCAAGCGAATTGTTTCATAAAACGTCTGATTTATACGGTAACGGCGTTACTATTGTTGAGCAAGTAGGCGAAGGTTTAGTTCCACTGATTGAAAATGGTGAGATTGATACTCCAGAAATGGAAAAACTTTTAAAATTATATCTAGCACCCATGATTGCTGCAGACATTGATTATTTAGTGCTTGGCTGCAGTCATTATCCGTATTTAATTCCAAAGTTAAAAACTTTACTTCCGCAACATGTTACTATTATTGATTCTGGTGCAGCTGTAGCAAGACATACGCAAGCTATTTTGACACAACATGAATTATGTGCTCCTACAAGTAATGTTGGAGATTGTATTTTTTATAGCAATAGAAAGCCAGAAATTTTAAGTGAGATTTTACACGGAGATTTTACAGTGGAAGCTTTAGATTTTTAATCGTTATTTTCTTCTTTGAACCAACCTGAATATTTTACATAGTTATCTGCAATACGATCGATTTCTCCTGAGATTAATTCGTTGCTAATGTCTTTTACCTTTTTCGCAGGAATTCCAGCATAAATACTTCCCGATTCTACATGCGTGTTTTTGGTAACTACCGCGCCTGCTGCTATGATGCTGTTGCTTTCTACTATACAATCGTCCATTACAATACTTCCCATACCAATTAAAACATTGTCATGAATGGTGCAACCATGTACAATAGCATTATGTCCGATAGAAACATTATTTCCAATAGTCGTTGGTGATTTTTGATAGGTTGCATGAATAACTGCGCCATCTTGCACATTTACCTTATCTCCCATTTTGATAAAATGTACATCGCCACGAATGACTGCATTGAACCAAACACTGCATTGATTTCCCATAGAAACTTCGCCAACTATGGTAGCATTTTCAGCAATAAAACAATCGTTTCCAATTTGTGGATGTTTTCCGTTTACAGGTTTTATGATCATGGTGGTTGGGTTTTGGGTTTTGGGTTGCTTTGCTCCTGTTTATTCGTTTATTCGTTTATTCGTTTATTCGTTTATTCGTTTATTCGTTTATTCAAAAATACTTTTTCGTTTTAAATTTCCAAACGTCACTTCGAGTGATTTTTCGTAATAAGATGGAGAAAAATTGTATCGAGAAGTACTTTGAAATTCTAATTATATCTCGATACTAATTTGTTTCACAAATTCACTCGATCTGACAAAATAGAACAATACACACTTAACATGAAACGGATTGCTTCACTTCATTCGCAATGACGTATCAAATCTTTCAAGTTCAACTTCAAGAATTATTTCTATACATAAATATTGGGTTGTAGATTTTCTTTGACACAAACCTAAGATCCAAGATCAAAAACCTAACACCTACTTAAAATACGACAACAAATTCGCTTTTTTCGTAGAAGATACCAAAACTTCTTTTCCATTGTTTAGTACTACGCTTCCACCTTTTCCTTTTCTATACTTCACAACCGCATTTACATTGACTAAATACGATTTGTGTACACGTGCAAACGGATATTGACTTAACGCTTCTTCGAAATATTTTAAGGTTTTACTCACCACAATCTTAGAATCGTTGATATAGATTTCCGTATAGTTATCATCAGCTTTGCAATACACAATTTCTGCGACATTTAATACTTCAAAACCATCTTGTTGCGGAATGGTAATTTTCCCGTTGATCGTTTCTATATTCGTTGTCAAAACGGCTTCTTCCAAACGCTCTTCTTTACTTTTAATAGAAATTACATGATCTACCGCTTTGATGAGTTCGTCTATAGAAATTGGCTTCAACAGATAGTAAGATGCGTGACTGTTCAATGCTTCTATCGCATAATGATCGTAAGCTGTTACAAAAATGGTTTCAAACGAACGATCGCCTACTTTTTCTAGTAAGTCAAAAGCATTTCCAAAAGGCATTTCTACATCTAAAAACACCAAATCTAATTCGTTATTTCGAATTAAAATTAAAGCATCTTCAATATTAGAAGCTTCTCCAATTACATTGACATTTGGGCAATACTTTGCCACATACTTTTTTAGAATTTCTCTACTAATTTCTTCGTCTTCTACAATAATGGTTTGTAATTGCATTTAATCTTTTTTAAGCGTTAGTATAACTTTGGTTCCTTGTCCGTCTTCAAAAACATTGCCCACAGAGACATCTACTTTGTCTTTGTACATATCGTTCAAAATCGCAATACGTTTTTTGATATTCCCCATTCCTTTTGATTTTTGACGCAACTGATTTTTCGTCTTTAATTCCATAGAACGTTCGCGTCCAATTCCATCATCTTCAATGACAATTTCAAGCATTTCATCTGTCTTCGCCGAAATGGAAATATTCAACATTCCTTTTTCTTCTTTGTAACGTAATCCATGCCAGATTGCATTCTCAATATACGGTTGCAATAACATCGGCGGAATTTGAAAGTCAGATATTTTCAACTGTTCATCAACATTTATTTTATATTCAAATTTATCCTGAAAGCGCATATGTTCCAATCGCACATATAATTCTAGTAATTCCAATTCTTTTGAAAGCGGAATAAAATCCTCATCAGAATTTTCTAAAACAGTACGCATTAGAGTTGAAAACTCAGATAAATATCGATTCGCATTACGTTCATCATTTAAGGCAATATAATTATTCACAGAATTCAACGCATTGAAAATAAAATGAGGATTCATCTGTGTTCGCAATGATTTCAGTGCCAATAAATTATTCGCCAATTTTTGCTGTTTGCTATTTCGATACAATAGATAAATGGTGATTGCCAGTAAAATCATTCCAAAAATAAGCGAATAAATCGTGTATAATTGACGTTTATTACTTTCTTCTACTAATTGCTGTTCTCGAATATAACTATCCACTCGCGAGCGTTCGAGCTTACGATCAGCTTCCAAACTCATGATGCGCGTTTGCTTTTCTTGAATATTTTTTCGCAATCGACTTGATAATGAAATTTCCTGCTCTTTACGCAATGTCAATTCATTGACCAATTCTACATATTCTTGAAAAGTAGTACGTGCTTCATCAAATTCACCAAGCGATTCCAGCGTTTCCGATAATTTTCGAGTTGCATCTTTTGCAACAATTAAATCTTCTTTGGTATTGGCTTCGGAAGCACTTTTCTTAAAATACGGAAGTGCTTCATCGTATTTTTCTTGCTGCAAAAATGCATTTCCAATTTTATAATTAATTCGCTGCGTACTAATAATGACAGAATCATTTAAAGTTCCTTTGGCAACTTGTTTATCGGAACCTGATTTTTCCAAATCTTCCAGGTTCTTTTTACGCAACTGAATTTCTTTATCGAACAAACTGTTTGAGTTATAGAAATCGGCCACACGATCTTGCTCTACAATAGCACGTTGCAAGTTTTGTTCTTGTGCAAGATTCAAAGAATTGGTAAAATATCCTTCGGCAGCATTTGTATTTCCTGTAGCCGCATAATTATCTGCAATTTTGGAATTCAAGTCTGTGACTTTCGGTGTAATTAAATTTGTTTTGGCAATTTCAAGACCTTTATTATAGTTTTCCAGTGCCACATCATATTTACCCAACGCTTTGTACGCATCACCCAAACCTTCATACACAGTTACTTTTTGGTATTTAGATAAACTATTACGCAGAATACGTTTGAATGACTTAATAGCTTCATTATAATCTGCATTTAGCAATTGTGTTTTCCCAAGAGAAATCCACAAGCGAGTCGTACTATAAGTATTCAATGCAATTTGATAATTACTAATGGCCAAATCGTATTGTTTCCAATACACATACACATCTCCTAAAATTTCATACGAATCCGACAGTTCTTTTTCATCATTATCATCATATAAATTCTCCAGCGCTTTTTCAATGTACTGAATACTTTTTTCAATATCTTTCTTTTTAAACAATACTGCAGAATCTAGCATGACTTTGTATTGTTTCAAGTCTGATTTCCGCTTTTGTCTTCCTAATGAAGATGTATTTTCTTCTTCTTCTTCGAAACCTTCTACCAATATTACAATAGATTCATCGCTGGAAACTTTATGAAATTCTTTTCCAAAACTTGGGTGTTCAATCACCAATTGATCACCTACACGTGTTCGAATCGTAAAACGACCAAAGGCATTTGTTTTTGCTACATCTCCTCCAACCACACGTATGGTAGCATCTGATACTGGCGCACGATTATCTCTGCCTCTAATTTCTCCACGCACCATAAAAAAAGCGGCTTCTTCTTTCTTTTCCTTGGCGCTGTTTTGGGAAACAACTTCTTGGAACGAAATCAAGCATAGAAACACCAATATTATTGCAAACTTATTTTTCATTATTTTCATTAAGGGTTATAAACTTACGCACTTTCGTTGATATACTAAAATGCGAATACTTCTAAAACCTAGTTTTTCAGCTATTTTCAGTCGTTTTTTTCTGGTTTCTCTCACGAAAAGAATTGGTTTACTCATTCAACATGATTGTTAACTCATTCCCGGTTTTTTTCGGATTTCTTTGCGGGTACTTTTAGGGAAAATTTAAAAAACAGATGAAAAAAATAAATCTTTTAATGTGTTTGTGTCTTACCCAGTTCATTTTTGCACAACACAAGGGGAATTACGATCAGAATATTCAAATTTCCCGACAAAATATTGCGACTGGTAATGCGCAAGTATACGGACCGCAATCTACAAAACACCGAAGAAATATAAATCCGAGTTCTTCTATTATTATTGATGTGCACGCGTTGTACAATGCCAAAGCAAGTTCGTACACAGCCATGTTCAATATTTCGCAAATTGGTCCAACCGCCGAAGAAACACATAAGTTGGTCAATGAACGTATTGATAATGTTCGTAAAGAATTAATTGCGGCTGGTATTAAAAAAGACGATATCGCTATTGATGTAATTTCATTTGTCCCAGTATATGAAATTGAAGTACAAAAAAAGCTATTTAGCACCAAATACAACGAAGTTCCTAAAGGTTTTGAGTTACAACAAAACATTCACATCCGATTCAAAAAAACACAGCAATTCGAGAAGATTTTAGCGGCGTGTGCAGCGAATGAGATTTACAACTTGGTGAAAGTCGATTATTTTATTGATAACATTCGCGCAGTATACAAGAAACTACAAACTTCATTAGTTTCTTTAGTGAAAGAAGAAAAAGAATACTACAAACTTTTAGGTTTTGATTTGTCAGATTATAATGTGGTGATGGCGGATGATAAGTATTGTTACTTCCCAAAAGATTTTTACCAAAACTATCAAGCGTATAATAGTGTTTCTTTTGAAGCTTTAAAGAAGAAAAAAGGTGTAACTAAAGCCAAGAAGCAGACTTCGTATTATTATCAGCCACTTTCTACTGAAAATTATGACATTGTATTGAATGCTTCCATTTTAGAACCTGTTGTTCAAGTTGGAATGCAAATTAAATTGGTGTATTCGCCAAAACCAAAAGAGCAAAAGCAACCACCAAAAACGGAAGTAAAAACAGAACATAAATATTATGTGATTTCGCCAGACGGCAAGATTGATGTAAAAGAATTAAAAACTAGCAACTAATCATCAAGCATGAAAACCGAATAAAAGTAAAACCTAACAGATGAATGAATTATTGAATTAATCATTCAAAAAAAAGAAAACGATGAAACGAACATGAATTTTCATTATTTCCAAATTCACATAAAGAGATAATTAAAATTTATGCGAGTTCCTGAATGTATTCAATTTTTTTGAACATTCAGAAATCAAAAAAATTTAAACAGATGAAAACACTACATGTATTTTTAGCAAGCGCATTGATTTTAACAATGTCTTGCAAAGGAAACTCTAAAGCAGACACCGCTTTATTGAGTGAAGCAATGACGGAAACGACTGTAGATACAAAAATGCTACAAGAGAAAACAAAAAATACCATTAAAGTCGCTTTGTTATTAGATACTAGCAATAGTATGGATGGTTTAATTCATCAAGCAAAAGCTCAGTTATGGGAAATTATTAACGAGCTATCATACGCCAAATGTGGTGACGAAAAGCCAAATTTAGAAATTGCTTTGTACGAATATGGAAACGACAATTTATCTTCGGAAGAAGGATACATTCGTCAAGTATTACGTTTTAGCAATGACTTGGATGAAATCTCTGAAAAGTTATTTTCGCTGACTACTCGTGGCGGAAGTGAGTTTTGCGGACATGTGATTCAGACTTCATTAGATCAGTTGAATTGGGGAAACAATCCAAAAGATTTGAAACTTCTTTTTATTGCAGGAAACGAACCTTTTACACAAGGAAGCATTAACTATAAAGATGCCATTACCAATGCTTGTGAAAAAGATGTGGTTGTCAATACTATTTTTTGCGGAAACTATGAGCAAGGTATTTCTGGAATGTGGAAAGATGGTGCCGTACAAGGAAAAGGTGATTATATGACCATTGCACACAATAGAAATATTGTATACGTAAAAACTCCATATGACAAGAAAATTATGGAATATAATACGCAATTAAACAATACATATATTGCCTACGGACTACAAGGAAGCTATAAAATAGCGCAACAAAGCACCCAAGATTTCAATGCAAATTCAATCAATGAAGAAATTGCTGTTGATAGAGCCGTTTCAAAGAGTTCTAGTTTTTACACAAATTCTTCTTGGGATTTGGTCGACGGAATTGCCAATGATTCTGTAAAATTGGAAGAATTGAGTGAAAAAGAATTGCCTAAAATATTGAAAGGAAAATCAAAAGAACAAATTTTAATCTATGTAGAAGAACAACAAAAACTGCGTAAAGATATTCAACGTAGTATTCGCGAATTAAATGCTAAGCGTAAACAATTCATTTCTCAAAAAAGTGAAAAAGAAGGAAAAGACGATTTAGAAAGTGCTATGATCAAAGCGATTAAAACACAGGCAGCTCGTAAAAATTATACATGGTAGTTTTTAGATCGCTTCGCCGTTAAACATATTCCTGAGCAAGCAGGAATTCTTAGGCAACTACTGCTTCATTGTTAGATTTTACTGTAATCGTTGAACACTTTACATAATATCAAAACGCTACAAAAGCAGTAACTGTCATATCGAGTAGAGTTGAGAAACAAAAGAACATAATTGTTTTATTACATCTCAACGCTGCTCGATTTTAATTTATATAAACTTTTTAATGTTTCACACATGAAACATCTATTCTTATTGCTTCCTTTAAACACCATAAGTTGAATACTACGATAATGGAAATGTATTTGACGAAGATATTGAAGAGGAAAAAAACATTACTATTACGATCGCAAGGGAGCGATGACCAAAATAGAAACTTGGGAAACTGACAAATTGATTCACACAGAATACCAAAATAAAAATTAATGGGAAACACTGTTAACTTCTTATACTAGAGTTTCATTCAAAAGAAAAAGGCTTGCAATAATTTGCAAGCCTTTTTTATATCGTTTCGTTGTTGTCTTAGTTAATCGCAGGACAATTACAATCGTAAGGATCTCTATCCGCTCTACCAAAGTCATATCCTAATGTGATTTGGTGATAACCTCCATTAGAAAGCACTAATGAGTTTGCTTGATATGAATACGTATATGCAAACATAAACTTGTTATAATTTACTCCAATGAATGGTGTTACGTACTGTAGTTTTTGATTGTCAACTTGTGTTCCATTTACAAATTCTGCTCCATCTAAACTTCTTCTGTATGACAATCCTCCCCAAACAGAACCAAATTCTAAGCTTCTATATACTTTAATATTTGCATCAATAGAAGATTCTTGTGTTTCTTCCGTGTATTGAAACATCATTGATGGCTCATATTTCCAATCGCTACCATATTGTCCAAAGACATATCCAGCCGATGCTAAGTAACGACGTTGATTTTTTGATTCAAATTCTTGAGAGAATAAATCTCTTTTTGTTGGCAATGCATTTTTAACGGTTAAATGCGCATAGAAATCAAAAAGATAATACGATGCACCAAAATCTACATTAAAGTATGTTGTGTTTAGTTGCGTTCCAGAAATTATTGGATCTGGATTGTTTATGATATCAAAACCAGTTTCATCGAGTGTTCCTTGTGTAAATCCTGTACTAATACCGAAAGAAAGTTGATTTAAATCTACTCTGTTTCTTGAAAGTAATAAATGGTATGCAAATGTTAAATAAGCTCCTTGTTGTGAAAAGTTACCGTTTTCATCATTATATACAATAGCTCCAAATCCAACTTTATCACCAACTCGTGTATTAAAACTTAAAGTTTGTAAAGACGGCGCATTATCTACGTCAAACCATTGCTGTCTAGCTGTTAATCGTAGTTTAGAAGCGTTGGACGCTCCAGCCATCGAAGGATGAATTAAGTATAAATTATCAGAAAGGTAATCTACATAAACAGGAAGTCCATCTTGCGAGAAAGAGCATTGCACTCCAAATGCGATGGCAACAATAGCTAAGTATTTTTTAAATTTCATTAGTGTTTATCTTTTTCTGTAAAGAATGAGCGATACGATATGAGGTCGTATCGAAATTCAATGCAACTTATTATTTGATAACGAGGCCTTTACTTGTTGTGTTTCAGTTAATTATATGCAATACTATTAATTAATAGGTATTTTCATAGTGTAAAATGTCACACATTTGGTCAAATATATAAATTATTTGATAAGTATGTAATTCTTATCTTAATTTATTATTGATGTTTCCTTAAGTTTCTCATTTTTATAAAATGAGATTTTCCATACGGTTTCGTTTCAGGCGTCAATTTATTAAAAACGCAATTATTTATTAATTATTTTAACACAAAAAATAAAATTATTTCAAACTGACCCTAACAATTGAATAATTTACCCAACTCCATTTATAGATTCCAACGATAATGGTTACTTTTGTAAAAAAAAATTAAGCCCATGAGTGGTATCACGATAAGTATTGAAAAAACAAGCAATCCCGCAATTATAAAGTTTGAAGCCAGCACGTTTCTTACACGTCATAATAGTTATGAATTTAAGAATATTGACGAAGCCCAAGATTCACCGCTAGCACAGCAATTATTTTATTTACCTTTTGTTAAAACAATCTTTATTTCTGGGAATTTTATTGCAATCGAGCGTTATAATATTGTTGCTTGGGAAGATGTGCAGGAAGAAGTGGCTGCACAAATTCAAGAATATATTAATAATGGAAAAGAAGTTATTAGCGAATCTGCCACACCAAAAAAGGTAGTTCCTGTTACAATTTATGCGGAAAGTACGCCAAATCCGACGGTAATGAAATTTGTTGCCAATAAGAAAATTGTAGATCGCATCTTAGAATTTAAAAATATTGACGAAACAAAATATGCTCCTTTGGCACAGGCATTATTCCATTTTCCGTTTGTAAAAGAAATCTTTTTAGACAAAAATTATATTTCAATTACGAAATATGATATGGTAGAATGGAATGATATTACGATGGAAATTCGCGAATTTATCCGTAATTATATTCAAGAAGGAAAAGAAGTTGTTTCCAAAGACATTCCAGCAGAACAAAAAGAAAAAATTGAAATTTCGGAAGAGCGTTTTGAAGCTATGGATGATATTTCAAAAGAAATTGTAAATATTTTAGAAGAATATATTAAACCTGCTGTAGCAAGTGATGGTGGAAATATTATGTTTGATTCCTACGATCCAGTCTCTAAAGTAGTAAAAGTAGTACTGCAAGGAGCGTGTAGTGGTTGTCCATCTTCTACCATGACATTGAAGAGCGGTATTGAAAACACGTTAAAGAACCTATTAAAAGGACAGATTAACGAAGTTGTAGCGATTAACGGATAGGAATTACTTTTTTAATTGCAGGAATTCCCGTAATTTGATTGTTAAATTATTACATAACCTTTAAAAACACTAATTATGGCAGTATTAAAAGTAATTGAAGTACTTTCAAATTCAAAGAAAAGTTGGGAAGATGCAACAGCAAAAGCTGTAAAACAAGCTTCTAAATCAGTAAAAAACATTAGATCTGTATATGTACAAGATCAGAGTGCAATTGTGCAAGACGGAGCTGTAACTGAATATCGCGTAAACTTGAAGCTTACGTTTGAAGTAAACTAAAAATTTACCCATCATATGAAAAAGCGTTGTCAAATACTGACAACGCTTTTTTTTACTCATAGATTTTCCATACCTTTTAATAGTCTTACATCTTAACACCATTTATAAACGTTAGCCTATGAAAACTTTAGAAATCATTCTTATTGCGTTTGTCGCGATTGAACATGTATACATTTTATATTTAGAAATGTTCTTATGGACCACTCCAAAAGGCATGAAAACCTTTGGATTGAAATCAAAAACTTTTGCAGAAGAAACCAAAACACTCGCTGCAAACCAAGGATTGTACAATGGGTTTTTAGCCGCAGGATTGTTTTGGTCATTGTATACAAAAGACATTTCTGTGAGTCTGTTTTTTATTATTTGTGTATGTGTTGCGGCACTTTATGGTGCATATTCTACCAAAAGCAACCGAATTTTAATTGTACAAGGAACACCTGCTTTTTTAGCCTTGGCCGTTATTTTACTGCGAATGTTTTTAAAAATTTAATTCCGAATATTTCAAATTCTCTTACTGTTATAAAAAGTTGCAAGTTGACAGTTTTTTTTGTCGTTTGTAGAAAGCTTAAAAATTCAATGATAAATTTATTTTGAAGTCTTTCTATTTTATAATTTTACAGTATCATAAAAACTAATAAAAATATCATGGAAGAAACAACAACTCCTGTTGAAGAAACAACCAATACTGCTTCTGGTTGGTTTGAAAATTTTGATTTTGAAAAAATCATTGTAGACTACGGATTGAAAATAGTTGCTGCTTTAGCAATTTTGATCATCGGTTTATTCATTATAAAAATGATCGTACGTCTGTCTAGAAAGATCATGAAAAAACGCGGAATTGACGCTACACTACAGAAATTTTTAGGAAGTCTACTTGGTTGGACACTCAAAATTTTATTATTTGTTATTGTTGCTTCCCAATTAGGAATTGAAACTACTTCATTTGCTGCTGTTATTGGTGCCGCTGGTTTAGCCATTGGTTTAGCACTTCAAGGTTCATTATCAAACTTTGCAGGTGGCGTTTTAATTATGATTTTTAAACCTTATAAAATTGGGGATTTAATTGAAGCACAAGGTATTGTTGGTGTTGTAAAAGAAATTCAAATCTTTACTACACATTTAAACACGCCAGAAAATAAGTTAGCCATCATTCCAAATGGAGCTATGTCTAATGGAAATATTGTGAATTACTCTGCAGAAGGTGTATTGCGAATTGACCATGTAATTGGTGTTTCATATGATTCAGATATCAAGCAAACAAAAGATGTATTGATGAAGGTTTTAACCGATCATCCAAAAGTATTGAAAGATCCTGCGCCAACAATTAATGTTTCAGAATTAGCAGATAGTTCTGTTAATTTTGCAGTACGTCCTTGGGCAAATGCAGAACATTATTGGGATGTATATTTTGATGTACTAGAACATACAAAAATCGCCTTAGATGCTGCTGGAATTGAAATTCCTTACCCAACTAGCGTAGAAATTGAGAAAAAAGCTTAATTTTTCTTAGACTTCGTTACAACGAAATCTTTTAAATAATACGGTTCAAAATAAGCGACATCTTCGGTGTCGTTTTTTTTGTGCTTGTCCATTGCTATTGGAATCATTTTTTGGGTAGACGGAAAGTATATTTCATCATAAAAAACTGCATTTTCATGTGTAATTACACCTTTGCACTTTTCTGCTCCGTTTCCAATAAAATGTACTTTCCCTTTTGCTAAGTAATGCTCAAAAGAAGCCTCTGTAATGATTTCTGCTTGCGTTTCTCTGATTTGTGAATAGTTGGTATCAAATACTGCCGAATACACTTCCATACGGCGCGCATCCAACAATGGTACAATAACTCCATCTGCAATAGCGATGGCACGTGCTAAAATCTCCAGACTTTCAATAGCCATTAATTCTATGTCAGAAGCAAAACACAATCCTTTGGCTGTAGACACACCAATGCGCAATCCTGTGTACGATCCTGGTCCTTTTCCAACCACAACAGCCGCTACATCCGTTGGTTGAATTTGCGCTGTTTTGTACGCTTCTTTGATGAATACGTGCAACTTTTCAGAATGCGAATAGTTTTTATCATTTTCTTCCTTAAAGTAAAGTATCTCTTCATCATTCGCCAAACACACAGAACAATTGGTGGTTGAGGTTTCTAAGTATAATCGTATCGCCATGAAAGTGCTAATTTTTTACAAAAATAAAAAAGCATCAACCTTTTTGAAAGTATTGATGCTCTTTTATCTATTTTTTTAAGTCTTCTAGTTCAATTCCGTTAGCGGAAGTCCAAAGTAAAATTCTAATATTTTTAATCGGAAAATGTAATCGTATTTTGTACGCACTACATCTGATTCAGCAGCTTCCAAACGTTGTTTTGATTGACTAAAATCAAACGAATTCATAATACCTTCATTAAAACGTTCCGTTGAATAGTCATGTGCTATTTTCCTTGCCGTTAAGGTTTTTTCTGCAGCTTCATAGGATTTTAACGCACCTTTAGCATCGTTATACGCTTGATTTACGGTTGCTTCTAAATTATTTTTTGTTTGTTCTAAATTGTACTTTGCTCTTTCAATAGCAATCTTAGAACGTTTTATACCATTACTAATTCTAAAACCTGTGAAGATTGGAATGCTTAATTGGAATCCAAAAGAATGTCCTTTATTGGCACTAAATTGATCGAATAAGGGATCTGATTTCTCTGTTAACCTTGTGAAATTTCGGGTTACTACAGGATCACCTGTCGTTGCCACATTACCTATTACACTAAATGGCTCTTCTGTATTTTCGGCTAATCCTGCAAAAATATCAGAATTATTTGCTCTGGTATTAAAACTATAAAAACCTGATAGTGTTGGATATCTTTGTCCCTGTGCTAATTTTAGATCGTATTCTGCTAATTCAATATTCGTTTCAGAAATTTTTACATCATTTCGAACTTCCAACGATTTTTCAAAAATTTGCTTAGGAGTATTGTTCATGATTGTTGTAGTAGGAATCATATAATTACCTTCTTCAATATCAAAATTATCATAGTCCGTTATCAATAGAAGTTGTGCTAAGGATATTTTGGAGATACGCAATGTATTTTCTGCATTGACAATTTGCTGTTCTTGCGTTGCTACATTTGCTTCTATTTCCGCAATTTCACCTTCAGCCAACACACCTTCATTTACTAACTCTTGCGTACGTTTTAACTCTTTTTTGGTCACCTCAATTTGTAACTTTAATACTTTTAAAGATTCTTTGTTAAATAATATTTGCAAAAATCCTTGTACTACTTGCAATGACGTATTGTCTTTCATATCATCTAACTGATATTGATTTGCTATCAATGCTAGATTTGCTCTGTGTAGTCTGTTTACATTTTGTAACCCATCAAATAACGTCACATTCATGCTCAATCCTGCAGATGTATTTTGTGTGGTTTGATTTTGCAACACACCAGTAGTTACATTGGTGTTTAAACCGATATTCCATGAGTGTGAGGTAGACGCATTTAATGTTGGCAAAAAGCCTCCAATAGCATCTTTTTTGTCTATTTCTGTGTTTTGCCTATCTAGTTGCGCTTGTTTGATGGCAATATTATTTTCTAAGGCATAGTCAACACATTCCTTTAGCGCCCATTTTTTTTGGGCATGTGTTGTTGTAATTGTTCCTGCGATGAGCAGTATAATGATATAAACTTTTTTCATGTTGATGGTTATACTATTTCGGTGTTAATGTTAATTATTTGTTTCGTCTTCAGTTTCGCCATCTTCTCCTTCAGACTTTTTATCTTCTTTTTTGATCGCGTATTTGTTCCAGATTTTAATTTTATCTTCTTCTTTTAAACCTGAAAGGATTTCTATATTTTTTCCATCTGAGATTCCAACTTCTATGAATTTTTTCTCGAACTCTTGTGCTCCTTTTTCGATTTCCACATAAGGCTTGTCTTCATTTTTTGAATCAAATCTAAGTAATCCTTCATCAAGAACTAAGATATTTTCTTTTTTACCTAATTCAATCGTAGCATTTGCACTGTAACCAGCTCTGATAAAATGATTTTCGTCTAATACTACATCTGCTTTTATTTTAAACTGAACTGCGCCACTTTCTTCTACTCCTTTTGGCGCTACAAATGTTAATTTTGCTGCAAAATCTTTATCTTCTATAGCTCCTAAATTTACCGTAAGTTCTGTATTTGGTTTCAATTTTCCAACTTCCGCTTCATCTACTTTTCCTTCAAAGATCATTTTTCCTAAATCGGCAATCGTTGCAATACTAGTTCCTGCATTGAATGTGTTACTTTCAATTACTTGATCTCCTTCTTTTACAGGAATGACTAAGATGGTTCCGGAAACGGTAGCTCTAATGTTTGTATTTGCTGCAGAACCACCTACAGAACCTTTTTTGATAATTTGCAAATCGCTTTGTGCGTTACGCACTTCTTGTTTTGCCTGATTGTATGAAAGTTCGGCTCTTTCAAATTCTTGACTAGAGATGATTCCTTTGTCAAAAAGCGTTTTGTTTCTATCATAGGCAACTCTAGAATTATTCAGCACAATTTGTTGATTTTTAATTCTGTTTCGCGCACTGTTTAACGATTGTTCGTTTGGCACGACTTTGATTCTTGCGATTAAATCTCCTGCTTGAATTTTATCACCTTCTTCGACAAAGATTTTTTCTATGATTCCAGAGATTTGTGGTTTTATTTCCACTTCGTTTTCAGGAATTACAGTTCCTGCCGCTACTGTTTTTTCAATAATGGTGTCTTTAAACGCTGTAGTCGTTTCAAAGGTTTCTATATTCTTTTGATTTGACTGCACAAAGTATGTTCCTGCAAAAAATGCGCCTCCTATAAGTATAATTACGAGTAGGATTCTTAAAACTTTCTTCATCTTATTAGTTCTTGGTTTAATATCTGATTGATGTGTATTATTATTCTTCAACTATTGTTTCTTTGTGTGATTGATATATTTTTATTCTTCTCGTAGTGCTTCTATTGGCCGAATACTTACGGCACGTTGCGCAGGTATGAGTCCTATTAAAGTTCCTAGTATGACCATGATCGCAATGGCAAATCCGATGTATTGTAAACTTACCGTTGGATTCATAAATGGGAAATCGTCCCAACTTTTAGCAAAATTATTTAACACTGACAACGACAATCCGCCAACCGTCATTCCTAAAATTCCTGCAACTAGCGTTAAGAATACAGATTCTAAAATAATTTGTCCTCTAATTTCTCCCGGTTTTGCTCCTAAAGCACGTCTGATTCCTATTTCTTTTGTTCGCTCTTTTACTGTAATTAACAATATATTTCCAATAGCGATGACACCTGCTAGTATTGTAGCAATTCCTACAATTAGCGCCGTAAATTTTAATCCTTTGACAAATCCTGTAATCTTCCCAAACATTTCTCCAAAGTTTGCTGCTCCAAAAGCTCTTTCGTCATTTGGATGTACAGAATATCTTCTTTTTAGTAGTTCTTTTGTTTTTTCTTCAATCGCAACAATATCTTCATCTGGATATCCTGCAATAACCATCCATCCAATTCTGTTTCCTGTATTGAATACTTTTTTGAACGTGGTAAATGGGATAAATATAGAATCGTCTCCTTCAAAGAAGTCTGTATTATTTTCTTTGTACACACCTACGATTTGAAAATAGATATTACTAATTTTAATGTATTGTCCTATGGGATTATCGTCTTTTTCAAAGAGTTCTTTTTCGATACGTTCGCCAATCACACATATTTTACGGTTAGACGAAATATCTTTATGATTTAAGAAACGTCCTTTTCGCAGCTTCTTTTTTGATACATTATCAATAATTGGATAGTCTCCAAAAACCTTATAGTTTCCTGATTTTAGTTTATTCACAACCAAAGGTGCAGCTCCGTCAAAAATTCCTTTTGCATTACGTGGCACTACAAATTGCACACCTTCAACCTGATTTGCGATTCGATAGGTATCATTAAGTTCTAAACGAATGGTTCTATTTCTGTTGTATCCTGCGTACGGAATTCCAGTTTGTTGTCCCCAAAGAAAAATACTGTTTGTAGCCAAGTCTTTAAAGGTATAATCGAATCCATTTTCCATACCTTTTGCAGCCCCTTGAAGTCCCACAAAAAGTAAAATTCCCCAAAAAACACCAATAATAGTGATAGCCGTTCGTAGTTTGTTTTTACGAATGGTTCCGAAAATTTCTTGCCAAGTATCTCTTGTAAATATAAATCTCATGTTGTTTCTTGGTTCTTTTTATTCGTCTCTCAATGCTACAATTGGTTTTACTTTAGCAGCTCTTCTCGCTGGAATGTATCCTGCAATGAGTCCTGATAGCACCAAAATAATGGTGGCTCCAATAATTGTTCCTTGACTTACATTTGGGTTTGTTATAAACCAATCTTCTAGCTTGTTACCCATGGAATTCAGTATGAGATTTCCTATGAGCAAGCCTATGTATCCAAATAATAATGTGACGACAATCGTTTCTTGCAAAATCATTCCGATTACAGAACTTGGCTTGGCACCTAATGCTTTTCGAATTCCTAGTTCTTTGGTACGTTCTTTTACAATATATACCATGATGTTACTGATTCCAATAACACCTGCGAATAGCGTTCCGATACCAATCCAGAGTACGATGATTTGTAATACATTGGCAACATTGAGTGTTTCTTCTAAGTCTTCAATTTGATTCCTTACATAAATTCCGTTTTGATCACTTGGCGCAACATTGTGTTTCTTTTTTAATTCTTTTTCAATTTCTTTAGAAAGCTTACGTGCTCCATTTGCCCCAATATTGATATCATACATTAAATTGATCTGGTCAATTTTTTCTGTGTTTTTATAGATGAGTTGCGTTGTGCTTACCGGAGTATATATCGTACGTTCTTCACGATCGCCACTACCTTTATCACTAAACACACCTACTACTCTATAAATGATTCCTTCAATATTGAAATATTCTCCTAGCGCATCTTCGTTTCCAAACAAATCTTTTTCTACCAAACGTCCAATAACGGCGATTCTAGCATCTGTTTTGATATCGTTTTCATTGACATAACGTCCTTTTTCTATATCGGTTTGTTCTATGTATTGATGTGATGGATGTACTGCGCGTACGGTGTAGTTTCCGTATTCATTTTTATATTTTGCAGTAACTCCTTTACGAATACGCGCTGTTATGTGTTGAATACGTCCTTCAAATTTTTCTTTTAGGAAGTCTAAGTCTTCGTTTTCGAACTCAATGCGTCTGTTTTCCTTAAATCCTTTGAATGGTTTTTTGGCAAATCCTGGATAAATGAAAATGGTATTTTGTGCATCGTCTTGAAATGCTTCGTAGAATGTGTTTTTTAGCCCATTTCCCATTCCAAAGAGAATCGTAAAAATCAAGATTCCAAGCGTCACCGTAAAACCAGCCAAGAGCGTTCTTAGCTTGTTCTTATTGATGGTTTGTAATATTTCCCGCCAACGGTCTAAATCAAACATGCTCTGAAGCTCTTACTTGTTCTACAAATGTATCTTTTTCAATAACACCATCTTTTAGCTGCACAATACGTTTTGTCATATCGGCAATATCTGGCTCGTGTGTTACGACCAAAATAGTTTTTCCTTCATCATTAATTCCCTGCAAAAAGTCCATTACTTCATACGAAGTTTTGGTATCTAAAGCTCCTGTTGGTTCATCTGCCAACAAAACTTTTGGTTCAGAAGCCAAGGCGCGTGCAATTGCCACACGTTGTTTTTGTCCTCCAGAAAGTTCACTTGGCAAGTGATGCGCCCAATCTGCAAGTCCTACTTTTTCTAGATAGTATAATGATTTTTCTTTTCTTATTTTTCGTGAAATTCCTTGATAATATAATGGCAATGCCACATTTTCAGCCGCATTTTTATAGTTGATCAAGTTGAACGATTGAAATATAAATCCTAAGAATTTATTGCGATATATGGCTGCTTTCTTTTCGCTTAGATTTTCAATTGGAACATTGTCTAATATGTATTCGCCTCTTTCAGCTACATCAAGCATTCCAATAATATTTAATAGTGTAGATTTTCCTGAACCAGAAGACCCCATGATGGATACAAATTCTCCTTCTTTTATATCAAGGTTGATTCCTTTTAGTACATGAAGCTCATTACTTCCCATACGATAGGACTTGTGTAATTCATTAATCTGAATCATAATTGGTTAGGTATTTATTAACACAATATTACATATTTGGAATTATATGTATTATTAATATTGTGTTAATCTTGTTTTTGTATTGATGATATTATGTATAAGACTACCTAAACACGATTTCGTTACAAAAAATTATGATTTTTTTACTGCATTCTTTTTGCTGTACACTTTATACAAATAGAATCCTGTAAGTGCAACGAGCACATAAGGAATTGCCATAAGATATACGATTCCATTATTAACACCTTTGGCTTGTGCTACATTGGATTCGGATTCTAAAACAGCTCTACACATAGCACATTGCGCATCTAACGGAAGTGCGTATAGAAAGACTATAATGAGTACTATGGCATATTTCTTTTTCATTATTGCATTGCATTTATTGCGTATTCAGCTTTATCAGATGAAATCATTAAGAAAACAACAACTCCCGTTATTGCTACATATAACCATATTGGAAAGGTGATTTTTGCTATTTTTTTGTGCTTATCAAATCGTTTTGCTAAGGCTTTTACATAAGTGATTAACACCAATGGAATGATAGCTACACTTAATACAATATGCGAAATCAGGATAAAGAAATAGATTCCTCTTGTGAGTTGATCTGGGTTTTGAAATTTTGCAGATTCAGAAGTCATATGATAGGCTACATACATCGCCAAAAATGCTACTGAAAGCCCAATACAAATTTTCATTAAAGTTTCGTGCAACTTTACTTTTTTGTTTTTAATCGCTATAACCGCAGCAATTAATACAACTGCCGTAATTCCGTTAATGGTAGCATATATTGGTGGTAAAAACGTTAGCGGTTTTACACCTTCTAGTTTTACACCAAATAAAATGGCTACTACTAATGGAATGGCAACAGATAATATTACGATCCATTTTTTATATTTCTTTTCGATGTCGTTTGCTGCTTCCATACTTTTACTGTTCTTCGTCCAATAAGTTTTTAATATCTTCTTTTAGCATTTCTATCTCTTTCGGATCTGTTCCTTGATAGTAGACTTTAGGATTTCCATGATTGTCTTTACGCGAACGTATGAATCCGTTTTTGTCAATTAAAGCAAAGAATCCTTGGTGTTCAAAACCGCCTGCTACTTCCGGGTTGATTCCTGTAAAGATATTAAAGCCTTTGTTTGATAATTCGTGTAATTTTTTCAAATCACCTGTTAAGAAATGCCAATTGAGTGATTTTACACCGTAACGTTCTGCATATTCTTTTAATACTTTTGGCGTATCTTTTTCTGGATCAATGGTAAATGATCCGATTGCAAAATCGTCTCTTTCATGAAATTCATCGTCCAATAAACGCATATTGTTATTCATTACAGGGCAAATAGTAGGACATGTCGTAAAGAAGAATTCCATCACCGTAACTTTCCCTCTAAAATCTAGATTTGAGATTTCTAAGTTGTCTTGATTTGTAAATAAGAATTCTGGAACACTTCGTGCTTTATCGTCAATTTTAAGGTAGAGTAATTTTGTATTTCGCTCTTTCCCTACAATGTTCATGCGATCTTTTTCTACCGTTTCACCTTTACTGATTTTATCGACAATTCTTGGAATGAAAATGATTCCAAAAACTAAGATAATGAATGCGATTCCGATGTATGAATAGTTCTTTTTTTGCATTGTTTTATTTTTTCAAGTCTTCGTTTCTTCTTTCATCAGATTTTTTACCTCTGTACTCCACAAAAAGAATGCGCAAGTCATCTGTCATTTTCCCTGAAAGGTCTGAGATTATGGTAGTATTATAACCATGAAGCATGTATTTTGCGACACCTTCTCGTAATTCAACTTTAGAACGATCGTCAAAACGACCGCGTAAGTTTTTGTCTTTATCTATGATATACATATAGTCTGAGCTATTGTATTCATCTAATGTTAATGGAGATTCTAATCCGAGGAAAATACGATTGAGTTCTGGGTTGTCTACAACTAAGAAATTCCAGTATTTAAGTTCATCTGAAAAACGGCTAATTTCTTGTTTTAAGCCTTTTATTTCTTCTTCTTGTCCTGGAGTCACCAACATAACAAGTTGAAAGTGCTTAAATCCACTAAAGCGCTTGTATATTTTTTGATTCAGATTTAGCACATTAATCCTTCTATCTTTTACATTGCTTCCTAAAAATCCTAGAATGGTAATTTTTCCATCAAATTGAATGGTATCTCTCTTTTCATACGATTCGTAATTCACCAAATCGGATACGTTTGTTTTGATCACAGGAAGTGGCGTATAATTGTGATTGGTAAAAAGAAGAAGTAACACAATAAATATAGGTAGTAAGAATAGAACTCCTAAAATAACCTTCTTTTTCATATCTCAGTATTAACATTTGTAATCAGTTATATAGCAGTTGCAAAACAGTTGATTTTCAGTAATATTTCCTGCTAAAACTTTCGTTCTGCAAAAATAAAAATCGATTCGCGATTTACCGCTATAATCTTTCGTTTTTTTTAGTTTTTAGCAAGAATTAACAGGTCTTCTTTTTAGATACGATTTGGAAAATCATTTTTTAGCATGCATGCGATGATTCTCTGAAATTCAAGCATAAAAAAAGGCAGTAAATTTTACTGCCTTTTCTTTATATGTTTTGTGTCATTTTAGAAATTCCACTTGATGTATCCATTTGTTTTTACACCTTCAATATAAGTACCTTCTTGTAATAAGATAAACATTAAATAGCATATTAAGAATATCCCTGTCCAAACTACGGCTCTTCTTAATGAACTCTTTTCATCACGTAAGTGCATAAAGTCCCATGCAATATAATACGCTTTCACCAATGTTAAGATGATGAATATCCAGTTTAAATATTTCATTCCAATGAAATAGTTTTCAATAAGGAATGCAGGTTTTACAATACCTAATCCAACTTCTACAATTGTTACTATAGATAAGAAGATTAAAACGCCCCAAATTTTCTGAACGTTAGACTTGAATTTTAAAGTTCCTCTAAATATGGCTAATTTATGTTCAGTATGTCCGTGATCGTGTGCCATGATATATGATAATTTCTTTGATATATATTTTTATTAAACTAAGTAGAAGAAGGTAAATACGAATACCCAAACTAAATCGACAAAGTGCCAATAGAGCCCAACTTTTTCTACCATTTCATAATTATTCTTTCTTCTGTCGTATGTTCCTAAAATTACATTGAAGAAAATAATGATATTGATCACTACTCCTGAGAATACGTGGAATCCGTGGAATCCTGTAATGAAGAAGAAGAAATCTGCGAATAATCTATTTCCGTACTCATTATGGATAAGGTTTGCACCTTTTACATATACTACGGCATCTTTTAATGCTTTTTCAGATTCAGCTCTGGTCAACACACCTTTTTGTCCTGTTTGATCTGCATTTACATACTTACTTTCATAGCTTGCTGCTTTTGCTGCATCTGCTGGATCGCCAGAAGCTTTTAATCGCTCAATATTTGGCATTAATTCTTGTGTACGAACTGCTAAGTGTGATTTTGCATTGAATCCTGTTACTACATCTTGTACAGAGTATTTAGGCAATGCTGGTTCTGAAACAAACCAAAGACCATCTTTACTTTCGTGTTGTACTCTTTCTTTGTGTGAAGCATGTGCAAAGTCTTCTACAGAAACTCGGTGCATTTTTTCATCACCTTCTGCCATACGTGTATCCACAAATTGAAGTATTTGACCACCTTTAGTTTCTAAAGCTCCATAAGAACCTTTGATAAAGTTTGTCCACTCCCATGCTTGCGAACCTAAGAAGATTCCTCCACCAATAATGGTAAGAAACATATAGAAAGTTACTTTCTTCTTGTTCATATGATGTCCAGCATCTACTGCCAATACCATTGTTACCGAAGAAGCAATTAATATAAATGTCATTAATGCTACGAAGTACATTGGATTATCTCCGTGTGATCCAGGAAAGTGATTATATACTTCATCGGCAATTGGCCATGAATCAATGAATTTAAATCTTGAGAATCCGTATGCGGCTAAAAATCCTGAGAATGTCAATGCATCCGACAAGATGAAGAACCACATCATCATTTTTCCATAGCTGGCGTTGAGCGGCTTATTTCCGCCTCCCCAAACTTTACCTTCTGTGCCTGTATTTGAAACAGTAGCTTCCATAAAAAGTTTACATTTTTAAAAAATTGTTCAAATTTACGTTTTTTTCTTATCTTAAGAAATATAAAAATAAAAACAAGAAGACCCACAATATATCTAGGAAATGCCAGAACATTGCACCTAGTTCTAAACCAAGTGTTTGCCCTTGTTTATACTTTTGTTTAAAATGATTATAAATTACAACTAACAACACTATAATACCAGCAGCGACGTGCAGTAAGTGTGTTACAGTTATGATATAGATAAAAGACGTTGTTACCGTACTTTGACTTCCCGTAAAATAAAACTTGCTTGCAATGATTTCATTGAACCCTACAAACTGTAAAATTACAAATGCAATTGCGAGCGCTAGTGTAGCCACTAAAAACATTCCCGCATCACGTTGTTTTCCTTTTTGTGTAGCATTTTTTGCCAAATGAAATGTAATACTACTCGCTATGATTACCAATGTACTATAGAAAAAAGCTTTTGGCAATATCAGTGTTTTTAACCAATCTGGACGTTCTTGACTCACAATATAGGCGCTTGTCAATCCGGCAAACATCATAAACATGCTAATCATACCAAACCACAACATCATTTTCCTTGATCTCGCTTTCTTTTCTTGAAATGTCCCTTGCGTTAAATCCATAGTTTATTGTAAAAATTTATCTACCACAAATATTATTTGCATTAGCGTAATATACCCAACACTTGCCAACATTAAAGCTTTGGCAGATTTGTTGTCCATGTTTTTATATAATCGGATTCCATAATATAATAATCCAACTCCAGCTAAGAATACCAACACTGCTGCTACAATCGATAATTTTAATTCCCCCGTAAGTCCTGAAACTGGAAATATTGAGATTAAAATTAACCAAACTGTATACATGATGATTTGCAATGCTGTTGCTTTGTTCTTTTTACCTGTAGGCAGCATAAAAAACCCACCTTTTTTATAATCGTCATATAAGAACCAACCGATGGCCCAAAAATGTGGAAATTGCCAAAAGAATTGAATCATGAATAGAATTCCAGGTTCAATACCAAATTGATTTGTTGCAGCAACCCAACCTAACATGAATGGAATGGCTCCAGGAAATGCGCCAACAAATACCGCTAATGGTGTTTTTGTTTTTAATGGTGTATACACACAAGTATATAAGAAAATAGAAATCGCACCAAACATTGCTGTTCTTGGATTGATAATGTATAAAATTCCGATTCCTAATATGGTGAATAGTGCTGCAATGATGAATGCTGTTGTTACAGACATACGACCTGATGCTACGGGACGATTTTTTGTACGATCCATTTTTGCATCCAAATCTTTTTCTATGATTTGATTAAATGCGTTTGAAGCGCCAACCATAAAATACCCTCCGAAAGCCAGTAGACTTAAGATTTTAAAACTAAAACCATCTGATCCAACAGCCAATAAGTATCCTGCTAGTGAAGAGAAGACTACACTGATTGCTAATCCAACCTTTGTAAGCTGTTTAAAATCTTCAATTACTGAAGCAAATGAGTATGTTTTTTTAAGTGTATTCAATGCCGTTTTCATCAACCTTGGTAAATTCCTGCAAAGATAGAATACTAATCCTTTGTATGCAATGATTTTCAAAGAGTTTTACTCCTTTTCTCAAAGTATTTACTTTTCTATTTTTATCTTTGGAAAGGAAGTAGATTTCTCAACGACTATTGTCTCAAATCTATTGTATGAAATGAACCAGAATTATGAATCGATTCTCGGCGAATTCCATCTCACAAAATTAATCACTTAAAAACAGACAGATGAAATTTTTAAAAACTACTTTATCGCTTATTTTTTTATGTTCAGTTTCTATTGGATTCGCACAAAAGAAAGAAGTTCAAATTAAAGTCACTAAAGTTACAGACCATGTATATATGCTTGTTGGACAAGGTGGAAATATTGCCATTTCGGTTGGAGAAGACGGTGTTTTTATGATTGATGACCAGTTTGCACATTTGACTCCAAAGATTTTAAAAGCAATTCAAGAGATTACCGATCAGCCAGTAGAATTCTTAATTAACACACATTGGCATGGCGATCATACTGGCGGAAATGAAAATATGCAAAAAGAAGGAGCTGTGATTGTAGCGCATGAAAATGTAAGAAAGCGCATGAGTATGGATCAATTTAATAAAGAACGAAACAAAACTAAGAAAGCGTCTCCTAAAGAAGCTTTACCTATTATCACTTTTTCAAAAGATGTTTCTTTCTTTTTTAATAACGAAAGCATTTTTATTTTCCATGTTCACGAAGCACATACAGATGGCGATGCCATGGTATATTTTACAGAAAGTAATGTATTGCATACCGGCGATGCTTATTTTCAAGGAAAGTATCCTTATATCGATTTGAGTTCTGGCGGAAGCGCACAAGGATATATTGCGGCTATTAAAAAGGCACTACTTGTTATTAACGATGACACTAAGATTATTCCTGGACACAGAAATATTTCTAATAAAGCAGAATTACAATCGTATTTAGAAATGCTAGAAAGTATTGAAAAAAATGTAATGGCTGAAATTAAAGCAGGTAAAACTGAAGAAGAAGTAACCAAAAACACAGCTATTACTAAGAAGTACGACGACTTAGGATATGGTGATTGGTTTATCTCCGGTGAGGTTTTGAGAAAAACTTTTTACAGAAGTCTACAAAATATCAATTAACATTTTAAAATTTGCAATGATAATGCCTGCGATTACAAAGAAAGCACAGCACAATATAAACACTGGATACTCTTTTACGGTATAGTTAGGGTCTGTTTGTCGCTTATAAACTGCTAAATCAAGAGACTTATATCCTAAATATATAAATGGCAAAATGAGGAGTAAGATGAAAAACGGCTTAATCATTCTAATAATAGGTTTGGGCGTACAAGAATGTAAGATATCTTGTGGTTAATTTTTTTCGAGGCTTTAACAAATTTAATAAAAAAAATGGAACAGCAATGTTAAAAATCAAAATACCAATTAAAAATATCGGTACGAATCCCAAAATTAAACCAAGTTGTATTTTCCTTAAAATCGACTAATGTATTTGCATCTGGATTGAAACTTCTGTACGTAACATTTGCAAAGATTTTTAGGTTGGTTTTTGGGTTTACAATGTACCCAACATTTAAATCACCTATAAGCACATTGGTTTTGTTTCCTTGTAATAATTCTACACCTGTATCTCCAATACGATTATCATTGTCAATAAATATATTGCTTCCGTAACTCGCATTGTCGATTGCTGGGTCAAAATCTAAACCTCGTTGTCCGTAAATTAGTTTTGCGCTTCCATACCAACGATCGCGATTGTATCGTGCAATTCCGACTACTTCGCGGAAATTTGCGCCCCACAAATGCGCTAACGATTGGTTATTGTGTCCGTAGTTTGTAGCTACTTCATTATGTGAATACGTGTATGGGCGCACTTGATTGTACTCTAATTGCAAGAGTAAATTATCTACTTTGAATGCATTGTAATATTTTGCCCCAAGTTGAAATCCAAATTTATTTTTCCAACTTTGATTGCCAGCTTTGATGTCGTTTAATGAAAATTCATCCAAAATAAATTGCCCATAGAAATTTACATTATCATTCCATTTGTATTTTGAACTCAGTCCTACTATAGCATTTCCGGCACGTGATCCTGTAGAAAATTCTATCGCACGATAAAATATGATTGGATTTACGTAATTGATATCAAATCCGCGATTGTTGTCATTTTTCCAAATCACAGATTCAAAGAAACCTAAGTTTAGTTTTTTGGATACATTCCAACTTAAAAAATGATTCGCAATGTATTTTGTTAAGAAAGCACCATCTTCATTTACTTCTGGACGCACATCACGCAACCACATCCAAGTGTTGGTATATTTTATTTTCCAGAAAGAAGTGTTTAATTTTAGATATGGATACGGACTTACCGCATCACTTACAAATAACGAACGATATCCATCTCCAATAAAGTTTCTGCCGTGTCCAAATTGCACATTGAACATTTTGTTTGGCGAATACGATATATAGCCTTCTGCTACTGGATAATCATACGCATCTGTTTTGAATTCTTTGGCAATTCCGCGACCGGGAATAATTGCTGGATTTCCTCCTGCTGGTCGAATACTTTCTGCATATCTGTTTACATAATCTGCAAAACGACCTTGGCTTTCAAAAACAGTAGCTCCAAAGTTGAATCCTTTTCCTAATCCTCCTTGCACTTGAAGTCCTCTGGTATTGTTATACGTATAATCGACTTCACCACCTGTATTTTTCCCTAATTGTAAATCTAAAATAGGATCTAACACAAACCAGTAATTTTCACCTTTTACCGTAACTAGATGTTCATTCCATAATTTACGTCCAACCCAAGAAGAAGCTTGTTTTTTAAGTTTGCTCTGTTGTGCATTAAAGTCGTAATAATTAGAAACTGTATTGTATAAATACGGTTTCGAAGCTGTGTGACTGTTTGTACCTACCAAATTGATTTGGCGATCAAAATACGCGTACATATCATGCGAAAAAGGGATGTTTAAGTTACTCGCATACAATTCGTCTTCGTACGGAACTAATTCGTCATTTACAGTATCAAACTCTGTTTTTGCCACTGACTCTAGTTCATTTTCTTTTTCTTCAAGTGTTTTGGGTTTTTCGATAGCTTCTAAACTTCCTAATGGAATTTCTAACTTTATTGTAAATTGTAGATAGGCTGGTTTTCCGCTATAAGTAGATGGTTGTACTGTTGGCAATAAACCAAAAACACGTTTTATTTCTGTTTTCAACTCTTCGTATACTGCATCGACATAGAGTACTTTAAATTTTCCTTCTTTCGTAACTTCAAACAAAACGACCAATTCGCCAGTGTATTTTTCTTTGCTGACAATTTCTGGTTCTTTGAAGTTGGAATTGATGAATGTTCTGAGTGTCGTATTAAAGCAATTTTCAAGATCTGCAATGTCTACATTTTCACATTCTTTAAATACAGGATATTTTTCATAATCGTTATTAGAAGTTTGCCCTAATGCGAATTGAAATGCTAAAAATATAAGTAGATAAATAGACGCTTTGAGTCGCTGCATGTTTGAGGATTTATGAATGCGAAAGATACTATATTTTCACAAAAAATTGATTCATTCGTCCTTGTTATGATGTCAGATTTTTAAAAAGTGAGGTCATTTTTAACACTATCAAAAAAATTTGAGGTGTTTTTTTCGCTATTTTTATCTTAAGAAGATGCAAAATTCCTGCTATTTAGCAGAAAAAAGCAAATATATGCCGATAAAAGTCATTAATTCAGCTTAATAAAAGCTCTATAAATTACTTTTTCGTACTTTTGTATCATACTTTCTGATTAAATGACCTTTGTAAGTCTTGGTAACATTTACAAAAGGCTTTAAGTTGACATTTTTCATAATAATCGGTTTTAATGTTAATGTAATGATATGTCACAGAAAGTATACCTAAAAAACCGAGTTAATAACTCGGTTTTCCTTTTTTAGTATACTATGTATTTCTTACTAATCTACTTTAAGCATAATAGGCAATGTATATTTAACTTTTACATTTTTATTTCGCTGTTTTCCTGGCTCCATTTTCGGAAGTAATTTAATAACACGTTTTGCTTCTCTTTCTAATTTTGGATGCGGACCACGTGATTGAATTCCTGTTACATTTCCGTTTTCATCAATAATGAATAATACATTGATTCTTTTTACACCTTCGTCCAATCCTAATTCATTTGCAAGACCTGAATCAAATTTACGTCTGATCAGTTTATCTACTTTTTCAGACATACACTTTTTTCTTTTCTCTTTGCTCTTGTATTTTTCACAACCTGGATAGATTGGCGCATCTTCAATAAAAGCAAAAGGAATTTCTTCAGGAACTTCAACAGTTTCTTCAACTTCAACAGTACTAACATCTACTAACGAAGTAACTTCTACTGGCTCTGATGTTGTTTTTAAGACCGTTTCTTTAAGATCTTTGTGATCGTTCTCTACCACTTTCACTTCATTAGTGATAAGTTTAGTCTGAACTTCTGGCTCAGGCTTTAATTCTTTGACCACAACCACTTCTTCTTTAAAGACTGGCACGTACGTCATGTCGTCTTCAATTGGATCTACATTTTCTGCTACTTTTGGAGCAGCATCAGTTGTTTGTACTTGAAATAGTGTGTAAATAATAAATAAACTCAGCATGAGGCTCACTGAGAATCTTAATAAAGAGTTTTTTTCTCCTTTTAAGTCGTTCTTTTTAGCAAGGTGACTTTCGTGTACACCGTTAGCATTCACATCTTTGTTGTGAGTTGCATTTTTCATATTAATCGGTTTTAATGTTAATGTTGTGTTAACATCAAGAAACGTACCAAAAAGAAAAAGCCCGAGCATTTTGCTCGGGCTTTCTATATCTTTTAATGTTTTCTTAACTTATTGTACTTTGAAAACGATTGGTAACGTGTAATTTACACCTACTGGCTTACCTCTTTGCTTACCAGGCTTCATTTTTGGAAGGCTCTTAATTACTTTCTCAGCTTCTTTTGCTAATCTTGGATGCGGCGCTCTTGAACGTACATCTGTAATGTTTCCTTGTCTGTCAATTTTAAATACAACAAAGATTTTTTGCACACCTTCTAAATCTAGGTCAGATGCTAATTCTGTGTTGAATTTTTTATTAACGTGCTTTTGCACTTTTTCAGACATACATTTTTTTCTTTTTGCCTTACTTGTAAATTTTTCACAACCAGGAAAGATAGGAGCATCTTCAATTACTGAGAATGGTACATCTTCAATAACTTCTTCTTCTTCTACCACTTCTACGTCTTCAACTTCTTCGATTACTTCGTCTTCTGTTGTTTCTGTAGATTCGATTACTGTTTCTTCCACTTCCTCTTCATCTTCAACAACTTCAATAATCTCTGGAGCTGGTGGCGGTGGCGGTGGCGGTGGTTGTGTTAATTGTTCCGTGATGATCATTTCTTCTTCATCACTTTCAATTAGGTCAACTGTTTCTTCTTTTACGACTTCATCGTAAGCTGTCCACTCCATACCTTGCCAGATAAGGAATGTCACTAATGCTAAACCTAAGGCTAGATAAAATAGACTATTTTTTCTTAAGTCAACATCTGGATTCTTCTTTGCTTCCATAATAATAGAGTTTTAATGGTTGCTAATTTAATTATTTATTAGCAGAAATAACAATTAATTCTGCGTTTTTAACTTTCTATTTTTCGCAATAAACCATTTTATGATGAATATTGCAAATATTATGCCTGTTGTGTTTGCAAGTGCATCTTGCCAATCTCCTTGTCTGTTTTCAACCAATGTTTCTTGCATAATTTCTATGATGATCCCATACACAAAAGCAAAAAGAGCGCTTATAAGCAGTGCATTTTTTTGCAGTTTATCATTGGTGATTCCTCTAGAAAAAGCTAAAAACCAAGCGATAGTAAACAGGAAATATATGATTCCATGCATGAGTTTATCAGCATAAGAAAAATGTAATACCTGCGGGCCTTTTAGCGTTATTAGACTTAAAATTGTAATTGCAATTGTCCAAGCAATAGCGCCAACAGAAAAGATATATTTAAGCACCTACAACTTCTTTGTAACCTTCTATATCAAGTAAATCCTCAATTTGAGAAGCGTCTTTGATGGCAATTTTAATCATCCAACCTTCTCCATAAGGATCTTTGTTTACTAATTCTGGATCGTCTTCTAACTTCTCATTAAGTTCTATTACTTCTCCAGTAAGCGGCATGAATAAGTCAGATACTGTTTTTACAGCTTCTACGGTACCAAAAACTTCATCTTTCTCTACTTCTTCATCTAAAGTATCAACATCAACATATACAATATCACCTAGTTCTCCTTGTGCAAAGTCAGTAATTCCAACAATGGCAATTTCCCCTTCAATTTTAATCCACTCGTGGTCTTTTGTATATTTTAAATCTGCTGGTATGTTCATTTTGTGTGCTATTTTAGTGTTATTTTGAGCAAATGTACTTTTTTCTCTTTAAGTTTTCAACCTCTGTTATTGTTAATTTCCAAAATTGTATCGAAGTGTAATTCCTGATCGAATGGTTGTTTGTGGAAATGCTGTAGATACTGCAAATTCAGAGAATGTATGATCATAATAAAACAGTGCCGTTAAATTTCTACTTAGCGCATAATCTGCTGTGAATTTAAGCGACCAAAGTGTTTGTCCTGCTGTTACTTGATTGTTAAATAAATCAAGGCTTCTTATGATGGTAATATTATCTCGTAATGATAAGTCAGCTTTTAAGTTTAAGTCTCCTTTTAAGGTTGTTTTCTTTCCTGCAATACGTGTATCAATACGCACATCTTTGAAACGATATCCTAATCCTACGATGTATTCATTTCCAGAAACCTCCGTAAGCAGATTGTTATCAAAACTTAACGATAATGCACGATCACGCTTTACTTCTGCTAATATTTTAACAGAGTTTTTCATTTCCATATCAATTCTTAGTAATGGATTGAACTGCTCTACTAAGTTAATGTTAGAGAATATGTTTTGATTGTGGAAGTTTCCTCCTTGATCTACATTCGTTGTTCCAAATGGATTTGCCGCATCATAATCTAAGTTGTTTCTAAACGAATTGATGGTATAACTTGAACGATATCCATGTGTTAATGAGAAACGTTTGAAACGCTTTTTAAACCATTTTAATCGCATCAATCCTGTATACTTTATTGTCCAGTTTGGAATTGGCACATCTCTAAAAGCTCCAAGCTTGATGTCGTTTGCATCTTTTCCTGAATACGCTGCTAAGAACGCTGGTAATAATACGGCTTGATTTGTTTTTCCGAATCCATCAGGGAAACCATCGCCATCTGTATCTGTTAATGGTTGCCCATTTGCAACGGCTAAACGTCTTGCTATGATTTCTCGGTTATTTTCAAATTCTTCAAATGTTGCCGATTGATTTTCATCACTCTGCTTAAATGCTGTTTTTATTAATAAGGTAGAGATTCCGAAGTTTCCAAAGGTATTTCCAGCTCCATTTGGTGATAAAGAAATGTATTCACCATTTTGAACATTGAACTGCTCTGAGAAGTTTTCTGAGAAGTTACGATTGGCTACTACATCTATTTTTAAATCTCTCATTGGCTCAACCATCGCCGTAATGTCCAAGTTTTTGTTGTGCACTTGCGTGAATTGTTGGTTGAATCCTGTAAATTCAGTTAAATATCCTTGTCGCGCTGCTTCATATCGAACATCAGCTTGACTACCGAATACAAATCCGAGAGATGGTTTTAATGTTCCTATAAACCCAATAGAAGGTGTATATCCTGGCAATACTTTACCATTATTTTCTGAATAGCTAATATTGATACGCTTTACACTTCCTACAATATCTACTATTGTGTTAAATACTTTTGTTCCAACACTCGCATTTTTAGACGTTTTGCTGTTCTGATCTGCTGCTTTATCGCCTGGAACTCCTGGCGAACGCGCATTTCTAGTTTTTAGATTTGTTTTTCGGTTTCCTTTACGTTTTCTCACAAAACCTATGTATTTATAGAATTTTGTCATGTCTAACGTAGCATTCAAGTTATGCGTGTTTGCATTTTGAATGGTGTTTAAACGTTCTCCTGAAACTTCTTGTAATACATCCGAACCACGTTGCCAGTTAAAATCTCCTGTATAACTATAGGAAGCTGATAAGAAGCTAAACGTTGGAATTTTATTCAGCGGTAAATCATAGGTTAACTGTAACGATTGTGTATGCGTGTTTGGATCACCAATATCCCAGAATCCGTCCCATATACCCAAATCTGGATTCACCTCTCCACTTTCGTCAAAATAATTATTGACAATATTATTATTTGCAGCAGTGAAATTAAATCGCAATGAGTTTGTCAAATTATAGTTGATTGCATACGACCAATCAAATAAGAAGTTACGCTGTTGCAAACGAGGCAATTGACTATCTTCTCCCAACGTTGGATCTCTGTATATTTGATCGTTAAAACTTCTAGTAATATTTGAGTTTAATGAAATACTCGTTGGCAATGGATTGAAGTTAAAATCTTTTAACCATTTCCAATATCTTCCTGTAAATAAAGAATCATTCTTTTTGAAAGGCTCAATGGATTTTGGTTGAAAGTTAAAGTTATAATCTAATCCTGCACGTACATTTTCATCACGTAATGATTGAATTTCAAAATCGTGATGTTTGGTTTCGTTATAAGAATATGAAAGCGTAAGATTTTCCACATCATAGAAACGCGCTTTTTGATCTTGCCCTCTTTCTTTTCGAACCCCAATAAAGTTTATACTTTTTCGCTTGGTATAGTTGATCGCTCGGTTTCGAACCCTTTCTTTTCCTTCGTCAGTTGTTTCAACGTCAATGGCATCGTCCAATCTAATATCTTGATAGAATGGATCAAATTCTGGCGTGATAATTTCTTCACCAACACTATAATTGAATGGAATTTTAATTCCCCATTTTTTAGGTAATAATTGTCCTAAACTCATATTGGTAACAACATCATATTGCTTTACCTCTTCTCTGCTTCGATCGTTTGGCGATTGCTCAATGTTTCCAAAACCAACTGTACTAATTCTTCCTGTTGCTGATACTGTAGCAAAGTCTGCAAGGTTTGCATCTAACGAACCAACTGCTGCCCAACCTCCACGATTTTCTAATTCTGCTAAACGCAATTCGTTGAACCAGAATTCACCACAAATTGGAATTCCACCAACAGGCGTATCTGTTGCATCTAAGCCTGTAGCTGTCGCGTTTTTTACACCTACCATTAGTGAACGTACTCGACCGATTGTCGGATTACCAATAATGGCAATACGCATACGTTCGTCCGTTCCATACGGTTCAAATTGGTTTAAAATTTCTTGAGCATTCTCATCATAATATTTCACTTCATTAGCACTATTCGTGTTCGTGAAATTTTGCGCTTTTATTCGCGTTAACAATGCTAACGGTATGTCAAATTCATTTCTCCAAACATCTTCTGGAGAAGATTCATCTGGCAATGTTACATTTAATGGAATTTCTACTTGATAGTAATTCTGTGTAAAGTCATTACCAAATCGTAAAAATGCTACGGCTTGTTCATCCGCAAGCTGCTGTGTTTGTCCTGCTAGTGTTTCAGCATGCACAAACATTTTTAAGTTTTTGTATTGTCGTAAATCAATGTCAATATTCTTGAATACACCACGCGAATCTCCGGCTTCTAAATCACATAAAACCATTCCGAGTGATTGCTCATTTTGACGAATTACCGTATTGTTATTGTTCAATTGTTCACGTACTACTCCTGGTGGAATTACGTATCCAATTGGTTGTTTGTTTGAGTTTTCTTCGATGTTTACAATGTTTACATCAAATTGTGTGTTTGCGTCAGCTCCATCTTGTGGATCATCGCCATTATCTTGTAATGATAAGTTGTAACGCCTCCAGTCTCCACGAATTAAATCAAGTGTTCCAAAACGCAATACTGTACGTTCGTTAAATCCTGTCATATACATACGAATAAAACGAATGGCTCTTAAATCATCTAAAGAAATTCGGTCGTCAACATCTTGCTTGTAGAAATCTGTAATTGGAATTTTGAACTGAATCCAACGCGCAGTTGTTGTTACTCCTGGATCTGGTGTTTCAATACCATCTACCAAACGCACATCTGTAATATACGTTTCTGTAGCTTCATCTAAGTTTGGTCTGATAGGAACTCTAAACTGAAAATAGTTATCAATCGTGTTCATCGTTTGATCTCGGTTGATATCTTCTACATCTGGTACTGTCGTTGAACCTCTATTGGTATCTGTTACCGTAATTGGTGAGTTTCCTTGTGTTCCATTATAGTTTTTGTAACGTTCTAAAACATCTCCACTTGCATTTAAGAAGTATTGATAGTTATCTGCTGCTGGATCGGCTTCACCTGCATAGTTTGTATATTTTGCAGCTTCTTCCGTATCATTTAAACCATCGAGTCCAATATCTTGTACTTGTCTGTTAGCATCATCTGAATCAAATGCATATACTAAAGATTGTGTTTGCGGTACTTGTCCCCAAGCTGTTTGAGTTACTAAAGGATTGACAGCATCTGCTTCCGGAAGTCCGTTTTCATATTGCTTACGTCCATCTTTCAAAACATCTTCAGAAATATTACCAATATTCAAAACAAGTTCTCCACCTGTACTTGAGTTATTACCTTCAGAATAATATGGATCTAACACCCAAAATTGGATGTATTCTACGTTTGCTTGCTCAAAGTTTGTCGTTGTTACAGGACGCATAATTCCTGCCCAATTGTTTTGTTCTGGTTGCCCAGCAAAACTTGGATTGTTATTATATGGTCCTCTTTCGTTTGGATAATACGCTAAATCTAATGTAGTTTGTACCGTAGTTTGTCCACGAGCAATATCTGTTTGCGGGAATATTTCGTTTACAAAAATCCTACGTGTTTCACTTGTAGATACATCTGTAGGAGATATTCCGCCTGGCGCTTGGTTTCCGTAAAATATAGGATCAATGGTATACCAAGCTAATCTTGCTCTGTTGTATCCATATTCTAATTGATCGTTTCCAAATTCACCACCTAAGTTATCACCTAATGTATTTCCTGGTGTTCCAGGTGTACTGGCTAAGAACCATCCTAATGGAGATTTGATATCTATGGTCGATTGTGCACCTTCAAAATCGTCCACATATGCTGTAGCTTCTCCTTGGAAATCTGCATTTTTTGGACTTCCTGGTAATAAATATGCAAATTCTCCACGAACAGATACATTTGAAGGAACATCTGTATCTATGTTTGGTAATTTATTCACCAATCGTGTCAAGAATGGCACTTCTGTAGAATAGTTTCCGTTAAATCCGAAAATAGAGTTATTTACAGGCTCTGCACCATAATTTGCCTTTTGCGTTATTGGTCGTTCATTTAAGTTTAAGAAGGTAGCTCCAATTAAGAAATCTTTACTGAATTGATGCTCAACATTAATTCCTGTGAATCGTTTGTTTTGCTGACCAAAGAGTGAGTTGTTTTCAACAGAAACATTGATTGGTGTGTTTGATGCTTTTAAGGCTTCATCTAAAATTTGTACACGTCCTAATTGATAGTTTACGGTATAATCGATTCCTTCTTGTAATACACGTCCACCAGCAGTTACTACTACCGAACCTCTTGGCACATTGAAAGCTCCAAGTGGAATTCCGTCGCCACCTTGTGATTTGTAACGTCCTTTTAATTGGAATTTATTCAACTCAGCATCATCTAACGCACCTGCTTTCGTCTCTTTATACATGGCTCTGTATACATAGCGTGATTGGTTGGCGTTGTAGTCGTTGGGATCATTATAATCTTCCGAAGCTGCATTTCTTAATTTTTCGAATAAGTATTCTCCAAATGGTTCAACCGTGGTAAATATAATGCGTCCAAACTCTTGATCGACTGTAATTCCGGGTAAATAATCAAAGAAACCATCTCCACCTGCTTGTGGATTTTGATAGATATCTAATCGGTCTAAATTGAATACTCTTAGTAATATTTCATCTGCCACATCTGCAGGTAATGCAGGTCCACCTTCCGCGGCTGTAATATAGTTTACAGGAGAAGGATCGGTGTATAAGATATTTAATCTGAAATCTTCTGGACTTAATTGGTATGCATCTGTTGAGTAGATGTTTTTCATCATTAAGTCCCAAATTGGATCTTCAACTTCCGTAATGGCACTTTTTAGAAGTTTTACAACTAAGTTTTGATTTTGAATTTGAGTTGCATTACCATTTGCATCTGTATCGGTTACTTGCGTTGCATCAATTCCTCCATTAGCAAATTCACCAACTTGATATACTTGTCCGTTTGCGGTATACTGAAATGCCACAGCCAACACCTCATCATTACTTAAACGCTGATTTAAAGAGATGTATCCTAATTTTGTGTCAATTTTATATTCATTCTCATTCAGTTTTCTTGCATTTTCCAAGTATACATAATCAAAGCCTTGCTGCACATTCGTAGAAACTGCTCCAAATCCTTGTTGAATAGTAGCAATATCACGAATTGACTCTAGTAAAACTGAATTCGCAGAACCAATAGCTTCAGGGTTGTACCTGTTATTTTCATTGTCTGGAAATGCATCAAGAGCAGCACCATTGAATATAATTGCTTGGGTTGTCCTCATCTTATCTGGATTGGATTCCCCTAAATCTTGTAAACCTACAATATTACGTACATTTTGAGTTTGTGCAGACCTGTTTGTTACCCATACTTCCACACGTGTAATTTCTACTGGTGTGTTTGGAAACGGATAGTTTGCTTGTGCAATATTATATCGATCTCTAAAGTATTGTGATAAGAAGAAGTGACGATCTTCATCATAGTCTAAAGCAAATAATGCGAATTCTTCTATAGTTCCACCACCTTGTGCTGTAATAGATCTGGTTTGTGAACGTTGTTCAGAGAAAACTCCTGTGATACGTGTTTTTCCAAATTGTAATTCTGTTTTTACACCAAATAAACTTTGTGCTCCTGTGATCAGTGAACTGTTTAATGGCATACTTACGTTACCAACTTCAATTTTTTGTAAGATATCATCTTCTGTTGGTGTGTATTCTAATTTGATCTGATTTTGGAAGTCAAATGTAGATTCTGTATCGTAGTTTGCATTAATTTTTAGTCGTTCCCCAACTTTTCCTAGTAAACTTAAACTAATTCTTTGATCAAAATCAAAACTTAAGTTGCTTCGGTTTCTCGGCGATAAAGCTGGATTGTCATTTTTTTGGAAACGCACTCCAAGGTCAATGGCTACCGAACCTTGCGGAATTACTTCAATTGTATTTCCACCAAAAATACTTTCAAAGAAGCTTGAGTTGATATAAAATTTAGGCAGTAAGTTTTTCTGTGCATCTTCCGAACCATCTTTTTTTCCTGAAATCGCGTCAATTTTTTCCTTAAAGTAGCCTTTCATGCTTTCTTTAAGTAATAGCTCACGATATTGTTTTGGTGTTAAGATTAATGGGTATCGGATGTCATAATTACTTACCGTTTCCGTGTAGATATATCTATCTATTTTTGGATCATAGGTATATTTTGAGACAATGCTCGTTGGATTTTTTAGTTTTATTTTTCCAATAGCATAACCCGTTTTTGTTGAGTCTTGCGGCTGCGTTGTCGGTTCTTGCGCCGCTAGTATGGTGCTAAATAACAAAGCAAATACGACAAGCGTATTCCTGGTGTGTTTTGTTATTAGGTTGGTAATGTTTTCCAAAGTAATTATAAGTTTTTTAATGCCATTTTGATCAATTCCTCTACACTTCCGTTTGGCATTTCTTTAATTATTTTATCGAGTACTTTTTCAGATTGCTTTCTTGTGTAACCTAATACTTCCAAAGCAGATAACGTTTCTTCTTTGTTTGTATTGCTTTGAGACATCGAAACTTCGTCAAGATCGTATAATTTTAAGATTTTATCCTTTAATTCGATGATTACGCGCTGTGCAGTCTTCGCTCCAATTCCTTTTACACTTTGAACAGTTGCTACATCTCCAGAGCCAATTGCTTCACATATTTGCTGGGAAGACAAAGAAGATAACATTGTACGCGCCGTACTTGTTCCTATTCCAGAAACTGAAATTAGCAAACGAAATATAGCACGCTCAGCTTTTTGAAAGAATCCATAAAGTGTATGTGCGTCTTCACGAACATGAAGATGCGTGTACAGTTTTATGTTTTCTTGATTTGGAAGTTGCGTATAGGTAGTTAGCGAGATATTGATAAAGTATCCGACTCCATTACATTCTATCACTACATCTGTTGGATTTTTCTCTACGAGCTTCCCTTGTATATGAGTAATCATCTATTATTTACTAGTTAAAGTCCCAAATGTAATAAATTTATTCACATTAATTTAACCATTCGCTCCTTTAATATACTAATCTTGTATAGTTGTTTATTATAATTCTCCTTTTCGTTGTTCCCACTTTTCTTTTTCCTGCGCATCTACCACAGCTACTGCTGCCATATTAATCATTTCATCAACGCTTGCACCAAGCTGTAAAATGTGCACTGGTTTTCGCATTCCTAACATGATTGGCCCAATAGAATCAGCTTTGTTTAACTCCTTCATGAGTTTGTAGGTAATGTTTGCTGAATCTAAGTTTGGAAAGACTAAAGTATTAACTTCTTTCCCTGCTAGTTTAGAGAAAGGAAATTTTTCTGAAAGCATTTCGCGGTTCAACGCAAAATCTGATTGTACTGCACCATCTACATTAATATCTGGATAATATCTGTGTAAGTATTGAACAGCTTCTCCTACTTTTTTAGCATTTTCGTGTTCAGAAGAACCAAAGTTAGAGTACGATAACATCGCAATATTTGGCTCTAGTCCAAACATTTTTACCGTTAATGCTGTCATTTGTGCAATTTTTGCCAAATCTCGCGCAGACGGTTCTATATTGATTGATGTATCTGATAAGAATATTGGTCCGCGTTCAGTAATCATTAAGTTTGTGGTCGCTGCTTTTCGCACACCTTTTGCCGTTCCTATAAGTTCTAGCATTGGTTTTACGACTGTTGGATAACTTCTAGAATATCCTGAGATGAGTCCATCTGCATATCCATCATTCACCAACATAGCTGCAAAGTAGTTACGCTCGCGCATTTTCTTTTGCGCATCAATGAACGTTACGCCTTTACGTTTTCTGGATTCCCAATAAATTTCAGCAAATTTATCACGTCTTTCGGCTTGTTCATCACTTTTTGGATCAATGATTTCTACATCGCCATCAAATTCTAATTCGTCTCTGAGTTCGTGAATGAGTTTTTCATTTCCTAAAAGAATTGGAATTGCAATGCGCTCATCGTATACATATTGTGCCGCTTTGAGTACATCTAGGTGATCGGATTCTGCAAAAACAATACGTTTTGGATTCGTACGTGCTCTTTTATGTAATAATCGTATGATTTTATTGTCTGCTCCAAGTCTGTGTAAAAGCTCATCTTCATAACGCGCCCAATCTTCTATTGGTTCGGTTGCTACTCCAGATTCCATCGCAGCTTTTGCAATGGCTGGTGGAATTTTTGCAATGAGTCTTGGGTCAAATGGTTTTGGAATGATGTATTCTTTTCCAAACGCCAGTTTCGTTTCTGCGTAGGCAATATTTACTTGCTCTGGAACTGGTTCTTTTGCCAATGCTGCAATAGCTTTTACTGCTGCCATTTTCATTTCTTCATTGATCTTCGTTGCGCGTACATCTAGTGCACCGCGGAAGATGAATGGAAAACCAAGTACATTGTTTACTTGATTTGGATGATCTGAACGACCAGTAGCCATAATAATATCATCACGCGATGTAATGGCTTCTTCATAAGAAATCTCTGGCGTCGGATTTGCCATGGCAAATACAATTGGATTGTTTGCCATAGAGCGCAACATATCTTGCGACACAATATTCCCGACAGAAAGTCCTAAAAACACATCTGCATCTTTCATTGCATCTGCAAGTGAATCATAGTGTTTTGACGTTCTGAAACGCGCTTGCATTGGTGATAAATCTGTTCGATTTTTATGTAATAAACCATCTACATCAAACATAGCAATGTTTTCAAGTTTTGCGCCAAGTGCTATGTATAAATTCATACAAGAAACGGCTGCTGAACCTGCGCCTGATACTACAAAGCGCACTTCTTCTATGTTTTTTTCGGCCAATTCTAAGGCATTGATTAATGCTGCAGAAGAGATAATTGCCGTTCCATGCTGATCATCGTGCATGACAGGAATATCGAGTTCTTCTATCAGTCTGCGTTCTATTTCAAATGCTTCTGGTGCTTTGATGTCTTCGAGATTGATTCCTCCAAAAGTTGGTGCAATATTTTTTACCGTTTCAATGAATTGATCTACATCTTTCGTATCTACTTCAATATCAAAAACATCGATATCGGCAAAGATTTTAAAGAGCAACCCTTTTCCTTCCATAACTGGTTTGGATGCTTCCGGACCAATATCACCTAAACCTAAAACCGCCGTTCCGTTAGAGATGACCGCTACTAGGTTTCCTTTGGTGGTATATTTGTAGACATTTTTTTTGTCCTTTTCTATTTCTAAACAAGGTTCTGCAACTCCCGGGGAATACGCTAAAGATAAATCACGTTGCGTAGAATATCTTTTTGTAGGAACTACTTTAATTTTTCCTGGCGTTGGTTTAGCATGATATACTAGCGCTTCTCTCCTTTTGCGTTCTGTGTTACTCATATATTTTCTTTAGATACGAAATGCAAATGTAGCGTTTTTGCGAGAAAGGAAAGTAAGAAAAAAGGTCATAGTATGTTAATTTCTATGACCTTTTAATAATACAAACTACCCTAAATTAATCTTTCCCCCGTTAATTTATTTGATAGTTTGAAATTTTTAATTTGCAGAATAGCACCTGAATTACCTACATATACAAACAGAAGCGTTATTTAGTGTTTGAACAGTATCACCAGCATCACAACCTTGAGAACAACCAATTACAGTACATGCTCTTGTAGTTCTTCCTCCACCAGTTACTTCATTAGATGTAAAACTTGAAATACT
Source organism: uncultured Kordia sp. (assembly GCF_947489565.1). Lineage (GTDB taxonomy): Bacteria > Bacteroidota > Bacteroidia > Flavobacteriales > Flavobacteriaceae > Kordia. The sequence continues at coordinate 547,558 of NZ_CANLEA010000001.1, read as the reverse complement.
CTTTTTTCCTAAATTCAATTTTAAATTTCTTTTTTTCATAGTGTATTTTTTAAATTATTATTTATATAAAAATCCTATTATTTGTCTACTCTCACAATACAGAATACAAATACGTATTGATCAATTTCATATTCGTTTTATATTCAAATAAAAAAAGCCTTATGAAATGTTTCATAAGGCTTTTTAATACTATTATTGGTTTAATTACAGTAGTAATTATTGTTTTACAAATTTTGAAGTAAAGATTTCTTCTCCTGTTTTGCAATATCCTTTTAGGATGTATATTCCTGGGACTAATTGCGACACCTGCAATGTAATATCTGAAGTACCTATATTGTCTTTATTAAATACTTTTCGTCCAAAAAGATTATGAATAGAAATTTTAGAGATGAGTGGTTTTTTAGAAATTTTATTTTCTAGTTTGATTTCGTTCTCAACTAATGTTGGCAGCATTTGATAAAGCGCTTGTTCTTCCGTTTGTTTGTTGCTAGCTCTTGGACTCGGCATTATAGTTGGCGTAATACAATGATCTGTTAAGTTAAGATTTGGATCAATTACAAATTCGGCTTCACCATTGGCATTAGGTTCTAATAGTGTTCCTGGTTCTAGTTTGATTGCATTTTTTCCAGTGACATGCACTCTGGATGATCCTGTAAATTCTTGATTCCTCATGATGATATTCCTAGATACGCCTTCAAACACAAAATCCCATCGGTTAAATTTTTGATTTTCAAGATAAGCATTTGACAATGGAGTCATTAAGTTATGTGTTAGCTTGACTGCTTTTCCTGTATTGAGTGTACCAGATCCATACTTATTTTCATAAGCCGCATTAGGACCAACATCTCCTATATATTTTGATGTTATTTTTAAAATAGATTCTATTTCCCCAAAAGATAAGCATTCATTTAAAGAATACATAAGTCCTACCGCACCTGTTACCTGTGGCGCCGATGACGAAGTACGAACACCATTAAATTGTGAATATTCTAAATTACCTGTTTCTAAGTACCTTCCATATCTAAAAATATTTCCAGCTGGGGCAACAAGATCTACTTTTTCATTTAAAACACCTGTAGATACCTCGTATATAAAAGCTTGATTTTCTAGAGGCTCACTACAGTCTGCAGTATTATTTGAAAAACCTAAAGACAAACCAACAACATCTTTGACATTAGACATTGCAGGATTCCCTGCGGCTGTTGTATACACATTACTACAATCAAAATCATTAATATAACCAACACCTCCCACAGAAATAACATTATCATACGCTGCTGGATAACGTATGTTATAATTATTATTTTCTTGATCATAGTTTCCGGAAGCACCAACAATAACCGTACCTGCTGCGGTAATTTGATTGATAATATATTGATGATATGCACTATAACCTGTTTCTGGTCCGGCCCAGCTACAGTTAATAACTCTAGCTCCTTGTTGATGTAGCTGTATTAAATTTTCATATCCTAAAGTACCACTACTTTCAAAGTAAATAGTTACCATACTACAATCATACCCTACACCTACAGTTCCTGCTCCGTTATCTCCTTGAGCTGCTGCGATTGCAGCAACACCATTACCATGACTACTAGATGTATTATTATTTGGAGTTAAATCTACTGTTTTACCTGCAAATTCCACATCGTTCTCATGCACATCTCCATCAGAAATACCAATAATAACATTTGGATCACCTGTAGTAATATCCCATGCATCCGGAACTTCTGTATAGTCATAATATGAAACATCTACAGGCAGCCCAGTATTAGCACCTCCTGTAACACCATAATCATTTGGGTAGTAACACAGTACATTTTCATCTTTTTTTACTTCGCCCCTAAACTCTAATAGCAACAAAGCATTGCCTACAGATTTACGTATTCCTTCTTCAATTTTATTAGAATCTGATGTAAGTGTTATAACATCTACAACCTTAGTCCAATCTTTTGGAGCACTTGGAAATGCTGTTTCAAATTTGTAAATACTATAAGTCTCAAAAAATTCTTTTATTTTTTTATCGTTCCCTTTATATTTAAGCGTGTTATCCGTATCTCTGTAAAGATTATCAGTTATACTACCAACCTTAGCTTCTTTTACATAGTATTCGTATGTTTGCGCACTTGATTTTAATACACCAAAAGAGAATAAAATAAAAAAGGTAAATATTATTTTATTTACATTCATAATCTTACTTTTTAAGTTCTTCTACCTCTTTTTTCAACGCTATCACATATAAAGTCAACTCTTCTATTTTTTGCAGTAGCAACTTGTTCATTTCTCCAACGTCAATTCCGTTTTCTTCTACTTCTTTGGCGCTTGGAATGTCTTTTAAATGACCGTTTTTAGCAATATATGCTTCTACTTCTTTAAGTGTTGGCAAGTTGTAATCTGACTCAAAAACATAATCAGCCCAGTCTGTATATACTTTTACGGCTGTTGCTCGCACTTTTCCATCCACAGATAAACGATACGTATCAGAACCATCTGTGAATGAGTTTGTCCCAATACCAACATTTGCGTCTGTTAGAATGTTTCCTTCAATTTTTGCACTTCCTTGTTTTACAATTAATTTGTGATTTTCATTTTCCAAATAGCTTGCATAATCTCCGATGACTACACGCGAATCTAATTTTGGCAAATGAATGTATGCGAATCCAATAGTACTTACAGAGGTTTTGAAGATATTATTCCCATTATAATCATTTAGAGTTAAGTACGTTCTATCTGATTTAGATAAATAATCTAAGCTCAATTGATTGTTCATGTTGTAAAAAGAAAAACCTGATGAAGGATCACTTGAATTAGACGATCCAAAATTAAAGAGTCTAGTTCCTTTTTTAGAATTTACCAATTTCCCCATGGCTAAAAAATGTCCGCTAAAATCACTTGGCGGATGTATCGTCAACATTTTATTGGCTAATGATGTTCCGATACCTACATTTCCGTTTCTGTAAATAGTTCCATCTACCGTTGCACTTCCGTTCCATTGCGCAAAGGTTGCGACTGTTGACAGCATAAAGATTGCTACTACTACTAATTTTTTCATAATGTGTTTTTTAACAGTTAATTTGTTAAAAATCAAACTATTTAGAAGCTTTCACAATACAGAATACAAAAGCGCATTACTTTATTTCATATTCGTTTCGTTTTAAAAATCACTCATAAAAAAACCTCCTGAAATGTATCAGGAGGTTGTTAATTAATATTTTATTAGCGTTAATTTAAGAAATCTGTAAAGTCAAAATCAAATTGAGTATACGTACAGTTGGTATCGCGAAAACTTCTGCTTGGTCTTACAATGATAATATTCCCTACTGTTCCACTAGTAACATTTGTTTCACTAATATTACATTCAGCGACATGCTTATACGCTTCATTATTAAAATTTTGATCTACTAAAGGATGCGCAGAAGATTTGATATTTCTTATTGGCATACTGAATCCATTAGGGAAGTAAATTTCTAAGCAGTTTTCTTCTAAAATAAGTCCTAAGTATTGCTCAAATCTTTCTTCATTAATTTCTTCTTCTGTTGCATTTGGATCTCCGTATTCAAAAATCCAAGATCCATGTTGATAGTTTGGATGCCCTGGTAATTCTGGTGGTGTAGGGTGATCTTTTGGACGCCCATCACTTACACAAGAAGGAGTAAGAATATATCTATAAAATTCAATTTTTAAAGCTTTTTTAAAAGATTGATCTGAAACTTCAAGCAAATCTGATAATGACACACTTCCAGAACCAGCGTTGTATGCATTGAGAAGTTGAGTTCGTCCCAAATTGCTATTCAAACCTACTTGCGAAGCTAAATATCCGGTCCATTCCATTAGGTTATGCAAGCGTATATCTTCTATCTCAGTGAGTGATTTAGCAATACTGGATTGTGTTTCTGTGTTTGTTTCCGTTAATTCTTCTGTACCACAAGAAGAAAAACTAAAAATGAATACTAATGCAATTAGTTTTAGTGAATTTTTCATGTTTTTTTGTTTTTTATATCAAATTTAAGAAGCTAAATATCTTTTACTAGGGAAGTTTCAGATTCGCTTTATTCTTATTCAAATACGTAGTTTATTATTTCATATTCGTTTGATCGAATATTTTTTCGATGACATAATCTTTACGTCTACTAGACACAGGCACTTTTATTTCGTGATTTACAATGAGTACACCTTGTCGATTGTATCGTAAGACATGTTTTTTATTGACGATGTATGATTGATGACAACGGATAAATACATCTTCTGAAAGAATTTCTATCACTTTTTTGATTGGTTTAGAGACTAATATTTTTTCAGATTGTAAGGTGTAGAATGTTGTATAGTTTCCTTCTGATCTGCAATACAGAATATCATCTTCATAGATGACATATACATTCTCCATGGTTTTGAGGACAATTCGCTTTTTTTGCACACCTTTAAAGTATTCACTAGAAATCTCTATTAATTTCTCCATATCATTTTCCTTTTTAGAACTTTCAATGGCCTTTTCAACAGCTTCTTTAAACTCAGCATCATCAATAGGCTTCAACATATAATCTAACGCGCCTACTTTAATCGCTTTTATAGCATGTTTATCAAAACCTGTAATGAAGATAATATCCAAATTGTTGGCTTCTATTTGATCTAGGATATCAAAACTAGTTCCGTCCGTGAGTTGAATATCCAAAAAGAGTAAATCTGGACTTTTTTCTTTGATCAACGTTACCGCTTGCTCCACACTTTCTGCTTCTCCAATAATTGCAATATCCTCACTGAAATATTGTTGTATTTTTTGACGAACATTATCTCTAATGTAAGATTCGTCATCGACTAATATGGCTTTAATCATCTTGTGAAAATTTATAAGGAATTAGAAACTTTACCAAAACTCCTGAATTGGATGCATCGGTATTGGTTTTATTTTGTATCTGAACGTTACTCTTAGTTGTTTTATTGATAAATTTTGAAATTAATTTTGTGGAAACCGATTTTTTATAGGTATTGTTCGTTTCTTTTATACCAATACCATTGTCTTCTATGGTACAGGCTATAAATTTATCTTCCAATCGTAGCTTTATATCTATATTCCCTTTGTAATCTATTCCTAAGAAACCATGTTCTATACTATTTTCTATGAACGGTTGCATGAGCATTGGCGGGATAAATAGGAATTCATCTTCTTCAAAATTTTCTAGTGTAATGGTATAGTCAAACTTTTTAGGAAAGCGTATCAATTGCAGTTCTAAGTATTTACGTAAAGATTCTAATTCATCCTCTATTTGCACATAATTGTGTAACGAATTCTCTAAAATCAATCGTAACAATCTTGAAAATTTCAGCAAATAGTTTACCGCTTTTTCTTGATTTTCTTTGACTTGATGTTGAATTACCGATAAGATATTGAACGTAAAATGCGGATTCATTTGAGAGCGCAATAAACGTTGTTGCATTTGCAAGTCTTGTTTTTGGAATTTGAGACGTCTTTGTCTGTAAAATAAATATACAATGATTACTAATAAACCTAAAAGAACAGATAATGAAATAAATATAATATTTCGTTGTTCAGATGCATTTTTTTCAGCCGTTGTTATTTTTTCTTGTTCATTAGCTCTTTTTAATGATTCTAGTTCTTCATCAATTTTTTCTTCATGTAATTTATTTTGACGATCAATGAGCGCTTTGTATTCTTCAAGCAAGCTTTCTTCACTATTTCCTTTGCCATAATTTACCCGAAAACGCAATTCATTATAAAACGAAACATATTCCGTAAAAGAATTTTCATCAATAATAGTACTTACAGTATCTAAATAACGCTCGGCTAATTCATATTCTTTCAACTCTATATATGATTCTGCCAAGTTATTATAGCCTTCTAATAAGTTATAATTCTTTCCACTCTCTATTTCTTTTGTAAGCGCAATGACACTATCATAATATTTAATTGCTTTTTTATAGTTTTTATCTGCAAAACTGAGTGTTCCATATTGACGCAGATACTGCCTTCGCGTATCTTTTTTTGTTGTTTTCACAACTTGCAGACTATCCAGAAATGCAAAAGCTTCTTGCTTTTTATTGAAATGATTATACAACATTCTTGCTTTTGAATTTCCCGCAACAACGTACATATCCATATTATTACTTGCTTTTGCAGCTTCCAATCCTTTCTTATTGTAATACCAAGCTTGCTCATAATTACCTAAAACGAAATACGAAACTTCCAAGAAATTATAGGCTATTGTCAAACCATACGCATGTTTTTTTTCATCCGAAATCTTTACGAATTTTTTTGCCACATCAATTACATTTGCCAATCTATCTTGGCTTCGATCAAGTATCCACGTATTCCAGAAATAAATTAGATTTCGGTCTCTAGTATTTGGTCCTTTCACTAAATCAACCGTTTTATGATAATAGTATGAAGCAGAATCTAATGCTTGCTTTTTATAATGATACACACCTTTTCTAAAAACGTTTTCAATGTATAATGAATCTGGCAGGTTTTTATCGCTATCAATAATTTTTTGAATTTGCTCAATATAAATCAATGTAGAATCACTAGCTTCTATATTCCGCTCAAGCGCTCTTAGTCTTTTGACTTCCGCTATTTTTTCAGAAAAGCTTCGTTTTGAATCTAGCTTTGTACATGAAAATATAAGCAGCATCAATATTGACAGCAGTATTAGGGGATTTTTTCGTGGAGAATAGATCATTTTTAGATTTCTCTTATTAGATTAAAAAAATACGTGCCGATATTTTTACCAAACATAAGAAATTCGCTAATGAAAAACGAACCTTGTTAAAATTCTTCGCAGTACATAAGACAAATATATTATTGACTGTACTGAATAGCCTTTTCTTTATTAGATGCTAAAAATGCAGAATCGTTGCTTCTATCTTATTAATTAGTCTTTTATTTATGGGTTTTCATACATTTCTCTAACCTTTTCAATCTCTTCTTCTGTTAAAAACTCTTCCCATAAGTTTTCAATTCCTTCATTCGCTAACGCTTCAAATGCTTTGTGAATCCAAGTTTCAAATTCCTGATCTTGATATTTATACATCCTCATGTCTCCAGCTAGAATATTGTGTCCAAATCTAGCCATCCATTCCCTAGGATTCATTTTTATATTAAAAACCTTCTCTTTCAAACGTTTTTCTTGTCCCTCTCTAAAGTCTCGACTAGCAAATTTCATAGGATTTTACTTCTTCTCTGTTTTTAAAAACTTAATATTACGCATTAACCCTGTGTATTTTGTTCGCTTTACAGCAGATTTCCGAAAGATTTCACTAAAAACTTCTTGCGTAATTTCTTCCCATTCTTTTTTAGACATAGAAAGCAATTCTGGATGCGGATTGAACAACGGTTCATTGTGTGGCTTTGAGAAACGATTCCAAGGACATACATCTTGACAAACATCGCAACCAAACATCCAATCGTCAAATTGCCCTTGTACATGCGTCGGAATTTCATTTTTTAATTCAATGGTAAAGTACGAGATACATTTGCTTCCATCTACTACATACGGATCTACAATAGCTTGTGTCGGACAGGCATCAATACACGCCGTACAACTTCCGCAATGATCAGTAACTGGCGAATCGTATTCTAACTCCAAGTCGATGATTAATTCCGCAATAAAATAAAACGAACCTACTTTTTGTGTGAGTAAATTGCTGTGTTTTCCAATCCAACCCAAACCACTTTTTGCCGCCCAAGCTTTGTCTAATACAGGTGCAGAATCGACAAATGCTCTTCCTGAGACTTCTCCGATTTCCTCTTGAATGAAATTTAGCAAGTGTTTTAATTTATCTTTTATGACAAAATGATAATCCGTTCCATAAGCATATTTGGAAATTTTTGGCGCTGCTAAATCTTTTTGTATTTCTGATGGATAGTAATTTAAGAGTAAAGACACTACCGATTTTGAATCTTCTACTAATTTCGTTGGATCGAGTCGCTTGTCAAAATGATTTTCCATGTATTGCATTTCGCCATGCATGTTTTTGTTGAGCCAAGCCTCTAATCGTGGCGCTTCTTCTTCTAAGAATGCTGCTTTTGAAATTCCACAGGACAGAAAACCCAAGCGTTTTGCCTCAGCTTTGATGAGTTCTGTATGTTTTTGTGTTGAATTCAAGTAGTTCTTTTTGTAAATTTTAGCGTAAGATTGATTGGTTTTAGTGTAATGAGTGGCGACACTTCCACTTTTTCTTGATCGGTTTCTATGTGATATTTTTTCAGCATTGCATACACCGACAACATCATTTCATAGAGTGCAAAACCATTTCCGATACACATTCTTGGTCCTGCACCAAACGGAAAATAAAATCCTGCGGTTTCTTTTCGATGTTCGTCAGAGAAACGCTCTGGCACAAAATCGTTCGGATTTTTCCAGTATTTTTCATTTCTATGAAGTTCGTAAAAAGAAATTCCGATCATGGTTCCTTTTTCAATAGCATAATCTGCAAACGAATCGTCTTCAATGGCAACTCTATCCGTAATCCACGCTGGCGGATACAATCGCATTGATTCTTCTACGCAGTTTTTTACATAGTTGAGTTTTGCAATTTTTTCCATCGGCGGTAAGCCATCATCTATAGCATCAATTTCTTTTAATACTTTTTGATAGACTTCTGGATTTTTAGCAATGAGATGAAATGTAAATGTCAGCGCATTTGCAGTAGTTTCATGTCCTGCCACAAAGAAGATTAAGATTTCGTCAATCAATTGTTCATTGGTCATAGAAGTACCATCATCTTCATATTTTGCTTTGAGCAACATGTCTAATAAATCATCATGTGTTGCATCAGATACGCGGCGTTCATCGATGACTTTGTTGATAATTTCGCGACTTTTTTCTACTAGTTTTAAATGTTTTTTTACCAAACCGCTTACTTCATACCACCATTTTTTATGTGGTTGTCGAATTTCACGAATGATAAATTCCTGCAAAGTTTCTATAATTTTCTGCAGCTGATGCATGGTATCATCGTCTGAAGAGTAATTAAATAAAGATTTTGCAACCACATGAAACGCCAATTCGTTCATGATTGGATAGGAATCAATGCTTTTATTTTCTGGAATGTTTTCGATTTGTTTTTCAATCGTGCTTTCCATGATTGCGACTAATTTTTGCAGCTTTTCTCTATGGAATGCTGGCTGAATGAGTCGTCGTTGTTTTAACCAATAATCACCACTAGACGTCAACAAACCTTTCCCTACGTACTTTGATAAGAATTTTGTTTGAATTTTAGATTTGTTATAATTCCGATGATTTTTTCGCAACAGATGTTTTGTGATTTCAGCATCGCGCGTTAACATCACTTTTTTTGAGAATGGCGGAGCAATTGCAAATGAATCCCCATGTTTTTGAAAACCATCTCTATGAAACGGAATAGGATTTCTGGTAATTGAAGATGATTTCAGAAACAATTTGAAAAACGGAATCTTATTTGGGTATTTGTATGACATGCTTGGTATTGGCTAATTTGTCTGTTTGTTAATTCGTTATTCGCTGTTCTAAAACACTTTTACATTTAAAATTCAACATTCATAATTTATCGTTTCAAAACAATCCTCCTTGAATACCTCCTTTGACTCTTCCGAGATGTTTGTAAGCAAGTTCCGTGACTTCCCTTCCTCTAGGTGTTCGGATAATGAATCCTTGTTGAATGAGAAATGGTTCATATACTTCTTCAATGGTTTCACCACTTTCAGAAACTGCCGTAGCTAAGGTTGTAATTCCAACAGGACCACCTTTAAATTTATCTATAATCGTTGACAGAATTCTATTGTCCATTTCATCCAAACCATAAGCATCTACATTTAGCGCTTTTAGACTGAAACGCGCTATTTCTATATCAATACTACCATTTCCTTTGATTTGAGCAAAATCACGCACTCTACGCAGTAATGCGTTGGCGATACGAGGTGTTCCACGACTTCTTCCTGCAATTTCTATAGCTGCTTCCATACTAATAGGAACATTTAATATTTGCGCACTACGTTGTACGATGGTAGACAACAATTCTGTTGAATAGTACTGCAATCGGCTTGCAATTCCAAATCGCGCTCGCATTGGCGCTGTTAATAAACCTGAGCGTGTAGTTGCTCCAACGAGTGTAAAAGGATTTAGATTGATTTGAACGGTTCTGGCATTCGGACCAGATTCAATCATAATATCAATCTTATAGTCCTCCATTGCCGAATACAAATATTCTTCTACAATGGGACTCAATCGGTGTATTTCATCAATAAACAATACATCACGCTCATCAAGATTGGTTAACAATCCTGCTAGGTCGCCTGGTTTGTCCAACACAGGTCCTGAAGTTACCTTGATGCTGGCTCCAAGTTCATTTGCCAATATATGCGCCAAGGTTGTTTTTCCTAATCCTGGAGGACCATGAAATAAGGTATGATCTAATGCATCATCACGAAGATTAGCTGCCTGCACAAATACTTGCAGGTTTTCTAGCACTTGGTCTTGTCCAGTAAAGTCATCAAAGGATAGTGGGCGTAATGCTTTTTCAACATCTAATTCTTCGGATGAATAGTTCTGATTTGTAGGGTCTAAGTTATCATTCATTAAAACAAAGATAAAAAAGAAAAGCCTTTCTATGTAGAAAGGCTTTTTATTATTTATAAATTCAGTGTATGAATTTTATGTTTCATGAGATTTTCGTTTTCACAAAAATTTTAGTGGTGCAATTCTTCTTCACCTTCTTTCATTGGTACATTTTGAGGAACAAAGTCATCATCATGTCCTGGTTTACTATAATCGTAAGCCCAACGGTGTACATGAGGAATTTCTCCTGGCCAGTTTCCGTGCATGTGCTCAACAGGCGCTGTCCACTCTAAAGTATTTGATTTCCATGGGTTTTGTGGCGCTTTCTTACCGTAGAACATACTACTAAAGAAGTTGTACAAGAACACCAATTGGAAAATTCCTCCAATGATTGCAAACATTGTAATAACTACATTCACATCTGCTAAATCATCGAATAATGGGAATTCTGAGTTTGTATAGTAACGTCTTGGTAATCCTGCCATTCCAATAAAGTGCATTGGGAAGAATACTCCGTACGCACAGACAGCAGTTACCCAGAAGTGAATATACCCTAAGTTTTTGTTCATCATTCTTCCAAACATACGTGGAAACCAGTGATAAATTCCTGCAAACATTCCGTATAATGCTGAGATACCCATTACTAAGTGGAAGTGTGCTACTACAAAGTACGTATCGTGAACGTTGATATCTAATGTACTATCACCTAAAATAATACCTGTTAATCCACCAGTGATGAATGTAGATACTAATCCGATAGAGAATAACATTGCAGGGTTTAGCTGCAGGTTTCCTTTCCAGAGTGTGGTGATATAGTTAAATGCTTTTACCGCGGACGGTATGGCAATTAATAATGTTGTGAATGTAAATACTGATCCTAAGAATGGATTCATTCCTGAGATAAACATGTGGTGACCCCATACAATTGTCGATAAGAATGCAATTGCTAGAATTGAGGCGACCATGGCTCGATATCCGAAAATCGGTTTCCGCGAGTTGGTGGCTATAATTTCGGAGGTAATACCTAATGCCGGAAGTAATACAATATATACTTCAGGATGCCCTAAGAACCAGAATAAGTGTTCAAATAATACGGGTGATCCACCTTGATAATGTAATACTTCTCCTTGTATGAATATATCGGATAGATAGAACGAGGTTCCAAAACTTCTATCGAATATTAATAACAATGCTGCAGATAATAATACTGGGAACGATACAACACCAATGATAGCTGTTACAAAGAAAGCCCAGATTGTTAATGGTAATCTTGTCATTGACATCCCTTTTGTTCTAAGGTTGATTACCGTAACGATATAGTTTAATGATCCTAGTAAAGATGATGCAATGAAAATTGCCATCGATACCAACCATAATGTCATTCCTAAACCTGATCCTGGAATTGCTTCTGGTAACGCACTTAAAGGAGGATAAATTGTCCAACCTGCTGATGCTGCTCCACCTTCAACAAATAAAGATAATACCATGATTACACTTGAGATAAAGAATAACCAGTATGATACCATGTTTAAGAATCCTGAAGCCATATCACGAGCTCCAATTTGCAACGGAATTAGTAAGTTACTAAACGTACCACTCAGTCCGGCTGTCAATACAAAGAATACCATGATGGTACCGTGAATGGTAACTAATGCTAAGTATTTATCAGCACTTAATACTCCATCTGGTGCCCAGTTTCCTAAGAATATTTCAAAGATTGTAAATGATTCTTTTGGCCATGCAATTTGCATACGGAAGAATATAGACATCATGACTCCAATAACTCCCATGATAGTACCCGTAATTAGGTACTGCTTGGCAATCATTTTATGATCTTGACTAAATATATATTTAGTGATGAATGTCTCTTTATGATGATGTCCGTGATCATGTCCGTGATCGTGTCCGTGATCTTTTGCGTGTAATGCTTCTGCTGACATATCTATCTATTATATCTTTAATTATTTTTTATTTTATTTCTTTTTTCCGAAAGTTTCTTGTGCTGCAATCCACTTATCGAAGTCTTCTTGGCTTTCTACAATTACTTTCATTTGCATGTTGTAGTGAGATTCACCACAGATTTTATTACATAATAAAAGAAAATCGAACTCATAAGGTTCTAAAGCCTCTTCACCTTTAGCTGCAAGCTCTTTACTTTTTGCTGCTCTGATCGAATTGATACGACTCACCTTATTGACAATTTTAGGTGTTTCACGCATTTCAGCAGTCGTTTTCGTTGGTGTCATTGCAAACTCTGTAGTTTGACCAGGAACACAGTTCATCTGCATTCTAAAGTGTGGCATATATGCAGAGTGCAATACGTCTTGTGAACGCATTTTGAAAACTACTTTTCGTCCAACAGGCAAGCGAAGTTCTTGTGTAATAACATCATCTTGTGCATACTTATCTTCTCTGTCTAATCCTAAGATATTTGGATTATCGCCTAAATCGATTAAACGAACATTTGCTTTTCCAAGAACATTGTCTTCTCCAGCATATCGAGCTTTCCAGTTAAACTGTTGTGCATATAATTCAACTACGATTGGATCATCATCCATGTTCACATCCATAATTTCATTCCAAGTAAATAATCCGTAAAGAATTAAACCTGCTAATGTAATTACTGGAATGATTGTCCAAATAAATTCCAATTTGTCATTATCTGCATAGTACAATGCTTTTCTTCCTTTTTTACCTCTGTATTTGAATGCAAAGTAGTGTAATAAAGCTTGTGTCACCGTTTGTACAAAGAAGATCAACACCATTGATATAACCATCAAGGTATCGACACTTGTTCCGTGTTCTGATGCTGAATTTCCAATTAATGGCAGATCTCCCCATTTCCAGAAGGAGATTATTGTGATTACATATATGAACATCAAGAATCCCATCATGAGGTATCCATTGATATTATTATCCTTGTCATTCGCTACTTGAGTATTATCTGCTTTCGCTTGTGATAAATCAAATATCTTCGTCAGCTGCCAAATTGCGATTGCAATTAGGATAAGTACTATAAATGTTAGTAAACCAGTAGTCATCTTATTTTATACTGTTTTGAAATTAATTAATAATGAAATTGTTTACTTTCTTCAATAAACGGATTTCGTTTTGCCAATAATGGTTTCTTTGTCAGTGTTGTAAATACTACAAAGATGAATAATCCTAAGAATAATAAGACTGCTCCTATTTCTGCCATTCCAAGTGACCAGTTTGGTCCTACCGTTGCAGGCATTACCATGTTGAACACGTCTATATAGTGACCGAATAGAATTATAATTCCAGCGATTACAATAATCCAATTTAATCTCTTGAAATCACTATTCATTAAGATTAATAATGGGAATATTAAGTTTAATGCTAACATTCCAAAGAATGGCAAGTTATAATCATCAATTCTTGTAATGAAGTATGTTACTTCTTCTGGAATGTTTGAGTACCAGATTAACATGAATTGAGAGAACCATAAGTATGTCCAGAAGATACTAATACCGAACATAAACTTTGCTAAATCGTGTAAATGACTATCATTTACATATTCTAGATATCCTTTTGATTTAAGGTATATTGTAATTAATGCGATTACTGTAATCCCAGATACAAACATACTTGCAAATACATACCATCCAAATAATGTGCTGAACCAGTGGTGATCAAATGACATAATCCAGTCCCAAGACATCATTGATTCTGAGATTAAGAACAATACTAAGAATACCGCAGATAGTCTGAAGTTCTTTTTAAAGTTGCTATTGTCGCTTGCTTCATCTTGACGAGAAGAAAAACGTCTTGAAAGTACACTGTATGCAATCCATATAGAACTATAAATAATAGCTCTGACGATAAATCCTGTTCCATTTAACCAACCGCTTTTACCAACAGTTAGCTTGTCATAGTTTACACTATTTGGATCTTGTAAGCTTGGTTCCATCCAATGGAATAAGTGATTCCAATGCATTACCGAACAAACAATTAGAATGATCATAATTATTGTTCCTGGAATGATGTAGGCTCCAATACCTTCCATGACTCTAAATAATAGTGGTGACCAACCTGCTTGTGCTGCACGTTGTATAGCGTAGAATGCTAATACTCCTAGAGCAATCATCATAAAGAAAAAGGCTGCTACATATACTGCTGCCCAAGGCTTATTTTGCAATTGACCTAATTTGTGCGCATCGTGCTTTGCAGAATCGTGATGACCGCCAGCTTCAGTTCCATGTGCTTCTCCATGAGATGCATCGCCATGATGTTCTTTAGCTTCTGTTTTATGATCATCGTGATGTGCTGTTTTACCATCATCGTGTTTTGCATCTCCATGACCTGCGCCATGTCCATGTCCGTGATCTGCTTCCATTGCCTTCATATCTTCTACTGAACCTGGCACACTAGCAAAGCTTAACCCTACCATAATAGCTCCAAGTACAAAGGAAATAATTGCAAAAAGTCTTAATCTATTTGAAAACGTATACATTGTATATAATTCTATATCGTTATTGGTCTTATTTTAATTCAGATTTCAATTTTAATACATACTGTACCACTTGCCAGCGTTCTTTTGTATTTAATTGATTTGCGTGTGATCCCATGTTGTTTTTACCATACATAATTACATGATAAATACTTCCTTCTGTAATGGCTCTCGCTGGGTCATTATATTTAGGAATTCCTAAGAATTTTTCACGCTTTGCTAACGTTCCTTGTCCATCACCTTTATTTCCATGACAAACTGCACAATAAATTCCGTAAAGCTCTTTTCCTTTTGCTAAACTTTCTTCTGTTGTTGGTATTGGATTTAGCAATTCTGCTTTCGCTGCTTCATAGCCTTCATTCGTATTGTCATAGTCATAAGGCATCCAACCTCTCTTTATAGTACCATCTGCAGGAATTTGCGCTTCCATTTTCGTTTCAAATCCTCCATAAGGCACACCATTTACTTCCTGATATGCTTCATATCCTATAGATTCATACATGTTAGGAAAGTACTGATAGTTTGGCTGTGATTTATCAAAGCATGAAGTCATGAGCAATGCTGCTCCAAAAACGACTCCTATTTTTATAAGGCTCTTCATAATTCTTATTAGTGCTTTTCTGTAACTTTAATTTCTGTAGCACCTGTTTCTAATAAAAGTGCTTTTAATTCTTCTTCATTTCCATGAACAGATACTTCCATTAAGAAGTGATCGTCTGTAGTTCTTGGATCTGGGTTCTCAGCTTCTTTGAATGGCCACAATCTACTTCTTAAGTAAAAAGTGATTACCATTAAATGCGCTGCGAAAAATACGGTCATTTCAAACATAATTGGCACAAATGCAGGCATGTTTTCTAAGAAACTAAAACTTGGTTTTCCACCAATGTTTTGCGGCCAATCTTTAATCATGATATAATACATCATGGTGATTGCAACTGACAATCCAACACATCCATACATGAATGCTGTAATGGCAAGGCGCGTAGGCGCTAATCCCATAGCTTTGTCTAGTCCGTGCACAGGAAATGGTGTAAACACTTCCTCGATATGATGGTTTTCTTGACGTACTTTTTTGACTGCTGCCATTAATACATCATCATCAATATACATTGCTTGTATTACTTTACTACTCATGGTTACCGTCTCTTAGTTTTTTATATTTTTCTCCTGATGATTTTAAGATTGATTTTACTTCTGCCTGTGCAATTACAGGGAATGTTCTAGAGTACAACAAGAACAATACGAAGAAGAAACCGATCGTACCAATAAATATTCCTATATCTACAAACGTTGGTGAGAACATCGTCCAAGATGATGGAAGATAATCTCTGTGTAATGATGTTACGATAATTACGAAACGCTCAAACCACATTCCAATGTTTACAACAATAGAGATTATGAAAGAGAACATAATACTTGTTCTTAATTTCTTAGACCACATAAATTGTGGAGAGAATACATTACACGTCATCATTGCCCAATATGCCCACCAGTAAGGTCCTGTTGCTCTGTTTAAGAATGCATATTGCTCATATTCTACTCCTGAATACCATGCAATGAATAACTCTGTGATATATGCACATCCTACGATAGAACCAGTAATCATAATTACAATGTTCATCAATTCGATGTGTTGTAATGTAATATAGTCTTCCATATTACATACTTTTCTCATAATGATCAATAAGGTGTTTACCATGGCAAATCCTGAGAAAATCGCTCCTGCCACAAAGTATGGCGGGAAGATTGTGGTATGCCATCCTGGTATTACTGACGTTGCGAAGTCAAACGATACAATGGTATGTACAGAAAGTACAAGTGGTGTTGCTAAACCTGCAAGTACCAAAGATACTTCTTCAAAACGTTGCCAATCTTTTGCTCGTCCACTCCATCCAAAACTTACAATACTGTATATTTTCTTTTGGAAAGGCTTTACAGCTCTATCTCTAATCATTGCGAAATCTGGAAGTAAACCTGTCCACCAGAATACTAATGATACAGATAAATACGTAGAGATCGCGAATACATCCCAAAGTAAGGGTGAGTTAAAGTTTACCCAAAGTGATCCGAATTGGTTTGGAATTGGCAATACCCAGAATGCTAACCAAGGACGTCCCATGTGAATAATTGGGAATAATCCTGCTTGCACTACCGAGAAGATAGTCATTGCTTCCGCAGAACGGTTAATTGCCATTCTCCATTTTTGACGGAATAGTAATAGTACGGCAGAAATCAGTGTTCCTGCGTGACCAATACCAACCCACCATACGAAGTTTGTAATATCCCAAGCCCAACCAACGGTTTTGTTAAGACCCCAAACTCCAATTCCGGTAGATATTGTATAAATGATACATCCAATTCCCCAAAGGAATGCTACCAAAGCAATTGAGAATACTATCCACCATTGCTTATTTGCTTTCCCTTCTACCGGAGCTACAATATCAAGAGTTACATCATGATATGATTTATCTCCAGTTACTAAGGGTTTTCTTATAGGTGCTTCGTAATGCGACGCCATAATCAGTTTATAATTGTTTCTTATTAATTATTTTTTATGCTTCTTTTGTGTTTCTCACCTTTACGTGATACTGTACATTTGGTTTTGTTCCTACGTGCTCTAATAGGTGATACATACGATCATCTTCGTGCAACTCAGCAACTTTACCATGCTTGTCGTTAAGGTCTCCAAATACCATTGCACCTGAACTACATGCTGCAGAACACGCTGTTTGGAATTCACCATCTTTGATTTGACGTCCTTCACGTTTCGCATCTAAGATTGTTTTTTGTGTCATTTGGATACACATAGAACATTTTTCCATCACACCTCTTGAACGTACAACTACATCTGGATTTAATACCATACGACCTAAGTCATCGTTCATGTGATAATCAAATTCATCATTCTTATTGTATAAGAACCAGTTGAATCGACGTACTTTATATGGACAGTTGTTTGCACAGTAACGTGTTCCTACACAACGGTTATATGCCATATGGTTTTGACCTTGACGTCCGTGTGATGTTGCTGCAACAGGACAAACTGTTTCACATGGTGCGTGATTACAGTGCTGACACATTACAGGTTGGAAAGCTACTTGAGGATTTGTTGCAGGACTTTCCATTTCTAAGAAACCTCCTAGCGAACCTTTTTCACCAAACAATCCACTCATATTCTCTTTCTTCTCAACATCTCCGCTAAAGGTATCTGCTGACGAATAGTATCTATCAATACGCAACCAGTGCATATCTCTACTTCTTCTTACTTCCGTTTTACCAACTACTGGCACATTGTTTTCGGCGTGACATGCAATTACACATGCTCCACAACCTGTACAAGCGTTTAAGTCAATTGATAAGTTAAAGTGATGTCCAATAGAACGATCAAACTTAGCCCACATATCTGCTTCTTGACTCGTAGCATCAATCATTTCATGATCTCTAGATACATGTGGAGGAATATTCCATCCGTGCTTTTTATTGTCTTTCTCGTAGGTATTGAATATCTCTAAAGTAGTTTCTTTTACAATGTCACCTCTACCCATTAAGGTATTGTGCAACTGAACACAAGCAAATTCATGCTCTCCATCAGCTTTAGCAATTGAAACTTCTTGAATACTATTAAAGTTACTATACAATCTGTAAGCATTCACTCCAGTTTGCATATCTTTTTTGATTCCGGCTTTTTTACCGTAACCTAATGCTAAACCTACAGTTCCTGGCGCTTGTCCTGGTTGAATGATTACTGGAACTTCCTTAATAGTAACTCCATTTACAGTAACGTTTGCACGACTACCATTTAATCCACCATTGGCAACATTCCAGTTTTTGAATTCTTTTGCTTCAGCGTCAGCTTGAGAAATTGTTAAGTAGTTATCCCAAGAAGCTCTGGTAATTGGATCAGGAAACTCTTGCAACCAAGGGTTGTTTGCTTGCTGTCCATCACCCATTCCTGTTTTCGTGTATAACACTAATTCCATTCCTGAAGCTTGTGCAGTATTTGCTAATTTTCTAGCTTGACTAGATACATCTACTGCTTCAACCACTTCTACATCTTCTTCATTTTCTTGAGCAGCTGCATCAGCCTCTTCAATAGCTGCATTTGCTTCATCAGCTAAACTAACTGTCGCTGTTGTTTTGAATACTCCATCATGCACTGCTTGATTCCAAGAAGCTCCACCTAAAATATCGGTAGTCCAAGCTTCTTTTAAGTATTCATAATATGTTTTGTCATTTCCAGTCCACTTTAATAAAGCGTCTTGAAATTGTCTTGTATTAAATAATGGACGAATTGTAGGTTGCGTAAGACTGTAGTGACCTTTTTTCACTTCAACATCTCCCCAAGACTCTAAATAATGTGGAGTCGCAGCTACATATTTCGTATTTAGCGCAGTTTCATCTTCTTTTTGAGTAAATGTAACTGCTAAGTCTAATCCTTTTAAGCTTTCAGCAAATTCATCTCCATTTGCCAATGTATATACAGGATTAACTCCTGCCATAATGATTCCGCCAACAGCTCCAGCTTTTACATCACTGATTAATTTTGCTACTGCTTTATCATTTCCTTGTCTTATTTTGCGAGGCGCTTCTTTATCAAATGCTGCACTACCAAGTTTTTCATTGATTGCCAATACTAAGCTTTGTGCATCTACATCGTTGATACCAGATACTACAACCGCTTTTGAGCCAGCTTGCTTGATTTGACCAATTGCATTTTTGATAGCACTTTCTGCCTTGTCTGACAATTGTCTTCCAGAAACACTGTTTCCAGTAACACCTGCATAGATTTTTGCTAAAGCAACTTTTTGATCAGCTGCCGACATTGGCACACGCTTATCTGCATTTGCTCCAGATAATGTCATATTCGATTCAAACTGAACGTGTCTTGACATTTTTTTGTGATGCTTCTTACCGTGAGGAATTCTCCCTTTAGCATATCCATCATCATATCCACCACCTTGCCAGTCTCCTAAGAAATCTGCTCCAACAGAAACAATTAGTTCTGCTTTTGAGAAATCATAGTCTACTAATGCTCTTTCACCATATTTAGCTTCAAAAGCATCTAAAGCAGTTGATTCTGACACAGCATCATATACTACATGGTTTACATTTCCATATTTTGCTTTGAAGTCTCCAACTAATTTAACTATTGAAGGACTCGCAAAAGTTTGGGTTAGTAAAACAATTTGCTTTCCAGAAGCACTGATTTGATTTAATTTTTGACCAACTTCAGCATCCAACGTTTCCCAAGAGGCATCTTTACCATCTATTTTTGGGTTTTTCACTCTCATGCTATCATATAAAGATAGTACAGATGCATGAACTCTTGCATTTGCACTTCCTTTAGTAGATGCTTCTTTGTTGTTTTCTACTTTTATTGGACGACCTTCTCTTGTTTTAATTAAGATACTAGCAAAATCGTATCCATCTGCAATTGTTGTTGCATAATAGTCTGCAACACCAGGAATAATAGTTTCTGGTTGCACTACATAAGGAATAGATTTGATTACTGGTCCTTCACAGGCAGCCAATGTTGCTGCGGCTGTACTAAAACCAACGTATTTAAGAAAGTCTCTACGAGAAGTTGAAGAAGACTCTAATGTCTCTTTATCTCCCAAGAATTCATCTACAGGAACTTCTTCTACAAACTCATTCTGTCTAAGTGCCTCAACAATAGAACTATTCTCATTTAGCTCCTCAACACTTTTCCAGTATTTCTTGTTTGATGCCATATTATATATATAAAATTAGCTTCTTAATTAATATTAATAGTGACATTTACCACATTCTAACGCACCCATTTTAGCTGCTTTGAATGTTTCAACACCATATTTATCTTTTAACTGCTCGTGAATTTTTTCGTAATAAGCGTTTCCTTTGAAATTCACATCTGTATCTCTGTGACAGTTGATACACCATCCCATAGTTAATGGAGCGTGTTGCTCAACAATTTCCATTTCTTGAATTTCACCATGACACGTTTGACATTCAACTCCGGCAACAGAAACGTGCTGCGAGTGGTTGAAGTATACAAAGTCTGGTAAGTTATGAATACGCACCCATTTTACTGGCTTTGGTTCATTTACATAATCCTGCTGTGCTGGATCCCAACCTGTAGCATTGTATAGCTTTTGAATTTCTTTATTGTAGTCAACTCCATACTTAGTAACACCTTCTCTTTGCACATCGTCTGAAACTTGCGCAATGTTCTTGTGACAGTTCATACAAACATTTAATGATGGAATTCCTGAATGCTTACTAACTCTTGCTGAAGAGTGACAGTATTTACATTCTATTTTGTTATCACCTGCGTGAATTCTGTGCGAATAGTGAATTGGCTGAATTGGCTGATATCCTTGATCAACTCCAACTTGCATAAAATAACCATATGCGAAGTATGCAGCTCCTAACATTAAGAAGATCACTGACACAATTACTAAGAATTGGTTTTGAACGAAAGCTTTCCAAAGCGAAGGTCTTTTTACTTCCTTCTCTATATTTAAAGTTCCATTTGCAACCGCAAACTTTCGAAGTGTTTTGTTTACCAAGAACAATCCTAATGCTAACAATCCAAATAAAACGATTAAAGCGATTAAAACTACTTGTGTAGAAAAACCTCCACCAGCAGTTTCTTCTCCTGGAGTTATTTCCGGTTTCGGAGGAATTGGCTTAGGTTGCGCCGTATACGCTAAGATGTTATCGATATCCTCGTTTGAAAACGTAGGAAATGCTGTCATCACACTTCTCTTGTTCTCTTCAAACACTTTGTTAGCATAACGATCTCCTGACTTGATTAACGCCGAACTATTTCTAATCCACTTGTACAACCATTCACGATCTAAACCTTCATCTTCTGCCAAACGTGCTTCCACACCTCTTAACGCAGGACCTGTCGACTTACTATCCAGTTTGTGACAAGCAGCACAGTTTGCATTAAACAAAGCTTTACCTGCTGCGACTGCTGCATCGTCTTGCGCAAACGCAGTCGTCGAAAATACTAGCATCAGCGCTAGTGCGGCTCCTAAAATTCTTGAAATTGAATTGCGGTGATTCACCTTTTTCATATCTTAATGTCTTCTTAATTTGGCATGGTTTTTTCTAAGTATTACATAACTTTAGACGTTCATGCTTTTTCCAAATTTGAGCAAAAATACAAATCGCGATGAATTTGAGAAATTATAGTGAACTCTTAATTTGTAATTTATAGTAATTCTAAATAACATTTTAGCATGTTAGTTCGTTAGGTTATTTTACATTTGTATAAAATTGTATTCATTATGAGATTTTTAGCTTTAAAAAGACGCACCATTTTAACTGTTTCGGCATTTTTTTGTGCTGGATTTGCATTTGCACAACAAGGGGAAATTACCATTTCAAAAGACCCGAAAATAGATAAATTACTTACATATCAAAAAGAAATCAACCAAGAAACGGATAATGACAATCGTTTGAAGATTCAAATCTTCAATGGAAATCTTCGAAATGCAGAAAAAGTTAAATCAAAATTCAAAAATAAACATTCAGATATTCCTGTAAATATTAAATTTGAAACACCAAATTATAAGGTTTGGGTAGGAAATTTTAGAAACAGCTTGGAAGCCGAACGTTATTTGGTAGAAGTTAAAGAAACCTTCCCAAATGCATTTGTATTCACTCCAAAAAAGAAGAAAAAGAAAAACTAAGCTTTTACAGATTTTAAGACATAAAAAAAGGATCGCAATTGCGATCCTTTTTTCGTATATATTGAACAGTATTTATTTCAACTTTTTCTTTACTGCTACTTCTTGGAATGCTTCTACAATATCACCTTCTTTGATGTCATTATAGTTTTTAACTTGCAATCCACAATCGTACCCTTTGCTCACTTCTTTTACATCGTCTTTGAAACGTTTTAAAGAAGCCAATTCTCCTGTAAAGATAACAACTCCATCACGGATTAATCGAATGTTAGAGTTTCTAAAGATTTTACCATCCGTCACCATACATCCAGCAATGGTACCAATTTTAGAGATTTTGAATGTTTCTCTAATTTCAGCATTACCAGTGATTTCTTCTTTCATCTCTGGAGACAATAGACCTTCCATTGCATCTTTCACATCATTGATAGCATCATAGATGATTGAGTATGTACGGATATCGATTTCTTCTTTATCTGCAACCATTCTTGCATTTCCTGCAGGTCGCACATTAAATCCGATAATAATTGCATCAGAAGCACTTGCTAACAATACATCACTTTCCGTAATTGCACCTACAGCTTTGTGAATGATTTTCACTTCGATTTCTTCCGTAGATAGCTTTTGGAACGAATCCGTTAAGGCTTCAACAGAACCATCCACATCACCTTTAAGGATAATATTAAGCTCTTTAAAGTCACCTATTTTGATTCTTCTACCAATATCTCCTAAGGTAGTTCTACGCTGCGTTCTTACCGATTGCTCTCTGAGTAATTGTGTACGTTTAGCTGCAATTTGTTTCGCATCTTTTTCATCTTCAAAGACATTGAACTTATCACCTGCTTGTGGCGCACCATCTAAACCAAGAATAGAAACTGGCGTTGAAGGATTGGCAGTTTTTACTTTTTTACCACGCTCATCGTACATTGCTTTGATTTTTCCACTATGCTTTCCAGCCAATAGATAATCTCCAATTTTTAATGTACCGTTTTGAACTAGAATGGTTGATACATATCCACGACCTTTGTCTAAGAATGCTTCTACAACCGTTCCTACTGCGTTTTTATCTGGGTTTGCTTGCAACTCAAGTAATTCAGCTTCAAGCAATACTTTTTCTAATAATTCATCAATACCTTGCCCCATTTTTGCAGAGATATCGTGCGATTGGATTTTTCCTCCCCAATCTTCTACCAACAAGTTCATTGCTGCTAGTTTCTCTTTAATTTTATCTGGGTTTGCTGTAGGTCTATCAATTTTGTTGATTGCAAATACAATAGGAACTCCAGCTGCTTGCGCATGACTGATTGCTTCTTTTGTTTGCGGCATTACATCATCATCGGCAGCAATCACAATAATTGCAATATCCGTTACTTGCGCACCACGTGCACGCATTGCTGTAAAGGCCTCGTGACCTGGTGTATCTAAGAATGTAATTCGTTGACCACTTTCTAATCTTACTCCATATGCTCCAATATGCTGTGTAATTCCTCCAGATTCTCCGGCGATTACATTTTCCTTACGGATATAATCTAGCAACGATGTTTTACCATGATCTACGTGTCCCATTACGGTTACAATCGGCGCTCTTGGCAATAAATCTTCTGGTGAATCTTCTTCTTCCTGAATTGCTTCTTCAATATCAGCTGCTACGAAGTCTACCGTAAATCCGAATTCTTCTGCAACTATTGATAAGGTATCTGCATCTAGACGTTGGTTCATGGTTACCATGATTCCAAGCATCATACATTTAGAGATAATATCATTGATACCAACATCCATCATCGTAGCAAGTTCACCAACAGTTACAAATTCTGTTGCTTTTAATACTTTGCTTTCCGCTGCTTGTTGCTCTAAATTTTCTTCAGTTTTTTGTCTACGTATGTCACGCTTATCTCTACGATATTTAGCTCCTTTGGACTTGTTACTTTTCCCTTGCAGCTTTTCAAGCGTTTCACGTACTTGTTTTTGTACTTCTTCTTCTGTTGGCTCAACTTTTACCACAGGCGGTTTACGGTTTCCTCCACCTCTTCGGTTTCCTCCGCCTCCGCGGTTTCCTCCACCTTTGTTTCCTCCAAATCGGTTATTTCCTCCTTGACGGTTGTTGTTATTGTTGTTTCCTCCAGGTCCAGATTTAGAAATACGTTTACGTTTCTTTCTTTTATCTGCTTCAGATTCTTTTTTAGAATCTTCTTTTTTCTTTTTCGTTTTATTGAACTGCGTCAAGTCAATCTTTTGACCTGTCATTTTAGGACCAGAAAGTTTTTGGTATTTTGTCTCAATTACTTTCTTTTCTGGCTCTACAGGCGTTGCTGGTGGCGCAGGCTTATTTTCTTTCGCTGCAGATTTCTCCACAGCTTTAGGTTTTGGCTTATGCTCAACTTTTTGAACTGGCTTAGGCTTCGAGAATTTCGGCCTGTTTGAAATTGTTTCAGGACGCTGAGGCTTTCTCTCATTTTGAGAAGGCTTTGGTTTCTCTGGTGCTTTTTGAACTGGCTTTGGCTTTGGCTTTGTCTGCTCTTGAACTTTTTGCTCAGCAACTACTTTTGGTGCTTCTTCCGCTTCTTCTTTCTTTTCCGTAGACGATGTATCTTTTTGAGGGTTTAGATCTATTTTTCCAATCGTTTTCGGTCCAGATAAGTTTGCTTTGGCACGCACTACTTTTTCGCGCTCTTCACGTAAACGTTGCGCTTCTTCTTGCTCTTTTACAAGTTGTTCTCGCAATGCTTCTTTCTCCTTCCTTTTCTCTTCTCCCAGCTCTTTGGAAGCTACTTTTTTACTCTTGTCGGTCTGGAAACCATCAAGTAGCACATTGTATACTTCGTGCGATATTTTAGTCGTAGGTCTTTTTTCCACAGAAAACCCTTTCTGTGATAAGAAGTCGACAGCTCTATCGATCGAAATATTTAATTCGCGTAGTACTTTACTAAGCCTTATTTTGTTTTGTTCAGCCATAAGCTATTTTAAATTTTACCCTCTTTTTAAATAAAAAACTGCTTTTTAATCTTCGAATTCTTCTTTTAGAATTCTAATGACTTCGCCAACAGTTTCTTCCTCTAAATCTGTTTGTTTAACGAGGAAGTCCATTTCTTGGTCTAATACACTTTTAGCGGTATCTAAACCAATTTTCTTAAATTCTTCAATTACCCAAGCTTCAATTTCATCAGAGAATTCTGTTAATTCAACATCTTCTTCGACACCTTCACGATATACATCAATTTCATATCCTGTAAGTTGTCCTGCTAATCGGATATTGAATCCACCTTTTCCAATTGCCTTTGAAACTTCTTCTGGTTTTAAGAACACTTCTACACGCTTTGTGTCTTCGCTAATTTTTAACGAACTCACTCTCGCCGGACTTAAGGCACGCGTTATGTATAGTTGTAAGTTAGTTGTGTAATTAATTACATCTATATTTTCGTTCCCTAATTCTCTTACGATCCCATGGATACGAGAACCTTTCATTCCCACACATGCTCCTACTGGATCAATTCTATCATCATAAGAATCTACAGCTACTTTTGCTTTTTCACCTGGAATTCTTACTACTTTTTTCACTGTAATTAACCCGTCAAAAACTTCAGGAATTTCTTGTTCAAATAATTTTTCCAAGAATTCCGGTGCTGTTCTCGACATGACAATCATAGGCTTATTTCCTTTTAAGTCTACTCTATCAATAATTCCTCTTACATTTTCTCCTTTACGGAAAAAGTCAGATGGAATTTGGTTTTCTTTTGGCAACACGATTTCATTTCCTTCATCATCCAATAAAATTACTGCTCTGTGTCTAATGTGATGTACTTCTGCAGTATATATATCTCCTACTAGATCTTTAAATTGTTTATAGATCGTTGTATTGTCGTGTTCGTGTATTTTTGAAATTAAGTTTTGACGTAGTGCTAAGATGGCTCTTCTCCCTAGGTCAATTAATTTTACTTCTTCAGATACATCTTCTCCAACTTCAAAGTCAGGCTCAATTTCTCTTGCCGCTGTCAACTCTATTTCTTGATTAGAATCTTCTACTTCTCCATCTGCTACAACAATTCTATTTCTCCAAATTTCTAAATCTCCTTTGTCGGGATTTATAATGATGTCAAAATTATCATCTGATCCAAATTTCTTTTTTAATGCATTTCTAAAAACATCTTCTAATATCGCCATTAGCGTTACACGATCTATTAGCTTGTCGTCCTTAAACTCTGAAAACGACTCTATCAATGCTAGATTCTCCATGACATGTCTTTAATTAAAATGTTACCATAACTTTAGCTTTTACAATATTTTCATAAGGTATTTCTTGTTCTTTTTGAACCGTCACTTTACCTTTTCCAATGGGTTTTGGCTCACGCGCTTTCCATTGTAGTTTAATTTTTTCATCATCAACAGCAATTAGTGTACCTTCTATTTTTGAACTGTCTTCCACGATGACTTCTAATTTTCTACCCACATTTTTCTTGTATTGACGAATGTGTGTAATTCCTTCTGAAATTCCAGAAGAATATACTTCTAGAGAGAAATCTTCTTCCTCTCTATCAAGATTATGTTCGATGTGTCGACTTACTTTCATACAGTCACTCAAGGTAACGCCATTATCACCGTCAATCACAATCACAATCTTATTTCCTGCTTTGATTTCCTTAGAAATAAGGAACAGCGAAGATTCTTCTTCTAGTACTTCTTGTAATAAATTTGTAACTTTCTGTTTAAACATTTTTAGTATGAAAAGAGGGGACT
This sequence comes from uncultured Kordia sp., assembly GCF_947489565.1. GTDB lineage: Bacteria > Bacteroidota > Bacteroidia > Flavobacteriales > Flavobacteriaceae > Kordia. Next base: position 520,136 of record NZ_CANLEA010000001.1, on the reverse strand, counting down.
TCACGCCCCCTCATTTTTAGTCTTAACTTCTTATAACGGTGCAAATATACACATTTTTTCTAATCTTAAAAACTATTCATCCAAAGGTTTTTATTTGTAACTTTAGTGAACATCCAAAAATCTATTCTGAATGAAAAAAATTCTACTTCCAACCGATTTTTCAGACCAAGCTGAATACGCATTGAAAGTTGCCGCTTCTTTGGCAAAACAGAACGATGCCACTATTTATTTGATGCATATGTTAGAAATGCCTTCGCATTTTTTATCTGGCGACACCAACTTAAACGTCCCAGAACAATTGTTATTTATGAAAATTGCCCACGAACGTTTTGAAAAAACAATGGCGCAAGATTTTATGAAAGATATTAATGTCGAAATTACCGTGGAAACGCACAAAGCATTTGATGGAATTACACAAGCAATTCGTCAGCACGAAATTGACCTTGTAGTTATGGGCTCAAGTGGCGCTTCTGGCTTGAAGGAAATGTTTATTGGCTCAAATACTGAAAAAGTGGTACGTACAGCAGATGCGCCTGTTTTGGTGATTAAGAATCAAATTGAAGATTTTACAGTTGCTAATTTTGTGTTTGCTTCCGATTTTTCAGAAGATCAGAAATTGGTATTTGAACAAGCCATTGATTTTGCAAATAGTTTTCATGCGAAACTGCATTTACTGTTTGTAAATACTCCAAACCGTTTTGTTACTACAGAAGCTGCTCAGAAGAAGATGGATGCCTTTATTGAAGAGTTTGAAGAACTTGGCGATCATGAATTGCATATTTATAATGATAATAAGATTGAAACAGGAATTTTGAATTTTTCGCGTGCTATTAATGCAGATTTAATTGGAATGAGCACACATGGAAGACAAGGATTGGCGCATTTTTTTAACGGAAGTATTAGCGAAGATTTGGTAAATCATTCGTTGCGTCCTGTGATTACATTTAAGATTTAAAAAACCGAATTATTGAAATAAAAAGAAAGCTGTTCGAATTGTAAACTACGCATCGAACAGCTTTTACCCTAAAAAACCCTTTTTGTTTTATCTTTCATTGTGTTGTACATCAACCGCTGCTGCTGGATGATAAATAAATCCTCCAGAACCTATATCATGGCAATATTCCACTATATATTCTCCGATAAAGTCATCACCTCTGTTAATGGTAAAATTAATTGGTAATTCTACATCAATAAGATCAAATACTTTAAAGCTCAACTTTGTTTCAAAGCTTTTTGTACGTCCTCCATCAGATTCAAAACATGCTACTTTCATACGATTTCCATCTGGCTTTGGATTTGTAGCGCTTACATGAGGATCCCAAATGATGGAGCTAAAATTTGGATAAAACCAAGTATCGTCACCAGTTACTTTTGTTATTTGACCTGTGCGTAGGTAACTTAATGCCGACCCTGATGTTACCACCGCACCATTTTCAATAGTGTAATTAGCTCCATCTGCCCATATAATTACGAAGAACCACTCACCTTTTCCGGCTAAGAATCCATCATAATCGTTTGTTGTTCTAAAACGCCATAAATTTTCTGTTCCATCTTCACAGTCACGCTCACAATCTTCTGCACATGGTGGATTTCCTGTTCCACCTCCTGTAGAACCGCCTCCTGTAGAACCTCCACCTGGGTAACCTCCGTCACCTGGAAAAATTACATCATCATCATCATCAATTCCATCTAAAAATGGATCTTCATTTTCTAAAAGCTTGGAATTTACCGTTTCTATAGATCCTGCATTTACGACAACCGATCTTCCATCGTCATAAGTAAATAATACAGTACTAGCTTTATCTGATTTGTCAAGTGAACCCGATGCAACTCCCATATATACTTCACTGATACGCACTACAAACGACTTTTTATATCGCTCTACAGATAATAATTCACTATGCATTACTCCATTTTCATAGTAATGCACAACTTCATTTGGATTACCGTCGTCAAAGCCATTATCTACATATACACGATTAGAGAATTCTTCTGTACGTCTGTCTCCAGCCAATAATACTGACATTCCTGGATTTACATTTAAAAACTCTTTTATATTAACATTGGATTTAGCTTCGTCAACATTCGCTATGATTTGATTTAATGATTTCCCTGCAAAACCTTTCATTTCGGACTTCCCCTGCATTCCTACAAAAAATTCTTGCTCGTAATATCCACGTCTTTGTAATCGTATTGCTTCTTCTTGTAGCAAATTATTCATATTTGCATGTTTTTGAATTGCAACAGACATTAATCGTGCATATTCAAATAACGCCTGATCTTCTATGGATTGTTTACTGACATCTATTTGATCTAATGCTATTGGATCGTTTTCCCCATCGAAAGCTTCATCTTTAGAACAAGAATGAAGACCTATAATTAATAGTGATAAGAATACTATTTTTATATGCTTTATTTTCATAATAATTGAATTTTTGGTTTTTCGTACTCTTTTGTTCTGTGTAGAACTTAGGATTTTCCGAATAACTCCTTAATTTTCAACATGCACTTTTATATATTATACAGTGCAGATGAAGCGTTGCAACAGGATAAAAGTAAGATTGAATTTGCAGCTAGAAAAGTGTTGTATTTTGCTTTTTATGAATTGCAACTATCAATTTATAAATTCATACATCTATTTATTTCTACGATTTATGTGAGTTTAAATCGACTTTTTAAGTAAAAAACTACTATATTTAAGCAGAGCCGATTCACATAATATTACGACAACTACCTGAATGATAATTAATTTTACGTGCAAGTGCTTTTCTCTTTTGTTGAAAAATACATTGCTTCCCTCAACACTTCTTTTATTCTGCGCTGTTTCTTTTGCGCAGGAAGGTTTTGAATTTGTAATTCCCGATTCGCTTCAATCTAAATCATATAAAGAATTGAGAGCTGCGTTTAATTCTGACCGAAAAGATTCAATACGTCGATTTGTGTATGCCAAATCATACGTAGCAAAAGCTACCAAGAATAATAATCGGTTGGAAATGACCAAAGGATATGAACTGTTAGGATTTGCACACAATCATAATTATAAGAAGAGTTTCATTTTTTACGATAAAGCTATTGAGACGAGTAAGGATTTAAAAAATGCGCGTTATCCAGCTATTTTGTTTACATATAAAGGCGCCATTTTTTCAGAAAAAGGCAATTATAAAGATGCTTTAGAAAATCATTTGAAAGCTATTGAATATGCAGAAGCCAATAATAATGTAGAGTTAGTATATGTTAATAAACATAATATAGGAATTTTAAAAAGGCATTTAGAACTATATGACGAAGCATTGAATATTTTTAAAGAATGTTATGATTATGAATTGAATGATCCTAATAGAGACGAATTTGATTTTTTACATTCTCACTTTTCGCTTGCAGATATTTATATAGAAACTCGTGTGTTAGATTCTGCTGTAAAATACAATATTGCGGGGCATCATTTAGCACAAAAATTAGATAAACAATATATTAAACCTTTTATATTGAATGAAGGTATTATTAATTTCCATCAAAGAAAATATCGAAAAACAATTGCACTTATAAATAGCGTCATTGATTCTTTGGGAGAAGACATCCCAAAACGAGTTATTATGAATGGATTGTTTTATACTGCAAAAGCCTACGATTCCTTACAAGAAAAGGAAAAAGCCATTAGGTATTACAGAAAAGTAGATTCTGTTTTTACCATGCATCCTTATAATTTTTCAATGAATTTAATGGAGAGCTATAAAGCGTTGTCTAGTTATTACAAAACAATCAATGATCAAGTGAATGAAGTTACATATATTGAAAAAGCACTGCTTGCCTATGATGCTCATAATGAAGATTACAGATCGTTGAGTAATAAAATTATAAAAACATTTGATCGTAGAGATTTACTGGAGAAACAAAAAGAATTGAATGAAGCACTGAATCGGAAAGACAAAAAATACACCACATTTATGATTATTTTTTGGATCGTTTTTATCGTTTTCATGCTTGCATTAGCTGCTTTTTACATCAAACAAAGACAAATTAAAAAGCGTTTTCAGGAATTTGTAAAGAATCATGAAAAAACACAAAAGACAAAGAAAAAACCTATAGAGATTGCCAATGAAGAAGTCCAAAAAATAGGTTTGGCAGATGATATCATTGATCACTTACTTTCATCTTTAAATAATTTTGAAACAGAACATACTTATATTAAATCAGACATAACACTCCCTAGTTTATCAAAACAATTTAAAACAAATTCCGCATACTTATCTAAAGTTATCAATACCTACAAAAACAAAAAGTTTGCAGAGTATTTAAATGATTTACGCGTTGATTATGCTATTGAAAAAATTCAGTCTGACAAGCATTTTCATTTGTATACTATTAAAGCAATTGCACTAGAAGTTGGTTTTAATAATTCGCAATCATTTGCAAGAGCGTTTAAACGAAAAACAGGAATTAAACCTTCTGACTTTATACGACAACTTGAAAAAGCATAAAAGCCTTATAATTATACATTATAAAAACACATGCAATTTATAAATTGTACAAAGGACACTAAAAATTATACATAAAACCCCTAAAACTTGTAATACTTTTATGCTAAATCATAAAATTTTTGACCATGCGTAAAACAAACGAAAAAAAGCAATTAGAGTTACAAAAAATTAGTATTGCAACATTAGTTAAACTAGATGAAATTACTGGAGGAACAGATCCAACTGGAGGAAGTTTTGAATTTCCCTCTGCGGCTGGTTGTGGCACAAAGACAAAACCAAAAACTAAGTGCAATCAAGTTCCTACTGACTTATGCCAAAACGATTGATATAAAATCTTTTAACTAAAAAAGAAAAGGTGTATACAATCCGATTATTATGAAAGTAAAAAATCCCAGTTGTGCGACTGGGATTTTATTTGCAATTTTTTTATTTATATCATTATAACATATTCGCCATAATGTTGAATAAATTAGCTTTGGTGGTAAAGTATTTATTTTCTAAGTCAATCGCTTTTATTGTGTTTTCAATCAATTTTGCTTCGCGCGAATTGACTAAGAACAATGAGCTTTCTCCCAAAAAGAATTTACGCTCTTCCGCTTTTAACATGACTTCATAATCATCTACCAATTCTTGCGTAAGTTGATTTTGAATTTGATAGGATTCTATTTCTTGTGTTACCGCATCAATTTTGTTTTTCAAATTTACACGTGTTGTTGTGCGTTCAAATTCTACATCTTGCAGTTTTAATTTTGCCAAACGCAAGTCTCCACGTTCTTTTCGTAAGAATAATGGAAAACTGATGTTTAATCCAGCTTTGTAATTCTGCGTATTGAACGTTCCCGTTTCATCGGGCGTTTGCGTCAAAAAGTTATATTGCAAGTCTATTTTTGGCAATAAATTATTTTGCTTTAAACGTTTATTGAGCAATAGACTTTCATATTTTAAGTTCAACGATTGAATTTTTGGATGTGCTTCTACATCAAAATCCGCACGATCAAAACCTGTAACATTTAAAACTTCGTCAATACGATTGAACGTGTCAATATCTGGACGAATTGATGGACGCAATTCTACCGGCGTATCATTATTCAACCATAAAAAGTTAGACAATTCCAACGACAACTTTATATACTTGATGCGTGCTTTTTCTAAATCGAGTTTTCGCGTGTTGAGCGTTAAACGTGCTTCTAGCGTATCAATAGCTGCTTTTTCTCCTTCGCGGTAACTTTTCTTGATTCCGTTGAAACGCAATTGCGCATTGGACAGAAACGATTGGTATACTTCACGATTTCGGAACGATTTTAACCATTTGAAATACGTTATAGAAGCTTCATATAAAATTTCATTGACCAATAACTGCTGATCGGCTTGTGCTTGTTGTGTAAATAGTTTTGCTTGTTTTAGCATTGCCATTCGCTCATTCATCAACAATCCTTTTGCCAGAGAAACAGAAACTCCTGCGCTGTACAAACCATCTGTTGGCACATTGAATTCTGGATTTAGAAATTCGCCTGTGTTTTCCTCAAAATTTGCTTTGAATTCAACACCATACCAAGTTGGAATTTTAAACGTAGCATTGAGTTTGTCGTAATATTCTGTGTTTTTGAATTTTTTACGATCGTAATCGACTTCCAATTTCGGATCAAACGCACCACGCGCTTTTAGCAATTTTGCTTCACTTTCGTTAATGATCAAATTTGCTTGTTTTACAATTGGATGATAGGTTTTTACATAACCCAAATATTCATCTAAAGACATGATAGAATCTAACGGATTGTCCACTTGCGCCATGACATTTCTACTGAAAAGAAATACAAGTAACAGAAAAATATATCTCATAGTTATTTCTTCTTAGCGGTTTTGCTTTTGCCTTCCGGCTGATAATAATTTGGAGGAAAACTGTTTAACTGTCGCCATAATTCGAACCAAATTGGCACATCGTCTAGCAATGCAATTGTTTTTGCTCCCGAACCTACACGAATTGCTGTTGGCCATTGATGATCGTCCTCATCTGGCGCAAGCAATATTCTGTATTTACCGTTTTCACTGATAAAGTTTTCAATAGCGACTACTTTTGCACCGTACGTTCCGTATGAAACATTAGGCCATCCGCTGAATACAATTGCTGGCCAACCATCAAACTGCACACGTACTTTTTCTCCTATGTGAATGAGCGGTAAATCAATTGGACGCACAAAACTTTCCACAGCCAACTCATAATTTGACGGCATAATACCGACCAATTCTTCTCCTTCTTTGAATGTTTCCCCAATTCCGCCTTTGAGTGCTTTGTTGATAAAACCATCTTGTGGCGCCAAAATGTAAAGCAATCCACTTCGTACTTTATAATTCGTATACTGATTCTCTAACTTCGTCACTTGCGCTTCCGTATCGTATTGACTCGATTGCGCTGTAAACATAGAACTTTGCGCTTTTGAAATTTTATCTGCATACGTTGCTCTGGTACGCGATAATTCTATTTGCGCATTGATGATATCATTTTTATTCGCCAAGTATTTATTTTCAATAGAAATCAACTTCGCTTGCGTTTCTTGCAGTTTCAATCGTTTTTCCTCCACATCTTTTACCGCTGCCAAACCTTCTTTTTCTAGAGTTACTGCACGATCGTAACGTGTTTTAGCAATTTTTTCGTTGATTCGTGCTGCTTCCACATCGATACTATCTCCTTTGATTTTCAGTTTCGCTTGCAAGAGTTTATTTTCTGTTTGCTGTAATTTTAAGTCTCTTTCGCGATTTAAAGCACTTACTTGACGCTCTAAAGCATTGATTTTTCCTTTATATGCAACCACCGAAGAAGACTTTGCTTTGATTTGATCGTTGGTTCTTTCTACCAACTTATCATCAAAGTATTCACTTTTAACTTCAGATATTTTCAAGATCGTATCTCCTTTACGAACCGAATCACCTTCACGAACATACCATTGTTCAATACGCCCTGGAATTTGCGACTGAATTGTTTGCGGACGCTGATCTGGTCGCAAGGTTGTTACTTGTCCTTGTCCCGATATATTTTGTGTCCAAGGAAGAAACAATGTGATAATTACAATGACTGCAAACACAAATAAGAATCGGTTTAGTTGCCTGTAATATTTTTTATTAAAGACAAGCTTTCCAGATGCGAAATGTGTAAGTTTCACCTTTTTATTTAGCTGATTATTTGAAATATTTAGCATGTCTGTTATTTTTTAATTTCTCCTTTTTCTAATGTAATTAACTCTCCACAATTTGTTCTCCAACGTTTATTGCTGCTTACTACAATCAATGCCCACGGATTGGATTCGTCCGTTATAAAGTCGATAATATCATTACTTTCATCTACGTTAAATTGATCTAACGGATCTTCTAAAATCAGTACTTTTGGCTTTTTGATAATAGCTCTTGCCAGTACTATTTTTTTGGAAATATTGTATGATATTTGCTTTCCTTCCGGATTTAAAATGGTTTTTAATCCTTGTGGTTGTTCCTTTATGAATTGTGTCAAACCAACTTTGTCAAGTGCCCAAAAAATGCGCTCATCAGACACTTCTTCATTTCCAAAAGCTAGATTTTCTCTGATGGTTCCTTCAAAAGGTGTTTCTTCCGACAAGGACAATCCTAAATGCGATCGGTAATGATTTAAGTGTAAACTTTCCATCGAAAAAGAATTTACATAAATACTTCCGCCGCTTGGCGCAATAACTCCTGCAATGGTTCGTAATAAACTTGACTTTCCAGAACCACTTTCTCCTTGAATAAGGATTCTGCTACTTGGCGTTATTTTTAATGAAATATCTTTTAGTATCGGCTTTTCTTTTTCTGCAACTTCATACACTACTTTATCAAGTTCAATCGTCATGTCTTTTTCAAAGTTTGGCATTTCACCTTCTTGCTGTTCTAATCCTTTATCTACTACTTGTCCTAGTTTTTCAATAGACGTTAGTACATCATAGAAAGATTCCAAACCAACAATCAGTTTTTCTACAGATCCAATGACTAAAAGAATAATGATTTCTGCTGCTACAAATTGCCCAATATTCATTTCCTGATTCAGTACCAATGCTCCACCAATTAGTAGTAAGGAAGCTGTTACCAACACTTTAAAGGATATCATTTGTATGTACTGCAGCACCAATACACGAAAATGACTTTCTCTTGCTTTTAGATATGCTTCTACCAAGACATCATTTTTTTTCAGTGCGAGACTTGTGTTCCCTGAAAGTTTGAAACTTACCATGGTTCTAGCAACTTCCTGAATCCAGTGTGCAACTTTGTATTTATGTTTCGATTCGTCTAAACTTGTTTGCAAACCTCTTCGCGCTGTGTATTTGAACACTACAAAGATCAACGCCACTAATAAAACTCCGAAAATGATAAAAAACGGATGATAGAATGATAGTAAAATCAGCGCAAACAAAATTTGCAACAATGCTGATGGCACATCAATTAATATTTTAGAAAGTCCTTTTTGAATCGTTAATGTATCAAAGAATCGGTTTGCCAACTCTGGCGGATAATAATTACGCAACTCATCCATTCTGATTTTTGGAAAACGATAGCTTAATTCAAAAGAAGCACGCATAAAAATACGTTGTTGAATGGTTTCAATAATTCGCAATTGCATTAACTGCAAGGCTCCAGAGAAAACAACTCCTAAAGTTACCAATATTACAAGCACAACCCAGGAAGTTGATACTTGCGCTCCTTGAATAAGGTTAATAATAGATTGAATTCCTAGCGGTAATGACAGCGTTACAATTCCTGCAAAAATGGCATAATATAGAATCTGAAAGATATCTTTCTTCTCTAGTTGAAGCAAGCCAACAAAACGTTGCCAAGGTGTTAATTGTGTATTTGCCATATTTTATTCATTAAAAAGCGTTCATTTATGAGGTTTGTAAGTATAAAATGAGATCCAAAAAACTTCACTTTTAATATTTACAAGCGCAAATATAATAGTATTACTATTAACATTGCATACAATAGTATTAATATTAACATTAATATAACTTATAACATTGATATACAATTATTTATATGTTAAGAAAATATAGAAATTTTAACAATTCTTTGAGCACTAATTGTCTGATAAGCAGGGTTTTTGAAGTTTTTTCACATGAATTTAACCAAACAGCAATAGTCAATTTTTTGAATAATTTTAGATTGAAAAAGTGTTAAAAGTTGGGAGAATATAGAAAATTTAAAGAACATACTAGAGAAGAACTAATTCATTTAGCTAGCGGAATACCTAATCATGACTTCTATAATCTACGGTAAACCGTAAGGTAAAACATTAAAAAAAATCGTAATTGCATTGTAGTGACAATAGTCTACCTATTTCATTACGCATAATTTTGACAAGTCTAAATATTATGAAAAAGGAATTATTTGATTTAAAGGAAAAAAGTGTTCATGAATGTGACGAACACATAGCATATTATAAAAAAAAGGCTAAAAAACATAAGCGTTGGTCATTACTACTATCAAAGTCATCTATTATTTTAACGGTTATCGGTATTTTAACACCATTATTTGACAATATACCTATAGATTTTTTTGAACATGATAGTTTCATTTATTGGGGATATGCATCTCTTGGTATTGCCGGAGGATTTCAATTATATGATAGAGTAATTGGAAACACCAACTCTTGGATACGATTTATTAAAACCGAAATTGAATTAAAAAAACTAAAACAACTCTTACTTAAAGAGTGGCAACGTCTTAGTATACAGATCGATTTTGATAATATTTCAAAGCAAGACACAGAAAGCTTCTTCGTTTTACTCATCAATTTTAATAAAGAAGTATCCAAAATTGTTCAAGAAGAAACAAAATCATGGGCAGATACATACCTTAAAGGATTGAATGTTTTAAATGAAAAAATTACGTCCTTAAAATCTCAATTTGAAGAAGATATTACTACATATGAAAGTCAAATTCAAAAAGACAGAAAAGAAATCGAAGCAGAAAAAGAAAAAGCAAAAAACGAGTTTGGCTTTTTAAAAGTTGAAATAAAAAATCCTTTAGATTTTGATTCGGTTGAAGTTGAATTACTCTCAGACGAAATGAAGCCTATAACCGAAAAGCAATTATTACAATATGGAAGTCAAGATGCCATCTTTCCTAAATTAGCACTTGGAACCTACATTTTAATTGTAAGTGGCATATCCAAAAATAAGCATATTCATAAGAAAGTTTTTATAAAAATAACGAACGGAAAGATTTCTTTACAGTCAGTTACATTACCAAAACATACTACTGACAAACCATAATAATCATTAAAATGCAACTACATAAATAATTTTAAAACACCTTCCACTAAAACCAATCTTATCGAAAGGGACTTTCGTTGACCTACTAGGGCTTATCTCAACAAGCTCGACATAAACTTCTCGCCTTAACTCTGTAATTTCAAAAAATATCAAAAACAAAAAAGTCCCAATCATACTGAAAGGGACTTTCGTTGGCCTACTAGGGCTTATCTCAACAGGCTCGACATAAACTTCTCGCCTTAACTCTGTAATTTCAAAAAATATCAAAAACAAAAAAGTCCCAATCATATTGAAAGGGACTTTCGTTGGCCTACTAGGGCTCGAACCTAGACTCTTCTGGACCAAAACCAGACGTGTTGCCAGTTACACCATAGGCCATTAGCGTAATGCGGTTGCAAATTTAAGACAAAGTTTGAAAAGTGCAAATATTTTTTACAAAAAAACGAATCTAGTTTTGAAATTTGTTCATTTTCAATCTTTCACCAAATAAAAATTGTTTTTCTGCAAGCACTTAAAGGCATTTTTTTAGCGTAAAATAACTCCATAAACGTTAAATATTTATTTCCTCTTGTAGTTTTCTTAACGTTTTCCAAAAAAATACTCTTTGTACATTATAAATTCTTAAATTCGCCGTTAGTCTTATTAAAAGAAATTTCATGGCTTCTCTGAACTTTAGTAAATGGAACATCATCTTAGGATGGATCGTTTTTTTGATAGCACTTGTCACTTTTAGCTTAACTGTAGAACCTACAGCAAGTTATTGGGACTGTGCTGAATATATAGCAACTTCTGCTAAACTTCAAATAGGACATCCGCCAGGAGCTCCATTTTACCAAATGATGGGCGCTATTTTTGCCACTTTTGCAACTGCACAAGAAGAAGTTGCTAAAATGGTGAATTACTTATCTGTGTTTTCAAGTGCCTTTACCATTTTATTCATGTTTTGGTCTATCACCAACTTAGTGCGTAAAATGGCCTTAAAAAAGATACAAGGAAGTAGCGAAACTCCAGAATTTACGATGGGCAAGAAAATTGCCGTTTTAGGAAGTGGATTGGTTGGATCGTTAGCTTTTACATTTTCTGATAGTTTTTGGTTCAGCGCCGTAGAAGCGGAAGTATATGCCATGGCAATTTGTATCATGTCTGTGATGTTTTGGCTAGCACTACGCTGGGCAGACGAAATGCACACACCACGCGGTAACAAATGGTTGGTTTTAATTTCGCTTGTAGTTGGACTTTCTTTTGGAGTACACTTTATGGGATTATTGACGATTCCAGCGATTGGAATGATTTATTTCTTTAAAAACTTTAAAGTCGTAACCGTTAAAAACTTCATCATTGCCAATGTAGTTTCTGTTGGAGTATTACTTTTTATCTTTAAATTGTTATTGCCAAATGTTTTACGCTTGTTTGGATACTTAGAAGTATTCTTTGTAAACACTTTTGGTTTCCCGTTCAATACAGGTTCTATTATAGCTGCATTGTTAATAATTGGTGCTTTTTATTATGGTTTAAATTATACGCGAAAGAAGAACTTACCTATTATTAATACTATTATTTTATGTACAGTATTCATCCTAATTGGATTCTCTACTTGGTTGATGATTCCTATTCGTGCAAACGCAAATACAGTAATTAATGAAAATAATCCTTCGGATGCGCGTTCACTTTTAGCCTACTATAATTTAGAGCAATATCCAGAAACACACTTGTTATACGGACCAATGTATACAGACATTTATGGTGGATTGGATGCTGATCAGCCGTATGTTGACGACAAACCAAAATACGAACGTGATTATAATTTAGGGAAGTATGTAATTGTAAACCAATGGAAAGGTGCAAGACAAAATTCTGATAGCAATCACAGAGGATTTTTACCAAGAATGTGGAGTTCCGAACATGCAGAAAATTACATGGAATATAGTGGATTGCTCGATTTTGAAATTAAACCAGAATACCGAATTGATCCAAGAGCTGTTGAAGTGATTAACGATTTCAAGAAGCAAGTACAAAATGGAGAAGTTCCTGCCGAGCAATTTATCAACTACATAAAATCAATTAGAGAGTTTATAGACATTAAACCTCCTTCGCTTTGGCAAAACCTTGATTATATGATTAACTACCAAATGAGTTATATGTATTGGCGTTATTTCATGTGGAATTTTGTGGGAAGACAAGATGATATTCAAGGAAAACTTGACAATCATGGGAATTGGATTAGTGGAATTAAACTTATTGACGAATTGCACTTAGGAAGATCGCAAGACAACCTTCCATCGGATGTATTGAATAATAAAGCACGAAACACATACTACTTCTTGCCTTTACTTTTTGGAATTTTTGGTTTTGTATTTTTATTATCTAAAGGACAAAAACAGTTTTGGGTATTATTCGTATTCTTTATGTTTACAGGATTAGCCTTAAAAATATACTTAAACGAGCGACCTTTTGAACCTCGTGAACGTGATTATGCATTAGTAGGTTCATTCTATGTGTTTGCCATGTGGATTGGCTATGGTGTGTATGCCTTGTTTGACACCGTAAAATCATACGTTGCCAACAGAACCGCAGTTGCAGGCTCCATTACGGTAGTTGCTTTGTTAGCAGTTCCGTTACTAATGGCAAGTCAAAACTGGGATGATCACGACAGATCTAATCGTTATACGGCACAATCTACGGCAAAAGCATATTTGAATTCGATTCAAGAAGATGTTGGCGCCATGATTTTTACAATTGGAGATAATGATACGTTTGCACTTTGGTACGCACAAGATATTGAAGGATACAGAACGGATGTACGAACGATCAATACAAGTCTTTTAGGAACCGATTGGTATATTGATCAAATGAAGCGAAAAGCATACAAAAGTGAAGCGGTTCCTTCAGAAATGACACATGATAAATACAAACATGGAACTCGTAATTATGTACGTTATGAACCAAATCCAAAATATGCAGATAGTACGGTTTGGGAATTGGATCGTTTTATGAAATGGGTGTTAAGTGATAAAAGAGAAACAAAGTACGGACATTTAGTTGATGAAGTATATCAAAGACGAGATATTGATCTTCCAGACAGTCAACGTAATGTTATTTATTATCCTGTAAATAAAGTACGTGTTCCAGTGAACAAAGAAAACGCTAAGAAATACGTTGATCCGAAAGACTACGATAAGATTGTAGATTATATAGACATCGAATTGCCGAAATCAGCGATTTACAAGAACAATTTAATGATGCTTGACATCTTGAATCAAAACGATTGGAAACGTCCAATTTACTTTACCGGAGGAAGTTTTGATAAGGCCGAATATATTTGGATGAAAGATTACTTGCAGTTAGATGGATTGGTATACAAGTTAATTCCGATTAAAACAGAATTCCCGAACGAACTCGATATGGGACAGGTAAATTCTGAGTTAATGTATAAAAACGTAATGAAATGGGATTGGGGTAATTCTGGTAGTGATGACATTTATCACGATCCGCAAACACGTCGTCAAAGTATTTCATACCGATTGAATTTATCGAAATTAATAGAACAATTGATCAAAGAAGGTAAAAATGATAAAGCGGAAGATATTATTGATTTAGCTTTTGAAAAAATGCCTGTGAAGCATTTTGATTATTACGGATTGAACGAACCGTTTATTGATGGGTATTTCAAAATAGGAAAAACTGAAAAAGCGATCAAACATTATAATGAGATCAAAGAGAAATATCTTGAATATTTAGATTATTATAAAGAAGTTCCTGAGAGTCAAAAATACACTGACTTTGAAGAAATTTATCTTAATTTAGAAAAGTATAAAAGCTTGATGGAACTCTTAGATATCAACGATCAAGACAAATTATTAGAGCAAGAAATGGAAGTATTTAATGGGTATATTAAAGCATTTGGTCCACTTCTTCAAAGCTTAGAAGAGTAATGCAAATCTAGGCTAATGAGATTTTATACTGCAAAAACTCCCAAACTTGTAAAATGGTTATTTCCATCACTAGTTTGGGAGTTTTCAGTTTCTAAAAAACAACTCTTCCTTACGTTTGACGATGGACCAATTCCTGAAGTGACACCTTGGGTTTTAGAACAACTCGCTCAGTATAATGCTAAAGCAACGTTTTTTTGTATCGGCGATAATGTTTTAAAACATCCAACAATTTTTAAGCAACTTATCAAAGAAGGACATGCTATAGGCAATCATACACAACATCATACAAATGGTTGGAAAACTTCTAAAGCAAGCTATATAGCAGATACAATTCATGCAAAAAACACCATAGAAGATACTACAGGCACAACAACAGAAACAACTTCGCTCCTATTTAGACCGCCATACGGAAAGCTAACACCTCAACTTTCTATACGGCTTAAAAAATTGGGTTATACTATTATTATGTGGGATGTATTGAGTGGTGATTTTGACAAAAGTTTATCGCCAGAAAAATGTCTTAAAAATGTACTAGAAAATGCAGAGACAGGAAGTATTATTGTATTCCACGACAGTTTGAAAGCGTTTGAAAAACTAAAATACACGCTTCCAAAAGTGTTGAAACACTTTCATGAATTGGGTTATACGTTTGAACGAATAACGCTTTAAACGTGCTCAGATATCAATCCGATCAAAGTATTTGCATCTTGCTCACCGCTTTGTCTCCACACCATTTCTCCACCTTTGTAGATCATTAATGTTGGAAGTCCTTTTACGCGTAGTGCTTCTGCTAATTCTTTGTTTTTATCCACGTCTATTTTAATCACTTTGGCTCTATCACCAAGTGCTGCTGCTACATCACGTAACACAGCATGCATTGCTTTCGATTGCTCATTCCATTCTGTATAAAAATCTAACAGAATTGGAATGTTTGCGCTAATTAAGTCACCAAACTTAGACATAAGCGAATGTTTTAATTTTTATTGAATTGCTATATTTTTAACTGAAAAGATAGCAATCCTCTATTACAAATGTACTATTTTCTTGCGATTATGCCACTTTCTCGCGTTTTTTCAACTCAATCACTGTAATTTCTGGCCAAATTCCAACACGTCCAGGGAACGCCAACACACCAAATCCGCGGTTTACATGTAGGTATTTCCCAGCTTCTTCATACAAACCTGCCCAACGTGGATATCTATATTTTACGGGACTCCATTTAAAATTTAAAAACGGAATTTCAATTCCAAATTGCATTCCATGTGTATGTCCTGCCAATGTCAATTGAATCTTTTTTTCAAAGTTGATGATATTAGATTCATCTACAATATCGGTTGGACGAATGATATCCTTTCCATTTTTATCTTTTGGCATGTCCATTTTTTCGTAATCAAAATGTGAAGGATCATGCGAAAGTAATACATTGAATTCTCCGTTTTCTATATTTTCAGTCACTTGTTTTAGACTTCCTTTTTTTGGAAAGTGACTGGATGATCCCCAATTTTCCACACCTAAAATGTGAAGTTTTTCACCATTACGTTCAATGGTTTTTTTATCATTTTGTAATAAATTGAAGCCAATAGCTTCGTGTACTTTTTCTATTTTTTTATGATTTTCCTGAATTTCCGCTTTTGTTTCATAGGCATAAAAACCATAATCATGATTTCCAAGCACGGAATACAAACCGTCTTTGGCTTTCATTCGCTTAAAAGTATCGATCCAAGGATGCATTTCTTCCGCAACCGCGTTGACAATATCTCCTGTAAAGAGAATGACATCACTTTTTTGCTCGTTGATTAAATCGACAGCGTATTCAATTTTCTCTTTATTATCAAAACTTCCTGCATGGATGTCTGAAATTTGCGTGAGTTTATATCCATCAAAAGCTGCTGGTAGATCGTCAAAAAACATCGTATGCTTGATGACTCTATAATTGTATCGACCTTTAAAAACACCGTATAAAAATCCTGAAAAAGGAATCGCGGCAATTCCCAATGCTAATTGACTAATGAATTTTCTTCTTCCTGGTAATGCTTCAGAAACTGTTCCAGCTTGCTGAAAATAGTTAAATAAACCTACAAAGAAGCGGAAGATGTCTTCTATAAATAAAATAGCAAATACAAACAGTTTTGGAACTGTAAGCGTCAACAACATCGCAATGGCGTACCCTGTTGCAAGATTAAAACGGTTGTCGCGTTGCGTCATAGTTAATTGATAGAAAAAAATACCATACACTAACACCGTAAAAACCCAGAAACCTATGAGGATGAATTTATTACTAGTTAAGGTACGAATAGAAAAAAACGTATATAATTCTAGAATGAATACTAGAACAATGGGGATGATAAATCTTAGCATTTATTAAATTTTAACAAATTTAATTGTTTATCTAACGACTGTTTTCGTGCTTTTGAAAAAATTAACATTTATAAAAATGTCTCTTTTTCTATATGTACCTTAATTGATAGGAAAATCTTGTATTAAATACACTTCTTAATTTCATGTATGTGTAACATTAAAAAAACCTGTAGCAAGGTATTCACGTTGCTACAGGTTTTTATTATTTTGTAAATGTTATTCTTTTTAGTTGATCGTATATTCTTCTGATAAATAGTCTATTTCACATGATGTTATAACTCGATTATAGATTCTTACATCATCAATTTTTCCATTAAAACCTTCATGAGAGTTAGGCAACAAGTTTCCAATAGTCATGTATCCACCATTCCATAATGGTTCTACATTATAATCTGCGGATACTTTTACCAAATCTCCGTTGATGTAAATTTTCCAATTAGTTCCATCCCAAGTAGAAACAACATGTGTCCAAGTATTTAAACTTAAAGCATAATCATTAAACCAAGCTCTGTAATAAGTACTTCCTTCGGCAAAATGAGCATCTATACCAACATTTGTAAGCTGTAAGTTAAAATCTCTATTTGGAGTAACTTTAGAAATGATGTTATTATGCACATCTAAAAAATCTGGATGTACCCAAGCAGAGAGTGTAAACTCATTTAAATTATCAAAAGCTTGTACATTTTCAATGCTTATATAATTGTTATTAGAAAAATGATAAGCACTATCGTTTGTATTTGCTCCATCGGTCGTTAAAGCAGCTCCATAGACAACTCCGTGGTTATTATTTCCACTTTCATCATTCGCATTCCCTGAAAAAGGATAATACCCTAACAAACCAGAGGACACATCATCATTAATAGTACTCGTAGAAACAGTAACTGTAACCATATACGTACCATTAACTGTTCCATCAGCGTTTAAAGTTACCACTGTAAAATCATAAACTCCTTCTAAATCAACTATTGTGACATCAAGACTGGTTGCTATTGTAATTTCTCCTGTTACAGGATCAATAGTAAACATATTACTATCACTGCCCAATTCTAATGAAAATGTAATTGGTGTCGTTAAATTTGACGTAATTGTTCCTACAACAGCTCCAGAAGCAACTTCATCACAACCTGAAACTTCAAAGTCTACTCCAACAGTTATTAAATCTGTACTTTGGTCATCACTACTACAATTGTACAAAGTGAAAAATAAACCTATTACTAATAATCTAAAGTATTTCATAATCTTTTTTTTATTGAAACGAAAGTAGTCTACCTACATACTAATTCAAAATACACGTATTGATGGTTTATAAAAACACAACAATTTTTATGAATTACTTCACTATTACAAGCTGATTATCAATTAATTCAAATTCGGAATATCGTCAGGTGTAAAATTGTATAAATCTTTCGACTCTTCTTCTTTTAATTTTTTGACTAAATCTAACGCATCAGGAACAACATCACTACAAAGTACAATTAGCGCACCTTGTTTTGCATTTTTTACAGCGTGAAGAATGGCTTCACTTTCCGATGGAATGATCGTTGTTTTCTTGTTTGGATCTTGCATTTTAATACCATCATTCAGCATTTTAATCAGCTCTTCCTCTGTTTTTCCGCGTAAGCGTTTGTCTTGACGAATAATAACTTCATCAAACATTTCTGCTGCAATTCCGCCCATTTCATTATTATCTTCTATACGTCTGTCTCCAATTCCTGCGATGATACCAACTTTTACGGTAGCATTTAAGTTATCTACAAATTGTTTTAAGGCACGCATTCCTGCTGGATTGTGCGCATAATCTACTAAGATTTGGAAGTTTTTGAATTTGAATAGATTCAAACGTCCTGGCGTTTGTGATGCAGATGGAATAAACGTTTCTAATGCCGCACGCATATCTTCTAGGGTAAATCCTTTTAAGTATGCTGTAATTACGGCTGGCAATACATTTTGAATCATAAACGTAGCTTTTCCGCCAAACGTCAATGGAACATTTACTGCTTTGATGATGCGCATTTTCCATTCACCTCTACAAAGTGTGATATATCCGTTTTCATAGATTGCCGAAATTCCACCACGTTTTTGCATGGCTTTGATTCGCGGATTGTTTTCATCTAACGAGAACAACGCCACATTACAATCTACATTTTTACGCATTGCGTATACCAAATCGTCATCAGCATTTAAAATAGCGGTTCCGTCAGGTAATACCGTTTCTGGAATAACGCCTTTTACTTTGGCTAATTGCTCTATGGTATGAATTCCTTTTAGTCCTAAATGATCGGCTGCAACATTCGTTACAATTCCGATATCACAGTTTTTAAATCCTAAACCTGCTCGCAATAATCCACCACGCGCACATTCTAAGACCGCAAAATTCACCGTTGGATCTTTTAGTACAAATTCTGTACTCGCCGGACCTGTACAATCGCCTGTCATTAACAAACGGTTTTGAATGTACACACCATCACTTGTGGTATATCCAACTTTATACCCTTTCATTTTTGCCATGTGCGCAATGAGTCGAGTCGTAGTTGTTTTTCCATTGGTTCCAGAAACCGCAATAATTGGAATACGCGATGTTGATCCTGGAGGAAATAATTTATCAATTACCGGAGCCGCCACATTTCTTGGCAATCCTTCTGTTGGTGCTAAGTGCATACGGAATCCTGGTCCTGCATTTACCTCTAATACAGCACCGCCCGTTTCTGAAAGTGGTTTGCTAATATCGGACGTCATCACATCGATTCCGCAAATATCTAAATCAATGATTTTTGAAATGCGTTCTGCCATAAATACATTTGCTGGATGTACAATATCTGTCACATCTTCGGCAGTTCCACCTGTACTTAAGTTTGCAGTGTCTTTTAAAAGCATGACTTCGTCTTTTTCTAAGACCGTTTCTAACGTATATCCTTTGGCAGCAATGAGTGTTTGTGTTAAATCGTTTACTTTGATCATTGTTAACACTTTTTCGTGTCCGTATCCTCTACGCTCATCTTTATTTACCTCATCAATGAGTTCTTGAATCGTAGACTTTCCATCTCCAACAACATGTGCAGGCGTACGTTTTGCAGCAGCGACTAGTTTGTTATTGATGACTAACAAACGATAATCGTCTCCTGTAATATACTTTTCTACAATGACAGATCGTGAAATTTCTTGCGCTGCTTTGAATGCTACCAACGCTTCGTCATAAGTATTGATATCTACGGTAATTCCGCGCCCGTGATTTCCATTAATTGGTTTTATTACCAATGGATATCCTACATAGCGACACGCGCTTTCTAGGTTACGCTCTCTTCGAATAATATCGCCACGTGGCACTTCAACTTCTGCTTGTTCTAGCAAGTACTTTGTATCTTCTTTATCGCAAGCAATTTCGACACCAATATTACTGGTTTCGCTGGTCACTGTTGCCTGAATTCGTTTTTGATTGGCTCCATATCCTAATTGACATAGTGAATATCGGTTCAATCGAATCCAAGGAATTCCTCTGCTAGCTGCTTCTTCTACAATAGAACCTGTACTTGGTCCTAAGCGTTCTTCTTCGCGAATTTCTCGCATTTCTTGAATGTCTTCTGCTAAATCATACTCTTCTCCAGCAATCAACGCTTCGCAGATACGAACCGCAGCTTTTGCAGCAAAACGTCCTACTTTTTCTTCCATATACGAGAAGACTACATTATAAACTCCTTCTTCTCCGTAACCGCGGGTTCTTCCAAATCCTGTGTCCATTCCCGCCAAGGTTTGTATTTCTAAGGCAATATGCTCAATAACGTGTCCCATCCAAGTTCCGTCATCGACACGCATAAAAAAGCCACCTTCACAACCTTCCGAACATCTGTGCGAATACATGGAAGGAAACATCGCTTTTAATCGATCTCCAAAACCGTCGACTTTGTTGGTTGGATATTCTTCCATCTCTTGCAGATCAAGAACCATTACGATTAATTTGTGTCTTCTAACAGACCAATAGTTTGGTCCTCGCATTGCATTAATACTTCTAATTTCCATGTGCTATTTTGGTTTGCTGGTTAGTATGAACTGTTTTGTAACAAGTTCTGTCATAAATATAGAAAAATTTCACAGATTTCTAGGTTCGTTTTCACATTCTATCGACTTAGATTAAGATTACGCTAAAAAAAGGTTAACACACAAAAAATTATTTTACTTTTGCAGTCACAAAAAAATCCACAAGAACATGCAGCAGATCAAAGGAGTACTAATCCCTATTGGAGGAAATGAAGATAAAGGCATTGAGGAAGATGAAATGTACACGCTCGATTTTATTGACGAAGGAATTTTGTTTCACGTCGTAAAAGAAGCTGGTGGCATTGATGCAAAGATTGTCGTTATTCCAACAGCCTCAAGTATTCCTGTAGAAGTTGGTGAAAATTATATAGATGCTTTTCACAAACTAGGCTGTACTAATGTTACCGTTTTAGATATTAGAAGCAAAGAAGATTCTGAAAAAGAGGATTCTATTGAATTGATTCAAACCGCGAATTGTATTATGTTTTCTGGTGGAGATCAATCTAAAATTGCAGATAAAATTGGCGGAACTACCATTCATAAAATCTTAGCAGATCGTTATAGAAACGAAGCTGGTTTTGTAATTGCTGGAACTAGTGCTGGTGCAATGGCAATGGCCAATGAAATGATTGCTGGCGGAAGTGCTTCGGAATCGTTTATTAAAGGAGCCGTTCGCATGCACAAAGGATTGAGTTTGATTCCTGAATTGATTATTGATACACATTTTATCCGTAGAGGACGTTTTGGACGCCAGTCTGAAGCTGTTGCTAAGTTTCCTAATTTAATCGGAATTGGCTTGGCAGAAGACACCGGAATGATTATCAAGAACGGAAACGATTGTACCGTAATTGGCTCTGGAATGGTGATTGTGTTTGATGGTGCAACCTTGACACATAACAATGAAAAAGTATTGAAAGAAGGAACTCCTATGACGATGGCAAATATGACGATTCATGTATTGTCTAACGGAGATCGATTTGATGTTAAAAATCGTAAGGTTTCTGTATTGCCTATTGAAGCACCTTTTATTTAGGTTTTAGACCGCTGCGCTGTTAGATGTTAGAACGGCTTTGCCTCTTAGATTGTTAGATTGCTGTGTTTTAGATATTTCTTACTCTTTCTTTATTTTTCGCTTTCGCAGAATTGTCTCAGATTCAATACGTCATGCTGAACTTGATTCAGCATCTCACATTTTAAGGAGATGTTAGAATGCTGCACTATTAGATATTAGAACGGCTTTGCCTCTTAGATTGTTAGATTGCTTCATTTCGACTTCGCTCAATGTGAACGCTTTTAGAGCTTTCTTACTCTTTCTTTATTTTTCGCTTCCGCAGAATTGTCTCAGATTCAACACGTCATGCTGAACTTGATTCAGCATCTCACATTTTAAGGAGATGTTAGAACGCTGCACTATTAGATATTAGAACGGCTTTGCCTCTTAGATTGTTAGATTGCTTCATTTCGACTTCGCTCAATGTGAACGCTTTTAGATATTTCTTACTCTTTCTTGATTTTTTGCTTCCGCAGAATTGTCTCAGATTAAAACAAAAAGCACTACAATTTCTTTCGTTAGTGTAGCGCCAATTGTATGTATTCGATTGTGTTTAATTTTCTTTTAACAGCTCTAGTACTTTTTCAATAGCTTCATCTTTGGCATTTTCTTGAAGTTTAGAAACCATTGTATATCCACTTTCTCTATTATATTCAATACGATGATGTGGAGGAATTCCTCTATTTTCATAATTAACACCATCAATACTTTCATAGATTTCGTTTGACAAACCATAATTCCAACCGTTTGGTAACTTTTTATCTAAGATGTCCGAAAAAATTCCTTCCGTATTCGAACCAACGCGTATTGCTTTTGGTGTCGCTTTTAGAGAGCTTAGTACAAATATTTCTGTAGCACTTGCCGATAATGGACTTGTTAGAATGTATATATTACCATCAAATACTTTTTTTGCTGGCGAAATGCGTACCGTATTTACTGCTGTAAATTCTCCTTCTTTGAGATATGCTTTTTTAGAGAAAACAGCGGTTTCTTGTTTGGTAAAGTAACTTAAGATTTCTAAGGCAACTTCGTCCATTCCGCCTCCATTGAATCGCAAATCAATGATACAGGTTTTCACTTTTGCTAAGTCTGGAAAAACTTTGTCCATAATATATGTTGCTCCATCAATTTCATCTTGCGTATAATTTTCGCTTTCTTCCGCATATTGCTCAAACAATGCTTCTGCTTTTTCAGGATCATCTTTTGGAATGTCGTAGTTTGGAAATTGCATCATTCCGTTTATTTGCAGCAATAATACATCGTCATTTATGTTTCCCCAATTGAGCAATCCATAATTATACGTATTCACATTTTTTACATACTTTTTTAATTGCACCATTTTGAATTCATCAAAATCGATGCGCTTCCTTTTTCCTTTTTTTGTCGCAGCTTCTTTTGTTTGTTTGTGCAAAGCGTATGCTTCTTCTAATTCTTCAGGCAGCTCAATTCCAACATGTCCATCATTCAATTCATCTAGCATTTCTTTGAGTGTTATATATAATTCTAACGGAGTAGATTTTGACGACACCTTGCTTTTATATTTCATTTTTAAAGCATTCCAATCTACATTTCGTTCTTTAAAATATCCGTATTGCTCTGTAAAAGTTTGACATAAGGATTCAAAATTATAAACAGGATCATTTTGTTTTGCTTCACTTAAGGGCGCACAATATTCAGGCATTTTTTCTAAACGATTAAAATTATATGTATTAATTCCCATTGTCACTTGCAGCTTGTTTTCTTCTTTCAAAGTAATTGAAAGCATTTGTTCTGCAGCTTCTCTAGGAAACTCCTCAGAAGGCAAACAACTAATGCTATTTACATCATATAAAGCCACGATTTCATCTGTGATGTTTATAATTCTTCCATAGCCTATACTCTTCCAATGTCCATTGATACTTGCTGTTTCAATTTCAATTTCTGCTTTTTCTTTTTTGTGTGCATTGCTTTTACATTTTACCAATGCAATAGCCGTTATTAGCAATAATAGTCTTCCAATTTTTCTCATGTTGATACTCTTTTATTTTTTGTGATTGATGAATAATTTCTTCACAAACTAACGGTATTACGGAGTGCCAATCGTCCCAATGCTTCTATTGGAACCTATTTTTTAGCCTAAATTTGCTTTTTTGTATTGCGATGGAGAAAGTCCAGTTTCTTTTTTGAAGATTCGATTGAAACTTGTTTTGGATTTGAATCCACAGTCGTATGCTATTCCTAAAAGTGTATAATTTTCAAAATCTTTTGAAGCTAATTTCTCTTTTACAGCTGCTACGCGGTATTTATTTACAAGGTCGTAAAACGTGATATTCATATGCTGATTTAACAATCCAGATAATTTTTTATCAGTTGTTGAAATCATTTGTGCCAACTTATTTAATGTTAGCTCTTCATCTAAATATGGCTTGTTTGAAATGAAGATTTTTTCTAATCGCGTTTGCAATTCTTGAAACATTTCTTCTTCAGCAGAAGATACAATCTTCCTTTTTTCTGTTGTTTCTAAAGGTTGTATTGGTTCTTGAATTAGAAAATCGGGCACTAAAATTTTAGATTGCCGAATGCCATAATATCCTAAATATCCAATGAGAATAACCACTAATATTAGCGTAATAAAACTTGTATCAACAGCTTCTTCTCCAACATATATTTCATAGAAGCTTCCTAATAAATCAAGAAACGCTACAATGATTATTCCTATTAGCATTTGCCGTACCCAACCAAAATCTGTCTCCGAAATGGTAGAAAAGTTTGCTTCCATGGCTTTGCTGTACTTATAAAACAATCGCAAAGAAAACAGTGCATACGCAATTAAGTAGACAACAAATATGGTGAAAAACTCCATACTACTTTCATTGATAACTTTTAGGTAATTAAAAATGAATTCTTTATTTAAAATAGAAATGATAAACGGAATAGAAATGATACTTATGTAGAGAACTAATGGTACAAAATGAAGCCAATTTTTCCTAAAAAGCGTCTTCTGATCCTCAAATAATGATTTGATATAGACATACAATAACGGACCTACAAAAATCTCAATCGTATCATTAAAAATAAACGTTAGGATGTATAAAAACCGAATACGATGAACTTCCGCATACGCATGAATCATATATAAGAATATGATTCCGAAAAAGAAGATTAATAGTTTTTTGGGAAGCTCTTTTTTCTTTGACTTTAGTAATATGAGAAGAATCAATCCGTTGATTACAATTCCTCCAATTAATATAAAGTCAATGAGTAGTTTCATACATTCAAGCCAAAAACACTATTATTTGTTTTTATAAATAGACACTTCTTCTGTTCCGTTTGATGATTTACAAGCACGATACATTCCTTCCGTATTAAAAGGCATTGCTATATTTCCTTTGGCATCTACAGCAACTAAACCGCCATCGCCACCAATTTTTAAAATACGTTCGTTAATGACAGTATCTGCTGCTTTTTCAAGTGAATATTCTTTGTATTCCATCAAACTAGAAACATCGTATGCTACAACTCCACGAATGAAGTATTCGCCACTTCCTGTACAAGACACCGCACAGGTTTCGTTGTTTGCATAGTTTCCTGCACCAATCATTGGCGAATCGCCCACTCTTCCAAAACGCTTATTGGTCATTCCTCCAGTAGACGTTGCCGCAGCAATATTTCCATCTTGATCGCAAGCAACGGCACCAACAGTTCCGAATTTTGAATCTTTTTTCAGAGAATGATCTAACTGAAATGTATCTGTTCCTTTAATTTCTTGCCATTGATTGTATCTTAACTCATCGTAAAAATACGATGGATCTTCAATTTCGTAATTATGCATCTTTGCAAAAAACATAGCGCCTTCTCCTGCCATAAATACATGCTCACTTTTATCCATAACGTCACGCGCTAAAGACACTGGATTTTTAATTCCAGTAATTAAAGAAACGGCACCTGCATTTAAGGTTTTCCCTTCCATGATAGCTGCGTCCATTTCGTGTGTTCCTTCAGCAGTAAACACACTTCCTTTTCCAGCATTGAACAAGTGTGAATCTTCTAATAATTTTACCGCTTCTTCTACAGCTTCTACAGAAGATTTTCCTGCTTCTAGCAATTCATAACCTGCATCCAAAGCTTTTTGCAAAGCAGCTTTGTACTGAATTTCTAATTCAGGCGTCATCATTCCTTTTACTAAAGTTCCTGCGCCTCCGTGAATGGCAATTGAGATCGTTTGCATTTCGCTTTTTATTTAATGAAGCAAAACTACAAATTTGCCATCATTAAAAAACAAAAACAACAGTACTTTTATGAACGATATAAATATAATTTTCAGTCTAAACTGTTTGAATCAAGCTAAAAAAAATCTACCTGAAATTCAGATAGATTATCATACATCTACGTAAGTATTACATGAAAATTAGATTCCTACAGGTGGTTTAGGAGGCTTATTTGTTGGACGTGTTGCATCGAGTCCTCCACGAATTACTTTAAGATTTTTGATCTTGTACTGTATAAGTTTTTCTAACATAATAAATAATTTTAAAATTGATAATAGTCTAAGGTATAGAAAGTGAAATGGCTCTATAAAATGATATTAATCATTCTCTTCATCAGTTGCAGTCGCTGTTAGTATAACACCTTTTCCATATATAGAATTAAGCTGTTGAATTTCATACTTTTCAAATTTTTCTAACATAATAATTGGTTTTAAAATTAATAATAGCATAAAAGTAAAGGATCATTGCGTGTAAAAAAACTTATGTATATGACAATTCGCGGAATTACAAGTATCTTTTGAACAATAGATTTTAAAAACATAAAGCAAAAGAAAAGCGAACCGAAGTTCGCTTGAAAAATTTATTGTGGGCAATGACCAAATGAAACCCAACAACGCCATCCAGTTTTTCCACCTTTAATGGTTTTTTGAGAATTCATATCAACAATTAATTTCTTATTAAGCTTTAATGATTTAAGACTTCTTTTTTTCATAATTAAAATGATTTTAAAATTAATAATACCCTGAAATTAAAGCTGAAAGAAGTAAAAAACAAGCATCGTAACATCTGTTTTATAAAACAAAGGCGGCGCATAATTCTATGGTTTATCTATAGGAAAGTGAAGCACAATTCTTCTTTTGCTGAATTTTTGATATTACTTTTTTTTCATGGGTAACATTTATTTATTTCTTTAACTATGGGTTATGAAACTTTTTTAATCATTTGTATTTTCAAATTATAGTATAAGTTTTTGTAGTTTTATTTTATAACCAACATTTCCATCATGTCTATTAAACATTGTCTTTTTTCTTCTCTATTTTTAGTATTTCTTTTTTCAAGTTGTGCACCGACGTTTGATCTAGAAAAAGAATCCTCAAACATCCAAAAAATTGTCTTTAATGGATTTGATATTAGAAAAAGAATCGAGACTTTCCTTCCTAAAAAAGAACAAAGAGAAAGTATTCAAAAGTTCGTTGAAGAAAACGAACCTTTTATAAATGAATTAAAAAAGTACACGAAACCAACTTCTGTAGAAGTAAATTTTGTAAGTTCTTCAATTACATTACAAGATCGTATTTTTAAAATTATAAATGCCACAGAGGTTTTTTCATTGTCCAAAAAAGATATTACAAACCCTTTAGACTCTTTTGAAAATTATTTAGGGAACAACCTGATTGAATATAAAGAAGATTCTTCTAAATATACAGCAACTAGAGATTTGAATCTCATTGCTATTTTTCACAAAGGTTCATGGGAATATTTTGACTATAATGTATCCTTGTTTTATCATGCGTATGGTTTAAAAGACACTAAAAAAATTGGTGCAATTGTATTATGATGAAGTTTTCGTTCCTGCTGAAGAAAAATGGGATTCCGAAAGTATTCAAATGTTTAAAGACGAATATGAAGCCATTAAAAATAGTCCTCAATACAAAGATTTAGATTTTGATGCGTATTGTGACTGTTTACTGTTACACCAAGAAAAACTAGATTTTGATAAAGAGATTCCTAACGCCTATTTTGAAAGCGAAACATATTTGAACAAAATGTACAGCTGTCGAATTTTAACGGTACGCGAATAATCCCCTCAAAACTGAGGGAATTAATAGAGTTTTTTTTTGCTAATTAGGCTGCGTTCTATCGATATCTGCTACTTCTTGAGCTCCACCGTATACAGCATTTGCTTGCGCTGTCGTTAATTTTGTAAATTTTTCAAACATAATTTCGATTTTAATGATAGTAAAGTTCTAAGATAGAAAAAATGAAATTACTTCACAATACATTGTGCTGTTGCGGCATAATATATTTACAGAATGTGGATAATAGAAAAATGTAAACATTTCGTTTTTTATTCGAGAATCTAGCTAATATTGTTAAATTTGAATTTCCATCAAATTTACGATTCATGGCAGACCAAAAACGACTTTTTTTACTTGATGCATACGCGCTTATTTTTAGAGGATATTATGCTTTTATCAAAAACCCTCGAATCAACTCGAAAGGTTTAGATACCTCAGCAATTTTAGGATTTACCAATTCTTTATTAGATGTAATTAAGCGTGAACGACCTGATCATTTAGCCGTTTGTTTTGATAAAGGCGGAAGTGTAGATCGTTTGGAAGTATTTCCAGAATACAAAGCCAATCGTCAAGAAACTCCAGAAGCCATTCGTTTGGCGGTTCCTTATATTGAAAGCATTTTGAAAGCCATGCATATTCCTATTATTGTAAAGGAAGGTTATGAAGCCGATGATATTATTGGAACACTTTCCAAGATGGCCGAAAAGGAAGGTTACAAAACATTTATGGTAACACCTGATAAGGATTTTGCACAGTTAGTTTCTGAAAATATCTTTATGTATCGTCCAAAATTTGGTGGTGGATACGAAACTTGGGGAATTCCAGAAGTACAAGAAAAATTTGGTGTAGAACGTCCAGAACAAGTCATTGATTTCTTAGGAATGATGGGCGATGCTGTCGATAATATTCCCGGATTGCCTGGCGTTGGAGAAAAGACAGCCAAAAAGTTTTTAGCTGCCTACGGAAGCATGGAAGGTTTGCTTGCCAATACACACGAACTCAAAGGAAAGATGAAGGAGAAAGTGGAAGCTAATGGCGAATTAGGAATGCTTTCCAAGCAATTGGCCACAATTATGCTCGATGTTCCTGTAGAGTTTCATGAAGAAAATTTTGAATTATCTCAACCAGATTTAGATGCCGTAAAAGAGATCTTTATGGATTTAGAATTCAGAAGATTGCTCGATAATTTAATTAAAACATTTGCTTCGCCAGAAGAAAATGCTGCGGAAGCAAACACAAAAACAACTTCCAAAGCTTCTAAACAAGCAGCAGCTACAGGACAATTTGATTTATTTGCTGTCCCAGGAACCGGAAATGTTACAGAAGCCGCTACCGTTTCAGGATACCAAACACTCAAAACAACCGATCACTTTTATCAATTGGCCAATACACCAATGTCGCGAAAAATGTTGCTTCAAAAGTTATTGAAACAACAAAGTGTGTGTTTTGATACCGAAACTACAGGCTTAAAAGCACTGGAAGTAGAATTGGTTGGTGTGGCATTTTCTTGGGAAAAAGGAAAAGGATATTATGTGGCTTTTCCAGAAGATCAAGCAGAAACGAAAGAAATTTTAGAAGAATTCCGTCCCTTTTTTGAAAGCACAACGATTGAAAAAGTAGGACAGAATTTAAAATATGATATCAAAGTATTATCAAACTACGATATGCCTGTAAAAGGTGCCATTTTTGACACTATGATTGCTCATTATTTGATCAATCCAGATATGCGTCATAATATGGACGTCTTAGCGGAAACCTATTTGAATTACCAACCACAATCTATTGTGGAGTTGATTGGTAAGAAAGGAAAAAATCAACTGTCAATGCGCCAAGTTCCATTGGATCAACAAACAGAATATGCGGTAGAAGATGCAGATATTACCTATCAGTTGAAAGAACATTTTATCAAAGAATTGGAAAGTGGACATTTGACCAAATTATTCACTGATGTAGAAGTTCCGTTGGTCAGTGTACTTTCTGCCATGGAAATTGAAGGAATTAATTTAGATCCTGAATTTTTAGCTGGCTTATCCAAAGATTTAACGACAGATGTTGATCGCTTGGAAAAAGCCATTTTTGAACAAGCTGGAGAAGAATTTAACTTGGCTTCTCCAAAACAATTGGGTCCAATTTTGTTTGACAAATTGAAGTTGGTTGACAAGCCAAAGAAGACGAAAACGGGACAATATTCTACCGCAGAAGATGTATTGTCATACTTAGCCAAAGATCATCAAATTGTAGCTGATATTTTAGAATGGCGACAGTATCGAAAGTTACAAAGTACGTATGTTGATGCATTGCCAACGGAAATCAATCCGAAAACCAATCGAATTCATACCGTTTATGCACAAGCCGTAGCTGCGACAGGAAGATTGAGTTCAAACAATCCGAATTTACAGAACATTCCAATTAGAACAGAACGCGGACGTCAAGTGCGAAAAGCGTTTGTTCCAAGAGATGAAAATTATGTGTTGCTTGCTGCCGATTATTCTCAGATAGAATTACGAATCATTGCAGCGTTGAGTCAGGAAGACACCATGATTCAATCATTTAAAGATGGTGCAGATATTCACGCTTCAACGGCTTCTAGAGTCTTTGATGTTGCCTTAGATGAAGTAACACGTGAGCAACGTAGCAACGCCAAAACAGTCAACTTCGGAATTATTTATGGAGTTTCTGCATTTGGATTGAGCAACCAAACTTCTTTGACACGAAGTGAATCTAAAGAATTGATTGATACGTACTATGAAACCTATCCAAAACTAAAAGCCTACATGGCCAATCAGGTAGCATTTGCGCGTGAAAACGGCTATGTGGAAACGGTTTTAGGAAGACGTCGTTATTTAAAAGACATCAATTCTAGAAATGCTATTGTACGTGGTGCAGCAGAACGAAATGCGGTGAATGCTCCCATTCAGGGAAGTGCCGCAGATATTATAAAACTGGCAATGATAAATATTCACAATCGTTTTTCAACAGAAGGTTTCAAATCAAAAATGCTATTGCAAGTACATGATGAATTGGTATTTGATGCTCATAAAGACGAATTAGAAATCATCAAACCTATTATAAAGGAGGAAATGGAAAATGCTTTCAAGCTTGAAGTTCCTTTGGATGTAGAAATGGGCATTGGACAGAATTGGCTAGAAGCGCATTAAAAAAAGAAACTGTCTAAAAAGTCATTCTTAATCAAGTTTGATTTAACAAAGACTAGACTTTTTAGACAGATTTAATCTTGTATTATCGACAAATTACATTATTGTCTTTTGTAAACTAGAAGAATATCTTCTTCTGCGTGAATCGTGGTTCCGTCGTCACGTAAAATTTCAAATCCTTCTGGAATACTGAAGACCATGAATTGTCCGCCTCCAAAATTAGGAACTCTAGACACAAAGCCATCTTCTTCCGTTAGTAGCAAATCTCTATCTACTATTGACCAAGTGGCAGAATACGTATCACTGTCGTTTACACAATCGGCTGCATACGTGTACTCATCTTGCGTTCCTTCCACCAAAGAAGCTTCTACTTTTAAAAATGAATTTGTGCTCACTAGAGCTGTACCATCTTCGTTGAAGGTAATCGTTTCATTTTGATAGCAGTTAACTTCTTGTAATAAATCCAGTACTTTCATCCCTTCAATATCAATGCCTTGTTCTATGATCGCATTGGTCATTTTCCATGTGCCCGTAACAAGAGGTTCCAAAGGAATAGCATCATCATCATCTGATGAACATCCTAACAATAAAGTAGTCATTACATAAAATAGTAAAAGTCTTTTCATAATAATTGGTATTAATGTTTTTGTTTTCCCAAACATAAATACATATAAAAAGAACCTCAACTATTTAAGAAAACCTTAGTGCAGTTTTGTAAAATTTTTAACGAGATTCGTTCAGTTTACAAATACTAAAAACCAAAAAAGCACTAAACATTATATTTAGTGCTTTTTTTAATATATAAAGCTTACAGGCTAGGTTGTTCTTTATTGTTTTGTATATGTAATAGTAACATCTTCTTCGCTTACTACATTAAATCCTCCTGAATAAATTTCAAAACCTCCAGAAACTGTGAAAGAAAATTGATTTTCAGAAATCATCGTTGCAGTTATATTAGATTGATCATCATCTATAAAAGTTAACGTACTTCCGTTCTTAGACCATAACAACGTAAATATATCAGAGTCATTTTCACAATCCAACGTATATGTAAATTCATCTGTAGTTCCTGGTACCAAATTGGCAACAACGGTTAAAAATGAATTTGTAAATACGGTAGCAGTTCCACCTTCATTTATTAGGATTGTTTCGTTTTGATAACAATTTGATTCTGAAATAATTTCTCTACTTGCGGTTCCATCTCCGTTAAAATCATATTCGTTTTCTACTTCGTATGAAGTCATTCTCCAAGTTCCTAATAATGGATCTACTGCTGGCGCGTCATCGTCTGATGAACAGGCAAATAAAAATAAACTTAATGCTGATAACAGTATTAATTTTCTCATAGTAATGGTATAAATTGTTTAACGGGTACAATTTATCAAATTATGTACCGAAAACAGATTTTTGAGAAAATTATTAAAGAATTTGTTTGATCCCTTGATAAATATCTGAAATGGATTTATCGGAGTAGTTTTGTAGTTTACGAAAGGATTCTAAGTTATCACATAAATATTTTAAAAAATAGAAGTCTATTAATTTTTCACTAATGTGAATTTTATTATAAGTATCCCCTGAATTATTTAGG
The DNA here is from genome assembly GCF_947489565.1 of uncultured Kordia sp. Lineage (GTDB taxonomy): Bacteria > Bacteroidota > Bacteroidia > Flavobacteriales > Flavobacteriaceae > Kordia. The sequence goes on along the minus strand of NZ_CANLEA010000001.1, from coordinate 487,224 downwards.
TCATCTTCCATACCCAAAATATTATTAGGAATGAAAATTGTAGATACTTTTAAAGTTTCATTGTGAGTGTTATCGAATCTCAGAGTCGATGCATTAAAAATTAAATCCAATCCTTTTATCGTAATATTTTCTTTTTTTAAATAAAATTTCAGACTATTTATGCTTCTTTGACTTGTCAAACCACTTTTACTATAGGCATTGATGAACATACTTTCTTTTAACTTAAGATCGAAAAACGTTGCAAACAATTCAGGATATGATTCTTTCAAGACAATAAAGTATAATGTCAAAATCGTCTCAAAGTAATTCCCTGTATACTTACTCGTGGTAATATTTCCTATAAATTTGGTATACGCATGGTCCTCTTCTAAGCTTTCTTTCACATTGGCTAACAGTATATATTTATTCAATACTTTTTTGAGTCTTCTCGGATTTGTAAAATGTAGCTTTCTAAAAAATATTGCAATTTTTTCATTCAATTTTTCACCTTGAATATCCCTTTCATCAAAATAAGTAGCAACCAATTTTAATACATTTTCATGCTTAGGCATGGAAAAAGAAACATCAAATACTTTTTCTAAATATTCTTCTGATTTTACTACATCTTTATATTTGGTTTGAATGGCTTGTTGCACCGCTTTTTTATCCACTCCAAAAAAGAAAATTGTTTTTTCTCCGTAGGTAAAGAATAGTTTGATAGCAGACAGTAAATTCAATACGTTTTCAGGTTCACAACGATCTAAATCATCAATAAAAATGATATTGTATTTCTTTGGTTTCTCTTTTGTAAGACGATCTTCCCAACGGATAAATTCGGTTTTAAAACCCTTTAAAGCTTCATAAAAAGACGGTTCTTCTTTGTCAAACTCTTTCACGAATTCGGATGGATCAATATCTAAAAGCTTATATTGCACCTTCACGGATTTCCCCAAACCTCTTAGTATCTTTCCAGCATATTTTAATATTTTTCCACAAAAATCTTCTCCTAGACTTTCGCTCTTGTGCAGTAAATATTCTAAAAGTGTCTGCGGCAAATTATCATCTTTTTCAAACTGCCAAGTATCAAAAAAGAACGTATTAAAGTCACTTTTCAATTCTCGTTCCAAATACTTCATCAAGGTGCTTTTTCCACTTCCCCATTCGCCATACAGCGCAAACATTTTAATCTCATGAAATTGATCGGTATTGCTTTCCAAGATGGTTTTAATCAGATTTGCTTTATCAACAACACCTAAGTAATCATTGCTTTCATTTAAGTCTTCAATCGGCAAATTGTGAAGTAGTCTTGACATGGATAGTATTTTTATTAAATGTAAGAAAAATATTGATTCTCATTTCTATAATTCTTAAAAGCAACTACCTGCTACTAGGTAGTTTTTTGAGTTAGATACTAACTAGTTTTATCCTATCTAACACATAAAAGATACTATTATGAAACGTAAACACATCTTTAAAATAGCCTTGTTTGTGGGTTGTTTTTTCTTTTTAACGAAAAGTTTTGGGCAAAAAAAAACTATTAACTATTATCCGTATGCCTTGTATTGGGTGAATTATGATGCAAAAAAACCAAATCATTTGAATTCTGTTCAAGTCATGTTTATAGGTTCTATAAAAACCACCAAATGCTCAGAAAATGGGCGTTACGGCTGGCAAAGCGGAATAGGTCATCAGTTTAGAGAACATGTAGAAGCTTATTATAAACATAAACTCGGTGTCTATTCTAAACGAACAAAAGATGCTGGCGGATATTGGCGTTTTGGTGCCATTCAAGAATTGCCCGGAGTGAGAGCTCGAATGGCAAAACGTTATCCTAGAGTCGTATTTGTCTCCGATTTCACATATTACTGTAAATAAACTACTTAAAGAGATAGGGAATACAACTTTCCATAAAATAATTCAGTATATTTAAATAACTATTATGATCCGTCGTATGAGAAGTATCATGCTATTTTTATGCTTGTTCCCTGTCTTTCTTTTAGGACAGAATTCTCAAATAGATAGCCTTTCCACAGCACTTACAAGCGCGTCCAATCCATATGATAAAGCCAAAATTACGCTTCAATTAGCAAAATTGTACGAACGTGTCGATTTGGTGAAAGCAAAAACCTATGCATACCAAGCATTGACTTTTACTACAAACGATTCACTTGCTGCAGAAACTACCAACGAAATTGGTCGTTTGCATTTCTTTACTGGAAAATTAGACTCAGCTTCTATCTATTTTGAAAAAGCAATAAAAACACTCCGCAGTTTAAAAGATAGCATGCGTGTAGCTACTGTAAATATTAGCTTAGGAGCCATCTATCTTAGAAAAGGAGATTACAAAAAAACTATTACCATTCTTACGGAAAGTGCTGCTTTTTTTGAAAGTCAGAACGATGAATTGAATGCAGCAAAATGTTATAGCAATATTGCGAGTGCTTTTGCAGAATTAGAAAATTATGATACTGCAATTGAGTACAGCGAAAAGGCACTTCGTATATTTAGTAACAATAATTTAGTTCAGTTTGAACTTATTACACTTCCCAATTTAGCCACACAATATTTTAAGAAAGGCGACACCATCAAAGCAATTGGTTATTATAATAAAGCAGAAACACTTGCGGAAAACTTAGACAATAAGCGATCGTTGTCTATGATTTATAATAATTTAGGAAACCTGTATTTAGATAGTGACTCCGAAAAAGCAAAAGCATATCTTGAAAAAGCATATTCTTTAAAAAATAAATTGAATCTAAAATCTGGAATAGAGGTTACTGAAAGTAATCTTGGCTATATATATTTAAAGAATAAAGAATACTCCAAAGCCATTTCCTTATTGGAAAATGCAACAAGCGCTGTCAAAGGAAAGCAATTAGCAACCTTATATTCGTATTTAAAAGATGCGTATGAAGGTGTGAATAATATTGATAAAGCGCTAGAGTTTTCTGAGAAATCGAGGGTTTTAAATGATAGCTTATTGAGTGCCGAACATCAAAAGACCATTCTAGACATTGAAAGCAAGTATGAAACTGAAAAGAATGAAAAAAAGATTCTTCAATTAGAATCCGATAACCTAAAGGTAAATTACAAACGAAAGCAAAATAGAAATTTATTATTCATTGCTTTAGGTGTATTGATTCTTTTATTTTTTGTGACATATATCTTGCTGAAAAACGCAAAACGAAAGCGCATCATTATGGAACAAAACAGCATTATCAAACAACAAGAGTTTGATCGTGTTTTAAAATCAAAAGAATTGGAAGGAATTGATGCAATTCTTGCTGCTCAAGAAGAAGAACGCACCACAATTGCTGAGGATTTACATGACAACCTAGGAAGCAAAATTGCAACGCTAAAATTATATGTTGAAAACTACAATACTGCAACCGCATTTGGTGATTATCACGAGAAGTTAAAGCTTTTAATTAACGATACATATACTGAAATTAGAGCGTTTTCAAAGAATAAAAACTTTGGAGCGCATGTAGATAAAGGATTGATTGCTTCTACAAAAGCAATTGCCCATCAAATTTCTGGCACGGAACAATTAACAATCAACGTTATCAATATTGATGTCAATAAGCGTCTAGAAAATGCCGCGGAAATTCAAATTTTCAGAATCATTCAAGAGCTATTAACCAACAGCATCAAACATTCAGGTGCAAGCGAAGTTATTGTACAATTTTCCGAAGAAAACAATGTGCTGAATGTTATTGTTGAAGATAATGGGAAAGGATTTGATATTTCCAAAAACACCACAGGAACAGGATTAATTAATATAGAAAAAAGAGTCGAAAAGTTAAACGGCGAACTCTTTATTGATTCATCTTTAGATACTGGAACCACTGTAATTTTAAACATTCCGATGTGAGTATTAAAATCATTATAACGGACGATCATCAACTCTTTATTGACGGTATTAGCTCTATTTTGGCAAACGAAATAGGCATTTCCATCATTGGAGAAGCCAATAATGGATTGCAATTGTACAAATTGATTGAAGATGGTTTGCGTCCAAATGTGGTCTTGACAGATATTAGAATGCCTGTTCTGGATGGAGTTTCTGTCACTAAAATGCTTTCTAAAAACTATCCAAACGTAAAAATTCTAGCATTGAGCATGTACGATCAAAGTTTAGATGTCATAGAAATGCTCGATGCTGGCGCCAAAGGATATGTGACTAAAAATGTAGAAAAAGCCAAACTTATTGAAGCCATTCACACCTTAGCAAAAGGCAATTACTATATCAGCGATACACTTCCTAAAGACATTAAAGATTGGTTTTCTAATAAAAATATTGTCCCCAAAAAAGCATTAACTCGCAGAGAAAAAGAAATTTTAATCCTTATTGCAAAAGATAGAACTACCATCGAAATAGCAAAAGAATTGAGCTTAAGCACGCACACTATAGAAACGCACCGAAAAAATATTCACAAAAAATTGAACATTAAAAGCAATATCGGCTTGGCCAAATATGCCATAGAAAATTTATTATAGTACAAATCGATATGTAAACTTCATCAAGAAAATATTTTCAGGTTGTTGCCCTAAAATTTGATCGTCTAAACTACGCAATAAATGATCTCTGGTATTTCCAAAACCTGTCGTTCCTTGCGACCAAACTAGGAACAATTCTGATCCCGGAATGTATTCCCAACGCAATACCAAATTTGAACGAAACTGCACAAAAGCAAAATCAGGATTTCCGATAGAATAATCTACATTGCCATCTGCATCTTCATCAATTGTATACGAATCGGAAGCTGTATCAAAGGTAATTTCATTCGGCTGATACTGATAAAAACGATCATACAAATTATCTGCAATAGAATTGGTTACATATTTAAAATCTTTGTAGCGACCAATAGACACAAAAGGCTGTCCGTAATACTGAATCGATAAGTTCGGGTTAATTGTATAATTAAAACGAATAGCTGCACTCAAGGTTTGATTGTCAATATTACCCAAAATATAACGTGTAGTTCCATTATTATTTGCCTGTGTTACGTATTGCGTTTTGTTTGGATTGTAATTGTATTGCGGACTGATAGAAATACGCATAGCATCGGTTGGTTGATATGTGACATCTCCATTAATTTCAAAAAACTGAAAGTTGTTTTGTTTTGCTTGCGAATAAATCATTCCCCAACTTGTACGCAGTTTTTTACGCTCATCAGTTCCAAAGGATGCATATGCAAAGTTTTCTTGATTAAATCGCCAACGCGGACCACCACGTAAAAACGTATTGATGAAAATTCGCGGTTTGTGCGCACCTCCAAAATCGATAAACCAGTTGTTTAAAAAGCGTAAATTTCCGTTCACTTCGTATTGGATTCTATTGAAGTTTCCTTCAAAATCATAGGTTGTAAATTGTGAAAATCGTGCCGAAATTCTTCGAAAGTTCCCTACAGATTTTGTGGTTTGGTAACGTATGTTTGCATATTGACGTACTTCATCTGCCTGACGTAAAAATCCGATATCATTCAATTCCAATTCTGGCGAACGCCAAATAACTCCAGCATCATAACGCCAAGTTCCACTTCCTGCTTTTCCAAATTCTAACTTTCCTCCTGTTCCTGTTAATGAAGTTCTGTTCGGATCAACATTTACATGTCCTGCATCTACACGCTGAAATAAATGTGTCAATGAGTTTTGCGTAGCGGCAATGGCTTCTTTGCTTCCTTCTACATGGCTCAACACCACATTTCCTTGTGCGTAATACGTTCTATCTTTCCAATTATGTGTAAAATCTAATCCTCCAGTGTATGCTGCACGATGTAAAAAGTTAAGATTATCTTCTAATCGACGATTGGTTGCGGTAAAAATTCCGCCAATAAACGTATTTCGTTCGTTGAAATCTTTTTGCAATCGTCCCACAAAATAATTCGTTAACGGTTCTACCAATTCTTTACGGCGTGTTCCGTTATTATCAATTTCTGCAAACTCCTTTCCTGTAACACTTTCCAACACACCAATGGACCAACCATTTTTAGTTTTTCCACTAAATTTTGCAGCTCCCAAAATGGTAGAGTTTTGTGGTTGATCTACAAATTCTCCAGCACTTGTACTTGGAAAACTTTGTGGATTTCGTCCAATACGACGTGAATAAAACACATTGTCTTGTCCGTTGGCAAATCGATAATCAAAAATATTTTTATTCTCTACAAAAAATGGTCGTTGCTCTCGGAAGAAAATCTGAAAACCATCCAACGCAATAGCTGCAGGATCGGCTTCAACTTGTCCAAAATCAGGATTAATGGTAAAATCTAAAGTCAAATCATTGGTAACACCAATTTTCCCATCAATTCCTCCATTCAGTTTTAAATCATCTCCATCACGAAACGGATTTCCAGCTTCTTCAGGATACGTATCATATTGTGTAACCACATACGGTTGAATTTCTAATTGTCGCTGTGGCTTTATATTTTTTAAACCGTGTAATTCTCCAAATTCACTTACCCAACCTGGTGCATCTAGCGGAATTCGTTGCCAGGTTGAACGTTCTTCTTTTCTAAAAAAACGACGTTGCACTTGCAATCCCCATATTTGTTCTTCACTTTTTCCAAAGCGCAATTGGCTAAACGGAATTTTCATTTCGGCAGTCCAGCCTTCTTCATCAACATTTGTTTTTGTGTACCAAATCGGATTCCAACTTCCATCCCAATTATTACCATTATTAGAGATAAACTCGTCTCCTTTTACACCTGCTGCAGTCACGGTAAATGAAAAACCAGTTCGCAAATCGTGATAACTATCAATATTAATCTCTACCCAATCACCATCAAAACCATCTCGACGCGATAAACGTCGTACAATTTGATCTGGATTTTTATCATAAGCACGAACCGCTACGTACAAAAACTTAGCATCGTACATAATTTTAAATTTCGTTTGCTCAGTTGGTGGCGTATTTTCGTCTGGGCGATTCTCTATAAAATCACTTGCCCATGCTACACTATCCCAACTGGCATCATTGAGCAAACCATCTATTTTAGGAGCTTCTCCTTTAATATTACTTGTAGTATAAATTCTTTTGGGAATAATTTTTGATGTTTCTTGTGTAAATCCCAAGAAGGGAACGCACAAAAACCCTATACATAACCATAGGAAAGATTTCATAAGTCGCTTTTTGATTGATTGATTGTTATAAAAGTAACAAACCTTGTAAAATTACGTCAACAATTAATTAAAAATTAACACTTATTAAGAAATACAATAAATAATAACCAATAAAAGTTTTATTGTTTACACACACAGTAAGAAGCATAATTTTAACTACATTTGGTTTGAAAACAAAAAATAGTGAGCGCCTTAAAAACCATATTATATTTTTCCCTTTTTAAGTATCCGTTAACGAGGACTGAAATCTATCAATTTTCGGATAACACGGATCAAAAAGAGATTGATAGCGAAATTGATTTGCTATTGAAAAAAGGCATCATTTTTAATTTTGATGGTTTTTATATTGATGTAAACAATCCTGATCGTGTAGAACGCCGATTGAAAGGCAATGAAATGGCGCGAAACATTATGCCCAAAGCAATCAAAGTTTCTCGAAAAATAGCCAAATTCCCATATGTAAAAGGCGTATGTTTATCTGGTGCATTGTCTAAAGGATATTATGATGACGATGGTGATTTTGATTTTTTTATCATCACCAAACCCAATCGTTTGTGGATTGCTAGAACCTTATTAGTTTTATACAAAAAAATATTCTTACTGAATTCCAAAAAATACTTTTGTGTCAACTATTTTATCAGTACTGATCAATTAGAAATTGCCGAGCAAAATTTATTTACGGCAACCGAAATTGCCACACTCATTCCTTTGTACGGAAAAGATACTTTTAAAGACTTTTTAACGGCAAATCAATGGGCAAAACCTTATTTTCCGAATAAACCTGTGGTAAAATTGAGTACGATTAGAGAAACAGAAAAAAGCTGGTTTTCTAAACTCATTCAAAAAGGATTCAATAGTGCATTCGGATTAAAATTAGATCAATATTTACAAAAGTTAACGATCAAAAAGTGGATGCGAAAGTTTAAACACTTAGCAAAAGAAGATTTTAATATTGCTATGAAATCTACGAGGCATGTTTCAAAACATCATCCGCAAAACTATCAAAACAAGGTTACCAAGCGTTTAAAGGAACGCTACAACCAAGTTATAGAACAATACAATTTACAATACCCGAAATATCCCGAAAAACATGCTTGATGTTGTTTTTTCACATTCCTATTACTATAAGTTTGATTCGAAACAATGGAAAAATCAAACGCCTTATCCGCCATTAGGAACTTTATATGCTGCTTCGTATTTGCGTGAAAATGGGTATGGCGTTGGTGTGTATGATGCCAATTTATTGGATGATCCAAAAACCATAAAACCGTATTTGGAAACGCATACACCAAAAGTGTTTGTATTGTATGATGACGGATTTAATTATTTGACAAAAATGTGCTTAACCACGATGCGTGAAGCCGCTTTTGAAATGATTAAAATTGCCAAAAACTTACATTGTAAGATTGTGGTTTGCAGTTCTGATTCTACCGATCATTATGAAAAATATTTGGAGGCTGGTGCTGATTTTGTGATTCAAGGTGAAGGCGAAATTTCATTAAAAGAATTGGTAGATGCACTAACGAATGCAGAAGATACTTCGCAAATCAAAGGATTGGTTTTCAAAAAAGACGACGAAATTATCAAAAATCCAAAACATCCAGTATTGCGTAATTTAGACGAATTGCCAATGCCTGCTTGGGATTTAATTGACATAGAACCGTATCGTAAAATTTGGGAAGCTGGCGGAAATGAATTCACACTCAATATGGCAACAACACGCGGTTGTCCGTTTAAATGCAATTGGTGTGCAAAACCTATTTATGGAAATCGTTACAACTCGCATTCGCCAGAATACATTACCAAACATATCAAATATTTAAAAGAAAAATATGGAGTTACACGTTTTTGGATGTGTGATGATATTTTTGGATTGAAACCAAATTGGGTTCAAAATTTTAATAAGGAACTTAAAAAAGAAACACTTTCAATTTCGTATTACATACAAAGTCGTGTCGATTTACTTTTGAAAGAAGACACTATTGAAGCATTGGCCGAAAGTGGATTGGAAGAAGTTTGGGTTGGCGCCGAAAGTGGTTCGCAAGCTATTTTGGATGCCATGGATAAGGAAACCAAAGTAGAACAAATTTATGAAGCCACACGTTTGCTTAAAGAGAAAAATGTACGTGTTGCCTTTTTCATTCAGTTTGGCTATTTGGAAGAAACCAAAGAAGACATTCAGAAAACAATTGACATGATTAAAGAGTTGGTTCCTGACAATATTGGTGTTTCGGTTTCGTATCCACTTCCTGGAACTAAATTTTACGATAAAGTCAAAGATGACCTTAAGTTAAAAGCAAACTGGACCGATTCTGACGACTTAGCTATGATGTTTAAAGGAACGTACAACACACAATTTTACAGAAAATTACAACGCTACGTTCATAAGGAATTCCGTAAAAGTCAAGCAATGCTCAACTTTAAAAAATTCTTTAAAAATCCGTTTTCAATTTCTAAACCTGAATTGCGATCAATGATTTTACTAGGTTATTATGTTCCTGCTGCCTTTATTGACAAAATTCAACTCAAAAACATGGAGAATACCAATGCATAGTGATTTTGATGTAGCTGCACCACAATACGACGATATCTTCACCTATTCCAACATAGGGAAAGCACAACGAAAATTAGTCTTCAAACATATCAAATCCATCATTCAACAGGATAAAAAACTATCCATTTTAGAATTGAATTGTGGAACTGGCGCAGACGCCATCGAGTTTGCAAAACTAAATCATGAGGTCATTGCGACAGATATTTCTTCTGGTATGATTGAAGTTGCCAAAGCAAAACCACATCCAAAGAATCTACAATTCCAAGTACAAGATATTAATACCATTACAAAAGATACTTTTGGTAAAAAGTTCGATTTTATTTTTTCTGATTTTGGTGGAATTAACTGTTTGTCGCCTGAACAATTAGAAACATTTTTCAAGACTTCTGCCAATTTATTATTGCCTAAGGGAAAAATGGCGATTGTATTAATGCCTAAAAACTGTTTGTGGGAACGTTTATATTTTACCTTGAAAGGAGATAAAACCAAAGCAACTCGAAGAAATACTACAGAAAGTATTGTTGCGAATGTAGATGGTATTGGCGTAAACACATGGTATTACAATCCGCAAGACATTTCTGCAGCAGCGAACAAATTTTACAACACACAAAAAGTAAAACCTATTGGAGTCACCATTCCGCCATCGTATTTAGAACAATCGTTTGTAGCTAAATTTCCTATGTTGAATATTTTTAAAGGATTAGACGCGGTGTTGACAGGAGCTTCCTTAGCAAAATATGCTGATCATTTTTTGATTACTCTTGAAAAGAAAGGGTAGTTTCTTAGTATGCTTTCTAAATAAGCATATACTATAATTCAAATTTTAGAAGTCAGTAAAACATCTTTATATTTACAGTATTGTATTTATACGATTAGATAAACAACAACTAGCAACAACCAAACAATGAGCATCATTCTCACACATACATACTATCTTTTTGAAGATGAGAAAGAGCAAAGCATCATGCGTCCGTATGCTCCGTTGGGATTACTGTACATTTCTTCGTATTTGAATGAACACAAAGTAGAAAATCATGTGTATGATTCTACGTTTTATTCTAAAGATGCGCAATTACGATTTATTGAAGAGAAACAACCAAAAGTGATTGCGATTTACACCAACTTAATGACGAAGATTAATGTGATTTCGTTGGTAAAAATTCTTAAAACAGATGAAATTTATGGTTTTCCAAAAATTATTTTAGGCGGACCAGATATTACCTATAATTGCGAAAATTACCTCAATACTGGAGCCGATTTTTTAATTATTGGTGAAGGTGAACAAACTACTTTAGAATTGTATCAAGCACTGATTTCAGATGCAGATTTCAGTGAAATTCATGGAATTGCTTATTTAGAAAATAACGAAGTTGTAAAAACTCCTGCGCGTATGCGTATGAAAAGTCTAAAGGAATTACCATTACCAAACCGAGCTGCAATTCCTGTTGAAAAGTATTTGAGTGCTTGGAAAACGCATCATGGTCAAAGTTCTATGACCGTGAGTACGCAACGTGGTTGTCCTTATACTTGTAAATGGTGTAGTACCGCAGTGTATGGACAAAGTTATCGCAGACGACCGCCAGATATGGTAGCTGCTGAATTGAAAATGTTGAAAGAAACCTACAATCCAGATGGAATTTGGTTTGTAGATGATGTTTTTAGTGTAAGTCATAAATGGATTGAATTATTTCATGAAGAAGTCATCAAGCAAGATGCAATCATTCCGTTTGAATGTATTACACGTGCAGAACGTTTGAACGATCATATTTTACAATTACTAAAAGAAGCAGGTTGTTTCCGCATTTGGATTGGCGCTGAAAGTGGTTCGCAAAAAATCATAGATGCCATGGATCGTCGTGTAGATGTTGATGTCGTAAAAGAAGCCATTCAAAAAACCAACGCGCTTGGTATGGAAACAGGAACTTTTATTATGGTTGGTTATCCTGGCGAAGATGAACAAGATATTAATGAAACGATTGATTACTTAAAAGCTGCAAATCCAACACATTTTACCATTACTGTTGCCTATCCGATCAAAGGAACTTCGTTGTACAATGAGGTTGAAGACAAAATTACTGTACAACCAGAATGGGATACTTCTACCGACAGACAAATAGATTTTAAACGTACCTATTCACGAAAATTTTACGATTTTGCCGTTCGTAGAATTGTGAATGAAGTCAACTATAATAAAGAATTGCTCAAAGGGAAAAATCGAAGTTTATTGACTTCTATGAAATTAAAAACAAAATCTCTTTTAGCACAAACTGCCATGAAATTATACAAATGAAACTAGATTTTAGTCGTATAACCCAACAACAAAACGTGTATTATTTAACACCTGAAGATGCTGGTTTTTCCAAGTATTATCTCGCTGTGCGCGAAAAGGAAAATCGGATTCTATCAGATACTGAAGTTCGCAAATTGCCCTATTTACAAAAAGATGAATGGCCATATCGAATTAAATCTACAGAACGTTTTTTAGCGCATGTTTCCAAACAAAATAATCCGCTACATATTTTAACGATTGGTTGTGGAAATGGTTGGTTTTCTAATAAAATTGCTGAAGTTTCTAAAGAAAATCAAGTTATTGGATTGGATGTAAATCGTGAAGAACTGGAGCAAGCTGCCCGTGTTTTTAAGAAAAAGAATTTACATTTTATGTATGCTGACATTTTCAAAGTTCCGGAGTCTTTTCACGGGAAATTTGAAATGATTACGCTGAATGGAGCTGTGCAGTATTTTGAAGATTTTGACGGCTTAATCTCGCTTTTAAAATCGTTTTTATCTGAAAATGGTGAGATCCATATTATTGATACTCCATTTTATAAAACTGAAGAAATTGCAGCAGCTAAAGAACGTACCAAAGTATATTATACAGAACTTGGTGTTCCAGGAATGGCAGCGAATTATCATCATCACGATAAAAAATTAGTACAACATTTTGAAGTTTGGTATGCATACAAAAAGAACATCATTCATAAGATTTTAGGTAAAAAAGACTCGCCCTTTTCTTGGTATGTATTACATTAGTATCTTTCCAAAGTCATTTAAAACTACGCTACATGAAGCTTTTCTCGAAACGACTCCTTAAAAAACTGGCTTTCTCAGGAGTAGTCACAGTGATACTATTGATTATTGCTGAAATTATACTTTCATGGTTACAAATTTTTCCAACGGATTATTATACCAATACACCAAATTCTGGTTTTGTTTGGGAAATTAACACGGATGAAATCACAGGAATCCATCAAGATTCAGAAGTCTCTTTTGATGAATTGGGCGCGCGTTCGATTTCAAACTATGAAGATGCCGAACATAAAATGATGGTTTTTGGAGGAAGTACTGCAGCATGTTTCGCATTGACACAAGAAAAAACGTGGCCGGCTTTGATCGAAAAAAAATTAGGCAATGAATATTGGATTGGAAATTTCGGAAGACCTGGAAACAACAGTACACATCATGTATTGCAATTCAAACACATGCTTGAAAAACCGGAACTGAAAGACACCAAAACCGTGTTGGTGATGCAAGGTGTAAACGATTTGGTAGCGTATTTAATTTCTTCAGATCGTTATCTGAATCTACCAGAATTGAAATTAAAAAAATTTGCTTTTCAACACATTCCGGATGATTATTTGCCATGGTACAGACAATTGACTTTGTATAAGTTAGCAGCTAGAGCGAAGAAAAATATTAAATTCTATTTCAATCATAAAGATCATTTAACCAAAACTGTTTTAGATATTAGAGCTTTAAGAAAGCAATCTAAGATTTTGGACGAATTGCCTGATTTAACCCCTGGTTTAACACGTTACGAAGAGAATGTGAAAGCAATGATTCAGCTTGCAAAAGAAAAAAATGTACGCTTGATTTTTGTGACGCAAGCAACGATGTGGAAACCGAATTTGGAGCCGCAATACGAAGAATTGATGCTTACCAGTGGTTTTGAAAATAACGAAGCTTTTTACAGCACAACTGCATTATATGGCGGAATGGAAATGTTTAATCAGCGATTGAAAACTATTTGTGCACAAAACAACATTCCTTGCATTGATTTGCAACTTCCAAAAACAACAGAATCATTTTATGATGACTTTCACTTCAATGAATCTGGTGCTGAATTGACAGCCGAACAGATTACAAAGGAGTTGAAAGTGATTTTGAAAAACTAAGTTGAAATATCTTTTCGAAAATTATTAATCAAAGCTTGTGCAATTTGTTTTCGCATGAAGAGATTACTTCGTCATACTTCCTCGTAATGACGTATCAAAAAAACACCAAAAGCGATAGCGTGACTAAAAGCAAAGCGAGTCTAAAATTCTAAAAGGCAAAGCCACGTCTAACTAAGCTAACTGCTGTTTCTTAAAGAATGTATCAACAATTTTCTTTTCAACAGGAACGTTGAAATATTTGTGTTTACAACGCCATCTTGCTAACAATTGCAATGGTTTGTAAATCCACTTCTGATTCGAATAAGCAAACTTTAAATAGAACTTAAACTTCTCAAAGAAATCATACTTTTCTGCACTTACCCAAGGCCCTGAAGAACCTACAAAATCAAAATCGGACCATTCGTGAACCGTTTCTGGAAGTTTGTAACCTTCTTTCACAACATTATCGGTAATTGTGGTACCTGGATAAGGTTTAAAGTAGAAAATTGGCGTATGAAAGTTTGGATGCATACTATTTAAATCGAGTGCAACTTTCACCGTTTCTCTAATACTTTCGTCTGTTTCTTCTGGGAAACCAACAATAAATGGAAACTGTACTGCAATTCCTAAATCTTTGCAACGCTCAGCACACATATACACTTGCTCTATTTTGATGTCTTTCTTCAGCCAGTTCATCATTTCTTGTGAACCAGATTCTACTCCAATCAACAAACGTCGCAACCCAGATTTTGCACAGATTTTAAAATCTTCCACTGACATACGAGAACCTTGATCGGCACGCATCGTAGCCGCCCAAGTAATATTCAAGCCTTTTTCAATCATACGTTCTGAAATCTCAATCACACGATCACGATATGTGAAATAGGTTTCATCTTGAAGATTCAAATCGGTAAACTGATATTTTTCATGTAGTTCTGCTAATTTATTCACCATAATTTCTGGTGAAATAGCTGTCCACTTTCTATTATACACAAAAGGATCAGCACAAAATGTACATCTAAAATAACAACCTGTAGAAGAAATATAATCGAGTTGTCGTCGTCCTTTCTTTTCAAAGTATTTTTCAACGTCAATCAACTCATAATTGATATCTGCAAAAGTATCCATCGCTACAATTACTCGCGGCGGATTCTTGATAATTTCACCTTCTTCATTGCGATAGCAAATTCCTTTCACTTTAGAAATATCGCCTTTGGTAGCGTATACTTCTACCAATTCTTTAAACGTATCTTCTCCTTGTCCTTGCGCCGTAACATCAATACAAATTTCATCTTTCAAGGTTTGTTTTGGAAATAACGAAGTATGCCATCCGCCCCAAATTACAGGAATATCTTGACGCATTTTCTTAACAGCTTGTGTCACTGTCAAAGCATCTTTTATCGGTCTCCCTGTCAACACAGTAGTTCCAAAACACAAGGCATCATCAATATGCTTTCCAATAGTGTCTAAAGGATTTTCATCAATGCGACCATCTACAATAATAACTTCATATTTCTCAGGGTCAAGCACAGATCCAATCGCCAACAAGGCAAGTGGCATATCAAAAAAGACTGCAATGGGATTGTACAATAAGATTTTCTGCTTTTTCAAAACGGACAATTATTTTTTATAAATATACTGACTATTTAAATATTTGAAATGACTTTAGCTTCTTTTTATGCAAATAATACTGAATTGATACCTTTAATACGCCTAAACCATAGGTAACACTTCGCTGAAAGTTGATAGAGGAGCTTTCGCTAGAATAAGTTGTTGGACAGGTAATTTCGGCAATTTCAAATCCTTTGTTAAAGATTTGACACAGCATTTGATTGTCGAAAATAAAATCGTCTGAATTGTGTTCTAACGCTAAAGAATTTAAGACTTCTTTTGAAAAAGCTCGAAATCCTGTATGGTATTCAGACAATTTCTGATTGATGACAATATTTTGAAACAGGGTCAAAAAGCGATTGGCAATATATTTATACATTGGCATACCGCCGCGCAATGCACCTTTTCCTAAAATTCGTGATCCCATCACAACAGGATACACATCATTTGCAATTAAATACGCCATGGAATGAATCAACTTTGGCGTGTACTGATAATCAGGATGCAGCATTACTACAATATCGGCACCTAACGATAATGCTTTTTTATAACAACTTTTCTGATTCGCGCCATATCCTTTATTTTGATCGTGTTTTACCAAATGTTCAATTCCTAATTCTTTGGCAACTCGTAGCGTTTCATCCGTACTATGATCATCTACCAACACTACTTCATCTACAATATCAAATGGAATTTCGTCGTACGTTTTTTGCAACGTTTCAGAAGCATTGTAGGCAGGAAGAACAATAATTACTTTTTTGGAATTGATCATGAGTTTTGAATTAATTGCGCATAAAACACAAAAAATATTGGTAATTTTTTACGATCGACAATTTAACAACTATATTTAGATACGCAAAACAAAACTAACATTGAAATCATCTAAATTAACCGCTTTTTTTTACAAGGACTTTACGTTTTTTTACCTTCCGATTCTCTTCCTGTTAGCATTAAGAATTGTTGGTTTCGATGGTTTGTACGGTCAAGATTC
Source organism: uncultured Kordia sp. (assembly GCF_947489565.1). Lineage (GTDB taxonomy): Bacteria > Bacteroidota > Bacteroidia > Flavobacteriales > Flavobacteriaceae > Kordia. Next base: position 470,813 of record NZ_CANLEA010000001.1, on the reverse strand, counting down.
GTATGAGTATTTACGCTATACCAACGCCATTCAAAACTATATAACCGATGGTATTCATCCTGGAAATTATTATTGGCCTGTGTTGTACCCTACTTTGGGAAGCTTGCTCGGTTTTGTTTTTGGAAGTACTGCTTTTGCATTGCAATTTATAAGCTGCATTAGCTTTGGAATTGCTTGTGTTTACATTTTAAAAACAATTCGACTTTTATATCCATCTTCAAAATATAGCTTTTTGTATGTGTTGATTTTTGCGGTATTCAGTCCTTTTTTATTGAAGATGGGACTCATCGTAATGTCCGATGCATTGACCTTGGTTTTTGTAGTATTGTCGTTCTATTTTTTCTTTAAATCTCATCAAAAAAAGACAAACCTTACTCCTATTTTTATATTTGCCACCTGCGCATTAATGACGCGTTATGCTTCGTTATTTATCACCTTTCCTATCATACTGTATGCTTTATATTTAGTGTGGAAACGAAAAAAATATGTGCAATTATTAATGGCTAGTGTATTAAGTATAGTCGTTTCCATTCCATTTATCATTTTTCAATGGGGCGCATTGTTTGAAGCATCTTCGAATCCATTTTTGCAGGTTTGGTCAGTGAGTAATTATTTCAAATCAAGTTTTACCACAACCGACGGAACAACGAGTTATCTATTTCCAAATTTGATCTATACATTGTATGTGTTTTTTCATCCCGGATTCATCTTTTTAGGAAGTATTCTAAGTTTGATTACATTCAAAAATTACAAATCACTCTTTACTTTTCATCAGAAAATATTGATTATCTGTAGCGGTTTATATATTTTGTTTTTGGCAGGAATTCCATTTCAAAATCCGCGTATCATAGGCTTGGTATTTCCGTTGATATTGGTCTTATTATTTCCTGCTTTTTTGAAACTTACAGAAATAAAATTCATCAAACGATTTTTAATACCAATCGCTATAATTTCTTTGCTGCTGCAATTTGTCTTTTTCACAATAACATTCAAACTTATTTTTAAAAGAACTATCATTGAAAAAGAATTGGCAACGATGATTCAATCGTATCAAGGCGGAACTTTATATAGTTTTGATGTAGATTTGGCATTGGAAGGTCGCGGATTGGACTTTGAATACAAAAACATGTTTTTAGAACGCTACGAGAACTTTCAAACAAGCGATTTAATTTTGTTTGATCCTGTGCGTTACCAAGCACAATGGAAAGATAAAAACCCAATGTTGAATTGGGAATTTATGGAAGATAATTATCAATTGAAAGTCATAGAAAGTCATTCTAAAGGATGGAAGTTGTATAGAATTATAAATAAGAAGTAATATGATTCGTCTTTACGAGCGATAGCGCGGTAATCCTATTATCGTATTACCATTTTTATTCTTTGAAGAATAAGATTGCTTCGTCGTAGACTCCTCGCAATGACGTATCATAACTTTATATTCAAATTCATAAATAGAAAATAATATTTAAGGCATCTCGACTGCGCTCGATGTGACACAACTAAAAATAAAGAATATATGCTTTGGATGCGTATCAAATATCGGCTAGGATTACTCTACAAAACTGTATTGTTCAAACTCGGTTTTGGAAAGTTGTTATTGAAAGATCGTTATGGCGAACGAATTTTGATCTATCACGGAATTGACGCTGTTGGAGAAACGAAATACAATAGCCGATTCATCTCCAAAATCTTTTTTGAAGAATTTATCAAACATATTACCACACATTATAATGTAATTTCGCTGGATGATTTCTATCAGAAAAAATTCAAAAAGGACACACTGAATATTGCTCTTACCTTTGATGATGGTTATTTAAATAATTACAAATACGCCGTTCCAATTTTAGAAAAATATAACGTTCCAGCGTGTTTTTACATTACAACTGTTCATGAAAAAGCGCCGTATTTATGGGCAGATTTTCTCGATGTTGTTTCGTATCACACAAACAAAAAAGAAGTTGTTTTAGAACGAAATCTGTATCAAAAAAATGATAAAAAAGAATTTATCTGGAATGGCATTTCCATGAAAAATGTTGCCAAAGCATTACCTTATGAGGTTTTGAAAATGATCTATGACGTCTTTAAAGAAGATTGGGAAGCATTGCCGCCAAAAAAATATGAAGATTATTGGATGTTGATGAATGCGCAACAAATCAAAGAAATTGCCGACAATCCTTTATTTACCATTGGCGCACACGGAGAAACACACGCAAGTTTGGTAGACATTCCATTAGAGGAAGCAAAACAAGAAATTATAAACAGTAAAAAACAACTAGAAGCCATTTGTAAACAACCCATTACTGAATTTGCTTTCCCGTTTGGATATTACAATCAAGAATTGGCTGACTATTGTCAAGAAGTAGGATTTGAACGATTATTATTGGTAGATTACAATACCAAAAAAGACGCGCAAAATGAGCATTGGAAGAATCGTTTTGTGATGAATCCGTACATTTCTATGGAGCAACAATTGGCGTGTTTATTAAAAGGTTCTTACTTTTAGACAATGATCGTATACAAAGAAATATATCGCCTCAAACGTGTGGACAACAATGATTTTCCTGCGATCAAAGAACTCTTTTGGAAAGTCTTCAAAAAGAAAGTCACGCTGAAGTACTTGCAAAACAAATACAATACGTCCTATGTAGGCGTCAATTATATTTGCAGTATTGCCTATTGTGATGAAATTCCGGTTGCTTTTTATGGCGCAGTTCCTCAAAAATTTAAGACGAATACGGAGGAAGTATATGTCGCACATGCCTGCGATTCGTATACATTGCCAAATCATCAAAGGAAAGGCTTGCATTACGAATTGGCAAAACTTGCGTACGAAATCATGAAGGAACATGACATGAAATATGTGTATGCATTTCATAGTGAAAACACCTATTATAGCACGAAAAAGTTAGGTTGGAAAGAACACGAACACTTACAACGTTTTCATGTAAAAGTCAACACACTCCCTATTGGGAAGGTATTGAATAAATTACGTTGGACAAATATATACGATGTATTTTTCAATCAAAAAGTATCTCCAAAAGCGCTAGAAAAACTGAATTCAGAACACCAAGAAAAATTTCGTTTAAAATTCAATAACGATTTTATCGATTATAAAAACAGTTTCAAAAGTCATTATTGCGTCGAAATAGACGATTGTGTGTTTTGGCTAAAAATTCAAGCCATTATTCATGTGGGACAATTCTATGCACCTTCTGCGGAAGCGTTGCAAAAAGCATTGAAGAAACTCAAACGAAAAGCATTTTTCTTAGGCATTACGGAATTCCTGTTTCAAGTCGATCAACATTCTACGATGGCAAAACAATTGCAAACCATTGTACAACCCAAAGAATCGTGGTTGGTAGGTTATTTGGATTTTGACCCAGAAATCGATTTAAAAGCGTTTATATTTACCTACTCAGATTTAGACACATTCTAGCATGCAAATTCAGCTTAAAAACCATACGTTTCAGGTTGATCCTGGACAAAACAAACACTATTGGAGTTATATAAATTCTATTGATTGGGAACCGCATACGTTTGCCATTTTTGATCATTTTGTGAATACCGATTCTGTGGTTTTAGATATTGGTTCATGGAGTGGCGTATTGACATTGTACGCTGCAAAAACTGCGAAAGAAGTGCATGCGCTTGATCCTGACCCTGTGTGTTTTAGTGAGTTGAATACGAATGTAACATTGAATCCAGCTGTAGCTGATAAAATAAAGACGTATAAAACGGCAATTTCAGACAAAAAAGAAACCGTTCGTTTGTCTGCTCGCGATCAATATGGTGCTTCGTCTAGTAGTATTTTAGAACGCAAACGCGATACCGAAAATTCATTAGAACTCAACACTGTTTCTTTGGCTGATTTTTTACAAGCAGAAAACATTCAAACTGTAGATTTTATTAAAATGGACGTAGAAGGTGCCGAATTTCGAATACTGCCAAGCATAGGAAAAGCGCTAGAAAAAGTAAACTATCCAACATTATATGTTTCGTTTCACTATAGTTTTTTGAATGAAAATATGTATCACAAATACATTCCATCAAAATTCTTAAACAAGGTTTTTATACGATTGGAAAATACGTTTGGCTTTTCCATATTCCAGAAAAAAATTCGCAAAGAAATTGAAAATTTATTCAACGATGTAAAAGCATATACATACATTTATAAAAGTGACGGCACACAGATTTCCTTTGACGATTTACAACGGAAACCCGAATTGATTAAAGGAACGGATTTGGTGTTTACGAATAAAGAATGGCACACTTCGACTCCGCTCAATGTACCAAAATAGTGAAACGTCAGTTCGAGTGTTTTTTTATATAGCAAAGCGGAATTAAAAAATGTATCGAGAACAGTTATAGTTTGGAAGAAATATAAAAAATTCAAAATAATGAAGTGGATTCCGCAACAAGCGCGGAATGACAAATCAAATATAAATTGTCATTTGTGAGGAATCTAGAATAGTAATCAAAATAGTATTTTAAAATCAGTATCAATTGAAGCAAAATGTCATTCCTGTGTAGGCAGGAATCCAAAATAACTATGTACAAAACTGTTCATCAATATTATGTTTATATTCTTTCTAACAAAAAGAATGGAACATTATACATTGGTGTTTCCAATAATTTAGAAAGAAGAATATTTGAGCATAAAAACAAATTAATTGAAGGGTTTTCTAAAAAATATGGTTTGACGAAATTAATGTATTTTGAAATCTTTCAACATATTGATGAAGCGATAGCAAGAGAGAAAAGGTTGAAGAAATGGAAGCGACAATGGAAAATAAATTTGATTGAAGAAAATAATCCTAATTGGAATGATTTAGCGTCTGATTGGTCTATAAACATGGATTCCGCAACAAGTGCGGAATGACAAATCAAACATAAATTGTGATTCCTTAGCAAGTAAGAGTCCGTAACAAAACCTAAATAGTAAATCAAACACTAACTGTCATTCCTGCGTAGGCAGGAATCCACTAATAAAAAAAATGAACAATACAAATCAACATATCGTATTCTTAACACCAGGTTTTACGCCATCTGAAAGTAATACTACTGTGATTCCTGCGCTGCAAGTATTTTTAAAAAGTATGCGAAATGCATTGCCAAAAGCGAAATTGACAATCCTTACGTTTCAGTTTCCTTTTACAGAAGAAATATACGATTGGCATGGTATTGAAGTGATTCCGCTGAATGGACAAAATAGGCGTTTGAAGAAATTAAAAACTTGGCGAAAGGCGAAAAGAACACTTAAAAAACTTCACAAAGCACAAAAAATTGACACTATTCATAGTTTTTGGATTGGAGAATGTTCCTATATCGGAGAAAAATTTGCAAAAAAACACAACATAAAACACATCGTCACAGTAATGGGACAAGACGCTGCCATCAAAAATTCTTATGGAAACTGTTTGATGAATTCAGATACAAAAATTGTGACATTATCTGAGAATCACCAAAAAGAATTGCTTGCGAATTATGCGTTAAATTCCAAGATCATTCCTTGGCATTTAGATGTTTCTGAATTTCCAGCATTGCAAAAAAACACGATTGATATTTTAGCTGTTGGCTCTATAAACATGGTCAAGAATTATTCGGATTTTATTGATGTCATTTCTGCGCTATCAAAAACTCATAAAAACCTCAACGTTGCCATTGTTGGTGATGGAGAGATAAGACCTCAAATCGAAAGAAAAATTCAAAACTTACAATTAGAAAACACAATTACTTTGCTCGGACATCTACCACGAGCTATCGTTTTTGAGAAAATGGCAGAATCAAAAATATTGTTGCATACTAGCATGTATGAATCGTTTGGATTTGTGTTTTTGGAAGCTTTGTATTCGGGAATGCAGATTGTTTCACATAATGTCGGATTGGCGAAGTCTTCTCCAAATTGGCATGTTTGCGAACATAAAATCGATTTGATTGACGCTTGTGAAAGACTGTTATCTGAAGAAAATCCCGAAAAAAAACGCATCACAATAAGTTCAGAAACTGAAACCATCAACGCTTACTTATCTTTGTACCATGCGTAGATTGATCACCATAGGAATCAATACGATTCAAGGATTTGCCAATCCTGCTTTCAACTTTTTGATTGTGGTTTTTGGGATAAAAGTCTTTGGAAAAACCGAATGGGCTAGTTTGATCAACGTGATGATTTGGGTATTTTTTATTTCGTTCATTTTTGGCTGGGGAAATCGCGATCATTTGTTGCGTGCATACAGCGAAAATCCGAGTAAAATGTATCATGCTTTTTTCAGTAATTTACTGTCAAGATGTTTGCTTTTACCCTTTGCGGGAATTTTCTTTTTGTTCTTTCCGCTACAGATTGCTATTTGGGCTATTGCATTGATTTGCTTGCTAGTTTTGTATAATTCTTTAAGTACTTTGGTCATTTATCATCAAAAATTTGGCGCACAATTACTTGCAGAAATTATTGGATTTGGACTGATTTTCGGAAGTATATTTTATGTTGACACATTCAATCTAGAAACCTTTTTACAAATTTATGTTCTTGCAACATTTGTCAAATTGATCATTTTAAGTGCACAATTAAACTTTTGGAAAGAATCATTTTCTGCTACAATTTCATTGCAGGAATTTAAACTAGGAATGCCTTTTTTTATACTCGGATTGAGTGGTTGGTTGATTTCTAAAACTGATATTTATATTGTAGATCTTTACTTAGAACCATCGCAATTAGCCGAATATCAATTGCTCATTACTGCCTTTTTAATGTTGCAAGCTTTGGCTGCTTATATTACAATTCCGTTTACCAAACATGTGTATCGCGTATCAGATGAAGTAGTACAAAAGATAAAATACAAATTATACTTAGTTTCACTTCCATTGACTATTCTTGGCGGATTTGCCATTTGGTTTGTAATGGAATATTTTGTAAAATTAGGTTTCAGTTACGAATATTATATTGTGGGCGCATCGATTGCCTTACCGTGTTATTTTTATACATTAAATATCATGGAATTGATGAAGAATCACCAAGAACGCACGATTATTTATATTAGCTTTTTTGCTTTTTTAGTGAGCATCAGCTTGATTTTTTTATTGATTGAAACTTATGAAATTTTAGGGGTTTTAATTAGTGTTTCTAGTACACAATGGCTTGTGTTGTTGGCGTATAAGTTGCATCGAAAGTTTGTTTGACAGCACGAGTTGGAAACTCGCGCTAACAGTGAAATGTTATATGTTGAATACTAAATTTTAAATATTTTTAGCTTGTTTGACGGCACGAGTTGGAAACTTGCGCTAACAGTCTAAAGCGAAGCGATACTAAAATACTAAAAGGCGAAGCCGTTCTAAGAGCAATAGCGAGTCTAACCTACTTCTTCTTTCGAAATAAATTCAGCACTTTACTAATAAAATCATCATTGATTCCAAAGGTTCCTTTTACCCAAGTATAGGCAGCAATCATTTTTTTGTCGAGCCAAATCCAAACCGCTCGAAATCCATCACCTGGACGTGCGCGGTAATTGGTAGAACGTCTTTTAAACGAACCCGATTTTTCTTCCGTGAAGTAATACAATGCAATCGATTTTCGCGTTACATCTTCTGGACAAGTAATTGGATCTGGAAAACCGTGATACGAATCTTCATCCGTATTAAAAATGACGATTCTATTGAAAATAGGTTCAATTTTGACAGTACATTTCGACATGTCTTTTTCCCAAAGCTCCAACGCGCCACCATAGGAAGCTTCCCAGTTTTTGTTTAAATAGACTAACACATTGACACGACGTCGCCATGTTTTTTTATGTGGATGTACGGTAAAATCAGCATGAATATTCAAAAAACCTCCTTTTTCACTTTGATGAATTCCGCCACCTTCAATGGTAGTATCTGGCAACAAGTATGAGATTCCTGTGAGTTGTTCTAAATACGTAATAAATTCAGGCGAATTCAATTCTTTGATGATTCCGTCACGAATAAATGCGGGAATCAATTCTAGTTTATTGAGTCCGTGTTTTTTTTCATTCACATGAATATAATGAATCCAACCTTCGTCTTTGATTTTCGGAAATTCGTTCAAAGCCTTTTCCGCAGCAGCGGTTTCCAAAAAATCGTCCACTACAATATGCGGATACGGCGAAGCATTTTGATAATTCTTTGTATCAGTGGCTAATCGTGTATTCCATTTTGAATAATCAAAAATCATAAATGTAGTTGCTTATTTTGATGCTAAATGTACTGAAAATATTGAAGTATCGAAGTGGATTTATGCTTGCTTTTTATATTTTTTTTGTTCCTTTGTTTCAAACGCTTTTTTATGAAATATGCACGACTTATTAAAATCAATTTACTTGTATTGAGTGGATTGTTATTGCTCTTGGCAATTATTATGTATTTTATGGAAGTGCATCGCATTCAAACGTTTTTTTCATTTACAAGTGAAAAGCAATCGGAATATTTCATGCCTGATTCTACCGCAATGTTTGTACACAAACCTAATATTCACCTTTATGATAATTGGGGAACGCCGCAACAAAAAATGTCTACCGAAAGACGCACCAATAATTTGGGTTTCCGCGATGATGATGATGTTACAGAACGAAAACCAAACGAAATGCGCGTACTTGTTGCAGGCGATTCACATACCGATGGCGTTTTACGCTACAACACGCAATCTTTTGTCAATATTTGGGAAGAAAAATTAAACATAGCCGATACCACAACGTATTATAACTGTATGAATGGCGGCGTTGGTTATTACACATTTCGTAACTATCATGGTTTTTTAAAAAAGTTCTCGTATCTAAAACCGGATGTTTTTTTAATTAATGTATTTACAGGAAATGATTTTCGAGAAACCGTCAAATTTGAAGACGATCGCACCAGTATTTCTAACATTTATAAAAGTTGGCATATGCGCTTCCGCAGAAAGTTTCAATCTGGCGAACAACAGGCATTTCCATATATTCAAGGAATAGAGCAAATGTTATATTTTGAATCATTTCCTAATGAAAAAGAACGCGCCATGCAAATTGCAAAAAAATACTTATTGCAAATCATAGAATTGTGTAAACAAAAAGATATTCGACTCGTCATTACATTATTGCCTTCTAAATTGGAAGTGAAACCAAAGTTTTATAAAAACATACAAACCTTATTTGATCTCGATGAAGAAACGATGAATACCAATAGAGAATTAACAAATATGCTGATTGATTTCCTTGCAAAACAACAGGTTGAACATTACGATTTGAAACCAGTTTTGCAAAACACTTCTGAAAAACTCTATTGGGATATCGATTTACACATCAATCCAAAAGCTCATGAACTTATCGGTGATTTTTTATTTAAGGAACTTCATTTAAACTAATACAAGTACCCACACAACAGAAATATATTTCAAAAGTATTCTTGCCGAAAAATGTACTGTTATACGTACCTTTATATAAAATTATCTTTTTGCAGTCATTCATATGAAAATAAGCAACTTTATACAAGCGAATATTCGAGTTTGGCTGAATCTAACAGGTCGCACTATAGACTTTGAAAAGTATCCATTTTTAGAAGGTCCCATAGCAACCTCAGATACCATAGGAGAAACGTTCTACCAACGACTTGCCGAACAAGAAAAATTGAGTGTTAACCATACGAATGAAGGAGGATTATTGCAAGAGTTTCATAAAGTAATTGACACAACAAGTCCGCATATTGAAAAGTTAGACCCGACAATTACAACATTTTATGAGCATACAGCTACTTATAAAATGGAAGTATGGAATCAATGGAAAGCCCCTATAAGTTGGTTTGCAAAGCTTTTGATTAGTTTGGTAAGTGTAGAAATGAAACAACTTAATATTCCTACCAATGCATTAGAAACTAGTTATGGAATGAGTAGCGACATCATACAACTATCAGATGCTACCAATGTAAAATACGCTTGCTGGTTGCGAAAATCTGTAAAATCAAATAAAATAGTATACGCAGGATTTTACAGTTCGGTGCTATTAAAAGAAAATACGCATGAGTATGTCAAAGTTGTATTTCCATTACCCAAAGGAAATGTCACCGTCATTTTAAAAGTGCTCTTATTAGAAGATGGCTCTGTAAAATTAGTTTCAGACGGAAAACGCTTCGGAGGAACTGGTTATTATCGTTTACATCAAAATAAAAAAGGAATTCTTAAAGCACGTATGATTCCTATTAAAGAAATCATCCACGTATTTAAAGATAAAGAAGGTGTTCTAAGAACAGATCATTTTTTTAAATGGTGGAAATTTCAATTTTTACAATTACATTATAAAATGACCAAAAAAGTAATGTAATAGTTTAAAATTAGCACTTATATATCGCAATTGCATATTTGGCAGTTTTGTAATAGCTTTGAATTTGGATGATCTCAAATTAAAATACGATACCACATTTATGAAAATATACATTACGCTTATCACATTATTCCTTGTGAGCTTTTCCATAGCGCAAAAAAACATAGAGATTCCAACTTTTGAAACTGTTAAAATTCATCCAGATCCGCTCAACTCTGTAAGCATTGCGGTTACTAAAACAGGAGATATTTTTTTTGAAAGAGAAAAAATCAAGCTAAATAAATTAAGAGCTAAAATGTTTCATTTGTTATATACAGACATAAAAAATAATACAGGAATATCTCCTTCATTTGTCACAGAGCTAGTCATTGATAAAGACATTTCATATACCAAAATACTTCCTGTATTGAATGCGCTTCGAAAAATGGACGTTAGATACGTTTTTTTCGCCTGTAATTCCAATAGTGATAAAAGAGTATTTAAAAGAAAAATAACTGGATTTAGCTACAAACTAGCACGTCATAAAAACCCAAACTCTCTGATTGACAAAGTTTTTAAACAGTTATCGGCTAAAGATGACGATGATATTAAATCCATTCCGCCACCACCGCCACCGCCTGAACTCGCACCACAATTTTTTAAAGAGAAATCTCAAAAAATTAAAACAAAAATCATCAACGTAAATCATCAATCATATACCATTGACAATCAAGAAATGTCTGCAACAGAACTTGCAAAAAAGTTGATGGAATGGAACTCCAAAGAGAAAGTATTCTATTTGCTACAAGTAAGTGAAAATTGTACGTATGAAGATGTTGTAATACCAATTGCGCAATTGCACATTGTACTCAAGAAAATACGCAATAAAGAAAGCATACGAATCTATGGAAAAGAATTCAGTGCTTTAGGTGTAGAAGAAGAGTTTGAATTACAAAATGCGATTCCTTTTAGAATGATTATTGAGAAATAATAATTACTCATGAACCTTTATCATGAATCAACTAAACATTCCTTTTGACAAAACTGATGCCGAAGGATTTAAAGTTATTGTAGAAACAATTATTCATCATTTAATTCGCTCTTTTGATCCTGATGAAGTTTCTATAATTCGAATAAAGAACTGGTTTGATCATAAATGGTTGAATTATTCTGGAAATTATTAAAAATGACACTATCAAATTTTAAACATACCGTTTTTGACTTACTTAAAAAGAATTCGCAAGTTTTAGCTTTTGTACGAATTCCAAATGCAGCAAATACTAATTATTACTTTTTTCTTAAAAGCATGAAAGATGTTGAAAGTTTGCTTAACAATAGTAATCCAAGTGATTCAATTACCATCTTTAAATCAATTGATATATTGGATTCAGGCATCATCACAGAAGCATTTATAAAAACAATACTTACAACAACATCAAACTATAGTTTTGATCCTGAATTAGTAGTTACAACTCATTATAATCATGAACTACAAAAAGAAGATGCTGAACATGAATATGCAGAAAGTACAAACCAGCTAAAAGAAGTCTTAACAAAACTTATGGGCATTTATATAACTCTTATCAAAGAACCTGATTTTTTAGATGACGAAAATACATTTCATATATATGTGCCTGATAAAAATGGAATCAGTAAACCTGGACATTCATATTAAATAAACAAATGAGCAAAACATACATTATAGGCGATATTCATGGTTGTTATGATGAATTTATAGCACTACTAAACCAAATTGGCGTTACCGATGATGATTTGGTAATTTCTTTAGGTGATATTGTCGATCGTGGAAATAAATCACTAGAACTCTATCATTATTTTAAAAATAGAACGAACTCAGTTGTCTTGATGGGAAATCACGAACGCAAACACCTCAACGGAGTTTTGAGCTATTCGCAAGAGATTGTCAAAGTACAGTTTGGTGATGAATATGAAGGTTTTCGTACTTGGCTAGAAACACTTCCCTATTATTATGAAACGCCAGAAGCTATAATTGTGCATGCTTTTTTTGAGCATGATAAAAGCTTGTATGAACAAAAAGAAGAAGTATTGGCCGGAACCACTTCGGGAAGTCGCTATTTGGAAGAAAAATATGAAGAAGGCACGTATTGGTCAGATTATTATACTGGCGAAAAACCGATCATTTATGGACATCATGTGGTTGGCGAAACTCCCAAAATAAAAAACAATACTTACGGAATTGATACGGGCGCATGTCATGCAGGAAAATTGACTGCGATAGAATTGCCTAGTTTCAAAGTTCATCAAGTGCAAGTACAGACCGATCACTGGAAAGAACAACAATCAAGCTGGCAAATTCCTGTCTTAAAAGCCAAAGATTGGGAACAGATGAAAATTGATCAAGTGTATCGTCAATTGGACAAACTCAGTTATAAAAAGGAAACCGAAATCCAAGAATTCTTATCCAAACAACGCACTTGGATTCAAGAAATAGAAGACGTACGCATCAGCATTCAAACTAAAATTGAAATCTTGACCAAAGAACTTATAGCGCAATACGGAGAAAATTTTAATCAAGAAGTTGCCAAATTGAGCTACAAATCGTTCGTCTTTAAAGCAAAAGCTGGCACTTTAGAGTTAGCCGATTTAGAGAAAACCTTGCATACACCACAAAAGATATTGGACTTAGCCAAGGAATTACAAATCGAGCAAATTCCAACACGAAATTAATAGCATCCTAATAGGTTTTCATTCGAAATAAATCATACAGGAATATTCCCCAATAATTAGCAGATTACCGATAAAAAATAGAATTTATCGTAAATTTTGACACATGTGTAAGTCGCAAAATTGCATATTTGCTAGGTTTATGCTACATTTATATAGTTTTGAGATAAAAAAGTCCCCTAATCCACGTTGCCAAACGTGCTGAAAACCCGAATGTAAAACCAACTTTTAAGAAAGCGTATGCACTTTTCTGACTATATTATAGCAGCCCTAATTCTCTTAGGAGCATTTATCATGCTGTTAAGTGCAGGTTATACACACAAAATTTTCAACATTCTTCCCAATAATGAATTAAAAAGAAATTGGAGAAAGCTCCGTTTCTTAATGTTACTATTTTTGGCAGGATATATAGCTGTCGCTATCGTTGTAATCTTAGGGCAAACCCAAATACTAGCCTTTCTTTCCGGAGTCATCTTTTTTATGGGATCGTTGTTTGTGTTTTTAGTGGTTCGAACAGGATTGGATAGTTTTCGCAAACTAAAACAACTCAATCAAAATTTAGACGATACCGAATTAAAAAATAAAGAATTAGAACAGTTTGCTTATATAACTTCACACGATTTAAAAACACCTATCAGAGGAATCTCAAGTTTGGCTTCTTTTATTAAAGAAGATTTGGAAGCTGGTGAAACCGATGATGTGTACGATCATTTAGATACGATGCAAGGACGCGTGAAACGTCTCGAACGACTGATTGATGGTATTTTACATTATTCTAAAATTGGGAAAATAATGCCCGAAAAGGTAGATTTAAACATCATGATTCGAGAAGATGCTAAAAATTACCAAGACACACAAACGATTTTTAACACCAAGGGAACATTGCCTGTTATTATGGGAGATAAAATGCAGATATCGCAAGTGGTTTCTAATTTGATTAGCAATGCTGTCAAATACAATGATAAAGACATTTGTGAAATCACCGTTTCAAGTGTTGAAAAGTCTAATTCTTATGAATTGATATTTGAAGACAACGGTCCTGGGATTGCTCCAAAATATCATAAAAAAATCTTCCAAGTATTTCAAACACTTCAAGAAAAAGACATGTACGAAAGTACAGGTTTGGGACTTTCCATTGTAAAGAAAATCATTGAAAAACACCAAGGAACTATTCGTGTCGAATCTGATGGAAAGCTTGGTACAAAGTTTATCATTACCTATCCGAAGACACTTCAGCGATAATTTTTATACATCTTCATCATAAAAAGCCACATTTTATATGCTATTTTTAAAGAAAAATAGCAATTCAATCAAAATCACAGCGCTACTAGTAAATTAAAAACAGCATGGGAATATTTAGCAAACTATTCGGAAAGAACCGAGACAATTCGGAACATAAAAACACTCAAAACGCTGAACAAACTGAGGAAACAACACAAGAAGTTCCTCAAAAATTAAATATTGATATCAGTCAAACTCCAGAAAAGTTTCAGCATGTAGCAGACGAACTTGTTCCGTTTTTGACAACTATACTTCATGAGCTTCACATATTGGAAAAAGAAATATTTGAGCGAAGTCAGGCTTTAAAAAACCCAAACGAACCCAACCAAGTACAGCCTGGAGAAATGGAATTATGGACGGAATTTGCAGAACGACGAAAAGCCATTACAGATCCTGTAAGCTTAAAACCATCTGATAACGGAAGTCGTTCCTTTGGAAAACCTACAAAGTATGAATACATTCACAATCCTGATACAACAATTGTATTTATCATGAAATCCGCCAAACGCGCTGTGATAGAAGCGTATTATGAACGTGGTGTCAGTAGTAAAAACCAATTTGTATTGAGGAAAGAGGAAGACACTTGGAAAGTTGACTCAAAAAAGTATGGTTTTCAAGGAGAAACTACTTGGTACAAGGATGAATTTTAAATAAAAAATAGAACAATGAACGAATTTTCAGGATATGAAAAAATGCCAAGCAGTTTAAAGAAGCTTGGTTTAAATGAACGTGATTTTACTGCTTTAGAAAAGATATCTTGGGTTGTGACTGAAAAAGTACATGGTGCAAATTTCAGTTTTGTATATGAAAATGGTTCCTTAAAATTTGCCAAACGAAAAGCGTATCTATCTTGGGAAGATGATTTTTTTGGATTTCAAATTGTCGTCAATCAACTAGAAACAAATATTATTCGATTGTTTGAAGAACTCAGCACACAAATTTCCGGAACGAAGTTTATCATGTATGGAGAATTGTTTGGCGGTAGCTATCCGCATTCATCCGTGGAAGCTGATACAACTGTGCAAGCCGTACAAACAGGTGTTTACTATTCGCCTACAATTAACTTTTGTTCGTTTGACATTGCCATAGAAACGGAAGGCGTTTCGACGAAAACCTATTTGGACTATGAAACCGCAATTTCCTATTTTGAAAAACACGGCATTTTTTATGCGAAACCTTTATTGATTGGAAAATTTGGGGAAGCTGTCAATTTTAATACTCGAATCAACTCTACGATTCCGAAACAATTACAATTACCTGAATTAACTGAAAATTTGATTGAAGGTGTAGTCATAAAACCCTATAATAAACTTGAAAATGCAGTCATTTCTTCGCGACCTATTGTAAAGTTAAAAAACAAAGAATTTGAAGAAGAAAAATTTCATCAAGCGGAAAAATGGAGTTACACCGCAAAGTTATCTTCAAAATCGGAAGACTTATCGTTTATTCTGGAGGAACTTCGAAATTATATTACTACGAATCGATTGGAAAGTGCTATTTCTAAAATCGGCGCTTTAGATATGACCAATACGCAACGTGTAACAGACATTGAAACCGAATTCTTTAAAGATACCTTGGTTGATTTTAATGAAAATAATGATAATCTACTCGAAGAACTCACCACAGACGAACAACACTGGATTCACGAGCGTGTACGAGCGGAAATTCAAAAAGTGATGATTGGGTTTGACAAACATTAAACTCCTCCAAATGAAGAAATTTTGCATTTTACTTTTTTCGCTATGTTTAATTGGTTGTTTCAACGAAAAAAAATTGCTCAAAAATGGACTTACCAAAAAGGCAACTCAAATTACGGAATACACCATTAAAACAAAGAAAAAATACTCAAGTAGTGACATTTCAGATACGCTTTTAGTCAACATAAAAAAGTACAATCAAAATGATCAAATAGTAAGTGCGCAAAAACGTTATTTATTTTCTGAAGATACTATGAAGTCTGAGTTTCATTATAATAAAAACCAAAAAATTGAAAAAGAAATTGTAAAATACTTAAATGACAACTCAAGCTTCACCGTTCATTATTTTTACAAAGACACCTTACTCATTGGAACCGAATCGAAACATAAAAATGATGAAAGGGCATTTGAATATATTGGAACGTATATATATGACATTAATGATAAATTAAAAGAAAGCACATTAACTCAGCTCTATATTGACATGGAAACGAATGATACCATTAAAAATACATTGGAAGTAAAAAAATATAATGCAAAACAACTTGTAACAACTTCCACAATATCAGACTTTGTAACACCCGAAAAAAGTCAACATTTTAGCTATACATACGTTCATAAAACATTAGTGAAAGTAAAAAAATATGATACTAAAGATTCTTTAATTTCAACAATTGAAAACGAATACGAATTTGACAGGTATGACAATTGGATTACAAGAAAAACAAGTATTAATGGGAAACTCGATCATACACTCACAAGAGTCATCTCATATAAATAGCTAAAAAAACTACTTGTTTTAAAAAAATCAATACTTTTGATGACATCACAACTACTTTGAAAATAGTACATTCAGCGTTTACCTCATGAGAAATAGCATTCAAAAGATTTTTAAAAAACAATACAAAACCATCAATACGGATTCTTTTCTTCTTAGGATAAAAGCGACTATTATTGGGGAAGGCATGCTACATGAAGGGAATATTTATTTAATGGATTATGCCATTCAAAATATGCCTGATAACGGAATTGTCTTTGAAATAGGATCGTATGCAGGTTTATCGACCAATGTAATGTTACATTTGCTAGAAAAACATCGTAAAAAACACCTTTTTGTAGGTTGTGACGCTTGGATTTATGAAGGTTTTAAAGATCATACAGGAATCATTGAAGAACATATTGATGGAAAACCTAATGTGGCTCGAAAAGAGTACGTCGCCTATATAAAAAATGCGTTTGTAAATGCTGCGAAACTTTTACATCCAAACGCAAAACCACATACCTGTCATTTGCCTTCGGATGCGTTTTTTGACACTTGGAACACTACAAACAAATTTACCGATGTTTTTGATAGAACATTCAGCATTCAGCAAGAGATTTCTTTTAGTTATATTGACGGAGATCATTCTTACGAACAAACCAAAAAAGATTTTGAAAATGTAGATTCAAAATTGAAACTCAACGGATTTATTTTATTGGATGATTCTGCCAAACACTTGAACTTTGGAAGTTCTGATTTTATCCAAGAAATTAAACAGAATGATCGATATCGAATTATAGATCATAATCCTAATTATTTGATTCAGAAGATAAAATAGTAATTTAATAACACTAGTGTCAAATCGAGCGCAGTCGAGATTTTTGTTTTATTAAATTTAAATTATCTAAAAAAACACTTTTACACCTTCCTTAATAAATTTTGTAGCTTTGATTAAAGCCGTTTTACTATGAGCTTGGAAGCTAGAAAGATAAAATTTGTTCAGGATTTCTTAAATCTTCAAAATGAAGATGTAGTTTCTCGTCTTGAAAAAGTACTAGCATATGAAACTTCAGATAAACGTGTATTGACTACAATGACACAAGAAGAGTTTCACAAACGAATTGACCAATCAGAAAAAGACTTCGAAAACGGTCGATTTAAAACTAGTGCTGAACTTTTAGTGAAATATGAATAATGTTTTTTTTAAATAACTATCATTTTTGATCCAACACAAAATTCACAGAAGTTGATGTGAGCTAGATAAAATTACCTCTCATTACGGGAAACCTCATTGCAGAAGTGTAATCTTTACTTTACTTTTATAAAGAAAAATAGAAAAACATTGAATAAAGAAAAAATCATACAAGGCTCATTATTTGAAGAAGATTATTTAATTAGAACTCTAGGTAATCTTGGAAACTCACCTGAAGTCGCGCTTACAGAACTAGTAGCCAATGCTTGGGATGCAGGAGCTACAGTTGTAGACATTTTTATTCCTGAAGAAAAAAATCAAAATCTAATTATTGAAGATAATGGAGTCGGTTTATCAAAAGATGAATTCTATTCGCGTTGGATGAAATTAGGATACAATAGACTTAAGCATCAAGGTAGAAAAGTCATATTTCCTAAAGGTATTGATCAACAAAGATATGCATATGGTCGTAATGGAGTTGGAAGACATGGAATGCTTTGTTTCAATAATGAGTATAAGGTAATAACAAACAGTAAAGGCAAAAAATCAGAGTTTACAATTACAACAAAAAGTGAAAAAGAGCCGTTCATTATTAAAAAACAAAAATTTGAAAATTCAAAATCAGTAGGAACAAAATTAATTGTTAATGTTGTTAAAAACTTACCTAAATCAGAATACATATTAGAAGTAATTTCTGCAAGGTTTCTACACGACCCAAACTTTAAAGTTTCAATTAATAGAAAAACAATTCAATTAGAAGAACATAAAGGATTAATTTTTTCTGAGACTATTTATGTTGAAGATGTAGAACTTAAAATACATTTAATAGACTCTAAAAAAGCAAGGAAATCAACCTTGTATCAAGGTATTGCTTTTTGGCAAAGTGGTAGATTGGTAGGAGAACCATCCTGGATTGTCGGTTATAATATGGTCTTAGATGGTAGAACCAAACAAGCAAAGAGATATTCGGTTGTCGTACAAACTAATGATTTAGCTGATCATATAAAAGAAGATTGGACTGGTTTTAAAAATACAAAAGAATTAAATCCAGTATTCAATAAAGTCGACGAAACAGTTCATAAAATGTTTTCCCAAATTGCGAAAGACAATATTGAAGAAACTACTAAACAAATAAAAAGCGAGTATCATAAAGAATACAATGAACTTAGTCCTCTTGGAAAATATGAATTTAATGAGGCTATTGAAAATATAGCTATTAATAATCCTACCGCAAGACAAGAATCTGTGAATCTTGCTGTAGAAACTGTCATTAACTTAGAGAAAACAAGAAATGGAACTGAATTAATTCAAAAATTATCTTTATTTACAGATGAAGATATTGAAGGATTAAACAAATTACTAGATAGATGGACTATCAAAGATGCCCTGACAGTTTTAGATGAAATTGATAAAAGAATTTCTGTAATTGAAGCTATACGAAAACTTTCCAACGATAAATCAGTCGATGAACTTCACGTACTTCATCCATTGATTGCAAGTGCTAGATGGGTTTTCGGACCTGAATTTGATTCTCCTGAGTATGCTTCGAATAATCAATTACAAACAACGGTTGAAAAAGTCTTTAATAAAAAAATTGATAAATCGATTTTTAATAATCACAAAAAAAGACCAGATATCGTAGTTGCAGGGAATTCCACTTTCTCTATAACAGGTACAGTTGACTTCGATTCTACTAATGGAATAACAAATATTAATAAAGTTCTAATTATTGAACTCAAAAGAGGCGGGTTTAAAGTTGGTAAAACAGAAAGAAACCAAGCAGTTGGATATGTTGAGGACTTTATGAATTGTGGAACTGTTATTGGTTCACCTTATATAAGTGCATTCGTTGTAGGGGAATCTTTTAGTGAAAAAATTCAACCAATTTCAAAAGTATCAAATGAAAACAATGTAGAAATGGGGAAAGTTCAAATTTGTCTTTTTTCTCAAATTGTAGACTCTTCCGAAAGAAGGCTTTTTAATCTTCAAAAAAGGTTAAATGAGCGCTATGAAAATGTTTCAGGAATGGAATTATATCAAAAACAAAGTAAGTTAGGTATTTAAAATAATGGTAGAAAATAAATTATAGTATATAAAAATAGTAAAACACCCTACTCACTCCACCAAATACATCTCACCTTTTCCTGGCAACCAACGTGAATATGTATATTTTTCAACTACTTTTTGATCTTTATTCGGTTTAAAAACCAAGGTATACTTCGGTGTCACAGCTTCCCACCATTTTTCTTTTTCTTCCGAAAAGAAATTCCACGTTACATATTCTACGCCGCCTTGTATTTGATTTTTGGGAATGGTTTCGGTGAGTTCGTTTAAAACTTCCCAACGAACGCGATTCCAAGACAAATGGTCATGTACTGCGGATACTGAAAACCAAGTCAATAATCCTAAGAATCCGTAAGTGCTATATTGAAATATTTTTTTTGGAACTTTTGGTGAATTCACTCCTAAAAAGACAATAGCAATTGGGAACAACGGCAATAGATATCTATCATACACGCCAACAATTAAGAATGGCGTTAAATACACTAAGAAGAACACAAACGATAATACAACGAGCGAATCTACTTTTTGCTTTTTAAACACGGAAATCACCATGGTACGAATGTGAAAAATCAACGCAACACTTGAAAAGATTCCGATACAAGTTACAGTTTGCCAAAACCAATGTGGCGCGGTCGGATCGGGACTTTGGGTAAAGTTTCCTGCATGATCGTACAAAGTAGTTGGTCCAACACCGAAATCGATCCAGATATTATCTAAACTTGGCAATACTTTTCCGAGTTTCATCAAATATGCAGTAATTCCAACGGTCCACAATAGCGCCCAAATTTTGTATCCTTTAAACGTATATCGATTGATATAAAAGATATGAATCGGCAATAGTAAAAATCCAAGATACGCCAAGCTTTCAAAGAAAAAGGAGAAAATTATAATCAGCAGTCCTTTTCGAAGACCTTTTATGTTTTCTACAAGCAATCCGAATTTTGTATTGTAACGTTCCTGCAACAAATCATTCGATTCCATGATGTAGGTAAACACCAACGAAAACAAAATTACAGCCAATAATGGCGTTATTGCTTTCAGTAGATTCTTCCAGTTTCGCGGCTTCACTAATATACATGTAATCATCCACACGAGTGGAAAAACCCATGCCAATTGACGAATTAGAAAAGCTAAATAACAAAAGAGAATTGCCCAAATAATAGGTTGCCATCTGTCTGTTTTGAGCGCTTTTGCGAAGAAATAAAATGCCCAAATCGTCACACACATAAAAGGAATATCCGTCATGAAGGAAAACGATAGCGACAAAAAGATCGGATTTACTATACATAAGAAAACACCAACCAGTTGTGCCCAACGCGAAAGGTTTGCCAATTTAAAAAGTTCGTAAATTCCAATAATAGTGGCAAATCCTAATACTAAGGTTGACCAACGCAATACGGTAAAAGAAAACCCAAAGATTTCTGTAAAAAAGTAACCCCAATATACTTGTCCAACCAAGGTCATTTCTCCCCAATTGTACAATTTCAAATATCCATCTTCGTATAAAGTTTTGACTGATTTCCCGTAACACCAATCGTCATTCAAGGGAAAATCGCCCATCGGATTGATGATAACAATAATCAACAACCACAACAACAATAGTCCGATATAGTCTTGGTATTTTTTGAAAAAACTATGCATCCGGATTCAAATTATATCCAAAACCAACATATTCGATTTCTTTCTTGGCAAAATAGGCTTTGTAATTTTTGGCTTCTTGAATGGCTTCTGCAATATCTGATTCCATTCGTTTGCGATCAAATCGAAATGTTTTGTTATGATCTAACACATTCCAAACAATGATATTTTCTTCATGCTTCACTTCTATTCCTTGATTCCAACCACTACAATCGGGCATTCCGCAACAGCAAGAAAAAATAAAATAAGTGCCTTCCTTTTCCATACTTTCCAACAGTAAATCGGCCATGACAATATCACTTTCTTCATACGGTTTTTCTGTACTGATACGAATTTCTAAACTTCCTTGCATCCAAATATTATCAGCACTCATTTGACAGGCTTCCACCAGCAATTCTATGTAAATTGTATCTAGATTTTCTTGTGTCATATTACTGCTGATAATAACTAAAAAACGATGTTATTTCTTGTTTTGCAAAATCATTTCCGGCTTCACTCCAATGTCCGTCACACGGTAAAAACAACGCTTTATATTCGTCTTCGGTAAAGTCATTCGTTTTTGGCAATAAGTCTAAATATTCGACATTCAAACTATCGCAAACTGCTTTTAATTGTTTTCCTAGCGGATTCTTTTTATGCTTTCGATAGGCTTTGATTTCCTTTTCAATTGGAATGCTATACACCATTACAGGACGATTTCCTGCCAATTCTTTAATTACTTTTATGGTGTAGTGCAAACGATCAAATTGTGCTGGAGAAAAGTTAAAATAACTCGGTACTTTTGATGCTTCCAACAATTGACCTTTAGGAATTTCGCTTATTTTTTTTCGGGAACGCAAATAGTAATACATATTGTACGAATGCGTAAAATTCTTCAATAGTTTGTGAATAAAATGTGGGTTTCGAGGTCGTGCTCTCGAATCTTCTATGTTTTGGGTATGATACACCACTTCATAGTCTGGATAGTTTCCTTTTAGAAACGGACGATAGCGATCGCCACCAACTTTTAAAGCAATTTCATAATCGTCGTCTATAAAATCATTAGACGGCAAAATGCTCACCAAAACAGCATCGTGTGTATACTTAATAGCGTGTGTTTTATACAACATCCAATATTGCGTAGGCCCAAAATTTCCTGCCAAGCCAAAATTTAAATGTGGAGTTTTTGTGTTGCTTTCCAGCAGATTTGTCAAGCGATCCGCCATATTCACGCCTATTCCTTCCGTGAATGAATCTCCCAAAGCGACCACTCTGTGAGTTGAGCTATTGAATTCGCGTTCTTCATCTCGAAAACCTTGAGAATTGGTTTCATATACAACATCAAAGCAATACTTTTTTTGTCTATATACATCATTGGGCAAATGCAGCGTTCCAAAATTTTCATCCAAATCATACCAAAAATTATGTGTATTTTGGAATGTATATGTTGGCAGCTCAATCTTAATTTCTGCCGCACGAATATAGATGGCAAGGACAATTTCAAGCAATACAAAGGTAATTCCGAAAATAATAATCAGATTTTTTAAAGACTTGAAAACGCGCTTTTTTAACAAAATAGTTCTTTTGGTGATTGGTGTGTTCAAAACAAATATACAGTCTCTTAGAAAACAATCTTTATCAAAAAAGAAAAAATGAAGTATCTGCTGCCATTTTTTAATAATTATCTATATCTAACGCTAAAAGTTTTGCTTTTTCAGTATCTTTCTTCCTGACATAAATGTCAATATTAAAAGACACTATTTTCATACTTCTTAACGTAAAAATTGTGAATAACGAGACACAGCTGTATCGATATAAAAAATTGCTTACATATATAGATGAGGAATTTAAAGAAACTATTAATATTCCTAAAATAGAAGCAGCTTGTAACTATTCCTATCGCAATATCAATCGAATCTTTGAAGCTATTAACCATGAAACCATTGGGAAATATATAAAACGCATTCGATTAGAGAAAGCTGCTCAATATTTAAAATATACGCATGAAAATATTTCTGAAATAGCATACGAGGTTGGTTATGCAGATGTTGCTGTTTTTAGCAAAGCTTTTAAGAAAAAGTTCAACTGTTCTCCTTCTAAATTTAGAGAACGTAATAAACACATTCAGCATCATGATCCGGTTGTTCCTGAAGACACAAAAAACACGAACTATTTTGACGTGTCTTTTGAGATTGAAACTTTACCTGACATGACAATTTTAGGATTGGAGTATAAAGGATCTTATGAAGATTTGAAGAGTATTGATAAGACATGGAAACAATTGATTTGGTATGCTTCTAAAAAAAGACTACTTGATGATACGACCATTCATTTTGCCGAAATTTTAGACGATGATGAAATTACAGAACACATTAAATGTAGGTATACCAGCGCCATTGTTTTAGAAGATGATTCTCAATTTGAACCTAATGGTTTTTTCGTAAAAAAGATTATCAAAAGTAGAAAATATGCCAAATTTTCACACAAAGGCACTCACGAATCATGCATGGATACGTATGGTAAAATATATGCAAATTGGATGACAGAAATTCAATTAGAAATGAGTGATGCACCTGTGCTTGAGTTTTATCTGAATGATGAAACTCATGATTCTTCTGAAAATCTCATCACAGAAATTTATATTCCGATAGCTTAATATTGTCCAAAAAGAACAAGTCATTGTTTGTAATACTGTAGATTTTTGCAGCATAAACACAAAGAAACATGACTTTTGAAAGTTTGATTTTATATCTTGAAACATCTCCAATTATAGCATATGTTGGTTACTTTTTCATTTTTAATATTGCCATAGTTATACTTGAAGTTATCATTGATGTATGTTCTTCAAAAAAAAGACGCTGGAAAGATTCCTTAGCAAATTTTGCAATTTTCTTGATGAATCAGGTATTAGAAAAAACCATTGTAGGTTCTATCGGAATTATTGCAATCATGCCGTTTCATTACCTTACTCCGTTAAATATTCCTATTCATTGGTGGTCTTGGATATTAGCTGTAATAGCCGCCGATTTCACATATTACTGGATGCATCGCATTGAACATGAACACCGAATACTTTGGGGAAATCACAGCGTTCATCATTCATCTGAAGATTATAACTTAACTGTTTCTATGCGATTGAGCATTGTAGAACCTATGATTGAATGGATTTTTCTAATTCCAATGATTCTTATTGGTTTTACTCCATTTCAAGCGCTTATAGGACTGACTTTAGTCGCGCAGTTTCAAACGTGGATTCACACAGAAAGAATAGGGAAATTAGGTTGGTTAGATTTAATTTTTAATACACCTTCAGTACATCGTGTGCATCATGGTTCCAACAAAAAATATTTGGATAAAAACTATGGAGGTATTACCATGATTTGGGATCATCTTTTTGGGACTTATCAAAAAGAAGAAGAAAAAGTTATCTATGGATTAACTCAAAACATTCATACCAATAATCCTCTTACAATCAATTTTATTGAATACAAACATATTTGGAATGATGTCAAAAAATGTAAAAACTTTAAAGACAAGCTTCGAATAATTTTTGGGAATTTAATTTGGAAACCTTACTACTTCAAACAAAAAAACAAGGATAAATAACTGTTCATCAGACTTGTTTTGAGATTGAAGAAGATTGTTGTAGTTTTATACTACACCTAAACAACAAAAACATGAAAGTAACTGCCGAACATAACGCAAGAGTCGCCAATATGAAGTTTAGTTCTGTATATCCACATTACGTAACCAAAGTGGAGAAAAAAGGCAGAACCATCGCAGAATTACATCAAGTAATGACATGGCTCACAGGTTTTGACGAAGCCAAACTACATGAGTTTATAAATAACGAAGCCACATTTAAAGATTTCTTTGAACAAGCAACATTACATCCAAATGCACACATGATTAAAGGTGTAATTTGTGGGTATCGAATTGAAGAAATTGATAATGAACTCACACGACAAGCACGCTATTTAGACAAATTGATAGAAGAATTAGCAAGAGGTCGTAAAATGGAAAAAATACTACGTTCATAAACGTGAGTATACACAATACTAAAACACTTTTCCAGATATCAAATTTGTCAAGATAAAATAGATCTTACGAAATAGTTGTTTCATAAACGGATATAAAACTTCAACAAAGTCATACAATTTAGATTCACTTTAAATAGATGTCGCCTTTTTTCAATTTAAAGTGTAAATTTGACCATATATTTTCCGTTTAGATTTGTAGATTTACACAATTGTAGAAAAAGAAGCCCATGAGCGTTGCCACCTTAAAAAAAGTCAATAAAAAATTACTGCCAAACAAATACATGTTTGCACCAGATTGGATTATTTTAGGTGTCAATAATGTATGCAATTTACATTGTAAAATGTGTGATGTAGGTACTAAAAATTTGGATTCGAATTTTGCGCAAAATTTAGTAGGTACGCATCCGATAAATATGCCATTGCCATTGATTGAAAAAATTATTGATCAGATGGCAGAATTTTATCCTAGTTCAAAATTAGCGTATGCGTTTACCGAACCTTTAGTATATCCGCACTTAGAAGCTTCTTTAAAATATGCCAAACAAAAAGGGGTTGAATCTTCTATTACAACCAACGCACTTACCTTAAAACACAAAGCAAAAATTGTAGCAGATAGCAACGTATACATTTCACTTGATGGACCGCAAGACATTCATAACGAAATTAGAGGTCATAAAAAATCATTTCAAAAAGCCATAGAAGGTATTGAAGAAGTATTGTCAATCAATCCAAATGCAACGATTGGTGTTTTTTGTGTGATTACGGAGTGGAATATTGGACATTTAAATGAATTTTTAGATTTCTTTAAAGACTATCCATTGCAACAAATTGGGTTTATGCATTCAAACTTTGTAGAACAAAACATTGCCGATACGCATAATAAAGTTTGGGCAAATTCTTATCCTGCAACGGCTTCTAATACTGATGAAGTCAATGTTGACAATTTGGATTTAGACTTGCTTTGGGATGAAATTGCTACGATAAAATCTAAAAATTATAAATTTCCTATTAGTTTTTCCCCTGAAATTGCTTCAAAAGAAAAGCTAAACGAATATTATCATCAACCAGAAGTACAGATTGGCAGCATGTGTAATGATGTTTTTACAAACGTGATGATCAAATCTGATGGAAGTGTAATTCCTGCACATGGAAGATGTTATAATTTAGAATTAGGAAATATTTACGACGAAAATTTAAAGCAAATCTGGAATGGACGCGTATTAGCAAAATTCCGATCTACACTTTCTAAAAATGGTGGTTTGCTACCTGCATGCTCTCGCTGCTGTAGTGCTTTTTAGAAACAAAATAATACTTAGAACACAATTAATTCATGGGAAATAAAATTATCATATTCAATCCTCGAAGTGCCAATGCAAAGCATCGCTTACCGAATACCATTATTCAAGTAGGCGCAGCGATTCATGGAAAGTATGACTATGTTTTTATTGATGGAAACATGGAAAAAGATCCTTGGGTAAAAATTAGTGACTATTTTGCTACGGGCGAATTCAAGTATTTTTGTCTCACTGTAATGCCAGGACCGCAATTAAAACAAGCGATTCCGTATGCAAAGAAGATTAAAGAATTATATCCGGATGCTATTAATATTTGGGGCGGATATTTTGCCTCCAACCAATATAAAGTATGTTTAAATTCAGGCTATGTTGATTATATTATCAACGGACCTGGCGACAATACGTTTCCAAAATTATTAGATGTTTTGGAAGGAAAAAGTGATGAAAAACTCATGCTGATTCGCAATTTAATCTTCAAAGATGACGAAGGTAAAATTGTGCAAACAGTCAAAGAAGCCTTGCTCGATCAGGATTCATTGCCTTCATATCCGTATGAATATTTCAACTCGTTTTATCCGCTAGAGCGTTATTTGGCAAAAACCTTTATGGGACAAAAAACCTTTGCGTATCACTCAAGTATGGGTTGTCCGTTTAGCTGTTCTTTCTGTGCCGTTGTGCCAATTTATAATGCAAAATGGAAAGCAAAAGCAGCAGGCACTATTTATAAAGATTTAAAATATTTTAAAGAAAAATACAATATTGATGCTGTAGAGTTTCACGACAATAACTTTTTTACATCGCGTAAACGTGTGATGGAATTTTCCAAACTCGTGATGGACGATAATATCGAATGGTGGGGCGAAGGGCGTATTGATACAATTAATAAATATTCTGACGAAGAATTGCATTATATGCGAAAAGCAGGTTGCCGCATGATGTTTTTAGGTGCTGAGACTGGAAATGATGAAGTACTAAAACAGATGAACAAAGGTGGAACACAATCTGGACAAATGATCAAGGACTTTGTGAAGCGCATGAAAGATGTAGACATTATTCCAGAATTATCTTTTGTATTAGGTTTGCCTGGACCGGATGAAAAGAAAGTATACGAGCAAATTTTGTGGGATATTAACTTTATTCGAGAAATAAAAAGTATCAATCCGCACGCAGAAATTATCATTTATTTATACAGTCCTGTGCCAACTGAAGGTTCAGAATTGTACCAACAAATTGTAGATGCAGGATTTTCTTTCCCTGAAAAATTAGAAGAATGGATTGAACCAAGTTGGGAAAAATTCGATTTACGAAGAAATCCGCTTACACCTTGGTTAAAACCGTATATGATTGATAAAATTCAAAATTTTGAAACCGTTCTGAATGGTTATTATCCAACAGCATCTGACTTTAGAATTAAAGGATATAAAAAATGGTTGCTAAAATTAGTTTCAGGATATCGCTTTAAATATGGTTGGTACAAGTTTCCGTATGAAATTAAGGTGTTGCATAAAATTTGGAAGTACCGTCAGCCAGAAATTGAAGGTTTCTACTCTGAATAATCTTGCTGAAATATGGTTAAAAAACTCAAAAAACACCTATTTCCTATTGCGAAATTTTTCTTTGATAAGTACACCTTAAAAAAACGAAAGTATACTTACGAAGGTATTACTGTGAAAATTAGTGCCGAAGTATTTCCACCACATTTTACGATAAGTACAAAGATTTTATTGGAATATATCAAACCACTAAATCTTACTGATACAAACTTTTTAGAACTCGGTTGTGGCTCTGGAATCATCTCGCTTTTTGCGGCTTCTAAAGGTGCCAATGTAACGGCTTCCGACATCAATCAAATTGCGATAAAAGAACTGAAAGATGCTTCTGTTAAGAATGAAATTTCACTGAATGTTCTCTATTCGGATTTGTTTGAAAATTTGTCCGATCAGCAGTTTGACTATATTATTATCAATCCGCCATATTATCCAAAAGCACCACAGAATGATAAAGAACTTGCTTGGTTTTGTGGAGAAAATTTTGAGTATTTCGAAAAACTCTTCGCACAGTTGCCCAATCATCTTGCGCCAAATACATGGATGATTCTATCGGAAGATTGTGAAATTGATCACATCAAACAATTAGCGACTAAAAATGGACTTTCCTTTGAATTGATTTTAGAAAAAAGTGTAGTCAAAGAGAAAAACTATATCTTTAGAATTCAAAAATTATAACCGATTTGCAAACCACTTCACGAAACATATTGCTGGATATATTAAAAGTCATCGCAGCGATACTCATCATTTGTGTGCATTGCAAATTTTTATTCGAATACACAAAGGTTGGACATCATGTCACGAGTAACGGCATATTTCGCATCCCAATTCCGTTCTTTTTTACAATAAATGGTTTCTTTTTGTATACTGTTTTCCAGAATGATCGTATGAAATTTTGGGTAAAACGTGTTGGCCTTTTGTATTTGATTTGGATGCTGATTTTCAGCTATTTTTGGATTCTTCCTGTGTATGAAGAACCACTGAAAATTATTCCAACAGCACTTTTCGGATTTACACATTTATGGTATTTAGCGGCACTTTTTTTGGGTGGAATACTTTTATATCAACTCAGAAAACTCTCAAATACCGTATTAATAGTACTGGCACTTCTGCTCTATCTCACGGGATATACAATTCAAATACTCAGTAATTTTAATGTATTTACAGAACCTGCTGTTATCGTCAAAATCCTTGATTTTCAGCCTATACACCGCAATTTTTTGTTCTTTGCGTTGCCGTTTTTAAGTATTGGCTATGTGATGCGACGTTCCAATTTTCATTTAAAACTAAAAAAAACGCAGGTAAGCATTCTTTTAGTGTTTAGTATTTTATTGCTGATTACAGAAAGTTTGACAAACTACTATATCAATCCAGGAGCAATTTTTAATATGAGCATTTCCTTTTTAGGTTTAGGTCCCATATTATTGATTACAGCTTTTTCTTTTAAAGTCAATTCAAATTTCAACAGCAAACTCCTATCATCCTATTCTATTGCACTTTATTTGGTGCATCCGCTCGTTTTGGTATTGATTTATCAATTTTTCAACTTAGATTCGATTACCCTAACACTTGTAACTGTTTTATTGTCTGGAATTTTGAGTTATCTCTTAATTTTACTTAATAAAAAAATCAAATATATTCTGTAAATCATTACGAAGTTATGGTATAATAGGAATCAGATGAACACTAAAATTTTCTTGTGATTTTTTTGAAAAATAGTATTAATGAGAAAAAGTATATATTTAAGCTTTAAAAAGTTAATACTGTATTGCAAGTTTCCCCTCGAAATATATTAATAGACATTTTAAAAATTATAGCTTCGTTGCTGGTTGTTGCCTTTCATTGCAATTTTTTATATGATCACAATGAATTTGTAAATTATCTTTTTTTTAAAGGCATCTTTCGACCTGTAATTCCATTTTTTTTCTGTGTCAACGGATTCTTTTTATACACTATATTTAAGAATGGACGTATTAAATTTTGGGCCAAACGCATTGCCATTTTGTATGTGATATGGATGCTAATTTTTAGCTACTTTTGGGTTTTTCCTAACTACAATAGTCCCAAAAAGCTGTTATTAAATATTGTTATTGGTTTCAATCATTTATGGTATGTTGCCTCATTTTTAGTAGGCGGATTGCTATTGTACTCCATTCGAAAACTTTCTAACAAAACCTTACTCATAGGTTCCATCATACTGTACAGTATAGGATATTTTATTCAAATATTAGGTGATTTAAAACTCGTTACAGAACCAGAACTGCTTGTCAAATTGGTAAACTTTACACCTACGCACCGCAATTTTTTATTATTTGATTTGCCATTTTTAGCCCTTGGATATATCATTCGACGTTCTAATTTCCACAAACAGCTAAAAAGAAGACACATCATCGGATTACTGATACTTAGCGTTGTATTGCTTACCGTAGAGAGTTTGTTTAATTATTATTATAACATAGATCGTTCGTTGAGTATTATATGTCTTTCCTGTTTTATAGCAGCTCCAGTATTATTACTATCTACATTTTCATTTACTGTAAATGCTAGGTTAGATAGTAAGTTATTATCATCCTATTCTATTGCCATCTATTTGGTACATCCATTAATCGTTTTTATTATTAGATATTTTGTTACTTTAGAGTCCATATCCTTAACTTTGGTAGCAATTATACTATCTATTGTTGCTAGTTATTTTTTAATACAACTCAATAAAAAACTGAAATACGTTTTATAAATCATTTTTTGTGAAAAAGAAACTCAAATTTACCTTCGTCATCTTTAGAAATGTGCTAATCACTTTCTTTTTATTAGAAATTGTATTAGGCATTTTTTATAATTATTACGATCAAAGTGGCGTTGATGGAAATACAGAACGTATTATTGCTTCAGGAATGTATGAAGGTTCTGGTTTGACTGATGAAGACATAAAAATCATTCACCGAGAATTGCGAGAACAAGACATGATGTGGGAACCATATTTGCATTATCGTTTTAAGCCAATGAATGGAAAATACAATACCATTTACAAAAACGGACTTCGTAAAACTGCAAATCCAAGTTTGAAAGATTCTGCAACAGCGATCAAAATATTTTGCTTTGGCGGTTCTACCATGTACAGTTCGGGCGCACGTGACCAACATACTATTCCTTCTGAATTGTCACAATTAATTCATAAAAACTTCCCTGATCAAAATGTGGAAGTAACCAATTTTGGTTGTCACGGATATACACGTGCCACTGAGAACATTCAGCTACAGCGAGAACTTATAAAAAATAACATTCCAGATATTGTCATTTTCTACGATGGAGTCAACGAAGTTATTTCTGGACACCAAAACAATGCTGCTGGCGAACCGACAAATGCTTATAATAGAAGGCGAGAATTCAAATTGGCACATAGTTATAAAAAACGCGTTAAACTGATGATAAATTCGAGTAATTTGTATCGATTTATGACCACCATGCAACGCAAAATATTTTCAGGTTCTACGTATGCACAATTAAGTTCACGATCGGATGCTTTGGCCACAGACATTGCAGAAAATTATATTGGTTTGGTAGAAATTTCTAAAAGTTTAGAAGACGCATATGGTTTTAAAGTCTTCAATTTTATGCAACCTAATATTTATTCTAAGAAGAATTTATCAGAAACGGAGAAAGAATATTTTAAGATGCAACAGTATTACGAAAACTTATATACCTTGGCGTATGAGAATGTTCGCAAAGATTCCTTAATGATCAACGATTCAACATTTGTTGATGTTAGCGATGCTTTTGACCATACAGATCGTACTATGTATTTCGATTTTTGTCATACAGGCGAAAAAGGAAATCAATTGGTGGCCGACAGAATATTTACACATATTCAACCTTTATTAATGCCAAAAGTAAAAGATACTGTAACAATATCTGAAACCGAACAACTAACAAAAACCAATCAATAATTATATAAAGAAACATGGAACAACTTTTAACCTTAGATAGTCTTTTTACTTTATTAATGCTTGTATTATTGCAAGCTGTATTAGGATTTGACAACTTATTATACATTTCCTTAGAATCGCAAAAAGCGCCAAAAGACAAACAATCATACGTTCGAAAAATGGGCGTTGGTTTGGCAATTGTTTTGCGTATTGTATTGCTATTTGTACTGCTAGAATTGATTAAGTATTTCCAAAACCCGTTTTTATCCTTACATAGCAACTCGTTCATTGAATTTGACGTAAATGGACATAGTCTGATTGTGTTGGCTGGTGGAGTTTTTATTATTTACACTGCCGTAAAAGAAATTTGGCACATGATGCTCATGAAAGAGCACGCTGCAGTAGAAGGTGCCGAAAGTAAAAAGTCTGTAAAAAGCGTGATTATTTGGATCGTCATCATGAATTTAGTCTTCTCTTTTGATTCTATTTTAAGTGCCATGGCATTGACGAACGAAATGGATCCGATGCCACAATTAGTATTAATGACCATTGCCATTGTATTAGGTGGATTGTTAATGATTGTAATGGCTGATAAAGTATCGAACTTTTTGCAGAAAAATAAAATGTATGAAGTACTCGGACTCTTCATTTTATTTATTGTAGGAATCATGTTATTGTCGGAAGGTGGACATTTAGCTAATTTAGAATTATTCGGAAATCATGTAACGCCAATGAGCAAAACAACATTCTATTTTGTCATTATTACCTTAGTAATTATAGATATTGTACAAGGTCGCTACCAAAAGAATTTACTAGCAAAAAAAGAAGCACAAGATAAAGCTGCTGAAGAGAGAGAATAGTTGATTGCAGATTTTTGATTGACGATTGCTGATTTACTAGCATAAACGTCTGATCGAGTGAAATTCTGAAAAGAATTTTGTATCGAGATCTACTATGAAGTGTATGAGTTTAGTTTTTGAAATAATTCAATAGTTACAATTTCAAAGTACTTCTCGACTGCGCTCGAAGTGACAATCTTATTCCAAAGGAAGCTCCGACTGTAAAAAATCACTCAACACCACATTTCCTTGATCATTAATATGTGGATCGTTGGCAAAATACAATCGATGATCAAACGTATCATTGACTTGAAACACCGACAAAGGATTTACTTGTATCACATTTGTGTATGCGTTTAAATCCTTTGTTGCTTTTGCAAAAAACGGATACTCTGATTGTTGTATGGCAACTTCATCTTCAAACGTAGCGCCTAAACGATTCAAATTGCTCATATAATAGGAATTGACTTGCGAACAATGTGGAATCCACACCAAATACACAGGTATATCTTTGGGAATGGTTTCTAAAAAATGATGCATTTCTGCAAGCCAAGCATCATAACGTGAAGCAAAAGGATCTTTCAACATCAATGTATTATTAAAATATCCTGCATCAAAATTTAGAAAGCGCTTCGTTCGTTGATCGTAATATTCTTCCGAAAAAACATCCGTTGCCATGGTGTAGGTTCTGCTATTTACGCGTGGACTAAACATAGATGCTTTATGATTCAAATAGGATAAACTCAAAAAACAATCGGAAACTGCCCAATATAAATTTCGGGTGATGGAGAATTTTTCCCAACTCCACAAATGATCAACATCTGTCAAATCGTTCCCCACATATATTTGATACATAATGGCTTTCGGGTTGTGCTTTTTGATCTTTGAACTCGCAAAAGTATTTACTTGTCGGATGCCAATTCCGGGCACACTCACATTCACAAACGATGTATTTGGATTATTTGCACGCAACTTATCTATATAATTGATCTCTTTCGCTGTAGCGGAAAAGGAATCACCAAACACCAAAAAATCTACGGAAGTATTTGCCAAATCTGCCTCACTATTTAAATGTGAAGTCTCTGCTTTATAAAAGTCAATCACAGAATAGCGATACAAAACTTCAAACAATAAAAAACTTAACACCATAATAATGGTGAAATTGATTAAAAACTTCTTTATTTTTGGCAAAAATTTCATTGCTTACAATTTGATCAAAAATACTTTTAAAATTAAACTTTTGAGTAATTTTTTATCAGTTTAAAATGTAATTAGGCGCTTCATTGATCTTTTTTAAGAAACTGCGCGCAAAAAACTAATTATTTACGATTCAAAAAATAAAAAGTAAGCTTATGAAAACCAATACATTCAACTATTTTAAGGAATCTACAGAATGTATTTGTTATCTACAGAATTAATCTTACCTTTGCGGACTCTTTTAAAGAGATAGGAATGTTTAATTAATAAAAAAATTAGTGTGGATACATTAAGCTACAAAACAATTTCAGCCAACAAAGCTACTGCAGATAAGCAATGGGTTTTAGTTGATGCTGAAGGACAGACGCTAGGGCGTATGGCTTCTAAGGTAGCAAAATTACTTAGAGGTAAGTACAAGCCTAGCTTTACACCACATGCTGATTGCGGAGATAATGTAATTATTATCAATGCAGAAAAAATCAACTTAACTGGAAACAAGTGGACGGACAAAACATATATTCGTCACACAGGCTATCCAGGTGGACAAAGATCACTAACTGCTACGGAACTTTTCGAAAAAGATCCTGCAAAATTAGTAGAGAAATCAGTGAAAGGAATGTTACCAAAAAACAAATTAGGTAGCGCTTTATTCCGTAACCTAAAAGTGTATGTTGGAGCAGAGCACGGACAAGAAGCTCAAAAGCCAACTACTATTAACTTAAATGATTTAATGTAACATGGAAGTTATTCACAAAATTGGTCGTAGAAAGACCGCTGTTGCTCGTGTTTATGTAACTCCAGGAACTGGAAACATTACAGTAAACAAAAAAGCATTTGAAACGTATTTCCCAACTCCAACATTACAGTACAAAGTAAAGCAACCATTTGCTTTAACAGAAACTGTTGATACGTACGACGTAAACGTAAACGTATATGGTGGTGGAGCTACTGGACAAGCTGAAGCTGTTCGTTTAGCAATCTCAAGAGTATTATGTGAGATCGATGCTGAAAACAGATTAGTTTTAAAACCAGAAGGATTATTAACAAGAGATCCAAGAATGGTTGAACGTAAGAAATTTGGTCAGAAGAAAGCTCGTAAGAAGTTCCAATTCTCGAAACGTTAATTTTTGGTCGTTTTTCAAAAAAACGTACTGTTCATTTATTATTGAAATTAAAATCATGTTGTCGTTGTTTCGCAATTGCGAAATTTAGTTTAGCATCTAAATAGATAAGACCAATTATACAAACACAATTGCTACTCATCTATTGCTAATTCAACGGAACGTAAACTATTTACAAAAATGGCAAATAACATAGAAGTAAAAGACTTACTTGATGCAGGTGTACACTTTGGACACTTGACAAGAAAATGGGATCCAAACATGGCGCCGTACATCTACATGGAGCGTAATGGAATCCACATCATTAACTTATACAAGACTGCTGCTAAAATTGACGAAGCTAACGAAGCTTTAAAGAAAATTGCAGCCTCTGGTAGAAAAATACTTTTCGTAGCTACCAAAAAACAAGCAAAAGACATCGTTGCTGAAAAAGCAGGGAAAGCTAACATGCCTTACATCACTGAAAGATGGCCAGGTGGAATGTTAACTAACTTTGTAACGATCAGAAAAGCCGTTAAAAAAATGGCTTCTATTGATAGAATGAAGAAAGATGGAACGTTCATGACTTTATCTAAGAAAGAACGTTTACAAGTAGATCGTTTAAGAGCAAAATTAGAGAAAAACTTAGGTTCTATCTCTGATATGACACGTCTTCCAGGTGCATTGTTCGTAGTTGACATCAAGCGTGAACACATCGCGATTAAAGAAGCTCAAAAATTAAACATTCCAATTTTTGCAATGGTTGATACAAATTCTGACCCAAGAGAGGTTGATTATGTAATTCCTGCAAATGATGATGCTTCTAAATCAATCGATAAGATCTTAACGCACGTTACAGATGCAGTAATCGAAGGATTATCTGATAGAAAAGCTGAAAAGGAAGCTAAGAAAGCTGAAAAAGAAGCTGCTGCGGCACCTGCTGCTCCAAAAGCAGAAGCTAAACCAGCTGCTCCAGCTCCAGCTCCAGAAACAACTGAAGCTCCAGCAAAAGAAGAAACAAAATAATTATTATTTAACGTTGATACGTTCATTCATCAAAGAGATATAAGTAGTTTTGCTACTCGTTTTTGAAGATGCTGAATGGACGTACTAACATTAAAACAATCAATAAAATGGCAAAAATTACAGCCGCAGAAGTAGGTAAATTAAGAAAAGCTACCGGTGCAGGAATGATGGACTGCAAAAAAGCATTAGTTGAAGCAGAAGGTGACTTCGATAAAGCAATTGAAATTCTTCGTAAGAAAGGTCAAAAAGTTGCTGCAAAAAGAGCAGATCGTGACTCTTCAGAAGGTGTTGCTGCTGCTAAAGTAAATGCAGACAATACTGCTGGTGTTGCAATTGTTTTAGGATGTGAAACTGACTTCGTTGGTAAGAACGAAAGTTTTGTTGCATTAGCAAAAGACTTCGCTAACTTAGCAATTAACCATACTACGAAAGAAGAGTTTTTA
This sequence comes from uncultured Kordia sp., assembly GCF_947489565.1. Classification (GTDB taxonomy): domain Bacteria; phylum Bacteroidota; class Bacteroidia; order Flavobacteriales; family Flavobacteriaceae; genus Kordia. The sequence goes on along the minus strand of NZ_CANLEA010000001.1, from coordinate 433,806 downwards.
GCTGCTGATTTCGGTGGAATCACTGTTGCTGAGAAATTAACTGAGCAAACTGGTGTAATTGGTGAGAAAATTGACATCAAAGCATTTGACAGAGTTGAAGCTGCTTATGTTGGTTCTTACGTACACATTAACAAAATTGCTGCTGTTGTTGGATTATCTGCTCAAGTAGATAACGCTGAAACTTTAGCAAAAGATTTAGCAATGCAAGTTGCTTCTATGGGAGCTACTACTTTATCTTACAAAGATTTCGATCCAGCATATATTGCATCTGAAACAGAAGCTAGAATTGCTGCAATTGAAAAAGATAACGAAGAATTAGAGCGTTTAGGAAAAACATTGAAAAATGTTCCTCAATACATCTCTATGGCTCAATTAACTGAAGAAGTATTAGCACAAGCTGAAGAAGCTGCAAAAGCACAATTAGCTGCTGAAGGAAAACCAGAAAAAATCTGGGATCGTATCTTACCTGGAAAAATGGAAAGATTCATTTCTGATAATACAACTTTAGACAAAGAGCAATGTTTATTAGACCAAGACTTTATCAAAGATGAGAAGTCTACAGTTGCTAAATATGTTTCTACATTTGGAGACGTTGAAGTAATAGGTTTCAAACGTGCTTCTTTAGGATAAGCAAAATTACTCCTCGGAGTTTTATATATAAAAAGGATCGTTCAATGGACGATCCTTTTTTTGTTCTCTTTTTTTAACAAGCTGTATTCTGCGTAGGCATACAATTAGTATGACCACAACTGTGCACTTCATTAGTATTATATCCACAAAAGGCTTCCTGTGTATTTCCACAAAGTGTTCCACCAGTAGGACCACCTCCACCATCAGTAGTATCACAACAAACATGAACTGCCGCTGAAAGTGACTCAATACAAAAATCCTTTCTACTATGACCACCTCCTTTTATGGATTCAAGGTTACCTAAATTGGAGATATTCGATTTATTCAATCCTAATTTTAAACTTCTTTTTTTCATAATTTATACTTTAAATGATTAATATATTATGAAATTGTGCACATTTTCTATACTCCAAACCTATAAAATAGAAACCAAAAAAACACTAGAGAGTTCATAAATGCAAAACCATTTTACAAAAACGTTCGTTTCTTTTTAAAATGCGTATTATTTATACCCAAAAACAACATTTTTTACTATATAATTCTTATAAACATCAATTTTGAGAATCCGTAAGTTCCTTTTGAAAGAGTTTTATATAAACAAAAGTATCGTCCATTGAACGATACTTTTCATTTTTACATTAAATCTGATAACTGATTTAACCACACAAACAATGTGTTTGTTTTGTACAACCAAGACTTGCACTTCCTGTATTCCCGTGGCATCCTGAAAGTTTTGTATCTGGACATTCATCAGTTCCAAATATTGGACAGCATAAGTCTAGAAAGTTTCTACTAACGGTATGTACACAACCCACAGCATTTGACGTATTATTTCCCGCTTTAATTGTTGATAAGTTCGAAATTTCTGTTTTATTCAAACTTAAATTCATTTTCTTTTTTTTCATAATCTTAAAGAATTTTGATTAAACTTTTTATTAAAATTACTTACTATGCCCTTTCATAAAAAACTTTTGAAGTCGGTTTTTTGAAATTACGACTAGTAAAAATGACTTCTCTATAGCTTAAAAAAATTCTCTTAAATTTACACTGAATCCAGCAAAAAAGGATCGTCAAATTGACGATCCTTTTTTTGTTTTATACATGCTTGCTAGCAATTAGCAAGTTTGTCCCCATCGAGTTGACGTACATCCTCCACCAGGCGTAATAGTTCTACATTCAAGTTGTGTGTCTGGATATGTTTGGTCACAACATACACCATCTACAGCAGTAAAAGTTTCAATACAAAACTTAGCTACACTATAAGTTCCGCCTCCACCTTGAATGGTACTTAAATTTGAAATACTTGCTTTCTTTAATCCTAACTTTAATGATTGTTTTTTCATAATAATGTTTTTAAATTAATATGAGTTAAAATTAGTGCTATCGGCACTATTAGGAAATCCCACGTTTATGGTATTTTTTAAATTTTGAAATCAACATGCAATCAAAAAGTCTCCAAATTCTATTCGAAATACACGGTAAGATTGTGACAAAATAGATTCCAATTCACAAAGCATTTTACACAAAAAAAGAGTTGTCAAAATTGACAACTCTTTTATATACACATTATGTTTATTGGTTTTTAGCAAGTTTCACCTACTTGTGTCGGAGTTCCTCCTCCCATACAATTTGTATGACCACAGCTAAAAACTTCCCAAGTCTCATAAGTGCAAAATGCATTACAAGTTGCATTTATAGTTCTATTTGGATTTGTGTCATCACATACACCATGCTGGCTATCGATATCAGAAATATTTTTTCCTCCTCGTAGGTTGTTTAAATCAGATACTTTCTGCCTTTTCAATTGTAATTTTAATGTTTGCTTTTTCATAATAGTATTTTTTAAAATTAATGTTGATTAAAATTAGTGCTATCTACAATTGTAAAAAATCCCATGTTTATGGTATTTTTTCAATCTTTAAAGTCAAATAGTAAATGTTCGCTGGTTAAAACAAAAAAAGACCGCCAAGCGACAGTCTTTTCTTCATGTGAATTATAGCAAAGGTTATTACAATCCTTTTACCATATGTCTTTAGCACTATAACAATGCTTTTTTTTTAAAATCCTCCATTGGTTCCACATCCATCAGTATCGCAGCAGAGATCTATAGCGAAGGTTAACGACTCAATACAAGTACTTTCTTCACTGAATGTTGTATTTCCTCCTTTAATTGCATCGAGGTTGCTTAAATTTGAAATTTTTGATTTACTCAATCCTAATTTTAAGATTCGTTTTTTCATAATATTTTCGTTTTTAATGATTAATGATATCCAAAATTAAGAAACTACTAAGCACAAAAACGTTAACATTCTCACAATAAAACAGCAACTTTCCTGCAAAAAATTATTTAATAGATGCCTCAAAAAAAAGTTGCCATTGGCAACTTTTTTTCTTCTTTTTCATGGGTGCAATTTTTAAATAACTTATCTGTAAAACAGTATTTTTTTGTTCTAAAAACACTTGTTGCCACAACAAATATAAGCGGAGAACGCATAGTGTAGCAACAAGCGAGTGCAACACTATATATTATATAAAGAGATATTCTATGAATGATACTAACTTAACAAAAAATATATTCTTTATATGATTTTGCTTATATCTTATTATTAATTGCTTTACAAAGATATTTATGATTAAACTTTAAATCTGTTAAGAATATCTTAAGAAAATACGTGTTATAATTAAAAGAAGTTATATCTTCTATAAGAGGTTTTTATACATTTTACACGTATGCTTGTCTATTTTTGAATTATTCTTAAAGAAATTACAAAAGAAAACTTCCTTGCTGAAAAACATTTTTGTAGACTTCTTTATTTGCTATATTTGCAAAACTCATCACAACAAGCAATGCAATACAAAAGAATTTTACTTAAATTATCGGGAGAAGCGCTCATGGGCGAAAGACAATATGGAATTGACCCGAAACGTTTGGCTGAATATGCTGAAGAAATCAAAAAAGTAGTTGATTTAAAAATAGAGGTAGCCATTGTTATTGGTGGTGGAAATATATTTAGAGGTGTTGCAGGAGCAAGCAATGGTATGGATCGAGTTCAAGGCGACCATATGGGAATGCTTGCTACGGTAATTAATGGACTTGCTTTACAAAGTGCTTTAGAAGACGCTGGTATTTATACGCGTTTACTAACTGCATTAGAAATAAAAGAAGTCGCAGAGCCTTATATCAAAAGAAAAGCTATTCGTCACTTAGAAAAAGGACGTGTAGTTATTTTTGGAGCTGGAACTGGAAATCCATATTTTACCACAGATTCTGCAGCGGTATTACGCGCCATTGAAGTCAATGCAGATGTTATTTTAAAAGGAACACGTGTAGATGGTATATACAATGCTGATCCTGAAAAAAATACAGAAGCTATCAAGTTTGATCATATCTCCTTTGACGAAGTCTTGAAACAAGGTTTAAAAGTAATGGACACAACGGCATTTACGCTAAGTCAAGAAAATGAATTGCCTATTATCGTATTCGACATGAATACCAAAGGAAATTTATTAAAAGTAGTTTCAGGAGAAAACATTGGAACGAAAGTAAATTTATAAATTAAAACTGGCGCAGTTTTTGATTTTATTCGAGCAAAACAAAAAAATAGTTTAAATTAGTAATGATATATCATGTAGCTTCACAACTACATGGAATAATTAAAGAACATTATGAACGAAGAAATTACATTTATTATAGATACGACGAAAGAATCAATGGAAGGTGCTATTGAGCATTTAAATAAACAATTATTAAGTATCAGAGCAGGAAAAGCTTCGCCTGCAATGTTATCGAGTGTAATGGTTGATTACTATGGCTCACAAACGCCATTATCACAAGTTGCCAATGTAAATAGTACAGATGCACGTACCATTACTATTCAACCGTGGGAAAAAAGTATGATTCAAGAGATTGAAAGAGGAATTATGATAGCTAATCTTGGATTTAACCCAATGAATAATGGTGAATCAGTAATTATCAATGTGCCACCATTAACAGAAGAGCGTCGTAAAGACTTAGCAAAACAAGCTAAAAGTGAAGCAGAACATGCAAAAGTTGGTATCCGAAACGCACGCCAAGAAGCGAACAAGGATATTAAAAAATTAGATGTTTCAGACGATTTGAAAAAAAATGCTGAAATTGATGTACAAACATTAACAGACAGTTACGTTAAAAAGATTGACGAAGTTTATGCAGTGAAAGAGAAAGAAATCATGACTGTTTAAAAACGTTAAACTTATAATAAACTAATTGTAAAGCGACCAATGGTCGCTTTATTTTTGTAACATTATACCTTAAATTTCGTTATAAGAAAAAGGTCGTTCTTTAATTCGCTTAGCAAAATATATTGACAGTAAAGAATATCGTTAACGACCAAGTAAAGTAGACTACTAAAATATACCCTAATAGATGAAAAAATCAATACTGATTTTTATTGTATTGCTCACTTCTTTTGTTGCTGTTGCACAACAAAGCATTTCAGGAATTGTCATTGACAAAGAGTCCAAAGAATCACTGCCATTTGCAAACATTTATATTTCTAAAACGAAAGGTACCATCACAGATGCAGAAGGAAAGTTTACATTACAACTTAAAAAAGACATCACATCTATTAAGGTTTCTTACATTGGTTACAAAACAGTGACCGTTCCTGTAGATAAAAACACTAACTATCTTACCATACGATTAATACCAACTCAGGAAGCACTAGATGCCGTTGTATTATACAACAAAGAAAATCCTGCTTTACAAATTATGCGTGACGCTATTGATCGTAAGAAACAAAACGATCCAGAACGCAAACTGAATTCATTCAAACTAAATGCATATAATAAACTTTTAGTGACTGCGAATCCTGACTCTATTAACGGACAAATTGATTCCATTTTCACCAAAAAAGATGGAAAACTTGTCTTCAAAGAAGTCGATTCATCAAGCTATAGTTTCAAAAAAGACATTACGCGAAGCCACATTTACATGACTGAAAAAGTAAGTGAAGTTTCGTTCAGTTCCTCAAAAGGAAAACGCGAAAAGATTTTAGCAACCAGAATGGCCGGTTTTAAAGAACCTATCTATGAAATTTTGGGAATTAAAATTCAGTCCTTTTCGTTTTACAATAACAGATACGAGCTTTTTGGAACACAGTATCCTGGACCAATGGCCAACAATGCACTTTCCAAGTACAAATACAAAATCTTAGATACGGTAAGCAACAACAATCGCGAATCGTATATGATTTATTACAGTCCGCAGGAAAAAGGAGAAACTTCTGGATTGGAAGGTATTTTATACATTGATCGCGAATCCTATGCATTACAAAAAGGAATTGCCGAAATAAAAGGTGTTATTGACATCAAAGCTGTACAAAATTTTGACTACAACTCCACATTTAAAGTTTGGTTTCCTACAGACAAAGAAATTCAAATCCGAAAAGGAAAAACGGACGATTCCGTATCACTTTTTGGACAAGCAGTAAGCGTATCTCGTGGTACGCCGCAAGACAGTACCAATACTGTTCGGACAAATAAACAAGATGTTGATGAGTTTGTATATCTGAGTTCAAAAACAAAAAACTTTGACTTAGCCATCAACGAACCTGTAAAAATTCGTGGACGTGGTTTGGCCATTGAAATTGAAGACCAAGCGCACGATAGAGATGAAGCATATTGGAATAAATTCCGAACAGATAGCATTACACAACGTGGAAGAGAAACCTATGTGGTACTTGACAGTATTATTGAAGAAGATGGTGTTGAAAAAGACATTTATCTCGCTCGAAAACTACTCAAAGGCTATTATCCAACAAAATATATAGACCTTGACCTTCGCTATTTGGTAAAGTATAACAATTACGAAGCCTTCCGTTTGGGACTTGGCGGTGTTACAAATGCTAATTTTTCTACCAAATACCGTGTCAATGGATATGGTGTATACGGAACACGTGACAAAGATTTTAAATTCGGAGTTGGCGCTGCTACGCGATTGGACAAACGAACGCAAACTTGGTTTGGAATGTCGTATACAGATGATTTAGTAGAAACAGGAAGTTCTCGTTTTATTACAGACCGACGTGCTTTTTCACTGTTTGAACCGCGATTGTTCAATATTGATCTTTTCTATGAAACTAGGCGTTTAACTGCAAACATTGAACATCAAATTACAGCAAAGGCGCATGCCAATTTCATGGTTTCTAAAAGTAATATAGAATCTACCTACGATTATGGTTTTGTCAATAATGGCGAAATTTTCAATGCTTACGAAATTACCGAAGCTACTTTTGCCGTGCAATGGAATCCATTTAGTGAATACATGCAAACACGTCATGGTCGTAATGAAATCAAAAAAGGATTTCCACAATTTACTTTTCAAGCCACACAAAGTTTTGATGGTTTATTAGGTGGTGATTTTAACTATACAAAATTTGATGCACGTATTGTACATGAAATTCGTCCTATTGACAAAGGAGTAACCTCTTTCTTAGTAAAAGGTGGTTTGGGTATTGGTGACATTCCAATTTCACATTTATACCATACATCGCCAAACAATCCTAACAAAGATGTGCTCTTACAACGTTTTTCAATTGCAGGAAGAAACAGTTTTGAAACCATGTATTTTAATGAATTTTTCTCTGACAAATACGCCATGTTTCAGGCAAAGCATAAGTTTAAACCATTTAAAATCACAAAAGGCTTTCGCCCAGAATTGACATTAATTTCTCGATTTGCCATTGGTGATGCTGAAAATATTGAACGTCATTTAGGACAAAACTTCAATTCTTTAAAACACGGTTATTCTGAATCAGGGTTTGAAATCAACAAATTATTCGCTGGTTTTGGATTGAGTTTTATGTATAGATATGGCGCATATCATTTGCCAAAATTTGAAGATAACTTATCATTTAAATTTACCTATTATTTTAGTTTAGGATTTTAAGCCTCTCTTCATTCGTTTTTGCTAAATTTGCACGAGCCAAAAATGAGACAATGATTAAATGGATAAATACACGCTTTTGGGCAAGTCTTGCGCGACTGATTCTTCGAAATAGAATAATCATTCTGACGCTTGTAGTTGCGATGACTGTATTTTTAGGATCGCAATGGAAAAACATGCGTTTCTCCTATACCGAAGCAAATTTATTACCTGACAATCACCCTGTAAATATAGAGTACAATAAATTCCTTGATATTTTTGGGGAAGAAGGAAACCTAATCATTCTTGCCGTAAAAGACAGCTCACTTTTTACTCCAGAAAAATTCAATGCTTGGAATCGCCTTAGCAAACGCTTTAATGCAAAGCCTGAAGTAAGTGCCGTAATTTCTACTGAAAACTTAAAAAAGCTCATTAAAGACGAAGAAAATCAACGTTTTGCGCTTGACGAATTGGTAAAAGGAAAAATTGCTACTCAAGAAGAAGCAGAAGCCATTCGCGATGAGCTCTTCAACAATTTACCATTTTATAAAAGCTTACTTTTTAATGATGAAGGAACTATAAGAACTGCGGTATATCTTGACAAAGAGATTGTAAATACTGCCGTTCGTAAAGACTTTATTTATGCTGAAGTATTACCCATTATTGAAGAGTTTGAAGCCGAAACTGGTTTAGATTTACGCGTTTCGGGAATGCCCTACATTCGTACACTAAACTCTCAAAATATTGTTGATGAAATCGGATTATTCATTGGTGCAGCACTGCTTATTACTGGTTTAATTTTCTTTTTCTTCTTCAGATCGTTCCGCGCTACCTTCATTTCACTAGTTGTGGTGATGATTGGTGTAATGTGGGCATTTGGAATTTTAGGATTGCTAAACTATGAAATCACGGTTTTAACAGCATTAATTCCGCCATTGATTATTGTGATCGGAATTCCGAATTGCATATTCTTCATCAATAAATATCAACAAGAAATAAAGAAACACGGAAACCAAGCGAAGTCATTGCAACGTGTAATTTCTAAAATTGGAAATGCTACATTGATGACAAATGTGACAACAGCAGCTGGTTTTGCTACATTTATCATTACAGAAAGCAAACTATTAAAAGAGTTTGGTATTGTAGCTTCCATCAATATAATTGCCATTTTCATTTTATCGCTATTGATCATTCCGATCATTTATAGCTTTATGGCATTGCCAAAACAAAAACACTTAAATCACCTAAGCAAACGTTGGATTAACACCTTTGTTTCTTGGATGGAAAAAATGGTGCGTCACCATCGATTTGCCGTATATGTCGTTTCTGTTGCTTTGCTAGTATTGAGTATTATTGGAATTTATCAAATTCGAATTTCAGGAAGTTTGATAGAAGACATGCCGCAACGCGCCGATTTCTTTAAAGACATTCGCTTCTTTGAAAAAGAGTTTGACGGTATCATGCCACTAGAAATTTTGATTGACACCAAACGTAAAAATGGTGTAACAAAACTTTCTACCTTAAAACGTATGAATAAGTTTGAGGAGTTAATTATTGAAACTCCTGAGTTATCGCAGCCAATGTCTATAGTAAGTTTAGCAAAATACTCGCGTCAAGCATACTTTGGCGGATTGGCTAAAAACTACACCTTACCTACTTCCAACGAGAATAATTGGATTCTGGCATACGCCGGAAAGTCAAAATCTGAAACCAATTTGCTCGCTAGTTTTGTTGATTCTACTGGACGATATGCACGTATTACCACGTTCATGAAAGATATTGGAACTGATAAAATGGAACGTATCGAAGAAAATTTACAAAATAAAATAAAGAATACTTTCAAAGACAAATTTGATGTAACGATGACAGGGAAAGCACTCGTTTTCCTGAAAGGAACCAAATACTTAGTCAACAACCTAATCATGTCCTTATCGCTGGCAATTTTGTTGATTTCGTTGTTTATGGCCTATTTGTTCCGTTCTTTCAAAATGATTTTAATCTCTTTAGTACCAAACTTATTACCATTATTAATTACTGCAGGAATGATGGGCTTTTTAGGCGTTCCTATCAAACCTTCTACTATTTTGGTATTTAGTATTGCTTTTGGTATTTCTGTGGATGATACCATTCACTTCTTGGCAAAATACCGACAAGAATTACAGAGCAATCACTGGAGAATTCGAAAATCGGTCTATGCAGCTTTGCGCGAAACAGGCGTAAGTATGTTTTATACTTCAATTGTATTATTCTTCGGATTCTCGGTATTTATGATTTCTAGCTTTGGTGGAACTGTAGCTTTGGGCGGATTGGTTTCAGCAACGCTACTCTTTGCTATGTTAGCAAACTTGTTATTATTGCCTTCCTTATTACTTTCGTTAGAAAGAAGTATAGCCAACAAGCGTGTTATTAAAGCACCAAACTTCAGAATTCTTCCGGAAAAACCAAACAGAAAATTATCGGAGTTGGCACGTAGAAAAGGCAAAAAAGAATAAACCTATTCATATATTTACGATATTAGCTATCACTGAACATGTAAAATATGCCGTCTTTAGCATGAAACCAACCATAATAATACTAACATTATTTATATCGTTAATTTCTTTTTCGCAAGAGAAAAAATGCTCTGATTTCAAAATTGGAAAATTCACATATTCTGATCCAGATTATGCAGATTTAATAACTGAAAGAACTGATTCTCTTCAAACAGATCATTACCCAAAAATGGGGTGGAAATTAACCAGTAAAGTGAAATGGTTGACAGCATGTAAATATGAAATAGAATATATTGAAGTTAATATTCCAAAAATGGAGTCTATAATCGGAACTAAATATATTATTGAGATTATTGATATTAATAAAAATAAAATTCTATGCAGAACGGAATCTGACGGAATAGTTATCGAAAAAGAGATGATTAAATCAATAGAATAAAAACTTAAATTAATTCCGTGTAGCTTTCACTCTCCCAAGCCGTTAAATTAAAGGGATTTTATATATAGAATTCTTCAAATGATTTTGCCATTAAAGTAATAAAATTGTAGTTTGTATCAACAAAAACTTCTGTTGTTTACATGCTGAACAATAGTTAAAACAAAATTATGGGGATATTTGACTTTTTGAATTTTAAGCCATCAGATGAAAAACTAGCTAAAAAGTTAGTGGAATTTGTATATAACAGTGTCCAAACTGAAAAAGGAGTTCGGGTTGAAGATGCCATATGCTTAATCTCAACTATTGTTGCTGAAAGATGCATTGAAGTCACGAATGAATTTTCAATAAACGATCATGAATTCGAACCAGGTTCTGCTGTTTTTTCCGAAAAAATGAATGAAACTCTTGTAGGACCAATTGCCGCTGAAAATTGGAATAAACTTCCAAAAGAAGCTGTTTTTGCTAGAATTAAAACTAGAATAAATGCACATTTTGAGGATGCTTCTTTTCCTTCATTAACTGGAATTTTTGAAAATTATGCCAAAAATATTAATGAAACAGCATGGGGAAATCTAAATTTATCTGTTCCAGAAGACAACAAACCTTTCTTTTTGCCATTACAAGCTGGATATGAAACAAGAAAATTCGTTGACAAAAAAATCCATCTTGAGAGTGCTGAAAAAACATTGCAAATAGCTATTATCGCCATTGGTAAAATACTAATTGAAACAAAAATGGCGCTTGATCAATCTATAGCCTTAACAATGACATTTGAACTTATCAATGGAATGTCAAAAACAGCAACAATGACAGATCAAAAAATGAAGGAATTACAGTCTGAGATGAAGAATCAATAATTACTCAACAGTCACGAATAGATTGAAAAAGAGCTTTTCTCAACATATTTAAAAGCCACAAAGCATCATTTGAGTGAAATTTACGACAAACTTTCATTAAATCAGACAAACGGTTTTCCAGAATGTAAAAAACTACTTACTTTTGCAAGATAGGTACAAAAAATAAAGCCTGAAGTTGTTGTTACAACATTCAGACTCTATTCGGTTCCCCCAAACCTACCTTAATTTTCTTAATCATTGAAGACAAATTAAGATTACAATTGATTAATAGCCATGACAAATATATGTCAAGATTGAGCGTTTAGACAAGGGGAAAAATCCCCTTTTTGCTGGGTAATACCCTTTTATTTATAGGTATTTTTACGCTTTACTGAATTCTCTCATGGAAAAAACATACTCTTCGTACAAAATATACTATCATTTCTTGTCATTTTTATTCCATGACCTTTAAGCTGCTCATTTTATTTTTTTGCTTCTGTCAGATTGAATTACTCATAAATCTATATTGTTTATCAATGAATTCGTGAATCCATGATTTTGCGAATAATCATATGAATTTGCATTAAAAAATTATTGTAGCTCATTTCGTAAGTTTTCGCTAATGAATTATATTTGTCGCTTAAATTATTTGAAAGATGAAATCATACACAGTCGCTGAGTTACTAAACTCAGAAACATTGCTACAGGAAGTTACTGTAAAAGGTTGGGTACGAACGTTTAGAGCAAACCGTTTTATTGCTTTAAATGATGGATCGACCATAAATAATATTCAATGTGTTGTTGATTTTGAAAATACCAATGAAGATACTTTAAAACGTATCGGTACTGGTGCTTCCCTTGCTATTAAAGGAGAATTGATTGAAAGTCAAGGAAAAGGACAGAAAGTAGAAATTAAAGTACAAGAAGTTACTATTTTAGGTGACGCTGATCCTGAAGAAGTACACAAAACGGTGATGCAACCTAGAAAGCATAGCTTAGAATTTTTACGTGAGCAAGCACATTTACGTACACGCACCAATACTTTTAGTGCCGTAATGCGTTTGCGTTCGTCATTATCGTTTGCAATACACAAATATTTCAACGATAACGGATTTTACTATATGCATGCGCCAATTGTTACCGGAAGTGATGCCGAAGGTGCTGGAGAAATGTTCCGTGTAACAACGTTAGATCCTAAGAATCCGCCATTGGATGAAGATGGAAATGTAGATTATTCACAAGATTTCTTTGGAAAGGAAACAAACTTGACGGTTTCTGGACAGTTAGAAGCGGAAACCTACGCAATGTCTTTAGGAAAAGTATATACATTTGGACCAACGTTTAGAGCTGAAAACTCAAATACGTCACGTCACTTAGCAGAATTCTGGATGATTGAACCAGAAGTTGCTTTTATGGATTTGGCTGGAAATATGGACTTAGCTGAAGATTTTATGAAATCGGTATTGAGTTATGTTTTAGAAAAAAATCCGGATGATTTGGCCTTCTTAGAAAATCGTTTGATTCAAGAAGACAAAACAAAACCACAAGCAGAACGTAACGAAATGACTTTGACAGAGAAATTACGTTTTGTGATTGATAATAACTTCAAACGTGTAAGTTATACAGAAGCAATTGATATTTTACGCAATTCAAAACCGAATAAGAAGAAGAAATTCAAATACTTAATCAATGAATGGGGCGCAGATTTACAAAGTGAGCACGAGCGTTTCTTAGTAGAAAAACACTTTAAATGTCCTGTGATTTTGTTTGATTATCCAGCAAATATCAAAGCATTCTACATGCGTTTAAACGAAGATGAAAAAACAGTACGTGCTATGGATATTTTATTCCCAGGTATTGGAGAAATTGTCGGAGGATCGCAACGTGAAGAACGTTTGGATGTATTGAAAGAAAAAATGGCTGCTTTAGATATTCCTGAGGAAGAATTATGGTGGTATTTAGAACTTCGTAAATACGGAACAGCGGTACATTCTGGTTTTGGACTTGGTTTTGAACGTTTGGTAATGTTTGTAACAGGAATGAGCAACATTAGAGACGTAATTCCTTATCCAAGAACACCACAAAACGCAGAGTTTTAATCAACATATTAGAGAAACTAAAAACCGTCAAGTATTGCTTGACGGTTTTTTTATTGCCCTAACAAAGTCCAAACGTCTTCACAATTGGAATATTTGTGGTTGTACATGGCCCATCTGGATTAGAAGGACATCCAAATCCGGGATCCGTAATACATTTTGTTTCCACATTTGACAACACTGTAGTTACGGTATCATCTGTAAGATTTGTATTTGTATCACAGATTAATACAATTCGAGTTTCTAACAATGTAATATTTCCACCAGTTCCTCCTTGTAAGGAATTTGCATTCACAGAAGCAATGGTATGTTTCTGTAATGACAGTTTTTTTATTTGAATTTTTCTTTTTTTCATACTATTTAAATTTTAAAGATGAATACTACTTGTTCTTTTTAACAGAAAGGACAATATGACTTACACGAATTAAAAATCGTTATACAAATTTCATTGTGAGGATCTACTGTAACTAATGGTCGTGTAGGATTTTGTGTCGTTGTACAATTTAAAAGCACACTTGTTCCAGCAGGACATCCAAGTGATCTTGGTGCGCCACCTTGAACATCTCCTATGTTTGCAATGGTTTTCTTTTGCAAAGACAGTTTTTTAAAATTCAATTTTTGTTTTTTCATAGTAAAATGATTTTAACGGTTTATAATGATTTTTTGAGGACTAAAAAACCGCTTTCTTAAACACCTAAAACTAAATTCCCAAATCTAACATGTGTTTGTATATAGCATTGTAGAAATGACATGCAACACTTGAAAGCGATTTTTCAATTACTCAATTCAAAATTAGAATTGTAGTTTGGTTTAAACGAAAAAACAACGAGACAGAAGTGTGACAAACACACTGCAAACCTCTCTACTTATGGATATTGAGACAAAAACGGGACAAACTATAAGTCGTAGATAAATTTTTGTAGCTCTTCTTCCGATTCAAAGTCCATTTTCTTGCGAAGTCTGTACTTTCCTTTGCGAACACTCCCTGGAGAAATCACTAGAATTTCAGCAATTTCTTTTGTGTTGAAATTTAAACGTATAAGTGCAGCTAATTTTAAATCGCCCTGCGAATAGTTCATCGACTTTACCTTGAAGTTTTTGAAAAAGTCAGGATATATATTTTGAAATATGGATTTAAAACCTGTCCAATCACTTTCAGTCAAAATTTTAAACCTACGCAATTCATTCTGTATCTTTTTTACTTCTCCAATATCTTTTACATCAATATTTGAATCTTCTGAAAGCATATTCATATACGCTTTTAGCTCTTCTTCTTTTGCAATGGCTTTTTGCTTTTCTTCACTTAACCTTTGTTGTATTTTGGACTTTGCCTTTTCTTTTTTAGCAATTTCTTGTAAAAAAACAGCCTTTCTTTTCTTGTAAAAAACAAATCCAAAACCAATAGACATTACCAAAGCTCCAGTAATCAGCAATGTACTCAACCTTGCTTTTTCAGAATCTGCTTGTATTTCTTGAACTTTTTGATCACTTTCTAGCTGTGCTATTCGCATCTTTTCTTTGGTAATTTCCCACTTCCCTTCTTCTTTATCTACTCTTCTTTTAGCAGTAATGTATTTTTGCAAATAATGATACGCTAAGTCTTTGTTCCCTTTATTTTCATATACTACTTGCAACTGTTTTGTTGTTATTAACAATTTCCCCGGAATATCTCTTAAAAGTGCAATTTCATAGGCTTCTAATGCATTTTTTAAAGCCAAATCGAAATCTCCTCGATCGTTATATAATTTAGACAGCAATAAATAAAGACTCATATCGACATTTTTTATTTTTGCGTTTTTTGCATCTTGTAAACTTTGTAAAGCCAGATTTAAGGCTTTTACTTTTTCGTCAGTTTCATAATATACTTCTGCAAAATTTCTAGTGATTACAATATTATTTCTGTGAGCTTTGATTTTCTTTCCTTCCTTTTCACTGTTCATTTTATCTTCATTGTGATATGCTGCCGTATCAAAATATTTTAGTGCTTTCTCATAATTCCCTACTCTTTTGTAAATCCAGCCTACTTGACGATATACAAAAACTTTATCTACGTTTTCTCCATCATCAATGAGTTTCATCGCTTTTTTACCAAAATCCAACGCATCTTCATTCATTGATTGTTTTGCATATAATCTTCCCATCCGGATATATGTTACCGCCAACACATTAGCATCCAAAAATGAATCTTCTTTTAAATTAATTTTTAAGGCTTCATAAAATGATTGATACGCCTTGCCCAAATCACCATCAAGAGAATAGAAATATCCTGTTTTATTGTATATTTTGGCTTTTAGCACTTCATCATCTATATCTGGCAATAATGCTTGCATCTTTTTCAAATACACACGGGCAGCATCTAGTTTAATTTCTTCTCTAAAAAAATATATTCCGCTTCTACTGTACACTCTAAAAAGTTCTTCCGGATCTCCTAAAGCTTGTTGTTCTGCTTTTTCCAAATAAAAAAGGGTAGAATCTCGTTTATTTTCGAATGCGAATTTTTTACTTTTTTTCAAATAATTTACCACTAAACGATCTCGTTTTTGAGCTGTTGCATTTTCTACAAACATCAAACAGCAACTCATTGAAAGTATGAGTTTGGAAAATATATTGAGTGAAAGAAAATTTTCTTTTATTTTTTTTACGGTATTCATATAAGCTCACTTTAACGGTTAATGTTTTTTAAAAGAACGTATTTTTAGAGATTTTTAAAAGGGTGTTATTCCCCAAAAACATTTTTTTAACATCTTTTTCTAAAGACAGAAATTCCCTTGCTATTTTTCATTTCACACCACACAATACCATTGAAGTTTGTTATATTTGTGTAACACTAAAACCGATTTATGAAAAAAAGTTTCCTTATCTGTCTTATAATGGTATCATTTTTGGTGGGCTGTACTTCAAAAAGTACTGATAAAGTCAGTTCAACCATAAATTTTGAAAAAGGATTTACACAAACGCTTGTTTTTGGAACCAACACAAGTGCCAGTAAAATGGGATTCTTTGAAGACAAAAATGAAGTGCAATTTCGATTAGATGAAATTACAAGCGATAGTAGTTTTGTATTTACAGGCAAAGTAACACGTATGCAATACAAATCGGATATGTTTGGAGAAAAAGAAAATGTAGATACAGAAATTGTCAAAGCATTAAACAACACCAACAAAATGAGCGCTACTGAATTGGAAGTATATAATGATATCAAACAATATCTAGATAAAGAGTATACTTTTACTTTAGATAAGTATGGTACTATGATAAAAAGTGCTGAGTTTAAAGACCAGTCTTTGTTTCTTGACGCTTCCATTATAAAAGGCTTTTCAATAGTACCAACAATGAGTTTTCCAAAAGAAGATTTGGCTGTAGGAGTTACTTGGGATTATAACACAACGAACCCCTTGATGGAATCACAAAAAATAAAATTCAGCTATACAGTAGATGATATTACGAACGATAAAATTTTTATCGATGTACAAATGGAGATGGACGGAATTGGCGGAGTACTCAGCAAAAATAAAGCCGAAGGACGTTATGAAATTGATCGTAAAACAAAACGATTTATCAAAGGATCACGTACAATGAAGATGCAAACTGGCGGCGGAAAAGCAACATATTCTATAACTGAAAAGTAAGGGATTTGCTTATAAACTAATCAACGACAACCTAGTGTTTTTACACAAAAAACTATGCTTAAACAACAATTAAATTTTAGATTATCTCAAAAACTATCTCCACAACAAATTCAGTTGATGAAGCTGATTCAATTGCCTACACAAGCTTTTGAACAAAGACTGAAGCAAGAGCTGGAAGAAAATCCTGCATTGGATAGTGGAAAGGAACAAACAGATGAGTTTGACTCCGATTTGTCAAATGACTACGATGACGATTACGGAAATGAAACAATTGCCGCAGAAGATATTAATGTGGATGATTATTTGAGTGATGACGAAATTCCTAATTACCGTTTACAAGCCAATAATTATAGTGTTGACGATGAAGAAAAAAACGTTCCGTATGCTTCAGGAACGTCTTTCAATCAGCATTTAAAAAATCAACTGAATACTTTTCGACTTGACGAGGAAGATAGAGAAGTTGCTGAGTTTTTGATTGGAAGTGTGGATGAAAGTGGTTATATCCGCAGACCTTTAGAAGATATC
Source organism: uncultured Kordia sp. (assembly GCF_947489565.1). Classification (GTDB taxonomy): domain Bacteria; phylum Bacteroidota; class Bacteroidia; order Flavobacteriales; family Flavobacteriaceae; genus Kordia. The sequence goes on along the minus strand of NZ_CANLEA010000001.1, from coordinate 416,255 downwards.
GTGGATGATTTGGCATTTACGCAAAACATCTTTACGACCGATGAAAATATAGCAAAGATTTTACAGATTGTTCATGAGTTAGATCCAGCAGGAGTTGGTGCGCGAAATTTACAAGAATGTTTGCTGATTCAATTGAGAAGAAAAGAACCCACGGCTTCTATTGAAATGGCTATTGACATATTGGATAGATCTTTTGAGCATTTTACAAAGAAACATTACAAAAAGCTTTTACAGAAATTTGATATTACCGAAGTAGAATTGCGCGATGCCATTTTAGAAATTGAACGTTTAAATCCAAAACCTGGCGGTTCGTATGCTGGAAATACAAAAATCATAGAACATATTGTTCCAGATTTCACCATTCGTATTGTAGAAGGCATATTAGAGTTGACTTTGAATGGACGAAATGCTCCAGAATTGCATGTTTCTAAAGAATACAACGACATGCTAAAAGGCTATAAAGATACGCGTCAAAAAACAAAATCGCAGAAAGATGCCGTCATGTTTATTAAACAGAAGTTAGATGCCGCTAAATGGTTTATAGATGCCATTAAACAGCGTCAGCAGACACTTTTAGTAACCATGAATGCCATTTTACATTATCAAGAAGAATACTTCCTTACAGGCGACGAACGTAAGTTAAAGCCAATGATCTTAAAAGATATTGCCGATATGATTAATATGGATGTTTCTACCGTATCGCGTGTGGCAAATAGCAAATATGTAGATACGCCGTATGGAACCAAGTTGATCAAGGAGTTTTTCTCTGAATCCATGAAAAATGAACAAGGAGAAGACGTTTCTACCCGAGAGATTAAAAAGATTTTGGAAACTGTCATTGAAGAAGAAAATAAGAAAAAGCCTTTGACAGACGAGAAGCTTGCGACAATTTTAAAAGAAAAAGGATATCCAATTGCTCGTAGAACCGTAGCAAAATATAGAGAACAGCTCGACATTCCTGTAGCACGATTACGAAAGAAAATTTAGATGCGCACTTTTCTCAAGGTTATCTCATACATATTTCACCCTATTTTCATTCCGATAATGGCAACCGTTGGCTTTTTTTTAGTGACGCCACGACTGTATGATTTTAATTTTAAAATAGACGTTTCTATTACCGTTTCTATTTTTACCGTTTTCATTCCGATCTTAACGTTTGTTTTATTACGACGTTTTCGACTCATCGATTCTATTTTTGTAAAAGATGTGAAACAGCGTAAAATTCCGCTGTATTTATATGTACTACTCTTGTTTTTAATCGTTACAAAAGTAATTTCGAAATCTATTTTTGCAGAGTTGTATGATTTCTTTTTGGCAACCTTAATTTCCGCTATTGCTTGTCTTTTTCTCGTGTTGTTTCGTGTAAAAGCGAGTATGCACATGATGGGAATGGCTGGTTTGGTTTTATTCTTTATTGTGCTGAGTATTACATATCAACTCAATATCACCTTTGCGCTAAGTATTCTTATTTTGATGATTGGACTCGTAGGTTCTTCACGATTATTCCTAAAAGCACATACATTTACAGAATTAATTATTGGCTTTTTTATTGGAGCAATTCCACAATTATTAGTGTTGTATGATTGGTTATAGTATGTAAAACATCAAACCAACCTTGATGGTATTCATCTCAAATTGTTCGCCAGTTGAAGTCACAGTGCCATCTTTGAAGAGTTTATTTAAACCATAATACAAATGAAAATTCCAAGTATTATATCCTGCACTTAACGTCAATCCATATTGAAAACGATTGATGTCTTCGTTTTGAAATTTAATCTTTTCGCTATTGCTGATGAATTTAGAAACGCCCGAAAAGATATAGCCAAATTTAAATCCTCCATAAATACGCCAAAATTTATAGTCAGTTGCTGTCGAAGTTCGCCAACGAAACTCTATAGGTAGTTCAACTTCATGCGTTCGGTATTTGTTTCGCTTGAAGCTTTCATTACTCTCAATTTCTTCATATGAGATTCCGTTCGTAGTTTTGACTGCTTTTAGATTGTGGAAATAGGAATTGTAAGAATATCCTAAACCAATTCCAATAGCTTTATTTCGCTTCTCGTTAATAGGGAAATCGCGAATAACACCTAAATGTATTCCGTTAGAAAGATTGTTCTGGGAAATGCCGCTAGGACGATTTTGAAGAATATTATACGTGAACCCAATATAAAATTGGTCTTCTCTATAGTTGTTATCAGGAATTGTATCCTGAATTGCTTCTTCTTGTGCAAAACTAGCTTGCATTCCTAAAACAACTAAAATTCCAATAACAATATGCTTCATCGTATTCTATTTTGACAAGATCATTTTATTAATTAGTACCAAGATAATATAAAAAAAGCACTCTGTACAGAGTGCTTTTTCATATAAAATTTAAGATCTTCTATTTTTCCAAATTCTTACTAAACTCCCCTTTTTTGGTCGTGTAGTTAATTTTCAATGCATTAATCTCTCGAAGTTTTTGCTTGATATCAGCAACAAGTCCCATATTGGTTTCATTATCTACTTTTAAAGCAGTAATGGCAATAAGTCTATTTTGCGCTCCTACTTCATTGTTTAATGTATTGAACCAATAATCTTTAATTTCAGAAACGTCAGCAAATTTATCATTTAGCTGAATTTTAGCTTGCGTTCCTACTTGGTCTTGATATCTGTCACTTGGTTTACCTGCATAAATATAAATAACTGGATCTGTTTTATCTAGTTTTTGTATTTGATCTGCAAATGGTAACTCTTGCGCCACTTTGAAATCATCTTTCTTAAACACAGTTACTGTCATAAAGAAGAATAATAACATAAATACAATATCAGGCAAAGCTGCCGTAGATACTGGTGGCAATTCACCACTTTTTTTCTTTTTAAATTTAGACATAATACTACGTTTTAATTACTAGTTTCTGCTTCTGATATCTTTAAAGGATACATATCCTTTATAACCTTCATCTTATCTTTCAAATCTTTCTTAACACTTTCATCTGTAGTTTGCGGATGCGATAAGATAGAATCCATTGATGTATATTTCATTTTATACAATCGCAAAGCTTCTCTATTTCTTAACGTATTATATGCTCCTACAAGCTCATTTTGAACTGCAATAAATGTTCCGTATTCAGTTTCTCTGTCATTTCGCACAGATATAATTGCTTTATTAGGGTGATCCGATGATTCTGGATTCTTAGCCCCTTGGCAATATGTACATGGTTCATTTTTTTCATTAGTTCCACCTCCGTTGTCAAGGAAATCGATTGCTGCTTGACGCAGGTCTTTCAATTCCATAACTTCTTCTTCAACCAAAAGATCATTATTTTTATTTACTAATACTGTAAATAAGTTCTTTTGCTTAATGATAGGCGGTGTTACTCCTTCAGGCGGCATTGGTGGTAACTTTCTAGTGATACCTGCATCTTCCTGAAAGGTAGTAGTAACTAAGAAAAAGATAAGAAGTAAGAATGCGATATCGGCCATAGACCCTGCATTCACTTCTGGTGCTTTTCTTCTTGCCATAATTATTTATTAAGTGTTTTTTTAACTCCAAATCCTACCATTGCTAAAATAGCTCCAGCTGCTAAAAAGTAGAACATATAAATACCTGCACCTACTATTTTCGATGTAGATCCGTCAATTGTAATTTTCCCTACTTTAGTTAAACTATCACTAGCTGCAACATAGGATAATATTACAATGATTGCTAAAACTGCTAATGAAATCAATGATTTCTTCAATGCTTGTGGATTGGTAGCCAAATTTTTGATACCAAAAAACAATGCGATAGCAGCTGTTATAGGCACTAATATTTCACCTGCAACAATCATTTCATTGCCTGTTGACTTACCTGTCAAGATCATGATATATAGGATTGCTCCTACTAACGCGATCACGGCGATTAAAACTGTTAATATTAATTTTAATTGTTTCATATTATATTGTATTGTATAAAGTTGATAGTATTATTTCTTGTAACGAACCAATAAATCTATTAAAGAAATAGATGAATCTTCCATGTCGTTTACAATACTATCGATCTTAGCAATAATATAGTTATAGAAAATTTGAAGTATAATACCTACGATCAAACCAAATACTGTAGTTAATAAGGCTACCTGAATAGATCCTGCAATTAAAGATGCATCAATTGCTCCTGCAGCTTCAATTTGTGTAAAGGCTTGAATCATACCAATTACCGTTCCCATGAATCCTAACATCGGTGCAATTGCGATGAATAAAGAAATCCAAGATACGTTCTTTTCTAATTGTCCCATTTGTACACCTCCGTAAGCTACAACTGCTTTTTCAGCATTTTCAACTCCTTCGTCCATACGGTCTAATCCTTGGTAAAAAATAGACGCAACAGGTCCTTTTGTATTTCTAGCAACTTCTTTAGCAGCTTCTACACCACCACTTGCTAATGCGTTCTCAACATTTGCTAATAACTTTTTATTATTAGTTGTTGCCATATTTAAGTAGATGATTCTTTCGATACATATTGCCAATCCTAAGATCAAACACAATAGTACAATTCCCATGAACTCTGGTCCACCTTTGATGAAGTATTCTTTTAATATTTGGTGAATACCTTGTCCAGCGTCTGCTGCCGGTTCGTTTTGAGCTGTCGCTACACCTACATTTAAAATCGTTAACATGGCTACAGCCATAATAGAAAATCCTTTTTTCATTTCTCTTGAACTTAAATTTTGTTAGTTAATCGGGTTAAAGATATAAAAATTTTATAATAATTTACGATATTTTTATGCAGAGAGGAAGGGATTCGAACCCTCGATACGGTTGTGCCGCATACACACTTTCCAGGCGTGCGCCTTCGACCACTCGGCCACCTCTCTCTATCGTCGGGCAAATAACAAAAAATATTTTAGTTTTTGAAATATATCTAGTTATTTTTAGGACATTTCGCCCCTAATTTGTGTTTCAAAGACAGTTTTGAACGTAGTTTCGTCCATTTTTCTACCTAAAAGGTACATCAGTTTTGCAATAGCAGCCTCCGTTGTAATGTCTTTACCACTGACTATTTCTAGGTTTTTTAGCGCAACACTTGTTTGATATTGCCCCATGATCACTTTGCCTCCAGAACACTGTGTTACATTCACAATAATTATACCTTTCTGCTTTATTTTGTATAAAAATTCTAAAAACCATGCTTCTGTAGGCGCATTTCCTGCTCCATAAGTCTCTAAAACGATGGCTTTTATTGTATCAGAAGTTAAAAAACCTTCTAAACTAGCCGATGTAATTCCAGGAAATAACTTTATTAACGCTATATTATTGTCTATTTCTTTATGAACTTTGAACGGTTTTTCCTCATCAGGACACCACAAATTTTCTCTAAATATTTTTAAATGCACACCCGATTCAGCCAATGGTGGATAGTTAAGCGATGCAAATGCTTCAAAATGTTCTGCATTTATTTTTGTAGTTCTGTTAGCTCTGTACAGTTTATATTCAAAATATAATCCTACTTCTTTAATTTCTGGATTTCCCTCTGCATCTTGCATGGAAGCAATTTGGATTGAGGTAATTAGGTTTTCTTTGGCATCCGTACGCAAATCTCCAATGGGTAGTTGCGAACCTGTGAATATGACTGGTTTTGCTAAGTTTTCCAGTAAAAAACTTAATACCGAAGCCGAATAACTCATGGTGTCACTTCCGTGCAATATCACAAAACCATCAAAATCATTGTAGTTTTCTTCAACAATAGTTGCCATTTTTATCCAGTAATCTGGATTCATATCTGATGAATCTATTGGATTTTCAAACGCAGTGGTTTCTATATCACAATCTAAATGTGAAAGTTCGGGAATGCGTTCTAAAAGTTTATCAAAGTCAAATGCACGTAAAGCACCTGTTTCAAAATCTTTGATCATTCCAATAGTTCCACCAGTGTAGATGAGTAAAATTTTTGGCTGGTTCATTTGTCTTTTTGTTGATTTTTCTTTTTGTTGATTTGTCTTTTTGTTGATTCGTTGATTCGTCTTTTTGTTGATTCGTTGATTCGTCTTTTTGTCAATTCGTTAATTTGTTGATTCGTTGATTTGTTTCTCAAATTCAATTTCAACTTTAAACTCCAAAGATAGCTTTTGAGTTTTCTGTGGTGATTTTTGCTACTTCTTCTGTAGACAATCCATAGATTTGAGCTACTTTTTCTAGCACATTCATCACATAACTACTTTCGTTTCGTTTTCCTCTGTATGGTGTTGGCGCTAAGTACGGAGCATCGGTTTCTAAGACGATATGTTCTAATGGAAATTCGTTTAAGAATGTATCTATTTTTCCATTTTTAAAGGTTACTACGCCTCCAATTCCCAATTTCATATTGTACCCAATTGCTTTTTCGGCGTGTTCTCTCGTTCCTGTAAAACAATGAAAAATTCCGAATAATGAATCGTCTTTTTCTTTTTCTAATACTTCAAAAACTTCGTCAAAAGCATCACGACAGTGAATGACAATTGGAAGTTTGTATTTTTTTGCCAGTTGAATTTGATATTGAAAAGCTTCTTGCTGTGCTACTAAAAACGTTTTGTCCCAGTATAAATCGATTCCTATTTCACCAACTGCATAAAATTTCCGATCTGCTAAAAGTGCTTCTACATGTGCAATTTCGTCTTTGTAGTTTTCTTTTACATGTGTTGGATGTAAGCCTGACATCAAAAATACTTCATTCGGATACTCTTTTTCAAGCTGAAACATGCGTTCTGTATACGTAGAATCGATTGCAGGTACAAAGAATCGTTTTACTCCATTGTTTATAGCACGCTGCATCATTTCGCCTCTGTCTTCATCGAAAGCTTCACTATATAAATGTGTATGTGTATCTGTTATTATCATGCCGTAAAAATAGTATTTTCCATAAGATTATATAGAAAAGTTGATTTTAAAAAAGCGCACTAAGATTTCTCTTTTTTTAAGAATTATTTATCATACACATTCATTTTGATTTGTATTTTTGTAGTGAATTGAATTAGATATTTGTCTGGATGAAAAAAAGTTTGCGAAAGTTTTTACTTGATAAAGGGTATAAACGTATTAAGTTGAATCGAATTAATACAAATCATTACGAAGTAAAAGCGAAGATTAATGGAATTGAAGGAAGTTTTATTTTAGACACTGGCGCTTCGACCTCTTGTGTTGGTTTTGAAGCCGTAAAAATCTTCAACCTGAAAGCTAAAGATTCTAAAATTAAAGCTGCTGGTGCTGGTGCCGTGAATATGGACACACAAATTTCTAAAAATAATAAGGTTCGTTTAGGAAAATGGACAAAACAACGTGTTGCCTTGGTTTTGTTTAATTTAGATCATGTAAATACTGCATTAACACAACATGATGCCAAACCTGTACACGGAATTATTGGCGCAGATATTCTTAGAAAAGGAAAAGCTGTGATTGATTATGATAAGAATTGCTTGTATTTGAAGTAGTTTTCCAATGTCTTCTTAGTAAGAATGTAATCTAAGAATTAAACCTTCGAAGTTTTTTATATCTTTCTTTAAGCCAATACCATAATATAGTATTCCTGCTTTGTTGAGCAAATCGCTTTCTCTTCTAGATATTTCGGTAAGTTCTTCAGACAATGTTACTATTTTCTGATTCATCGTTTCTTTTCTGAATTCAGTCAACTTTTTAGACATTTCAACAGTTTCTATATAATACGCTGTCTCATGTTTTAGATTGGAAAGTGCCAATTTGTGAAAATAATTATCATTCCTATTTATTTTTCTAATCGCATTTTTTATTTCTACATTTTCTGTTTCAAGTTCATCATTTTTATAATAGTGACGATTGAGAAATAGGCAAAGTTCACCCGCGTAACAGATAAGGTAATTTAAAAAGTCTTCCAACTCATTTTTCGTAGATATAAAATCAATTTCTTTGTCTATGCTAGCTTCATAGTCTACTAAGATTTCATGAAATTTACGTACTGGTGTTTTTGATGGTATTTCATTAAAATACATAAATCCACAAGCTTCCATGTCCATTTCTACTTTTGCATCGAGTGTTTCCTCGGGTATTTCTGGATATTTTTTTCTAGCTTTTTTATAAAACCAATCCCAAATAGTAAAAAAATCGTCCATTTGATTTTTTTTAATATCGGCATTCATGTTTTCAAGGATTCTTGTGTATGTATCAGAATTTTTAATGAAATTTTGAAAAGAAAAAGATCCGGACGCTTGTAAAAGTGGGATCAGCTCTTGTGTTACTTTTTGTTGATCGATCTTAAAAAAATATAATTCTTCTGCCATTTTTAGATATGGTTATTTTGGCAAATTAAAAAAATCACTTTACAACAGAAACTTAAAACTCAGAAAGGACTCATTTTATCTCTGATAACTAATCAATTAACACAATATATTACCAAACCTGTAGACGAAATTACAGGCACGAATATTTTACTACAAGGAAAATCTGTGATTATTTGTGATAAAACTGCTTGTATTTGAAGTAGGGTTTTGACTAAAATAACTGTTATTAATGCAAGTAAAAGCTACTTGTTTACTAAAAACAGGTACTATTACGCATTTATTTTCGCCCCCTTTTTAAGAATTTTACAATATTATTAATTAAACCTATTTGTCATGAATTCCCTAACTCATAACAATAAGCGATTTACCGTACTTTTTGTGATCCAGATTATTTTATTGATTGCTGGATTTTGCATTAATATTTATGCTTTGTGGTAGAAAAGCTTCCTTTTTATAGATCAACTTTTAGTTCTTTATCGTTGTGATGATGCTGTTGATTGTGGCGACTGATATTTAATTTTATCTAAAGTCACTTTTTGCTGGTGCTTGTACAGTTTCACCATTTTAATGGTACGTTCTTGATTTGGCGTTCCGTAATTTCTGTATACCGTATATTTTAAATATGTTGGATTGACTGCTTTTTCCGTTTCTAAACTTTTTACATTCACCATCCATTCACCGTCCATATCAGCTTCATCAATAATGAATTCTTCCATATAATATCCGTTTTTTACCTCATCAAGCAAACGATCTTTTTGAGACATTAAAGAATGTTTCCATGAGTAGAATTTTTTGGTAGGATTGACAAACTGCAATTCAAATTCGGCATCAGCTCTATTCCATTCCAACACAATACGCACATCATATTTAAAGGTTGCTTTTAGCAAATTAGATGGAATATCTTTGTAATCAAGCTCTACTCTGTGTCTACGCAACAATTGCTGCATTTCACTTAATAGTGGCTTTTCTATTCCAGAGAAATCTATATTTTCAAAAGAGTCCGTTAGCATTTTTATGTATAAATCTAAAGACTCTTGGTAATTTCCTGCACGTTTGTATGCCAGGGCTAAATCTCTGTATGATTGTGATGAATTTGGTAGTAAAATAGCAATTCGTTGATATACACTTTTTGCAGCGGCAAACTCACCAAACTCTTCTAATTTATAAGCTAAACTTTTTAATGCTTTTGGATTTTCTATCGCAAGCGCTTCTACTTCTTTTAAAATCGCTAATGCTTTTTCTGAATCCCATTTTTTAAAGTATTCAGCAGTATTTAGATAATATGGAATGGTTTGGCGCAACGGATTTTGTTTTTGTTGTTCGTAAATCTCTAATGCTTGCGTATAGTTTTTTGCGTTCTCCAACTCCAATACATACATTGGTTTTTCTTCCGAATTGGAAATTAAAGGAATAGTTTCTTTGTAGTTATTATTTGTTAATAATGCAGAACTCACCATATTTCCATCGGTATCTTTTTTCAAAAATCTATTTTTAGAGGTAATCAATATCGTTGGTAATCCTCCATATAATATGGTAGATGCCATCGATTTTAATACGACAATATTGTCAATTGAACGAATTTCAATTTCATCTAAATTTCCATAATAAGGAAATCCATCATAATACACTTGTACTGGAGTTCCTCTGAGGATAAGCACTGGTTGTCCGGGTGACATTGAAGGTCCTCCGCTTGCAGGATTTATGCTACGTGTTGCAAATCCATTGAATCTAGATCTAATATTCCCTTCTCCATTGTATACAAATAAACCAGCAATACTTCCACGCAAAATATCACTTACATAAATATGTTGTGGACCAATACTATTGGAGGTAATTACCGTTCCGCCACCAAAAGCATCTAAACTCATTCGTCCAAATCCTGTGTCGGTATATTGTTTTTTCTTTACCTTCTTTTCTCCTTTTAGAGTAACTTCATTCAGTAATTCCGTATTTGATTTCAATTTGATGCTCAACGGATTCATATCACGAACTGCAATTTCTTTTTCATGCACGCCTATATATTCTACCACAAGTACATCTCCAATATTTGCGGCTATTTCAAAAGAACCATCTGCATTTGTATGCGCAGTTTTAAAGCTGTTTTTCACACGAACTATGGCATTTTGAATAGATGTATTTTTTTCTGTGTACACCGTTCCTTTCAATAGATTCTTAGCATTCGAATCTGTTTCCGAAGTCAAATAAATCTTGTCTGTAAGTGATAAATATTTACTCAATTTAGACATGTCCACATTGACAACTTTGTAACCATTGGCTAAAAGCTGAAAACGATCGTTGTCGCGAATCCAACCTTCATCAAAAGTCAAGGTAAATTTCCCTTCAGCATCCGTTACCGCTTTTAGGTTTTTTCCTGGAAATTCTACATTTACATACGGAATAGGCTGTTTTGTTTCAATATCTAACACATGTGCGTCTATGGTAATTTCATACTGTGCAAAAGCGGTTATTGCAAAGAGAAGAGAAATGATAAAACTGATATTCTTTTTCATGGTTGATTGATTTTTTTGAGCAATAGATTGGTAATAATTACAATAAAAAAAGCTATCACTAACACCTTATAAGATACTGAAAAATAAATAACTAAACAAGAGTAATTTGTAGGCAACTTCGTTAAAGTTTTACCAAAAAAAATAACCATTGCTTTTCGGCAATGGCTATTTTATAATATCAATTGAATTATTTTTTACAATTCTAAAGCTCTTTTTACATTGTTATCCATCAATAATTCTACAGGGTTTTCTAGTGCTTCTTTAACCGCTACTAAGAAACCTACAGATTCTTTTCCGTCAATGATTCTGTGATCGTAAGATAACGCTACATACATGATTGGACGAATGACTACTTGTCCATCAATTGCTACAGGTCTTTCAACAATATTGTGCATTCCTAATATTCCTGATTGTGGTGGATTGATGATTGGTGTTGACAACATACTTCCGAAAACTCCACCATTTGAAATGGTAAATGTTCCACCTGTCATTTCATCAACAGTGATTTGTCCATCACGTGCACGTATTGCCAATCTTTTCACTTCAGATTCTACACCTCTAAAAGATAAGTTTTCTGCATTTCTAATTACAGGAACCATTAATCCTTTTGGTCCAGAAACCGCAATACTAATGTCACAGAAATCGTAACTTATCATTTCTTTTCCATCAATCATAGAGTTAACTGCTGGATATAATTTTAAGGCACGAACAACGGCTAAAGTAAAGAATGACATAAATCCTAAACTTACACCATGTTTTGCTTTAAACGTTTCTTTATATTCTTTACGTAACGCAAAAATTGGCGACATGTCTACTTCGTTAAACGTAGTTAACATTGCTGTTTCGTTCTTTGCAGATACCAAACGTTCCGCAACTTTTCTACGAAGCATTGATAATTTTTTACGCTCACTTCCACGCGATCCACCAGAAGGTGTTCCCATACTTGGTTGTGCTTTTACAGCGTCATCTTTAGTAACACGACCGTCTTTTCCAGTTCCTTTTACTGCCGCAGCGTCCATTCCTTTTTCAGCCAATATTTTCTTAGCTGCTGGAGATGCACTTCCTGATGCATACGTTTTTGCTGGCTCAGCTGGTTTTGGCGCTTCTGCTTTTACAGGTGCTGCTTTTGGTGCTTCTGCCTTTTTTTCTTCTTTTGGCGCATCGCCTCCACTTGGTGCTTCGGCACTAGTATCAATCAAACAAACTATTTGTCCAACTTCTACTTCATCGCCTTCTTCTGCTTTTAAGGTGATTGTTCCACTAGCTTCTGCTGGCAACTCTAAAGTCGCTTTATCAGAATCAACCTCAGCAATTGCTTGGTCTTTTTCTACGTAATCGCCGTCTTGTACTAACCATTCTGCAATTTCTACTGTAGTGATGGATTCTCCTGGCGAAGGAACTTTCATTTCTAAAATCATCGTGTTCTATATTTTAGTTTTTATTTTACTTTTTTTGGCGTTTGCTTCGACTCCGCTCAGCAACCGCAGTTACTATTTTGTATTCACCCGCTTTACAAGCATGAGCAAAATACAATCCTTAACGCATGTTATTTTTAGTTTTATCAAAAACATACGCTATTACTTCTGCATGTCTACGTTTTGATCGCACAGAACTTCCTGCTGCTGGCGCTCCGTAAAATCTTCTAGAGGCAACTCTAAAATTTCTTACTTCGTCAATGTGCATTAATAAGTGACTGTACGCTCCCATATTTCTAGGCTCTTCTTGTGCCCAAACAATATCGTCTGCATTTGTATATTTTGCAAGTACTTTTTTGATTTCTGTTTTTGGTAATGGGAATAATTGCTCTAATCGTACTAAAGCAACATCTTCTTCTCTTCCTAATGCTGAACGTTCTTCTAGCAAGTCGTAATAGAACTTACCTGTACAGAAAACCAATGTTTTTACCTTATCAGCTTTTGCATCTACATCATCAATTAAGGTTTGGAAACTTCCATTAGTAAATTCTTCTACAGTAGAAACTGCTTTTGGCAAACGCAATAAACTTTTTGGTGTAAATACGATTAACGGTTTTCTAAAATTTGATTTCATCTGACGACGCAACAAGTGATAGAAGTTTGCTGGCGTCGTACAATCTGCCATATACATATTGTCTTTTGCACACAATTGTAAATAACGCTCCATACGTGCTGATGAATGTTCTGCTCCTTGTCCTTCATATCCATGCGGCAATAACATTACCAAACCATTCGGTGTTTTCCATTTATCTTCTCCCGAAGAAATATATTGGTCAATCATAATTTGCGCTCCATTACTAAAGTCACCAAATTGTGCTTCCCAAATTGTGAGTGTTTTTGGACTCGCCATGGCATATCCATAATCAAATCCAACCACACCATATTCTGATAGTAGCGAATTGTAAATGTAGAAATTTCCTTGTCGATCTGCTACATTGTCTAGCAATTTGATTTCTTCTTCAGAATCTTCCACTTTTACAACTGCATGACGATGTGAGAAGGTTCCTCTTTCCACATCTTGTCCTGTGATACGCACATCATATCCTTCTTGTAATAAAGAACCATATGCCAGCATTTCTCCCATTCCCCAATCGATTTCGTTTTTCTCAAAAAACATTTTATTACGATCAGAAACAATTCTCGTAATTTTTCTCAAGAATTTTTTGTCTTCTGGTAATTTTGAAACGGCTTTGGCAATTTCTTCTAATTTTTCTTTCGGATATTTTGTATCAATATCTTTTGCCATTTCGTGCTCATCTACACGTTCAAAACCTTTCCAAGTGTCTTGCATGAATGGCGTAATGATTGTTTTTTCTTCTTTACGAGAATCTTCTAGTTTTACTTCTAGCGAATCCTTGTATTGTTTTTCCAATTCTTTGACATGGTCTCCAGTAATAACGCCTTGCTCCATCAATTTTGAAGCATAGATATCACGCGGATTGCTATGTTTTGAAATGGCTTTGTATAGTTTTGGCTGTGTAAAACGAGGTTCATCACCTTCGTTGTGTCCGTATTTACGATATCCTAATAAGTCAATAAATACATCACGCTTAAACGTCATTCTATAATCTAACGCAAATAAAGCGGCATGTACAACGGCTTCTGCGTCATCAGCATTTACGTGTAATACTGGAGAAAGTGTTACTTTTCCAACATCTGTACAGTAGGTAGATGAACGTGCATCTAAATAGTTTGTTGTAAATCCGACTTGGTTATTGATAACAATGTGAATTGTTCCGCCTGTTTTGTAACCATCTAATTGTGACATTTGCACAATTTCGTATACCAACCCTTGTCCTGCAATTGCGGCATCACCATGAATTACAATTGGCAATACTTCCGAGAAATTTTCTGCGTAATAACGATCTTGCTTTGCTCGTGCAATTCCTTCCACTACAGCTCCAACCGTTTCCAAGTGTGATGGATTTGGCGCAATATTCATACTGATCTTCTTCCCGGAATCAGTTTCACGATCTGAAGTTAATCCTAAGTGATATTTTACATCTCCATCAAAAATAGCTTCTTCATAATCTTTTCCATCAAACTCGCTAAAAATATTCTTTGCAGATTTTCCAAAGATGTTTGTCAATACATTCAAACGACCTCTGTGTGCCATTCCTAAGATGAATTCTTTTACACCTTTGTTTGCGGCTTCTTCCACAACGGCATCTAAGGCAGGAATTAATGATTCTCCACCTTCTAACGAGAAACGTTTTTGCCCAACATATTTTGTATGTAAGAAGTTTTCGAAAGAAACGGCTTCATTCAATTTTTTTAGAATATGCTTCTTTGTATCATTTGAAAACTTTGGGTGATTGTCGTTGATATTCAATTTATCTTGAATCCACTTAATCTGTTCTGGTTTTCTGATGTACATATATTCCACACCGATAGATTCGCAATAAATACGCTCTAAATGTGTAATGATATTTCTAAGGGTTGTTTTGCCAATTCCTAGAATTTCACCTGCTTCAAAAGTTTTATCTAAATCGCTTTCGTTTAGTTCAAAATTTTCTAAAGCTAGAGTTGGCTCATATTTTCTACGCTCACGAACAGGATTTGTTCTGGTAAATAAGTGTCCACGTGTGCGGTATCCATCGATAAGTTTTACTACTTGAAATTCTTTTTTTACATTTTCAGGAACGACTACTTTCGTAATTGTTTCTGTGGCTTCTGACATTTCTTCGCCATAGCTTTCAGTACCAAAATCATATCCTTGAAAGAACGCACGCCAACTTGGCTCTACGCTATCTGGGTTTTGTAAGTATTGATCGTATAATTCAGCAAAATATGCTGTATGTGCTGCATTTAAAAAGGAAAATCTATCCATGTTTTTTCTTTCTTGTCTTGTTTCGACAAAATTTTATCAAAAATACAACTTTTGACAAAAACACATCACAAGTTTTGTATATATTTATAGGAATAATCTATAAGCTTTTCTAATACATGAAAAATTCTGTTTTTTCCCGACCAAAAAGTGCTTTTTTAGTAATTTTCGCACTCTTACTTTCCTTTTCAGCTTTTTCTCAAAATAATTCTAACACCAATTCTCAAGGAAGTGATTTTTGGCAATATGTTCGTTTTGGTGGTGGATTGGGATTAGGTTTTGCCAATGGAGTTTTTAGTGCCACTGTAGCTCCGAGTGCTATTTACGATTTTAATACACAGTTTTCTGCAGGTGTTTCACTAAACTACACCTATTTTAATGATGATGATTTTTTTAAATCAACGATTGTTGGAGGAAGTTTTATTGGCTTGTTCAATCCGTTGCCTGAAATTCAACTCTCAAGTGAGTTTGAATATTTACATGTGAGCAGAAACTTTGAAGACCCAATTTTTGAAGATGATAACTATTGGCAACCTGCCGTATTTTTCGGGATTGGATATACTACTAATAATATTACTGTTGGAATACGCTATAATGTATTGCACGATGATGATAAGAGCATTTATGCAGATGCTTTGGTGCCGTTTTTTAGAGTTTATTTTTAAACCACACTTTTTGCCATTCGCGTTTTAGCATTAAGAAAGCTACTTGTTCGGAAAGTTCGACTACGTCAGAACCATCTAATGCTTTGATTTTGGCTTCGGAAACATCCATGATATAGAGCAGATTCAGGTATTCAGCAAATTTTTCTTGAATTAACTGATACACAATTGCGTGCAATTCTCTTTTTAGAGATTCTGGAGAAATATCCGCAGGAAAAGTCTCTTCAATATTTGCTAATAAAAAGTCTTTATTGAGTTGCGCAATGAGTTTTTCGTATAACGCTTCTTTCGTTGCATCAACTAACAATTCTTCTATGTGCTTATGATTTTTTAGCATCCTACGAAAGTAACTAAATCCTACTTATTAAAAACAACAAAAACCCTAAAAATGTTAGGGTTTTGTGTTTTTTGATGTGAAAAATTATCCGAAAGTATCTTCAGCACAACCAGCTCCAGACGGACATGCAGGATAGATCGTATTCTCAGGACAATGTCTAGCTTCAGAACCTCCTTTTATTTTGTTTGAAAAGTCAATTTTCGAAATTTTCAGTTTGTTTATTTCTAAACGTTTTACACTTTTTTTCTTCATAGTTTTGGAATTTTATACTGTGAAAATACTAAACTATTTCTTGTTTTTTGTCATCTAATAATTTTTGGATAGCCATTATGGTATCTCTTTGACTAGATTGATGAATCTCTGTGTCATTTACATTATCTATGAATTCTTCACTTGGTAAGATGATTTCAATTGATTTTCCTCCTTTTGTGTTTATTATAAATTTACATGAAATATTCATTTCTTTTATACTTCCTTGCACAATGTTAGATTCATCTTTAGAATTGGTAAAATATTCTAAAAACCAAAGCCAATTTCTACCTGTATGTGTATGGTCTTCGAAATAATACGTGGTAATTTCATTAAAATAAATATTGTGAATTTTTGTATTTAACAAGTTTCCTGATAATATATCTAGCATAGTGATTCCTATTACCAACTTATCCTCTAAACACATAATATTATGAAATACTATAGGTGTTCTTCTTTTTTTGCCATCAATTCCTTTTTTCTTCAGAATGAATGGCGGTTTTTCACCTAAGATAATTTCTTTTATTCTTATTTGATTGAATCTTTTTCGATACGCTAAAATTTCAAATTGATTTAATATATCTTCAGTATTTAAGTTCATTTTTTTAAGAAGAACTTTTTTCATTTTTGAAATATCTTCTTTGTAATTTTCATCATAGGTTTTGTCATCACATGCCATACCAGCACCTAATACATATTTTACCACATATACTAATGGTAATGCAATTGCTATTATTTTTAGCATAATACTCAATACCTCAACATACCTGAAAAATATGTTTGCAATAGATGTTATTACAGAAGAAACAAATAAGATTACCACAAATAACATCCAATTGAATTTCACAAAATAAGCTCTAATGTATTTTCGATCGTTTATCATAATATAAGTTTTTGAGTTAGTTATATTTTATTAAAAAGGGCTTCTCATCCCGAATTTTCGGAAATAGTTTTTTTCAATTTCTATGGCAAACTCTCTGTATTTTTTGTTTGATGATTGTAATTGCATTGCCTTTTTTAAGAAATCAATTGCTTCTTGTAGTTCTTTGTGCCGTATTTTGTGTAACTTTTTTTGCGCAACGATTGATTTGCTCAACCCAAAAAAGGCTTCATGAAATAGTGGTTGTAATACTATTGCTTTTCTAAAGTATTGTTCAGAAAGTTGTAAATCGTTTACAGATTGATTTAAAGAATAATAACACAATCCTAATTGATATTGAAGTGTTGCATTTTCACTTTTTTGAAATCGCTTCAGGCGCTCTATATTTTGATAGAGAGCTACCACGTTCATACTTTCAATTTCTTCATTGCTTAATAGGGTTGATGTTCCCAAAATGTCTTGAATTCGCTCGTAAGCAATATCCGCTAACTGTTTAGGATCATTATTCCATGTATAATAAGTCAATCCATCTATTTGATTCGGACTGTATTGACCTTTTAAAAGTACTGGGATTAAATAGTTTTCTTGCTCTTTAAGTCTTCTTTGAATTGCTTCAAATTCTACTTTTGTATATTCTCGATCAAAATATAATTCTGAAAAAATTGCAATTGCAATGAGACCTTCATATTCATAGATGTTTGACAGGCTATGTTTTAAATTTAATCCGATATTTTTCTCTAATGAATAAGGATAAAAATAAGGCTTCAGCCCTTTTCTTTCTATCGCTAAAGCAAGTCCAACAGCTATGTCTATTTGCTCTCTGGCAAACGAAATAACGATATCGTATTTATTTTTTTTTACATCCATATTAAATGTGTTCTTATAAAAGTCATTGCAACAACTTTTACAAGAAGCTAAATTGCAAAAAACACAAGCATTTAAAAATCATCATAATAGATGATTTTACATCCTAAGAATTATGGAGAATATGGATTAACCAGAAATTCAAAGCAAAAGTCTTGATATAAAACCTTTTACTTTTCTATATTCTTTTACAACAATCTATTTCATAATTATAAAAGAGAAATATTAATTTAAAAGTAAATATTTGCAATAGTTTTAGTAAATTATATGAAATAAATAGTCACTCAATTTGAAAAGAATACTTTTCCATTTCTTCATTCTTATAACTCCATTTTTGTCATTGTCACAAAACAATTCTGATATGCTTAAAGATTCTATGCTAGCAGAAAAGGAAAGAGCCTTTAAGTTATTTGAGCAAGGGAAACATGGAGAATCTATTGCTATTAATAATAAAGTACTCAAGTATGCCAAAGAAATAAATGATAGCATTTTAATGGGGCGTTGCTATGCTTCACTTGGAAATTCTCATTATTTCGTTAGTAAAGATTCTTTGAGCTTTTACTATTTATTCAAAGCCAAAGATATTTTTGAAAAGGCAAAAGACACTTTCAATTTAGTATTGTCATATAATGATATTGGAGTGAATTATAAAGATTTTGACAGTATTCCTAAAGCCAATATGTATTTTAATAAAGCTGTAGATTTAGCGAAAGCTGGCGGATATGAAGTAGATATGATTTATCCTTTATCGAATGTTGCCGAACTTAAAATATATGAAGAAAAAAAGTATGATATCGGTATTCAATACTCTTTGGAAACGCTAGATATTATGAGTAAGATTCCTTTGTACGAGGATCGAAAATTAAAAGCACTTATATATGTACAGTTAGCATATGCATATTACAAGATCAAAGACTTTAAAAATCACCAATTATATTTTGATAAATCTATCGAAGCTTCCAAAAAATATAGCCACATAGAAGTTTTAGCAAACCTTTATAAAGAACAAGCTGAGTTATTTAGAAAAGATAACAAACTTGAAAAGGCATATGATTTTATGAAAAAACATGTCATTTTTAATGATTCATTAAATAAAATCAAAGAATTCGAAAAAGCAAAACAAATTGAAGCTGATAATTTTTTACGAGAAAATGAAGAAAAAGTTCGTTTGCTAGAAGCCGAACAAGATTTTAAAGATGCTACCATTACAAAGTTTCAAACGTATAACACTGTTCTTGGATTATTTGTATTGGGACTTTTGATAAGCATCTATTTAATATATAAGAAGAACAAACAATTTAGCATTGCAAAAAAGAAAGCAGAAAAGCTTTCAAAAGCAAAGAGTAATTTTTACTCTGAAATTAGTCACGAATTACGTACACCACTTTATGGAGTTATTGAACTTTCAAAACTATTGCTGAAAGAAAATGTAAATAGCAGCCACAAAGAATATTTAGAATCTTTAAACTTCTCCGCAGGTCATTTGCTATCACTCATTAATAATGTATTAGAGTTAAATAAAATCGAATCTGGAGAAATGAAGCTTGAAGTATTAGATTTCAAGTTGAAAAATCTAATCAATAGTATTGCAGATAGTTTGGAGTATGCACTTCGCAACAGTAAAAACAAAATTCATATTCTGTATGACGATACTATTCCTGTCTCTTTAAAAGGTGATTCTTTAAAATTATCACAAGTTTTTATCAACCTGATTTCTAATGCCATTAAGTTCACAACCAATGGTAATATATATGTCACGGTAAAATTATTGGAAGATTTAGAAGAACGTGTTAAAATTTATTTTGAAGTAAAAGATGATGGCATAGGCATTTCGAGAGAAAAACAAGAACAGATTTTTGAAAAGTTTTATCAAGAACAAACAAAAATTGAACAATCGTATAAAGGAACTGGTTTGGGACTTTCTATTGTGAAGCGAATTTTAAATGTTATGGAAAGCTCCATTAATATAGAAAGCAACGTGAATCAAGGAGCTAAGTTTAGTTTTGAGCTTATTTTTCATAAACAAGAAACCACCAAACTTCAAGATAATACGCTTGAAAATATCCGCAAAGAAATTGCTAACAAACGTATTTTAATTGTTGATGATAATAAAATAAATCAATTGGTCACTAAAAAAATACTTGATGAATTTCAGGTCATTACCACTGTGGTAGATTCGGGAGAAAAAGCAATTTCTGCAGTAAAAGCAGCAACATTTGATTGTATTTTAATGGACTTACACATGCCTGATTTAGATGGTTACGAAACTACTTCGCTTATTCGCGCGTTCAATTCTGAAGTTGCCATCATTGCTCTTACAGCATCTTCTAGTGAAGAAGTAGAAGAAAAAATGAATACGCATGAAATGGATGGTTATATTATGAAACCATTTTTAACGGCTGATTTTATTGCGACTATTCACAAAATCACAACTACCTAAAACTAAAAACACTCTCTAAACCCCTCATATGTAATCATAACGCTATGATTTCATTAACTTACTTTCATGTAAACATTATCTTACTGAAACCGTACTTCAATTATATTTTTACCGTATAATCACCTCTTTGGATTTAGCTAGGTTTGAATGACCAAAAAATTTATATCATGAAAAAAAACATCTATTCAATCTTGGCTATTCTGCCATTTATCCTTGTGAGCTGCAGCAAAGATGCAGTAGAAATTACTGACGAGAATTCAGTAGTTGAAGATCAATCTGAACTTGTTCTTCAAGAAATTAAAAACCTTGGTTTTTCCGAGAAAGACATTGTTGACATGGGATCGTATTTTCTTGTTGGAGATGATATTACATTTTCAAAACAAGGAAGACCACAGCTTGCCGACAAATCAGGCAATCAAAAACAGCGTAGAACAACCTATTTAATTTCTGACAACACTGTTGGTGTTCGCATTGATCCTTCTTTACCAACAAATTGGAAAAATGCAACTAGAGACGCTATGGAACACTGGAATGCAAATTCAGGAAGTTCTGTCTTTTTGTATGAAACTGATTATTATTGGCCGTACCAAGGAGGCTTTTTATTCAATCCAGAAATTCAAGTGATGAATGACAATAGCGATCCGCTTCCTAATTATGTCATTGCAGCAGCAGAATTCCCAACCTCAGACGGAATGCCTGGTTACAGAATTCGTGTCAACTTAAGTTTTAATGGATGCAGCGTATCAAACAATCTAAGATTTTACAATATGATTCATGAAATTGGACATTGCTTAACGTTTGCTCATACCAACTCTAGCTTTGGGAGTCATATTGCAGGAACACCAACTAGCGATGCTTCGTCTGTAATGAATGGAGGAACTGCATGTACCTTAAACAGTGGACTTTCAACAGGAGACCGAACTGCGGTTGATACTTTATATCCTTTACAAATAAACGCACCAACCAATGTGCAAGCAACGCACGACGGTGATGAGGAACTTGAAATGACATGGAATGCTGTTCCTGGCGCAGTAAGCTATCGTGTATATAACAACATTAAAGAAAGTGGTAAAACTGGCTGGTATCATTACAGAAATACAACTTCCAATCGTTACAGCAGAGAACTAAAACGTAAATATCGTAATGGATACAGAATGCGTGTTACAGCGATCGATGCTAACGGAAATGAAAGTAAAATGACCGAAGCAAATTATAGCTGGCAATAAATTCTTTCAATCAACTTTTATAAAACATAAATCCCAACAGCCATTGTTGGGATTTTTATTTAAATACACTAATCATCTTACAAATTCAAAGCATACACCAAACTACACCTGTCCTACAATTGTCCCATATCCAGATAAAACTACCAAAAGCACTACGATTGTCACACTTTTGTCCTCTTAAATTCTTGATAATACATACGATCCAAAACTACTTTTGAAGTATTAATTAATACAAGACAAAACCGGTTTTATAATCTCAATTAAAAATGTAATTATTATGAAAACAAACATTATTTTTTATCCAGTTACTATTTTAGTAACTCTATTATTCACCAACATTTCTTATGGACAGTTTTGTGCGCAAGTTGGTGGAGATCAAAATGACACTATTTTCAAAGTTCATAGAGTCAATACTAATATTACAGTTGTAACTGGACAAACTGATTCTTTTGGAAATGGTAAATCTGACATGTATTGCACAGCATTTTCAAACAACGGAACACAATTATGGAGTAATGCATATGGACATACAGCAGATGATTTTTTTGGTAGTAGCCTTATCACTTCGAATTCTCAATTGGTCATTGCCGGAACATTAAAAGAAAAAGATTCTTTTTCTAAGATTCCTGTGTTTCGCATTAGACAAAATGGAAGCATCAGATGGCGCACCTTAATTTCTTTGGAAACATACAATCTCTCCGCCTCAAAAGTTATTCAAGCACCTGGAGGAAATATTATTGTCATAGGAAATAAAACTAAAGCAGGGCATTTAGATCGTTTATTTATGGCTATTTTAAATGGCAATGATGGAAGTTTAATTTCTTCAGGCAGCATTAACATCCTTAGTTCACAAAGAGTGGAAGATGCAATCTTGACGTCAGATAATAAAATTGCTGTAGTGGCAACCAATCTTAATGGTGGAGGATTCTTTTTTTACATCATTGGATCAAATCCAACAGTAATTACCAAACTTAGTGTCCGCCATCCTTCACATACACGTCATGGACATCACATTCCTAGAAGAATTATTGAAACTGATGATCTAAATTTTATGGTCGTTGGTGGTAAAAGTGACGTGTATGAAAATTTCTCATACGGTTTTGTCATGAAAGTAAACAAACTCGGAGAAGCATTACAAGGTGTTAATATTGAAGGAACGACTTCTACTACAACTGTAAAAGGAAATATGCTAGAAAGTATTCATCAGGTTTCAGGAACTTCAAATTTTATCATTGCTGGAGAATTAGACAAATACAAATATCTTGCAGATATCACAAGTTCTTTTTCATTGGCAAATTCGAATATTTACGGGCAAGAAGATTCCAAACTGTTTGATGCAGTTTCAGTTCCATCTGGAAATGTATTGGCTGGCGGCGTAGACCCTAAAACTGCAGCACTTTACGGAATCCCAGAAATTAATGGTGCTATCATGACTACACTTCCAGATCTGACTAATTGCTGTGTCACTGACCAAGTAGGCACCACAAAATCAGGAACCTGTGAAACAGAATACAATTTCAAACTCATTGAATCTGAAGATGAAGGCGAATACAATGAAAGTGGAGCTTCTAAAAGTGGAGGAATAAGCGTTCCTGTGTGTCTTCCAACTTCTTCCCGATCTTCCATCAATCAAGGTTTTGAAGCTGTCAATATGGAAGTGTATCCAAATCCAGCCAAAAACAGTATTTCTATAAAATTAGATGAAGATCTTACGGGGAAAGAATATCAAATCTATAGCATGAATGGAAAATTGCTTATAGGAAATGTTTTTTCGAAAAAATCAACTGAAATTAACACACAAAGTTTGCCTACAGGAACCTATATCTTAAAAGTAAAAGGCGCATATAGAGTCTATTCACATCATTTAGTGATTACAAAATGATAAGATTGAGTTTGTAAAAACAAAAACCGCTAATAAAAAGTTCAATAAGTATCTCGAAAAAATTGCAAAAAAAGCTAAAATCAATAAGAAGCTAACAATGCATATTGCACGTCATATTTTTGGTAATATTTCTGGCGATAAAATTCCTATTCAAACGTTACAACGGTTGTATAGACATTCTTCAATTACAACTACAATTCAATATCAATCGAACTTTATTCATAAAGGTTTTGATAATGCTTTGGATAGTGTGGTCAATTTTTAGTGAAGTCTTATTCAAAGCATAGAATGTAATTCTATGCTTTGAATTTATTATTAATTTTTATCAAACTTCGCTAATACTGGTGTGTAATGCTCTCTTTCATAAGGAGGCTCTTTAAATTCTTCTTCAAAGGTCATGTTAGGAACATTTGCATACGCAAAATCACTATGATCAAAAAAATCTAGAATTGGAATTGTAGAGTTAAAATGTGCCGATAGATGCACAAAGTTTTTCATGATATATTTTCGTTGTTGTTGTGTTATTTTATAAAATATTCTACCATTTTCTTTTCGGAAAATTTTAGGGTCAAATGGTTTTTCATTCTCCCAAATTTGATCTGCAACTTTTATCATTCGTTCTTGATATGAAGTCAAATCATAGTTGGAATGGAATTTATATTCAATAGGAAATTTTGTGCTTGATGGTGTTAAATTTAACGGAACTCCTCCAAATTTTTTGGCAATATGTTTCATCACATTCATATATACTAAAGAAAGTCTATTATCTAACTTTCTTTTTGAAACAAGTTGAAAGTGATATCCAATAATTTCATATAATTCTCCATTAATCCATTTTTCTGTATCATTTCCCATAAAGGTTTGATCCATTAATTTAAAATCACCATAAGGAGATCCATTCGCATAACCTTGAGTTATTTGTATATGGTGTTTTGTTTCCCATCTGATTTCATCATTGGTATCATTACAGAATAATTGATCAATATACCATTTACGAAGCTTGTTTTTGAGTTCAGTAACCTTTTCATTACCCTCATTATAAGCCTCATAGCCTACATCGAAATAGTGTAGTATTTTCAGCTCTTCTTCAGTATGCCAATATCCACCTCCAATATCTGAGTGTGCTCCTAAAACATTTAATGTTTTTCTATTTTCCTTC
This sequence comes from uncultured Kordia sp., assembly GCF_947489565.1. Classification (GTDB taxonomy): domain Bacteria; phylum Bacteroidota; class Bacteroidia; order Flavobacteriales; family Flavobacteriaceae; genus Kordia. Next base: position 391,495 of record NZ_CANLEA010000001.1, on the reverse strand, counting down.
CTTCCTATAGGAGTCAATGGAAAGTTTTCACGCCATTCACTTTTTGCTGAAATATGAAATACATTTTTTATATGCTTATGTGACACGTCTGGATTTACTTTTTTTATACGTGAAATAAAATTTACTGGATTTTTAATCTTTATTGGTGTAAAAGGTGTAGGTATAGTGATAGCGTCTGGAGTAAAAGTATCTACGATTCTTGCTATATCAATAATCCAACTTTTTTCTAATATTTGAGAGATTACCGTATCAAAAACCCCTAAAAACTCGATATGAACATTTTTCTTAGGGTAATTTATATTTTTCTCCTTTAAGAATTCCCCCAGTTTCCCACCTAAAAAATAGCTTCTAGGTTCTACTATTTTTTGCTTATTTGAGTAATAGACTTTATCTATTTTCGCTTCCATTTCCATAAGATATTCTTCTCTTTTTACCTTATCACGTACTTTGGGAGTATATTTTTTAAAAGGAACTTTTTTTAATTCATAGATAGTTTTACTTTTTAGCACTTCATTACAAAAATGTCTTGCTGCTGCTGCACCACGACTAAAACCAAATACATCAAATTGTAGAGATTCTAGGTGTAACGATTTTTTGTGGATATCTATTAATTTGTCAAATTCATTTCTAATTCTATCACTAATAAATTGACATGCTAAATTTACTCGGGCGATAACACCTCTCGACCCTTCCCCTAAGCCAGAGCCAAATAGATCATCCTCTTTGTCACGCAAAGTACCAATTCCCTCTACATAGATTGGGAATTGAAGATAATGGTGTGGATCTTGTCTATTTGTTCTAGTAAAATCAAGATCCGATTGTTCATATAAATCATGTAGTAATTTCACATTAGAATATGGATTCCAATAACTTGTATCAGTTTCTACATCAAAACCTTTGTGTTCTTCCGTTTTGATATCTTCTTGAGTCAATGGTAACTTCTTTGTATAGTAAATAGCATCTGAATTAAACCCATTATTTCCTGTACCATCAAAAAATACACCGACACGTATTTTTACCTTTACTTTATTTTTTAATTGTAAAGCAGCTACTTTTCTTTTATCTGTATTATAAACGTCTATATCTCCTATCCCAATAGATTCTGGGTTTCGTATATTAATGTTATGTTTTTTTTGCATTTTTATTTTTATTTCATGAAATACTCTACTTTTTCTGAAAAGTCACTTTGTCCTAACCCTTTAACACCTTTTACCTTTTCATTTTTAAATCGTAGTATTTTTTCTTTTTGATTACTTGTAACCAGATATAAAACACCATATTCATTATTTTTTTCAATTTCCAATTGCATTTCAATTGATTTAGTTTTTTTGTTTTCAACTATTTCAGTAAATTTTTTAGGTAAGAGAATATGTGTATCATATCCTATAGAATCATTGGTATTATTTCTCCAAAAAATAACCAAATCAGCAGGTAGTTTAGCATTAATAAGGATTCGATCTTCATGACCTCCATAATCTCTTGTACCATCTTTGGAAGAATATTGAAAACTAATATCATAATTAGGGTTTGGATGATAAAAATTAAAATGTATATCATACTCTTTTTCATTTTCTTCCCATACTTCTAACGGTATGCCAAAATGCTCCCAGTAGTATTTGTATTTTGACCAATAGTCAGAATTTTTATTAAGGAAATCTTCCCCCATAGTAGGATCTTCTTTTCCTTGGAGTTTTGTTTTTATGATTTCAATTTCGTCTGTAATTTTATCTTCCATATAAAAATATACCCAAACACGTATCCAGCCACCAGGTGCCATACCTACTAGGAATTTGCCACTTTCTTTCCCTCTGTTTTTACAGTGTTTTTCAAATAATTTTTTTATTTTCTCATAAGGTAATGGTACCGTTCCTTCGTATACCAAATTTTCAACTGCACTTGCATAGCTAATAAATACTTCTTTCGGTAGCTTTTTATATTTTTCACCCACCACAATTCCGTAAGGACGTTTCCAACCATTATCAAAATTGGTAAGGCTACTGTTTCCTGCATTTCCAAAATCAACTTTAGCTCCACCTACTGGATAGTATTTGGGTGCAGACATTTCAATACTCCATTGAAATTCATCTTTAAAATCACTGGTTTTGCAGGAGTTAAATAAAACAGTAATAAGAATTATTATATAAATAGAACTTTTGCTTCGTCTCATTTTTTTTTTCAAATTGCGGTTAAATCTTTGATAAAATACGTTAATTTTTTAGAAAAAAAATTTAAAGTAAGTGAGAATAAAACTCACTTACTTTAAATATGCATTTATTAAGGAGTAACAATATTAGTTGGTAACGTACTTGATCTATCAGTAGCTTCCAATTGCACATCATCTAACGTAAAAGAAGTTTCGGTTTCTAACTGCTCTGGGTTTTCACAATTTTCAGGTTCAGCTTCTGGGAATATCGGCAACGCTCTTGTTACTTCTAGTCCTGCCGACTTAGCCTGTAAAATAGTAAGCGTTGTTGGGATTCTTGTAATCCAATAGTTTCCTTGTGGCACACCTGTTGGTTCTTTTATTTCTTCTGTGATACTCATATATAATGGATCACCAATGATTGGAGTTTCACCGCCAAGCCATACTTTTCCAGTTTCTAAGAAATACTGTACTGCTTCTTCAAAACCTGGTTTTACCGTTACAATGACACGTGCCATTCCTGCTTGTAAAAAGCTTCTAAATAATGGATCGGTATTTTCAGATAAATACATTTCTTGCCATTGCTTACGATCTGCCCAAAAATATGGATAAAATGTATAGTCCATAATGCTCCATTCAAACGCTTGTTCTAAGAATTTTGCTTTTGCTGTATATCTATCTAAATCTTCACCAAGATTGACTCTAAAATTGAGCATTTTATCACCATCTGTAAAATCTTGTCCTAATTCGGTCAAATAATTTTGCAATAAATACGCGACACAATTATGCTTGATAATATTGCTTTCAGTAATACGATAGAAATTACCCAACACATCTTTTTGCTCTGCTGCTTTTGCCGCTTGTTCTTCTTCTATTCTAGCCACTTCCTCATTATGAGCATCTAAAGCGGTTTGATATGCTTCAATAATCGCATTGAAGTTTTCTAGCTTCCACGCATTTACTAATGATGTAGAAGGCTCTAAATTTAATTCTAACGTTATATTAAAAACACTTATGTTGCGCCCATTAGCAGCATATACAAATGAACCTGATACGTTTAGACCACTCACCGTATTACTTCCCGTTTTAGAGTTTTCGCTTTTTCCTAAACCACCACTAAAAGTGCCTCCTTTTAAATTTGAGTATGAAAATGAAGACCCTCTTCTTCTCCAACCTGCGGTGCGTTGTTGCTTGTTAAACGTCCACTTTATAATTCCAGATTTAGCTACATAGTCATCTTCTATTTGTTGTGGATCACTTGTAAAGCCCCAATTTTCACTAGCACCCGGATTCCCATTTACTTTTATGATTTGCATTTTATTTTGAGGTTCTGGAGTTAACTGTACTCCATACTTATCTGCCCAATATTGCAATAGTGATTTAGTAGCTGTTGTCGCTTTACTCATTTTGTGTGGAGCTGGTGCTTTTCTTGGATCAACAGGAGCTGTAAGTGTATGCTCTGATGTTGCAACAGCTAAACGGTGTAGTTTGGCTGGTTCTGGTATCATAAATTCAAACATGGCACGTTTCCCATAATTGTAAATTTGATTCTTCATTTTCTTATCTACCCATCTGTAGACACCAGTAATATGTTTTGGACGTTCAGCTCCTTCACCTATTCCGCCTCTATTATCGTATTCATGTACATTGGTTAATGATACTTCTTGAATAATTTTACTGATACGTTCTTCCGAAATTTTCGATTGCACGCGTTCCATTGCTCTTTCTGTCACTTCTTGTGATTTTGTAACAGCTTGTCTATTGCTTGTATATTGTGCATTGTTACTAGCATAGGCAGTTCCAGTATCAAATCTATAGACTTTAGAATCATACGAAAAATTAGCATGCGCATTAAAACTTCGTTGCTTTTCCAGTTCTTTGGCAACTTCAGTTTGCATTTCTGCACGGTTTACTTTCGTAGTATCAGATATTTTTTCAACTTCTTGAGAGGTAGTAGTTGTCACAGTATCTTCCGTACGTGTTAACTCATTAATAGATTTATGTCGCAGTTCACTTGCCATGACATTTTCTATATTAGAAACTTCGCCAGGCACATAGGCATGTACGCTTTGCGTTACTTTCATATACTCAGCAACTCCTAAGCGTTTTAATCCAAAGTGTTCTCCTGTTGTTGGAGTTGGCTCGCTTGGATTTCCTCCGATAGGATCACTGATAACAGGTTTTAACGACAGTAAGCCTGTATACGATTTATTGATAGCAACAGTACTTAACTGTAATGTAGCTTCTCTTCCATTAGCAAAGAAAATCTGAATTGTCAAAGAAGTGATTCCTTGAATATTGTTTCGTAAAAATGTTGGGAAATTAAGTTTGTTATTCAATACCGCTACATGACTTATATTTTCAGTATGAACACCTGTACTGGTCGTTGCAGAAACAATAGCGTTGCTAACCGCCCATGATGAGTTTTCTACATGCACTTGAAGCATCACATAGCCTCTACGTGTAAATATACCTTGTTTTTTAGCACTCAATATATACGATAGATGTCTCGGTTGTGTATTCGTTGTATTAGATATTGGCACAAGAATACCACCAACATTCGCATATTGATTTTGTGAAAGATTTGCTTGGTTTACAACTTGTGTATTCGTTGCATCAACTTGTGTATTGATGTCCGAAAGAACCGCATCATAATTTGTATGTCTAAACGAGAATGAATTTGTATCTACTTCTAATTTACTACTACTTGCAACTTTTATATCAGATTTACTAAGGTCAACTTCTGTTTCAATTCTTTGTGTAGCATTTGCAAAATTTTCTAAGAAATATTCTAGCGACGCTTCACTCAACCCGCCATAAATATCATCCCAGTTTACTTCTTCTTTATAAGAAAATTCAAAATCTGGAACTTCATACGTAGCTAAAAGATCATAGGCTTCTTTAATCTCTTCTTCTGGCGCTTTATTTTCTTCTAGTTCATCAATAATATTTAACTGATTTTCATAGGCCTGTAGATTTTCTCCATGATCTTTTTCGTATGAGTCTCTAGCAACTTTTAATGCATTCTCATAATTCACCCAATATGTGCTTTTAATGCTTTCAATCTCTGATTTTAATTGAGAAAGACTTTCATTTTTTTCTGTAGCATTTTGTTCTTTTTCAAAATTTTCTAGCTCTATATTTAGTAAACTTGTGTCTTTACTTGATAATTTATTTTCATCTCCAGTTATTTTCTTAATAGGAGAAGTACTGACTTTGTTTAAGATTGAAGACGGAATGATTATGGTTGCATTCAATGCTACTTTTACAAAATCATCTCCATTAACTCTTTTGAGTTCATCGTCTGCTTTTAATGTTTGCACATATCCTACATGGAATGCTTTTAAAATATGTGCCAATGCTTCTTTTATATAAAAATCTTCTTGCGTAAGATATTGGTATATAAAGTTGTCCCAAATATTACTTAATGCATCAGAGCCTTTATATCTATCATGTTCATCCTTACATAACGTCAATTCAGTAGCTGACAAGGTTGTTTTATTTGAAATTAACTTCCCTAATTTTAGTAAGCTTTTAAAAGGTCCGTCTTCTAAAATTTGAACATCCTTTATTGCAATTTGAAATTTTGAAGCTTCAACTAATAACGCATGATATTTTGTTTGTGTAGCTGTTGCAATAACTTGATCAAAAACACCTGTAAGTTTTTCTTCTCTCTGAATAAATTTGAGATTTGTATTTTTTGTTTCTGCTAAATTTGGATTTCTAAAGCTTACAAACCGAAACAAGGTTTGTTTGTTATTGTTTTCTTCACTCATAATGTAAAAATCTAATGTTTATGTAATTAATATGTATTCTTAAAAATTGGACATACCTATCCTGTTTCCAAACAAGTGATACTTGTTCAAATTAAAAAGGTGGCTGTAATATGTTAGATATTAGGGGTAGGACTGTATTCTTACCGAATATAGAAATAAAAACTGATGTTCATGTAAGATATTGTATAAGCGTAACAAAAACTTCATAAGCGTTAAATTTTAGGCAAAACTTATACAATTTTTCGTTTTTTATTACATCAAATAGGATACCAAACTGTCTTATTAATTTCATGTTTCTCGATTTATATGTCGAAGAAAGTGAATTATTGTTACATGAAATTAACAGGATTGGATATACTGTACCAAATGATTTTTCATTACTCGGTTTCGATGATATCCCTTTAGCCAACAGAGTTTTCCCTAAACTTACTACAATTCGTCAAGATGTACATGAGATCGCCAGTACTAGTGTCGAAATAATACTTTTGAGATTAAATGGAGCTAAAATAGAATCAAGGACTAAAGTTATATCACCAAAAATTGTAAAAAGAGAATCTGTCAAAATAATTAGAAGATAGTTCATCATAAACTATTCATCTGATTACAGATCACAATAGGATTTGATCCTGTGATCTATAATCAAAAAGAAACGGGGATTATCTTTTGGGCTATAAAACTCGTATAACGTTATAAAATCTGTTTTAGGAAACTAAGACAACGATTTGTTTTAGGTATGTTTTAGGTAAGAATAAAAAAAGACTCTAACATTTCTATTAAAGCCTTTTACTGTACTCGAGGTGGGAATCGAACCCACACTCCCAAAAGAACTGGATTTTGAATCCAGTTCTTTTTGAACCCACTTGAACTTATATATACTGAAAAACAACATTTTAACGAATTTAAGTCATTTCAATTGTCTATAAAAAACCATGAAAAAACGCCAAATGTTTTACCTATGTTTTACCTAAATTTCGTAACTTAGATAAAAGATAACAAAATGGCAACAAGTGTAAAAGTACTCCTTAGAAACAAACCCAACAAAGAAGGGCTTTTTCCTTTAGTGGTAAGAATCATTAAAAATCGTAAGCCCTCATACATCTATACAGGCCACTATATTGACAAGAAATATTGGAATGAAGCCGAACGTAAGGTACGAAAATCACATCCAAATTCCGCACGACTGAACAACCTCATCGCTGCTAAACTTGCGGAAGCTAATAAAAGGCTCATTGACTTGCAATCCAATGATATGGAGATAAGTTCTCAGCAGATTAAGAAGGAGATTAAAAATCCAATGAACGACAAAAGTTTCAACGAACTCGGACAAGAATACCTCAACGAACTAGAAGCTAATAATAAACTGAATCAGTTATCTGCGGATAAAGTGCGTGTGAACTATGTTATTGAATTTGGAAAATCTCCCGTACTTAGTTTTCGTGAAATTGATGAATTGTTTATCAGAAAGTTCATGTCATATCTCAAAACTGAAAAAGGTGTCAGTCAGCGATCAGTTGTTAATAACCTTGTTGTGATACGCACCTTATTTAATCGTGCCATCAGAAATGGTGTTGTTGAACAAAAGTACTATCCGTTTGGAAAAGGGAAGATAACGATTAAGTTTCCCGAATCTAAGAAGGTTGGACTTTCCATTGAAGAAGTACAAGCCATTGAAACAAGTGATGAGCTATCGCCACAAGAACAACACGCACGTAATGTATGGCTTTTTAGTTTCTACTTTGCAGGCATGCGTGTTGGTGATGTATTGAAAATCAAATGGAGTGATATTTATGATGGTCGGCTTCACTATCGCATGAATAAAAACAATAAACTGTTATCACTTCAATTACCACAAAAAGCAATCGCTATCATTGAGCAATATCGGGAAGAACAACGAAGAAATGATGACTTTATTTTTCCCGAAATGAAGAAAGCGAACCTTGATTCTCCAAAAGATATTTTAGCAAAAACAAAAACTGCAACCAAAAAATTCAGTAAGTACCTCGCCTCTATCGCCACCAAATGCAAGATTGACAAAAAGATAACCATGCACATTGCACGTCACACCTTTGGTAATATTTCGGGTGATAAAATTCCAATACAGACTTTACAGAAATTGTATCGCCACTCAAACATCACTACAACTATCAATTACCAAGCTAATTTTATTCACAAAGAAGAAGATGAAGCTTTAAACGCAGTTGTAGACTTTTAAATATTTAGTACCTTTAAAATATGGAAGTAATCTGTCTACATGACGAAGCGTTTTATGAACTTGTAGAACAAGTTGTTGATCGCATCAAAGAAAAACACAAACTCCCACAAGAAAAGTGGGTATCACAAGAACGTGCTATGCAACTTTTGAACATCAAAAGCAGAACTACCATTCAGAAACTTCGTGATACAGGCGCTATCTCCTACTCGCAACCACAAAAGAAAATTATTCTCTACGATTATGATTCCATCATGGCATATTTAGAGTCTCACCGTAAATCAACATTTTAGCTATGGGGATCAATAACGAAAAACAATACATTAACGGGGTGAATCATGCGTATATTTTAGCTCAACATCAACCAACATTACTCAAACAACTTCTTGAGAGTAAAACTCAAAATGACTACTTTATTGGATTACAGGACGGACAACGTATGTATGAACAAAGTCGTAGTAAATCTCGATTACAGCAGTTGAATAAGATTAAAGGAAATAAAGCAAAGGATAAAGATCAAGAACGTTAATAGTCAAAATCTAATAATTCGGAAACACTTATTTCAAGTGCCTTTGCTACTTTCAGAAGCGTAGTTGTAGTTGGATTAGTTCTACCCGATTCTATCCTCCTCAATGAGCCATCATCCATATCAAGTAAATCGGACAATTCCTTTTGTTTGATCTCTTTTTTTTCTCGTATTGCTACGATATTCTTACCCAGTTTCTTGATAAAGTTTTGCTCTTCCTTAGTTAGTGACATGATACATTATTCATAAAATTTCAATGTATTCCTTTCACTTTCAAAAATAGAGGGCTTAAATGCCCTGTTGTTAAAATTAATTTCTATATTTGGTTTAGAACTAATTTTAAAACACATTTATTATGAAACGTATTTATCCCGTACTTACCTTACGTTTACATGCTGCTATTCTGGTACTACTTTTTTGTTCATCTTCATGTACTTCACAAACACATAAAAATCATGATAAAGAAGTTGAACATTATCTTGTTGGCACATGGTACAGTATTTTCAAAGATGAACCTCAAAGTATAGAAGATTCTGGAGATGGTTCTTTGGAAACACAGCTTGAAATAGAAACGACTTTAAAAGTATTTGCTCAAAACCAATACTACAAAGAAAATAAGTTTGTCAGTGATGAAGAACTGAGGATTACCTACCGATATGATCGAGGTTCTTTTACCATGAAATTTATCATCGCATCAAATGGTACATGGTCAGTAAAAAATAATAAGGTGTTATTTGATACGCATTTCCCATCACTTAAAATTAAATTTAAAGGAAGTGATGCATCAAATACTGCTGAAAAAGAACTCGTGCAGTTCTATCGCAATGAAGTTCCAACATCAATAAAAAAGGAGTTGCTTGAAAATGGAAGTAGACCAAGTAGTGTATCGAGTATTACCAAATCAACTATGAAGCTTATTGATAGTGAGGGGCTTCTATTTACCTACAAGCGTATGAGTACTCCACCAAAAGAATTTGATGCTTCATTAGTACCCAATAACAATTTTTCTAAAGAACAATTGGCAGTGGGTACATCAGTATTTGAGCGATTAGCAATGTCAGGTAGCAAGGAATATTGTCTCCTTGGTACGCTTATTCCCAAATCAGACACGGTGTTAATGTATGATAATCCCAAGCTTAGTGGAAATGCAGTACACACAATGAAAATTCCCAAAAAAGGGAAAATATCAGCACGAGCATTCATCGTGTTTGATGTCATTAATGACACAAATTGTGGTTATCATTATAAAGTGCTTTCAAAAACAGGACATTTCGGTTGGATTTCTGGTTGCTCTGATCTTGATACTAAGTGGATAGATAGTGATCAGGCATTTACAAAAAGTAAAAGTGTTAATTATAAACAATGCTATACAGTAAGAGATTTAGCGAAAGTGTATAGTAAATAAAAGAGTATTAAATAGCGGAATATATTACATAGCTATTGAAACTAATGGAAAAATGATTAAGACAATTAAAGGAATAAAAGAATAGTATTAATATTATTTAACACACATAATGTAACGCTTATACATTTTTTTGAATGCTAATACAATATCTTACAAAAATGTAAGTTTATTACTTATATTTGAATAAGAATTAACATTCAATTCAATCCCACAAGAACCTTCCTTTATACATAGCCAAACTATAAGTTAAAGCAACTTTAGCTTACTCATGAATAGAGCAACATTTACTGTTGTTTCTTCATGAGTGGTATTTAAAAGTATCATGATAATAAAAATAGTATTGCTAAAAAAGACATACATCTTGAGTGTCTCTAAATGTTCAAGAATACTATTTTAATAATTAAAACTTAAATTATGTTACAAAACATTTTAAATTTAGAAGGAATTACTATTTTAACAAAGGCAGAACAAAATACTGTTATTGCAGGAACTGGGACTGGAACGTGTTCAGCATTTATTCCTTGTACGATTCCTGGAGACCATGATGATTCTTGTGGTGGCGGACAGTACACACACAATGTTTCTAAAAAGGAAGCAAAAGCATTTGTTGCTAATGGAGGACGTTGGTGTTGTGAAGGATGTTCAACAGCTAGTTGGATGCATTAACAAAATGAAATTACAGAGAGGGATATATTTCCCTCTCTACATTTAAAAAATAAGAATGAGAAATATTACGGTTATTCTATTAATATGCATATTATTTCTTTCTTGTAAGGAAGAAGTCGTTCAGAAAAAGAAAACTGAAGAATATAAGAAGCCTAACGAAATCGTAATGATTTTTAATAAGCGATCGTATGCAAAGGATACTTTGCATTCTGATAACGGTTCTTATACCATAAAAAAGGATAGACCAATTTTTTATACGAACGAGAAAACGTATGAAAACATTTTTTTAGAACCTACTAATATTAGTAAAACCGATACTATAATTATAAAATCGGATACTCCTATCATCGTTAATCACAGATACCATTTTTATTACGATTCTTCATATAAGTTTAATGTTGGTGATACAATAGTATTTGACTATCCAAATGATGCTCCTCATGTTTCTATTTTAAACAGTACAAAAAAGAATGATTACAATGTTGAAGTAGATTATAATTTATCTCACGCTGTTTATAAAGGAGCTGTAGAATTTTATAATGAGAATAATAAAAGATTTAGAACAAAGAAAGAGAAAACAGTATATAGAGATATTTTGAAAGAGAATATCATTGAAAAAGGGGAAACACTTGATTCTCTATATGATTTAAGGAAACTTTCAAATGATTATTATTCTTTTTTAAAGACTACAATTCACTACAAAAATAAAATCATTCATTCTAATTACAATGCTGACGAAACTGAGTTACAAAATGATTCATTGCTTTTTATTCAAAGCTATAGACACTTCTTAAACAGTTTTACTTTTAAAAATTTTGACATTAGCTATTCCAAAAAAGGATATCAAAACTTGCCTGATTATTTGACGCTGTATGATTCCATAGAAAAAAGCACACTATTCTCTACTAAGGTTAAAAATTACCTATTGTATAATACTACTAGAAGTATCATAAAGAATTACGATCAATCTAAGATTACAAAGTATTTTGATAAGTTTAAAAAAAAGGTAAAAGACACTATGTTAGTAAATAGAATTTTAGAAGATTTTTTACTCGATTTTTCTTCACTAAAAACCGAAACTGCCGATGTGAATTTGATAAATATTTCAAAGGAAAGAAAAACATTAAACGAGATCATTCAAGAGCATAAAGGAAAGATCATCTATATTGATTTTTGGGCAAGTTGGTGTGTTCCTTGTAGAGAAGTAATGCCCGATTCAAAGAAATTAATACAGGAGTATGAAAACAAAAATATTGAATTCTTATTTGTTTCAATAGACACTAATTTCAAGAGTTGGAAAAAAGCCGCTGAAGATGAAAACATTTTATATTACAGACATAGTCAACTAGCCATCAATTACCCGAAAGCTACATTTTTTAAAGACTTACAATTAAAGAGTATTCCAAGATATTTAATTTTCGATACTGATGGTCAGCTCATCCATAAAAATGCTCCAAGTCCTAAGAGTAGTGAAATTCGAGATCTTTTAAATAGTTATATTGCTAGAAAATAGAAAATTTAATCTGCAAAAGATTGTGAATAAAAAATAATCATTTTATCTCTTTTCTTATCATATGTTATACATTCTTTACAATTATAAGTATTGTCAGTATCAAAACAAATCGCTTGGATATTGTTGAGACACTCAAATGACACATTTTCAATAGTTTTACTATTACCAGGATATATAAAAATGTTATCAATTTCTGAAAATTTTCCAATTACAAAATGAATATCATCACTAAACCTACTCGGATCTCTAGATTGGTTGTATAAATAATTGTTTATTATAAAAACCTGTGTATCAAAGGATGCTTCAAAATAGCGATCATTATTTACCAACCAATTCTCTATCTGAATATTACCAAACAACTCTCTATACAAGTTATTCATACTGTCATAAAATAATATTCTTATCCTCTTATCATTTTTATCGTATATTACAAATACTCCATCATCAAGATTATTTAAAAATACATTTCCTATTGCAAAATCTAAAACAAACCAATTTTTCTCTCTATCAAAATATTGTCGATGTTTTTTACTCATTCTAAACTCTATATAGTTATGCGCATCTTCAAACGCTCCTGCTTTTTCTAACATAGATAAGTATTCAATAAACTTTTTTGTGCCATAACTATCTTTAAGATGATTATCAAAACGTGAAGTGCTATTTTCAAAATCATTATTCATTCCTCGAAAAAAATTACTCTGATCACACTCATTAGGGAAAATTGCAATCATATCTGTAATATCGTTATTGAATCTAGAATATAGACCTATACGCCATCTGTCAGACTTATAAGTTGTAGAAAATCCCGGGTATAATTCTTTACTATTCAAATCTTTTAACTGATCTTCATCTAGCTTTACTCCTTGTTCTAGTAAATAATTTAAAAGTTCGTGAATATTAATTCCCAAAAAATTTATATATGAAGTTTCATTTCTATCATAAGAGGTTAAATTATACGTTGATTTATTGTAATACAGTTCAACCCTATAAACGTCTTTATAATTATTATTTCCCTTAAATTCAGACCATATTGAAAATACTTTTCTACTTTTAAAGTCTTCATCACTTATCATATAATAATCTTTACGGATACTCATAGGTTCGCCCATTGGATTTTTAGTTAGATTTGTGACTTCTACTTTAGAAAAATATTTATCCTTAGGAAGTTCGACCAGATTATCATAGTTTGTACCAATGGCACGCATAAAACCATTGTGAAATTCCTCAAAATCAGATCTACTCTCAGACACTTTTCTCTTGGTTGGATAATCTGCATTATCTGTATTGATTTTATTAACATCTATACTATTAAAATATATTCTTGTATCCTTATCATCAGAAAGTTCTATTTCAATGATACTAGGTGAGAACTTTCCTTTAAAACCCGAAGATGTTTCAATTCTTAATTCGTTTGAACTCTTGATTTGATATACATGTATTTCATCATTATATTTTAAATATAATTTATACTGAAATTTTGGAATCTCAACTATTTTCTCAGTAGTTACATATCTTATTTCTGGATTACTTTTTACAGCATTATTGATTTGAGATTCATATTTGAGTACTTCTCCTGCTTCATTTTCATAAATATTCACTCCTGCTTTTGCTTTAAAAACACCTATTGGCGTTACAAATGAACTACTAGCATGTGTACTCACATTACCATTATCATCTACACATATTTCTATTGGTAAAATAGGTGGTTGGTAGCATCCCTTTATTTTGACTTGAGAGAGTGCTTTAGAAAACACGAAAAAACAAATGAATAGGGTAGGTAAACTTATTTTCATTTTTATTGAATTTTAAATAAAAATACGAATTTTACTATTAAATATGTAATTTTCTAGAGTAGAATATGTAAGAGCAGGAAAGTCAAATTATAGAAATTGAGTAGTTAAAAATAGTTTTCAAAATAATAAGTAGACCTGTAAATATACGTCTCGTGATTGGGAGTTCATTTAATTACAAAAACATTCACATAAGTGAATGTTTTTAATCTTAGTTAGTTATTCTTTTTTAATCACAGCTTTAGAACTTCCATTCACAGAAATAATACTAGTACGTGATGATTTCGGATCACTTCCTTCTTTGCGCAATAATCGCTGATTGTTAAATAACGGACGACATTTGATGTTGAATGCGGTATATGATACTGCTTTCTCTTTATCATCTAAAGTATCAACATACGCTTTGTAAAGTTCTTCGTTAGTCATGCTTTTTTTCTTGCTATTAAGCATAATATCAAAAGCAGTTGTGGCTACTGAATTCAGTCCTTGCTTTGATTCAGATAAATCTAAATCAAGTGCTTCAAGCTTTTGAATTTGTTCGTCACTTGCATACTTCATCATAGCCGTAGCATCCTTTTGATAATCTTTGATACGATTGGTAATAGCTCGCTTTTCTTCTTTGGCTTGTTCAATTTTTTCATCTGCTGTTTCTAGCAGTTTTTGATCATCGCTAATATTCTGTATTAGCGTGTCGATAATGTTGTGATTACTCATAATTATTAAATTTTAAAGGTTTATGTTTATTTTTTAAATAGGATAATTAGCGGTCAAGACTTCAATCTTGCGTTTCCGTTTCTTTTCATGTGCGCCATTACTAGCAACAAGTGGTTTATCAACCATCATCGTATGCCAACCATACTTTTGACTATATTCTTCAAGTATTTCAGAAGGGTATGAACTCAAAAGAAATTTCCCTTTGATGGCAGAAAGTGTATCAAGAAGTTTGATAAAATCAGCTTTGCTATATCCATCATAATGCCCCATGTCTGCATTGAAGTACGGTGGATCAACATAATGGAATGCATCATCGGTATCATACGTTATAATAACTTTACACGCATCATTACTTTCAATTTGTGTTTGTTCTAAGCGTTTCGGAATGGATTCATCAAACCGAAGTTTCTTATTCCGTACAGTCTTCAAACGCTTCCCATACTTATCAAATCCCCAACTTCCAATCTTACAGGCAAAGCCCATATTTGTAGCGATATAGAATGCCCACGCTTGTTGTAATTTGTTAAACAAGTGTTGCATTCGGTATATAGTATGTGCTACGGTATAGGTTGCTCTTGAAAATAGCGTTGCTTCAATCTTTTCTTTAAGATTCTCAAAATCAGTTTTACAGACTTCATAGAAGTTGATCACAATGCTATTGGTATCATTAATGATTTCTGATTCTGCTGGTTCTTTAGCAAAGAATACTGCGCCACCACCGAAGAAACTTTCGGTATAAATTTTATGCTTGGGTATTAAAGGAAGTATTTTGGATAGCAAGGTAATTTTGCCACCATAATATGATATTGGGGTTTTCATAAAGGTTGGAAGGGAAAGGCGAGTAAAAGGGAACTACATCAAGTTCTCGTCAGCGAGTGATACATAGTCTTCTGAGGTAATAATGATATGATCAAGAACTTTGATATCCATGATTTCTCCAGCAGAACAAAGCTTTTTAGTAATAGCTTTATCTGCGCCTGAAACCTTGAGTGTTCCCGATGGATGATTGTGTGCAACAATTATTGCTGTTGCATTCACAAGAAGGGCTAATTGAAAAATATTCTTTTTATCTACAGTTACCGAGGTAACTCCTCCTTTTGCAATTTCTGCAAAGGCAAGTACACGATTAGCATTTGTTAAATAAATCGCCCAAAAGTGTTCTTGAAGATCAAGGGTATCAGTATCAATAACGGAGCGCAGGTAATCACTAGCATCTTTTGATTTCTTGATAGTAAACATATTATTAAAGGCTTGCCGTTTATAGACAACTCCTACGATAGCACTACTGAGTACTATCGTAGAGGGTAAACTGTTTGATTTCATATATGGAATTGTTTTATGGATTACAAAATGGTATCTGCGCTAAAGGGAACTGATGGTTTTCCATCAATCATTAATCGTAGGTATATAGAATAGTTTGCTAGGGAAGTGAAGTCAGTTGTACTAAAGACAGGATAGAATTCTTTTGCCATTAAATTGGCATCAGTAATTCCAAGTCTAAAACATACTATTGTTCCGACATTTCCAAGCACACTATTACGTACTTCAATATTTAATTGATGGAGAAATTGATTGGCGAGGATAAGCCCGATTTTGAACTTACGAATCTGTGCCAGCATTTCTGCGATAAGTTCAGTACTCGATAGAATTTGAAACTCATCGATATACAAAAAATAGGGAACTCGCTCCTGCTCTGGAATATCAATTCTAGAGAAACATGCTGACGCTAGTGAAGTCAGAAGTAGTCCACCAAGAATATTGGCAACATCACTTCCGACTTGTCCTTTAGCAAGATTGATAATTAAGATTTGATTTGTATCTATAATTTTTCTGAGCGAAATCTGTTCATTATTTTCGACAAGAATTTTTTTGATGATTCGATGCGATAATAATGCGCCAATCTTATTCATAATTGGCAGTAAATCATTCGGCTTATACTTTGGAAATTCTTTCTCCCAAAAGAGGCTCAATGATTCATCTGTTATATGATTCAAACATTGATTTCTGAATATAGGATCATGAATGAGTCTAAGAATATCAGATAAATTTGCGCTTGGTTGTTCTAATAAAGAAAGTAAGGTCATTCTCAGAATGTGTTCCATTTTCATTCCCCAAGCTGACTTCCAATTGCGTTGGAATATTTCCAAAATATTAGAAGCAACCAGTGATCGTTTTGATGGACTTACTTTCCGCAAAGGATTATATCCAAACGGTATTTCAGGATCAGTCACATCAAAATAGATAAGTTTCCGATCTGGAAAACGATCTTGAATGTTTGCAACAATTTCAGTTGAAGCATCGCCATGCAAATCAAGAAATGCAAATCCACGCCTAGCTTCTGCATCCTGCATCATAAGTGCTTTCAATAGTGTCGTTTTGCCGCTTCCACTTTTTCCAAAGCAGTAAAAATGTAACATTCTATCAGCTTGTCTGATGCCAAATAATTTTCCGTCACTTCTGAAATTAGTTTTTGCGAAATAGCTGATACTGTTCAGTTCATTGAAAAAAGACATGAATTTGAAAAGAAGAATGAGTAATATATTGAATTGTGTTTGTCAATTTTCATGGACAAAAAAAGGAACTACTTGCTTTTTTTAAATGCTATGGTAATTTTTAGAAATGCTTGAAGGGCTTTTTTGCGTGCTAACTTATACCTATTATACCATATTTAGAATGCAGCAAAGTCCTCAGCGAAATTCTGTAGGGGGAGCATACAGTCCTTGCAAAAAAATCATTTATGAAATATATTATTACAAGTCATTTAAATACAAAGAAACCCCATTGCCCGAAAGGGTGATTAAGATTAAAAATCTTAATTAAAGAAACAGTGGTGGTGAATTTATACTCCTAATTTTTAAAAGAATTAGGAGTATAAAAGACCCACTAACATTTCTTTTTAGTGGGTCTTTTATGTACATATGAAGATTCAAAAATCAATAACGACTTATTTAAACTGGAAAAGTGGTCATACCAAACATAGTTATGTTCCTTACAAACGTCAATTAAAATTATTTGCAGATTATCTTGATACGATAGGTATTACAGAATTAAACACCGTTACTAATGACCATATCATTAACTATCATAAACAGATGGAAGAAAGCGGGTACAAAGATGCAACGATTGCATATTCCGCTAGAATACTTAGAAACTATTTCTGGTTTTGGAAGGGAAGAAAAGAAACCAATGTAATCAATGAAGAAATCAAACCTCCTAAATTTATTAACACTGAAAAAGATGTTGTCACCGAAGAAGACTTTGAACAATTAACAATGGTACTTGATGATCGCTATGCAGAAGATTTAGTGAAGAAACTTGTATTGCATTTGCTGTGGGATACTGGTATGCGTGTGAGCGAACTCCTAGATATCAAACTTACTGACATTAGTAAACAAGGGAAGCAAGGACTTAGAACTGCAAGAGTGAGAACTCGAAAATCTATGCGATATAACTTAGTAGTTTGGGGAGCAGACACCAATGTGCTACTCAATAACTATTTAGGTATTCGCTTGTGTATGAATACCGATAGTAAATACTTACTAATCAATCCAAAAACAAAGGAACGGTACACGCCACGAAGTATTCAACGTTGGATGAAACAAATCACAGAGATGACCTTAATTGACAAGAATATTACTCCACATAGTTTTAGACATGGTAAAGCCAATAATATCTTAGAACAAGGTGGAAATATGAGAGATGTATCAGCATTACTTAGGCACGTATCGCCAACATCTAGTTTTCATTATTTACAGTTATGTGAAAAACGATATAAGGAAACCGCAGGACGTTTTCTTAAAACCGCAGTCGTAAATTAAAAACAATCTAGCTCAGATTGTTTTTTGTTTGAACCTAGTGTATAATCCATAACAAGTACTTTTAACTAGTAAATATAATTTATCAATTTTGGTGTTTTTACAAACTAATCCTTTGTATTTAAATGACTAAACTTAGTATCTGATGTGAATGCCCTAAACAGGGTATAAAAATTTACCATATTAACGTCGTAAAATATATGGTACACGATACGCATGTCGCATAACCTTAGAAGGGTTTTACGACATACACACACCTAAATTGATAGATTATACTGGGGAAACCCTAAGGTTCTTAGTACGTTAAAATTTAATTTAAAATGTCAAAATTTTATAATGTAATCGTTAAAAAGGTAATTCCTAATAGCACAGAAAAAGCTATTTATCACAAAGTAGGAACGGTAAAAATCACCAAAAATGGTGGTTGGTTTTTACAAATGTATCATCAGCCTCATACAGAATTTATGATCTTTCCAAATCATAATGAAACCTTACCAGTCATTCAATTTACTGACCATGAAGCTTAACAATACCACCGCAGTTCCGAATGTGTTTTTCGATTTACAGATGAGTCAGTTAAGTGGTTCTGCAATTCGGGTGTATTTAAAAATTGTTCGTAACACCATTGGTTGGCGTGATCCAAGCGGACGCATCAAAGGACGTGATTGGATATCTCATTCACAATTTGAAAAAGTTGGCTTATCAAATAGAAGCGTTACAAGCGCCATTGAAGAACTACTTCAAAACAGGCTCATTACCGTAACAGATTACGTAGGAAACTCACTCACAAACCCTATAGAGCGTAAAAAAGCCAAAAGAGTCTACTACTCCACTGTAGTGGAAAAGCTTGAAAAAAATGCACTCCAGACCGAAAAAAATGACCAAAACAAACCGCAAGAATTGCGGACTACAAAAGAAACTTTTTTACAAAATTACAACGCAGAAAATGCAAATCCAGACCAAAGAAGAATTAAAGAAATACTCGAGATGGAACAGCGTAAGCAGATTCAAAGAGATCGCTGGGTATAGTTGTTTTTTGTTTGTATTACTTTTTTTAAAACTATAAAAGCATACGCTTTTATTTGAATTTTATATTTTTAATTGAAGTATTTTTTAATAAATAATCACCTTTATTTTGTTTTACACTATCCAGTTTAAAACATCTTTCATTTAGATTAACCCATTCAAGAATAGAGTCTTTCTCAGAAATCGGAATATTCAAAAAATAAGATGCTTGATTATTTTCAAATTTTCCAACAGTTTTAGTATTGATTTTTTCTAATAGTTTTTTACTTTTTATATATCGTAAAGGAGTAAACTTTTTATTAATTAAAAGGCTGTCATAAATTGTGTTCTTGGAAAAAGAAAACGTACCATATTTAATTCTAAAGTCATTACCTTTCAATTTTACATTAAAGAATTCATTACCTATTGAGTTGGTGTATTTTTCAAATTGAGCATTCTTAAAACTTACAAATTCCATGCTTGAGTTTGCAAAAGTAGTATAAACAAATTTACAATTCTTAAAAGAAGAAATACCATCTTTTAATTCATCAAAATATTGATCATGATTTTCAATAATCCCCCTATATTCACTTTGTAATTTATTTAAACTACTTCTTACATATAAAGTATCTATTTTTGCCGAGTTCGAGTCCCATTCAGTGCCGTTAAAATTGGCAAACATACGAATGACTTTTCTACTTCTGTTGAGATTATCATTTGTTCGCACAAAATAATAACTTAATTTTTCAATAGGTTCATTACTGTATCTGTTGTAAACGTGAAGTAAATCCCAAAACTCTTTTTCATTATAATTCCAGTCATTTAAAAGCATAAAATTTGTATTCAGGATAATGTTTTCAGACAATATAGCATCACGCTTTATTAATCTTGGCACCTTATATTTCTTTGTTACTTGTTTGATTTTCTTATTTTTATCAAACTCATTACTATAAATAAGAATTTCATAATTGTTAAATGGATGATACATATCATCTCCATCGATGTAAGGATACCCATACAGAAGAACCGAAGGTCCCCACTCTCTGTTTATTTTATACTTAAAAAATGTACCCCTAGAATAGAAAAAACAATTGTTAAATATAAATGGGTCATTACCACCACTAAACTCACTATCATCAAATTGAACTCCTCTTAAATCACAATTAAAAAAGCCTCTGTTATGACCAGCACCTATTCCTAGTACAGTATTTTTAAAATTAGAATGATTTAAACTTGAATCAACAAATAAACAGTTTTTTAATTTATTTCCTTGAAATTCACAAAAGTCTAAATTTGACCAAGTGAAGGTAATCCTATCCGACTTAATATTTCTAAAATTAGAATAAGAGAAATCACCGAATAAAGTAGTGTTTTCTAATTTTGCTCCATTAAAGTTAGAATGACTAAAACAAGGTCTTTTGCTAGGGGTAATTAAAACACTTACTTCTCTATTATAATGACCTTGAATTCCATATAAAGTTTCTGTTAAATCAAGTCCACTTAAATCTTTATTTGAAAAGTCGGAATATGAAAAGTTGGATTGGCTTATAATTTTATAAAATGTTTTAGGGTCTAAGTCATTTTTATAAAGATTCTGAAATAATTGTCCTCTTTGTGGACTTAGCTTTTGTTTAATAATTTTATCATCTACAAGATATTTGTAAGGCGTTAATTGTTCACTCAATGAAATTATTCTAGCAATTAATCCCTCAGATAAATTTCTAACACCATCATTCTTATAATCTTCCTTTAATTCCTCATTTATAGCTGAATAAATATTTGATAGTAATGGTGTTCTAGAGTTACTTTTTTCTTTAGCGTTTTCAATAATATTTCTTTTTAGCTGAATTTCCTCTTGTCTTTCAATGTAGTTAAGAATCGTATTAAAAATTAAATATCCTATTCCAATAACCAACAGTACAGAAATAAAATATTTCCAATTATTAGTAAATATATTTTTAAGTTTTGAACGCCACTTCTTTTTTGGAAGTTTTTCACGATCTCCATCACTTGCTTCATTATTGGAATTACTTGTAGTTTCAACTAAAGCTTGACCTTCTTTTGGCTGACCTGAATCCTGATCATCCTTGATAACGGAAATATCAAAATTCCAATCACTATCAGTTGTTATTTCAAATCCTTCTCCAAATTTTTCAGGAATATCAAGTCTAGCAAAAAAATCTCGGAATCTTTTAACACTACCTTTCGGGTTTTCATATATAGAAATTGATTCTAAAAAATTCTTTACAGAGTCTATATTATATTCATTATAATATTTACTGTCTTTTTCAAAATTATGAAAGAGTAGGCATAAAAGACCATGAAAACTCTGTTGAGATAACAAAGCTTCATTGACAGCTTTTCTAACTGTACTTTCACTAGATGGAGCATCAATACTAAATGCTTTTTCTTTTATATTATCTCTTTCAATAATTCTAGCAGTCATATTATCAACTGCATTTTTAGCAGCAGAACCATAACTAAATTTATCTACTCCTACTGAGTTAAAGACTCCTTCAAATAAATCCCAATCAGTTATACTGAATTTTGCATTAGCATTTTCAAACTTACTCATGGCATAAATATAAGAATTTTCACAATCCGCTTTGTATCCGCCCATCCGTTTCTTTTCCGTGATGCTTCCGCTTTTCATCCTAAAAATTAGATTTCTAAACTTTTAAAATTGTCATATCAAAAGCAAAAAACCACCAAACATTGCGTAAGGTGGCTACGCCAGAGATACCAAAACCATACTTTGACATCCTGACAATTTATTCAATTGAGAATCCGACCTCTCAATCGAATCGACACACATATACCATTATAGTGTATGTTGGTCAAGCATCTTCAAAGTGGTTTTGAAAAACTAGTTACAAACAGTTAACATTTTCAAAATCGTGAAATCAAAAAAATCTCAGAACAACTGTAAATGTGCTTTTCACAGCAATAGAAAAAGCACTATCAATTCTTCAATCAAGGAGATGCAACTCCTTGAATCCAAAGAGCAATTCCAATTATTATTCGATCCCACAACTGACAGACATGTAGTATTTGATGCTGCAATTGGTCATTTACATTACACTACTTCTTTAAAGGATGCTGAATCATTCTTTAAACAGAAGGTACAATAACAACATAAGCACATGGCTAGAAGTAGCCATGTGCTTTTCATTTTTAACATTCAAACTTTATACAAATGAAACTATTTAACAAAAGAGCTGATAATTCAGCTAAGATTACCACTATTGTAGATCGTGAACTTTCAGAATACATCGATACGAAAGAACTCGAATATCACAATAAGTATCAGAAACACGCACAGAAATTAAGTGTATTGAAATTCAATGAGCTACCAAAGACGGCACGTATTACCGATTATATTACTGGACTTGTCATGGACTTCCAGAAATTAGTTGATTACACCGACCAACGTTTAAATGGTGTACTGCACCAAGCCAAAGGGAAGTCTGATACCGCAGACATGGAAGCAGCAGCAGAAGAACTTGATCGAAAGATTGATGAAACGCAAAATGAACTCAATATTCTTAACGCAAAGTTTGATGCAGATGCGAAGAAACATAAATCAACTATACGCCGATGGCAAAGAGTATTGTGGATATTATATTTTTTGGCTGGATTTGAACTTCTGGCAAACATGGAAATTTACAATATGCTTGGTGGCGGAATTCTAGCGTCAATCTCTATCGCCATTATCAGTGGAATTGTTGTGTTCTGGTGGGCGCACCTTACAGCGAAATTGATTCATCGTTTCGGTGACTCGAATTGGAGAAAACAACTTGGCATCTTCTCGCTAATGTCAATTCCAATTTTTGTAATATTTTATCTTTTCAGTGCTATGCGTGTTACATACTTGCTTGCATTATCTCCCGAAATGCAGGATGTCTACAGTAGCAATCCGATTGTACCAACATTGATAAACTTCTTTGCCTACTTGATCGCTACGTATCTTGTTTTTGAATACCGTCCAAATGTTACTGTCAAAAATGCGTACAGTAAATACTGTGATGATCTTAAAAGTATTGAAGAAGCACAACAAAAACGTGATACCTATCTCGCTGAAAAAAATAGCTTAGAGCCGAAGCTACGGCAGAAGCTACTGGATTATCATAATCTACAGCTACTTGGGCAGCAGATTGAACAAGATATTTCAACACGTATGCTTGCGTGCTTTCACGAATTTAAAAGTGAATTACATCTTCTCAGCAATGGGAAATGTGCTGATCTTTTTTCTACCGATGCAGAAGATGTTCCCGCACTAAAATTGAATTACCAAAACAATAACGAAAACACAACGCAATTATGAAAAAGATTTTAATATACCTCTACATTGGATTTTCATTAGTTTCTTGCAAACAGGGAGCAGAGAAATCCACATACATTTCAGTTTTGGCTGATAAGACATCAGATAATATGTCTGTGCCAACTATACAGGACATTTACCAAGTTCTTGAAAACGGAAAAGAAGTAACTACTGCCGTAACATTTTCATATCAAATTATCAGCAATACGGATATTAACAAGCGACATACATTGTCGCTTCCGCCTTATTCGATGTTTGAGAATACGTTGAAGCGTAAGACAGAAGTAAACAGATTTTTTAATGCCATTGATACGCTCTTTCATAGACAGCAAGCAATACAATATGAATACAATCGATCAAATATTTTCGTTCCGCTTGTGCAGCAACTAGAAACATTGCAACAATCTGATGCAACGGAAAAGGTTGTACTACTGTATTCTGATCTTGTTGAATATTCAAGTCTTTTCAACGGATACAAAAACTCGCACACACAAAATATTAACGCAATTGTTGATTTGTTCCGTTCACAAGTACTATCAAATAGTTATGACGGTATTACACTCTACATTAACTACTATCCTAATACGCCACTTGAAAATCAACACTTTTCAGATTTCTGTAAAATCTATAAGGCAGTATTTAAGGATACTGGATTAAAGATACGTATTGGCATGGACAAACAAATATCATTGAACCATGAGAACTAAAGGACACATCTTTTTTAATGCGCTTGGTAGTATTGTCAAAGCCATGTGGAAACTGTTCCTACTTGCAGTCTTTATTGTAAGTAAACTGATTGAAGCCGTAAGTGGATTCTTCAGTAAGCTCACAGAAAAAATGTTGAATTAAAAAATTACAGAAATGATACAACTATTACTTAATACAATAAGTGATGTCATCACAGGAGGTTTTAACTTCCTGTTTGATGGTATCGAAAGCATGACACAAAAAGATACTTCTTTATCCGCTAAATTTGGTAAAGAATCATCGCTTCTCTCATCAAGTCATGGTGGTTTGTCCGTTACTGGAACAAAGTTTTTAAGTGTTGAAAAATCAAAAGAACACCTTTTATACTTCGGCCCCACAGGATTGGGGAAATCGACAGTTTGTATGGTACCTAGTGCCTTGAACATTGCACAATCTAAAAATGGAGTTGATTCGAGTATGATTATCAACGATCCATCGAAAGAAAATCTCAAGATGATGAATTTCTTTATCAGCAAAGGATATAAGGTGTATCGTTTTGATCCAAATGATCCCGAACATTCTATTTACTACAATCCGCTTCATCGTATTCGAAATGCATCAGATATTACCAAAGTAGCTACGCTGTTAGTCACGAAAAGTAGTAAAGAAACACAAGATTACTGGCAGTTAAAATCCATTGAAGTGATCAGCCTTATCATTAGTTTTCTCTTAGAACACACATCGAAAGTGTATCAAAATATTGCAAACGCATATTATCTTCTTGAAAATCTAGCAGGGAATGAAGATGCAGTAAGTGGATTATTTGCTGAAAAAGCTACCGAGCGACAATGGCGACAATTCAAAGCATTAATTGCAAATAGCGATAATACAAAAGCAAGCATCATCAGTTCCGCTATTGGAAATTTATCATTCATCGGAAACGACCCAAACTTATGCAACCTTACATCAGTAGATACGCTTGATTTCTCAAATCTAGCTAAGGAAAAAACGGTACTTTTTCTAAACTGCGGAACAGCAGAAATGGAATATTATAGCCCACTTCTTGGGTTATTTTTTGAGCAGCTATTTACTGAATTGTTCCGTTCTATTCCTAAATCGACTGATAATCATCTATTCTTACTAATTGATGAACTTTCATCCATACCAATTCCTAGTCTTTCAAAAGTAATTGCAAATGCGAGGAAATACTTTTCCATCTTAGGAATTTTGCAAAGTGAAAATCAGCTGTACCAAAACTATGGCGAATACAATGCGAAAACCATTCTTAACAATGCTTGTCGCGTATATATGACTGGATTAAACGATGAATGTGATCGCATTTCTAAAGCACTTGGCGAGTATGAATATTATACGGATAAGGATAAAAAAGTATTACGTACGCGACCCTTGATGACGAGCAACGAAATCCGAACGATGCCAAAGGATCGTGTCATCGTCATACCGAATGGGGGATTGCTTCCACTCTACTGCAAAATCAAGCCGTATTACAAAATTGGAAAATATATGCGCTTTCTAAATACTGAACTACCCGAAGAAGATACTCCAGTTATGAAAGCACAGTACCAAGCGCAGTATTTACCATTAGATACTCAACAAAACGATACCGAAGAATAATGAATGTACGCAAATCCATAGATCGCTTTATTACGATTAATCAGAAAATAATCTCAAAATCTATTGAAGGATTTGGAAGTGTTTTTAGAGATATCATGGATGGTAAGTACACTAAGATTATCAACGGCATGGAGACTGTTCTTTCTAAGTCTATTAAAAAAACTGAAAAGTCCATTACTAAAAAAAAAGTCAAAAAAGCACAGAAAAAGTCACATCAAAAAGAGTTACAAGAGATTGCGAAAGAACACGATACGCTACATGATTTTGAACACATCAAATACATCATAGAACGAAAGAAACAGCGATTAATTGAGCTTAATACAATTCATAGACTTGATAAGAAACAAATACGTAAACGATGATACAAGAATCTCAACAACATTTTGAAAATCTGCAAGCGTATTTGGAGCATCGTTTTTCAGCCATTGATCATATTACACCTGAAATGGTTCAAAAAGCTAAAGCTCAGTACCGTAAGATGTATCAATCCCGATACCGTAAACAGTATCGGGAACGGTATATACAAGTAACATTTAGAATTGAAAAACAAGAATATGAAGCACTTAAAAGTATTGCTCAACGACAAAATATCAAACTAACTACACTTATCAAACAACGTGCTTTACAACAGCAACAAGCTTTTGATGAAACAGGAATCATCAAGGAATCACTTCTGAACATTATTGATGTACTTGAAGAAGCAATACATGAGGACGAATCAGTTTCAGTAACTGAACTATTACAAAATATAACAAGCATTTATGAACGTTTACCATGATCGTAAAAACTATTTCACATACGTCAACCAAGCGAGCAAATATTGAGAAATTAATTCGCTACGTATTTGATAAGCAGAAGATGGAACATGATCATCTCGGAAGAAAGTCGCTCACGGTTAAAAAATATATTCGTGGTTACAATATTGACAATTGGGCAGATCAATTTATAGAGAATGGCAATAAACGTAACTTTAATCATAGTAAACGAACCGTATTAAGACACGAAATCATTTCGTTTGCGCCACAAGACAACAAATTATTAACTCGTGACATTTTAAAAGATTTTGGGAAATACTATTTACAACATCGTTCTCCAAAATCTATGGGAGTGTGTGGCGTACATTATGATGAAGTGATCCACATCCATTTTATTATTTCAGGTGTTGGCATAGATGGAAAGTCAACCAGAATTTCACAACAACAATTCAAAGAATTTAAAATCAAATTACAGGAATTTCAGCAACAGAAATATCCGCAACTTTCTCATTCCATCGTTGACCATGCGAAAAAAAAAGTTTAAACCTCAAGCTTTCGCAGAAAGAACAACTCATGAAGCAATCACGTGGCATTGTTTCCAAAAAAGAGCAACTAGCAATTCACGTGACCAAAATCGCAAAGAAGTGTAAAAACTTTTCGGAACTTCATATCAAATTAGTCGATCAACATATAGAACCGTATTACCGATACGGTACATTAACTGGCATTTGGTATGGAAATAAAAAGTTTCGACTTTCTACACTTGGAGTAGGAAAAGAACATCTTAAAAAACTTACCAAAGAACAGGAACGACTAGAAAGTCTAAAAAAATCTAAAGACAAGAATATCAATCGCGGATTGGAGCGATAACTCAAAAGCTATTTCTGTAAAGAGATAGTTTTTTGGTTTAGGGATTCCAAAGGTCTCCTTTGGCAAGATCGCAAGTGCTGAAAAATTGCAATGAAATGAAAATTTGTAGGAACTTGCAATCTTGTTCTCAACAATAAAAATTTTAAGACTTAAAATCTATAAAAAAACCTAATTCAATTCTTAGAATAGAAAAGATGATAAATGTGAGAGCATTACGGAAAACCGTAAGGTTATTTCTATAAAAATAAAGTTCTTGTCTTATATTTTTAAAAATAATTAAAATATAGTATGAAAAAAAACAATCCTATTCAACCGTTTGGAGAAAGAAGCTTTGAATCAGAATTTAAAAGATTAGGAGAGAAAAAATGGGAAGAATACTATTTCGAACACACTGATTTTGTAAAAAAAGCTCTTCATAAGGATACATATTTAATAGTGGGCAGACGAGGTTGTGGTAAGTCATCTTTACTACAACACATTTTATTTCAAGATGAATATCAGAAATCTGATTTTATAAATTTCGGATTAGCTGAAACATATATCGATCAACTCTTAAAAATTGCAAATAATATCAATTTTTCCCAAGAATTAAAAGTTCAAAAGCTTGTTAAGCTTTGGGAATATATAATATGGCAAATAATCTTTAAGAAACTTGAAAATAATAACAAAGAAATTAGAAAAGGAATTCATGAAGAGTGTACTGATCCATCTATTTTAAACTTCATTAAATTAATCATTAAAGGAATATTAAATAAAAATGAAATTAATAGCGGTGATGATGTTATTGAAATGCTAACAAAAAGAACACACGAAAAAAATTATATTTGTGCTAGAGAATGTGTTTTAAATATTTTAGCTTCAAAACCTCTTTATATAGCAATCGATTCAAGAGAAAAATATTCATTACGGGATGAAAACGAAATGAATATTGCGGCTGCTTTAATACAATGTGCCTGTAAAATAAATATTGAATTTGGATATCAAGGTTTACAAATAAAAGTATGTGTAGCTGATGAAATATTTCCTTATTTAAAAGAGGACTACATAACCAATACTTTGAAATATGTAAGATATCCATTATTCATGCAATGGAAACCTAAAGATTTAATAAAGTTAGTTTGCTGGAGATTCTTTAAATATTTAAAGTTGAATAATTTATCTAATCTTTCAGAAAACGATATAAACTGGGACTCTCATACAGATATCTTGGAGAAAATTTGGTATCCACATTTTGGAAAAAAACTTATCAATAGACGAGGAGTTGAAGAAGATACATTTCCTTATATAGTTAGACATACCCATTTACGACCTCGACAATTAATATTTATT
Source organism: uncultured Kordia sp. (assembly GCF_947489565.1). Lineage (GTDB taxonomy): Bacteria > Bacteroidota > Bacteroidia > Flavobacteriales > Flavobacteriaceae > Kordia. The sequence continues at coordinate 362,336 of NZ_CANLEA010000001.1, read as the reverse complement.
TGTAATTATATAGCACGGATTTCAAGAGAAAATGATGAATTTCCAAGATTTTCAGAAGCAACAATTAAAGAGGGTGTTTTGAATTCTGAATATAGTTTAGCAGATGAACTTATAAATTCATATTCTTCAATATATCCAAATATTGGAGATATTATATCAGCTCTTCAAGGCTTACCAATTGAGTTCAAGTGGAGTGAATTACGAAGAGCTGCCAGAAGATCGGCAACCCATTGGGAAAATGGAAATTGGTCTGATTTTATTAGATTAGTTATTGAATTAGGTATAATTGGAAGAAAAAGAGAAGAAACCAATTATAATTCAAAAATCATTAAGGCTGATTTTGAGTTTGCATTACGTGATAGATTGTTTTTATCTGAAAAAGATATTTGTGTCATTCACCCATTATTCTATTCTAAACTGAACATTAATAGAAATAATCCTTCTGATTATTGCGTCTATCCTTTTCCAAACAAGCCTGAGTTTGAAATGATGAATGGTAACTAGAAATTTTCATAAATCTTTATTTAAATCAAAATAAAGAACGGAATGTTGAAAATATGATTAATTCTGAAAATGCAGCTAAGATATTCCAATTAAATAGTTTAAGTGATTTTTTTGAGGCCTCGAAACCAGTAAAGAAATCTATTTATAGCCTCTCACAATTATCGCTTTTCATTGTAGGTCAAACAATTTCTATACTAAGTCCATCTTTTAGAGACTATGTCAATAGCTTTATACAAGATATCTTTCTTTAAAATCACACTCTTATCAATTAAAAAAAATAACATTTCATTACATTTTAAAAAAATTACGTAAGAATATCTTACCGTAATAAAAAATTACTATATTTGTAACATATTCTTACAGTCTTATGAAACTAAAGTTAGAAAATGTCGAAAATCAGATCAAGTCCATTATTGAGGAGATAAATGGTCAATTAGGTTTAAATGCAAGTATAAAAATGAATACTTGTCCATACGAAATAGGTATTACTAGCCAAATACTAGTTTCTGTAATGGGGTTATTAGAAAACAAGCTTGATGTCAAAATACCTAATAGTTGTTATATTTTTTATGATAAACAAAAAAATAAACAATTATCAATTAAAGAAGCATCAATGAAACTAATTAAAATAGCTAAATAGTTATGGATACAAGGGAGAATGAAATATCAGACAGAGAAAAAATAGCAAAAAGGTTAAAAGAGGCAAGGATTCAATCTGGTCTTTCTCAAGAAAAAGCGTCAAAATTAATGGGTATTCAACGCCCTACTATTTCAGAAATTGAAGCAGGAAGAAGAAAGGTAAGTGCAGAAGAAATAATCCAGTTTGCAGAATTGTACAAAGTGAACTCTTCTTGGCTACTATTAGAAGAAAGTCAGTCTCATGATGTTAATTTCCAATTTGCAGCTAGAGAGCTAGAGAAATTAGATCCTGAAGACATTAAAAAGTTATTGGATATATTGAAAATTTTACCTAAATAACTCATGAAAGCAATTTTTTTAGATGCAATTAAAAGCTCAACAAGAGTTAGAGACAGACTTGGACTAAATATGTTTGAACCTGTCAACATCTATGATGTTTGCGAACAAGAGGGCATTACTGTAAGGATTGTTAATATTAATATGGAGGGAATTTATGTAAAATCAGATAAATTTAATAAACCAACTATTCTACTTTCTAATGAGCGCCCAATACCTAGACGAATATTCACATGTGCGCATGAATATGGGCATCATTTTTTCGGACATGGCTCAAAAATAGATTCTCTCAATTATTCAAATCAATACACATCTGATCAAGATCAAGAAGAGTTATTAGTTAATGTTTTTGCTGGTTCACTATTAATGCCAATTGCTGGTATTCAGGCTGAATTTGCAAAAAGAAAACTTAATCCAAATACAGCTAGTCCATTAGAATACTATTTAATTAGCTCTTTTTTTGGAGTTGGCTACCATACTTTAATATACCAATGCAGAGCAAACAGGATTACAAATAATTCAACGACTAAAACCCTATTAAAATATATACCTAGTAAAATATTTAAGGAAAATTTTTCAAGAGAATTAAAAAGTTCTCATTTTAAATATTTTGACAATCATAGTCAACCAACTTATGTCGACCTAGAAGTTTCAAATTACATTGTACTTCCTAGTAACGCAAGCGTTGATAAAAGCTTCTTAAAACCTATTAGAATAACAGGCTTAGGTATAGTTTATTCAGCTATCAAATCTGGAATTTCAGAAGTTAGGTCTGAAAATTTTAAAAGAAATATGACAATTAGAATAGAAAGCCAAAACTACATAGGCTTATCAGAATATAGACATCTAGAATAACTAATTATGACAACACCATTACTTATTGAAGATACCAATGTATCTAAAGCATGGATAAGAGTTCTTGAACACATTATTGATAACAATGGTAAAGAAATTTGCCCATTAGTTCTTAGTATTACAGAATTTAATGAAGACATTTCTTTTCAAGAAACATTAAACTTAAACTTAGCTTCCTCTCAACTTGATGCTGTCCAAACAGTTTCAGAAACAATATTTCCTAAATCTCTTTACATTTATTGTAAAGAAAACAGGTTTGCTTTGTATAAAGAATACAAAAAAAACTTTCCAAGAATACAAAAAATAAATCCAAGTAATAGAAATGGCACATATTTTCAAAGGCTAATTTCATTTGATGGTAGTGATAAAAAAATAAATCAACTAGAAATTATTATTTCTTCTTTACAAGAAGGAGCAACGGTTAAGAGACGATCAAAATTACAAGCTTCAATATTTAATCCTGAAAAAGATCATTCCGATGCAATGTATCAGGGTTTTCCATGTTTACAGCATGTAACATTTTACAAAACCCAGAATAATGGGTTAATCTTAAACAGTTTCTATGCCATTCAGCATTTATATCGACGTGCATACGGAAATTGGATTGGACTTATAAATCTAGGAATGTTTATTGCTAAAGAATCGAATCTAAATTTTGAAAGATTTAATTGTTACATTGGTGTTGAGCAACTAGATAGACTAACGAAAAGTGAAGCAAAGAAACTATTGCAAAAATTAAAAGATAACTCTTTAGAAAATGTATTTATATCATGATTATAGGAATAGGTTGCGATGTTACTGATTTTAAAATTGCGAAAGAACTAAATTGGGAAAAGGATGAAAAGTTCTTGATAAGAGTATTTTCACCTAGAGAAATAGAAAGCTATAAAAATCAAAATAGGCTCTCTTATCTAACGGGAAGGTTTGCTGTAAAAGAAGCTGTTTTAAAATGTTTAGGAACAGGAATGCACGACGGGATATCCTTAAATAATATTGAAATTCTTCAATCAGAATTTGGAAAACCTAAAATAGAACTGAAAGGTGAAATAAGAAATATATCTCAAGGTTTGGGCATAAATAAGTGGCACATAAGTATTTCTCATTCTACTACTTGTTCAATAGCTTATGTTATAGCTGAGAATTAGTTTTTATATTCTTATTAATGTTCCATTTTGGAGGATACCAATAGTTAATAGTAGTATTTTTAGGTTTAAATATCTGCTTAATCCTTGTACGCCCAGAAATACCCTGTATGTTTGGATGTGCTACTCTAGAATACTTATCCACTTCACAAAAAAGATTCTGACAATCAATAAGTTGCAAACTTCTCCCCCATAAGTTCTTAAAATCAAGCTCTAATCTCTCAAATTCAATTTCTTGCCTATTAGTAACGAATTTAATAAGGTCAGTTTCATCATATCCACCAAAATCCGAAAAACACTTTCTAATTCCATCTAATGCACCAGGTCCTGGTTTTACAAAATCCATTTCATCAAAATCACAAAGGTTACTGTAATTTATATCAATACAATATTGATAAGCTAGGAAGCTTCCAATTGTTGGATAAGATATTAAAAGCTCAAACAAGCTATCCATATCTTTACAATCACTTATTTTTTTATCTAATCCTCCTTTGAGCATAAATTCGATTAGTTTTAAGTGATTTCTATGTTTTTTAGCATGACCAAAGAAGCTTCTACCCGAAGTCATAATATATGCTCCAGAGTATATTGATTTTCCTGATTCCATAACCTCAGTAAGAACTTGGTCGTATAAGTCAAAATTAAAAGATCTATACTCTAATTTTCCAATTCTTTTTTCTAAACGTTCCCACGTTTCTATTTTATTAAAAGTCTTAAATAGTAAAATTCTAAAGAGTACTTCTTGAGGCTTTTGGGAATGGTTATAAATAACATTTTTAATTAAATATTGACTAACTCGATCTGAAGCTCTATAAGCATTAGTAAATTTATATTCTAAAAGAATGGCATCTTCCGTTAAAATACTTTCATTATTAATTCTATTAAAAAATATATTTTGTCTTTCAGTCGCAAACTTCCAATAAGTATCATAAACTACCGTTGTTTTAGGTAATTTCTTCTTCAATAATATTTCCAAAATTATTTTTATATATAAAAAAACTAGCGTTTGCTAGCTCTTTTTTTGATTAATAAATATTTTAAGATAATCTAAGTGATAAATAACGCTTCCTTTTTATGTGCATCAAACTTTATTCTCCCACCTCTATTCTCAACAAGCTTTTTAAATAATTTATATCCCACCAAAATAGCAGATTCCCATTCGTTTTTAGTTCGGGTTCTGACCTCAAAAGGTTCTGTCATTTGTTTTATTATACTCAAAACGGTTTTACTAACTTTTCCTTTTTCGAAATAGTTAGTCCTTTTTGCTTCATTAAATAAGATTAGGGATATTGCTTCTTCTGTGATTGTTGCTCTTGCTCCATCTTCATAAGCGTCTATAATCGGAATACTTTTTCTTTTTCTCTTTAGCATTGACCTAGTGCAAGGAGACCAGTCCAATAGGGTAGCAAAAGTATAATGAAAAACATCATGATAACGATAATGATCTTTTTCATAAGAATTATCATCTATAACATCTCCAACCTGTACACCATCAATAGTAATTCTTACTGATTCATTTTTTTTATCTTCAAAATAAACAATAAAAGATGTAGGTAACTTTTCGTTACCTTGTATCATATCAATATTTGTTACAGCCTTATTCAATTGAATCTTTTTTTTGTTTTATTTCTTTATATTTTGCCCCCACCAAGCTATCAATCTTTTTGTTGAGAATCATTTCTACTTTTTTATTTACCTCATTTTCAATTTCAACTTTATTATAACCATCTATATAACCTTTTTCGTATTGAGACTTCTGCCAATAAAATCTACTACAAACACCTATACATGTCACAAGAATGATACCAAGTAACCACCAATATATTTTTAGACTTGACTTAATCTCCTTGATTTGACTTAATAAATTATTAGGAGAGGCTATTTCCCCCTTAATTTTCATAATATCATGTGAACTTATACTATTTTGACCTTGATGCGAACCATTATAATTCTCATCATCAGCAAGTTGACTAGTAAGCTCACTAATCCACAAAACGAAATATGGTTGTCCTCTATCCAATATAATACTATTTGATCCAGCATTATAAACAGAAAACTTTAATTTACCCTTAAAACCAGGGTCAACATGAAAACCCGACACATTAACCAATCCTCTAAATTTGAAGCCAAATTTTAATGATATGAAGCCAATATATTTTGAGGGTATCTCAATCTCTTCTTTTGTCATTAAAATAGCAAACTGACCAGGCTTTACCTCAAATTGAGGCTTTTTAGCACATAGGATTGTTTTTGAACTATCACTATTAGTGTAGACCTCATCTCCCAAAGTTAATTCATAAGATGCATTTTGCAATCTATTCTCTGTGAATTCATTGTCTGAAATACACTTCTTTAATAGTTTCTCTAATTCCTTATTTGCTAAAAATGACATAACTAAAAATAATTATTAAAGATAGTATTTTGAAGTCATACTTAATAACTCTAAAAGCTTTTATTTCCTTGTTTTCTTAACATTTTAATTAACAAAAGCTACACTCATTACAAGTATTTTAAAAATCAATTTGTTTTACCTATGTTTTACCCAAACAAAAAAGCCGAAGTCTACAACTTCGGCTTTTCCTTTGTGTACTCGAGGTGGGAATCGAACCCACACTCCCGAAAGAACTGGATTTTGAATCCAGCGCGTCTACCAATTCCGCCACTCGAGCAAATTATTGTTTCTAAAGGAGTGCAAATTTAGAAAATAATTTTAATTCTCCCTTAAAAAAAGAAATAAAAGCTTTTAGAGTTGCATAAAATTTCTAAATTTGCACCTCATTTAACACAACACAACAATTAACTAACTACTAAACAGAATATTAAATGTCTTATACTGTCCCAGAACCAAAGATTTTTGCTTGTACGCAAAGTGACGAACTTGCAAGAAAAATTGCAAAACAATATGGAGCAGAATTAGGAAAAGTTACGTTCTCAACATATAGTGATGGTGAATTTCAACCTTCTTTTGAAGAATCGGTTCGTGGCGCAAGAGTATTTATCATAGGATCAACGTTTCCAAACTCAGATCATTTGATGCAAATGCTTTTAATGCTAGATGCTGCTAAAAGAGCTTCTGCACGTCATATTACAGCCGTACTTCCTTACTTTGGTTGGGCAAGACAAGATCGTAAAGACAAACCAAGAGTTCCGATAGGTGCTAAATTGATAGCTAAAATGCTTGAAGTAGCTGGTGCAACACGTATTATTACTATGGACTTGCACGCCGATCAAATTCAAGGTTTCTTTGAAAAGCCAGTAGATCATTTATTTGCTTCTACCGTGTTTTTACCATATTTACGAAAGTTGAATTTAGATAAGTTAACAATTGCTTCTCCAGATATGGGAGGATCAAAAAGAGCATACGCATATTCTAAGTTTTTAGAAAGCGACGTTGTTATCTGTTACAAACAACGTAAAAAAGCCAATGTCATTTCACATATGGAATTAATTGGTGATGTAACAGGAAAAAATGTGGTCTTAGTAGATGATATGGTAGACACTGCCGGAACATTGACAAAAGCCGCAGAAGTCATGATGGAAAAAGGAGCTTTGTCAGTACGTGCAATATGTACACATCCTATTTTATCAGGACAAGCGTATGAACGAATAGAAAATTCAAAATTAGAAGAATTAATCGTAACCGATTCTATTCCATTACGCAAAGAATCAAGCAAGATCAAAGTCGTAAGCTGTGCTAATTTATTTGCAGATGTAATGCAAAGAGTACAAACAAATACGTCGATCAGCTCAAAGTTTTTAATGTAATTAAATATTAATATAAATACTAAAAATGAAATCAATTACAATCAATGGATCTCAAAGAGAAAGCGTAGGTAAAGTAGCAACGAAAGCCTTACGTAATGCTGGAAAGGTTCCTTGCGTATTATACGGAGGAGACAACCCATTACACTTTTCAGCAGAAGAATTATCATTTTCTAAATTAGTGTATACTCCAAATGCGCACACAGTTGTGATTGCATTAGAAGACGGTTCTACACACAACGCTATCTTACAGGATATTCAATTTCACCCTGTAAGTGACAAAATATTACATATTGACTTCTACCGTTTATTTGACGATAAAGAAGTAACTATGGATATTCCAGTAGCTGTTAAAGGAACTGCTCCAGGTGTAATTTCTGGTGGTGTTTTACGTTTAAACAAGCGTAAACTTAGAGTAAAAGCATTACCTAAGCATTTACCAGATTCTATTGAAGCAGATGTTTCTGAATTAGAAATTGGAAACAAATTATATGTTACTGCTTTAACAAATGAAAACTACAAATTATTACATGCTGATAATACAGTAGTATGTCAAGTAAGAATTTCTCGTGCTGCGATGAAAGCTGCTCAAGAAGCTGCAAAAGCAGAAAAAGAAGCTTAAAAATAATTGATCTTATGATCTATAAAAAGCATTCCATGTCGGAATGCTTTTTTATTTTTACACAAATTTTTACAGTATGCTTCAATTTTTCAGAAAACTATTGGGTACATCTCATTCAAAAGCATCATTAATAATAGAAGAAACAGATCCTATGAAAAAATTTCTCATTGTAGGCTTAGGAAATATTGGCAGTGAATATGAAAATACACGCCATAATATCGGATTTAAAATACTCGATTTTTTTGCTAAAAAAGAAGAACTAACCTTCAAAACAGATAAGTTAGGCGACTTAACTACATATAAATTTAAAGGAAGAACGTTTATCTTTTTAAAACCAAGTACATATATGAACCTAAGCGGAAAAGCGGTTCGTTATTGGATGACAAAAGAAAAAATTCCTGTAGAGAATATATTGATTATTACTGATGATTTGAATCTTGAGTTTGGAACAATTCGCATCAAAACCAAAGGAAGCGATGGTGGACATAATGGTTTAAAAAGTGTACAAGCTTTGCTAAATACCACAAAATATCCTCGATTCCGATTTGGAATTAGTGCCGATTTTGGCAAAGGAAGACAAGTAAATTACGTGTTAGGCGAATGGACAACCGAAGAGAGTGACAAACTCACAGAACGACTAGAAAAGAGCACAGAAGTCATTAAATCTTTTGGTACAGCAGGAATATCCAACACAATGAATTCATTTAATGGAAAATAAAAAAGAGAGGCAATTGCCTCTCTTTTTATATCTAGTTTAGTAGGTATCTATATTTCTTTATTCTGCTATTGAACGATTAGCTTTTTAACACTTACGCGCTCTCCATCATTCACACGAACCATATACAATCCGGCTTGCGCTGAACTGATATTTAATTCTTCCGTAAAGTTTGCAGAGTTGTTGTATTTCTTTGTAAAAATAGCACGTCCACGAATGTCAAAAACATCAATAGTAACATCTTCAGAAGATGTAGATGTAAATTTCACAACAAACTTTCCGCGTGTTGGGTTTGGCCAAATCGCAAAATTCTCCAATTCATTTTCAACCGTTGATAAGGTATTTTCAACATCTATACGATAATCTTCTACCTCTGCATCTGCTCCATTCTCACAAGAAGTTGGGAATACAATATTATTATTTGGCGTATACTTTGTCGATACACGCATAGTAGTAGATCCAGTTAAGGCTGAACTCGGCACCATTACCATCATTCCAGAATTAGCTGTTGGTCCGTCAGATACTCCAAAAGCATCTCCTAAATCGTATTCTTCTCCTGCATCATCAAAACTACAGTTCTGATTCCAATCAATCCATACTTTAGTTTGCGTTCTAAAGTTTCCGTCTGTATTTACATTCACTGTAAGTGGATACGATGATTCTTTAATTACTGTTGCAATATCTGTTGCTGTATAATCGCTATATCCTGAAGGTTTAGCAGAACTTCTATTGATACTTTCAAAATTCACTAAAGTAGTACTCGTAGCAAAACTCGTATTTGCTACAGAAGCACATACAGCACACGATTGTGTTGTAAATGAATAGGTACTTGAATATACCGTTGAAACACATGCGTTCGATATACCAACTCTCCAATAATACGTAGTTGATTGCGCTAATGACGAAGGTGTATAGTTTGCATTTGCTACTGCAGTTGATTCTACAATATTAGTAAATCCAGGATCTGTTGCAATCTCAAATTGATAATCGTCAGTTAAGGTATTTGTAGACCAAGTAAAGTTTGAACTCACTGGCACATTTGTCGAATTATCAGATGGTGATACCAATGTAACTGGCGATAGAGTTCCTGGTAAGACACTTAAAGTCAAATCAGCTGATCGTGTCGTTGCTCCAGAAGTTCCTTGCGCAGAAAACAAATAAGTACTCGGCGAAACTCCTCCTGTTCCAGAAATTGTAAGTGTTACAGGCGTTCCATCTACAGAAGCACTTGAAGGGCTAAATACTGCATTTGCTCCTACTGGAAGGTTCGCAGCAGCAAAAGTTGTTGTTCCATTAAATCCACCAAAAGCGTTGTACGTAAAGTTATATACTGCATTTGCTGGCTGACATGCTGTTTCATCATTATCTGCAAAAACCAATGCGAAATCTGGCTCTACTAAGTTAAAGTTGGTAGAGTTCATTGCAAAGAAAATATTTCCTGCTCCTTCCACAATAACTCTTGCTTGTGAAGTTGGTGGAGTTACTGGCACTGTAATTTGTTGCGAACCATCATTCAATACATTAGATGCTAAGGTATATGGAAATGTTGCTCCACCATCAATAGATAATAAAATATTTACATTCATCGCACTAACAGGCGCTGTATTTGTATTTGCCACATCCCAAGTAACGGTTTGCGCAGTCCCCATTTCCCAACTTACAGCAGAAGAAGTCTGCGAAGTTACTGTAAAAGGTCCTGCTGCAGTTGTCACTTGAATAGACATTAAATCATAACTCGTTTGTCCTCCAAGTCCCGTAGCAGTTGGTTCTCTATCACGAACTGTCAATGCCCAACTCATGGTTCTGTTAACCGTTGCCACAGTTTCCCAAGCCGTATTGATTGTTGGGTTTGTTTGTGTTAAGTTTCCAGAAGCTACTCTACTTAGTTTTGGAATGTATCTGTTTGGAGAACTTGTTGGTACTTGCGATCGGTTCATTGAACCTGAAGTAAGAGTCGGACCAAAAGTTGTATTCGTTACCTGTCCACTATCTGTTTGTTCCCAACAATAAGTCAGCGCATCTCCACCATCTGGATCAGTAGCACTTCCTCTTAATACGTAAGCAGTTCCTTGCGGAATTACATAATCGCTTCCTGCATTTGCGCTTGGCGGATTGTTAGCTATCGCTGGTGAATTGTTATCCATCCAACAAGTACGTGTTACTAAATTGTCTAAAACTTGTTTTATACTGTGATAGTGAAAATAAGGATCACTATTTTGTTGTACGTTATTTGCTCCAGTAATTCCAGCATACGCCATTACTGTCGATCCACTTCCTGGTTCTGCATTCACACCTGTTCCTTCTGTATTGAAAGCCCAAGTATGGTTTGCTCCCATTTGGTGACCAATTTCGTGTGCTACATAATCTACATCAAATGTATCTCCTTCTGGAATTCCATCTGCTGGAGACGTATAAGCACTTCCTTTTTCTGTATCAGTAGTAGAAGTTGTATCATCAACACATACACAACCTATACAACCTGCATTTCCACCACCACCAGTAGCTCCAAATAAATGCCCGATATCATACGCTGCATTTCCAATAGAACCTGTTAAGTAGTTTTGAAGTTCCGTATTCCATGCACCACCTGTTCCAGTAGCTGCAGGAGAATAAGGATCTGTATTTGCATTTGTAAAAACCAATGTATCATTATTAGCAATAATTTCAAACGTTACTGCCATATCTACTTCAAAAATTGCGTTTACTCTAACCATAGAAGCATTGATAGCTGCCATTGCGCCAGCCACAGTTCCACCGTGATATTGCGTATATTCTCCTGTTACAGAAATTGCAATTCGGAATGTTCTTAAAGTTTGATCATCTGCATCTTCTGGCTGAATATCTAAATCATCTAAAAATTTTCCTTGTACTTCATCAACAGTTGTACAATTAAATTCTCCTACAGAACTAATACGTGCATCTCTTGTGTACACTACATAATTTACATTATCATTTCCGGCAGGCTGCATAAAAACAGTAGGTCTATCTACATAAGAAATCATTGTCTGTACTCCTTTTGGAGAAACACTCATACGTAATTCTGCCCCATAGTTTTCTTGACTATGCCCAACATACGATTTAATATTTGGAAATTTTGCTGATAATTCAGGAGCAAAAACAGGAGCTTCATACATTTTAAATGTTTCCAGCTTCCCATCAATTCCTGGAACTTGCACTATGGTACTAGAACCAAAAGTTGCTCCTCGTAAAGGTGCATTTGCAAGTTGTTGTGTAAAGTTTTCAAAATTCAGTTCAAAGAAGTCTACTTTTTGTTCTGATAAATTTAATTTTGATACTGATTCAGCATCGGTAACGGTTTGTAGCTTTTTCCATTCGTTGTTTTGAGCAAACCCAACGGAGGAAATCAAAAATATACACGCTAGCAAACCGAAGCATAGTTTTTGCTTCATAGCTCTTTATTTAAGATTAGGGGTTAATTTTAATCCTCAAAAATCACTATTTTTAATATAGTAACATAAAATTCTCACTATTTTTCGATGAAGACAGTGAAATTCAACGATGAAATATGTATTTTCACCCATGAATGCACTTTACAAACAAAAAATCAAGATTCAAATCAGAATATTTATTTTTTGTAAAAGAATTAAATAGTTTTGTAAAAAAGACTGCCCAGTGAATACCATTGATTTTTTTGACGCATACAAAGCCGAAAATCCCTCCGCAATTACTATTGGAACCTTTGATGGTGTTCATGTTGGACATAAAAAGATCATCGAAAATCTGATTGCAAAATCAGACGGACTCGATACAATGTTGTTAACCTTTTTTCCGCATCCGCGAATGGTGTTACAACAAGACAGCAATATAAAGTTGATTAATACGATTGAAGAACGCATTCAACTGCTGGAAGCAACCGGACTTGACACTTTGATTATTTATCCATTCAACAAAGAATTTTCACGATTGAAAGCTCGCGATTTTGTACGCGATTTTCTAATAGATCACTTAAATCTTAAAAAAATCATTATTGGATACGATCATCGTTTTGGAAGAAATCGTACCGCAAATATTGATGATTTACGCGAGTTTGGACAAGCATTCGATTTTTCTGTATCCGAAATCAAAGCCAAAGAAATTGACGATATTACCATTAGTTCAACCAAAATCAGAAGAGCATTAAACGAAGGCGATATTACAACAGCCAATACATATCTTGGATATGAATTTATGTTAACCGGAACTGTGATTTCTGGAAAAGGTTTGGGAAATACAATCAATTTTCCAACAGCAAACATTCATATCAAAGAAGATTACAAACTCGTTCCTAAACAAGGTGTGTATTTTGTAAAAAGTGAGCTTGATGGCAATACTGTTTTTGGAATGATGAATATTGGTACCAATCCTACTGTAAAAGGTACGAGCGAAACTATTGAAGTTCATTTCTTTGATTTTGATCGTGATATTTATGAAGAAAAAATTCAAATCCGATTGATCAAACGTTTACGAGACGAACAAAAATTTGACTCTATTGAAGCATTACAAGCTCAATTACACAAAGACAAACAAACATCTTTAGCACTAATTCAAAACTATCATGCTGAATAAATTTCTTTTCAAACAAGTAGATAATACATCACTCGTTGTATTTCGAGTGTTTTTTGGCTTACTCATAGGTTTGGAAGGATTTGGCGCAATTTTAACAGGTTGGGTAAAACGGACGTTTATTGATCCTGACTTCACCTTTCCTTTTATAGGATTTGAAGGCGTTTTGACACCGATACAACAAGCATTAAAACAACCATTATTAGATTTTAATTTATTCGGGATAGAAAGCTTGAATATGGCAGACTACTCCTATGGTTTTTACTTCTATTTTGCTTTGATGGGAATTTGCGGTTTTTTAGTCATGGTTGGCTATAAATACCGCTGGAGTATTGGAACGTTTACCGTATTGTGGACTACTGCGTATTTGATGCAAAAAACCTCATACAACAATCATTACTATTTATTGATTTTGTTGTGCGTGTTTATGTGGATTGTTCCTGCGCATCATTACCTTTCGGTAGATGTGAAAAAGAATCCTACATTGAAAAATATTTACATGCCCAATTGGGTTGTATGGATATTCATATTGCAATTATTCATTGTATATACGTATGCTTCGATTGCCAAAATGTATCCCGATTGGATTTCAGGAGAAGTCACCACAAACTTAATGGCAGGACGAAAAGATTTGCCAATTGTTGGCGGGTTTCTGCAACACAAATGGATTCACTATACGTTGGCTTATGTCGGTGTTGGATTTGATTTATTAGTAATTCCTGGATTGCTCTGGAAACGAACACGTGTATTTTTCTTTGTCTGTTCTGTGGTTTTTCACTTATTCAATTCGTTTGTATTACATATCGGAATTTTCCCATACATGTCGTTGGCGCTTTGTATTTTCTTCTTTGAACCAGAAACCATTCGCAATATATTCTTGAAGAATAAAAAAGTCTATCGAGGAAAAGAGATTCCTAAAGGAAAGGAAATAGACACAGAAGATGAAATCATCTTACCGCCGTACAGAAAAGTGGTAATTCCAATATTTGTCATCTACTTTATGTCTCAAATTCTATTGCCATTGCGTCACTGGACATTTGAAGACGACGTATTATGGACAGAAGAAGGACATCGTTTGAGTTGGCGTATGATGTTACGTTCCAAAGCTGGCTATATTCAATTAAAAGTGATCGACAAAGAAAGTAGGGATAGCACGTATATAAATCCTGTTACCTATGTGACGCCAAAGCAAGCAGCACGTGTTGCTGTAAAACCAGACATGTTGTGGCAATTTGTGCAATTTTTGAAAAAAGATTATGCCAAAAAAGGAACTGATATTGAAGTCTATGCAGAAGGCCGTGTTCGTGTGAACAATCATCCTTACCAAAAACTTTTTGATCCAACTGTAAATCTTGCCGAAGAAGAATGGTCGCACTTCTCGCATCATGATTGGTTATTACCTTTTAAGAGTAAGTACAAGAAGAAATAACTTTCTGCGATCCAATTATGGCAAATGACATTGAAAATATTGTATTCTCTAGGTTTGTAAAACAACCGATTCCATTTGAATTTATTTCTATAGAAACCTTACGCGATCGCTGCGAAGAAAGTGCGTACGACTTGTCAAAACCACATCGTATAGAATTTCATGCACTCATTCTTATTACCAAAGGAGAAAGCACGCATACCATCGATTTTAAAGAACAAAAAATCTTTCCAGGCATTGTGTTGCCCTTAACCAAAGATCAAGTGCATGCGTTTAGCAAAGAACGTGCTACGGATGGATTCGTGATTTCTTTTGAAGAAAGCTTCATTACACAAAACATAAGTGAAAAGAATTTGTTTCACTTCTTACAGATGTACAATACGCCAAGTGTATATATTGGCGAAGAAAATTTACAGGTAATTCAGCCTTTTTTGACATTGCTTAAAAGTCTGCACAAAGAAGAGAATTTAAACATGAAATCTGAGATGATTCATTCAGCATTCATGACACTTTTATTCAAAATAAAACAGCTTTCAGTCTATCAGCACAAAACATTCGAAAGTAAACGTTTTAAAGATTTCCTTTCCTTTAAGCTACTTATCACACAACATTACGAGGAGAGTCATAATGCAAAAACCTACGCAGAAAAACTGAACGTTTCTTATAAATACCTAAACGATATTTGTAAAGAAATTAGTGGAAAAACTGCCAAAGCCTTTCTCGATAGTTGGTTATTATTAGAGATTAAACGAACCATTTCGGAACAAAAATATACTTCGCAAGAAATTGCCTTTAAAATGGGCTTTAATGAACCATCAAACTTCATTCGGTTCTTTAAAAAATATACCCAAACTACACCAAAACAGTTTTTAAAACAACTCACAGAAATATAGATCGGTTAGAGATTGACTATTTTTAAAAACACATAGATAATTCATTTTGTGCATTGTAGAAATACATTTGTACCAACAAAAAAAATGAATCTATGAAATTACAAGAACAGTTAAAAGCAGTCAGAGATGCAACTATGGCACGTATGCCAAAATCTGTCATTGATACGTTTACGAATAGCATTGAAAATATTCGCAACGATCAATTACAACAAAAAGCATTACAAGTTGGCGACACCATTCCAAACATTCCATTAATTGACAATTACGGAAACAGTATTGATCTCAAAGAAATACAACAAAATGAATTCTTAATTCTCAACTTTTATCGTGGTGGTTGGTGTCCTTATTGCAATATGGAATTGCGGGAGTTTGAACGTTTGCGCGATGCATTTAAAAAAGCAGATACTGATATTGTTGCCATTAGTGCAGAACTTCCACAACTCGCAACACAAACAGTACAAAAAAATACAATCTCCTATCCTATTCTGACCGATAGAAATGCTGCTTTTATGAAAGCCATCGGAATTGTATTTGAACTTGATGAAGCTTCAAAGAAGGAATTTGACAACTTCGGAATGGACTTCTCTAAAATTCACGGAAATCACAATAATCAATTGCCCGTACCTGCAATTTATGTGATCGATCGCCATCAAAAAATAGTCTTCATTCACTTTGAGGCAGATTATATGACACGCATGGAACCTTCCGAATTACTAAAAACATTAAAAATGATCAATTATTCTAAAAACAAACACTATGAAAACAACTAAAATTATCTATTGGATTTCCACAGGATTGCTCTGTTTATTATTCTTTGCAGGCGCTATGATGTATCTTTTTAACTATCCGAGAGCAGAAATGTTTTTCAACAATTTAGGTTTTCCGGCGTGGATTATCTATCCACTTGCTTTTTTAAAAATAGCTGGCGCAATTACGGTAGCAACCAAATGGAATCTATTTTTAAAAGAATTGGCATACGCCGGATTTTTGTTTGATGCCATTCTTGCCTTAGTCGCACACTTAATGGTAGCAGATGATGAATATCTATTTTCCGGAATTGCGTTGGTATTCATTACAATTTCTTGGATCTATGATCGAAAAGTATATGGAAACTTAAAACATGTGCAACATGAAGCATAAAACAGAAAACGGCTTGCAAGAAACTATCGAAAAACTGATCAAAGCAGGGACAAGTTTTGACTTAGTAGCGCTTGATGAATTGTATCACGAAGATTTACAAATTATCATGTTTACTGCTGAAAAACAGAAAATGTTGGCTAACAAAACTGCTTTTATGGAAATGTTTGCCGCAAAAAAAGAAGCCAATGAGCAAGATTTAAATACCTGGTCAGCAATTCATCACATACAAGTAAAGGGCGATACAGGCTTGGTAATTCTTGATCGGAAAGTAAATTTGACAGGAACTGAAAACTTAATCAACTTAATGATTGATTTCATTTGGAAAGACAATCGTTGGCAAGTGACACGAGAAGTTATATTGACTCCATAAAGTATGCTGAAAAATAATACAGCTTTTCTCTTAATTTGATTATTTTTGTGGCTTCATTAATCCGTGCGTTAAGGATTGACACGATATCCTTTTTGTTATGAATTGTCATTACGAGGAGCAAACGACGAAGTAATCTGTTTCTTTTAAACAGATTACCACGACAAATTCAAAAATTTGTCTCGCAATGACAACATCAAAAAGATATAGCTGAAAGCCCGACCGAAGTACACTGAGCGGAGCAGAAGTGTACGAAAGAAACGCCATAAACATAACAAAATGTTACAATTACAATTTATTAGAGACAACAAAGCGGAAATTATTGAAGCTTTGAAGAAAAGAAATTTTGATGCCACTGAAGTTGTGAACGAAGTTGTTTCGCTTGATGAGGCGCGTAGAAGTTTGCAAGTTGAGTTAGACAATACATTAGCTTCCTCTAATAAATTATCCAAAGAAATTGGACAGTTATTTAAGAGTGGAGAACGCCAGAAAGCAGAGATTTTACGCGAAAAAAGTACGCAGTTAAAAGCTAAAGCGGAAGGATTAAAAACAGAATTGAAAACTAAGGAAGAAGCACTTCCAGAACTTTTATATACGATTCCGAATGTACCAAATGCTTTGGTGCCAGCTGGAAATAGTGAAGATGACAACGAAGAAGTATTTCGTGCAGGCGAGATTCCAACCTTACATGACAATGCACAACCACACTGGGAATTGGTGAAAAAATATGACATCATCGATTTTGAACTTGGAAATAAAATAACGGGAGCTGGATTTCCTGTATATAAAGGAAAAGGTGCGCGTTTGCAACGTGCATTGATTCAATATTTCTTGGATAAAAATACGGATGCTGGATATACAGAATACCAAGTACCGCATTTGGTAAATGAAGCTTCTGGTTACGGAACAGGTCAGTTGCCAGACAAAGAAGGACAAATGTATCATGCAACTGGCGACAATTTGTATTTGATTCCAACAGCAGAAGTGCCTGTCACGAATATGTTTCGTGGCGATTTGCTAAAAGCAGAAGATTTGCCAATTTGCTGTACAGGATATACGCCATGTTTTAGACGTGAAGCTGGAAGTTATGGCGCACATGTTCGTGGTTTGAATCGTTTACATCAATTTGACAAAGTAGAAATTGTACGTATTGAACGTCCGGAAGATTCATATGCTGCTTTGGATAGTATGGTAAATCATATCAAAGAAATTTTGGAAGAATTGAAGCTTCCATATAGAATTTTACGTTTGTGTGGTGGCGATTTAGGATTTACTTCTGCACTAACCTATGATTTTGAAGTATTTTCTACGGCACAAGATCGTTGGTTGGAAATCAGTTCGGTTTCTAACTTTGAAACCTTCCAAGCCAATCGTTTAAAGCTGAGAATCAAGGATAAAGACGGTAAAAAGCAGTTAGCACATACCTTAAATGGAAGTGCATTGGCCTTACCGAGAGTTTTAGCTGGAATTATAGAAAATTACCAAACGGAAAACGGAATAGAAATTCCTGAAGTCCTGCGTAAATACACAGGTTTCGACGTGATTTCATAAATATAAAATCATCAAAAACTATTATTTTTTAAACACCGACACTGTATTTTGTCGGTGTTTTTTGCTTTTTATCGATGATTTGTATACGTTTGTAATCCCAATTTTTAAACCAAAATATGTACGTCAATCCATAGATTAATAGCTAGTACGTAACATATTCGAGCTTAACACAAAATGCTATATACCCAAACCTAGTTTTTAAATAGTTGAATCTATGGAATTTATTTATAGCTGATAGAAATGCCGAAGCAATTGCTTCGGCATTTTGATTTTTAATGCACATACTTATTACTTTTTCCTAATTTAGCTTCCAAGCAACGAAAATTACACAAACAATTTTGCGCTTAAAAAATGAAATCCAACGTAGAAATTCAAAAAATCAAAGAATTAAGAGATCGATTATCGATCCCGCTAAATGCTGCCATTGAATTCATCAATGAGTATAATGGCGACATCGCACTTTGTGAACAAGAATTTCATAGAAACAATATCAATACAATTTGCAGACTTGCAGAATGTGATGAAGAAACAGCCGAAAAATATTATCGTATATGTAAGTTCAGCATAGAAAAAGCAATCAAGAAAATCAATGAAAAATTATTTTTTCTTACAGCCACTCCAAATCAACCGATACACAAAATAGGATTTATTTTATGGGCTGAAAACGATAGTCTTGATAAGTACAGGACGAATGATAAGAGTTTATTCATTCAAGCTAAAGACTTTGACTATATTATCGATGTTTTTAAATCGGTATATCCAATAAAAGACAATCGAGGAGAAATAGAACATTCCTTTGACATTCTAAGCAATAATTATTTTGACAACAAAACAGGTCGAATCATTGTAGATCGCATGTCAAAAATTAAAACCAAAGACGAAGGTGTTGAACTCTTTTTACGAAACGTAATCAAATGGTTTAAAAGTAAATTACGATACGCAGATTACATTGTCATCTATGGAAATTTGTAAATAGCACTACTCAAATATTAAACTTCCTCAAAAACCTTAATACCATTATGAATATTCAACGCATTGATCATTTCGTCTTAACCGTACAAAATATTGAAAAAACAATTGAGTTTTATACAAACATTCTTGGAATGAAGGTAATTACGTTTGGTCAAAATAGAAAAGCATTGACTTTTGGAAATCAAAAAATAAATCTTCATGAAAAAAGAAAAGAGTTTGAACCAAAAGCACAGCATCCAACCTGTGGCTCTGCAGATATATGCTTTATCGTTTCTGAAAACATTGAACAGGTAAAAACAACAATAGAAAATAAAGGCATTACCATCATCGAAGGTATTGTGGACAGAACTGGTGCTACAGGAAAAATTAAATCTATCTATCTAAGAGATCCAGACTTAAATTTGATAGAGCTAAGTAACTATGTTGAATATTAATTTTTTAATACGCTCAAAAATTACAAGTTCACGATATCAAACAAATCTAAAAGTGCGTCAGCGTGATCTAACAATCTAACAACATTACAATTTATTTAACATACTTTATAGTATCTTTGAAGAAAAGCTTTTTTATGCGTTATATTCTATTCATCATCTTCAGTTTGGCAATGTGTACACAAACATTGGCACAAAGTGATGCCTTGGCGCAACAATATTACGAAAAAGGAGAATACAAAAAAGCCATTGTCGCTTTTGAAAAACTCTATAAAAAATCGCCGCGTAAAGTCAATTATTTCATGGGAATGGTCAATAGTTATCAGCAAATGGAAGATTTTGATACTGCTGAAAAATTATTGCTAGAAGAAATTGAAAATCCTAAGCTAAAGCGCTTAAACCCTATTTTATTGGTGGAAGCAGGTTTTAATTACGATTTAAAACGCGATTCTGTTAACGCCAATATTTATTACGAAAAAGCCGTAGCTCATACCGAACAAAAAGTGACAGCTTCTTATGGCATTGGACGTGCATTTGAGAAAAAGTCGTTGCTAGATTATGCTTTGCGTGTCTACAAACATGCTATGGAAGTAAATCCAAACTATAATTTCTTAAATAATATTGCTAGAATTTATGGTGAAAAAGGAGACATTGAAAAAATGTTTTCTAGCTATTTAGATTTGATCAAAGATCGTGTAGAACAAAAAGGATATGCACAACGCATCATCAGTCAGTTTTTACGAAACGATCCCAATGATGAAAACAATACACTCTTTCGAAAATTACTTCTCAAACGCAATCAGGAAGAACCCAATTTATTGTGGAACGAATTGCTAAGTTGGTTATTCATTCAGCAAAAACAATACAAAAGAGCCTTTATTCAAGAGAAAGCTATTTATATGAATGGCGATTATTCTCTTCAGCGAATTTTTGAATTGGCAAACTTAAGTATTGAAGACAACGACAAAGAAACAGCACGCGAAATTTTAAATTATATCATTGAGAAATCTACGCAAGACAGCACTATTATTCGTGCATCTCAAAGCTTACTTCAGTTAGATATTGAAGCAGTAACAGATGGAAACTATGAAGCTATTCAGCAACGATTTGAAGAATTACTTGCGCAATACAAACGTAATTTTAGAACCATTTTATTGCAACGTGATTATGGAAACTTTTTAGCATTTCAAAAAGACGATCCGCAAACTGCCATTACCTATTTAAAAGAAGCGTTGGAATTAAAACTTACCTTACGTCAGCAAGCGGTTGTAAAATTAGCTCTGGGCGATATTTTGGTATACAAAGAACAATTCAATCAAGCATTGATTTACTTTTCACAAGTACAAAAAGCTTTGAAAAATGATGTTACAGGGCAAGAAGCACGTTTCCGCGTAGCACGTACAAGTTATTATAAAGGTGATTTTGAATGGGCAGAAACGCAACTCAAAGTATTAAAATCGTCAGTATCACAATTAATTGCGAACGATGCATTGCAATTAAAGTTGATTATTTCTGATAATTCTTTGGAAGATTCTACACAAACTGCTTTGAAAAAATATGCCAAAGCCGATTTGCTATACTATCAAAAGAAAGAAACGGAAGCCATTGAAACGCTTGAAGATATTTTGCAAAATCACAAAGGAGAAAAAATCGAAGATGAAGCTTTGTTAATGCAAGCACAGCTCTATGAAAAACGTGGCGAATTTGACAAAGCACGTTTAAACTACAAGAAAATCATTGAGTTTTACAAAGAAGATATTTTGGTAGATGATGCGTATTTCGCGATGGCAAAACTCTATCTCAATCAGTTTGACGATCCCGAAAAAGCCAAACAATTCTTTGAAGAAATCATTTTCAATCATCAAGACAGCATTCATTATGTAGAGGCGCAAAAAGCGTATCGCAAACTGCGTGGTGATTCTGTGAATTAACTAGCTTAAGCTCTATAAATCTTTTCCTTAAAAATACATTAGTAAAATCTAACTCATAAATGTCAAATCGAGCGCAGTCGAGATTCAATAAAAACAATTATTTTCTTTAGCTTCTCGACTGCGCTCGAAGTGACAAACAATTAATATTATTAGGCTAACCACTTAATTTAAGATTTTTTCTTAAACTTTAGCTAAATATTGAATTCAACAAAGTTTCGGTGTGTAATTCAGCTTAAAACCGTAATTTTGCACTTTATTTCAAAACTTACGTATGTACATTTACAATGTAACAGTCAACATTGACGATAGCGTTCATGAAGAATTCTTAATCTGGATGAAAAAACACATTCCAGACGTATTGGCTACAGGAAAATTTACCGAAGCTCGATTTTCGCAAGTATTAGTCGACGAAGAAAATGGCGGAACTACCTATTCTGTGCAATACACTGCAAAATCTAGAGCTGATTTAGATGCGTATTATGCAGAAGATGCACCGCGATTACGAGCAGAAGGCATGAAAAAATTTGCCGATAAAATGCTAGGATTTCGTACCGAATTGAAAATAATAGAAGATTTTAAAGCGTAAAGAAAAGAAGATGAAGGAGAAAAAATATTATTCGCAATTGGCATACTTTATCAAAGCGATTCTCATTATTATCGTCATTGGTGTATTCTTTTATATTGCCACAGAACTTTCAGATAAAATTGCAGAGGTATTAAGTATTAAGTTTCGTAAAAACTTAGTGTTTATCGAATATCTAGTCAACATTTCTGTCGGTATTATTTCTTTTCTTTTAATCTTAATCATCCTACTGAGAGGAAAACCTCAAATTACACTTACAGGTACTACGATACGAACCAATCGTTTCAAAAAGAAGTTTGACGAATTAAAATCATATCATCCAAGCAAAGGCGGAAGTGAACCTTATGTAATTTCTAAAGAAGGAAAACAATACGATTTAGAGCTTTCATGGTTTTCTAAAAAAGATCAAAAAGAGATTGAAGCCTTTCTCATAGATCGCATCAATACCATACAATAATATGACGGATAAAGTAAGAGCTAAAAAACATTTAGGACAGCATTTCTTAAAAGATGAAGAAATAGCGCAGCGCATTGCAGATACGCTTACGCTGAATCGTTATGAAAATGTCTTAGAAATTGGTCCAGGAATGGGTGTTTTGACAAAATACTTGCTTGAAAAACCGATCAAAACGTATGTATGTGAAATTGATACAGAATCAGTGGCGTACTTACAAGCGCATTATTTGCAGCTTTCAAATCGAATTTTAGAAGAAGATTTCTTAAAATATAATCTCAAAAAAACATTCAACGATGAACCTTTTGCGATTATTGGAAACTTCCCGTACAATATTTCCACACAAATTGTATTCAAAACACTCGAAATGCGCGATCAAATTCCAGAATTTAGTGGTATGTTTCAAAAAGAAGTAGCGCAACGTATTTGTGCGCCACATGGAAACAAAACCTACGGAATTCTTTCGGTATTGACGCAAGCATTTTATCATGCAGAATACTTATTCACCGTGCCGCCAAGTGTTTTTAATCCGCCGCCAAAGGTAGATTCTGGCGTAATGCGACTCATTCGAAAAGAAAATTATACACTTCCATGTGAGGAAAAATTATTCTTTAGAGTTGTAAAAATGGCCTTTCAACAACGAAGAAAAACACTTCGTAACAGTTTAAAAACATTCAATCTATCTGATAATTTAAAAGAAGATACTATCTTTGGGCTGCGACCTGAACAACTAAGTGTTCAAGGATTTGTAGATTTAACCATCAAGATAGCGAATGACTCCATTTAAACTTAGCAATGAGCTCATAGAGCAAGTACAAAGCTACGTTGAGCAAAAAAAAGATTCGGAACTTCTAATATTGTTAGAAGAGCTGCACTATGCGGATATCGCAGAGATTATTGATGAACTACATCTTGAGGAAGCTACGTATATTATTAAGCTACTTGACAGTGAAAAAACATCCGATATTCTTACGGAAGTTGACGATGATGTACGTGAAAAAATTCTGGAAAATCTATCTGCCAAAGAAATCGCAGAAGAAATTGACGAACTCGATACGGATGATGCTGCAGATATTATTTCCGAACTTTCAGACGAGCGAAAGCAAGCCGTAATTTCGGAATTAGAAGATAAAGAACACGCCAAAGAAATTGTAGAATTACTTCGTTATGATGAAGATACTGCTGGTGGATTGATGGCGAAAGAATTGGTAAGTGCCAATGAAAACTGGAATGTGCTAACCTGCGTAAAAGAAATGCGCAAACAAGCAGAAGAAGTAACACGCGTACACTCTATTTATGTAATTGATGATGACGGAATTTTAAAAGGACGTCTTTCTCTCAAAGACTTACTAACTACTTCTACCAGAGCACATATCAAAGATGTGTACATTCCAAAAGTAGATTATGTCAATGTAAATGACGAAGCGGAAGAAGTTGCTAGAGTCATGTCAAAATACGATTTGGAAGCCATTCCTGTGGTCGATGAAATGAAACGATTGGTTGGACGTATTACGATTGATGATATTGTAGATGTGATTCGTGAAGAAGCTGAAAAAGATTACCAATTGGCTGCCGGTATTACACAAGATGTAGAAGCCGATGATAGCATTTGGGAACTCACACGCGCACGTTTGCCTTGGTTATTTTTAGGACTTTTAGGTGGAATTGGCGCCGCAGCCATTATGGAAGGTTTTGACAAAATGTTAGAAAACTATTCCATTCTATTCTTTTTTACACCATTAATTGCCGCTATGGCAGGAAACGTAGGTGTACAATCGAGTGCAATTATTGTGCAAGGTTTAGCAAATGACGACATAAAAGGAAGCATTAACAATCGTTTGTGGAAAGAAATGCTCTTAGCCTTGTTAAACGGAATTGCTTTAGCCACCATCTTATTTTTGGTGGTTTGGATTTGGAAAGAAAACCCTATTGAAGCCTTGGCAATATCAGTTTCATTAGTCGCTGTAATTATAGTAGCAGGAATCATTGGTACATTTATTCCATTATTTTTAGACAAAAGAGGCATTGATCCGGCCATTGCTACAGGACCTTTTATTACAACAAGCAATGATATCTTTGGAATTTTAATTTATTTCCTCATTGCAAAACTTATTATTGGTATCTAAAAAAAAGCGAACCGAAGTCCGCTTATTTTAGTAGTACACTTCTATAAATTCTAACACGCAAATAAGCTACCGCATGAAAAGTTGATTGAAGGATGGCAAATAATTGCTGCAGAAGTACACAACGTATCTGCTTGTGTTTTTACAGTCATTCCTCCTTTAACTGCATTAGAATTTTTTCCGTTTAATTCAGACACTACTGATTTCTTTAATGATAATGTTTTAAAACTTTTTTTCATAATATATATTTTTTTTGATTTAATATAAATTTACATAAAATGAAAACCTATTAAGTACGGTAAAGCCTTACTATTGCTGGATAGTATGTTAAATAAAACACAAAAGCGAACTATAAAAGTCCGCTTTAATTATTGAAAAAAAAGAAGTGAAATCAAATTCACTTTATAAAATAATTGTAATGCTTACTAGCAAACAAATTCCGTAAAACATCTCACTTGTTTTGTAATACAGTTTCCAATAGTATTACACGCTGTATTTCCTGGTGAGCTATTTCCACCTTTAACTTCTCCTGCTTTTTTAGCTCCTAATTCTGAGATTACGGCTTTATTTAGTTTTAAACTCTTTGTTTTTGTTTTCATAATAATGGATTTATTGTTTAAAATAGTTAAGAAAGCGAACTAAAGTCCGCTATCATCATGTACTATATAGGTCTTATTAACAAGGACCGTTAAATGATTGATGAGGACAATTCCAACCTGTTAAACATCCTTGTTGATTTGTGTGGCAGAATGTTCCAGCTCCAGTTTTTCCTCCTTTAACTTCTCCAGCACTTTCAATACTTAATTCTGATACTACTGATTTGTTCAACTTTAAATTTTTACTGTGTTTCTTCATAATATTATATTTTTTAAATCGTTAATGATGAAACAAATGAAATACTAAATTTGAAGAGAAAAAAGAGAAGTAAACCGTGATTATCGAATTAACGTGTTGAAAATCAGAAATATATTTGAGCAAATTCAAAATTATAACAACCTAAATATCAAATACATACAACAAAACTAAGCCGATAATTATCGAATTCAAGGTTCAAAAAGGAATGGAAAATCACACAATTAGAAAAGCGGTTCCCGCAGACGCAAAATTTATATCGTTACTAGCAAAAATTAACTTTTCTGAATCCTTCGGTAATTTATTTGCTTCCGAAGAAGAACTCCGCCTGTATATTGACAAGAAATTTTCCGTGGAAAGAATGACAGATTCGCTTAAAAAGAGTGAAAATGTTTTTTGGATTGCCTATGTAAAAACACTTCCCGTTGGATACGCAAAATTAAAAAAAGATATTCCAGTTCCCGATACAGGCTATGACGAAGCAGCTGAGCTTCAAAAAGTATATATCCTCAAAGATTATATTTTGGAAGGAAACGGTTTGAAACTTAAAATAGATTTTTTTGAAGAAATTCAAAAGCTCAGTATCAAACGTGTTTGGTTAAAAGAACTTCACACGGACCAACGTGCAATAAATTTTTACAAAGAGCGCGACTTCCACAAACATCACACACAATCATTTACCATCGGAAAAGAAGATTTTGTTTTCAATATTATGATGAAAACATTCTAAAATCTCGTAATTTAGTTGCATGAACGCAATTAACATCAAAGACAAATTTAAACTCGTTGACACACAATGGCATCCACGCCAAATTGCTACTGTTGACGATATGCAAGTGATATTAGCCAAAATTCAAGGTGAATTTGTATGGCACTCACACGAGGACGAAGACGAGCTTTTTCAAGTGGTTAAAGGAACCTTATTTATGAAGTTTCGTGACAAAACCGTTACGGTCAATGAAGGTGAAATTATCGTAGTTCCCAAAGGTGTAGAACATTGTCCTGCAACCAAAGATGATGAAGAAGTACATTTATTACTTTTCGAAAAACTTTCTACGGCACATACTGGCAATGTACAACACGAAAAAACGCAAACTGAATATCCAAAAATATAGTACACGTGAATATATTACACCTCGATGAAAATCATCCATTGCTAAAGACTCAATTTGCTGAACTAGGACATATGAATCATGAAGATTATACGTCGAGCAAGGCTGAAATTGAAGCGAAAATTCATAGGTATGATGGTTTTATCATTCGCAGTCGATTCAAAGTTGATGCAGCATTTCTAGCAAAAGCAACCAAACTGAAATTTATAGGTCGTGTTGGTGCTGGATTGGAAAATATTGATTGCGAGTTTGCTTCTGCACAAGGAATCAAACTAATTTCTGCTCCTGAAGGCAATCGAAATGCAGTTGGTGAGCATGCGTTGGGAATGATACTATCATTATTCAACAAACTCAACAAAGCAGACCGAGAAGTACGCGCTGGAAAATGGTTGCGTGAAGCCAATCGTGGTGTAGAACTCGATGGACAAACAGTTGGAATTATTGGCTATGGAAATATGGGAAAAGCCTTTGCAAAAAAGTTACGTGGTTTTGACGTTGAAGTGCTTTTTTACGATTTAAAAGATGGTATCGGCGACGAAAATGCAACACAAGTTTCTTTGGAGGAATTGCAAAAACGTGCGACAGTTTTAAGTTTACACACACCACAAACGCCATTGACAATGAATATGATCAACAAAGAATTCATTGCAGCATTTCAGCATAATTTTTGGTTCATCAATACGGCGCGTGGAAAAAGTGTTGTGACACAAGATTTAGTAGAAGCATTGCAATCTGGGAAAATCTTAGGCGCTGGATTAGATGTTTTAGAATATGAAAAAAGTTCGTTTGAAAATCTATTCAATGATCAAAAAATACCTGCTGCTTTTCAATATTTAATTCAGGCAGAAAATGTATTATTATCACCGCATGTTGCTGGTTGGACTATAGAAAGTAAAGAAAAATTAGCGCAAACCATTGTAGACAAATTCAAAGTTCATTTTCATTAAATGTACAAATGAAAAAAACGATTTTCATATTTGGTGTACTCATCATTGCATTATTGGCATTGTTTCAATTGAGTCAATATTCATTAATTTCAAAAAATACTTCTATTGAATATATTATTGGCGGAATTGCTATTGTCTTCTTTTTTGTTGGATTGTACATTAACAAAAGAAAATCCAGCACCAATACTATAACTCCATCAATTGAAATTGACACCAAAAAAATTGAAAATTTAGGACTCAGCAAACGTGAATATGAAGTTTTATGTGAGCTTGCCAAAGGACATTCTAACAAAGAAATAGCTTCGCTCCTATTCGTATCCGAAAGTACTATAAAAACGCATGTTTCTAACGTGTATACAAAACTAGATGTAAAACGCCGTACACAAGCCATTCAAAAAGCAAAAGAATTAAATATCCTGCCTAATTTATAAAGCGATTTCACAGAATGACAATCAATCTTATACGAAACATATCCTATCTTGAATAGATTGCATCTTCAAGCATCAAAAGATTGATGCGTTAGTTACAAAATATATAGTCATACTTGCTTTTTTCTAAAATTACTACCTTAGTATGAGCGAATTGGTACTTTCGTATGAGTACTATTTTCAGCATCTCACCTACTTTTGAATCAGTAATCATAAAAAATCGAACACAATGAAAACAACAATTAAAAAGTATGGCCTTTACGCATTAATCATCGCTTTATCACTTTTCTTTATTGCCTTATATTTTGGAAAAGGACTATCGTTTAAAGCACAAGAAGTCGTTGGTTATATCACCATGGTTGTATGTTTAATTCCTATATTTTTTGGAATCAAACATTACAGAGATCATGAAAATAATGGAGCCGTAAATTTCAAAGAAGGATTTATAATCGGGATTTCAATTGCCCTATGTGCCGCTATCGGTTTTGCTATTATTGACTATATTTTTGTAAGCTATATAAATCCTGATTTCCCAGAGCAATATTTGGCATATAGCATAGATAATATCAATGCTTCTGATTTAAGTGCAGAAGAAAAACTCAAAGAAATCACCTATGCAAAAGATATGATGCAACAATATGGAACGCCAGCTTTTGGTGCTTTATTAATGTTTGCGATGGTTTTTATTTTAGGCATCATCATCTCCATACTTTCTGCTTTTACATTACAACGAAAAAGTAGTTAAGATTTTAAAAGCAGTAAAAATTCCTTAAAATTAGTATTTTAGTACAAACAGAATTGGTACTTCTTCAAGAATACCATGTTCAGCATCTACGCTAATTTTAGGATACAAACTTTTAAATTTTACAATCATGAAAAATACAGTGCTCAAATACGGAATTTACAGTTTTATCTTAGCTTCCATTCTCTTTTCGTCAGCACTTTATTTTGGATATGCATTGGCTTTTAAAACACACGGAATCATTGGATATGCAACCATTACAGCATCCTTAGTTTTCGTATATTTTGGTGTAAAACATTATAAAAATCATGATCTTGATGGTGAAATCGATTTCAAAAAAGCATTCACTATTGGTTTTGGAATTGCGTCCTTTGCGGCGATTGCTTTTGCAGTGATTGATGCTATTTACATTTCAACCATTAATCCTGGTTTTTCACAAGACTATATTGCACATGAAATTGGCTTGTTGGAAACAGAAAAACTCACAGCAGCAGCAATGTATATTGAAAAAAAATCCATTGCGCTCCGTAGTGAAGTATTTGAAAGTGCCACAATCGTATTTTTTGTGACACTGATGATGGTATTGGTTGTAGGAACGGTTATTTCGCTACTTTCTGCATTAACATTACACAAAAAACAAGAATAACAAACAACAATTAAAAAACGAACAGATGAAAAATAGAGTAACAGGACTAGGTGGATTTTTCTTTAAAACAGAAGATCCCAAAGGATTAAAAAATTGGTATGGAAAACATTTAGGCTTACCTGTAGATGATTATGGATGTACTTTTTGGTGGAAAGATAAAGAAGGAAACGACTGTTCTACACAATGGAGTACATTTCCAAACGATACGAAGTATTTTCAGCCAAGTGAGAAACAGTTTATGATGAACTTTAGAGTAGAAAACTTAGTAGAACTTTTAGCCGTTTTAAAAGAAGAAGGCGTGACCATTGTTGGAGAAGTTGAAGAATACAGTTACGGAAAATTTGGTTGGATTGTAGATCCTGAAGGCAACAAAATTGAACTTTGGGAGCCCAATGACGAGGCTTTCAAATAATTTTAATGTAACTTGAAAACACAAAAGCCTACCTGATTTTTAAATCAACATCAATACATAATGAAGAAAATTTCACTTTTACTATTGTTAATCTGCACGGTGGGACAAGCGCAAATAGAAGAAACTATTAAAAAAGATATTTCTAAGCTTTCAAAAATCATTAACACAAAAAATGCACAAGGTTTTTATGACTTTCTATGTGATGCAAAAGATCTCAAAAAGTTATTTGCCGCAAGTGATGAAACCGATTATAATAAAATAAAGTTTCGCTACGGACAACATTTAGAAGCAACTCCTAAAAGTCTTTTTGATGAATTTGATAAAAAACTAAGCAAATATCCAAAACGTCCTAAACTCAAACCACATGTAGTTTTATATGAAAAAGCTAAAATGGAGGCTGAGAAGAAAACATTTATCACAATTTTCTTCAAAGATGGTAACGGTTCATTGTACAGTACAGAGCTCAAGAGTAAGAGAATTGACAATGAAATATTTTATGCTTACAAAGGAGAAGTGGAAAAGTTACAACAAAAAGGTATTGATAATTTTAATGAAAACATTAAACCATTATTACTCAACAATACAAGTAATTTTTCTATAATTACCTTTAACAAAGCAACTTCAACTACAAAAGAGAAAGCTTATCCTTATGCTATTCTAGATGAAAAACCCATTATTGAAAATAGAGTACAACTATCAGATTTTTCTAAAAAAGTACAAACGGAGGTCTTAAAAATTATTGATCCATCCAAAGAAAATAAAGGTCGAAATAGATGCATGGTACGTTTAATAGTCACAAAAGATAAACAACTCAAAAACATTAGAATTAGAGCTGCAACCAAAAGTTTAGAAGAGAATGTGTTAACCGTTCTTCAACAGCAAAAAGTTACCCAAGCTGGGAAAAAAGATGGAATTCCAGTAGATACAGAAGTGACACTTATACTCATGTTTACCATAAATTAGAGTTTAATATAGATACTTTTGACATTAAATAATGTAACAAAAACACGATCCTGTAAACTAATTAGATATCATCAAAAGAAAAACAGTCATGAGTGAAGACAACGATCAATTATCTAAAAAAACAGAAGACACAGCAGAAGTTCACAAAGCAAAAATAGTTAGAGATACAAAGGCAGAAGAAATTAGAGATGAAGTAAAAGATTCTTTAAATAACGTAAAGGAGAAAGCATCTGAATTTGCAGAAAAAGCCAAAGAAAAGGCTTCCGAGTTTGCAGAAGATGCTAAAGAAGCACTAGGCGGTGCCAAAGAAAAAGCAGCTGAGTTTGCCGAAGAAGCCAAAGAAAAGTTCTCCGAATTCTCCGAAAAAGCACAGGAAAAAGCAGCCGATTTTGCAGAAGATACCAAAGAAGCTTTTGGAGAAGCTAAAGAAAAAGTATCAGAGTTTGCCGAAGAAGCCAAGGAAAAGTTCTCAGAATTCTCTGAAAAAGCACAGGAAAAAGCAGCCGATTTTGCAGAAGACACCAAAGAAGCTTTTGGAGAAGCTAAAGAAAAAGCGTCTGAATTTGCAGATGAGACGAAAGAAAAATATGAAGAATACAAAGAAGTAGCGAAAGATAAATTTGCTGAAATTAGTGAAGAAGCCAAAGAAGTTTTGGAAGATGTAAAAGAGAAAGTAAGCGAATTTGCCGAAGGAGCAAGCGAACGTTTGGAAGAATTTAAAGAAGAGGCAAAAGAAACCTTAGAAGAAGCTTCTAAAAAAACAAAAACCTTCTTTCGAAACCTATTTGGAAAATAAAACATATCAAAAGCTAGAATTATTTCTAGCTTTTTTTATCTTTATTGTAATATCGCGTTACAACCTACGTTATGGGCATCACAAAAAATCACATCTTCGACGATTATCAAAATGAAACTGCTTTAATCACTAAAGTTTTAGGTCATCCTGCACGAATCGCCATTTTACAACACATTAGTAAACATGAATATTGCAATTGCAATGACTTGGTAAAAGCTACTGGATTAGCGCAACCTACCGTTTCTCAACATCTCTCCGAAATCAAGAGAATTCAGTTGCTCAAACAAAAACAACAAGGGAAGAATACGTTTTATGCAATCGATTTAGATTTACTGAATCAGTATCGTAGAAAAATCAATGATTTCTTTGTAAAAGTGCAAGTCAACTGCCAAAAATAATCCCACGTTATATATGTAATCATATCATCAGCATTATGTTAAATAATGTGTTTTTGCAAAAAAAGCGACTCATAATGGCTTTCTTCTGCTTACATTTGTTGACATAAGAACGTTAATTTTTAAACAATCATACACCAAATAGCCTAATATGTTTAAAAAGTGAACGACTTAATCAACCCTCACACCTACAAGAAATTATGAAAAATGTACTCATTCTTTGTACAGGTAACTCATGCCGTAGTCAAATGGCAGATGGTTACTTAGCACATTTTGCAAAAGAAAAAGCCACCATTTACAGTGCCGGAATAGAAACGCACGGCGTCAATCCAAAAGCTGTGGCCATTATGAAACAAGATGGTATTGATATCTCCCAGAATACATCTAATAATGTTTCAGAATACTTGGATATTGATTTTGATTTTATCATTACAGTCTGCGATCATGCACATGAAAATTGTCCATATATTCCAAGCGAAAACGCCAAACGCATTCACCAAAACTTTTCTGATCCTTCCAAAGTAACAGGCTCTGAAGTACAAATTTTTAATGCTTTTAAGAAAGCAAGAGTGCAAATTAAATCCTTTTGTGAAGATTTTGTAGCTGCCGAGCTCGATTAAAATACTCGTTAGTTCATGATTTAGGAACGAAAACATCAAAACTTTAGGAGTTAAATCGCCATATTGTTAAGAGAAAAGGATCGTTTCGACTAAAAAGCTTCTTTTCCTGCTAAAATTAAAATATTTTTGGTTGGAATTAGTTTAGTTGTAGATGAAGTCACTCTTTCTATTTTTTTGTATCGGCTTGTTTTTCACTGTACAGTTGCAGGGACAAACAGAAAATCGTCGTATCAAAAAAGTGGCTGTCAAAGATTCTATTGTTTTAGATTCTGTAAGCATCAATCCATTTCAGTTTCAAATCACAGATAAAAAAAATAAAAAAATCGATTCTACAGCGTACCGAATTGATTTTACAAAAGCGATTCTGTATTTGGATTTGGCTAAAATTAATACCGATTCCATTCGCGTAAGCTATACAAAATACCCGAAATTTTTAACCAAGAAATATACAGGTTTTGATAAAAATGTCATTGTTGAAAACCCAATTGATATTGATAAAATTGTTTCACTACGATCCAATAAAGAACCTAAGAACACACGTCTTTTTGATGGTTTGAATACTTCTGGAAGCATTTCGCGTGGTGTAACGGTTGGAAACAACCAAAACTCTGTGCTCAACTCTGAATTAGATTTACAGATTTCTGGAAAAATCTCTGAAAATGTGACACTTCGTGCGTCTATTCAAGATGCCAATATTCCGATTCAAGAAAGTGGATATTCGCAACGTTTGGATGAATTTGACCAAGTTTTTATTGAACTCGAAAGTAAAAACTGGAAAATACGCGCCGGAGATGTAAATCTGGAAAATACAACAACCGATTTTATGCGTTTTCAGAAAAAAGTACAAGGTGTTGGCATTACGGCAACCTTGCCTAGAGAAAATAGTAAAACGACAGTTTTTGCTTCTGGTGCCTTAGTGCGTGGTCGGTATACACAAAGTAGATTTCAAGGACAAGAAGGAAATCAAGGTCCGTATAAATTGACAGGTCCAAACGAAGAATTATTCATTTTAATTATTTCTGGAAGTGAAACCGTATATGTAAATGGATTGCCTGTAGAACGTGGAGAAAACAACGATTATATCATTGATTATAATGCTGGAGAAATAACATTTACGTCTCGTTATCCAATTACGTCAGAAATGCGTATTTCGGTAGAATATCAATTTACCGATAATAATTATACACGATTTGTAGCGTATGGCGGCGCGCAATATGAACATGAAAAGTTTAAAGTAGCGGGTTATATTTATTCTGAAAATGATTCTAAAAATCAGCCAATTCAGCAAAATTTATCGGAAGAACAAGTACAAATTTTACGTGATGCAGGAGACAACCAACAATTAATGTCTGCTCCTTCTGCGGTAGAACAAGTTTTTTCCGAAAATCGAATTTTGTACCGAAAAGAAACCATTGATGGCATGGAAGTGTTTGTGTTTTCTAACAATGCTGATGACACATTATTTGATGTTCGCTTTACACTTGTGGGCGATAATCAAGGAAATTATATCTTATCAAATACAGCTTCTAACGGACGTATTTATGAATATGTTTCGCCTATTGCTGGCGTTCCACAGGGAAATTACGAACCTATTATTCAACTAGTTTCACCTACAAAAACACAAGTCGCAGTGGTTAATGGCGCCTATACACCAAGTGAAAAAACAGATGTGCAATTTGAAGTTGGTGTTAGCAATAACGATCAAAATTTATTTTCGTCTTTGGATGATGATGACAATCAAGGGTTGGCAGCCAAAGTTCGTATTCGTCAGCAATTGTTAGACAAGAAATGGAAAGTACAAAGTTTTGCAGATTTCAATTATATCGATGAAAAATTCCAAACTATTGAACGCTTGTATTCTATTGAATTTAATCGTGATTGGAACTTAGATAATACGATCAATAACATAGGAAATCAGCAGTTTTTAAGCACAGGTTTAGACTTTTCTAACAAAGAAAATGGCACAGCTCAATATCGTTTTGAATATTTAGACTTTAAAAATAATGCTACTGGAAACCGACACGTATTGCAATCCAATTTAAAGTTTGGCAAACTACAATTACAGTCTAACGGAAGTTATTTAACCAACGAAACTGCTACGACAACTTCTGATTTTTTACGTTTGTTTGCACGTTCTGTATATAGTTTTGACAAAAGTTGGATTGGCGCTCGCGTAGATTTGGAAAGCAATGAACAAAAAGAAATTGCCTCTGAATCTTTTACACCTTTAAGCCAACGATTTAAAGCCTATACAGGATTTATTGGTGTTGGTGATAGCTTGAAAATTCATGCGGAAGTTGGTTATACTTATCGTGTGAATGATAGTTTACGCAACAACCTTTTGCAGCGTGTAAACACTTCAAACACGTACTTTTTAAAGTCGCGATTAATTCAGAATGAAAATACGCAACTGTCCTTATTTGTCAATTACAGAACTTTAAATCAGGAAGATGAAGACTTGGAAGACGAGCAATCATTGAATTCGCGTTTGGTATATCAGCAGCGATTGTTCAATAAAATTGTGACGTTGAATACCGTTTACGAAACCAATTCTGGAACGTTGCCGCAACAAGAATTTACCTATGTACAAGTAGATCAAGGACAAGGTGTGTACACTTGGAATGATTATAACGACAACGGCATTCAAGAATTAAACGAATTTGAACTCGCGCAATTTCCCGATGAAGCTATTTATGTACGAGTGTTACTACCAAATCAGGTTTTCATCAAAACTCATCAAAACAAATTTAGTCAAGTTGTTACCTTCAATCCAACACAGTGGAATACAAGCAATGCAAAAGGTTTCAAGAAATTTATATCGCATTTTTACAATCAAGCATCATTTTTAATAGATAGAAAGATTCGTCGTGAAAATGATAATTTCAATTTCAATCCGTTCGATAATGAAGAAGGTGACAATGTATTAGGCTTGAGTCAAACCTTGCGGAATGCGCTCTTTTTCAATCGTGGAAAGCAGAAATACACCACTTCGTACACGTATTTGAATGCCAAATCGAAAAACTTACTTTCTATAGGTTCACAGGAAAATATCAATACTTCTCATCAATTGCAGTTTACACATAAAATTGGCAAATTCTGGCTCACAGATCTTATTAGTAGTACTGGAAAAACAGAAAGTATCTCCGAGAACTTTCTAAATAAAAACTTCGAGATCAATCTTTTTAAAGTAGAACCAACACTTTCATACTTATTCAGTCGAAATAGTCGTTTTAGTGTGTTTTATAAATATGAGAATAAAGAAAATATTGTGGGTGATGCTGAAACCTTAACACAACAAAAAGTTGGTATTTCATTTGCGTATAGCAATCAGCAAAAAATTGCATTAAATGGTGAGTTTAATTACTTTCAGAATAACTTTTCAGGAAATGCTTTTTCGCCGGTCGGGTATCAAATGTTAGAAGGTTTGCAACCTGGCACCAACTTCACTTGGAATATTTTAATTCAGAAGAAATTGACCAAGTTTTTAGATTTAAATCTTTCTTATTTTGGTAGAAAAAGTGAAACTTCACAAACAATTCACACAGGAAACGTTCAATTAAAAGCATTTTTCTAGCAATTAGAAGATTCACATAAATCATTATCTTACAAATATTTACATACAACTTCACAATCACGAGTCGAACTTTATTTTAATTTATTCTAAATAAAAACGCAACCTTTTTAATTTTTCACATCTATTAGTGGTACAATTGTTGTTAAAGAAAGCAACATACAAGAACAAAACCGTTAATTATGAAAAACAACTTTACTATTAAATTACTCGTAGTATTCCTTTTTACAGGATTTTTAGCAAGCGCACAAGACATGAATTCAGACGACCAATTTGGCGTTGGTGATCGCAAAAGTGAAATCAAGTTAGACGTATTTGATGCCGCTTTTTTCTCTGCATTAGATGTTAGTTATGAGCGTGTAAACGACAGTTCTATCGGATATGGAGTTTCTGTTTTTGCAAACTTTAGAGATCCTAAAGAAGATAATGCTGCATACTATGAAAAATTTGCCGTGACACCATTTTTTAGATTCTATTTCTTTAATAAAGAAGATTTTGGAGCCAAAGGTTTATTTGCCGAAGTATTTTCAAAATTTGCTTCAGGTGACAATCCTGACAATTTGAATGAGGAATATTTTGATGCAGCTTTAGGATTAGCCATTGGAAAAAAATGGGTGAACAAAAGAGGCTTTATGCTAGAATTCTCACTTGGTGGCGGACGAAACTTAGGATTGGATGATAATTCTCCAGAATTCACTTTTAGAGGAGGAATTTCATTAGGATATAGATTTTAATCCAACACATTTAGATCGTTTATAAAAATAACAAAGCCTATTGACGTATCAATAGGCTTTGTATTATGATTAACCGTTTTTTCTAAAAATATTTAAAAGTCTACCAAGCGTATCCTTTTATTGAAGAAACTTGATCGTTCCAACTTCTCCACCATCTAAGTCTGTACCATTTTAAGTTTCTAATTCCAAATCCGTAGTTACCTGGACCTGCATAGAATCCGATAGCTCTTCCATTGAAACAAGAGTGCTCATATAAAATAGTATATACTCTTTGGTAGTAAGGCTTCAATGAAATCAATGAAGACATTTGATCATTGTACGTAGATCCAACCCAATGATTCCAGAAGTAACGACGATTTGTTCTTCTTAAGCCTGTCATTTCAGTACTGTAGTATGCATGCTTGTAGAAATAGAAATTACCATTTCCAGCTCCACTAAAACTAATACATGGTCCTTCTGCTCCAGCAACTTGGTCACTTCCTTCCGTAGACGGAATACGAGTTTCTGCAAGACGCTCTACATCAGATTCCATTTCCTCAACAGAATCATATAATTTAACCTCTATTACTACTTCACTTGGTGCAGCAGCATCAGCGTTCGATTCTGAATACTCTTCAAGGTCTGTATATAAAACAGCTTGTGGTTCTCGGTCTGCCGAAACAAGACTTTGAGCTCGCTCTAAATCTCCAGAAGTATCTAATACTTCCCCAGATTCATTATTTAAAGTGTAAACGATACTAAAACTTTCTCCATTGTAAGTATAATTGTGTTTTACATTTGTTATACTTTCTTGACTTGCTCGCTTTGCTATTTCAGCATCTGCTTGCTCCTCTGGGATTTCGCTTACCGAGTCAGTTTGACAACTCGTAATTGTTAAGGCTGCTATTAAAAGCATTCCTAAATACATTTTGATTTTTTTCATTATTAATATGATTTAATGGTTAAAAAAGGATTTACCCTAAACCCTTCTGTAATCATGTTGCAACAAAATCACACCGCTAATTAATAGTATAATTATTACAATAAAAAACATCTATTTATTACATTTATAAATACACAACATGGCTTTTATAAATACAGCTATCATTTATGGAGCCTTCTTCCAGACGCTAATCAATTGTTTTTCAGCAATATAAATATCACATCTTAATGCAAATTCTAACCCACATAGTTTTTTGTAAATAGAAACTTACAAAAATATTAGGCAAATAGGTAAAAAGTATTGATGAGAGTGGAAAATCTTATTGGCCGAAGTAATTTTCAGAAAATAGTGCATAAAAAAAAGCAATACGAGTTGTATTGCTTTTTCTATATTTTTAGTTGTGTATGCTACATGTTCATCAACCATGTACGCATATCAACTTCTTTGCTGATAATACTACGTATATCTTCTATTTTTACACGTTGTTGTTCCATCGTATCTCTATGACGAATGGTAACGGTATTGTCTTCTAACGTCTCATGATCAATAGTAATACAGAATGGCGTTCCCGCTGCATCTTGTCTACGGTAACGACGTCCAATTGAATCTTTACCTTCTTCATAAGCTACATTAAAATCCCATTTTAAATCATCCATAATTTTACGGGCAACTTCTGGCAAACCATCTTTTTCTACTAAAGGTAAAACGGCTGCTTTAGTTGGTGCTAAAACGACTGGTAAACGCAATACTGTTCGTGTAGTTCCGTCTGGCAATGTTTCTTCTACTAAAGAGTTTGAGAAAACTGCCAAAAACATACGATCTAAACCTATGGAAGTTTCCACTACATATGGAGTATAGTGTTCTTTACTTTCATTGTCATAATATTTCAATTTTTTTCCAGAGAATTCTTCGTGCTGACTTAAATCGAAGTCCGTACGTGAATGAATTCCTTCCAATTCTTTGAAACCAAACGGGAAATTAAATTCAATATCTGCAGCTGCATCTGCATAATGTGCTAGTTTATCGTGATCGTGAAAACGGTAATTCTCTTCACCCATTCCTAATGACAAGTGCCATTTTAAACGGTTTTCTTTCCATTTCTCATACCATTCTTTTTGCGTTCCTGGTTTTACAAAGAATTGCATTTCCATTTGTTCAAACTCACGTTGTCTAAAGATAAACTGACGTGCTACAATTTCATTACGAAATGCTTTTCCTGTTTGTGCAATTCCGAACGGAATTTTCATTCGACCTGTTTTTTGCACATTCAAGAAATTCACAAAAATACCTTGTGCCGTTTCTGGTCGTAAATATACTTTGGTTGAACTATCTGCGGAAGCACCTAATTGCGTACCAAACATTAAGTTGAACTGCTTCACTTCTGTCCAATTCTTTGAACCAGAAACTGGATCTACAATTCCTAAATCTTCAATAAGCTGCTTGAATCCTTCTAAATCATTTTCTTCCTGAACACGTGCCAGTTCGTTGCTTATTTCATCAATTTGCTTTTGTCTGCGTAGCACATTTTGATTCGTAGAGCGAAATTCTTCTTCATTAAAAGCATCTCCAAAACGTTTTTTAGCTTTTGTGATGTCTTTATTTATTTTTTGAACAATTTTTTCTCTGTGATCTTCTACCAGTACATCGGCGCGGTAACGCTTCTTTGAATCTTTGTTATCAATAAGAGGATCATTAAACGCATCTACATGGCCCGAAGCTTTCCAAGTCGTTGGATGCATTAAAATTGCAGCATCAATTCCTACAATATTCTCATGCATTTGCACCATTGCTTTCCACCAATAGTCGCGTATATTCTTCTTTAACTCTGCTCCATTTTGAGCATAATCGTATACTGCACTTAACCCGTCATAAATTTCACTCGACTGAAATATATAACCGTACTCTTTTGCGTGCGATACTACTTTCTTAAATTGGTCATCTTGTTTTGCCATGCCGCAAATATAAAACGTTTGTATATGAGCTACAAGCTATTTTTTAGCGTTGTAAACAAAAGCAGGCGGAATGTTGAAAAGTTCGAACGATAACTTGACTTTATCATTGAAAACTTTCTTGAGTTTTTTGTAGTATGTAAGACTGTATTGGAATTGAACAAACAAGCCATTATCAATCATAGCATCGTAAGCATTTTTTAAAATACGATCGCTAATTTCAGTAGGAATATTGGTAAATGGTAAGCTAGAA
Source organism: uncultured Kordia sp. (assembly GCF_947489565.1). Lineage (GTDB taxonomy): Bacteria > Bacteroidota > Bacteroidia > Flavobacteriales > Flavobacteriaceae > Kordia. The sequence continues at coordinate 321,985 of NZ_CANLEA010000001.1, read as the reverse complement.
ACGACACAATCTGCCTTGTTAAAACCGTGTTTTTGCAAAACTTCTGCGATGTCTTCGGCAGATACTTTTTCAATAATAAGTTGTGAATGCTTTATTTTTTCTAGGGATTGAAAAAACCTTTCGTTGATTTCGAAAGCAATTAACTTGGTTTGCGGTTGTATTCTTTTTAAAATTTCTTTGGTGATGATTCCATTTCCAGGGCCAAACTCGACAATTACTTTTACATTATCAAAATCTATGTTTTTCACCATTCGTCTCGTTAAAAAACGTGAGCTAGGAACAATTGTTCCTGAGGTTTTAATGTCGCGTATAGCTTCTCTGAAAAATTTTAACCGATCCAATCGAGGAAATTTTAATACTTAGTGTTCGTTTTTAGAATATACCGCGAAGTAAAGAAATTATTCAGAGAATAAGATGTTTTTTGTGTGAATCTTTTACTTTTTCACAGTCTAATTGAAAATATGTTGGTGATGATTAAAAACTAGTATTCATTTTGGTTGGCGACATGCCATCGTGAAGTTTTTGCTGCAAATGAAGGTTGCTTTTTCGCAGTGCTAACATTTTTTTTCTGTATTCTGTAATAGAATTATAATCAAGTACCGTATGTTCTATATTATCGAGCAGTTCTTTTGCTTTTGCTTTTTCTGAGTTTACTTCTGCAGAATTTAATTTGTGTTCTTTCAATAAGTGATCGCAATTCTTAATGATTTCCTTCAATTCTTCTTTTACAAGCGATTTCTCATTATCTAAGTACTCATTTTTCTCTTTATTGTTATTGTTTTGGTTGTACACGGAAATACAGACCATAGATACAGTCATTGCAGCAAGTGCAATTAATAGTATTTTTTGAATTGTATCTTTTGTGGCTCCACTCATAAAAAAGTAGTACTTTTAAATCAAAAATGTTAAAATTTTAACGTTTAAGTGTGGCAAATATATTAAATAATATTCTTTCTTCCTTCTTTCCAACAACTTGCTTGGCCTGTTCTGACAAATTGATGCATCAAGAACAGCATATTTGTACGAAATGTTTGCATAATTTACCCTTTACAGAATTTCATAAACATACAGAAAATCCTGTAATACATACATTTTATGGTCGGGTTCAAATTGAAAATGCAACAGCTTTGCTTCACTACAAGAAAAATGGAATAGTACAACAACTCATACATCAATTAAAATATAAAGGCAGACAAGAAATTGGCGATTTTCTAGGAAAAATGCTTGGTGAAAGACTTACGCAAGAGACTGCATACACTGATATTGACTACATCATTCCTGTTCCATTACACAAGAAACGATTGCGTACACGCGGATACAATCAAGTAACCACTTTTGGGAAACAACTTGCCATGCATTTGGACGCTGAATATGCCGCAGACATTCTAATTAAAGTAAATAATATAAAGACACAGGCTTTTAAAAAACGTGCTGCTCGTTGGTTAACTGCACAACATTCTTTTGAAGTTACAGATATCACAAAATTAGCTGGAAAACACATTTTATTAGTAGACGATATTATTACCACAGGAGCCACCTTGGAAGCTTGTGCATTAGCGCTTCAAAAAATACCAAATATTAAAATTAGTGTAGCAACTATGTCAATAGCAAGTTAAAACGTTCGTCAGTACCAAAAATAATTAGTTTATTTGTAGCGCATTATTTTATATCAGTTAATGAAACAACGTTTTATATATTTTTCTTTGGTGACTTTGATTCTTTTATCATTGTTCAATTGCGCCAAGCGTGGTTTTCCAACAGGCGGCGAACCTGATAAAACTCCACCAAAAATGGTGAAGGCACAACCTGAAGAATTCAGCACAAATTTTGACGAAAAACGAATTCGTATTTATTTTGACGAATATATTAAAGTCAAAAATATTCAGAAACAGTTGATTATTTCTCCGCCAATCAAAGAAGGTGGTTATGTTATATTCCCGCAAGGAAGTTCTAGTAAGTATATTGATATTCAAATTCTTGATACGCTTCAACCCAATACAACCTATTCGTTTAATTTTGGACAAAGTATTGTTGATAATAACGAGGAAAATCCATACGATTATTTTAAGTATGTATTTTCAACAGGCTCGTATATTGACTCTTTAGAAGTTACTGGAACCATCAAAGATGCATTGGATAGAAAACCAGAAAAATTCGTTTCTGTAATGTTGTATGAGATTGATTCTACGTATAATGACTCTACTATATATAAAAAGACGCCAACCTATATTACCAATACTTTAGATAGTTTGACAGAGTTTAAGCTTTCTAATTTACGTGCAGGAAAATATAAAATGGTGGCACTTAAGGATAAAGCCAGCAACTATTTTTTCGATCCGTTAACGGACAAAATTGGGTATGTTGAACAAGAAGTTACTGTGCCAACAGATTCGTTTTATACGATTACTTTGTTTAAGGAAATTCCAGCATTTAAAGCAACGCGTCCGGCACAAATTTCTAAAAATATGATTGCTTTTGGACACGAAGGACCTGTAGATAGTATGAAAGTTACCATCAACTCTGAAGTTCCTGAGAATTTTAAATTCAAAACAACACGTCATCCAGAAAAAGATACCTTGCGTTATTGGTTTGAAAATTTAAAACCTGAAACCGATTCGTTATTATTTACGGTTTCCAAAGGCGCTTATACTCAAGATTTTACTGTTAAGATCAAAGACATGGAAAAAGATTCTATGAATTTATCTGTGAATTACCGAGGAAATATTCCGCCAAACGGCGATTTCAAAATAGCGTCGAACACGCCCATTACGGCCATTGATGAAAATACAATTTCCATTCAAAATAAAGATTCTATTCCTGTAAAGTTTACAACCAAGCTGAATGAAAAGAATAATAGTTTGGATGTGTTTTTTGATAAGAAAGAAAATCAACAATACAGTATTCAAATATTACCAAAAGCAATTACCGATTTTTATGGTGAAGTAAATGATACATTGAATTACAAATTAATTACCAAAGAAAATAAAGATTACGGAAACATTCAACTTACGTATAATGGTCCAGAATACCCTGTATTGATTCAAGTTGTTAATGAAAAGCTCGAATTGATTGCTGAACAATACGCTACGGAGCCAAAAGCTTCTTATAACTTTCCTTATATCGATCCGCAATTTGTGTATTTCCGTGTGATCTATGACACGAATAAAAACGGAAAATGGGATACTGGAAATTATCTAAAAAACATACAACCGGAAACTGTAAAATACTTCCCGAAAAAAGTGGAAATTAGAGCCAATTGGGATGTTATAGAAGATTTGAAGAATTTGAAATAGTGTATGTGAGTTCGAGTATTATCGTAGACACAAAGCGTAGCTCACGAGAACTCTAGAAAAACTAAATTTTCAATTGAATCTCGACTGCGCTCGATTTGACACTCATTGTAAACTTTTGCAAACTAAACATATAACATAATAGCTATCTCAAACTTACGTTAAAGCAACAAACACGCTTTAACGTTTATAAGAATATAAAATTAAAATCCTATCGGTCTTTTTTCTGTCGGTTTGAAACTTCTATTTTGATAGTTAAAAATATCTGCTAAGGTCAATGGTTTGTCTGTTGCTTCATGCTCAAGCTTGCTGAGCAACATGTTTGCTTTTTCTTTTTCAAGTGCTTTAAATTCATAATAGGCAATCATACGTCCTTTTCGCAACAAAGCAGTATCAATCTTATTCATACTTGTGTTGAATGTACAAATAATTTTTATGTTTAAATAATCACTAAAAAGTCCGTCTGTAAGTTGTAAAATGGTAGAAACCACAGAGTTTTCATTCTTTTGTTCTCTACTTGTCAACACTTTTTCTGCATCTTCAATAATTAAGATAGAGTTTTGATTTTTTAGTAAGAATGAAATAAAATCAGGATGTAGTAACTCATTGACAAACTCGTTCTGAATAAAGATAAAGTTCTTTGTAGGATGTTTGGTAATGAGACTTTTTATATACGATGTTTTCCCCGTTCCAGGAACTCCGTGCAATAAAATAAGTCCTGCTTTTTCAACCGCTAACGACGCTTCAATAGTTTCATTTACAGGAATAAAATCATCGTTATACATGGTTTTAATATCACAATCAAAATCTGCCGTTCGCACATCTTCCGTAAAAAAGCTATTTCTGTCTCTTGATAATACTTTGAATACAGACTTTCGATCCAATCCAAAAGTAGTTCTTAAGGTATGATTGGCTTCAATAACCCATTTTTCAAGTGCTTCATCCAAATTATCATAATAAAACTCAACATTGAGCTCATGATGTTCTAATGCAATCCAAACAAGCAGTTTTTTTGAAGTGCTTTTTAGAAAGTATTGATATGGAAAATCTTTAGAAAAATCGGCATTTTTAGCATCTTCTGTATTCCAACTTTTAAAAACAACTTCTAAATCATGCGACTCAAGGTCAATGGTTTCAATAGCCGTTTCTATGTTCTTTTTAGTTTCTTCAAGTGGTGTTTTAAAGCTCAGAATAGAAGCTATTTTATCAAAACATATAATGTAATACGAGTTCTTGTCGAAATCACCATACATGTCAAACGAGTCAATTAATTCCGCCATGAGTGTTTTTTTAAATTAAAATTTTAATGATCTGTTGAATGTTGGTTTCTGTTGATTTCTTATGAATGTAGCGTAAACGCATCTTTATCATTCAAGAATTTCAGCTTGTTTCTATACGTAGCTATATGTTCTTTGGTTAAAGTTACAATTGCTGTTTCTTCTTTGTTTGGAGCAATATTGGTGAGTTGTTTTCCTAATACATCATACGCTGCTGAATGTCCGCAGTATTCCAAAGAATTTGCATCGAGTCCTACTCTATTCACACCAATACAATAGCTCATATTTTCAATGGCGCGTGCTTCTAACAATGCATCCCAAGCGCTAACACGAGGTTTTGGCCAATTGGCAACATATAACAATACGTCATAATCTTCTACATTTCGTGCCCAAACAGGGAAACGCAAATCATAACAAATAAGCGAGCAAATTTTCCAGCCTTTATAATGAATGATTGTTTTCTCAGTTCCAGCTTTGTATACGGTATGTTCGCCTGCTAATGTAAACGTATGCTTTTTGTCATAGGTTTCAATGACTCCAGAAGGTTGTACAAATACCGAACGATTGTAATGATTTCCATTTTCTGAAATAACCAAACTTCCTGTAATAGCCGCATTTTTAGCTTTCGCTAGTTTTTGTAACCAAGCAATACTTTCTCCATCCATCGTTTCTGCTACAGCTTCCGGATTCATCGTAAAGCCAGAAGTAAACATTTCGGGCAATACAATAATATCAACAGCTTCTGTAATGGCATTTATTTTTTCTGACAATTGCGCTCGATTTTGCACAGGATGTTCCCAGATGAGATTGGTTTGGACAAGTGCTACTTTTAGTTCTTGGCTTTCCATGAGTTGTGTAGGTATTGTTGGTAAATGATGTCTGTTTCTTCAACATAATTGTATTGAAAAAACAGCAGTGTAAAGTTACCACTTATTTTCCATGAATATCCAATACTTCAAAAAGTTTTGCTTTAAAGGTCCTGCCAATAGGAATACGCTTGTCGTGAATGTAGACTTCATTTCCAGAGATTTTATCGACGTGATCTTTATTGATTACAAAAGATTTGTGAATTTGAATGAATTGTTGCTCAGGCAGTTTCTCTTTCCAGGTACGCAAAGTTCCAATGAACGATAGTTTTTGTTGTTTGCTAACTAAAGTCAAATAATTGCGCTCTGATTCGACATAAAATATTTCTTGAAACTGAATTTTATGAAACGTCTTATCTACATTTAAGAACAAGGTGTCTGAACTTGGTTTTTCCACTTCTTTTTCAACAATTTTAGTTTGAATTCGTTGTGTTTTTTGAATGGCTTTTAGGAAACGTTCCAAAGAAAAAGGCTTGACCAAATAGTCAATAATCGTTTCAAATTCAAAGCTTTCCACAGCATAATCAGGATATGCAGTCGTCATAATAATTGTTGGCGGATTTTTAAGCGTTCGCAAAAAACTCAAACCCGAAATATCAGGCAAATTGATATCTAAAAAAATCAAATCAATTGGTTCCGCATTCAGTATATCGTAAGCATTTAAAGCAGCATTAAACGTTCCTACCAACTCCAAATACGATACTTTGTCAATATAACTTTTGAGAATACGTTGCGCAGGAATTTCATCTTCTATAATGATACAGTTCATCAGTTTGTAGTTATTATTTTTTATCTGTCAGATGGAACATCCAAAATAACCATTTATAATATATGATTAAAATTTAATAATGGATGTTTCATGTCAATTGTAGTTTTAGGGTTACGCAATACATTCCTTTCGTAGTAATATTTAATTCGTATTTATCTTTATAAATCAATTCCAAGCGTTTCTGTAGGTTTTGCAATCCTATTTGGTCGCTGCTAATAGCTTTTGTTGCATCAAATTCATTTGTACAAACACATGTTAACACATCATTTTCCACTGCAATATTGATCTCTATATTGGTATTCATGGTACTGTGTTTAAATGCATTTTCAATCATCGTAATGAGCAACAAAGGCGCAATTGTATAATTGTATTGAAAGATATTTTTTTGGTAGGTAATTGTTTTAATGCCTTCCGTTCGAATTTCTTGAAATTTAATATAATTATCTATAAATGTAAGCTCTTTTTCAAGCGGAACAAAGGTTGCATTGCTTTCATACAACACATGTTTTAAATTATTAGACAACATTAAAATCAACTCAGGAACTTGTACCGGTTTTTCTAATGAATACGAATAGATTGTATTTAAATTGTTGAACAATACATGCGGATTTATCTGTGATTTCAAGAATTTCAACTCCATTTCTGTATGTTTCTGCTTGATACTTTCTACTTCATCTTTCTTTTCTAAATAGCGAAACAACATCCAAATAAAGGAGAAAAAGATAATTGGCACAATCGTTTGCCACACATAATCTGATAAGCATTTTGCAACGCTGCAACCACATTCTGCAAAGACATTACAATACAATTGTGTTGCCAAAAAACTGATGGCGGTAATGATTAAAATATAGATAGTATACCATTTTTTCTTCTCAAAAAAAGGCAACAAGACAAAATCGTTTGTATATACGATGATGACTAAAATGGATAAATATTGTAGAAACGGATTTTCGGTCCAATAATAATCTGAAAAGTAAAATAGAGAGACAAATATGAACAATGCCCAAAACAGAATGTGAATCAGGATTTTAGAGATTTTGTAGTTGAAAAAGTTCATTTCCTCTTTTTTATAAACGTTCAAAGTACTAAGAAAGCTAAAAATCGTCAAATATATACGGATAAAATACAGGCTTTGTTGTACAAACTTCGATTTACGAGCAAAGAAATACAGGTTTTAAAAGATTGCTTTTTGTGAATAGATTTGTGCATTGTGTACATTTTATTGGTTTTCTTTTTGGGTTAGATGGAGTTTTGAAGCATCAAACAAAATCAACCAGAAAATGAACAAATTCTTTACTTTCCTATTGATGCTTTTTGTGTGTCAATTTTCAATATCGCAATCGGTCAATCAGTTGACAAAAGATGCACGCGGTCGTGACATGTTATTGGGTCAAATTACCAAAGAAGGTTTTACCTCAAATTCTTTTAACTCGTGGTTTTCTAAGAATTATGAAGCTTATGAACCGGATGCAGCAATCATTAAAAAACTCAAAAGAAAACTCAAAAAATACAACATCACCATTTTTATGGGCACTTGGTGTGGCGATAGCAAACGTGAAGTTCCAAAGTTTATGAAACTCCTTGAAGCTGCCAATTTCCCTGAAGAAAAGTTGCGCATCATTGGTGTCAATAATGCGCGAACAAGTTACAAACAGGGACCAAATGGCGAAGAAAAAGGCTTGAACATTCATCGTGTACCAACCTTTATTGTGTACAACAAACGTGGAAAAGAAGTTGGACGTATCGTAGAACATGCTGTGGAAAGTCTAGAGGCCGATTTGCTTCAAATTTGCAGAAAAAAATCATACGAACACAACTATCAAGTCGTAACAGAATTACATAAATTGTTTGAGAAAAAAGGAGCTGATTATGTGGCTGAAAATCAAGAAAAAGTCATTAAAAAATTACAACCCTATTCTAAAAGTTTAAAAGAACTAAACACCTATGGTTATGTGTTGCTTCGGGCGAAGAAATATGAAAAGGCAATTACAGTTTTCAACATGAATACTCAATTATTTCCAAGCAATAAAAATGGTTATGACAGTTTAGCAGAAGCCTATTTTACAACAAAAGATTTTAAAAAAGCTACAAAATATTATACAAAAGTATTAGCAATGGATGCGAACGACAAAAATGCAAAAAGCATGCTTGCGAAAATGCAGAAATAATTTATCAACGTAAAGTTTGTTTTGAAAAGCAGTGCGTCTCTGTATGAGATTATGCATTGCTTTTCTGTTTTATTAAAAAAAAGGCAGAACCTTCTATTCTTGCTTGAATTATTAGTAATTTTAACGGTAAAGTATTTTTCTTTAAAGACTTGATTAAACATCACCAACCATAGTTTTTAAATGCTTTTTATATCGTAGAACAAGCCCAGACGTTATCGCCATTTATGAAATTCTTGCTTTCCAGATTTTTAACATGTTTTCTTTGTTTCACACTAACTATTTGTGCGCATGCGCAAGAATTATCAAAAGATGCTTCTTTAGCAGCACTATATGAACACATCTTACAGCAAAAATTTTCTGATCCAAAAGGAGCACATATAAATGCAGAAACACTTTTACAAAGAAGTGAAGTTGAAAACAATTTAGAATTTATATTTAAAGCTTATTATCAATTGGCACGAATTGCCAACATTCAAGGTGATCATAAAACTGGACTTCAATTTGCAGAACAAGCCGTTATTGCCGCAAAAAAATCTGAAAGCAATATATTTTTATCTAAAGCACTTGTGACCAAAGGAAATGTACATGTATATCTTGGTGATGATGATGAAGCTTTAAAGCATTATTTACAAGCGTTAGACTACGCAAAGAAAAGCAAACACATTCGGAATCAAATCATGGCACGTGCTAATATTGCCAAAATAAAACGCAATGTACATTTTAATAAAGAAGCCTTAAAAATGTTTCAAGAAAACTTCAAATTGTGTCATGAACATAGATTAGAAAAAGAAACTATTGGAATTAACACCTATTTAGGACTTACTGGAACTTTTTTAACTTTATTACAACCTGATTCTACGCTTGTGTATGCAAAACCTGGACTTGCCTTTGCTTCTCAAAACAATGACGCAGAAGGAGAAAGCTATTTTTATATTGATATGGGAATTGCATATTACATGAAAAGCGATTTTGAAAAAGCTATTGAATATTTACAAAAAGCAAAAACCATTACATTAGATTTAAAGAATAAAAAGCGCTTGGTTGAAGTGTATTATTATATAGGGAAATCCTATGTAGGTTTAGAGTCTTATGATAAAGCTATTCAATTTTTGGAGCGCACTAAAGAAACTATTTCACAAGAAAATAAAAACAAAAATGCGCTTAAATTCAATCCGCATATTTTATTAAAAACCCACGAAACACTGGCAGATGTTTATAAACAACAAGGTGATATTGAAAAATCCAATGCTAGCTTCGAACATTATAAAGCTTTAGACAAGCTAAAAGATGTAGATCGTACTAATGTATATGAATCTTTATTAGATAATGCCAATAAAGAAAACAAACAATTAACTTCTTCTGAATCTCGTCTGAAAGGTACTGTAAAAGTCATTTCTTTCGCTGCTGGTATTGTACTAATTTGTTGTCTCGTTTTTATTTGGAAATTTGTCAACTTACGCAAAAAAAATAAGCTCATTTTTGAACAATTGATGCAAAAAATAGAAGCTGAAAGTCACCAGAAGAAGAAAAAAGATGTGACTATCCAAGATGAAAAAGTACAGGAAATTTTAACTCGTTTGGACAAACTTGAAGATGCTTTGTATTTTTTAAATAGCAATTGCACTCTACAAAATGTAGCCAAGAAAATAAAAACCAACACCAGTTATTTATCTAAAATTATTGGAACACACAAACAAAAAAAGTTTACTGAATATATTAATGAACTTCGCATTCAATATGTAGTTAAGCGACTCAAAGAAGATCCTAAATTTAGGAAATATGCAATCAAAAATATTGCAGAAGAAATAGGGTATAAAAGCACCAATTCTTTTACAAAACACTTTAAGGCTCATACTAAATTATATCCTTCTTATTACATTCAAAACCTTAATGAAAAAGAAAAAAATGATGACTCAAATTTATAAATTTGAGCTATGACAGGCACATTCTTACAATTTAAGGTATAAAATTATAGTATTTTCCATGATGAATAAATAACTTAAATAATTTCTTATGAAGAAAAAGAACTTAAACACGATGCATTTGAGAAAGCGTTTAATTGCTAATATGCAAGCGAATCATTTGCAAGCATTAAAAGGTGGAACTCGTCCAGATAGCGATGACCTCTTTGTCTCTGTCGATCTTACCTTTTGCCAAGGAAAACAACATTGCGAAAACAACATGTCAGCCTAACTAATTTATACCGTTTAAAATTACAAAAACCAGAAGTCTGACTTCTGGTTTTTTTGTGCGCAAAATCGTAAAATATTTATGTTTCTACGGAAATACTCGTATTTATAGGGGAATTTGTTGTCTATCTTGACATCAATTAACAAATCACAAAACTTATAATTATGAAGAAAAAAAGTTTAAACAAAGAGTTTACTTTTGACAAACTTGTTTTTAAAAAGGAAGTTATTTCTGCAATTACTCCCAAAAGCACAAATAAAGTAAGAGGAGGAAATATGTGCCATGACACAAATTGTACAATGGATCCATGTCCAACATTCTTGACAACTCGAATTTACAGTGGCGGTAGTGGCATGCCAGCGTAATAAAAATATAAATCAGAAGAACTATTATGAAAAAACAACTTAGAAAATTATCATTAAATAAAAAGCATGTAAGTCAATTGACAGAAGATATGCTGAAAGGTGGAACTAGTGGATTACCATGGCAAACACCTACACAATCTTGTTTCTTTAATTGCGGAGAAACTGGTGGACAAACAGGTCCTTTGTGTCTTACAGGAAATCAAACGAACTGTCAATAAAATACAATTTACATATACTTAAATGGTAATTTTGAAAGCTTATTTGTCTTAAATGCAAGTCTTTCTTTTTCTAATTTCAGTAACTATAATTAACTCAAAATATACAATAATGAAAAAACAACTTAGAAAATTATCATTAAATAAAAAGCATGTAAGTCAATTGACAGAAGATATGCTAAAAGGTGGAACTAGTGGATTACCATGGCAAACACCTACAAAATCTTGTTTCTTTAATTGTGGAGAAACTGGTGGGCAAACTGGTCCTTTGTGTCTTACAGGAAATCAAACGAACTGTCAATAAATTACAATTTACATATACTTAAAAAGCTTCTCATTTGAGAGGCTTTTTTTATATAGAAAGTTTACAAAACAAGATGAATATATTTAATTATTATTATTTTTAACATTCTTGATTTTTTAAACGGGTTTTATGATGCGAAAGATGGTTACATTTTGGAGTTTTATTGTTTTCGTATTCGCATTTTCAAATGTTTTTTCTCAAGAAATGCCAGAAGATGCCTCTTCTAAAGAAATTTTTGATTTCATCATTCAGCACAAATATTCTAATCCTGAGCTTTCGAAAAAATATGCTCAAATTTTAGTTACTAAAAGCAAAAAAGAACAAGATAGCATTCACCTTTTCAATGCGTATGCACAATGTTGTAAAATTGAAAACATTCTAGGCAATTATGAAGAAGCCATTAAACATTGTGATTCAGCTATTGTAACTGCCAAAGCATTAAAAAATCAGCTTTTTTTAGCCGAAGTTTATCTGACTAAAGGAAACGCCATTATATATCTAGGCGATAATAAAGAAGCATTGGCAAATTATCTCAATGCACTAGATATTGCAAAACAAAAAAATGCCGTTGAATTTGAAGTCGCGGCACAAGCCAATATTGCCAAGATTAAAAGACGCATGGGGTTTTATGAAGAAGCACTTTCCATATATAAAAGTAATGCAAGTTTGGCCGAACAACATAGTTTTGAAAATAAAATGATTCTCATCAATGCATATATGGGAATTGGTGGCACTTATTTACGTTTGCAGCAACCCGATTCTACACATAAATATTCAGAGATAGGATTGCAAAAAAGTTTGGCCATCAATGACATAGAAGGTGTGAGTTATTTTTATATTGATATCGGAATTGCACATTTTATTAAAGGGAATTTTGAAACTGCTATTGACTATTTAAAAAAAGCAGAAAAAATTACAAAAGGATTGAATAATCAAAATCGACTCACTGAAATATACTACTATATTGGTAAATCGTATTTTGAATTAAAAAAGTATAATGAGGCAATTATTTTCTTGAAAAATGTTGAAACCATTGTTGATGAAAAAAACCTCAAAAAGAGCGTAACGTTTAATCCTCCAGAATTATTAGGCACTTATCTTACACTATCTAAAGCTTATGAACTCACAGATAAACGTAATTCGTATTTGGACTACACTTCTAAATATTTAAAATTAAGAGATGCGAACGAGGGTAATGATATAGCAGTGATTAAAGAATTGTACGAAACTGTACAAAAAGAAAATAATGACCTCTCTTCCTTGGCTTCTCAATTAAAAAACAGGCTTATTTATGTAATAATATTTAGTGTTTTTTTAGTAGCATTGTGTAGTTATTTCGTTTGGAGGTTTTTAAAAGCAAAAAAGCAGAATAAAGTTATTTTTGAACAATTAGTAACGAAAGTAGACACTAAAAAAGTAGAAAAACCAGCACCTAATTTTACTATTGAAGACAAAAAAGTAGAAGCGATTTTAGAACGTTTGGACAAACTGGAAGAATCATTATTTTTCCTAAATAGCAATTGTACATTACAAAGTCTTGCAAAAAAAGTAAAAACAAACACAAACTATTTATCTAAAATCATCCATAAATATAAAGAGAAAAAGTTTTATGAATATCTGAATGATTTGCGAATTCAATATGTATTAAAGCGCTTAAAAGAAGATCCGAAATTTCGCAAGTATTCCATTAAGCATATTGCTGAAGAAATAGGTTATAAAAGCACAAATTCGTTTACAAAATACTTTAAAGCATCTACAAAATTGTATCCGTCTTATTATATAAAGAATCTAGAAGAGACTGCCGAAAATAATGCCTCAAATTAAGTAATTTGAGGTTTTTACACACTCAAACCTTAATATAATAGCGTTTAAATAAGCTATCTTTCATTTTATAATCTAACTAAAAAACTTATTTATGAAGGTAAAGTATTTACAAAAGATGAAACTCAAAAAAGCAACTATCTCTCGAATTAACCAAACAACAGCAATGTTAGTAAAAGGTGGAACTCGTCAAAATAATTCTACAGTCCACGTTGATGATTCTGCAATGGTTTCATATTGCGCAGGTATTCAATGTTATTAATCTATACACTTATTAATTCACAACTAAAAATCGGAAGTTTGACTTCCGATTTTTTTATGTTTTATTGATTCATTCCTTAAGTAAAATCTCTCCTCAAATCTCCTAATTTTTACTCCTCTTGCGGTACGTTTTCTTTTTTTCATAAAATACGAATCATACATTGAGATCAATAAAATTATTAATTAACCGCAAATATTTTTTTATGAAAACTCAAAAATTAAAATCATTGAAATTAGTGAAAGCTTCTGTAGCAAATTTAGATGCTAACAAACAAGAAAGAATTGTTGGTGGCGGAACGCGCGCTTGGACTGGTTGTATGACATTTGACTCTATGTGTCCAACTTCTTGTCACGCACACTAATTACAACTGATTATTAACCACAAAAAATCGAAATTATGAAGACTCAGAAAATAAAATCATTAAAATTAGTGAAAGCGTCTGTTGCACAATTAGACAACGGAAAATTGCAAAAAGTACAAGGTGGTGGAAGCCAGACAAACTGTAACCAACGTTCATTGTATCAAACTTCTTGTTGGGCACACTAATCACAACGTACATATTAACCACAAAATAAAACCCATGAAAACTCAAAAAACAAAATCTTTAAAATTAGTAAAAGCGTCTATCGCTAGTTTAGAAACAAAAACTTCTCAAGAAGTTGTTGGAGGACGTACACGTATTGGAGATTGCAATAGTAGAACTTCAATGTGCATCACGTCTTGTCATGCACACTAGTATTTTAATTATAACCTAAAAACTTTTAATCATGAAAAAAAAGAATTTAAAAAATCTATCTCTCAACAAAAATTCTGTTTCTTCTTTAGTAAATGAAGAAATAAAAGGTGGAAATTTTTCGTACAATCACCCAGTTTGTACTACACAAGAACCAGAGTTTTGTAATTGGACGTATAACAGATGGTGCTACAATACTGGATCGCCAGGAATTTGTACGGCACCTAAATAGTAGATAAATTTATCAGTAAAAAAAAGCTTCTCGATGGAGAAGCTTTTTGCTTTTGTATGTTTTTAAAGCTTTCTTTCAGCCTTTTCCATTTTTCTTTGTAGCTTTTCTATTTTCTCTTGCCACTTTACTTCATCTTCTGTAGAAAGTTTGTTTTTACGTTTTAGTTTTTCATACTTTTTTAACGCCTTTTCATATTTCTTTTTGGCTTTTAATGCCTTTTTCTGCCTTTTTTGTTTTCGCTTTAGTTCTTTTTCTAACTTCTTAACTTTCTTCTGCGACTTCTTATACTTTTTTTCTTCTTTCCTTTTTTCTTTGGCTGCTTTTTTTTCTGCTTTTAATCTTTTTTTATTGGCTTTAAACGTCTCAATGATTGTCTTTTTGTCTTCGGCAGAAAGTGTATTTGTTATTTTTACGCCATCGAGATAAATTTCTTGCTTATCAACTTCATATTCTTTTCCATTGTGTGTTACTTTTTGTGCATGGGCATTTGCAAACACACTTATAAGGATAAGTGCTAAAAGGTATTTTGTGTACTTCATTGAATGTTATTTATTGTTATATAATTGCTACAGGCAATATGCATACCAAAATATTAAATTTTATTTAAAATAGTAGCTGCCTTTTCCAATGTCTCTTCAGTTTTGGCAAAACAGAAACGCAGTAATTTATGATCTTCTTTGTTGGTGTTGAATACCGAAAGCGGAATGGACGCAATTTTGTTTTCGCGTGTGAGTCTTTTAGCAAATTCTGTATCAAGTTCGTTTGTGATATTATCATACGACAAGACTTGAAAATACGTTCCTTGCGAAGGTGTCCATGTGAAACGTGAATCTTTGATTGCATGGAGAAAGAAATCGCGCTTTTCTTGAAAAAATGCAGGCAATTGCAGATAATGTGCTGGATTTTTTAAATATTTTCCAATTCCAATTTGCATAGGATGATTTACAGAAAACACATTGAATTGATGTACTTTTTTAAATTCGTCCATTAATTCTTTGGGCGCAACACAATAGCCCATTTTCCAGCCTGTATTGTGAAATGTTTTTCCAAAAGAAGCGGTGATAAATGCACGCTCGGCTAGTTTTGGAAATAAAGCTGCACTTTGATGTTGTTCTCCATCAAAAATGATGTGTTCATAGACTTCATCACTCAACAAAATGATGTTTGTGTCTTCCAAAATAGACGACAATTCCAACATATCTGCTTTCGATAAAACCGTTCCGCTCGGATTGTGCGGCGTATTGATAATCATCAGTTTTGTTTTTGAAGAGATCTTGCTTCGCACTTCGTCCCAATCTACCGAAAATGCTTTTCCTTGCAATTGAATGGGCACTACTTTTCCACCATGTGCTTCAACAGCAGGCGCATAACAATCATACGCTGGTGTAAATATGATCACTTCATCTTCAGGACGTACAAAAGCACTCACAATGGTAAAAATGGCTTGTGTTGCTCCTGCAGTTACGACAATTTCTGTAGCTGGATTGTACGTTTTTTGATATAAATATTCCATCTTCTCCGCAATGGCTTCTCGTAAAATTACCGCGCCAGGCATTGGTGCATATTGATTGTAGTTTTCGCGCAAAGCTTGCTGTACCATTTCAATTAATATTGGATCTGAAGGAAAGTTTGGAAACCCTTGCGATAAATTGATCGCGTTTTCTTTTGCTGCCAGCTGACTCATTACCGTAAATATGGTGGTTCCTACATTGGGAAGTTTGGATGTATGGTGTATCATTATGGTGGTTTGTTGCTCGTTATTGGTTTTAGAATTCCCAAACGTCTGATCGAGTGAAATTCTAAAAGAATTTTGTATCGAGATCTGCTACGCTAACTGTATTTTTTTATTTCGCAGTACTTCTCGATACAATTTTCTTCATTTTATTTCGAAAAATCACTCGAAATGACGTTTTGATTATTCGATACTAAAAGTCGTGAATTTGAATGATTTTTCGAAATGAAATACCGAAAAAATAAAACACCATATAATACGCTTTCAAATAGTGCATTAGTACGGTGAACCCGTAATAGGTTTTAAAAAATATTATGTAGTATTATGCTGAAAACCATAAACTTACAAATCATGAAGAAAAGAAAATTCTCAGCTTTACAGCTTCACAAAAAATCCATTTCAAATTTTGAAAACAGTTCAATCCACGGAGGAGACGACAGTTCAACTCCTTTTACCCGATTAGATGCTTGTAATACCAGAGATGTCATTAGATGTCAAACAGGCGATGCTTGTCCAAGCGTATTTGGCTGTCCGTCTTTTGTACGATGCTAAGTTATGATAAGCGGGCTTCGGTTCGCTTTTTTATCGTATTTGATGAGGAATAGTTCTCTAAAAAAACTGTCTAAAGAATACAATTAATTTGCACTTTTCAGACAGTTTATCAGTTTATTTTAGAAGGATATATAAAGTTATTATTCCTCTAAACAGAATCCTCTAGAAACTTTATTGGAGCTTTTCCCAACGCTAGAACTATTGACAATGGTTCTATCACTTGCCTGAATATGAACTGTATAGCCACAAGCTGGCAAGTTTGCTGTATCAATTCCCCAAGTTCCTCGTACAAAATCCAATCGACTGTCCGTATCATTGACGGTAATCTGAGCGCCTGAAACAGTTGTTGTATCACCTGTACTTAATTGGACATTGTTAATGTCAATTGCTATGTCATTATTATTATTTGGTGCAGCCCACAAACGAACTCTGTTTAAGTGTCTGTCGTTCGTAACAGAAAAAGTTCCTTTTACGTTGGCTCCTTGTGTAAACTTACCGCAATCACCATTGGCTATAGTAATATTGATATCTACTTCTGGACGATCTTTATCAACCATAAATACAATCGTTTCACTTTGTGTGCCTGATGCACTTTCAATATACAACTCATGAATTCCACTTTCTGTTGGTGAGAATACGCCCAATATATCATCATTGACATGTGTTTGTATATTTCCTGTGGTTTTGGGTAAATATCTGTAATAACTATCTGTTGGTCTTTGCTGAATACTTTGATTTGTTTGTGTTCCTTGAGAAAGATTAAATCTAGTAATAGCTACTGTAAATTGTTTTTGCAATGCATACGCTTCTGTATCTGGCTCTTTGATAATTATTTTATAGCGTGCATTCGTACTCGGATTTAATAACTTTCCTGTGATGTACATACGCCCATCAAACGGACTATATTTTGCCATAATATTATTTGCCATTCCGCTAGGTCCATTTGCCAATCCAGAATTTTCATCAATAATATCTGTGTCCACACCACCAATACTTTCTATCCAAGGTTGGTTGGCTATTTGACTTGTTGGTATAGTAATTCCGCTAAGTTCCGTTTCACAAACTTCCCAATCGCCCCATTTAGCGACATAATCTGGATTATTTGCCGGTGGCGGTGTATTCCAAGAAAGTATTCCTTTAATTTTTACTTTTTCATTCTGACCAATTTCGTTTTGATATTTTGATACATCTACTGGTAAAAATGTACTATACCACAATCCATCTTCTGGCAATTGTTTCACGTCATATACATTTACAGACGAAGTTCCCATAAATCGCCAACCATTACCAAAATCCATATAAAAAGCAACATATTCGCGGCTTCCACTTGTACATAAATCACCAGAAAACCCTGTGTTTTTTTTAATATGGATATGTGCTTGCAGTTCACTGAATTTCGCATTAAAGCTTACACAAGTTAACTCTTCATAAGTAGTATTAAACTTTGATGATTTATGCAATTGCACACTCTTCTTTAAATCAATATTAGCTACTTTAAACTTTGTTTGCCATTTGCTAAAATCATATAAACTAAATAGATTGATATTCTGAACCGACATGGAAGTAAGTCGTGTATCATTGGCTTCTTTTTTGTATGATTTTTTTAATTCATCAAGCTTTGACGATTGATAATATGGAAGACCATTAATAAATGGATTTGCAAAAAAATTGGAATTTCCTAAATATCCTAAATTGAATATTGAGAAAGGTAATTTTGTAGGTGCAATTTGAATTCTAACTTCTTCCACATTTCCATAGATTGGCTGATAGTCTGGTGTATTAGTTGGTGGTTCAATTTCCCATGATAAGATTGCACGTATGTTAGGTAATACAGGACTTTGTGCACATTTTCTAGAAACTGATGGCGTAATTTTAAGTTTTACTCCATAACACAATCCATTATGGTTTTGTACATTTTGCACTTTTAGACTTGTAACACCCATATCTTCCCAAGTTCCGTTATTTTCATAGTCAATATAATAACGTACAAACTCATAACTGGTTTGTTCATTTCCTGTACCTTGATATCCAAATTCTTTTTTAATTTCAATGGTACTTCTTAGCTCATTTGTGGCTGGGTGAAAACTTGTACAACCCAACGCTTCATAGCGTGTTGAAGCTACAATCTTTTTAGAAGGTGTTAGATATTTTTTACTGTCTAAATTTCCATAATAATTTAGGTTGGAAATAAGGTTGAGTTTAAGATCGAGACGATCTTCTAGGTTTATTTTTTTTGTTGACATAATTGTTTGATTTAAAGTTTTGTGTTGGGAAAAACATCCCGTACATACTGCAGTACTTTACAAAACTCCAAAAAATACAATCATCTAAATATGAGTAATTTACCCTTAAAAAACTCATAATAAACGGAAAAACTTTAGGCGGTTTTACTTTTAATTTTTAGGTTGTAACACCAGTGTAGTTTCAGATAGTATAGCTTTTACTAGTCTAAACTGAATATTAAGTAATTTACTTAAAAAGGTATGAGATTTAAAACAAAATAATGAGTTCTTAATTTAACAACACGAAGCTATTTCCTACTTTTTATACTATTTTACATTCAGTATTATTTTTTTCTTACTTTTATCATAGTATTTTTTTAACTAAAAAAACAAATATTTATGAAGAAAATATTAATTTTCACTTTGTTAGGGATTGCATATATTACACTTTTCTTGAGTTGCGAGACTGAAAATCAAAATTTTGAAAAAGATCTAAATAAGGCCATTGAAAAGCCTACGAAAATAATATCAAATCAAGAAGCGATTACACTATTTCAAAATGACCAAGTGACGCGTTTAAATATTATTGATAAAAAAGATGTTTCCTTCGAAGACAAAGCTATTCATTTCGATTTTACTGTGCTTGAAAAATATTTTGCAAAGTTAGAAGCACTTGTTTTAAAAAATATGTCTGTAACTGGAGTAAGTTTTGTATTTGGAGCTGACAACAGTGGGAAAAGAACTGTTTTTTTAATACCTACAACTCTCAATAGCGAATTAAATTACCATGAAGGTTTTACTATTGAAAACGAAAAATTTATTGCATTTAAATATGCAAATCATTCTTTAAGCGCTCAACTTGATTCTCAAAATGACGAAAATCTAATTTTTTCTTCAAATGGATATTTATCATTCAATGATGCCATACAACTTTTCAATGCTTATCAAAACCAATATATAACTCCATTTTCAGATAAAATAAAAAAAGAGTATTACACAAAAGTCGTTTGGTATTCTTTAGATGAACTAAAAGCCTATATGTCATATCTAAAGAAAAAATCAAATGAGAACAATCTTGCAATAAACGGTATTACTATTTATTTTGGGGTATATGAAAATGACCGAAGTTTAGAATTAAAGGCAAACGCTCAAACCATTTTCTTGATGCCTAGTCATAATATGCAAAGCATTGTGAATACTAATAAAGATACTTTTAAAGAGATTACTCAAGATGGTTTTTTAGTTAAAAGCAGCGAAGAAAGTTTGGTTCAAAATCATGGAGGGCTTTTTCCACCTGGTAATTAAGTTCTAGCTAGTTTTAAAAAACAATAGATAAAAATATCTGACCAAATAGAGAAAATAATAAACGAGTCATCTAAGATTTATGTCCATAAAACAGAAACATTTTAGGTCATTCACCCCATACTTTTAGGGTTTTAAAACTTCTACAAAAAGTAAGAATTTACTTTTTATTTGTAAGGTAAGTGCAAATAAATTTAGTAACTTTTAAAACCTAATAAAATGAAAAAACAATTATTTTTCTTAACTGTAATATTTACTACTGTTCTAACAATAGTGTGTTGCACCTCAATTCGTATTGATGCTTGTGATAATTGCTCAGATGGTACAATTCAAAATAGGAATACTTCTAGGTCGCTATTAGCATCATCATGTGAAGATCCTATATATATGAATTACAATGATGAGTCTATTAATAGAATGCCTGCTCAAATTGTTAGTGATATGATATTTGGTTATCAAGATAAGCAATTAAAGATAATCAATTCAGGAATTGACACCGATGATACAAAAGCCATTTGGTTTGATTTGGAAACTTTAAAAAAATTCATTTATAATATCGAGAAACTTTCTAAATGTAACGGAAATATCCCAGAAGAAGAATTAGGAGTTCGCATATATTATGCTATTTACCCTAAAACAGAAGGATGTACGTACAAAGGAAGTAATAATGATAATCAATTTAGATTTAATTACAACTGGGATATGAATATAGATAGATCAATAGAAAATAGTAACTCAATAGAAGAAGACCATTTGAATAGACATACTCTTGTGATGATTCCAACTAAAAAAAATGATATTGGAGAGCATATAGATTTCAATCCTTATAACACTACATCAAATAGAGAAGGGTTAGATTATCTTTTCGAAGATACAGATAGATGTAATGAAGGCATATTATCTTTAACTGTATTTCCTCAAAACGAAGGCTCAGAAAATCCAAATGCACAAAATCACGGTGGCTTGTTTCCTCCGAGAGGAGAAAAAGGTATGGCTTTCAAAAAGTAGTAACGATAATGACAGAAGAATTGCAAAATATAATGAGAGAGGTCCTACTAGGGTTTGAGTTTTGTGCTGCTCTAGTAGGTTGTCTTTATTTTGTAAGATTGAAAAACACCTATTGGAAATGGTTTTCTCTGTACTTACTATTTATTTTTATTCAAGATTTATTTTGGATTATCATTATTCCTCCTGGATCTACTTCTGTATTAGATAACTATGTCAATATGTATTATACATTTGTTGGTATTCCTATTCAATACCTATTTTTCTTTTGGTTGTATGCTTCTAAATCTTTGTCCCGCAAAAACTTATTTTATGGATTTTCTTCTGTATATATTTTATTTCTACTAGTCACTGAAGTATTTCTAAAAGAGTATGATTTAGGATTGCCTGTAAATATAATTATAGGTACTTTTTTACTCACAACACTGGTAATTCTAGAATTTATAAAGCAAGTACAAAACGAAAACACTCTTAAATTTAAAGAGAATAAAATGTTCTACATAAATACGGGAATTTTATTATTCTATTTTGGAACATGTCCGTTATCAATCTTAATTTCTAATGCATCCAAAGAACTTAAAAATCTAGGCTACACACCTTTCATATACTACTTTCTTATCTCTAATTGTTTAATGTATCTATTATTTTCAGCATCATTTATATGGGGGAAGAATCCATCAAAATAATAATCAAAATTTTTTATGTCACCTTCGTTATTTTTATAGGAGGAATGATCATATTTGTCTACGAGTTTCGAAAGAGAAGGCGAAAACATACCCAAGAAATTGAAAAATTAGATACACTTTATAAAAAAGAATTGGCACAAACACAAGCAGAAATTCAAACAGAAACCATGCGCCATATTGGGCGAGAAATTCATGATAATGTAGGACAAAAGCTAACCTTATCCAGCTTGTACCTACAACAACTTGTTTTTGAAAATAAAGCGCCGCAAATTTCAGAAAACATCAGTGCAATTAATGATATCATCAACGAATCATTGTTTGAGCTTCGCAGCCTTTCCAAATCATTGACAAACGATACCATTGAACAGTATTCACTAGCGACATTGATTGAAGAAGAATGCAAAAAAACACATGGATTAAAAACCTATGACATTCAATTTCAAAATCATACAAAAGGTTTACAACTTTCATATCAAATAAAAAGCATTTTAGTACGAATTACACAAGAATGCATACAAAATAGTATCAAACATGCGCAGTGTTCTACGATCAATATAACATTGTCAAATACCGATACTAAATTAGAATTAGAAATTTCAGACGATGGAAAAGGCTTTGATATTGAAACGATGCAAACCAACGGAATCGGACTGAAAAATATTAAAAAGCGGATCGATATTATTAAGGGAACTTTTGTATTGAAAAGCACTATAAATAAAGGAACAAGTGTCATTTTAAACGTACCATTACCATGAAACATACGATTGCTATTATTGACGACCATATTTTGATTGCGAATGCTTTGAAAGGCATTATTTCAAATTTTCCGCAGTTTGAAGTCATCCACATCAGTGAAAACGGTAAAGATTTTCAAGAGAAATTAAAAGTAAAACCTGTCCCTGATATTGTATTGTTAGATATTAGTATGCCGATCATGGACGGTTTTACTACGGCATTATGGCTTAAAGAAACACATCCTGAGGTTTTGATTATGGTATTAAGCATGCAAGATGATGAACTAAGTTTGGTAAAAATGATAAAAAATGGCGCCAAAGGTTATATGCTAAAAAATGCGCAACCTACGGAACTCGAAAGAGGCTTGAGTTTGCTTATAGAGAAAGGTTTCTTTTTCCCGATTGGGCTTCTGCAAAGATATTTATGTCAATTCGTGAGAATACAATTAATGCAGATTTAAGAGCCAATCTTTCAGAACGTGAAATTGAATTTTTAGGATATACAGCTTCCGAAATGACGTATCGTGAGATTGCCGAAAAGATGTTTTGCAGTCCGCGTACTATTGAAAATTATAGAGATAGTTTGTTTGATAAGTTAGATATTAAATCGCGTGTGGGACTTGCCGTATATGCCATTAAAAACGGATATTACAATTCGTAAAAACTTAATTCAAATGCTTTTTTTCAAACATTTCCATGAATAATTCTTTCAGTGTATCGTTTTCTACATTGTTAATGTAAATCGCTTGAAAATCATTGCGGAATTTTTGGATTTTTCGAAGATCAATACCTTTGTAGCGTATGGTGCGACTGATTTCATTCCAGATTTCCAATAATCGTCCAATGAGTCTTCTATTTGTTTCAAATTGCGCATTTAATTGTCCCAACATACTTTTGGTATAGCTTGAAAACAACGGCATTTTTGCCAATTTTTGCATGGAAACATTCATAAAGTGTTGAATTTCTTCTTCATTTTGAAAGGAAAAAAAACGATAACGTTCTTCTGTATTACACTTTTTACAAGCCACAATTCCAAACGTATCTTTGATCATCTGTGTGCAATCGTATGTAGATTCATAGTAGATTTCTAAACCCAAGTTGGTATTGATGATCAATACTTCACTTTTCACCAATTCCGTCAAGAAGTTTTTTAAAATAATGACTTGCTGATGCGAAATGATCAGTTGCTTCTTGTGGTGTTTTTCGTTTATGTGGAGATATTTTAAAGGCATAGCAATAACAAGTTCTAAATTAACGAATTAAATAATATAAAACTGTTAAACTATATTGTTTCGTATGATTTTGGTATTAGTAAAATTTATTTGACACGAGTATTTCGCGCTTACTTGTAATTTTTTTCTTTTGGAAGAATAACCAATCTTGACTCAGAAAATCACTCTACAATCTCCATTTTTTTCAATAAGAAAGAAGCATTCATGTTTGAACAGATTCCTTTTTTGAGTAAGTAGCCGAAGAAGAGTTCATCGTTGATGATTTCTGCATCAAAGAAATAGTTTTTCACTTGATCAATTTCTTTTTCCAATTCGCATAAACTCAAATCGTGCGTAGCAATGATTCCGGCAGCATTTTGAGAAGCCAGTTTTTGTACAATTTTTTTAGAACCCATTGCTTTATCGTGACTGTTGGTTCCTTTGAGGATTTCATCTAGAATGATAAAATACGTATCATGTTCAATTTTGTCTACAATCATTTTTAAGCGCTGCAATTCCGAAAAGAAATACGAAGCGCCTTCTGCCAACGAATCCGTCGTACGCATGCTTGTAATGAGTTTTATAGGCGAATAGACAGCATCTTTTGCACAGATTGGCAAACCAACGTTCGACATGACAATACTGAGTGAAACCGTTCGTAAAAACGTACTTTTTCCGGCCATGTTTGCACCTGTTACAATGTAGAATTCTGAGTTTCCAATAATGAAATCGTTGTCAACTCGGTTTGCAGTTCGCAATAATGGATGTCCTAGTTCTGTTGCCTGAATCACCTTTTTTGCAGTAGTATCAATTGTTGGATAACTAAATTGTGGATGATTGAACGCAAAATTTCCTAAGCTATTGTAAGCATCAAAAAAGGTAACTACTTCAAACCATTGTGCTACTTTTTGGTTGTGTTTTTGAATCCAAAGTTCTATTTGATACGACTTTGAAATATCCCACAGTAAAAAACCGTTTAAAAAGATTCCAACTAAAATATTATTTCGATTGTCTAAAGCATCAATTCGTCTCGAAAACCCTTTCACTAAAGTCGATGCTTTTTGCACATCGCTATGAATGTTTTGTTGTTTTTGTTTTAGCAATTTGGATGTAAATGTTTCTTCTTCTATGCGTTGCAATAATTGACCGTATTGCTGAAATGTATCTTTTGCTTTATTGGTATTTAAAGACAGTTTTGTGATGCTTTTTAAGAATCTTCCTGTAATTCCCAATCCGACAAATAACCAAAGTAATACTGGTAAAAACGGAATGATTTGCAGTGATGAAAGTGTAATGATGGCCACAGAAATTCCTGAGAAAATCAATGGCAAATATCGAATCGCTTTGGGAATAAAACTTTCGTATTCATGCAACCACTTTGTAATACTTTTGGACGTTGTTTCTACTTTTATGAGCAATGCAATGGCAGAAAAATGCTGTCGCCAATCTGCTTTTTGATTTAGTTCTTGGATGGCTTCTTGTCGTGTTGCAATGTCTAAAATATCATTGCTTGCCAACAATGCTGCCAATTCATTTTTTCCTTCTTTTGTCGTTGATCTGTTGAGATATTGGAAGAATGAAGCATTTCCAAAGAGATCAATATCATAACTAAATTCGTGTGAAGCATCCAAAAATTCTTCGCCTGTTGGCAATTTAGACAAATCTCCTGCTAAGACATCTAACTCTAATAGATTGCATTGAATTAAGGCTTTTAACTTGTTGCTTTTGTATACCAAATCTGAATGGCGAAAGACTAAGAATAGAAAGATTGCCATACCAACCACAGAAACTAATACTACATATCCCCATTGTCCAAATAAAAGATAAATCGCGAATGCGAGACTTAAAAAAACTATCAAACGTAGAAAGCTCGATTGATTAATTTTTCTGCGCTGCACTCTTAATTCGGCTTCAAATTTGGCTTTTTGTTGTGTGTAAAAGTCTTTCGGGTTTTGCATGATGGTATTCTGAGAAATATCTTCCCAAGAAACAAAAAAAAACGCAAACCATATAGATTTGCGTTCGTAAGTATTTCATCCTAAGAAAAGTTTAACAATTACCTATTGATTGCACTACTTTTTTACAAACTTTAGCACTCTTTTTTCTAGTTGAATGAAATAGATTCCTTTGTTCAGTTGCTGAATATTAATTGGTTCATTTACGTTTACAATTCCTTCCAAAACTTTCTTTCCAGAGATATCTAGTATTGTATAGTTTTCTGCTTTTTGTAAAGATGTTAATTGAATATTATTTGCCGCAGGATTTGGATAAACACGCAACTTAATTTCGTTTGTATCAACATCAGCTATGCTTAAGGTAGAATTGTCAATACTTACGCTGAAAGTTATAGCTATATTCGATGGAACTCCTCCCCAATATGCTGTTCCTCCAGGGTGAATAGGATCAAATACAAAATTGGCAAAAATAGAGTCAGACGTATTTTCTTTTTCTATGATGTATGTATATATTGTAGACGGATTCATCATAATCATGAGTGCCGAAAAATCATATACTGCACTACCATTTACAGGAACTCCTGTTAATTCTCCTAGTACATTTCCTCCTAATCCATCACCTTCATATAGGCGTACAGTTACTGTTGCATTTGGGTTTGGAGAACCAAGAACTGTTGATGTAATTGATGTTAAAATTCCTTCACAAGTAGCACTTGTAGTAAAGGACATTCCTGTAAAATTTGGTATTGCTCCACCAGAACTACTACCTGAACTAGTAGCGCCTGAGTAACTAGGTCCGCATTGTGCATTGAGAAATAATGATGCGTTGATGAGCATCACAAAAGTGAGTAGTTTTTTTATCACAACATGTAAGATTTTAGGTTAAGACTATAAATGTATCTAACCTATTGATCACTTTTCTTACAAATGTTCTGAGCTCCTCTGAAAATGTTCTGAATGCTTGTTTTAGAGTAGATTTATTTTTTGAAGCAAGTCATCTTTGTATTTTTTTCCGATGGGAATATTGACATTTAAAACAGTGATATTGCTTTGATCGATTTTTTGTAGATATTCTAAATTAACAATATAGCTTCTGTGTACACGCACAAATTTTTTACTAAGCTTCGTAATGATCTTGTTTAAATTACCGCGAATGACATGTTTGTGATTATTAATCAACTGAATTTCGGCATATACATGTTCACTTTTGATGAAGAGTATGTCTTCAAATTTTAGCTTTATAAAAATGTTTTTTTCCTTGATAAAAAACGCGTCTTTGATGATTAATTCTTCTTCATTGACTTCGCCAATTCGTTTGGAATAATTGTATAAGGCAATTTCGATAGAAGTATATAATTCATCTTTGGTAAAGGGTTTTACCAGATACGCTGGCGGCATTACTTTTTTAGCTTGTGAAACCGTTAAAGGATCTGAATTAGACGTAAGGAAGATGAACGGAAAATCGTAGTTTTTTCTAATTTTTTCAGCAATATCAATACCTGTTTTGCGTCCAGATAATTGAATATCTAAGATTGCTAAATCCGGTTTTTCACGTTCTATAGCTTCTATAGCTTCTGTATAGTTGATCACTGGTTCTAAGGCTTCATAGCCCAAATTGTCCAAGGTATCACAAATATGATCTGCTATAATGATTTCGTCTTCTACTACTAATATTTTTACTTTGCTCATAGCTTTCTTAGTCTAATAATGCTCTTTTTTGTGTGTCTTTAAAAGTAATTTCAAAGCTTGCTCCATCTTCATTATTCAGTAAGAAATTTCCTTGTAGTTGTTTGGTTAGTCGTCGTACCAAACGCAGTCCTAAACTTTTTACTTTTGCTAAATCAATAGCATCATCCAATCCTTTTCCATTGTCTGCTACGACCAATTTATATTCGTCTTCGTTTACTTTATTAATTGATATGTTTAGTTCGTTATCTTTTGCTGCTTCAAACGCATATTTATACGCATTGGTAATTAATTCATTTACAATTAAGCCTAGTGGAATGGCTGTATCAACATCAAACTGCATGTTTTCTGTACTGATATTGGTTTTCACCTTTTTCTCGGAAGCGTACATGTATGAAAGCTCTTTGACTAAGGTTTGAATGTACTCATCAAAGTTGATTAAACCTGTATCGTTTTGATAGAGTTTTTGATGAATTAATGCCATCGATTTGACTCTATTTTTCCCTTCATTGGCCAGATTTAGTGCTTTTTCATCTTCAATTCCTTTGGTTTGTAATTCGAGCAAACTCGACACAATTTGGAAATTATTTTTAACTCGGTGATGTACTTCTTTCAGTAAGAGTTGCTTTTCCTGCAATGCTTTTTCTATGATTTTATTTTTTTCGTCTAAAACTTTAGAAGTTTTCTTTTTACGTTGATATGCGTAATAAGCAAACCCTCCCAGTGCTAATGCCAACACAAATAAACCTAATAAAATTTGCTGTACATGTCGTTCTTGTTGAAGTTCATTTTTTTGCTGTAAGTCTAAAACAGCTAATGTTTCCGCATTCTGAATACTATCTTTGTATTGTTGTTTTTCAAATTCGTAGGTAAGTTCCAGCTCTTTGATTTCTTCTACGTTTTGTCTGCTAAATGCGGAATCTTTGATGGCAGCATAGGTTTCCAAATATTTATAAGCCGCTCTGGGTTGGTTTATTTCATTGTAAAAATGCGATAAGGCTTTTGCTGTGTATTGTTTGTCTTTTAATACATTTAGTTCATCCCAAATATTATATGCTTTTTCAAAGTATTTGATAGCATTCGCTGGATTTTCCTTTGTTGCCCAAAAGTCACCTTTTATTTGATTTAAATATCCATGAAAACGCTTGCCCCTTCTTCCTAATTGTACTTTGCTAGCAGCTTCTAAATAGTAATAAGCACTATCTAATTTTTTTTCATTCTTTAGCATGCGCGCCAAATGCACATAGGCATAGGCTTCTCCAGCATTGAAGTTTATTTTTTTAGCACTTTTGATCGATTTGTATAAGTTTTGTTTTTGCGCTTCTATAGGCACACACAAACAACTTAAATGAATCATGGCTTTGTTGTTTCTCCAGATAGAAGTTTTACGTCCATTCCCTTTAGTTTCATAAAAGGAAATAATTTCATCAAGTGTGGCCAAACCTTCTTCATATTGATTGTTTGAATACTGAATATAACTTGCTGTTTTTAATAATGGTATCAATAGTTGTTCATTATCTGGCATTTGCAGCGCAATCTTTTTGGCTGTATTCAAATCTTTGATGGCATCTGCATTTTGAGAAATGTTGTTGTAAATATTAGCTCTTGTTGAATAGGCTTCTATGATTATTCTTTTAGCTGTAATTTTTTCTGAAAATTCAATAGACATATTTGCATACGAAAGTGCATTTTTATAATCAACTCTAACCTGATATGCTCTCGCTAACAAATTAGAATTTTGAGCTAGTAAAGTCGTATCTTTTAGTTCTTTAGATAGTTCAAATGCTGTTTGTATATAGTCTAATTGTGCTACACTTCCATCATCTGCATTCATTCCCAATTTTGTGATTATAGCAATCAATTGGTTTTTATCGTTTGATTTTTCAGCAAGTTCCTTTTGGAGATTTAATAAAGTATTGATGGTATCTCTATTTTGTGTCTTGGAAAGCACTTCTGAGATACTATCATACTGTTTTTGAATCTGTTGCTTTTGTGCAGAAACAGAAAAAGCAGTACATAATACTGCTATAAAAAGATAGGATTTAAATGGTTTTATAGATGTTAGAAATCTATTCATGGTGATTAGCTTTGGTTATTACAAATGTAACCATTTTTGACGTCAAAAGAGATTCACTCATAAATAAGCAAATCTCTCTTTTTTAATAAAAATCCTAATCACTGTACATTAGTTCACAGTAATTTTTTTGACAATAATTTTGCCATCATCGCTTTTGATTTTTAGGAAATACAATCCAGATTTTAGGTAGGAAACGTCAATCTGTACAGCACTATCATTTTGATTTTGTTTACTACTATATACGACTTGCCCAGTTATAGTATACATTGATAGACTTGCATTGTTGACTTTATTGTGTTGAAATTGTACTGTCAGTATATCATCTACAGGATTTGGACTTACCGTTATTTTTGCGATACTTTCTTCTTCAACGCTTAACGGTGATGTCAAAACTCCTTCAAACCAAGCAAAATATCCTGGACTAAACGATCCTAAAATAGCATCTAATACGCCGTCTCCGTTAACATCTCCAAAACTAATTGTTGCAAACTGCCCGAAATCAAATGTTTCTAAATCTCCTGGCATATTTTGATATGCATACGTTCCAAAATCTGGCGCTATAGCTGTACCAATATTCTCTACCCAACGTACAATTCCTGTATCAGTTCCCATAATTAAATCATAGTCACCATCACGATCTACGTCTTCAAAGCTAGGAAACGTTACCAGTATATCGCCGTGTGGCCAGTTACGATCCAATACTCCTGTACCTGTATTCATATCCCACGGATTATCTAAATGTAGTCTACGTTCAAACATTGGCACCATTTCTGTTCCAGTATTTTCAAGATACGATATCGAATCACTTCCCATACCTACCAAATCATAGTCGTTGTCATTATCTAAATCGACAAACCCAAGACCTGGAAAGTTTGCTATGTTCTGGTTTAATATTCCAGGAATGGTCGCTTCTACAAAATTTGGCGCTGTAGCAGATCCTGTGTTTTCATAATAATGAATATCATTGAAGTTAAATTGATTTATATCATTTTTAGTCGCCAAAAATAAATCAAAATCACCATCATCATCGATGTCTATAAATTGACCTTTTGTTTCATTATTCCCTCCTGGAGCAATGGCAACAGCATCTAATGCTGGATGTGCTGTTTGCACCCAATTTGGCGATGTAGGAGAACCCGTATTTTCATAATAAAATAATTTTCCATCCGCAGCTTGTGCGCCAGAAACCATATCTAAATCGTTATCTCCGTCTAAATCTACCAATACTGGTGCGCTTAATCTTCCAGTTAATGTAGGTAAAACGGCTATATCTAAACCTGCAGGATTTGGTCCTGGGGCAGCTACTGAACCCACATCAGGAGCATTTGAATTTATTCCCCGAAATTCGAATGTATCAGGAAATACAGCTTGTGCTGTTAATACGTATGTGCAGAGTGCACATGATAAAAAAAGTAGTTTTTGTTTCATAAGATTTGAGTGTTTTCAATAGGTTAGCGATGTAAATATAATTTGAAAAACACCTAGCGGCTTCTTAAATGTTCTGAACCATCTATATAATGTTCTAAACTCCTTTTTCCTGTTGTAAAGTAAAAAAGCGAATATCTTCGAAAAGATATCCGCTCTTACTTTTTTAGTTATTTTTACTTACAATTTCTTTTGATCGATTGCTTTAAAAAATGTGGTAATAGTTTGCACTGCATTGGTATAGAATGCTGGATGAATATTCTCAAAATCATCTGTGGGTTTGTGGTAATCTTTGTGGTCTTCTACGCCAAAATAAATGAATGGAATTTTTGCTTTATGAAAGCCAGCATGATCACTTGCATACGTCCATTCTTTATGACCAATTTTTAGATTTATATCTCCACTCGTTTTTAGGTTTTCTACAACTGGTTTCAGCTGTTTGTAATATTGTGGTCCAACCGCATACAACTCTTTTTTATCGCTTCTGCTAATCATATCCATATTGATATTAAGCTTGAGTTGTTCTTTTTTTACGATTGGATTTTTCACATAAAAGAAAGAACCTACCAATCCTTTTTCTTCCGCATCAAAAGCCGCTAAGATTACAGAGTGTTTTGGTGGATGTTTTTGAAAGTATTCTGCAAAAGCGAATAATGCGCTTATTCCAGAAGCATCATCGTCAGCTCCATTATATATTTTTCCTTGTTTTATACCTTCATGATCGTAATGGGCAGATATTACTATATATGCATCAGGTTTCTCGCTTCCTTTGATGAATCCGATGATGTTTTCGCCTTTTTCAATCTTCTTGTTTTTAGGCAATGGAAATGTTTGTATAAAGGTTTTTCCAAGTGGTTGTACTCCTAACTTCTCAAATTCAGCTACAATATAGTTTTTTGCTTTTGTAGCACCTGCAGTTCCTGTTTCACGACCTTCATAGGCATCAGAAGATAATTCTTTGACGTGTTTTAACAATGCTTCTTTTGAAAAGTCATACAAAGCTTTCGTAGGTGCTCTTTCCGCTACAGTTGTATTTTGTGAAATACAATTATATGTAAACAGTCCGCAAATGAGTAGAAAAAATCGTAGTCGTAACATAGTATTTTTTTGATGAAGATAATTAAAAAATCCCAAGCAGATTATACTTGGGATTTTGTATGTATGTGTATTGTTTTTTATCCTTTGAAAGAGGCTTTTAAATACTCACGATTCATACGTGCAATATTTTCAAGTGAAATTCCTTTTGGGCATTCTACTTCACAAGCTCCAGTATTGGTACAGTTACCAAATCCTTCTTCGTCCATTTGTTTTACCATGTTTAATACACGATCTGTAGCTTCTACTTGTCCTTGTGGTAATAAGGCAAATTGAGAAACTTTTGCTCCAACAAATAACATTGCTGAAGAGTTTTTACACGATGCTACACAAGCTCCACAACCAATACATGTTGCTGCTTCAAAAGCAGTATCTGCATCTTGTTTGTTTACAGGAATCGCATTGGCATCAATGGTATTTCCAGATGTATTTACAGAAATAAATCCTCCTGCATGTTGTATACGATCAAAAGCGCTTCTGTCCACTACTAAATCTTTTATTACAGGGAACGCTTTTGCTCTAAATGGCTCGATATAAATGGTATCTCCATCTTTAAACATACGCATGTGTAATTGACATGTAGTAACACCTCTATCTGGTCCGTGTGCTTCTCCATTAATATATAATGAACACATTCCGCAGATTCCTTCACGACAATCGTGATCGAATGCTACTGGCTCGTCTCCACTATTGATAAGTTGTTCGTTTAGTACATCTAACATTTCAAGGAAAGACATATCAGGAGAAACATCACTGATTTTATAATCAACCATTTTCCCTTTATCGTTAGCGTTTTTCTGACGCCATATTTTTAACGTTAAATTCATAGTCTTCCTTTTATTTGTAACTTCTTTGTTTTAATTCTATATCCTTGAACTCTAATTCTTCTTTATGTAATACTGCATCACTTGGTTCTCCTTTGTATTCCCAAGCTGCTACATATGCAAAGTCTTCATCATTACGTAATGCTTCTCCTTTTTGTTCACCTTCTAGTTCTACAGAGTCTTCTCTAAAGTGTCCTCCACAAGATTCTTCACGTACTAAAGCATCTTTAGCAAATAATTCTCCTAATTCTAGGAAATCTGCTACTCTTCCAGCTTTTGCTAATTCTTCATTTAGTTCTTCATTAGTTCCTGGAACACTTACTTCTTTCCAGAATTGCTCACGAAGTGCTTTGATTTCAGAAATTGCTTCTGTTAATCCTTTTACATTACGAGACATTCCAACTTTATTCCACATGATTTTACCTAAACGCTTGTGGAAGTAGTCTACAGAATGTTTTCCTTTATTATTTATAAAGAAGTCTAATTTTTCTTTTACTGATTTTTCAGCTTCTTCAAATTCTTTGGTATCTGTTGAGATTGGTCCTGTACGAATATCATCTGATAAGTAATCACCAATTGTATATGGCAATACAAAATATCCATCTGCTAAACCTTGCATTAATGCAGAAGCTCCAAGTCTGTTAGCTCCGTGATCGGAGAAGTTTGCTTCACCAATACAGTAGAGTCCAGGAACTGTTGTCATTAAGTTATAATCAACCCAAACACCTCCCATAGTATAGTGAACTGCAGGATAAATCATCATTGGTGTTTCATATGGATCCTCATCTACAATCTTGTAGTACATTTGAAATAGGTTTCCATATTTAGTTTTCACTACTTCTTGACCTAATTTCTTTACCAAAGCTGCATCGTTTACATCCATACCTTTAATGTATGCTTGCTCTTTCCCATAACGTTGAATTGCAGAAGCAAAGTCTAAGTATACAGCTTCTCCTGTTGCATTGACACCATAACCGGCATCACAACGTTCTTTGGCTGCACGCGAAGCAACATCACGTGGTACTAAGTTACCAAACGCAGGATAACGACGCTCTAAGTAATAATCTCTATCTTCTTCAGCAATTTCTGTTGGCCTTAAGCTCTTAGCACGAATTGCCTCTACATCTTTTTTGTGTTTTGGCACCCAAATACGACCATCGTTACGCAATGATTCTGACATCAATGTTAGTTTTGATTGATGATCTCCAGAAACAGGAATACAGGTTGGGTGAATTTGTGTATAACAAGGGTTTGCAAAGTATGCACCACGTTTGTGAGCTTTCCAAGCAGCTGTTACATTACTTCCCATCGCATTTGTGGATAAGAAGAATACATTTCCATAACCACCAGTTCCTAATACTACTGCATGCGCTGAATGACGCTCAATTTCTCCAGTGATTAAGTTACGTGTAATGATTCCTCTTGCTTTTCCGTCAACTTTTACAACGTCAAGCATTTCATGACGGTTGTACATTTTTATTTTTCCACGACCTATTTGACGGTTCATCGCAGAATATGCTCCTAATAATAATTGTTGTCCTGTTTGACCAGCTGCATAGAATGTTCTTGATACTAATACACCTCCAAATGAACGGTTGTCTAATAAACCTCCATATTCACGTGCAAAAGGAACTCCTTGCGCTACACATTGGTCAATAATGTTTGCAGAAACCTCAGCCAAACGATATACGTTTGCTTCACGAGAACGATAATCTCCACCTTTTACAGTATCATAGAATAATCGGTAAGTTGAATCACCATCTCCTTGATAGTTTTTCGCTGCGTTGATTCCTCCTTGTGCTGCAATTGAGTGCGCACGACGTGGAGAATCTTGAAAGCAAAATGCTTTTACATTGTATCCTAATTCAGCTAGTGTCGCTGCCGCAGATCCGCCTGCGAGTCCTGTTCCCACTACAATAACATCAATAAGACGTTTGTTTGCTGGGTTTACAAGATCGATTGTATTTTTATGTTTTGTCCACTTATCTGCCAGTGGTCCTTGAGGTATTTTTGAATCTAAAGCCATAGTTCTGATAAGTTTTTTAGTGTGCTAAATGGTGATATAATGCGATAAAAATAAATCCTACAGGAATTCCAATAGAATATACTTTGCTTATACCTTTTAGTGATTTTGTGTATTTATTATTCGCTCCAATTGATTGGAATGCAGAATTAAAACCATGTAGTAAGTGCAATGCTAAGAATACAAATGCAACTACATAGATTCCTACGATTACTGGGCTTTGAAAATGTTCTACAAGTTCAGGATAGTAACGTGTCGGATCTTCTGTAACAGGATTGATATATTTTACCATCATTTCGTGCCACCAAAGTTGAGACATGTGTACGATAAGGAAAGCTTCAATCAAAAGACCTGTCCAAATCATGTTTCTACTCATCCAAGAAGAATTGGCATTTCCATTGTTTTTTGCATATTTAACTTGACGTGCTTTGCGATTTTTCAACTCTAAGATGATTCCCATCGTAAAGTGAAAAACGATTCCAATAATTAGAATTGGTTGCAAAATAAATTGTACTGCCCAAAACGTTCCCATAAAGTGTGACGCTTCATTGAAAGCATCTGGACTAAATACAGAAAGAATATTGATTGCAAAATGTTGTAATAAGAAAAACATTAGGAAGAGTGCCGAAAGTGCCATTGCAAACTTTCTTCCAATCGAAGAATTTAAAATTCCGCTCATTATAATTGTGATTAATTATTTGTTACACAAATATACGGAGCAACAAGAACCTCTACAAGTTTTAGTAGTTGTTTTGAAGTTTATTTAGAATCGATTTAATTAAAAATTGAATCTAGGATTCACAATAGAATTGTAAATTGATCCAAATGAATAACTAAAACCAATGGTAGCCCAATAATTATAGCCCGATTGCAATTGTTGTTGTTGGAGTAATAATTCTTCTAGTGACACGTCTCCAGCTGGAAGATTGATTTGATTTCTGGTGATTCTATAATTTCCTCCAACGTTAAAACTAAAACCTTTAAATACTCTAATATTAGCTCCTAAATAAAAGCCTAAAGAATTCAGTCTTGTGTCGTGTAAGTACTGATTAAAAGACACTTCTCCATTGATGTTCCCCCATTCTTGACGCACACTTCCGCCTAATAAAATAACATGTTCAAATAAGAGTTCTTTCTCTTCACCAAATACAGATCGTTCAATATAATCGTTAAAAATTAATCCATTTCGATACGATAGAATGAGTTGCTTTTTTGCAGATTCTTCATACTTAAAAAAGTTATATTCTATCGCTGGTCTAAACCTCCAAAATAATTTATAATTACGATAGGTTGAAGTGCCAATATCTCCAAAAAAACCATAAGACCAATGACTATTTATACTCAAAACATCACTTACATTTAAAGATTTATTGTTGTTAATGGCTACAATATCTTCTCCATCAAATGTAAAGGTTGATTTGTTTTCACTAAAACTAGCTCTTATTGAGAATTTGTTTTTCTCTGTGACTCTTTTGGCTGATATATTAAAATTTAAATTACTCGATTTATTGGTTTCTTCTCCATTAAAATAACCTGCAGCACCAAGCCTGAATACCCAAAAATTCCAAGCATCATTTTCTATGACTTCTACTTCATTTTCTGGACTAGGAACAGAAACTGCGATATTGGCTGTATTTCCATTTTCTATCCAAAACCGAACAAGTCCCAATTTTATATGTTTTAAAATTTCACTTCTCACCGCATCGCTGGTCATGTCTGTATTGGTAGAGAATTCTACTTTATAGTTGATGTTTTCAAACTTGTTTTTGCCAATAAAATCAATTTCATATAAGCGTCCGCCACTTCCGTTTGCTTGTGTCACAAAAAATAAATGAACGTCACCTAAACCTTGATCTCTCACAAATTGAACATTGCCAAGATTTTGTTTAATGTAGGTATGATCACAAATGTTACAATCGAGAAATATTTTGAGATCATCATTTAAGTTTTCCTGCGAAAAAGCAATTGAAGAAATTAGTAATAGTATAAATAATGAAGTAGACTTTAGCATAATTTGAATTTGTGGGTAAAGCTAAATTGTCCTTCTGCAAGTAATGTCAAAAAAATGTAAAAGAAGTGTCAATCATTGTGAAAAACTAATGAAATAACATGGTATTTGTAGTGATTGATTAATTAGGCATGCTTTTTAATAAAAACCGCATTCCTCTTTAAAGTTAAGAGCGTTTATTTACTTTAAACTCTTCTTTTTAAAAATATCGTGTTTAGTGTTAATTGGAAATTGAAGGAATTAATCCTCTGAGTCCCATATCAATTGGCAGCTCACCAATTGCAGGTTCATATTTTCCGTCTGCGTTGATTTCTGTCCATTCAAAACTGTTGTTTACGGAGAAGGATAAGGTCACTTCTATGTCTTCAGTTTCGTTTCCTGTAATGGTAAATGCATTTGCAAATTGCCCAGTAACTACACATGAACCTTGCGGAATAGGTGATGTATTGAATAACGGATTGGGCACAGTAGTTGCTCCAGCTGGCGCTTGTCCTTGTGTGGTAAACCCTAAAGCTTCAAAAGCCCAAAATCCTTGTGCTTTGTTTTCGTTGATGTTAAAAAGACTTCCGTTGACATCAAAACCAGTGATATAGGTATTGTATCCAACAAAACTTGCCAATGTTCCGGTGATGTCATTTCCGTTTCGCAACAGATTGATGCTTCCTTCTTGATACGCCAACGAAACACGTACCCAATTGTAGGTTCCTTGCGCTACTTCTTCTAATGGAATTGTTAGAAAAACTTCCTCATTTCCTGCAAATTGTGCAGCTTGAAAATCAATCGCCAATGCGCCTCCTTGTGTCGTTTCTGGACCATTATAAATTATTTCTCCATTCCCTAAAAGTGTATTCGCGCTTGACGCAAATTCTATATAATTGGCACTCATTCGGCTGAATATTGGAGATTGCGCTGCATTCCCGACAGGAATTGTAGCAGGTTCTCCTAAGTTATTTAAACGTTCTTGCGTTGGATCGAACTTAAATTTTATAATCAGATTTACTTCGGGCAAGTTTGGTGTACAACAATCTTCATCAGATTTACACGATAAAAACAACATTCCTACAATTGCCAATACACCTATATATTTTTTCATCAACTTACTTCCTTTTGTTTTTATTAAAATATCCTATTGATAACGACCTAAGGTTATCAATTCGTATGTAATATATTGAAATCATACACTTTTAGCGTTATTTTGCCTGTAAAACATACCATACGTCTACAATTTATGATTTTTTCAGCATTGCAGATTTTTAAACTAAGAAAGTTTACTTATTTTTAGACAATCTTACTTGATTCCGCTTGCAATGAATATCTACATTCTATCTATTAGCTCCCGAATTTATTCTACGAATAGGTTGTATCATGAAGCTGCAAAAAAAGGACATAATGTACGCATTATTGATCATACAAAATGTGCTGTACTTCTTGGCGATGAAGCAAAACCACAAATTTATTTTGGCTCCGAAAATATTACAACTGGCGCGCATGCAATTATTCCGCGTATTGGTACTTCGGTGACGCGACATGGTTCTGCCATTGTAAAGCAGTTTGAAATGAATGGTACGTTTACCACTGCAAAGTCTTTAGGTATTATTCGTTCCCGAAATAAATTGCGCACAATGCAAATTTTAGCGCGAAAGCGTATTCCTATTCCAAAAACACTATTTGCCAAAGACACTTCTAATATTAAAGGACATATTGAATTGCTTGGTGGTGCGCCTATTATTATTAAGCTTCAAGAAGGTACGCAAGGACTCGGCGTGATGATTGCTGATAGCAAAAAATCGGCAAAATCAATTATTGAATCTTTGTATAATATGAATGTCAATATTATTATGCAAGAGTTTATTGAAGAAGCTAACGGACAAGATATTCGTGTGTATATTGTAGGAAATAAAATTGTGGCCGCAATGATGCGTACGAGTGGCGATGAAGATTTTAGAAGTAATGTACATCGTGGCGGAACGACAGAATCAGTAACGTTGACGAATTACGAAAAGAAGATTGCGATTCATACTGCCAAAGTGTTAGGTTTGCCTGTTTGTGGTGTAGATATTATTCGTTCGAAACGTGGACCATTGGTGATTGAAGCTAATTCATCTGCTGGTTTGGAAGGAATTGAAGCGCATACGAAAGTGAATGTGGCTGGAGAGATTATTAAATATGTTGAAAAGAATGCTCGAAAATTCGGAAAATAAAACAATTACAATTCACGGAGAAAGTGTACAACCTGGCGAAGCCAAATGGATTAAAATTCCAATTGATCGCTTGCCGACTGGAACTTTGATAGATATTCCTGTGTATGTGTTTAATGCTGAAAAACCTGGTCCGACATTGTTGGTGCAAGGTGGTTTGCACGGCGATGAGATTAATGGTGTAGAAATTATTCGCAGAATGCTGTTTGAAGGTTGTTATAAGATTAAAAACGGCGCTGT
This sequence comes from uncultured Kordia sp., assembly GCF_947489565.1. Classification (GTDB taxonomy): domain Bacteria; phylum Bacteroidota; class Bacteroidia; order Flavobacteriales; family Flavobacteriaceae; genus Kordia. The sequence goes on along the minus strand of NZ_CANLEA010000001.1, from coordinate 282,518 downwards.
GATTGTATTGCCGTTGCTGAATATTTTTGGATTTATCCACTTTTCACGTCAAGTGCCCGATGGAAAAGATGTAAATCGTAGTTTCCCCGGAATTAAAAATGGTTCGTTAGCGTCCAGAATTGCCTATGAAGTCACGAATAAAGTGCTTCCACAAGTAGATTTTGGAATTGATTTACATACTGGCGGCGCACAACGACATAATCATCCACAGATACGTTATACAGAAAGCATGCCTGAGAGTAAAACGCTAGCACAAGTGTTTAATGCGCCTTTTTATTTTGCGACTTCGTTGATTGAGAAATCGTTTCGAAAGACTGCGTATAACCGAAAGATTCCGATTATTGTGTATGAAGGTGGCGAAAGCATGCGTTTTGATGAATATGCGATTAAAGAAGGAATTCAAGGAATTATGAATGTCATGAAATATGCAGGCATGATTGATAAGATTGATCCTATGTTGATTGAACGTGAGGAAAGTGAATTTTTATCCGCTCGTAAATGGTTACGCGCACCAACTGCTGGCATGTTTGTCCCGCAAATTATGAATGGAAGTTCTATTAAAAAAGGGGAAGTTCTTGGTTTTGTAACGGATACGTTTGCGGATTACTGCAAAGAAGTCAAAGCACCGTATGATGGTTTTGTGTTTTGTATTAATAATCAAGCTGTTGTGAATCAGGGTGATGCTTTGTTTCATGTGGGTGCTTCGGCGTAGCTCAGCAACCTTTTTTAGATACGCTGACGCTTTAGATTTTTAGACCGCTTCGCTTTTTAGACTTCTTAGAAACGTCTTTGCGAGGAGTTAACGACGTGGCAATCTGTTTCTGTAGTAGCAATAATTTTCTTAGAAAAATCTCAATACTCATAGCTCAATACTAGTATCTTTTTTCACCAATCTAACAATTCATCCTTTTCTTTTTCGGGATTGTTTTTTTCGAGCTGTTTTAGTTTGGCTAAGGCTTTATCATAATTGATTATCTTCTTTCTTTCATTAGAAAGACATAATACATTATTCATTATCTGAAAACAATCATCGCTATTCAATAAGTTAATACTATTATCATCTAGTCTGTGAAGTTTATTTTTTTCCAAATCTAAAATAAAACAATCTCTACGCTCTGGTCTTTTAACTTCTTCTGTTATATCTGAAAATATCTCTTTTATTAGTCTTACAACGTTTTGAAGTGAAATACTTTTTACGCTAGAGTTTATAACCATAGTATAAGGTCCTGAGACATTTAGATTTCGCATTGAGCGTGAACTATAATTCAATGGGTTTCTTTTAATGAATGAATTAAATATTTGCATCTCTAACCCTTTCTTTCTAATATTAATTATTTCAATATTTTTATTAAAATGCATCACAACTCTTTCTTTCACTAGTTTTTTAGTTTTTGAAAAATCATTATAACTCGTATTATCATAATCTCTAAATTTTTCCAAAAACCATTTCAAAATAGTATATTCAAAACCTTTACGATCCAATTCACAATACAATAGTAATACATTAAAGAAACGTTGATTTTCTTCATCTTCATATATCTTTTTTAATATATCAATCCTACTTTCTTTCGCATCTACCCAAATAAATTTAGCTGCAAAATAATCTTGTAACGATTTGTGTGCCCATTTAAAATTATTTCCTTCTTTTTTAAATAAAGGAACTGTATTTAATAAATCCTTTAAATAATCACTTTCCTTAAACTTTAAACTTGAGGTTTGTATTTTTGCCTTCTTAATAAATTGTATGATTGTATTTTTATCATACTCTATTTTGTTAGCCATAGATGAAAAATATGCAATCGCACGCAACACCTGTTCGAAATCGTCTTTATGCAGCTTACAATACTTTTCTCTTTTTAAATAACCATCTTTTGATAAATCATGTGCTTCAAATAAAGCATCGTACACTTGTTCGTAAAACTGGCTTTTCTTAACTGGGATATCTTTTTTGTACTCATAGGATTTGTATAATAAGGAAACTAGGAATGGATTGTTAAGATATTCTTGTAAAGTTTCATCGCTTTCTTTCAATTTTTGTATTAAACTATCAGCAATTTTTTTATGTCCATACATATCATATTTTTTCAATAATTCAAAAGCTTCATCATTTTTTAAAGGACTTACACTAAACTTTTGAAAATCTCCAAAAGAAGCTAAAGAATCTTCAGGTCGTGAAGTAATTAAAAAATAATTATCATCTGCTTTTTCTATAAAACGATGCAATTCTCTAATCGTAAATTCTCTATCAGCTAAAGCTATTTCGTCATAACCATCAAACAGAAAAATAAAATCACCTTCGTTAATTAATTTTAGAATAATATCTTGATTGATCTGTTTACCAATCTGAGACATTTGACTTTGTATTTCTTTTAAAATACTGTTCTTCTTTTTAATTTGACTTAACTCAATCAATACAGGAATTCCTGCTTTTTGCTCAATGATAGATTGAAATAACTTTTTAGTAATGGTCGATTTTCCCATTCCTGCGGTATCTTCTATAATTACTCTAGCATAATTTGGCAATAAATTTTCTGGATAACAATCGATTTTTATATTGACTTCTTCCCCTGTAATTCCTTCTTTGCAGCTTATCGTTAATGGTTGATATAAAATTTCTAATTGTGTTTGCATATTCGCAAATACCAAGGTATCTATTGTTAAAAACTTAGTGTAGCGTCTTGTTAAGTAATCGTGTAATTGTTCTTCAACACTTTTCTCGTTTACACTTGTTGTAGGAGATTTTTTAAATACAGCTTGTATTTTAGGTAACACTAAATCTTTTATAATTGGCAACACTAAGTTTGCAGTTAGTACTTCTTGGGAAATGCTCATCTTTCTTTATTGTTTTCTACAACTCTAAATTTAAGATAAAGATTACAACTATACAATGAGGTTTTCCGTAAAGAATGTCTTTTTAGCTTTATGTGAGAAGCTGAATCAAGTTCAGCTTGACGTTTACAAGAACACTTTGTTATTTGCAGTCACAGATTGCTTCGTTATGCTTCCTCGTAAAGACATTTCAAACAACAAACTAAAAAAATTCGTGAATTCGTGGTTGAAAAAAGATTCGACAAGGTCAATGACAAAAGTATAAAGATAGGTAAGATCCCACTTTTCAGTGGGATTAGTTCAACTTGCAATTTTGAATTCGTCTTTAGACTTTTCAAAACTGAGTTTCACTAAAAACCACCGCACAGAAATTACTTCCCGCACAGTGGCAAATTAGCATGTGAATGCTACTACTAAATTGTCAGTTCGAGCGCAGTCGAGAACACTTTGAAATAAATAGCATCTCGACTGCGCTCGATGTGACACGCTATATAAAGACATCTCAACTTTCTAACAACTCTTAGTTAAGCTAGAAAAAGACTCCGCTTTGCAGCGGAGTTAGTTCAACTTACAATTTTGAATGCGTCTATAGACTTTTCAAAATTGAGTTTCACTAAAACAAATCTAAATCTGGCCAAAATTTGATAGCTCCAATTCCATCTTCAACTGCTTTTTTTAAGGCACTTCGGTGTGAGGTTTCGCCGTCTTTATATTTTTTGGAAAAGTTTGTCAAAATTACATAACTTACGCCATTGCTCATTTTCTTTAATAATGTTCCTGTACCAGCCATACTTCCACCATGCGACCAAGTTTTTCCACTTACAGACCAACCTTTTGCATATTTGGAATTTGCTGATGAACCTGTTGTCATCGTATTGATAGTACTGCTTTTTAATATGTCTTTTTTAGAGTTTTGTCCGTCTACACGCACCATAAATTTTAGTAAGTCTACCGAAGAAGCAATCCAACCACCGTGACTGTCCATTCTACGCATTTGTAAGTCGTATGGTTTTCTGTCTGAATAGTAGACTACTTCTTTGTATTCACGGTCTTTTTTATCATTAGCACCAATAACCATTTGCGTAATTCCACATTGCTTTAAAATATTGTTACGTACATAGCTTTCGTAACTTTTACCAGTTTTCTTTTCAATGATTCTTCCTAATAGATTGTATCCAAAGTTTGAATATTGGTAATAGGTTCCTGGCGTATGTGTTGGATTGCGTCTTCTTAAAACCCAATTAATATGTTGTTTTCTATTTAGTATTCTCTTTTGAAACATCGGATCACTCCATTTATCTTTACCTTTTGGACTTAAATTGTTATCCCATGTATCACCGCCAGCCGTATGTTCTAGTAATTGCTGCACTGTTATTGCTTTTTCACGATTTCCCAAACTAAGCTTTGCATACTTCGTTCCAAGAATGCTGTTTTTTCCAAGTACTTTGTCACTTAACTTGAGTTTCTTTTGTTCTACCAACTTCATGATAGCAGCACTTGTAATTGGCTTAGAAATACTTGCAATACGCATTGAGCTTGTTGCAGCAGCAATCGTTTTGTTTTCCTTGTTTCCGTATCCATATCCTTTGGCGTACACGAGTTTTCCATCTTTTACAATTCCAATCGTAACCGCAGGAACCTTGTAATCCTTCATTACTTTTTTGATCTTAGCATCTAATTGATTGATATCATTCCCTTTCCAAGTCGTTACATTTTTAAAAGCTGCTGCATATCCTGCATCTTTTCCTGCATCATGACCACTTACAGAAATTGGCACATATCCTTGATAGTGATGATTGTCTACTTGTAATTGATAGTTTTTAGTATTCATATCATGACGTGCACTATAACGTCCAGATTTCTTTTCCATAATGACAGCATAATAAGTTTTGTTACTTACATCATAGCTGTCTACTTGTGTCACACGATATCCTTGCTTCCAGTATTTCACTACAGTTTCTTGATATTGCTTGCTTGACAATCCATGACGCGCCACATACCCTGAAGCATTTCCTTTTTTCCAAATAGCTGCATAATAGGCTTTGTTTTTTACACCATAACCACTGATATGTACCAAACGATAACCATCGTTTTTGTTTTTCTTGAATTCAGCAGCATACTGTGTTCCTGTCAGTCCGTGACGCGCTCTTAATCCACTCGTATTTTGTTTGTTCCAAATGGCAGCATAACGTACATTTTTTCCATCATAATATCCATCAACATGTATCAAACGAAAGCCATTTTTGTTATGTTTATTTACCTCATCTTGATATTGTTTTGCTGTAAGATTGTGACGTGCAATGAGTCCCTTTGTGCTTTGTTTTTTCCATAAAGCGGCAAACTTTACTTTTCCATTTACATAATATCCGTCAACATAAGTTAATCGATATCCAGCTTTGTGATATTTATCTACTTCTTTTTGATATTGCGCAGAAGTAAGTCCATGACGTGATGCATATCCTTTTAATGTTTTTACCGCATAGGGTTGCGCTTCTTTTTCGGCATTTTCGCCTTTTTCTGTTGTTGCATTCGAGAAAGAAAGTAGTAGTAACATTCCCCATAATGCCAATTTAGTTTTTGTATTCATCATTTTTATTTTTAAAATTAATAACGATGCAAACCTAGTATTGACAAGGGCTTCCAGTGTCCCGTATTATTGAAACTAAATGAATTGGGACTCGTATGGGTGTTTTTCCCGAAATGCCGTAGGTGACATTCCTGTGTGTTTTTTGAAAGAATTGTAAAAAGCCGATTTGGAATTGAACCCAGCTTCGAGTCCAATAGATAAAACCGGATATTCTACAAAAGCCGGATGCGATAGTTTTGATTTTATTTCTTTGATACGATAACTATTGACAAAATCAGAAAAGTTATGTCCGCTCAATGCATTGATTACTTGTGAAAGATAATTTGCACTAATATTGATTTCTTTGGAAAGTGTAGCGAGTTTTATTTCTGGATCTCGATACCGTTTTTCTTCTTCCATAAGTGTACAAATTTCTTTGTAATATGAATTATCATCTGTGATACTGATTCCTTTTTTCTGTTGAAGCTGCATTAACTTCTTTTCAGTTAGCTTCGCGATGAGTTGAAATAGATAGAGATGATTTTCAGTAAAGAAATTACGTTGTGAATGTTCTGCATCCAATACGCCTTTCAGTATTCCTTCTACGTATATAGGAACGGCTAATTCGGACAATCGTGCTTTGTCATCAATAAGGTAGCGTTTGTCTTTGCTGGTATCTTTGATGAGTTCATAATTTCCTGTTTTGGCAACACTTCCCACAATTCCTTTTCCAATAGAGATTTCTTTGGGTTCATGAATTTCAAATCCAGCTTGTTTTTTGTTTCCAAAAGCAGCTTCTTGTTGTAATACTTGTCTTTTCTCATCTATTAAATACAACACACAATCTTCCAATTGTAGTTTGGAAACACAGTTTTCTAGAATGTCCCAAAGTACTTCTTTGGTTTTGTTTTTATCAAATAAAGAAGTCGCAAAATAACTCAGAATAGCAATTACTTGCGATTGGTTTTGTTGTAATACTTGTAATGCTTTCGGTTCAAAAAATTCATCTAATCCTGAAAGATTGAATTCTTCTTTTTCTTCGTTTCTTTCCTTTTGAATTTTGTGTAAATGCGGACTACTTTTTATGTAGAATATGTAATAACATCCCAAATACGCAATCCATAATGGATAGTAGTTGTGATTTCCACTCACATTTACATTGGTTTTAATGTATAAGAGTGTCAGCAACCAAAAAACACTGAGTGCAATGAGCGTGACATAGATGTTTTTCAACCATTTCGTTTTACGAATTACAGCTGAATAAGAGAGTTCGCCTAAGCTTTTTTCGTAGTTTTTGATGATGTTATAATTCCAAATACCAATCACGAAAGTAAATAGCAAGGCTAAATTTTCATTCCATTCCATACGAATGTTTCCAACCGTTTCTCGAGATAGTATCGCATAGTCTGTAAACACATTAACCTTCACCACCGTATAAATTAGAAAGAATGCTATAAACGGAATAAGTAAGTAATATTGGTATTTTTTGAAGAGTTCTTCTTTTTGCAAATACGAACAGGTAAACGCTGTAAAAATAACGGGCGCTAAAAATTCTAACGGAAAAAAGAACAGCATGACTGCTTTGTAGTGTTTGGTAATATTAATATCAAACGAAATGTATTGCAAAATCGCAATCGCTGTCAACACAAGAAACCAAAAGAAATAACGAGTGGTTTTGTTATTGATTTTACGCGTAAATATATGATAGGCTACCAAAAACAGCAATCCGATAGCGCCAGCGAATATAGTTGTGTTGTATAGGTTCCAATGTAACATCTTTAAGTAGGTTTAGTCACTTAAAGATACAAAGAAAACCGATTCAAGCACTTGATTTTTGGCTAGTTGGTTGTGAATATTGTGTGAATTGTTAGTTCCAGATATTTTCTATTAATATCAGAAAGCCTTAATTTTTATGTGTGCTCACAATTCGAGTCATCGTCCAAGTACCATTGTCATTTTTCCAGATAGTCACAAATTTACTTGGAATGGATTTCGCATCAGGTTCTTGCTTATTGAAGAATTTATGTGTTCCCATTTGTACAGCGCCATATCCATTGATTGGATACACTTCAATACTGCCTTCAACCAATGTGCGTGTTACTTTATCGCAGATATTGTTTTTTAAGGATTCTAAAATTTGTGTTTTGGACGTTGCCAATCCGCCTTTGTCATGAAAAAACTCAATGTCTTCCGAAATCAGCTCGGCTTGCGTTTCCATATCGCAGGTATTATACGCATCAAAGAAACGCTTGTCTAGCTTTACAATCGTATTGTATAATTCCTGATCTATAGGAACATATTTCTCTTTGGCAACAACAGTTTGTTTGGATTTGGCACGCACAGAAATACACGAAGTGGTAAAGATTCCCAATGCTAGTAACAAAAGTAGTTTTGATTTCATAATAATGTCTTTGATAATTGATGATATTAAAAAGACATCAAAGTTTAGCTTTTGTTACACTTCCACTTTATTTCATGCTTGACACGATATTTATTTCTTTGCACTTTTTATAGATAAACCTAACAACGTATTCGCCACAGGATTCACACTCGACTGCGCTCTTGAAGTATTTGCAAGGATGATACTCACTGCTTTTTTACTAGGCACTATAAATAGAAACGAAGTATTCCCAGTTTGTCCTCCTGTATGACCAATGATGGCGCCTTCTTTCGGTTTTTTAGCATATAAAAACCAGCCAAAACCATAGGCGTTGTTTTCTTTTTCTAAACTGTGATGTTCGCGCATTAAATTCAAGGTGCTTTCTTTCACAAAGACATTATCCAATACTGCATTTCCAAATTTTATCATGTCACCAGAAGTGGTATAAAAACCGCCAGCAGGTATTCTGTTACTTAAGTTGTTTTCTTTCGCTTTTTTGGCTTTTCCCCTTCCGTTATTTCGTGTATACAATTCAGATTTATTGTCCATTTTTACGCCAAATTTTTCAACGCCCGTATTGGTCATTCCTGCCTTGTCCCAAATATTTTTTTGTATGTATGCTTCAAAAGTTCCGCCAGTTACTTTTTCTATAACAGCGCCTAAAACAGTATATCCATACGTAGTATAACTGTACTGAGTTCCTGGTTCGAACAGCAATTCTCGGTCTTTAAATAGGCTTAAGGCATCATATAGTGTTGGATATTCAACTTTTGTATTGGATTCGCGTCCATCTTTATAACCTGCAATTCCAGAAGTATGCGATAGCAAATGTCGGATTGTAATTTGAGTTTTTGGCTGTGTTGGATAGTCTGGAATGTAGGTTTGAATGGCAGCATCTAACTCTACAAGTCCGTCTTCTACCAATTGCATCACGGCTAAAGCTGTCATGGGTTTTGCTATAGATCCCATTCTGACTTTTGTTTCTAGATTGAATTTTTCTTTCGTTTTTATGTTTGCATATCCTGCTGCCGATTGTCCAATTATTTCCCCATTAACAGCATACGCTGCCACAACACCTGCTACTTTTTTTTCGGAAATCATTTCTTTTAATAAAGCAGCGACTTCTTCGTTTTTGTCTTGTGAGATTCCTGAAAAAGAGATTAAAAAGCTTGCAAATAAGATTACATATTGTTTCATCGTTTTTTGATTTATGAAGTTTGTACTGATTTCAAAAGTAGCAACGAAAGTCATAGTATATACCTATTTTACTAGGATTGGGATGAATCATCGGCTTTTAGTGGCGAATGATTCATAGCTAATATCTCTTTTTTGTAATTCTTAGAAATGGGCACTTCTATCTGAGTTAATAAAAGTGTGTTTGCATTCTTCCATGCTTTAAAATGAATTGGATTTATGAGATGCGAACGATGCACTTTCATTAATTGTGGCAATTGGGCTTCCATGTTTTTCAATGTTGTTCGCAATAGTTTTTTGTAAAGTTCTGTATTGATTACATACGCAACTTCTACATAATTGTCTGCACTAGAAACACAGATTAAATCTTCTTCTTTAATTTGTAAAATGTCTAATTTATTATCTCCTGTCAGAATGATTTTTTTTGTTGATGGATGCACCGCTTTTCTATTGATAAACCATCTGGCAAAAATGATGACAGGCAATAGGATAAAGAAAATCGGGTAGTATATTTCAAATGTAAATTTTATAAACGAATAATTCCCATTCACAATGCTCGATTTGTAATACCAATAGCTTCCTAATAATACCATAATATTAAACAGTGCTATAAAGAGTATTTCGAAAGCAATCGATCGTTTCTTCAGTTTTTTATATGCCCAATTCTGAAAAGGAATCAACAGCATATATCCAACAAATGAAATTAAACCGTAGACAGGCAATATTTCCAATCTTGCTTTTAGAGGTAATTCTGCAATATCAAAAGGCGCAATTAAGATTAAAAAGATAGACAACCAAATAGCAATGGCAAACGCTATTAAGAAATGATGTTTGTACGATGCTGTTGCTATAGACATTACAGTTTTTGAATTCTATTAGAAATTAATACCCTTTATTACATTAAATGGTCCGTGTTAAATGCGCTATAAAAATATTCTAAACACGTTCCATTTCCTCCAAATGATTCGTTATTTGCTATTACTATTTTAAGATCTGGTAAGAAATAATTTCCGCTTTCAGTTTCAATATATTCAATTCCTTTATTTTGAAACAGCTTCACAAAATCCATAATTTCTTTTCCAAATTTTAATCTAATATCGCCTACTAAAATATCAAATCCGTGATGAACTTCTAACTCATTTAATACATTATCTTTATTATAGCTTAAGAACAATGAATCATTTTTGGAATATAAATTTTCATAAATATCTCTTTTTTGATGTATGTTAATACTTTCATCTCCATTAAAACAGTGAGACACATCAATTATTTGGTCATCAGATTTATGTTTATTTTCTAAAAGTTTCCTTACTACATCGCGATTATCATTCCATTCTATCTTTAAAGAATTTATAAAGAAACCTTTATTTGGTAAATATTTTATTTCCATTTTTTAGTTTGTTGGCAATAGTTTGTATTCTTAATCTCCTTCTCCAACTGGAACTATAACGAAAGCCCATTCAATTTCATCAGGAACTCCATACTTTTCTAAAAATTCTCCACCAAGACCACTAACTTGCGATTTTTTATCTTCAATTTCAAGTCCATAAGTTTCTCCAAACATAAATTTCACACCATTATCTAATTTAAGTGTGTCTGTGTCTTTTAGGTTAAAAATTCTAAACTCATTCGGTTTTATTTTCAGGTTTTTAAGAATTCCAATGTCTTTAGAAGTTTCATTATAAATAAATACTTTATATATTTTCCCTGTTTTATTGTATTTAGCTGGAATTATAGAAATTTCATTCCCTTTTTCGATGAAAACGTTTCCATTTGAATCAGTCCATTTTTTTTCTTTTTGTCCGCAAGCAGATAGTGTCAGAAGAATTATAAAAACTTGAATGTATTTCGTCATTTCTCAAATTGTTGTCAATGTATATCTATTTTATAATCAAACCCAATTATGAGTCTTGAGATTGATTATCTTTAAAACTATAAGAATCTACACTAAAATCAAAATTATCATGAAACTACTTCGCTAGTATTTATAACTTATTCATTGGCTGTACATATATGATAGATTGCTTCTAATTCTTCTATGGCAATAGCAATGTCTTTTTGAGTCGTTTGCCAATTGACAAATGCTGCTCTAAAACACGATTCGCCTTTGTATACAGAAGCTGTTATAAATATTTTTCTTCTACCATTGAGTGTTTTTAAGAACGCGTCTTGTTGCTTCTGAGAAAAATTGACAACTTTAAAACATACTACATTCACACGTGTTGGCACAACGAGTTTAAAAATGGTACTGTTCTCAATATAATTTGTGAGTTGTTGGGCTAAATCTATATTTCTGGAAACAATTTCTTGATGTCCTTTTTTTCCATACGCCATCAACGAAAACCAAACGGGCAACGCTCTAAATCGTCTAGAGTTTTCTGGTAAAAAGTTTAAATATGAAAAGTTTTCCATAGGATTTCCCAAATACGGCGCATTGGAATTTTGAAACGTTTCTATATGTCGTTGTTGATGTTTTTCTTGAATAAAAAATACGGCATTATCATACGGAATATTGAACCATTTGTGACAATCTACTGTGATGCTATCTGCGTTTTCCCAACCTGCGACTAAATGCTTTTTATGATCCACACAAGCGACCAATCCGCCAAAAGCAGCATCAATATGCCACCAGAAGTTGTATTTTTCTTTTAGTTCAGATATTGCTTTTAAATCGTCAAAATCAACACTGTTTACCGTTCCTGCGCTGGATAATAATATGACTTCTCCTGATGGATTTTGCTGCAGAAACACTTCCAGTTGTTCAATATCTAGTGCTTCTCGCCCATCCAGCAACGGAATTTTGTGAATGTTAGTACTTCCCATTCCCAACATGGCAATTCCTTTTATCACGGACGAATGCGGCATTCCTGCGGCAATTTGTATGGGTTGTTGCAATCCTGTACGTGCAATATCATATCCTTGATTTTTCCCAATCCATTGGCGAGCTACTCCTAAACAGGTAAAATTAGACATCGTTGCTCCTGTCACAAAACCTCCAAAGAAACTTTTGGGCAATTCTAAAAAATCGAGCATTAGCTGAATGGTTTCTTTTTCTAGAATCGCAGAAACATCGCCTCTACCTTCAATACTTTGGGTGTTTTGATCAAAAGTTGTTGTCAACCAATCGCCCAAAACAGATGCTGGCGTGGTGCCGCCCGTGACATAGCCCCAATATCTTGGTCCAGAAGAACCGCACATGAGATGTTGGTATTCTTTTTGAAATTGTGCCAATACAGCTTCAGCTCCTAATCCTTCTTCTGGTAAGGAATAGTTTTGTACGTTTTGTGGTTTTGCAGCCGCTGGAATGGAATCTATGTTTTGAAAACGTTGTACTGCCAATTGTTGCACACTATGGAGCAATAGTTCCATGTTTTCTTTATCGGTTGTGAGTTGTTTATACATTTCTATAGTCTGTTATATTTCGTTTTTCCATATATAATTCTGGTTGCGTTGGTTGTACAAATCCATGCTTTTCATACAACCAATCGGCAGAACTCGTTAATAAAAACCAAAGACGTAATCCTTGTAATTCTGGATGATTCATAATGGTTTCCATCAACCAAGATGACAAGCCTTTTTTCTGATAGCTTTCTATGATAAATACATCACACAAATATGCCATTGTTGTTTTGTCTGTGATTACACGTGCAAAACCAATTTGCGTGGTTTCATGAAAGATTCCGAAGTTTAGTGAGTTATCAATAGATTGTTGTACCATTTTTAGTGGAATGTGCTGTGCCCAATACGATTCTTGACTCAGGTATTGATGAATCATTTGTACATCTAACTTTTCGGTATCGGTTGTAATGGAATACACTTCTTTTCTAATGATTGCTGTCTTCATTTTCTGTTGTTTTTTGATGATGCTAAAATTAAAGCAGATTTCGTTCAAAAAACAGATTCAGTTTTTTATATTTATACCATATCAGATGTTTATGAAAGTAGTCAATTTTTTATATGAAGATATTGCAAGTCACATTGAAGAAGATATTTTGAATGGTGTATTGCAATTAGGAGACAAGCTTCCGTCTGTGCGAATGTTCAGCAAACAACACAATGTGAGTGCTTCTACTATTTTTCAAGCGTATTATGCATTAGAATCGAAAGGTTTGATTGAAGCACGACCAAAATCAGGTTATTACGTAATGTATCAACCTAAAAAATATACAGCATCTTTTGAGGATTCTTCCCAAGAAGAAATTCCAACAATACATGAATTGACCACAGATGCCATGATTTCTTATATCGTAGATTTATTGAGCAGTGATGATTATACACGCTTATCATCTGCGCAACCCGATTTATCTTTATTGCCAACTGCTAGTCTGCAAAAAAGTATCAAGTCTGCATTGACCGCTTTGGGCGCCGATATTTTAAATTATGATCATCCGACAGGAAATGTAACCTTGCGACAGTTGATTGCAGGACAACAAATAAAATTAGGAAAAGCGTATACTACAAAAGATATTGTGATTACGGCAGGTTGCACAGAAGCTTTGACATTGTGCTTGCAAGCTGTCACTGAGAAAGGTGATATCGTGATTTCTGATAGTTTGACGTATTATGGAATTCATCAAATTATCAAAGATTTAGGATTGAAAGTGATTCCCGTGCCCATTCACACGACAACAGGTTTGGATTTGAAATTTTTAAAACGTTCTTTACAAGAGTTTCCCGTAAAAGCATGTTTGTTTACAACCAATTTTAACAATCCGACAGGAAAGAGTTTGAGTACCGAACAAAAGAAAGAATTGGTACAACTGATTACAAAACACCAAATTCCGTTGATTGAAGATGATGTGTATGGCGAATTGTATTTTGGAAAACATCGTCCAAGTACCTGCAAACAGTTTGATACCGAAGGATTGGTATTGTATTGTTCTTCTTTTTCTAAAACCTTAGCGCCAGGATATCGTATTGGTTATGCCATTGCTGGAAAGTTTACAGAAACCGTTACACGTTTGAAAAGAATCCATTCTTTGGGTTCAAGTACGTTGTCTCAGCAAGCTTTGGTCGGTTTTTTGTCTAAGGGAAGATATCCGTATCATTTAAAAAAGTTGCGCCATACATTACACGCAAATATGCTTGGATATTGCAAGCTGATTTATGAATATTTCCCCGAAGAAATTTATTTTATTCCACCAACAGGCGGCTATATTTTATGGATTGCTTTTCCAGAAGGTTTTGATAGTGTTGCCTTGTTTGAAGCGGCTAAAAAACACCATATTATTATTGCACCTGGACAGATTTTCTCTATGAATGATTCTCACAAAAATTACATCCGATTGAGTTTTTCAAAACCATTGACCGAACCTATTGAAGAAGCTGTCAAATTGTTAGGTAAGTTGGCAAAAGCGTTGATTTGTTAATTTGTTTTTAGTGACTTCAATTATGTAAACGTCAGTTCGATTTCTATGACATCTCCAAACGATTTCAGTAAAAAGGAAGGTATCATCTTCTAACAAATACACTATAAAATATTCGTGTATTCGTGGTTAGAGACTTTATAACTGAACGTCTTTTTAATGAACTATTTTTTATCACGAATTCACGAATAGTGTTTAGTGAGCAACTAATTTTATAAATATACGCACGAATTGACTGTGGTACATAGAATTATAAATGCATTACAAACGTCACTTCAAGTATTCTTTTCAATCAAAAGCTATTTTGAAAAGATTTTGTATCGAGAAGTACTTCAAAACAAATTGCTTCAAAATACATCTCGATACAATTTTTCTTCATTCTATTTCGAAAAATCACTCGATGTGACGTTTTAGTTAATCTCTGCTGCTGAACGTTTGCTATTCGATCGTCACTTCGAGTATTCTTTTCAATCAAAATATATTTTGATTGAAAATACCTAGCGAAGCTATCTTGAAAAGATTTTGTATCGAGAAGTACTCCAAAAACAGATTGCTTCAAAGTACATCTCGATACAATTTTTCTTCATTTTATTTAGAAAAATCACTCGATGTGACGTTTTAGTGAATTCAACAATCGTTAATCCGGCAATCGATCACGCTGTCCTTTTTTACGATTGAATCTGTACACAAAGGTTAGTGAAATTCTTCTTCCAATGGCTTTTCTTTCAGATTCTAAACGGAAGTTTTCACCTGTTACAACGACATCACGAATTCGCGAATCAAAGATGTTTCTAACATTTAAGGTAATAGCGCCTTTGTCTTTTAAAATGTCTTTACTGATGGCAAAATCGGCAAAGTATTGCGCTTTTTGCAAGGTTTGTCCGTTTTGATTTCTTCCTGTATAGTTGAAACTTGCTTGCATAGACAATCCTTTTTTGAATCGCATTCTGGAGTTGATTCGTGTAAACCAAGCTTCATCTTTAGTATCAAAATTTTGTCCTTCAAAATCTCCTTTTTGATCGTATTGAAAGAAGTTAAATTCTCCTGATAATCGCCACCATTTGAATGGATTGTAGGTTGTAGCTAATTCAAATCCGATACGATCTTCGGTGTCTAAATTCACAGGAAACGTTACAAAATTTCCATCAGCAGTTTGGTTGGTGACAAAGTTGAAAAAGTCGGTTGTATGTTGGTAATATACGGAAGGATTGATCGAAAATTTTCCCCAACGTTTTAGAAAAGCCGCTTCAAACGAGTTGGTATACATCGGATTCAAATCTGGATTTCCCGCACGCAAGTTTCTAAAATCTGTCAATCCTCCAAAAGGATTCAATTGCCAAAAAGCAGGTCTATTGATACGTCTACTGTAACTTAATTGCAAATCGGTTCTGTCTGCAACTTGATAGGTAAAATGTGCTGTCGGAAACAAGTTTGTATAGTCTTTATCATCATTGAACAAACGTTTTTCATCATCAATTCCAATATCTGAATGCTCTACACGCAATCCTAACAAATAACTAAACTTTCCGATTTTGTTTCCATATTGTGCATATACGCCATAAATACGTTCGTTATAATCCAATTCGTTGTCTAAATCTGGTACTAATACATCGTCAATATGTACCATATAATCACTCGTAATTCTTCTAATTTCTGTTCGAATTCCAGTTTCTAATCGTGATGTTTCCGTCAACGGAGATACAAAATTTGCTTGAAACAAAAAGTCTTTGCTGCTTTCTACATCGTCACTGTTAATAGTTGTAAAATCAGTGGTTGTTGGTTCCGTTCTTTGCTGGCGGATGCGTTCTTGTTCGTCATCATTCCAAAAATCATATTGCACATCCATTTCTAGCTTCTGCCCTTTTTTGTCAAAGGTTTTCACATAGTTCATTTCCAAACGGTTGAAGTTTTGTGGCTCTTTGTAATTTTCTATTCGCGAAATAGTACTGTCAATAGCTCCGTTTCCGTCTAAATACGAATAATTCAAGCGTGTTTCATCCGTATTTTTTAAGAGTGTATGATAATAACTAGCCGTTAAGGTATTTTTTTCATTGATGTAGTAATCGCCACCAAAAAAGATATTATGTGCATTATCATTTCTATCTTGATCGTTAAATTGCGTTAAACCTGTTGTAATTCCACTATTCGTTACTACTTGGCGTGTTGTTTCTTCTCCAAAGAAATTTGAGTTTCGGTATCCAACATTGGTAAATAAATTTATTTTGTCTGTTTTATAGGTCAAATTCAGATTTGCTCTAAAATCTCGTGGATCACCTGCCGTTAATTGTACCGAACCACTCAAACCGCCTTTTCTGTTTTTTTTGAGAATGATATTGATGATTCCTGCGGTTCCTTGCGCTTCATAACGCGCCGAAGGATTGGTAATCACTTCTACTTTTTCAATGGTTTCTCCTGGAATTTGATCCAAGCCATTATTCGCCACTAAGGCAGATGGTTTTCCGTTGATCAAAATTCGTACGTTTCCGTTTCCGCGCAAGCTAATTCCGCCACCAGCATCAACACTTACGGAAGGAACATTGTCTAAAATATCATTGACCGTTCCGCCTTGCGTTAATAAATCTTTTCCCACATTGAATACTTTTTTATCCAGTTTCAATTCTACGGTAGATTTCTCTGCGACAATTTCAACTTCGCCCAAGGCTTCTAAGTCTTCTTCCAAATTAATGGTTCCAAGATTGAGGTCTTTGTTTACTGTTACGTTTTTTGATTCATACGATTTAAAAGAAATAAATTCCACTTTAATGTTGTAGGTTCCTTGTGCAACATCTAGCGAAAAATTTCCTTTTCTGTTGGTAATTCCTCCTTCGAGTACTTTGTTTGTTTTGGTATCTAAGATCGTTACCGTAGCATATTCCAATACTTGTTGCGTTGTTTTGTCAACGACTTTTCCTTTGACTGTGTATGCTTTATTTTGTTGTCCGTATGCCAACAAGCATGCTAAGTACACAAATAGAATGATTATTTTTTTCATGTGTGTTCGTTTTTTGTTTGATTGATGCCACAAATATGTTATATAAAACGACACTATATTTTTAAATAGGCGAACACGGGCGTATAGTCGTCAAATAGGTAAAATTTACCTAAGTATGAGTTTCGTCTACTTTTTTAGGGTGTTTGGGTGTTTTTTTTGGGTATATATCTATCTGCATTTTTTACAAAAGTGTAATGCGTACTTTTATGAATATTATTAGATTTGATATATTATGATACAGATTGTAAAAAATATTTTCAGTTATATAAAAAACCGTCGTGTTTTAAAACATGTCGTATTTTGGATTGTTTTGTATCTATTTTTAATTTTTTCTGATGCTTCTTATGATCCTTGGTGGGTTATTGCCATTGCAAGAGCGTCTCATATCATTCCACAAATTATTGTTTCTTATTTCTTAGCATATTGGCTAATTCCGAAGTTTTTATTTTCCAAGAAATATATTGAATTTGCAATCTATGCTATTCTTAGTGCGTATGTGATGTGTGCATTCTCACGAACATTAATGGTGCATGTAGCCGAACCATTATTTAGAGGTGCTCCATTTGAGCAAGAACCTATTTTAGAGATTTTAACCGATTGGAAGAAATTAATACGTGGTTACTTTTTTACGATTTATTCCATTGCTTTTTTCTTTTTATTGATTAAACTTTCGTTAGAACGTATGAAAGAACAATCGCTTAATAAAGAAAAAATTTCTACAGAATTGAAGCTCTTGAAAGCGCAGTTGAATCCACATTTTTTGTTTAATACACTGAATAATATTTATTCTTTATCTGTTATTAATTCACCCAAAACTTCAGAATCGATCGGAAAATTGTCTGAAATTTTGGATTATGTCTTGTATCGTTGCGATCAGAAATATGTGCCCTTGTCGGGAGAAATTACATTGCTTAAAAATTATATTTCTTTGGAGCGTTTACGTTATGACGAACGTTTGAAAGTTTCCTTTACACACAATGTATCACCTCATATAAAAGTAGCACCGTTAATTTTACTATCTATTGTTGAAAATGCTTTTAAACATGGTGCTGGAGAAGATTCTGGAAGTCCAAAAATCACGATTGATTTGCAACAAAAAGACGAAATTTTGACTTTTACGGTTTTTAATACTACTGCCAATCAGCCAAAAGAAAATGCTGGCGGCGCTATTGGATTGGAAAATATTAAGAAGCAATTGGAATTGTTGTATTCAAACACACATACCATTACTCTTGAACAGGAAGAAAATTCGTTTCAAGTAGTCATCACCTTAAAAACGGCAGCGCATGAAAGTTAAATGTTTATTGGTGGATGACGAACCGTTGGCAATTAAATTGTTGGAAAATCATATTGCGAAGATTACTTCTTTTGAAGTTGTAGCGACATGTAATAATGCTATGAAAGCCTTGGAAATATTGAACACACATGAAATTGATTTGTTGTTTTTAGATATTAAAATGCCTACCATTACAGGAATCGATTTTTTAAAATCCTTACGCCATCCGCCAAAAACGATTTTCACAACAGCATATAGAGAATATGCCTTAGAAAGTTATGATTTGGACGTGGCTGATTATTTATTGAAACCTATCACGTTTGATCGTTTTTTTAGAGCTGTGGAACGTTTTTACCGAGACATCAAACCCACACAAATTGCCGTAGCAACACCAAAAACGGAAGAGGAAACCTTGATTCAAATCAAATCCGGAACTAAATATCACAAAGTGGCGGTTTCAGATATTAGTTATATTGAAAGTCTCAAAGATTATGTAAAGATTCATACGAGTTCAAAAAGCATCGTTTCCAAACAAAAAATTAGCGATTTAGAAGCCGAATTATCCAAACATGCATTTTTACGCGTACACAGATCGTATTTAATTAATAGTAAAAAAGTAACGGCTTTTACACCACATGACATTGAACTCAATAACGTAGAAGTTCCTATTGGCGCGAGTTATAAGGAATATGTATTGGCTGTTTTGAAGGAGTAGATTTCCTTTTTACTGACAACCTTTTATAATATTCCAACTTACAGTAATTGTTTTCTCTTTTGGATTAAAATCAAATTCAGAAATTCTCTTACCATTTTTACAATTTAAAAGAATTGTTTTTGACGCTAATTCTTTAGCATATTCATAACCAAAAGTTTCCAAATAATGCGTGTTTGCTTTGCAATCTCGTTTTTCTTTTCGTGTTAGTTGGACAAACTCTTCTGTAGATATACGCTTGTATTCAGGTAATCCAATTTTTCCCAATGCAATCTTCCCATTTCTAGGGATCTCAACATCGGTAATAATAATCTTCGGTTCTCTATAGGTACTTTTCTTGGCTAGCTTGTCATCTGTAATATTTAGATCAATAATGATATCTAGAGTTGTCTTTTCTTTAGGTGCTAAAATTTTAAATTGTCCATCAAAATCTGATTTCGTGATATTATCAATTCCTGCAATTGAAATTCTAGCCATAATATATGGTATTTCGTGTCTAAACTCATAAAGAAATAATTGTCCTGTTATTTCTATCTCATCGGCTTCTTGTTCCACAAACTGCGTACTCAAATACACTTGCTTCCATTCACCATTTTCATAATTTCCTACTTTAAAATTATAGGTTGCATCATCTACATATTCCCACATATCGGTCACAACTGAGTTTCCATATTTGTATTGATAGACTATGTTTTTCCCTTCTGCAAATACGGTTCCTTTTGTGAGTCCTCCAAAGACATCAAATTCCCAAAACTTGATGGTTTTTGTTTCCGCATCAAACTGTCGAATTCCATGATTTCGTGGTCCTAATTTGGTCTGTGCTTTGTCTACAAATCCAATAGATTCTGCAATGACGAGTTTTTTATCTAAGGAATATTTGAATGTAATTTCTTGTACAAATTTACTGCCATCTCCCCATTTCCCTTCGGCTTTCCAGGTTTTGGATACTAGATTATCAAAGATGGAAAGTTCTGAGTTTTGCCCAAAAGTTATGGTGGAAATAAAAAGTGTTAATAGGAATAATTTTGTTTTCATGACAATGAATTTTATTGAGTAAAATGTAAAGTTCTTATATAAAATACGGTTCAATCATATATTTTTAAAAATATTTTTGGACAATTTGAATATGCTCCAAAATTTGTACCTCTTGAAAACTCTCATGCAAAATGGCAAATAAATTTTCTACAATCTTAAATGCTACCGATGCTTCCTCAGGGGAATGAAATTCAATTTTTCCAACTTCAGAAATAGTACATTCTATAATTATGCCATCCAAAATGATTCTATCGTCTACTACTAGGCTCTTAATACTTTGTTGAATTAATTTTTCTATGTCGAGCTTTAAAGATAATTGGTGATTTTCTAGCTGTTTTTTTTCTTTGAAACGCTCTTTTTCAGCTTCAAGATTCTGTGCTTTTAGCTTTTTTAATTTTAAATATTCTGCAACCTTTAATTTTTCCTTATTTTCCAATACACTTACATCTTGTAGTCTTGGCAAAATTTCATAGCTAATCTCATTACCATTGAAAGTAATCAGTGATTCTTTATGAAATGATGGTTGGAAGTGAATTGTAATCATGTTTTTTGTAATTGACATTAAAATTAACGTTTCTTAGGAATCTTTAAAAAATCGAACAATACTTTCTTTCACCAAATCAGGCATTTCTAATGGTATCATATGTCCGCAATTTTTTAAAATACTCATCGTTGCTTTGGTAAATTGTTGTTGGGTATGTTTTACATCATCAATATGTACTAAGGCATCTTCTTTGGACGCAATGACATGAATTTTTGATTGAATATTTTTTAATTTTTCAGTTACATCAATACGTTGCGATGTCGCTTTGAGTTGTCTGATTAAAACTTCTTTTCCTAAATCTGCATCCATGTCTTTTATGACTTGAATCAACCCGTTATTTTGATGATTTTTCGGATGTAGAAACTGCAATGCTCTTGCGGTAGAAATTCCTTTGTAATGGTGTTGCTCTAGAAAGTCGATCGTACTTTTTCGCAGTTGCAATTCTTTCGCATCCAACCCTTTCCCTGAAGCTGCAATGATTATTAATTTCTGAATTCGCGTCGGATGAGAAATCGCAAAATGCATCGTTGCATACGCACCCATAGAAAAGGCAACAACATTAGCGTTTTCTTCCAAAGTTGTATCTAACAAAGCATCTATTGCTGCAAAGGAAGTTGCTGAAGTCGTATCGATAAAAACACATTCAAACTGTGTCAAATCTGCAATTACCAATTCCCACAAAAGTGGCGTACACATAGTTCCGGAGAGGAAATAGAGTTTTTGTTTGTTCATGCTTCAAAAATAAAAAAACGTACACTTCGACTCCGCTCAGTGTACGTTTTTATTTTTTATGTTATTATTTTTTTATTCAATAACTAGTTTGGTACTATCTTTTCCTCCATTTCCAGATACTTCAATCGTATAGGTTCCTTTAGGTAAATAATACGCACCGTTTTTCTTTTTTGGAATGGAAGCATCTTTCGCCTTCTTCATATATTTTTTACGTGCTTTTTCTGTCACACTTACATCGTAATTCCAAGCGTTAAATCCTGCATCCATGTTTAGCTTCGCTTCGTTCATTACGATACCATTTTCTGCAATTACTTTTACGGTAAAATTACCTGTATTTTTTGCATGGAAATAGATTTCTTTTTGAGGAACTCGCGCTTCTAACCATTTGCTCCACGTTGCGCCCCAAGAACTACGTGAACGCATGCTTTTAGTAGCAAATACATGTACATCTTTTGCTGCAATTGCATCGTTCACTTTCTGTAAAACGGCAATATTTGCTTTGTAAATAGAACGTCCGTGCGTTCCTAATAATAAGTCTTTTGCTTGTTTTTGCACTACAATATCATGTACAGCTACATTTGGCAATCCATTTTGGAAAGGCTGCCATGTTTTCCCCATATCTAAAGAAGCATACGCGCCATTGTCTGTTCCTACATAGAGTATATTTTCATTTTCAGGATCTTCTTTGATCACATTTACTGGCGAAGCAGGAATTCCATTGGCAATGTTTTTCCAAGTTTGTCCGTAATCATCAGACATGTAGATGTAACTTGAAAAATCGTCCCAACGATATCCGTTTAAGGTAACGTATACACGCTCTTTTTTGTGCGAAGATGCAATGACACGCGAAACCCATAAATCTTGCGGAAAGCTGTTGGAGATCTTTTGCCAATCGCCACCACCATTTTTAGTTATATGTACGAATCCATCATCACTTCCCACATAAATTAATCCGAATTGAAAAGATGATTCCGAAATACTAGTCAAGGTTCCATAAGCTACGTTTCCTTTTTTTCCACCTTGTGTTAAATCGCCTGAAATTGCTTCCCATTCGTCACCTTGATTCAGTGATCTATGCAATTTATTTCCTCCTAAGTATAAAATATCTTGATTGTGAATCGATAAATGAATCGGCGTTTGCCAGTTGAATCTGTATGGCGATTCTCCTAATTCATGCTTCGGTTGAATGTATTCTTGCGAACCATTTTCACGATTGATTCTGAAGTAGTTTCCAAATTGATATCCTGTGTATACAATGTTCGGATTGCGCTTGTCTACTTGCACTTGCATTCCATCACCGCCCATAATTCTTTTGTACGGATATTGTCCTTCTTCATGCCACTTTACAGAAGCTTTGTAGTTATTTGGACCAACCCAAACTCCATTATCTTGCAATCCTCCGTATACTTTGTACGGCGTTTGCTCGTCTGCATAAATTGCATAAAACTGTCCAACAGCTGGCGTATTACACTTAATCCAATTGTCTCCATTGTTGTATGAAATATTTACACCACCATCATTTCCATTGATTAAGTGATTTGGATTGTTCGGATTTACCCAAAGTGCATGATGATCTACGTGAACGTTTTGTCCATTGATCGATTTGAATGTTTTTCCACCATCTTGCGAACGTAAAATAGGAACTCCCGCAATATAAATTTGATTTTGATTTTTTGGGCTTACGCGAATCATTCCGAAGTAATAACCGTATGAATATACAACATCATCTAAATAATCGTCATGCGTTTTCTTCCATGATTTTCCACCATCCGTAGTTTTAAAAATTTGCGCTCCAATGACTGGCGTATCAAACAATAATGAATTCGCGTTTTCTAGATATTTTGCTAAATCAATTGGTTTGATAGTTCCTGCTCTTACGAGTTGCTTTACATTTTCAGCTCTGTATTTTTCTTGGAAACCGTTAGTTTTTAAATAGGTGTTTAATTCTTTATCTGTCAAAGCTAAAAACGTTGAAGAAGACATAGTTTTGAAATCATCTTTCGTCAATGCTTTGGAATCACTTTCTTTTTTCTTCTTTTTTTCTCGTCTAAATTGACTGTCATGAAATGCATATACAGTTTCATCATCGTAAACAGCCAATCCAATACGTCCTACGCCATCGCCCACTGGAAAACCTGATTTTTCATTTACTTTTTTCCATGTACTTCCAGCATCTGTACTTTTATAAATTGCCGAATTGATTCCGTTCCCCACAAAATTCCATGCTTTACGATCGCGTTCCCATGAAGACGCATATTGCACGTTGAAATTATTTGGTGAAACTGCTAAGTCTACAATACCCGTATCGTTGTTTACAAAAAGTGTTTTATTCCATGTGTTTCCGCCGTCCGTAGTTTTGAAAATTCCACGTTCAGCACTTGGTGAATATAAATGTCCTAAAACGGCAACTACTACTTCATTTCCGTTGTTTGGATTGATTAAGATACGACTGATATGATGCGAATCTAATAATCCCATATTTGACCAATTCTTACCATTGTCCGTACTTTTTAGGATTCCGATTCCTGCATACGACGAACGCGAAGAGTTATTTTCTCCAGTTCCTACCCAAATTGTTTTGGATTTCCAATCGACTGCAATATCACCAATATTTTGTGTTGGCGAACTGTCTAAAACTGGTTCAAAAGTGGTTCCGTTGTCGTTTGTATACCACAATCCTCCAGAAGCATACGCCACATAGAATTCGGTTGTATTGTTTGGATTGACATCTAAATCAACCACACGACCACTCATGATAGTAGGTCCTATATTGGTAAATTCAATGTTTTTTACAGTTGAGTTTTGCGTAAGTTTTGCTTTTTCTTTCAGTGCATCTTGCACTTTCGTTGCCGAAGTTGGATTGCTTTGCGCGAAAGTGAATTGTGCTACAAAAAGTGCACACGCGAGGAGTAAAATTTTAGGTTTCATGGATTGGTTTGATTTAGTCTTGGAAATTACTCAATGTTGCAAACTTGACAAAATTTTGCTTGTTATTTTAACAATAGTTATCATTTTCTTAGTCTGTATAACAATCAATTTTTAATTCTTCAGAAAAGAAAGTATTCCAGAAATTTAAAATAGTTTGTATTTTTAGACTGATAATTTCAATTGAGTTCATGTCTGTTTCTAACACAAATTTAAAATCATACTTAACAACCTTCATTAAAGATGATTCTTTGAATGACCAAATTCAGATGATTTTGGAAGCGTTCCAGCATTTGCATATAAAAAAGAATACACTTTTTGTAGAAGAAGGCAAGATTTGTCCGTATTTCTGCTTTATTGAAAGTGGCATTTTACAACATAATATTGTGGTTGATGGCGAAGAAAAAACAACCTATCTCGCTTTGAAAAATTCCGCCACAGCGGCATTGAAAAGCTTTATAGATCAAATTCCTTCACGGAAAAACATTAAAGCTATTAGTGACTGCGATTTGTTTGTGATTGATCAAAAAAACTTCAAAAATCTATTAGAAAATAACGAAGCGTTTCATCGTTTTTATTACAATTTAATTGAGAATCAAATTTACAGAATTGACGATTACCGCATTGATTTACTGACCTTAACTCCTGAAGAACGCTATAAAAAACTCCTTGCCAACGAACCAAAATTATTGAAAGAAGTTCCGCTACATTATTTGGCTTCTTTTTTGGGAATTTCGTCACGACATATGAGTCGCATTCGCAAGAATATTATATAATAATGCAACATCTGTCAGCTACTTCCACTTTTATTTTACTAAAAGTTTCCTTCAATTCACGGAATTAAAGCTCTAATTCCTTGAATTACAGCACACTTCAATTGACAAGCATTCTTTTTACTTCTTTTTTTGTTTCTGTAGTTAAAATCAGTCAAATACAGACGATATCTAAAAACACCTAACTACGTCAGCATAGAAATAAACTTTATAAACTATTTTAATCATGAAAAAAATTATCACAGGAATCATTTTCCTCTTTTTGATGGGAAATGTGAATAGTGTTTTTGCTCAAAATAAAGAGAAAGCACTATTGGAAAACGAGAAAAAAATTGAAGCGTATATCAATCATAAAATTGATATTCCTTTATCAAAAGTGGAATTACAGAAGCTTATCAATGAATTTAATCATGGTGAGCATGAGGGAACTTTTGAACAACTCTCCAAAGAAGCTCAAAAAAATCATATCAAAGCCTATAAAAAAGGGAAATTAAGATTTGACTATTTTAAAGAACATCCCGAAACAAGACAACTGTACAAATCTAGACCAGCACCTATGTGCGAAAATGGAGATTTTGAGTCTGGAAATTTTAATTTATACAGTGGCGAATCTGCATTTAGCAATTCCACTACTGCTGGAGGATACACTGGAGGCGAATGTGATGCAATACCTGTAAACGGACCTGGAAATTATGGTTGGATTCCCGATAATATGAACAATCCTGTAGAAGATAATTTTATGATTGTAACGCAAGGACTTGATCCTATAGTTGCCCAAAGTGGGGCACAATTAAACAGGGTAAATTCAGGTAATTTTGCTGCGCGAATTAACAGTCCGACCAAATTAGTAGCTCCTACTTTTTTAGACAATCCATGTGTTCCTAATTATGGAATTAATAAATTACAAAAAACGATCACACTTCAAAAAGACGGACCACAAGATATTTTATTCACCTATGCTTTGGTATCAGAGTTTCCAAATCATCCGAATCAAAATCCAATTTTTATTGCACGTGCTATAGATGCAAGTCAAAATGAATTTGACAGAATTTGTGTAATATCAAACCCTAATAACAATCCATTTTTTAATGAGTTTATACCAACTTCTCCCGATTGTGCTTCTAATGTAAAAGTTTTATGGAAAGATTGGACCTGTGCAAAGTTAGAAATAGACGGAAATGCAGGAGATGTAGTCACATTAGAATTTATTATGACTGACTGTGGTCGTAGAGGACATTATGGATATGCATATGTTGATGATATTTGTATTGAAAGTTGCGATCCTGGAACGGAAGGAAGTATCAATTTAGATCCGTTAGATCCTTGCCAAGAATTACCTTTTGATGTGTGTGGTCAATATACATTACCAATTTTAGACGGACAACAAGGATCAATAAACAGTATTACTTTAGATATTCTTCAAAATGGATTGGTTGTAAACACATTATTAAACCCAAACTTAACTAGTAATACGTTTTGTTTTACGATCACTGCGAATGACTTCCCATCGCAAAATGGAGGATACGATTTTAGAGTAAATGCTTCTTTTAATGTTGGCACTAACGGTATACAACAACTCAATGAAACACATACAACTGCAGGAACTAATAATGATTTTATTTTTGACAATCCTGAGTGTTGTAAGATAGACGCAAACGCAACTAATATTCTGTGTGACGATAATGGTACGCCAAATGATCCGAGTGATGATACGTGGTCGTTTGATCTTACCGTAAGTAATGATACAAATACTGGGTTTTGGGTAGCAAATTCTGTACTTACGCAATCTGTTGCTTATGGTACAACAGTAACAGTTCCTATGGGAAATATTTCAAATTATGGCACTACTGTAGACATTCCTATTTCTGATAAAGAAGATGATACTTGTACCACTACAATTACGGTAAATGTACCTGTCGCTTGCTCAGAGAGTAATTGTACACTTGAAGCTGTTACATCGGTTGGTTCGTGTAATGACAATGGCACGCCAAATGATCCGAGTGACGATTACTATAACATTACACTAGATGTTTTCAATACCAATGGAGAACCTTGGATGGTATTGAATAGCAATATGACTGTTATTTACTTTGGAAATGGAGATGAAAACAATATCAATCTTGGTAATAATTATTTAGTTGCTGATCAATTAGAATGGTTTTGGGTAAAACTGAACAACGATCCTGAGTGTTTTGTAGATGTTACGGTACTTGCTCCAGAATCTTGTAATTTCACATGTAATATCAGCGCTAATATTGCTACGAGTGATTGTAATGATAATGGTACACCAAACGATCCAAGTGACGATTACTACTATATTACAGTAGATGTCTTGGGAACAAATGGAGTTTCATGGGATTTGGTTGGATATCCTAATTATCAACAAATATCCTATTCTGGAACAGGAAACGAAACAAACATATTATTAGGTCCTATTTCTGCAACTGATCCTTCTTGGGTATTATATATAACTCCAACAGGTTTAGTAGATTCTGGTTGTAAACGATTTGAAACAACTGTTTTTGCACCTAAATGTTCTGAAAGAGATCCGAAGAAAAATACGGTTTCTATCACACCAAATCCAAGCAAAGGAAAAGTGAATATTCAAGTGGATACAGAGGGTGATTCTACCGTAGAATTAAATATTTACAGAATAGATGGTTTGTTAGTCAAAACCATTCAAAAGGAAAAAACAAATACTAAAGTTTTAGCTTTTGATTTGGATCTAAATTTACCAGAAGGCTTGTATTTATTCAATTTTATAACCAAAAATGGAACTATTACTAAAAGAGTTATTATTCAATAAATAACCATCATGTAAAGGCTACTTACGTTTATGAACAACCTGTAAACTGCTTTTAAAATTTTCATAAAAACTTATATGGGATTAGTTACTTCTGTAGCTAATCCCATATTTATATCTGCACAAACTCAAAGAATAAGTTGATTACCTTTTTCCTAAAACTATCTTAATTTCATACATTTACAAACAGTTCTTTGAATTTTGGTTCAAAAACCTCAACTTTTGCCTCGATTTTTATTGTATTACTTAAACAAAATGCGTGCTATGAAAAAACTATTACTCTTTTTCGTATTGCTTACTGCAATCGTTGGATATTCGCAACAATCTCCAAACCCAAGTATTTCAAACCAATTGTACAAAGATGCGCCTGAATGGGCAAAACTTATGTACAGCGAAAATCCAAATGCAAATACTATTGATCAATTGTATAGAAAGTATTATGAAACGCACGAATATGTAAAATCATTTCATACACAATATTATAAAAGATGGCGTAGAGCAATCAATCCGTTTCTAAACAACGAAGGTTTCTACGATCATTCCAAAAAAGAACAAGCCATAGAAGCTGCAAGAACACTTCAAAATTCTCAAAATACAACTTCCGAAATGGGCAATTGGTCTGTAATGGGACCTTTTCAAAGCTATCGTGAAGGCGGAACGGTTTTGAGTGGAGCACAAACCAATATTTATAGTATTAGTCAATGCTTAAATGTTCCTGCTGTTTTGTATTGCGGAACCGAATCTGGAGAAATTTATAAAACTACCAATGGCGGCGACAATTGGACCAATGCTTCCTTAAATTTAGTCACAACCTTAGCACCACAAGCGGTAATTGCCAATGCTGGTGTACGTGCAATTGCAGTGCATCCTACCGATCCTGATATTGCGTATGCTGGTTCTGGAAGTGAATTGTTCAAAACGACAAATGGCGGAACTTCTTGGTCGGTTGTTTTTGATAGTAACATTCCATTATTTGGATATATCGAAAATCCAGCCGAAATTTTCATCAATCCAAACAATCCTGACATTGTTTTACTTGCTGGAAAAGCAGGCGTTCACCGATCTACCGATGGTGGCTTAAATTGGTCGCAAGTTGTGGTAAACGAAACCTATGCTTTAAAAGCACAACCCGGAAATCCGAATACCCTATATGTCGTTAGAAGAAATACAGCAACCAATACACATCAGTTTTTAAAATCTACTGATGGAGGATTTATATGGCTTGCACAAACTACAGGTTGGTATACTTCTACAGATCCAAACCGAAGTGTTGTTGGAGCAAAAATTGCCGTAAGTGACGCAGATCCGAATAAAGTATATGCTTTTTTAATTGGAGACTCGAAAGCAGGCGATAATGGATTCATTGGCGTATACCGAAGTGATGACGCAGGTGTTTCTTGGACAAATCCTATGGGTTATGATGGCGCACCATATACAGCTACACACCCAAATTTATTAAACTCGGATACTTCTGCAGCTGGATTTAACCAAGGGTTTTATAATTGTGCTGCAATGGCTTCCAACTCCAATGCAGATCAGGTTTTGGTTGGAGGAATTGGAATGTGGCGATCTAATGATGGCGGACAAACGTTTACCTGTATTTTCAATTATGGCTGCGGAACTTACAATCCGATGCACGTAGACATGCAACAGTTTAAAGCTTTTGGAAACGAATATTGGGCTACTACAGATGGCGGAATTTTTAAGTCGAATGATTTATTTGCTTCACAACCAGAATTCAAAATGAATGGTGTGCATGGAACTGATTTTTGGGGATTTGGCTCTGGCTGGAATCGCGATTTGTTAGTTGGTGGAACATTTCATAACGGTGTTGATGTCTATTCGGAAGGATTTCCTTTTGGAAGTTTCTTAGATTTAGGCGGCGGAGAACCAGCTTCAGGATATGTAAATCCGGGAACTGAACAAATTTATTCTACCAATATTGGAAGTCGTTTTATTCCGACAACCTTAAGTGGCGCCGTTTTAAATGCTTCTTTAGGAATTGCTCCAAATGAAGCTCCTTGGATTGCACAATCTACCGAAATGGAATTTCACCCAAGTTGCTATAATTATGTATATACAGGAAATTCCAATCAACTATTTAAAAGTGAAGATGCTGGTGCAAGCTTTAACGCTATTTATACTGCTCCAGCAAATAGCGAAGTATTAGGAATAGAAATTTCGCGTTCCAATACAGATACCATGTACATTGTAGTACGTCCAAATTCTGGAAACGCATACTTGGTAAAAACTACAGATGCTTGGGCTACCAATAGTACAATTACATTACCAAGCGGCGACGGAACTTTAGCTTTAATTAGCTTAGATCCTGAAAACGATCAAACCATTTGGTTGGCTTATCCGCGTGGTACAAATGGCAATAAAGTATTTAAAAGTATCAATGGCGGAACTTCTTGGGCCAATGAAACTTCAAGTGAGTTGAATGGGCAAATTATTCAAGTATTGACAACTATTGGTGGAACTGATGGTGGCGTATATGTTGCTACAGGAATGTCTGTATTTTACAAAAATAACACTATGACGTGGACATTAGACAATGCCAATTTACCAACAACAATTGGCGCAAACGACTTGCGTCCATTTTATAGAGATGGAAAAATACGTTTGGCGAGTTACGGAAAAGGTATTTGGGAAAGTCCTTTATATGAAACTCCTTCCAAACCTGTAGCGAAGATTATGGTAGATAAACTATCGGCAACGTGTGCTGGAGAAGTTTTTAGTTTTGATGATTATTCAATGTTAAATCATACGAATGCAACCTGGGCTTGGACTTTTGAAAATGCTAATATTGCGACCTCTTCTTTGCGAAATCCGCAAGTAACATTCAATACTACAGGAACGCATTTAGTGACACTAACGGTAACCAACGACGCAGGTGCTTCTGATAGTGATTCTATTAGTATTACGGTAGAAGCTTTGTCAAATACAAACTTAGAAGAAGACTTTGAAGTCGCTTTTGTACCAGAAGGTTGGCGACAAGAATCTACCGGAAATTATGCATGGTCATACGAAAATTCCGTGGGCGGTTTTGGACAAAGTACCAACTCTATGGTTGTAAATAACTATGTCATTTCTCAAGTTGGAACGTATTGCGATATCATTGCGCCACTCAATATGGCAAATACAGATGTCACAGATGCTACACTCACTTTTGATGTTGCCTATGCTTTATATTCTGCGGCATATGCTGACGGATTGGAAATTGAAATTTCTACAGATTGTGGTATGACGTGGACAAATGTATATAGTAAATACGGAGACGTATTAGCTACTGCGCCCAATACAACTGCACAGTTTGTGCCTACAGCAACACAATGGCGTGAAGAATCTATTGATTTAACAAGCTATATTGGTAATGAAAATGTACAAGTTAAGTTTAGAAATGTCAATGCATATGGACAAGCGTTATATATAGATAATATCAACTTAGGAAGTGTATTAAGTGTTCAAGAAGTAACATCGGATGCGATTACATTTTTCCCAAATCCAGTAAAAAGTAACGAAGCTGTGTTTGTAAAAAGTACAAATAATGAAGATATCAAATTCTCTTTATACAACATCCAAGGAAAGTTAATCGGAACTATTTTTACGGAAACCAACAAAGCCATTCCAACACAACAATGGGATTTGAGTGCTGGCGTATATTTATACAATATTCGTTCAAACGATAAGATTAAAAAAGGAAAGCTGATTGTTTATTAGATAATTTTCGATTTAATTAAGTTTTTTCCTATTTTTAATGAAAGTAATATCAAGAAAGTTATTGATAAATAAAAATGATAAAAAAATTACTTAATTCTGGAATTTTTTGGACAATAATAATTGGATTTTTTGGAATTGGACTAACTATCTTGTTCTATGAGTATTCAAACAAAGAAAGAGAACCTGTTTATGCTTTAAAAAAAGAACCATCCTTGATTTTTGACAAAGAAAATTCTACTCCTAAAATTAAATTACTCTCAAATGATTCGCTTGTAGTGAACGACAATGTATACGTTTCTAATATTGTCATTTGGAATGATGGGGATCTAGAAATAAGAAAAACTGATGTAAGAAAAAAATTTAAAGTGTTTTTATCAAGTGAGGCTAAGATATTAGATTATAAGATTGTAAATCAGACGAACCCTGAAATAAGTAATTTTAGAATCAAATCCGATAATAATGAACTTTTAATAAACTGGGATTATTTTGATCCCAAATTTGGTTTTGAACTTCAAATTATTTATTCTGGAACATCTAAAAGTGAAGTATTTGCAGAAGGTTATGTCTTGGGTAAAAAATTAAAAAAAGTCACTACAAGAGAATCAAATAATTTAATAAATTACTACTACATATTCTCTTGTTTTACTCTTATTGTATCTGGATTAATATTTTATAAAGAATATAAAGAAACGCCTACAAAAATTAGACTAGCTATGTTAATTATGATTGTCTTAGTGATTTCGGCGATGTGTTTCTTAATGATAAAAATAACTTTTACAGAGTATACATTACCACTATAAAAGATATAAATAACTACATTTCCAAATTACCATATTGATACATCTTCAAATCAAAAAAAACGCCATTTGGCTACTTGATTCCTTTTTGGTTTGATTATTTTTGAGGTAAATCAATTAAAATTACCAAAATGAAATACCATCCAATAGATCGCAACTTATTTATCAAGAATAGAAAAAACTTTATGGCACAGATGAAACCAAGTAGTTTGGCTGTGTTTAATTCGAATGATATTTATCCAATTAGTGCAGATAGCACGATGCCTTTTGAGCAACATAGAGACATTTTTTATCTCAGTGGCGTAGATCAGGAAGAAAGTATTTTGGTATTATTTCCAGATTGCCCTAAAGAAAAGCATCGCGAGATTTTATTTTTAAAGGAAACCAACGAACATATTGCCATTTGGGAAGGTGAAAAGTTAACGAAAGAAGCCGCATTAGCAACCTCTGGAATTAAAACGGTGTATTGGTTGCAAGACCTAGAAAAAATCATGTTTGAAATCATGACGCAATGTGATACCGTGTATATCAACACCAACGAACATTACCGTGCAAACGTAGAAACAGAAACTCGTGAAGACCGTTTTACAAAATGGTTGAAAGACAAATATCCTGCTCACAGTGTTGCCAAGAGTAATCCAATTTTACAGCGTTTGCGTTCTGTAAAAGACCAGATTGAATTGGATTTAATGCAACAAGCTTGTGATATTACCGAAAAAGGGTTCCGCAGATTGTTAAGCTTTGTAAAGCCAGGTGTTTGGGAATATGAAATTGAAGCGGAATTGATGCATGAATTTTTACGAAATCGCTCAAAAAAGTTTGCCTATACTCCGATTGTAGCTTCTGGAAATAACGCAAATGTATTGCACTATATTGAGAACAATCAGCAATGCAAAGCTGGCGATGTAATTTTAATGGATGTTGGTGCAGAATATGCTAATTATGCAAGCGATATGACACGTGCTATTCCAGTTTCTGGTCGTTTTTCTGAGCGTCAAAAAGCAGTCTATAATGCTGTAAATCGCGTAAAAGACGAAGCGACAAAAATGTTAGTTCCGGGAACTATTTGGGCAGATTACCACGTAGAAGTTGGAAAAATCATGACGTCTGAATTGCTAGGTTTAGGTTTGCTTGACAAAGCAGATGTACAAAATGAAGATCCAGATTGGCCAGCGTACAAAAAATACTTTATGCATGGAACTTCGCATCATATCGGATTGGATACGCATGATTACGGAATCTTAACGGAACCAATGGTCAAAAACATGGTATTTACTGTAGAACCGGGAATTTATCTTCCTGATGAAGGTTTCGGAATTCGCTTAGAAGATGACGTAGTAATTCAAGAAACTGGCGAACCATTTAACTTGATGCGTAATATTCCTATTGAAGCTGATGAAATTGAAGATTTGATGAATCGCTAATTCATCTCGACTGCGCTCGATGTGATAGCTGTTTTTGTTGATTTGTGAATTTGTTTTACACTGAGCTTGTCAAAGTATTGATTTGTTCTTTTGAAACATCTCAATTCTCATCACTCAGTACTATTTACAGCAAGAATCGATTTTATAAATTATAAACATTCGAATGAAACCTGAAGCATTCATTAAGGATTACGAAACAGCATTGTCCACACAAAATTGGAAAAATGTAGCGCCTTTAATTCACGAAAATGCAAATGTTATATTTTCCAATGGCGATGTTCATATTGGCAAAAAAAATATAAAAAAAGCCTTTGAGCATAACTTTTCACTCATCAAAAATGAAGAATACACTATCAAAAATGCAAGGTGGATTTTTAAAAAAGAAACCACGGCTATGTATGTGTTTGATTTCTTTTGGAAAGGTATTATCAATGAAAAATCCGTGGAAGGAAAAGGAATAGGAACTTGTGTTTTAATCAAAGAGCAGGACATGTGGATTCTTTTATCTGAACATCTTGGTAAAAAATAAACATTCATCCAATAATATTGCAAAGGAAGATTGATTTTGTTAAAGAAAAATTAAATGGTTTTTCGTGTCAAATTGTTTAGATAATGATAAGAAATATAAATAGCTGGAATGCACTAAAAAAAGAATTACACATAGGAGAAATTATTTCTGGAAAAGTCTTTAAGATAGAACCGCATGGTATTTATATAGATATTAATAAAGATTTTTACGGTATTGTTCTAGCTCCATATATTAGTGAAAGCAGCATTACTATAGAGGATTATCCTAAGATAGGAGAAATTGTTACTGGAATTATTATTCATTTTTCAGAGCAAATTGATCAGAAAAATATTGAATTCAATTACGTAACGATAAGTATGAAAGATTACATCTCAAAAACATAATCTTTCATACTTATTAATTTATTTTTAACCTGTGAAAGAAAAACCAAAATACACAGAATCAGATATTCAATCATTAGAAAGTCGTGTACATGTTCGCCTGCGTCCGCAACTATATTTTGAAAAAGTATACGCTGAAAAATCTTTGGACAGACTTCCACTAGAAGTTGCTTGTCACGCTTTTGATAAATTCATGAGTAAAAAATGTAGCTATCTTAAAGTTACACTGTATTCAGATCGTTTTTCTATTGAATATGATGCAGGAATGTCATTAAAGAGAGAGTTTGAAATGTCTCATGCAGAAATCATCATGACGCAAATGCGTGCTTGTCATAATTTAAAAGAACATTTAGCGGTAGGCAGCAGGTTTTGTGAAGTCGGCATGATGGTCATCAACGCTGCTTCCGAATGGTGTACACTTCACACTTATTCCAACGGGGAAAAAGGGGAGTTTTTATTTAAAGAAGGAAAAACCGAAACGAGAACTATCTGCAGCAGCGACGAAAACAAAAATTATACAAAACTTACTGTAAAACCTGATGCAACGATATTTCCAGATTTAACAATCAATCCAACAACATTACAAGAAAAGATTGATGGTATTCGTAAAAAATTGAACGGATTTGACATTCAGCTTTTTATTGAAAATTAAGTCATTATAATTTTTTAAGAACAGTAGAATTCCTAGGTTTTTCTTTAGTATTGTGTATTGATTTCAATCAAAAAAATCACTTTTCATTTTTATGAAGAAGCTGTCTAAAAAGACAGCTTCTTTTGTTATAAAATATTTTAGATGTAACGAATATGAAATAGAGTCATGCACTTTTACAATCTGTATTGCAAGAGTTTTTGAATAGTTAGATTTTAGCATCGTTAATAATAAAAACGAATATTTTGAAGAGAAGTATATCTTAACTTCAGAGATAAAAGAAGGAAATAGTAGCGCAGAAACCAGAACAACGCAATGTTGCGGAACAAACCATAAGTAGTTATTCTACTATTAAGGTAGATTGAGACATCAGGTTTAAAGGATAAAAACATACGAATTCCCCTTTTTTTAAGAGTTCACTTTAGAATATTCTGTTGCGTTATTAAAATTCAATTAAACATTCACTAATCAAAAACGGTTTTAGGGAATTTATCAATTAGTGTTACTAAAATCTACTTTTGCGCAGATCGAATTTATCACATAAATATGAAAAAAAATTTACACTTCATTTTCCTGCTTGGCAGTATCTTTTTTTCCCATGCACAACAACAGTGTGGGCAAGATATTGTTCGACAACGCTTATATGCTGAACGTCCTGAATTACGACCAGAAAACAATCCTGCATTTCAAGAATTGGAAGACTTTACACAGACTTTTCAAGCAAGTCCAGCAAACGAAGATTTTTCAGGTGTTGAAGGACTTACTATTGGAACAGATTATATAATTCCAGTAGTTGTACACATAATTCATAACAATGGTGTTGAAAATATTTCAGATGCCGCTGTAGAAAGAGCTATAGAATCTTTGAATATTTTCTTTTCAGGCACTACTGCTTTTGATCAAAATATTGATGATAGCTTTCTTTCCGTACGTGGAGCATTTGATACTAAAAAATTACGATTTGTTTTAGCAAAATTTGACCCGCAAGGAAATCCTACTAACGGAATTGATAGACATGTAGATGCTTTTTACACAGTACGCGGAGACAATTCACTCATGCGTCTAAATTATCATTGGCCACGCGAAAATTATTTTAATATTTATGTAGTTCGCCAAGCTCTTGAGTATTCAGACTCTTCAGGTTTCGCTACATTTCCACCAGATGTATATTCTGTAAATGACGCTTATTTAGATGGCCATGTAATGTCTGCCTGGGCTTTTGGTGAACATGGTGAAATGTACCAAACTTGGTATCATAATTTAGCTCATGAAGTTGGACATTGGTTGAATGTATTTCATATTTGGGCAGATGCTAATGGAAATGGAAATGATGTGTATTGTAATTTTGACGATTTTGTTGGAGATACTCCAAACACAAAAGGAAACTCTATCCTTGACTTAGATGATTATCCTGGTCCTGGAATGGTTACAAATTGTGGAAGTGTAGACAATCTTACAAATATGATGGATTATACAGCTTCAACATACGCTATGTTTACGCAAGGACAAAAAGTACGTATGGAAGCTACATTAAACTCTTCCGTTGCCAGTAGAAATAACTTGTGGTCTATTGACAATGTATTGACTACTTTATATGGTTGTACTTCTGGATTGGATACCGATTTAGACAATATTCCTGATGCTTGTGACGATTGTCCAAATGATATCAATAATGATAGTGATGGCGATGGCGTTTGTGATAGTCTTGATCAGTGCAATGGTTATCCTGATGTAAACTTAGATGCCAATCCAAATGAAAATGATGCTTGTGATACTTTACTTCCAATCATTGATTTTAGCGCTGAAACCATTTTAAGTTATGATACTACAGAAGATAATGGAGTTTCTGCTGTGTACGATAATGGCGCAACCTTACATTTGTCTGTAAATGCATGGAAAGCTGTTGAAATTAATTACAACATTACTCCAAATACAGTCATTGAATTTGATTTTATGAGTACTATAGATGGCGAAATACATTATATAGGAATTGATGATGATTTAGCACTGAATCCATTGTTAGCTTATAAATTATATGGTTTTGAAAATGTAACAAGCTCGGCAATTTTTAATCTCGATTTTAACACATATACAGATAGCGATAAGTATACCTATAAACATTATGCCATTCCAATTGGACAATTGTATACTGGAAATGTACCGTATTTATTCTTTGCTGCTGACAATGACTTATTCAACGATACGTTTACATACCTTAGTTATCCTGGCGGCGGAAGTTATAATGATGCTACTTCTTTTTATAGAAATGTAAAAATCTATGAAAACACCATTTTATCTACTACAGAATTCCCCGATTTGAATGCATTTATTAACATGTATCCAAATCCGGCTCAAAATGAAATTACAATTGCTTCAAACAACAGAGTTGTGCTAGAACGCATGTCAATTGTTGATATTAATGGAAAAATGATCAAGACAGTAAAGTTAAAAAATCAAGTACAGAACAATGTTTCCATTGACGATTTAGCAAGTGGCGTATATTTCATAACTATACAATCAAAAGACGGAAAAACGGCAACTAAAAAGCTGATCAAAATATAGAATACAAAAAAAGCACGCCCATTGGCGTGCTTTTCACTATCAATCATGAAAAAACAATAGTAGTTATTCTACTATTAAGGTATATTGTGGCGTAGGATTCAATGGGCAAAAGTATACGTACTCTCCTTTTTTAAGTTTTACTTCTTTTGAATGTCCTGTCGCGTTATTTTTTACTACTTCTGTTACATATGCGTTTTTAATATGGTTTGCAGCATCTGTTTTTCCTTTTGGTGCTAATACAAATCCTACATCATGTCCAACTCCTGTATTGGCAATTTCAAAAACGTATGTTCCTTCTGAAAGTGTAATAGATTTTTGTGTGAATTCACCTTTTGTTTGTTCTAAAGAAACCGTTTTCACGTTTTTCTTCATCATTTTGTTTTGTGCTTGCGTAGTCATTGAAAATCCTACGAATAATACTAAGATTGCGATTAATTTTTTCATTGTAATTCTTCTTTTTAAAATTTATGTTTGTGTGATTATTGAATTGTATTCTAGTTTTAAATACTGTTTTTATGCGTGGTAATAACGTTCTCTATAAATTTTCCCGTCTTTCCATTCTGTAGCAACTGCTTGCTCTGAAAGCATCGTAGTTCCATCTTTCAACTTCAACTCCATTTCTGCTGTATAGAAAGAATGATTTCCATTTACGGCAAGGTTTTTTACATCATATCTTACAAACTCTTCTAACTGATTGTTTATAAAATCATGTTCAAAATCTACATTAAACTTTTTTCCTTTTTTCGGTGTTCCATTGGCTTCTCTCAATTCTACATCATCATGTAAATATGTTTCCATTGCTTCAATAAAAGCGCCTTTTGCTAAAAGTTCGTGAACGTGTTTTAAATTATTCTTTATTTGGTTTTCCATAATTGGTCATTTTTTATTGGTTATTTAAATGTGAATTCCTGAATCTTTTCCTAAAAACTCAGGAAATTCACTTTATTATTGCTATTGTGCTACCGTAAACTTTCCAGCTTCTACAGATGGAAAATCTACTACGGTCTCTGCAATGTGATTTACATAGTTTGTCAATGTGTTAGAAACTACGTTCAATACAATTTCTAAAACATCTCCGTCGTTGTATCCTGCTGCTTTTACTGCTGCAATTTCTTCACCTGTAACTTGTCCTCTATTCTTTGTAACGCTTTGTGCAAATTGTAAACCAGCTTGAATTTTTGCATCACTTGCCAATCCTTGACGACTTGCTTCTGTTTGCTCTTCTGTCAATCCGTTCATTTTTCCGATTGCCGTGTGTGCAGACAAGCAGTAATTACATGTATTTTCTTCTGCGATTGCCAACGCCAATTGCTCTCTGAATTTGTTGCTAAAGTTTCCGCTAGCTGTCAATTCGCCTAAACTTAAGTATGATTTTAACGTTGCTGGAGAATTTCCAAATACTTTAATTAGGTTTGGAATAAATCCTAATTTTTGTTGTACAGCATTAAATAATTCTTTTGCTTCTCCTGTAGTTGTTTCTGGGTTTAATGTTTCAATTCTTGTGCTCATAATTTTGTCTTTTTGTTTGTTTGTCATTCCTGCAAAGGCAGGAATCTATTTGTTTTTATTTTTTATAATTTAATTTTTGCATTCACAGATTTGTCTCTCTGGATATTGCTCGTCGTATTCTTGATATCCTCAACAATTTGGGCAAACGGTGTTTTCTATATTTTTCATAATTTTTGGTCTTTTATTTTCAATTTTTAAAACTTCAACTTTTTGTCATTTTATGT
Source organism: uncultured Kordia sp. (assembly GCF_947489565.1). Taxonomy (GTDB): domain Bacteria; phylum Bacteroidota; class Bacteroidia; order Flavobacteriales; family Flavobacteriaceae; genus Kordia. The sequence goes on along the minus strand of NZ_CANLEA010000001.1, from coordinate 242,594 downwards.
TGATTAAAAGCGTTGTTTCATTTGAACAGTACAAAGATGCGGCGGAAAGGCATTTCAAAAAATGGACAAAAGTTCCTAAGAATTGGACAAATGGGAATGAGACTGTTAGATTGCTAGATTTTTAGACTTTTTAGAGATGTTTTGGGTTTCAAACTGTCATTTCTGGAAACGTAAAACCTATTTTAAAAGTGAAAAAAAGTTATGAGTAGTGAGGCATTAGTATTGAGAAACTTCTCATAATATTTTCTGTAAAAAATAAAGACAGTAATATCTATAGGTAGCGCGAGTTTCAAACTCGTGCCTACAAACACAAAAAAAGTAATATTGACAATAAAAAAGAGGTTTCTAACAAGTTTAAAAGCAAAACAAAGAAAATGCTATTACAAAAGAAACAGATTGGCACGTCACTATGTTTCTCGCAAAGACGTATCTAACATGTCTAAAATCTAACAGCGAAGCGATCTAATATCTAATAGCGAAAGCGGTCTAACAATCTAGATAAATCTACTTCTTATATTCCGCCTTAAAGGAAAGTGGCGATTTCTGAGTTGCTTTGGTAAAAAAACGTGTAAAATAAGCAGGATCGTTAAAACCTAAATCAAATGCAATCTCTTTTACAGAATGTTCTGAATATAATAATTGACGTTTGGCTTCTAAGATGATTCTACTTTTAATGAAGTCACTCGGTGTAATTGTTCCGAGTTTTTGAAAATGCTTGGTGATGGATTTTGGCGAAATTCCCAAACGATCTGCATACGCTGAAACCGAATGCGTTTTTTTGAAATTCTGTTCTACCAATACACTAAAATCTTTGTAGAGTTTGGTTTCTGTTTCTTCTTTCACTACAAAATCGGCTGTCTTTACACGTACCGAATGAATGATGAATTGCTTCAAATAGCTTTGCAACATATCATACTGTCCGGAGTTTTCATTATTGAATTCTTCAATCAAGTCTTCCAACAACAAACTCAATCGCTGAATATCTTTTTGCTTTGGAATCACATAAGGCGAATCGTATACATTATTAAACAACACGCCATTACAAGAAATCTCTTTGTCGTGTGTTTGAATGCAATAAAAATCTTTTTTAAAAGAAAGTTTGTACGCTTCTTTAATTTTCTCTGAGCTTACCGAAAAGACTTGTCCTGGCGACAAAAAGAAAATAATATTTCCTTCAAACGTATATTCTTCAAAATCGATATGATACGTTCCTTTTCCTTCTTTAATCCAGTAAATAGTGTATGAATCTACTTGTTCAGGTTTACTAACAACACAGGCTTTTTCAAATTGCACAACACTTAATGAAAAAGTATCTTGATACGTATAGTTTGTAATATCTTGAACTGCCATTTGTATTTTTTCTTTTATAGTTTAGATTGATGTAACATTGGTCGTAAAAGTTAGTGTTTATTTACGTAAAAAATTAGATTTGCAATGCTTTTAGAACGCTAATGCTTTTAGATATAAGACCGTTTCGCTTTTAGATTTTTTCTAACGTCACTTCGAGTGGTTTTTCGTAATGAAGTGAAGAAAAATTGTATCGAGAAGTAATTTGAAATTCATAGCTGTTCTCGATACATTTTTATGTTTGCTTTGCTCCATAAAAACACTCGAACTGACGATTGGTGTGAATATTTATAGAATTAATTGTTATCTACACACTATTCGTGAATTCGTGACAAAAAACAGTTCATAAAAAAGACTTTCAGTTATAAAGCCTTTAACCACGAATTCACGAATATTTTCTAATGTACTTGTCAGAAGGTACTATCTTCACTTTTTACTAAATCGTTTGTTGATATCATAAAAATCGAACTGACATTTTGAAACTATTTCTTCTTAGATAACTGAATCTGTGGCATAGGTTCACATAATGTTTTCTCTACGATTTTTGTACGCATGAGTTTCTTATCGTTAAAATGTCTAGAAATATTTTGAATGATTTCTGTATAATTATCATACTCACCATTTTTATAATAGAATACTTTAATCGAACGACAATTCTCATGTTCAAAAATAGTATTCAGTAAAGTTCTATCAGACAAACCACAAGAATGTCCCATTATAATGACTTGAAACTTTTCTGAATCAATATACCGCAATACATCTTTGTAATTGGAATTTTGCACATATTGAAACGACTTAAAATAGCGTAAATATTCATTATCGTCCATATCTTCGATTAGTTTGTAGTCATCATCCATTTCGTCTCCAAAGCCGAATACGATATTCTCTTCTAGTTTCCCATGAATATGGTTTATTTTAATTAGTGAATTGCCTCTATCATCTAGTCTCTTATATTCATAATTATTCAAAGTATTTGTATAATTAAAATTAAGAATTTGGCTTTTATTTTTTGATATATTATTAGAATCCCTTCTCTTCGCTTCTAATTCTAAAAAATCTAGTTTATCTTTTTTTGATGAAAGTTCTCTTATAAAACTTTCATGCATCTCTTCGTAATTAACAGGTTCTATAATTTCAATAAAATTATCATTTCCATAGCTAAAATCATAAGCCTCTACTACATTCTTTTGTAAATATCTTTCTAATAATTGTTTTACCTGCTCAAACTCTTTATGAAGTTTTAATACATTATTCCTTCTTATTCTAATACGATCACGACTTCTTACAGGTGCTTTTACTATACTTTTAAGTTTTTTATAATATTCATTTTCAACATCTACCCAGTTTTGAATGGATTGTATTTCATTCAACTCTTTAAAAAATTGATTTTTAAATTCAAAGATTTTTATTTTATGTTTATTAGTAGTGTCTTCTGGATAAATAATTTCATATTCAACATTTGTCTTTTCAAAATCATTTTTATTTATATAAAAATTAATGCTTTTTATAAATTCTTTGTAGTTCAAAAATGGAATTCCAAAAAGAAAATCATTGAATAATTCATCTATATGTACAGTCTCTTTAATTAAATCATTCAAATACCAATCTGGTAAATCCCGCCAAAAAGCATCCATAAAATTGTTATACGATGTTGGCAAGCCATGGGCTAAATCAAATCCGTTACCTGCAATGATGAGTTTGTTCATGAGTTTAAAACTATGATGATATACTATTAAATTTTACGTTTTGTGTATATCTCGACTGCGCTCGATATGACAATAGTAAATTACATAAAATTTGTAAGAATTTTATTTTAAAAATGAAGTAATCTAAATTTCAGCTTAAAGATTTATATTCCTCATTTTTCTGCTGAGAGAATAATACTGTCAACACAAAAACAACCAATGCAGGTAATACCCAACCAAAATCAGCCGTTCCTAGAGGAACATTTTCTCGTATGGTAACAATGATTTCATTGGTTGGATAGAAGAAGTTAATGGCGTCTACCAATCCAAAGAGAAACGTTACCAACACGACTGCTCTAAATACTAATGGTGTTGCAAATTTTTGCGGTATGACATTTAAAAAGATCAACACAATTGCTATTGGGTAAATAAACTTTAAGATTGGAATAGCAATTACAATGATATCGTGAAAATCCAATTGTCCTACACCAACACCTAATATACATGCTACATTTGCAGTAATTATATACGCGTTTTGCGAACCTTTAAACAATCCTTTAAAATAATCGGCAGTTCCTGTGGTGATTCCCACAGCAGTGGTAAAACACGCTAAGGCAACCAATACACTTAAAAAGGCAGTTCCTATATTTCCTAAGGTTTCTGTACTTATGCCACGCAATAAAGTTGCACGAATATAATCGCTTCCCTTACTCATATCAATTTCTATTTCATTACTAAAATATGAACCGAGCAATATCAAACCTGCATACATAACAAACAATCCAATACCCGCAATCCAACCCGATTTTGCAATGAGTTTTTTCTTTTCCTCAAATGAATTGTCTCCTTTTAAGTTTAATGAAATAATAATCACTCCACCAATCACAATGGCTCCTATGGCATCAAAAGTTTGGTAACCTTCCAACAATCCAGTAAATATGGGCGAACCTTCTATCATAGAAGTTGCAACTTCTTGATGCGGCATAAACAAACCAATTGCAATAATGAGCAATAGAATGAGCACAATTAATGGTGTTAGAAATTTTCCAATAAAGTTGAGAATCTTAGAACGATTCAACACAAAAACCAATACCAACGCAAAATAGATACTACTTGTGAGTAAGGCGCTGGTTCCAAAATTGGGAAATATAGAAATTTCATGTGTAGCAGCTGCCGTTCGCGGTGACGGAATGGCTACTGAAATGATATAAATGATGATACAAAATACGGTGCTAAATATGGGAGATACTTTTTTTCCAAAGTCGTACATAGTTCCTTGCAATCGCGCATGCGCTAGAATTCCAAAAATCGGAATAATGACCGCCGTAATCATAAACCCGAGTGTTACCCAAAACCATTGATCTGTTGCTTGATATCCTAATAATGGTGGTAATAATAGATTTCCCGCACCAAAAAACATAGAGAATAAGGCGAAAGCAGTAACAAAAAGTTCTTTATTTTTTGACATTGATTATGTGATTTTTTTAATTCCAGCAGTTAGCAAACCAATAAGAACATATAAAATTCCTAAACCGATACAGATAAATTTGATCATCGCAGTTACAAAAGCAAGTGTAGACCAGTGCGGTTCTAAATCGCCATAAAATAATTGAAGCAACGCAAAGTTTTCTACCATGTCCAAAATTCCTGCCCAAACAACTACTCTAATCATGACAATTCCGAATCTGTACGCTAAACTTTCTCGATTTGTCCAAACAGTTCTTCGCACACGATGAATTACTAAGCACAATAAAACTGTATATGTAATGATAAAAATATAATCGAACCATAAACTCCATTCCGCCGATTGCATTGCTCCTGTGGTAGTTTTCCAAGAGTCTAAAATTTGTGTACTACAATCGAGTGTTTTGGCTAGTTCGAACGAAATAATTCCTAAAGGAGCTGCATCATTTTTAAGTAACGTATCAAAATGCACCATACAACTTCCTGCCAATATAAAAGTAGCTATTGCTAAGATGAGTAGCTTCTTCTCAGCAGCAGGTGATAATTTTTGAAAAATGGATGATAACATTTTTAATTTTTGGTATTACAGCTAGCGAAAGATACATATTTTTGCGACATGCAACAGTTTGTGACTTATAAAAATATAGAAATTGCCTACACAGTTTCGGGCAAAGGAAATGCGTTGGTCTTTTTGCACGGTTTTTTAGAAACCAGTACCATGTGGCAGCCATACATAGATGTTTTTTCTAAAACTCACAAAGTCATCACAATAGATTTATTGGGTCATGGAAAAACACCGTGTTTAGGATATATTCACACCATGGAAGAAATGGCAGAAACGGTTTTTGCAGTCGTAAAAGAACTCAAATTACGCAAAATGCATTTGATAGGTCATTCTATGGGCGGTTATGTAGCATTGGCTTTCGCCGAAATGTATCCTGACTATGTAAAAGCTTTATGTTTAATCAATTCTACATCAAGAGCAGATAGTGAGGTACGGAAAGTAAATCGCGATCGTGCTATTAGAGCTGTAAAACACAATCACAAACAATTTATACGTATTTCTATTGCAAATTTGTTTCGGCCTAAAAACCGAAAAATCTTTGCTCAAAAAATTAAGGAAGTCAAAAAAGAGGCTTTGACAACTTCTTTACAGGGAATTGTCGCTGCTTTAGAAGGCATGAAAATTAGAGAAGATCGGGAAGTATTGTTGCATTTTTCGCCCTATAAAAAAATGATGATTATTGGAAAACATGATCCTGTATTGGATTTTGACGATTTACTCGATCAAACAAAAAACTCAGAAGTCGATGTTGATATTTTTCCTGATGGCCATATGAGTCATATTGAAAATAAAGAAGACTTATTATTTTCGCTAGAAAAATTTGTAAGAAATTAGACAATTCCCACTAAAATTTATCTTAACAGATTTAAAAATATGTTGTCTAGATAAACTCACGTAAGAAAATACATTTTTGCTACATAAGATTTTAACTTCTGATTTTCATAAAAATCATTTTTAACATACCATTCACCTAAGCTTAACATGCATTTCATCTAAAAAATGCAGCTTTTCATCGGACTTTTAAATTGGAATATGTATATTCGAAGTAACCAAAAGAAAACTTACTTAACCTACTTATTGTAATGGAAAATATGAGTATAAAAACTACTTTTTCACTCGGAAAAATGTACTGTAGCGTATTCGGTCATCGCTACAGAGTTACCAAAAAAGTTACTGCACACGTAAATGAATACCAATGCATGCTTTGTAACTGTGAAGCTACTACCGACGACAAAGGAAAAATTACACAACTTACACCACAACTCAGAGATATCAACGAAACGTTGACTTCGTTCCATAAAAAGAAAAATCCTGCGTTTTAATAATTTTCAAAATTGAAATTGAATTTGAATTAGAAATATCTAAGGTATTGATATGTTTCTAATTCAAAACTTCTATTGATCCATAGCATTCCAACCTTGCGCTTGCAACGGAATCTTTGTGTTTGCTCTTGTTATCAAATGAATACCTTCGCTTTCTTGCGTCATATGTCCAATCACTGTTAGATTTGGATTTGCTTTGATTTTTGGAAAGTCTTCTTGACTAATAGTGAATAATAATTCATAATCTTCGCCGCCACTTAAGGCAACCATCGTACTATCTAAATTGAATTCTTCACAGGTAGAAATTACTTGCGGATCTAATGGAATTTTATCTTCATACACATTACAGCCAACACCTGATTGCTTGCACAAATGCATGATTTCAGACGACAAACCATCACTGATATCAATCATAGAGGTTGGTTGCACTTCCAAATCTTCCAATAAAGGCGGAATATCTTTTCTAGCTTCAGGCTTTAATTGACGCTCAATGATATACGAATACATGTCTAAATCTGGTTGACTGTTCGGATTTACCTCAAAAACCGATTTTTCACGTTGTAACACTTTCAATCCTAAAAAAGCACCTCCAATATCACCGGTAACTACTAATAAGTCATTCGCTTTAGCGCCATTTCTGTAAGCAATTTTCTCTTCCGAAATCTCACCAATAGCAGTTACACTAATGAGCAAACCTTTTGTAGAAGAAGTCGTATCGCCACCAATAACATCTACATTATACATCTTGGCTGCCAGTTGAATTCCTGCATACAATTCTTCCAAAGCTTCCAAAGGAAAACGATTGGAAACTGCAATGGAAATCGTGACTTGCGTAGCTTTCGCATTCATGGCATAAATATCAGAGACATTCACCACAACCGCTTTATAACCTAAGTGTTTGAGTGGCATATAACTCAAATCAAAATGTACACCTTCTACCAGTAAATCTGTAGAAACCACCACTTTTTTTGATTCAAAATCCAATACAGCTGCATCATCACCTATTCCTTTCACTGTAGACTTTTGCGTAATCTTGAAGTTTGCTGTCAAATGATCTATCAATCCAAACTCTCCCAAACTTGCTAACGATGTTCGCTGTTCATCCTTGTCTTTTAACATGCCGTAGTAGTATTTATTAAGTTAAAATTATTATTTTAGTCCGCAGTTTTTAGCCTCGATCTTATAAAAACGCAAAATTAGCCAAAAAAATGACACGTATTGCACGAAACCTACTCTTTGTTCTTGCACTTATTAGTATTTCCCCTTCCATAGCCCAAATGGTTCCTTGTACTGGCGGATTTGCAGGTGTATTTCCTTGTGACGGATATGATTTATTATCCAATGTACCAAAATCAACCTTCAGTAATGAAGACGGAAGTGATATTTGGGGCTGGACAGATTCCACCACAAATAAAGAATATGCTCTAATTACTTTTGAAGATAAAACTTGCTTTGTCGATGTTTCCGATCCTGTAAATCCAATTTACTTAGGAAACATTCCAACCAATGCAGGTACAAGTTTTTGGAGAGATATTAAAGTATATAATAATTACGCATATATTGTAGCAGATAATGTGGGAAGTCATGGAATGCAAGTGTTTGATTTAACACGATTGCGCAATGTGACGAGTCCTCCACAAACATTTACTCCGGATAACATTTTAACCGATGTAGGAAGTTGTCATAATATTGCAATTAATGAAGATACTGGTTTTGCGTATCTCGTGGGTTGTAATACTTTTAGTGGCGGACCACATTTTGTAGATCTTTCTGATCCTGCGAATCCTGTTTCTGCTGGTGGATATTCAACCGATGGATACACACACGACGCACAAATTGTAGTTTACAATGGTCCTGATGTAGAGCATCAAGGAAAAGAAATTATGATTGCTAGTAACGAAAATGAAATTGTCATTTTAGATGTTTCAAACAAATCTTCTGTCGTACGCTTGTCAAGAGTTGATTATACAGATGTTGGATACACACATCAAGGTTGGCTTACAGAAGATCATCGTTACTTTTATTTAGGAGACGAAGAAGATGAAATTGATTTTGGATACAATTCGCGTGGTTTAGTATTTGATTTTGCGAATTTAGATAATCCACAATTTATCAGTTCATTCACTGGAAACTCTAGCGCAATTGATCACAATTATTATGTAAAAGGAAACAAATTATACCAAGCGAATTATACTGCTGGATTGCGAATTTTAGACATTACCAATCCTATGAATGTTACTGAAATTGGTTTTTTTGACACACATCCAGAATCGAATAATACCACTTTTTTTGGTGCTTGGAGTGTGTATCCTTATTTTGCCAGTGGAAATTTAATCATTAGTGATATTGACAGAGGTTTAATCATAATTCGAGATAGTAACACTTTAAGTACTGTAGAAGCGCCTTCTTTCGATTTTATGATGTATCCAAATCCTGCTTCAAACCATACCATGATTAGAGCTGGCGAAAACATGCTGATCCAAACAATAGAAGTTCGCGATGTCTTAGGAAAAAAAGTTGCTGAACATACCAATATCAACGAGATTCTATTTCAACTACCTGTATCAAAATTTCCTTCAGGTATGTATGTCGTAAAAATAAACGATACTACTTCTCAGAAATTAATTGTAAATTAAAGAGTTAGTTTTTGTATCACGCAAAAAAACATTGAATATGAAAAAGATAAAAAAATGCCTTCTCTTTGTGGCAGCACTAGCCATTTGCGCTTGTGCAGATGATGACAGAGATCCAATTCAACCAGGTGAAGTTCCTAATTCATTAGCATTTCCAGATGCTTCTATTTGTGAAAATGGTTTTGCAGGTCCATATCCTTGTAATGGTTATGACTTAATGGGACATATTTCTCTAAATACCTTTGGTGCATTAAGAGGAAATGATTCTTGGGGCTGGACCGATCCGCAAACCAATCGTGAATATGCGCTGATTGGAACAGATGCAAATGCTGCTTTTGTAGATATTACCGATCCTACAAATCCAATATACCTAGGGAACTTGCCAACACAAACTGTATCTAGCAATTGGAGAGATATTAAAGTATATAATAATCATGCATTTATTGTAAGTGAAGCACCAAGTCACGGAATGCAAGTATTCGATTTGACACGCTTGCGAAACGTTCCAAATCCACCAGAAACATTTACACCAGATGCTTGGTATGACGGTTTTGGAAGTGCGCACAATATTGTGATTAATGAAGAAAGCGGATTTGCCTACGCCGTTGGCGCCATGACACTTGATGATACTATTTTTTCCTTTGACGGCGGACCACATTTTGTAAACATTCAAAACCCAACAAATCCTGTAGCTGCTGGCGGTTATCCTGATGATGCCTATTCTCACGATGCGCAAGTCATTACCTATAACGGTCCTGACAATGAACATATTGGAAAAGAAATTTTAATTGGGAGCAATACAAACGAAGTTGTTATTGTTGACATCTCTGATAAAGCCAATCCAATTCAAATATCTAGAATTGGCTATGCTAACATCGGATATACACATCAAGGTTGGTTCACAGAAGATCAACGCTATTTTGTTTTAGGTGATGAATTGGACGAACTTAATTTTGGTTATAATTCACGCAGTATTGTATTTGATTTGGAAGATTTAGACAATCCAGCCTTACAAATGACATATACAGGTCCAACAGCTGCCATTGACCATAATGGTTATGCAAAAGGCGATACTTTTTTCTTAGCAAACTACACTGCGGGAATTCGCGTGTTAGATATTTCTAGTATTGGTAGTAGTGTTATTCAGGAAGAAGGATTCTTTGATACGTATCCTGCAAATGACGATGCCATTTTTAGAGGTGCTTGGAATGTATATCCGTACTTTGAAAGTGAAAATATTATTATCAGTGACATCAATTCTGGATTATTTATCATCCGTAAAAACAATGAATAATTCATGATGCAACACAAAACATATTATACGTTTTCTTTATTCATAGTGTTCGCCTTTTTAGTAAGTTGTTCCTCGGATGATGGAAATGCAGGCGATACAAATGATACTACAGATCCAATTGTTTTTCAAGGAGAAATTGACTGGGTAAAAACGCTTGGTGGCACACAAGAAGACACCGCACAAGATATTACCATAACTGCCGATGGTGGTTATGCTATTGTTGGCTTTACCGAAAGTATTGATGGCGATATTACCGACAATACTTCGGAACAAAACAATTATTGGGTTGCGCGTTTAGATATCGATGGAAACTTACTTTGGAGTAAAACCTATGGCGGAACTGCGGACGATCGTGGTGAAGCCATTAAAACGACTGCCGATGGCGGATTTATCATTACTGGATACAGTCGTAGTGCCGATGAAGATGTAAGCACAAACAGCGGATTTTATGATCAATGGATTGTAAAACTAGATGCTAGCGGAAATATTCAGTGGGAAAAAAGTTTTGGTTTCTCTGGAAGTGATCAAGCATTTGATATCATGCAAACGAGTGATGGCGGTTATTTTACTACTGGATTTTTAGATATTACCGCTTCTGGCGGACAAGGAAGTTTTGGAAAACCAAATGCGAATAATGGTAGTTTTTCAAATCCTGAACATGGTGTAGGCGAATATTGGTGCCATAAGCTTGACGCGAATGGAAACATTGTTTGGAGTCGCTATTTTGGCGGAACTAATAACGATCGCTCCTACTCGACTTTAGAAACCAACGATAACAATTTCATCATTGCAGGTTCGTCTGAAAGTGATGATTTTGATGTAAGCAATAGTCAAGGAAGCTATGATTTTTGGGTGGTAAAAATAAGCAATACAGGCGATTTGATTTGGCAAAAATCATATGGAGGTACTGGAATTGAAATTGGCTATGATATTGCCAAAACCAACGATGGAAATTATATTGTAGTTGGTGATACGAGAAGTACCGACGGAAACGTTTCTAATTTGAAAGGCTCTGCAGATTTCTGGGTACTTAAAATTAGCGATACAGATGGCGCATTGCTTTGGGAACGTACGTATGGCGGAAGCGATTTTGAATCGGCACGTGGCGTTACTCCGTTACAAGATGGTGGATTTGCTATTGTAGGAAGCGCAAAAAGCAATAATGTTGATGTAAATTCTAATTACGGACAGAATGATTTTTGGGTGATAAAAATTACAGACACAGGAAACTTAACGTGGGAGAAAAACTTTGGCGGATCGCAATTGGATATTGCTTTCGGAATTGTAGAAACCAATGATAAAAAACTTGTCATTGCAGGAAGTACACAAAGCAACGATGGCGATATCACGCAAAATAAAGGCATCAAAGATGCACTCATTATCAAAATAAAATAAGTATGAAAAAGATAATATATTCACTCTCAATATTCACATTAATATTAGCATCATCGTGTAAAGACGATTCTGATGCTATTGAAACCTCAGCGGTAGAAATTACGTTTGACAATCGTATTTCGGCTGGTGAAGATTTAGATTTAGGAACTACGGTGTATGTTAACCAAAATAACGAAAGTGTTGTTACAAACGAACTAAAATATATCATTTCAAACATTGCCTTAATTCAAGATAACGGAACTGTTTTCGAATATCCAAAAGAAGACTCTTACTTTGTTATTAATGAAGCAGATCCAAGTAGTTTGACATTGAGTTTGACAGGAATTCCTGTTGGAAATTATACGCAAATCTCGTTCGGAATTGGCGTTGATCAATCCAAATATCCGTTAGATGGTGGCGTATTAAACTTCATTCCTCAAGCAGAAGAAGCGGGCATGTTGTGGAATTGGGCAGCAGGTTATAAATTCATCAAATTTGAAGGAACGTATACACCACAAGGTGGCACGGAAAGTCCATTTGTAATTCATGTGGGAAGTCATGGGCAAAACTTAGATAATTATAAATTTGTAACACTTCCATTGGCAAACAACATCAATATAGCTACAGGGAATACAGCTTCTGTGAATGTAGAAGCGTATGTTAAAAATATTATTGATGCTACCAATCAAATCAAATTAGAAGATACTAGTGACATTCAGGTAGATCCTATAAATGCACCAAGAATCGCGAAAAATTTAGAGAGTACATTTAGCGCACTATAAAAAAGTATTCGTTAGCGTTTTTTATCAACTCACATAGCCAAAATAAAGTGCTTTTTTCATCAAACCTACTACACTATTGACTTGTAGTTTTAAAAAGATATTTTTCTTGTGAGTTTCCACCGTATGCTTGCTTATAAATAAAGTGTCTGCAATTTGATCGGTTGTCAATTCTCGAGCAATCAATTGTATGATTTCTTTTTCTCTGCGTGTGATTATTTTTTTATTGAAATCTAATTCTTGATTCGACGCTTTGTAATCACTGTAGAAATACGGTTTATCATCTACTACTATTTGATAAATTGCTTTAATAAGTTCGTCAAAGCCTGTTTCTTTTAGCAAATATCCATCAATTCCTTTAAACGATTGTATTTGCTGAAACATACTAACAACCAATATTTTCACATCTGGATATTGCTGCTTTACAATTTTCACAAATTCCAGTCCGTTCATTTCTGGCATGGAAATATCTGTAATTAATAAATCGGGAATAGTGTCTTTTAAAAAGTGTAAAGCTTCATTAGCATTATCTACAACTTTTAAAATTTCCATATCATCTTGTTTGGAGAGGACATTAGAGATTCCATCTAAAAACATTTGGTGATCATCAACAATAACGAGTCTTATTTTAGCCATACACAGTTTATTTACTCATAGGAATTTCTATCACAACTCGCGTACCTTTGTCCAATTGCGTATCAAACGTAATGTTTCCATTAATTATAGTAACGCGCTCTTTCATGTTTTGAAATCCTATGCCTTTATGAGCAATAGTAGCATCAAATCCTGTTCCATCATCTTCATACATCAAAATTAATTCGTCATCATGTATATTTATAGATACTTCAACGGTGTGTGCTTGGGCATGTTTTGCTGCATTGCTGAGCAATTCTTGTACAATACGATACAAATGATGTTTTACTTCACTATCGAGCAGTAATGCATTTTTTTCAGGAAAAACTGAGATTTCTGTGATAAAACTATCATTGCCTTCATATTGCTGCTTCAAATCCAAAAGCAACGAAATAATGTCTTTATCTCTAAAATAGTTGGCGCTCAAATTGTGTGATAAAATGCGTAATTCTTTGAAGGTATTCGCCAATGATTGATTGACACCTTTGATCTCTGAATTGTTTATTTCGGAATTGATTTGAGTTAATCGCAAATTCATTCCTGCCAATTGCCCACCAATACCATCATGCAATTCTTTAGCAATGCGATTGCGTTCATTATCTTGTCCGTCAATCAAGGCTTGAATCTGCTTCACCTCTTGCTCTTTCTGTAAGCGTTCTTTTTCTTTTAGATGCAATTGTGCTTCTTGCGCTCGTATAGTTCGCTGCGTTTTTACACGATGTCTATAGAAAAATATCAAAATAATTAAAGGAATTGCTAAGATGATACTTGAAATGATAATCCAATTTCTGCGTGTAGCAGCCAATTCATTTTCTTTGGCTAATAAGGTAATTCGAGCATCTTTCTTTTCTACCTCATATATGGTTCGTATCTCGTCAAACTCTTTAGACTTTTTTATATTAAATAAATCTTTAGTGAGTTCAGTATACTTTTCCTGATATTCAAATGCTTCTTTATACTGCTTGTTATGAGAATATGCTCCAGGCAACAACCAATATACTCGTAACTTTTGAGCATCACTTATATATTGTCCATATTCTTTTAATGATTTTTGGTAAATACGTACGGCTTCTGGAAAATTATCTACTTCTTCATAATAAATACCCAAAGATACTTCTACATAATGTAAAGTTGAATAATCGTGCACTTGTAATGCTGTAGCTCTAGCCTTTGTTAAACATTCAAAAGCTAACTCGTACTTTCCTATATTTAAATAAATATCTCCTAAATTTGACAGCACAACACCTTGTAAATGCTTGTGTTTAATTTGATTGGACAGAGAAAGTGCTTTTTCATAATAACGCATAGCACTGTCTTTAGCATGAGCAATCTCTTTTTTTGAAGTATTAAAAAACAATACTCCTTTTACATTATAACTCCTAATTAATTCTGTTTTAAAATTATGTTTTTTCGCTATTGTGATTGCTTTTTCTATTTCTTCGAAAGCCTTTTTCTTATTTCTTTTTTCCTTGTACAACCAAGCTAAACCATTATATATTGTACTTCTTTGATGAAGGAGCGAATGTTCTTCAGTAATTCGTAATGCCTTTTTATAGTTTGTAATAGCTTTGGTATAAGAACCCTCTCTTTGCGTTAAAGATCCAAACCTATTGTACAAAAAAGCTTGCATTTCAAAATTGTCTAGTCTAGATGCTAATTCTAGTGCTTTATTTGCATACTTACTTGCTGAATCATTTTTCTTTTGAATAGAATGAATAGTACTCAGATTAAAATATGATTGTAATAGTAGAGAATCGTCTTGCAGCAATTCACTTTTTTTCACAGCTTCTAACGCAATCGAATTAGCCAATTCAAAATCGGTTTGTACAGCTTTTTCAAATTGCTCATGTAAATTAGTGATCGAGTCTACATTCTGAGCGAAACTGAATTGTACAATAAAATAGAGAATTGTGAATATATATTTAATAGTATTCAAAAAAGAGAGGTTTAGTGTTTTTACAAAAATACCATAAATTCGGTATGGTTTTACATTACTTTTATTTACAATTTTACGATATTCCAAATTTATTAAAATAATGATTATAATAAATTTGAATATTCCCAAGTAATCACTAAAAAATTGCAAACAGATGAAACAAATTAACTTTCTTTTACTTAAAATGACTTTTATGCTTGTCTTCATGTATAGCATAAATTCATATTCGCAAATTTTAACTACGCGTTGTGGAGAAGACTTTCACGGATATGGACATGCACATCAAAATTGCGAAGACGATATCGTAGTAACTTCAACTTATGACGAGGGTACAATAGGTACTGTTGTCTCAGGAATCATATATTCCGAAAATGGAAGTATCAGAATTATTCCAGGCTACAGCAAAGTAAGACTAATTCCCGAGTATAATGATGGACAAGAACATACTGCGGAAGCGCACAGAACAACAGCAGGCGGCAACGGAAATGGAGGAAATGATGGAGGTTTAGGGAGACCAACCAATGAGAATGAATTAATATTCTCTACTGTGAGCATTTCTCCCAATCCAACTAAAAGTAGCACTACATTTTCCAGTAGTTCTTCCAAAATACAGAAGTACAGCATTTACAATATGTATGGCATCAAAATTCAAGAAGAAACCTTAGAGCCAACTTTAAGCTACAGTTACAATTTTAAACATCTAAAAGAAGGTATTTATCTACTTAAAGTAGTATTAGAAAACGGCGAACAAATCACTAAATCCATTATTAAAAATTAGAAATACACCAACTAAATAAGATGACGTTGCTTCCTCAAATTTAAAAATAGGTGTAATACACTTTAAGCATTTACAATAACAATTAAAACGATATATTATGAAAAAGATACTTTTACCAATAGCATTACTAATTACAGGATTGTCTTTTGGACAAATTAGCACACCACAAGGTACTGTTACTACAACTACGAATGACACAGGAAGTACGGCTGGAAATGTAGGTATTGGAACCACAAATCCGACAGCAAAACTACACATATTTAACGGAAATCACTCTTACGGAGCCATCCTTGCAAATAGCTCTGAAGCTCCTTTCTCTCTATATACCAAAACCTTAGATAGAATTGTAAATACAGAAATGTTTAGACTAGGATTAAAGTACAACACCGATGAAAACAATGGATTCATTTCCTTTTATCGTGGTAATGGAACTTTTGGAGGTTATTTAGGTTTTTCTACAAACGGTCAGGAAAGATTGAAAATTGACACTCAAGGTAATGTTGGTATTGGAACCTCAACACCTGAGTTTAAACTTGATGTAAAAAACGGAAGCACAACTTTAAGTCAATATTTAAGATTAAGAGATTTTGATGATCCAACAAATAACACAGGTGCAGCTTTAACACAAATAATTTCTAGAGATGGAAATACCATGTTTTGGAATGGTGGAATTGTTATGGGACAATATGCTAATAATGCTTTACCAGATTTAGGCGAAGGTCATTTATTAGTCCGAGAAAAAGTAGGTATTGGAACCTCAAATTTCACACAAGATGATGGGAAACTGTTAATAAACGGAAAAATTCTTTGTGAAGAAGTGGAAGTTATACAAGATGTATTACCTGATTATGTATTTCAAAAATATTACACAGGTTCTTCTAGCCTAAAAGCAGATTATGAAATGCCAACACTTGAAGAAGTAGAAGCTTTTACCAAAACAAACCATCATTTGCCAAACGTTCCGAGTGCAGCCCAAGTAAAAGAAGAAGGCATGCAACTCAAAGAAATGACTACTATTTTATTACAAAAAGTAGAAGAACTTACCTTATACACTATAGAACAAGAAAAGCGCATCAAAGCTTTGGAAGCAAAATTGGCAGAGAAAAAATAAACAGTAGTATTATTTTGAGTTCTTTTTTTCAAAGGCTAGTTAATTATCGTGATTAACTAGCCTTTATACTATATATACATTTCTAAAAACAAAAATGAACGCAGTTAACATACAAACTGCTTTTTGTTTTGTATGATTTTCAGTATACACAAATACTACAATTTGTAGTATTGCAAGTGTTTCATAATTCTTACTTTTAAGGAAACGTACGTTTCCTTACATGAAGAAAACCATACTACATAGCATTTTTTTATTGAGTTGTTTTGTCCTAAATGCACAATATTGGACAAATCAGCACTTCAATGTGGAAAATGGATTGCCCGACAATTATACCTTTGCTATTGAAAAATTTAAAGGCGAAATCTATGTTGCTACCGATGGCGGATTGGTTACTTTTGATGGTGTCAATTTTAAACTTCACAATAGAAAAAAAATTCGATATCCAGTTTCGCTTCTCAACCAAAACGATAGCATTCTTTATATTGGTTCTTGGCTCGATGGTATTATAACCAAAGACGACCATGAGATCAAAAATTTGTATCCTGCTCGCATCAATAGAATTCTAAAAAATGAAGGCAAATCTTTAATTTACAATACATATCGCCGTTATACACTCTTAGTGCTCGATCAAAACAAAGCAATTGACACTTTGATCTACATGAATGAAGAAGTGAATACCGAAAGACGTATCGCCATAGATAAATCTCGCATTTACGTCAGCGAAGGAAAAGAAATTAAAACATACAATTGGAATGGCAAACCAACACAAGATTTTCCGTACAAACCTGAAGAAAAAATCGAAGTAATCTACAGTATTGATGACTTTTTATTTTTTGGAGATAAACAAGGTACATTATCGTGGGTTTCTAAAAAAAATCCTGAAGTAATCAATACACATCAATTCAAAAAACCATCCTCAGTTAAAAGAATTGTTCCGTATAAAAAACGGCAAATGTTAGTCCAATTAGAGCATCGTGCTGAATATAACAGTTTGTACATGCTTACTTTTGACGAAACCTATTCTAAGATTACGAACATAGAATCTATGTTGAATATCAAATATGGAATCAGTGATATTTTTATAGACTGTTCCACCATTTATATAGCGAGTTATGGGAATGGAATTTATAAAATATTTCCATCACTTTTAAAATCGTATCAAAACAAAGATCACCAAATTCCAACCACAAAATTCAGCTATGAAAATAATGCGGGAAATATGGTATTTGCTACCGAAAATATCTCTTATGTTCTCAAAGAAAATGATTCTTTTATTCAGAAAAAAAATCCATTTCGATTGAATACTATTTTCGAATTTCAAGAAGATTACTATTTATCTTCGCATGAAAATCTATTCAATTCCAAGCTAGAAAAAATTATCAAAAATCGTGTAAACAACTTTGTGCACGCAGAAAAAAATGATACGCTATATTATTCCAAATACTTTTTAATTCGGTATCATCAAGGAATTCGGAAAGATGTATACTGCATTGAATACAACGAAAAAGACAAGAAAATAAATACCGGAGTTAAGCATCATAATAACGTATTTATAGGCACACAAAATGGCATTAAAAAGTTTATAAAAAATGATGTTGATGTTTGGGAAAAAACTTTTGATTCGTTGCTGCATCAAAATTTTAAACAGCGTGTCATAAGAGAGATACTTCCACATAAAGAAGACCTTATCATCACCACGCCTTACGAAGCTTATATGTATGATGAACGTGAGGTTACGCCTGTATTATTCACAAAAGAAAATGTATATATCAACGATACTTTTATAGATGCTGCCGACAATATATACTTTGGTACGAACAAAGGATTTTGGGTGATTACGAATAATTTTCAATATCATTTCAACACAAAAAATGGCACCAATTCCAACAATATTTATTCGTTTTATCAGGATTCAAAAGGCATTATTTGGATTACTTCCGGAAACGGAATCATGGAGTTTAATCCACAATTATTAGACGTAACAATTCCGCCACAAATAGAAGTCGATAAAAAAAATATTAAAGACGATCATGTGAGTATTGCTTTTAAAAGTATTACACGTGAATTTTCGGAAGCGGTCATCTTTGAATATAAAATCAACAATTCTCAATGGCGAAGAATTCAACGAAAAAAGCTAGATATGAGCAATTTAAGACCTGGCGATTATTCCCTTTCTTTTCGTGGAAAACATTTCAATAGTGAATGGTCTATTCCAAAAACTGTTCGCTTTAGCATTGAACCAAAATGGTATCAAATTACCGTGATTAAAGTGTTGATTTTTATCGCAATTACAATCATTCTACTCGGATTTCTAGCATATCGCTTACGCGTGATTAAACGCAGAAACGAAACTCTATCAAGCGAAATTAACCGACGTATTTTTTTAGAACATAAAGTAGAAAATTTACGGGAAGAAGTTGCGCGCGATTTCCATGACGAGATTGGAAACAAAATTGCCTCTGTCATTGGCTTATCCAACAACATCAAACACAGCGAAAAAGTAAACTCGCCCAAAATTGATAAAATAGCATCGCTTTCCAAAGAAATTTATCATACAGCCAAAGACTTTGTTTGGTCACTAAATCCTAAAAATAATAATATTGATAGTTTGTGTAAATACCTGAGAGATTACGGAGAAAATTTCTTTGATCTTTTTGAGGAGATTGACTTCTTATACCAAGAAATAGACATCATTCCTATTGACATTTCATACATAAAAAGCAGAAACATTATTTTGGCTTTTAAAGAGATTTTGGCAAATATCCTCAAACATTCACAGGCCACAAAAGTTGTGTTTAAAGTACAATTGGAAAACACAAAATTCGAGATTCAAATTCAAGATAACGGAATTGGATTCAACAATAATATTTCCACACATGGAAATGGTTTAAAAAACATCAAAAAACGAATGGAAATGATCAATGCCGAAATGCATATTGAAAAATCAGAGGGTGTTTTTTACACCTTTATTTTAGACTTACAGGAAGAATTAACCAATATAAACGAATGATGAAAAAAAAGTATATCTCAGTCATAGAAGACAATGCCATATTTCGAGAAAATATGGTCGCCTATATTCAGCAACTCAACAATTATTTTTTGCTAGGTGCTTATGAAAGTTTTGAAACAGCTTTCAACGATTTTAAATCAGGAAATCATCCCGATATTGTATTAATGGATATTGGATTGCCTGGTATTAATGGTATTGAAGGTACCAAGCGCATTAAACAACAATTTCCGAAAACCGAATTGATTATTGTAACCGTTTTTGAAGATAGTAATATGGTGTTTGAAGCGTTAAAAGCTGGTGCTTGCGGATATTTAACCAAAAGTTTAGGCTTACCAGAACTCAACAAAGCATTGGAAAATTTGGAAAAAGGCGGCGCTCCGATGAGCAATAAAATTGCAAAAATGGTCGTGGAATCTTTTCAGCTAAATCATCAAGACAATACCTTATCCAAACGTGAAAAAGAAGTATTAACATTGCTTGCACAAGGAAAAACCTATAGCAATATCGCAGAAGAATTGTTTGTGTCTAAAACTACCGTTCGTACACATATTCGAAACATTTACCAAAAGTTACATGT
This sequence comes from uncultured Kordia sp., assembly GCF_947489565.1. Lineage (GTDB taxonomy): Bacteria > Bacteroidota > Bacteroidia > Flavobacteriales > Flavobacteriaceae > Kordia. The sequence goes on along the minus strand of NZ_CANLEA010000001.1, from coordinate 222,086 downwards.
CAACTCCAAAGCGGAAGCCATACAATTGGCAAACGAAAAGAAAATGATTTGAAAAAACTCACAGCGCAACAAATAAACCTAAGAACTTTGTGTTGCCAACTGTGAGTTTAGTAGTAAAACTAAAAAATTATCTCATAAAGATTCAATATTAGCTACATCCAATTCCTGAACACCAGAAACTTTGACAACCATCTTGTGTTGGCTCATACGTTTTACAATCTTTTCTGCGCGTCCAACAATCACACGTCCAAGTTTCAGGACCTTTTCCTGTGACTTCATTGCTTTCAAAATTTGAGATGACATTTCTCTTCAAGTTCAATTTGTTTTTCATTCCTTGTTTTTTCATAATGTTTTGATTTTATGTTTGATTCAAAATTAGTTCGGAATCCAAAACGCAGAATCGTTCAAAATGTAGGATTCTCCCAAAAGCCATCTATTTCCTTGAAAAATAGTACAAAATGTAGTAGGTTTTACCAAGTCCATATTCTCACAAAAAATAATGGCAAAATGTTTTTTATGATTTTGATATTTCTGCGGTTAGCTGTAGTTTTATAAGAATCAACTTCGACACCAAATCATTGATGAAAATTGACGGAAAAACAGCTATGTATGCCATTTTAGGCGATCCTATTGCGCATGTTGCAGCTCCCAGACTGATGAATGCTATTTTTCAGGAAAGTAACGAGAATAAGGTACTTATTCCATTTCACGTACACGATAACGGATTGCAATCGGTTGTAGAAGGATTAAAGAATATTCAAAATTTTAAAGGCGCGGTAATTACCATGCCACATAAAACAGAAATCATCAAATATGTGGATGAAGTGTCAACAGAAGCACTTCGTATTGGAGCTTGCAATGTAATTAAAAGAACTCCCGACGGATTGATAAAAGGAACACTTTTAGATGGAAATGGTTTTATTGAAGGATTAAAAAAATATAATTATACACTTACAGAAAAACATATTTTTTTACTTGGTGCTGGCGGTGCTGCTGCCGCAATTGCATTTGCTTTGTGTGAAAATGGAATTAAAAAGTTGACAATTTACAACAGAACTGACACCAAAGCTTTGCTACTAATTGAGAAATTAAAACGCTTTTATCCTTCGATTGACATTTCTTACAGCAATCATATTTCAAATGATATTGATGTTTTGATTAATAGTACTTCGGTTGGTATGAAAATAAGTGATAAACCTGTATTATCATTGACAAATTTAAACCCAAACACACTTGTTGCCGACATTATTACACATCCTGAAATCACTTGTACTTTACAAAAGGCGAAAGAGCTTGGATGTACCATTCATACAGGAATTGAAATGCTTGAAGGGCAAATTAAACTCATAAAAGAGTTTATGGACTAGGAATTGTAAAGCTTCATACAATATGAATTGTTGCCCAATCACAAGACATTTGGTATCTTAGCAACTGCTATGAAATTCAACTATTACATATATGTATTTGTTGCGCTCCTATTTGTGGCGTGCAAAAACGAACCGTATGAGGAAATTCCCGGACAACAAACTGGCGAATTCCAAAATGTGCCGTTGGATTTTAATGTGCCTTCTAATTTTCCGCCTTTGGTGTATGATATAGAATCGAATCCGCCGACAGAAACTGGTTTTGAATTGGGAAGACGCTTGTTTTATGAAGGTCGTATGGCATCTGATAATGTAGTTGCCTGCGGATTTTGCCATATTCAAGAATTTGCCTTTACACATCATACACATATTATCAGTCACGGCGTTGATGGCGCGTTGGGAAGCAGAAATGCACAACCGTTACACAACTTAGCTTTTCAAAACGAATTTACTTGGGATGGTGCTGCCATCCATTTAGATACACAACCTATCATTCCAATTACGAATGAAGTGGAAATGAACGAAACATTTACCAATGTTATCGCAAAACTACAAGCACATCCAGATTATCCGCGATTGTTCCGTGAAGCTTTTGAAAATGGCGAAATCAACTCAGAAAATATCCTAAAAGCGCTATCACAATTTATGGTAATGATGGTGACTGGAAATAGTAAATACGATAAATTCCGTCGTAATGAAGGAAATGTAACACTAACTGCCAACGAAACCCAAGGTATGGAATTGTTCAATCAGAAATGCGCTTCCTGTCATGCTGGTGAATTGTTTACAGATCAATCCTATCGTAATAATGGATTGGCTATTGATCCGCAATACAACGATATTGGACGCGCGCGTGTTACAGGATTTCCAGCAGACAATTACAAATTTAAAGTACCCAACCTTCGAAACATTGAAGTTACATTTCCATACATGCATGATGGACGTTTTGCGAGTTTAGAAGATGTGTTGGAACATTACCGAACTGGCATCAACAATACTGAAAACTTAGATCCTATCTTTCAACAAACTGACGGAAGTTTAGGAATTCCGATGACTGATGAAGAAAAAGCCCGCATTATTGACTTCTTAAAAACCTTAACCGATACGGATTTTATTTTTGACCAGCGTTTTTCGGAATTTTAACGAGGTTCGCATTACTTAAATTCCTATTGAGCGAAGTAGAAACACAATTCAAAAAAAATAGCGAACAACCGAAGTCATTCGCTACTATCTTGTAAATAAGTCTGATAAATTTTAAATCACTTCAAACGCAGTCTAGAAACATACCTAAACAATCTTTTTCTTTTGAATCTCAACTGCGCATGATTTGATATTTAAATTGGTTATTTCTTAATAAACTTCAACGTTCTGTTACCGCTTAACTTTAAGAAATACATCCCATTTGTTAAATTGTCAATAGCAATTTCTTCATTGTTTGCTACTGTTCCTCTTTTTACAACAGCACCAATTGTATTGTAAATTGTATATGCTTCGTCAACTTTTAATCCATTGATTTGAACAAAATTCTTTGCTGGGTTTGGATACAAATTTAATCCTTCAGTAGCTGCTGTAAACGTTTCAGTAGATAATACTGAATCTGCCACTGTATGTACCCAATTTGAACAAGGTCCTAGTCTAAAAACATTCCATAAATCACCTGGACGTGAATTTCCTGTATGATCTACTAACTGATATAATATCCAATTATCTGTATCAGGAATTCCTTCATTACACTTGAAGTATTGAATTAAACCTGTTGAAGCAACATCTATTTCCATGTTCATTCCAATATTAATTTCTGAAGCTGTTCTTATAGTATTCCATACTCTTACTTCATCATACGCACCTCCAAAATACGTATTTTCATATTCAGAACTCGCCAAGCGTGCATCTACATTATTCCCAAATACAGGTGTAATTCCATTAGCAGTAGCTTCCCAATGTCCATCAACATACAACATTAATCGACCTATAGTAATATCAAAAGTAACTGCAACATGATGCCAATTTCCATCATTGATAGCTCTAGTTCCAGTAATTGTAGTCCAATTATTTGTATTGTTTGCAATTCCAGCAGTCACGAATCCTGTAGTAGCATCTCTTTCAATAAAGTATCCTTCTTTTGCTGTTCCACTATCATAGTGTTTAGCATACATGTGCTTTCCTCCGTTTCCATTGTCTTTTACCCAAAATTCAATGGTAAAACTATCGTTGTTAGCGTTGGTTCCAAAAATTCCTGTCTCTGTCGACCTGTATACTGGAGCAAAGTCATTGACACCATCAAAGCAGATGGCATATCCCAAGACTTGTGCATTGGCACTAAAAATGCCTGCTGTTAAAAATGCTAATAAAAAAATGTAATGTTGTTTCATCTGTTTACAATGTTTTAATTAATAATAGGGGTTAATAATTTAATTGTCTTTTTAAAAAATATTATCGCAGTAGTTTTATTTTGCGAACGAGACAAATCTAGTAGTTTCAAGGGATACCGAGACACAGAGAATTACGCAATTGATAACAACAGGTAAAATTACATAGCACAATTCTTTCACTTCTAATACGACTTTCATCTACATGTTTTACATATTTTTATATTCAGTTCGTAATCTTTTATGTAAATTCCATAGAACTAAAAACATAACTGTCACACAATCAGCATTTTAATTAAAATATAAGCATGAGTTTATAAGCAAAATATTCTTACAAATACAGCTGCTTTTCTAGAATCAATATTAACATAAATTTAACATTTAAACTATTCATAAAGCACTGAATATTAGGGTTTTTATAGGGTTTTCTGTCGTAGCATGTATTTATTTTTTAGAAATGACAACAGATCCATTCTTTTAGAAACTATGAAAGATTGCAAACAGTATTAGCTATATCGTGCATGAAAAAGATAAAATAACCATCTAATGATTTGCTGAATTATCAAAACGGTTTTAAGCAAAATTGAAGGTCAAAAAAAAAGCAAAAATCATTGTGTAATTTGCAGCTTCTATTCCTAAAAACAAACTGTAACACGCTTACTTATTGGCGCAAAAGTTATTGAATTACAACATAAATAAACGCACTACAAAATTGCAAATGCTCTTCAAAAAAAGACTCAAAAAATCATCATCAAAAAATTCTATTGGATAATTTATTATATAAATGTTAGGTTTTTTAAAATAAAGCGGCAAATAGCGTATCTTTGCAAGTACAAATTAAATGTAAATTAAAAAATGATAACAGTTTCAGACACAGCCCGTAAAAAAGTAGTGGAGCTCATGACCGATGATGGTTTTGATGCCGTTGCTGATTATGTTCGTGTTGGCGTGAAAAGCGGTGGATGTTCCGGACTATCTTATGATTTAACATTTGACAAAAGTCAAAAAGAAGAAGACAAAGTATTTGAAGACAATGGTGTGAAAATTATTGTAGATAAAAAAAGCTTCTTGTATCTCGTAGGAACCACGTTAGAATATTCTGGTGGATTGAACGGAAAAGGATTTGTTTTTAACAATCCAAATGCACAGCGCACTTGTGGTTGCGGAGAGTCGTTCTCTTTGTAATGTTTGTTCAAAGTTCAATGTTTTTGATTCAAGGTTAAGTTCACATGGCGACTATAAAACAGTTTGAAGATTTAGAAATCTGGAAAATAGCTAGAACACTTTGTCAAGATATTTTTGAAATAGCGAACAGCAATACAGGGTTAAAAAATGATTACAAACTCTACAATCAAATAAATGCTTCTTCAGGTTCAATTATGGACAATATTGCTGAAGGATTTGAGCGAAACGGGAATAGAGAATTTATACAATTCTTATCAATTGCAAAAGCATCTTGCGGAGAAACAAGATCACAATTGTATAGAATTGTAGACAGAAAATATATTACAAGTGAGAATTTTGAACAATTAAAACAAAAACACTTGTATTAAGTAAAAAAATAAGCGCATTTATAAATTATTTGTCAAAAAGTGACATGAAAGGAAGTAAGTACAAAAACACACAACCTTAAACATCGAACTTTAAACTTTGAACAAACAAAAGAATGAGTAAATATACTGAAGAAGAATTACAAAAAGAGCTGGAAACCAAAGAGTATGAGTACGGTTTTTATACCGACATTGAAAGCGATACGTTTCCAAAAGGTCTCAATGAAGATATAGTTCGTGCCATTTCAAAGAAGAAGAATGAACCTGAATGGATGACCGAATGGCGATTAGACGCTTTTAAAATTTGGTCAGAAATGGAAGAGCCAGAATGGGCAAATGTACATTATGAAAAACCAGACTTTCAAGCAATTTCGTATTATTCAGCTCCCAAAAAAGCAGATCCAAATAAAACTTTAGATGATGTAGATCCTGAGTTGTTGGAAATGTATAAAAAATTAGGAATCTCTATCGATGAACAAAAGAAACTTCAAGGAGTTGCGATTGATATTGTAGTCGATTCGGTTTCTGTAGCTACAACATTCAAAAAAACATTGGCCGAAAAAGGCATTATCTTCTGCCCTATTTCTGAAGCCATTCAAGAACATCCAGAATTGGTTAAGAAATATTTAGGAACTGTGGTTCCTAAAAAAGACAACTTCTATGCAGCTTTAAATTCAGCTGTATTTACTGATGGATCTTTCTGTTATATTCCAAAAGGCGTTCGTTGCCCGATGGAATTATCAACATACTTCCGAATCAATGAAGCTGGAACTGGACAGTTTGAGCGTACGCTTGTAATTGCTGATGAAGGCAGTTATGTAAGTTACCTTGAAGGTTGTACTGCTCCGTCACGTGATGAAAACCAATTGCATGCTGCTGTTGTAGAATTGATTGCGATGGACGATGCCGAAATCAAATATTCTACAGTTCAAAACTGGTTCCCAGGAAATGCAGAAGGAAAAGGTGGCGTTTACAATTTTGTAACCAAAAGAGGGTTGTGCGAAACCAATTCTAAAATTTCTTGGACACAGGTTGAAACAGGTTCCGCAGTAACATGGAAATATCCAAGTTGTGTATTGAAAGGTGACCATTCGGTTGGAGAATTTTACTCCATTGCAGTAACTAACAACTACCAACAAGCAGATACTGGAACAAAAATGATTCACCTTGGAAAGAATACCAGAAGTACGATCATTTCTAAAGGTATTTCTGCTGGAAAATCACAAAACAGTTATCGAGGTTTGGTGCAAATTGCTTCCAAAGCTGAAAATGCACGTAACTTCTCGCAATGTGATTCACTCTTAATGGGAAATAAATGTGGTGCACACACGTTTCCATACATAGAAGCAAAAAATAAAACTGCACAAATAGAACACGAAGCCACGACTAGCAAAATTGGAGAAGACCAAATTTTCTATTGCAACCAACGTGGAATTGATACTGAAAAAGCAATTGCTTTAATTGTAAACGGTTTCAGTAAAGAAGTGTTGAACAAATTACCAATGGAATTTGCTGTAGAAGCACAAAAATTACTAGAAATTTCATTAGAAGGTTCTGTTGGATAATCAATCATAAATATTACAAAATGAAAAAAATCTATTTCATCTTCGCACTTAGCTTACTCATAGTAAGTTGTGGTAACAATTCTAAATCTGAAGAAAAAGCGAACGAAACAGAAACAAAATCTGAAACACAAAACGAATCGGGAATTACAGCGACGCGTACTGTTGGAGATGTCAATGACACATTTTCTGGAATGTTTTTATATCTAGACAGTGAAAAAGCCGCTGTTTTACAAACCGCAGGAAGTATTATGTACGGCGTGGTTATTGACGAAAAAATGCATGAGCTTAACAAGCAATGTCAACAATTCAAAAAGAATGCTCACGATATGGTTCCTGTTGTTGTTAGAGGCATCAAGAAACCAAATCCAGTAGAAAATGCTTGGAAAGAAGTCATTGAAATTAAAGAAATTCTTTCGGTACAACAACCAAGCGGACAAGATGGTACTATCATCATCACAAACAATCAATAATTCGATTTAAAAAATATCACATTTACAATGTTACACATAAAAAATCTACACGCAGGTATTGAAGAAAAAGGAATTCTGAGAGGAATTAACCTTGAAGTAAAAGCAGGAGAAGTACATGCGATTATGGGACCAAACGGATCAGGTAAAAGTACTTTATCATCTGTTATTGCAGGAAAAGAAGAGTATGAAGTTACTGATGGAGAAATTTTCTTAAATGGAGAAAATATTGAAGAATTAGGTCCAGAAGAACGCGCACACGAAGGCGTATTTTTATCATTTCAATATCCTGTAGAAATTCCTGGAGTTTCTGTAACCAACTTTGTAAAAACAGCGATCAACGAAACACGCAAAGCAAAAGGTTTGGAAGACATGCCTGCAAGTGAAATGCTAAAGAAAATTCGCGAGAAAGCTGAATTGTTAGAAATTGACAGACGCTTTTTATCTCGTTCATTAAACGAAGGATTTTCTGGTGGAGAGAAAAAACGTAACGAAATTTTCCAAATGGCCATGTTAGAGCCAAAATTAGCCATCTTAGATGAAACTGATTCTGGACTAGATATTGATGCCTTGCGAATTGTTGCCAATGGCGTGAATAAATTACGTAGCAAAGACAATGCAGTTATTGTCATTACACACTACCAACGTTTGTTAGATTATATCGTACCAGATTTTGTTCATGTATTACACAACGGAAAAATTGTAAAGTCAGGAACCAAAGAATTGGCCTTAGAATTAGAAGAAAAAGGATACGATTGGATTAAGCAAGAAGCAACTATTTAAGCAGCATACATGGAGTTAAAAGATAAATTATTGTCATCCTTTATGGTTTTTGAAGATCGTGTAAACCATCAGTCAAAAAACATAAATGAAATCAGAAATACTGCGATTAAAAACTTTCAGCAAAAAGGATTTCCTACCAAGAAAGATGAAGATTGGAAATATACTTCGTTGAATGCTTTGTTGAAGCACGATTATACGATTTCTCCACAGCAAGAGTCTGCTATTGAGTTTAAAGATGTAAAGAAATATTTTATCCACGATATTGATACCTATAAAATTGTATTTATTGATGGAAAATATAGTTCGTTCCTTTCGGAAACAACACATGACGGCATTGATGTTTGTTTGATGAGTTCTGCACTGAACAAACCAAAGTACAAGATCATTATGGATTCATACTATAACAAAGCTGCAAAAGCTGATCATAGTTTGACTTCTTTGAATACAGCTTTTGCTTCGGAAGGTGCTTATATTCATATTCCAAGAAATAAAGTAGTTGAGAAACCAATACAAATTGTACACTTTTCTACCGGAAATGAAACTTCAGTGATGTTGCAACCACGTAATTTGATTGTGGTAGATGAAAACTCACATGTGCAAATTATTGAGCGTCATCAAAGTTTAACATCTAATGTAGTATTGACAAATTCAGTAACAGAAGTTTTTGCCAATAAACGTGCAATTGTTGATTATTATAAGATTCAAAATGACAATCAAGAAGCTTCTTTGATTGATAATACGTTTATTTCACAAAAGCAAAGCAGTAATGTGTCTGTACATACATTTTCTTTTGGTGGAAAGTTAATACGTAACAATCTACAGTTTTTCCAAAGAGGAGAACGTATTGATTCTACGATGAAAGGAATCACTATTATTGGTGATAAGCAACATGTAGATCACAACACATTGGTACATCATATTGAACCAAATTGTGAAAGTCACCAAGATTATAAAGGTATTTTTGGCGATCGTTCTACGGGAGTTTTCAACGGAAAAGTAGTCGTAGAGAAAGAAGCGCAAAAGACAAATGCATTTCAAGCAAACAACAATATTTTAGTAGACGATAAAGCAACTATTAATACCAAACCGCAATTGGAAATTTTTGCAGATGATGTAAAATGTTCGCACGGTTGTACTATTGGTCAATTGGATAAAGATGCATTATTCTATCTACGTTCACGCGGAATTCCTGAGAAGGAAGCAAAAGCATTACTAATGTATGCTTTTGCTAATAACGTTTTAGAAAGCGTGAAGATAAACGCCATTAAAACTCGAATCAACAAGTTAATTGCACAAAAATTAGGTGTAAATTTAGGATTCGATCTATAAAGGAAAGAAAAAGAGAAATGAAAATCCCGAAGTGAAAGCTTTGGGATTTTTTTATGCGTTTTATACAGGTGCCGCTTCAAGCGCAGTCCGGAAACTAAAGAACATTTCTGTTTCTATAGCATCTCGACTGCGCTCGATTTGACATTCATTTTCATAGCATAGAAAATTAAGCAACTCAATAACTACGCATTATTATATTGAAAGTAGCTTATAGTTGTACTTCTTCCGCAATAATTCTGTAAATATCTACTTCAGGAAGTACTGTTTGCAATTGTATGGCTACAGAACTAAATTGCGGGTCTTGGCGTAAACGTTTCCAGGTATTTTTTACATATTGATTAAAGTTTTCTCGTGTTCCTTTTTGGTATGCAGGATCTTCTTTCACCATGACTAAAATTTGCTGAATAGTCTCTCTTCCTTGTGTGAGTTTTGTTTTAATAGGCTCGTGTAAACCTGTTAGCATTTCATGTGCATTTTCTAAACAATGCGCTCCAACCATCATTAAATGTCTTCTTTTTTGCGGAACATCTTTCGCTTTTGCTACAAAAAGTTGATTTTGCAAAATACTCATGCGGCTCGATTCTACAAACCCAAACTGCTTCAACACTTCTTGATTTTCTGAAAGCCAACGTTCAATCTCTGCTAAAAAGCGAGAAGATTTGGAACGAAGCAATTCAGAAATCAAGCCTACTTTAAAAATAGAAGCCTCAAAGAAGGTATTTTTTTCTATTATACTTGTTTTCATTTGTTTCTGTTTTGTGGTGCTTCATACACAATTTGCATGAAGTACAGTGAGTTTATTGGTAATCTAACACTTGTACAGCATTGCCATTTTCATCAACATCTGTTGTCCATTCCATAGCATCGTCTGTAATATTGACTTTAATACTGATTAAGCTTGCTGGATCGTTGATTTCTTTTAATCGTTGTGTTTCTATAATTACAGGAAGCTCTTCAATTTCTGGTGATTTAGGCTGTAAATTGGCTACAATTTCTGGCACTAATGCATCTCTATATGCTTGTTCTTCCATATATGCTGTACCTACAAAAGCAAAAGATACTTCTGCAAATTTGATTGCTGCTTTATTTACTGCTACTGAATAATTGTTTGATGATGATTCAGCCGAAGCCTGTTCTGTTGTTCTTACATCTTCTGTTTGTACTGTTCTGCTAGCAGAATCCGTAGTTGCAGCTGTATCAGTTTGTGGTGTAGCTACTGCTTGATCTGCTGCGGTTGCTTGACGTAAATCAACAACGGCTTCTTCAGATTGTGCTTGTGCTTTAGAAATTACTTGTGGTTTGATACTTTGTAAGTATGCCGCTTGATCTTCTGTCTGATTTGGATATATGTCATCCATTACTTTATAGAATGCTTTTTCGTATACATCTTGAATTTCTCTTTCAGTATATTCTCTAGTAACAGTTTGCGTTGTATCTACCGCCACTGGAATTGTAAGCTCCATGTCTTTGATACGAATATTGGGAACTGCAAAATGCTTTAGCATTGGATTTTGAATATATTCTTGCGCAATAGCCAAGGTTTCAATATCTGATTGCACTTTTGCATTGGTGACTTCTTTATAAATCTTTCCGATATAATCTTTTAATGTAATCATTACTTTTGTTTTTTAGCGAGGAAACCTCCGGAGAGGTTTCCTTCATTAGTTTTGTGAAATTAGGTCTAAGCTTCTCTGATAGACTCTTCAAGCATATCTAATACTCTACTCATTCCTGCTGGCATTTCATCTTGTACTGCATGAATTTTAACATTCATACTGTATGAACGCTTAGCTTCATCAGAGTATGAGGTTTTCTTTTGGTACGAATAACTTCCTTTGAAATTAAAACGACCAAAAGCCCAACGTAAACTTAATTCAGCGCTTAAATCTAACTTGTGTGAAGCAGTTGTTTCTACTTTTGTTACACTTGAGATTTTTGCGTTAAAATCAATCGTAGTATCTGCTACACGTAAGAAAGGAATTGGTACAATTGTTAACAAAGGTGTTGTCAACTTCACTAAAGAAACGGTACCACCAACATCTTTAAGGTAATCGAAAGAAACTGTTTTTACAGTTCCATCATCGTTTAATCCTACTTCATTGATAAAATCTACTGTTGATAAAGCTGCTGCTGCTTGCGCATCGATAACTGCTGTTAAAGGTTTCCCTAACATTGCACTGAAATTGATACTTGCAATTTCATTTGGACTAACTGGCATAATTGTAATTTTTAAAATTTTTCACCTACTCTTTGTAAAAGGCTTTTCGGCTTTCTCCTTGGGTTGTAAAAAAATAGTCGCGAACAATTTCTTACAAGGTTTTAAGCTTAAAATTATATTCTTCCGAAAGAATTACAATGCAAATATACAACAAATGTTTGTAATTTAAAACATATTACATCATTATTTATTGTAAAAATACAAAATATCAGCAATATGTTGCAATATGTTCCTGTGTATAGAAAGTTGCACAGAAAAGTGTTGTATTTATGAAGAATTTGATGATTTTGTGCATCAAAAAAGAGATGTAAAATACGCAAAAAGCATAGAATACATCTCTTTTATAGGTATATGATTACTGTAGTTACAGTAGCTTTTTTTATTGAATTGAATTACAGATTTCGCTCAAAAATTTATTGAAGTCCAGTTCATCTTTTCCAACCAATCCGAAACGCACGACTACTAAATCTTTTGAAGGAATAATGTAGACGCGTTGTCCTTGATATCCGTTGGCAGAATACATGCCTTTTGGCACATCTGGATGAAATCCGCCAGCATTGAGCCAAAAATGACCTCCGTAACGTCCATTGGAAGTTGGTGTTGATTTTGTGATATAATCTACCCAAGAATCATCAAAAATACGTGTACCATTCCAATCGCCTCTGTGTAAGTATAGCAATCCGAATTTTGCCCAATCGCGTGGTGTTGCCCAAGCATAGGAAGAACCTACATAGTTTCCTTCCATGTCAGCTTCTATAAGCATTGAATGCATTCCTATTTTATCAATAAAGTTGTCATATGGAAAATCTAAGTATTCTTGATGCGTATTAAATTGTTTACGCAAAATTCCCGAAAGCAAGTTTGAAGTTCCTGACGAATAATTCCAAGTTTCGTTTGGCTTTCCTACCAAAGGTTTATCTATTTGCGAAGTTGTCATATCTTTTTCAAGAAAGAGCATTTTGGTAACATCCGATATTTTACCATAATCTTCTACCCATTCCAAACCACTATTCATCTGTAATAAGTTGTGTAGTGTAATATTGTTTCGCTCATCCTTTTTCCAAGCTTCTACTGGTGCTTTGTCCCACACATTTAGTTTTCCTTGGTACTGCAAAATTCCGTACATCGTACTCAATAAACTTTTTGTCATGGACCAACCCAAAAACTTAGAATCTTTATTGAAGCCTTCTGCATATTTTTCCGAGATGATTTGATCTTTATATAAAACCAATACAGCACGTGTTTTTTTAACATCTTCTCCTTCTACCTTTGAAAATGCATAGTTTACAGCGCTTTCAACTTTACCATAATCTACATTAGAAAACGTAGTATCTTTTTGTTTCATGTTTCCGTATGGATACGGCGACATGCGTGCAATGTTTGTACGATGTGGCACTGGAGTTTCTTGTGTCACATCATAATCATCATCAATGAGTACACTTCCTAAACCTTTTCGATATATTGCTTTACGCTCCATCAAACCATATACAGAAGCAGAAGCATATTTCTTTTTGATGTCTACAAAATCTCTCGCAATATTGATTGGTGTAAAACCATTATCTGTACTATCTGTAAACGCAGGTGCTCTTCCAGCCACAAAAACAGAAGAACTCATATTTTTTGCCGAATAGCCAGAAATAATATTCAATTTAGAATAGTTAAATGCAACTAGTATTACTATAAGTACAAGTATAACCGCTAAAATTTTCAAGGCTTTTTTCATCTTCTCTTCTTTGATTTTTTTAGTACACTAACATATTGTTTTTGTCAATATACATGAGTTCACTTTCAAATATATTAAAATGAAAATTATTGCAACGGTTTTCATGGTGTTTTTCCTAATTAAAAAACAGGAAAAGCACTCATAAAAAGTATCCAGAAAGCTGTTTATCAATCTAGTAAATAGAATCACCTTTGTAAAACTGTTACGTAACGGTAAAGAAGTATAATTTTTAAAAACTTGAAAACCATGAAAAAAAACAAGAGAAGTTTAAAAAAGTTGACACTAAACAAGAAGGTAGTGTCTAAATTGAAAGGACAACAAGCCAATGGAGGTACTGGTTCATATACAGTAGTGATTTGTCCTATTGAAACACGTTGGAACTGTCCTATTTTGACTGCAAATTGTCCGCAAACATGGATTTGTCCTATTGATACACGTTGGAATTGTCCAATTGATACTTTAGCATGTCCTATTGATACAATCGCTTGTCCTATTGACACAGTTGGTTGTCCATTTTAATTAATCCATTAAAATTTTCAAATCATGAAAAAAAATAAAAAGAGTTTAAAGAAGTTGACACTGAATAAGAATATTGTGTCTAATTTAGAAAAGAGTCAAGTGAGTGGAGGAACATTCCTTACGGCTGCTTGCCCAGTGACTTTGTTTTGTCCAACACGTTTTTGTTTGACAAGATTTAATTGCGAAACACTGAATATTATTGAGTGCGGAACGATTCAAACTGTTGGAGGTCCTGGTTGTCAATCAATAGTAGACGGATGCCAATCTGCTTTAGGTTGTCCTTTCTAAAAACAAGTATATAAAACTATAGTTTGGGAGCTGCTGTAATAGGCAGCTTCTTTTTTGAGTATTAATTTGCAAAAGTTTGTAGATAATTGCGTAAGTCCTGATCTTTTTCTAAGACCATTTTTTTCTTTAGGCGATATTTGTGTGTACGTACACTTTCTTGATTGATTCCTAAGATTAAACGAATGTCTTCATTGGACATGTTCATTTTAAGATAGCAGCAATATTTTAGGTCTTTTGAAGTAAGACACGGAAATTTAGCGCTCAGTTCTTTTAGGAAATTAGGATTTACATTTTCAAAATAATGTTTAAAGTCATCCCAATGTTTTCGATCGTTGCGTGTCATTTTGATGGTATTGACAATAGACATTAATTGTGTTTTGGTAGAAGCATCCACATTGCTATACAATTGTTTGATGCGATCTTTAATTTTATCTAACACGGCTTTTTTTTGATCAAGTTCAAGCGTGTAGCGTGTTAAATCTTTACTTTGCTCTTCAGATAGTTTTCCTTTTGGCACAAATGTTTTTGATAATGAAACGGCTTGTGTTTTTTTGATCAAGTTTAAAATTCCAAGAATGTTAGTTATAAGATTGTTTGCCTGCATTCCATATTCAAACGATTGAGTAAACACGACTAAGTTTTCGCGAAATTGCAAGTCTCGACGTTCATTTCTAGAACGCAAACACACAATAGGAATTGAAAAATCACGATTATACGACAATAAGGAATTAATTACATTTTGATGGTCTCTAAAACTCAAAATAAGTAAAACTGGCTGAATGGATTTAGAAAGTTGCACAATGTCTGACACACGTGTTGCTGTAATAAAGCTATACTGATCCATCGTTTGCAAACTTTTTAAAATAGTTGCTAACGAAGATGAAGTATCGCTTCCAATAAGTATATTTTCGTGTGTTGTCATCACTATATTTATATTTCAAAAATGTAATAGTGTATTATTGGGGAATCACATCAAAAATGGTAATTTCAAATGTAGAATTAAAAGTTTTAAAATAATACGGTAGAAATACTTGATTTTGACGTTTTACTGTTAAAATTTAGTACACAATGGTTCCCATAAAGATTCGAGATCTACCTTCTCCATCATTTTGCGCCCAAACTAATCGCGAACTATCTGGTGAAAACTTAGCATGTTGTGCTGCAAAATTAAGGTTGCTTACAGGAATCATTGGCGTGCTCGGCTTGCTTAAATCTACCCTTTTTAGAAAAATTTGAAGTGGCGTCTTTCCTGATTGTGATTCAAAAGCCATGACACGACCATCACTGCTAAACCAAGGAGCACGGCCGTTAACATTCTTAGCTGGAGAAGAAAATATTATGGGTTTATTATTTCCATTTTGAAGATAGACTTTATTATTTTGCTGATTGTACCCACCACTTGTTATTGGTTGTCCCGCATACGCAATTAAGTCTGAATCTACAGGGTTTACAGTTCCCATTCCTGACCAATACCCTTTATATGTTAACTCTTTAGATTGTAAAGAATTGATATTTACTTTTAAAAGTTTTGGTTGTTGATTTGAGTAATCAGTAACTAATAACTTTGGTTCATTGGCATACCATGCTGGATAAAATAGTTCTGCTTTTGCATACCCTGTAACTGTGAGTTGCTGCGCACTATTATTTGCTCCATTTTCGTCTAAAAGCATGATTCTTCCATTTGGCAAATTACCTTTCGGGAAAACGCCTGTAAAAGCAATTTGGTTTTTGTTTTGTTTTGAGTTCCATGACCAAGAAGCTCTAGAACAGCCATATGTATTGCTTTTATAATACACACTTTCTATATTGGTGTTTATATCAACTATCCAAAATTCTTGTATGTTTATACCGTTTCCTTTGCGTTCAAAAAGAACCGTATTTCCATCGGGACTAAAACAAGGACGGCCATCAATATAATGTTCGTTTGCATAGGCGCCAGTTTGTGTTATCGGAATAATATCAATGACTTTCATAATATGAAATGGTTGGTTATTCCAAATATAGAAAGGAGAATTGGTTATAAATAGCGTGATACTACGTGATTATTTTTTGTAAGAATTTTATCTTAAATCAAACACCCGAAATACATTTTTAGAAAGATTGAATACTTGTAGCTTTCCTTGCAATACATTTGAAGCTTCTTGCAGAATTTTGATCACTTCGTTGACCTGAAAACTAGATGCCATTGCGACTATTTGCGGCATGACTCTGGAATCATTACAATCTTCTGCTTGGAAAATGTTTTGATCGTTTATAAAGGTTTCCTCCATTGATTTTCCTCCTTTGTAATTGAATACCGAAATATGACCTTCAGAAGCTTTTACGCCTGTATATATCATAGGAATTTGATGTTTGCTACAGAAAGCATCAATCACCAATCGGGCGGCGTAATTATCGGTACAATCTAAAACAAGATCTACTTCCTGAAGTAATTGTTCACTGTTTTTAGACGTTAATCGTTCTCTGAATGTTCTAATTTCAATCGTTGTGTTGCGTGCTTGTAGTTGTGCTTTCGCGATGTCACATTTGTACTTTCCAACAGCATTTAAGTCATATAATAATTGACGTTGCAAATTGTCTTCTTCCACAAGATCGTCATCAATAAGTGTCAAAGTTCCAACACCAAGCAGTGCCAAAGACATAAGCGTTCCACAACCCAAACCGCCACAACCGATGACGGCAATATGGCTTTGTGCTAATTTTGCTTTAAACGCTTCTGCCTCCTTCATTATTTGATTTGACTTAGAATGGTTTTATCTGTGATTTTATCATCTTCTGCCAATAAAAACGCCTTACTTAACACCAATGATAATCCACGATCGCCTTCAAAAGGCAAGAAGATATTGCTTGTATTTTTATCTTTCCCTCTCGCAGGAACAATACATAAATATTGATCGTTGGGTTCCATCAAAATATTAGAACTTCCAATGTGGATTTTGTAGGTGCGTCTGGTTCCTTTGATACGTAAAAACTTCCCGTCAATTGTAGCTACTTTGTTGATTTTTAATCGTGGCAATAGTTTTTCTAAAATGCCTTTTCTGGTTTTTGCAACTTCCGTTAAATCTCCAAAAGAATAGCTAGTCCAATAGTCGCGATATTGTGGCAATCCACCATTATCTCTCCATTCCGGATCGTTTCCAACACTACAAACGCCCACAAATAAATCTACATCACGTAAAATTTCAGACAATACGAGTTTGGGCACATCGAGCAAATCCATGACTTCATTATTCTTAATAAACCGTACTTGATCGGTGGCGACATAATTCCAAATTCCAGCATCATTAAATTGATCATCTGCATTCAATTCGTTAATCCAAAATTGTGCTTCTATGTGGTGCGCTTTTACGTTAATGGTTGCCAGTTGTCGGTCATATCCATCATCATACGCACCTAACAATGAATATTTCCATCCACGAATACTTGTCAATGCATTGAATTGATGTTGCTTTAAAATATGCGCCGCCATTCGGTTGCTATACGTTTTTGTAGTGACCTCAGCATCAGTTAATATGTATACCTCGCGATAGGCTTGTTTAAGTGGTTGTTTGAGTTCGAGTGTTTCTAACTTTTTTCTCCAAAATAATACACCATCCACTGTTTCATGAATTGGATGCCATAAACGAACTTCCGTTTCTTCCGTAATCCAATCTAGTGTAGTATCTTCTTGAGTTGTCCACTGATTATTGATATATAAAGCGGTAACAAAATTTTCTCCTTTTTTAAATTGCCATAAGAGTCTTTTTGCGATAAAACTAACCAAACCATGATTTAAATAATGTTTTTTGAAGTTTTCATAACTCCAAATACGATTATCCAAATATAAACGATCAATGCGATCACGTTGTGCTGTCAGGTATTTTTTGATTTGTGCTACATCGTTTTTTGCTTTTTTAAGCTTTGTTGCGTGTTTTGCAGTGTTTTTAACAAATGAAGGCGTCGTTTTTTGCGATTTACCATCAGGTTTTTTCCAAATCAAATTTACTTTCCCTAGTTCCTCAATTGCAATTTCAAGTGTATAATCGTCAAATACATATGTTTTTGCTCCATCTTCCAATCCGAACGTAGGAATGGAAAGTTCTTCTATTTCAGAAGAAGAAATTCCAAGTTTTACAGAAGCTGCTTCAATATATTTTTCAACAAGTTTTCGTGTATTGTTCTGCTTAATTTTTAGTTTTAATCGTGATAGATGACTAATCCCTTCCAATCCTTTTGTATTTCCCAACACATAGATGCATGCATTTCCAACTGCGCCAGCGGCAGGACCTACACCAGGAATTTTTTTATAACAACGTTCTGCAAGTTTCGCTACTAAGGCTAAAGTTGCTGTATCATGAAATTTTGTCAAACTCCACACCAAACCTTTTAGAAATACGGTACTTTTTTCCTGTAAAAACTCATAATTTGTGTATTCATACGTTTGCCCTGCATAGGTACTTCTTGTAACAGTTTCTATTTCTTTAAGTTGTATTACATGTTCCAACCAAGGATGTATGACTGCTTTGTATTTGGCAATACCAATTTCATCAATGATACTACTGGTGTTTTTAAGAAAACGTTGTGAAGGCTTTCCGCTGGTTGCTTTTGTGAAAAGATGACAAAGTTGGTAAAAATGATCGCGAAGATTTTCTTCTACGGTAATGATTTCAGCATTAAATATTTTACCAAATTGATCGTCTATATGTGTGTACGGAAGTATTTTTCCTGCGGCATTTTGATCTTCAAAGAGTAGTTTTTTGAGTTTAGTTTCCACTTTGTCCAAATCAGCTCCCCAATAATTATTTTTATTTTTCATTGCTGGAGAAGCTAGAAATTTTTCTATATACGTTTTCCACTCTGGAGATAATCCATTTTTTTTGACGCTTTTTTCTATTTGCTGTGCTGCATAGCCGATTGGCCAATTTGAAAAATGTATAAGATTCTTTTTAGAAGACGATGATTCTTCAAAGAAATCCATCAATTTGGCAAATTCCGTTGGTTCATATTCAAGATTTCCACGTAAGAGTGTAGTTAATAAATCATCACAGACGTGTCGTGTGGTAGTTTCAATATTTGTGAGTGATTTTCGAGTAGTTTTCTTGAGTAATGCAATGCTTTTTTCGGCTAAGTATTGGACAAATTCTTTTTTAAAAGCGGCTTCTTTTGCTTTAAGTTCTTTATACGATTTTAATTTTGAAAACGCTATTGAATAAGTATATCCTTCTAAAAAGGCTTCTTCTCTAATTTCTCTTAGCTGTTCTTCATACACAGCATTTTCTGAAGTGATCTCTTCTTTTTTAGCGCCAAATAAATGTTTTAGACTGTCTGTAAATCCCATGGTATCATTTTATCCACCTACTAAAGGCGTAAGTTTCACAAAGCTAACGGTTGTGGTAGCTGTAACGAGCACTTCTTGTTCTAAATTTTCTGCTTGTTGATCATCTACTAAAACGAGATATCCATTTTGCTGAAATGCATTTAAAGCGATGAATGTTTGTTGTTCAGCATCAATTTTAGCACGGTTTTTTTTGAGTTTGTAACCATTAAGTGTTTCTTCGGATGCTGTGGGACGAATAAAGCCTTTAAAATAATCTGGACGTTTGTTATTATACGCTTCTACTTCTGAGGTAACTCTTGCTTCAATAATATCTTTTACTGTGACGATTTCACTTTCGACAGCAATTTGTATTTGATTGAGAATATCGCCCGTAAGGGATTCATCCTTAATAGTTATTGTCATAGAAATGATTTTTAATAAACTTACTAATTTTGGATTATACTTGAAAGTGTATTGCATAAAAAAACCTGCAACTACGGGAGTTGCAGGTTTTGTATATAAGAGTAATTGTAATTAGTCTTTGCTTACAATAATGAAGTCAGAACGACGATTTTGCTGGTGTTCTTCATCCGTACATTTTTTACAGTCAATTAATGGAGTACTTTCTCCTTTTCCTTCACTGCTTAAGCGTGAGGCATCAATTCCTTTAGAGATGATGTATTGTACTGTAGATTTTGCTCTTCTTTCAGACAAACGTTGGTTGTATGAAGCAGGACCTCTAAAATCTGTATGAGTTTCTACTTTAATCACCATGTTTGGATACTTTGTCATTACAGAAACAACTTTATCTAATTCAAAAGCAGCATCTTGTCTAACGTTATGCTTATCAAAGTCAAAGTAAATTGGATTTAATACAATTACTTCTTCTTCGATAATTTCTTCAATTGGTGCTAATGGAATGCCTATAGATCTTTCTGGATTATCTCCACTGCTTACATCTAGTTTTTCAGGAACATATCCATCAATACTAGCTTCTAATTGAGAAGACTTATCGCATTCTACTTTAAAAACTACTTTTCCTTCTGCATCCGTAGTTTTTGTACCAACGCTGTTTCCTTGATCGTCAGCCAATACAACTTTTGCTCCACTTAAGATAACTCCAGTTTCTTTGTCTGTTACAGTAATCACAAAATCAACATCACAAATAGGGTTGACTAAGTTTACTTCGTAAATATCGTCATCTCCTTTTCCGCCTTCACGGTTAGAAGCAACAAATCCTTTTTTAGATTCTTCATTAAATGTAAATGAGAAATCATCTGCATTACTGTTTAATGGTGTTCCTAAGTTACGAACCGCTCCATAAGAAGCATCTTTTACTCTAGCAGCAAATACATCTAATCCTCCAATACCTAAATGACCATCAGAAGAAAAGTATAAAGTATTATTGCTACTGATGTATGGGAAGAATTCTCTTCCTTCTGTATTGATATCTCCACCTAAATTTTCTGGTTCTCCAAAAGATCCATCGCTATTAATAGCAACTTTATATAAGTCAGACTGACCTAAACCTCCTGGCATATCAGAAGCAAAGTATAATGTTTTACCATCTGCACTTACTGCTGGATGTCCTACAGAATACTCATCATTGTTAAATGGAACGGATTTTACATTTGTCCATTCTCCACCAGACATTGTTGCTGTATACAAGTTTAATGTACCTTGTCCTTCTTCACTTTTCTTGAATTTACCATCATAGTAATTCTCACGCGTAAAATACATTGTTTTACCATCAGGAGAGAAACTTACGGTTCCTTCATGAAACTTTGTGTTGATGTCTTTTGATAAAGCGATTGCATTTGATAATTCGCCATCACCATCATACGTAGCCATATAAATGTCTAAGTATGGTTGATCGTTCCATCCATATTTTCTTCCACCATCACGCGTAGACGTAAAGTATACAGTGTTTCCTGCTGAGATTGCTCCGAAATCAGAGTTCTTTGTGTTAATCTCAGAGTTTTTCACTTCAAACTTGGTCACTTTCGCTAAGATTTGCGGAATATAGTTTGGATTTTTATTAAAAGCTATAGCTCTTTTATCTCTTGGTTTCGCTTTTGCAAACTTTGCCATGAATTCGTTGTGCTGTTGGTATTTTCCATTAGCTTTCAACATTTGAGCATACTTATAATACACATCTGGCTTTGTATTCCCTTCAGAAATAGTTTGGCTATACCAACGTTCTGCATCTTTCGTTTTGAAAAGATTGTAATAACAATTCGCTAGTTGCTCATATACATAAGCATCAGCTTCTTCAATGGCAATTTCTTGATACTCCTCGGCCGCTTTTACAAATTCAAGTCTGTTATAAAGCTTATCTGCTTTTTTGGTTTTATCATTCTGAGCAAACACATTTGATGTCGCTAGAATTAGAAATAATATATATAATTTTTTCATTGTTTTTTTGGCGTTTAGGTGTTAGAAATATCTAGGCGAACGAGAAACTTTTCTTGGGAAGTATAGATCAAATAATAAAAATACTTCGTGAGATGCGCTTGCTACAGAAGAGATTTCTGAAGTTACGGCATCATAGGCATAACCTATACGTAATCTCGGGTTAATCGCAAAGTTGACCATTCCACTAAAAGAGTCATCCAAACGGTATGAAGCTCCAATTTCAAACTTTTCATAGAATAATGCATTCAAGTTAAGGTCAAATGACGTCGGTGCATTAAATGCAGACTTCACTAAGAATGAAGGTTTGATTTTGGTATTTGGACTCGCTTGAAAAACATAACCACCCGTAAGGAAGTAATGTTGTATTTCTGAACCATACGCTCTACCATTAACGTCTAGGTGTTTTCCTTTCAAAAAGTTAGGAACCGATAATGCTAAGTAGTAATTGTCAGAGTAGTAAAAAAGTCCAGCTCCAATGTTAAAAGTTGTCTCGTTTACATCACTAGAAAAGGCTTCATCTCCTTGATCAATAAGTGTTGGGTTTACTTGAGATAACAATCCAATATCGTGGAAAGTAAGTCCTCCTTTAATCCCGAACGCCAATTTGTGAGCGCCTCCTAAATTTAGTGTATATGCAAAGTCAACGTACGTATTAGTCTCTTTTACAGGTCCAATTTGATCTGCAATTAAAGATAATCCTAATCCAACGTTTTTACCGACTGGCGAATGCCCAAAGAACGTAAACGTTCTTGGGGCACCGTCAAATCCGGTCCATTGATTTCTGTATAATGCTCCTAAAGATATTCCTTCTCTAGATCCTGCATATGCAGGATTGATTACTGCCATATTGTACATGTACTGTGTGTACTGCGGATCTTGCTGTGCAAGAGATGGTAGTGAAAAAAGTAATACAAATAGTGCGATATATAAGTTCTTCATGATAAATGATGTAATATTATTTTTAAGAATTTAGATGTTTAATTTTAGGGAAGCCTATTTGTTTAGATAAATCCATCCATTTTTAGCTTGTCCATTTTCAAGTCTCAATACATAAAAATAAGTTCCTACTGGTAATTCATCATTATCATTTGTTTGACCTCTCCATTCATTTGCATACTGATTCTTTTGGTATACAGAACGACCATGAGAATTAAATATCTCTAATTCTTGTACTCTAAATGCTCTTAAATCCCAAGTATCATTTAAGTTATCTCCATTTGGCGAAATTCCCTGTGGGAATGAACACATAGAGTTGATTACTGTAAATGTTTGTGAACTTGAACAACCGTCAGCAGTTGTAATTGTCACCGTATACTCTCCATCGTCAGTTGCAATAAATTGCGAACCATCATTTGCAGATGATGAACCACCAGACCAGTCATATGTTACGGTTGCTGGATCATATCCGTTATTTAAAGGAGATACAGTAATTGTATACTCATCATTGATACACTCACCTTCTAAAGCGATGTTTGCTGGATCAATTTGCATTAATACTACAACTTCAAAACTTCCAGTTGCGTAACATCCAGTATCATCATTTTGTAGACGAACATATACAGTTCCTCCTGCGCTTGTATATACTGTAGGATCAGCAAGCATGTTATTTCCTGCTTCTGCATCCGCCATCGAATCATAATAGGTAACTGTGATAGGATCAGCAGGATCGTTTGGTAATAGTAAATCAGTTTCTACAGATGTTAAATCAAAATCCGTACTACCATCAAGATCTTCATCACATACTTCAATTGGGCCTGCAGGTCCAACTTCAGGATTTTTTTGTACAGTAACTGTAACATCATCTGTTAAGGTTACTAACGATCCGTCAGCTAAAGCATAGGTAATAGACGCTGTATAAGTTGCATCATCTGTTGGAGAAACCGTAATATCAGTATCATTACTAATTACGTTTCCATCTTCATCTAACCACTCAAATGTGTAGTTTGGATTACCATCTGGTACAAATCTCCATAATTCTTGCTCAGTTACTTCCCATGCTCCAGTATTTCTACCAGTAGGTGCATATCCTACAGTTCCAGTAATATTTTGGATACCTGTAGTAGCAAGACCTCCATTCCATGTTGTACAAAGTGGCTTTTCTATTAAAAGAACATCTACAACATTAGAAGATTCATATAAAATGATCTGCTGTGTTGTTAAGAGTTCATTACATCCAAATTGTGGGATTCGGAAGAACGTTACTTTAAATTGTCTTGAAGGTGCAGTACCAACAGTTGTATATTCAATATAGTGATCTCCAGCTACACCAGGATCAATATCGTGATATGCTCCATGAACTGCATTCAAAGGAAGGTTTGGCGATGGTAATAAATCTGCCGCATTTATATTCCAAGGACAGAAGTTCCCAGCATCCGCAATATCGAATGAAAGTAATCCGTTTGCTCCAATAATTACACTATTATAATCGTTTCCAAAGTATTGGAAATTAAAGTCTAAGTTAATCACAGAAGACCATCTATCATCTAATGTAATAGACGTTGGCAGCCCTGTTAAGTTATCTGGAGGACATTGTAAGTCACTAATTGTATATGTACTTGTATCAGACGTTATAGAACTTGCCATGAATGTAGCAGATAAGTCTGTTGAAGTTACATCACATGTTTGTAATTGATCGTATCCTGCATTGATAATGCGACATGCTTGATCTGGACAGAACGCTTGCGTTTGTGGTTCACTTGTCAATACACAGTTCGTATCATCAGTATCAGCTACTGTAAATACTACCGGTGTTGTATTTGGATATGGTCCAAAAGTATATACTCCAGCTGCAGTTACTACTTGTGGTGCACTTCCAAAGTCATCAGAAATTGTGATAGACATTGCATCTCCTGTAGCTAAAATTTCAACATCAACTAAGAATTGTTCACCTGCTGCACAATCTTCAACTACAGTATACGTAGCTGTTGGTTTGAAACATGTTAAACATTCTGCAGTCCAATCCCAAGTAGTTCCGTTTCCAGAAGCACAACTTGTAAATCCTCCACTGTTGATAACCATAAAGATATTTCCTCCTGAAGATTCAACTATTAAACCTGTTAAATCTCCTGCGTTGTTACCATCAAATAATACTGGTGCTGTTGCATCTGATCCGTCATAAATAGTAATTGTATCAAAATCATCTACAATTGTTCCTGTAAGGAATGAAAGTCTTACTGGGAATCCAGTATCTGAAGTAAATAAGAATGTATTATCGTCATTGTTTGTATAACAGTGACTTACGTTGATTGGTCCGTCAGCACAAACTAAGTTAAATACTTGATTTGGATCAGGTCTTGTTGTAAAGCTTTCTTCAATACATCCTGTTGCCAATCCGTTTCCATTATATGGTAAAATTGTTACGTAGTATGTTGTAGAGTAATCCGTATCTAATGCATACGTATTTACTAATCCTACATCTTCTCCGTTTACAATATCATTTCCTCCTGGAGTTGTTCCTACAGTAAGAATATATCCTGCTGGTGATCCAATTGCAGATCCCCAAGTAATATTTTGATCTATTTCAACAGCAGTTGCTCCATTCGTTGGGAATGTTAAAGATACACATGATGGCGGCGCCAATGGATCAATACATCCTACGATGAAATCCCAAGGAGTATATCCTTGTGTTTGACAGCTAATAGAACCATCTGGTGTTACTTCAATAATAATGCTATCTCCTGTAGATTCAAAAGCAAGTCCTGCTAAATCTCCAGCATTTCCATAACCTGAGTATAATAATGTTACACCGTCAGAGTCATAAATATTTAATTCATCCCAGTTATTTTCTACTTGTCCTGCATTAAAGCTTACTGCAAGTGTAGAAGTACCGTCAGAACTTCTGTAGCTAAAACGAGTTGTTACACCACTTGTATAACAGAAACCTGTATTGTTAATTGGTGCAGCACTACAATCTACTACTTCGAAAGGATCATCTCTAATCGTAAAGCTTTCTTCAGTACAACCTGTAGCGTTTCCGTTTGCATTATAAGGTGTAATTGTTACATAATATGTAGTAGAAAAATCTAATGTTCCTGGATCGTATGTATTTACTAATCCAACATCAACCATGTTAGCAACGTCTGTTCCTCCTGGAGTTGTTCCAATAGAAACTAAATATCCTGTTGGAGCACCTGTTGCAGTTCCCCAGTTAATATCATCATCTTCGTTAATATCAGTAGCTCCATCTGTTGGAGAAGTTAAAGACACACATGTTGGAGGAACTGAATCGTCCACACATGATACTGTAAAATCCCAAGGAGTATATCCTTCTGACTGACAACCAAAGATTCCGTCAGATTGAATCATAACGATAATAGAAGATCCTGAAGATTCAAAAGAAAGTCCAGTTAAATCACCAGCATTTCCATATCCATTATACAATTCAGTAACTCCATCAGAATCTAAGATGATTAATTCATCCCAGTTATTTTCTACTTGCCCTGCATTAAACACAACTGCTAAGTTTGAACCATCCGTACTTGCGAAGTTAAACATAGTGTTGTCATTGTTTCCATAACAGAATCCTGTGTTATTTACAGGTCCAACAGCACAGTCTACAGGTGTATTTGGATCGTCTTCTGTTGTAAACATAGATTCCGTACATCCTGCACTATTTCCATTCGCATTGTAAGGTGTAATAGTAACAAAAATGTCCGAAGAATAAGGGAGTGTTCCTGGATCATACGTGTTTACCAATCCAGCATCAACCATATTGGCGATATCTGTTCCTCCTGGTGTTGTTCCAATAGAAACTAAATATCCTGTTGGTCCTCCTGTTGCAGATCCCCAAGTAATATCACTTTCTACATTCACATCAACTGAACCACCAGCTGGTCCAGTAACGGCAACACAGGAAGGTGGTTGCGTAGTATCTACACAGGAAATTGTAAAGTCCCATGGCGTAAAGCCATTTCCAGTACAGTTTACCGAACCATCAGATGTAATTCCAATAGTAATGGTATCTCCTGTAGATTCAAAAGAAAGACCTGTTAAGTCTCCTCCTGCTCCGTAACCGTTATAAATTTGAGTAGTTCCGTCAGAGTCAGTGATGATTAGTTCATCCCAGTTATTCTCTACTTGTCCGGCGTTGAAGATGACTGCCAGTGGCGATCCATCACTACTTGTGTAGGTGAAAGATGTAGTATCATTATTTCCATAACAGAACCCAGTATTATTGATAGGTCCCACAGCACAGTCTACTGTTTGTGAATATGATAACGCACTGAAAAATGTCACCATGATCAACAAGGTAATTTTTTTCATAAAAAAGTTGGTTAATAGTTAGTAGCCCTAAAAATAGTAAAAAAATATAAACTTAACTTTACTTTAACACTTTAGTTGAAAAAAATAAAGGTTAGGCGTTAAATTTTAATCTTATGTAAACAGGAAAGTGATCACTATAACCACCCAAATATTTTCTACCTGCATAGGTTCTAAAAGGATTGCCTTTGTACTTTCCTTTCCACTGTGTTAAAAAGTGATCGTCAAAAATATCTGCAGACGCAAAACTGTGTGTATTTTTTTTATAATCGAAGAAATTGGTTGTGAAAATGATTTGATCAAACAAATTCCATTCTCCTTTGTAGTTTAGACTACCTTTATATATAGTCAATAATTTTTCCATCGGATTGTACAAATCCGTATCCATTAAATATTGCTGAATACTTTTACTAGTAGGATCGTCATTAAAATCGCCCATAATAATGATATGAGGATCTTCTTCTTCTGTTTGAATGTAATTTATTTTCTCGCGTACTACTTCTGCTGCTTTGATACGTTTGTGAGCCGTTTCATCTGCTCCGTCTCTTCGTGAAGACCAATGATTGACAAATATGTGAATGGGCTCATTGTTTAATAATCCTTTTACATATAATGTATCTCGTGTAAAATCGCGATTTCCTTCTTCATCATATAATAAGATAGGAATAGATTCTGACGTTATGACTTCAAAGTACTCCGTTTGGTACAATAAACCGACATCAATACCGCGTTCGTCAGGCGAGTTGTAGTGCACAAAATCATAATTGTATTCTTCCAGTTGTTTTGATGCTATCAAATCACTCAACACCTTTTTATTCTCTACCTCAGCAACGCCTATTAATACAGGAGCATTTTGCGCATCTTCTGGTCCTAAACTTGAAATAGCAGAACCAAGCTTGTAGATTTTCTTTTCATAACGTTTTGGAGTCCAATTACGATCTGATTCAGGTAAAAAATCATTGTCAAGAATGTATTTATCATCTTCAGTATCAAATAAGTTCTCAAGATTATAAAATGCTACTGTGTGATATTTTCGAATCGTCTCTTTTTTCTCCATAAGTGCTATAAAAGTGTATTTAATAAAATATAAAAGTACTAAAATCAAAAAAGTAAATGTGTAACTTTGTCTTTTAATTTTATTTATGTTAGAGAAGAAAACTATTGCTTACGAGCGCACTGTACTTATAGGAGTAATTACAAAAGATCAGGATGAAGCCAAATCAACAGAGTATTTGGACGAGCTTGAGTTTTTGACATATACTGCAGGCGGTGAAGTTGTAAAACGTTTTACACAGAAGATTGATATTCCGAATCCAAAGACATTTATTGGAACAGGAAAAATGGAAGAAGTAGAGCAGTTTGTGAATGCGA
Source organism: uncultured Kordia sp. (assembly GCF_947489565.1). Classification (GTDB taxonomy): domain Bacteria; phylum Bacteroidota; class Bacteroidia; order Flavobacteriales; family Flavobacteriaceae; genus Kordia. The sequence continues at coordinate 193,570 of NZ_CANLEA010000001.1, read as the reverse complement.
ATGAAATTGGTTCTGTAATTTTTGATGATGAATTGTCTCCGGGACAACAGCGAAATATTGAACGTTTGCTGAAATGTAAGATTATTGATAGAACCGGATTGATTTTAGATATTTTTGCGCAACGTGCACAAACAAGTTACGCACGTACACAGGTAGAACTGGCGCAATATCAATATTTGTTACCACGATTAACAGGATTATGGACTCACTTGGAACGTCAACGAGGAGGAATTGGAATGCGTGGACCAGGAGAGACAGAGATTGAAACCGATAGACGTATTGTACGTGATAAAATTTCGTTGCTTCGAAAAAAGATGAAAACGATTGACAAACAAATGGCCGTGCAACGTGGAAATAGAGGCGCACTGATTCGTGTGGCTTTGGTAGGATATACCAATGTTGGGAAATCTACCTTAATGAACGTAATTAGTAAAAGTGATGTATTTGCCGAAAACAAATTGTTTGCTACGCTAGATACTACCGTTCGTAAAGTTGTGATTGGAAATCTACCTTTTTTATTAAGTGATACTGTAGGATTCATCCGAAAGTTGCCTACACAATTAGTCGATTCTTTTAAAAGTACACTTGATGAGGTTCGCGAAGCTGATTTATTGTTGCATGTTGTAGATATTTCTCATCCTAATTTTGAAGATCATATTGCTTCTGTCAACCAGATTTTGAGTGAAATTAAAAGTGCAGACAAACCAACAGTAATGGTCTTCAATAAAATTGATGCATATACGCATGAAACTATTGCTAGTGATGATTTGATTACCGAAAAAACCAAAGCACATTATACATTAGAAGACTGGAAAAAAACATGGATGAGCTCATCTGCAGAAAAGGTTTTATTTATCTCTGCTATTAATAAAGAAAACTTAGATGAATTTAAACGCAAAGTATATAATGTAGTGCGCGAAATTCATGTAACTCGTTTTCCATACAACAACTTTTTGTATCCTGATTATGAGGAGCTTCAATAGCGTGTTTGATTTTCATGTTAAAAGAGAAAATTTCATAAGTTTTTTTGTAAATATTTCCTTTCTTTCTACTTTAACAAAATAAATTTTAAAACTTTTAACATGAAAAAAAGAAATCTTAAATCATTAAAACTTAACAAAAAAGTTGTTTCAAAATTAGAGACTAGTATTGCTCTCGTTGGTGGAGCTAATGCAATTCAAAGTATACCTCCAACAAAATGTCCATGGATGTGTAAGGTAAAGAAAGAGGATCCTTTAAATAACAATCCACAATCTTAAAAAAATTTTATTTTATAAAGTCAGAAGTAATTACTTCTGACTTTATATTATCTATCTTCTTCAATCCAAGTTCCTATAATTCCTTTGCTTCCCAAACTATATCCCAAACGATAGCTTCCTGCTTCTTTCATTTCAATATATTTTCCTGGCGCTGGAATGATTCCGTTGTCACGGAGAATTGCATTGTAAGTAGCTACCAAATTTGAAGTCAGTTTTTGTCCGTTTTGAGTAATCTTATCTCCATCAATTAATAGTTTTACAGCTTCATCCGTAGAAGCGATATAGCCTTTTTTATGCAAATCATTAAATACCTTTTTAATTTTAGCATTTAAACCAATGACCACAATATGATCTCCTTTTTTGTAAAATGAAAAATCCGCATTCGATTGGATTCCTGCTTTACGAAACATCTGTAAATACTTCTCATATTGTGCTTCGGCAAGTATTGCTCCGTTTACATACATATGATCTTTTTCGCTGGTAAATATGACTTCGGAAGTAGATTTGATCAAATTGTCTTTTTGCAACGAAGTCAATAAATTTTCTTGCACTTCTGGCCAAATCCAATTAAGATTTGAACCAGAAGAAATTGATGTATATTTTGTTTTTGGATCTTCTAATAAGCGTTTGATGTAGCTACTCACGCCACCTTTGTGACGTGCTTTTTCTTCCAAACGTTTTGCTTCGAGTTCTACACGCTTTGCTTCGCGCTCAATGCGTTTTGCATCACGTTCCATACGTTTTGCCTCGCGTTCCAATTGCTCTTTTTTACGGTGTTCCTCTCTTTTTGCACGTTCTAACTCACGCTTTGCTTGTTGCTCAATACGTTCTGACTCACGTTGGTATTGTCTTTCCAAACGTACTGCTTCACGCTTCATACGCTCTGCTTCTGTTCGCATACGATCAGCTTCACGTTGCATACGCTCCTTCTCTACTTTTACAGAACTTCCCGAAACAATAATTTTAATATCTTTTCCTAGATTTTCAAATTTCTCAGCCAATTCAGGAGAAGCTACATTCAGATCTAAAGAAATACGCAAACTTTTTTTGGTAAGTTTTACATAATATACCTTTTCATCGCTACTCCATTTAGAATATCCTGATCCGATATCCATATTTTTTCCACCTAAGGTTTCTTCAATTAAATTTTTAAGCTTTTGGTATCTATTTTTTGGAAAACGCGCACGAAGCTTATAATCATCTTCGGTATGACTAATAGAAATTGAAGTGCTTTCATTAGAATCACTACTTGTTGATGAACTACTATAGGTCGATGATGAACTTGAGCTTGAGCTTGAACTCGTAGATGGTGGCGTTGGCGGTTCTGGTGTTGTTTGTGCATTTCCAACCAAAAACGCAAGTATAAAAACGGTTGTTATGAATATTTTTTGCATGTTTTCTAATTTTTTGATGAATTTTTAATTCTTAATTTGTGATGATTTTAAAAGTCAATCCCACGCCACGTGTACTTTCAATGGCAATTGTAGAATCTTTCTTAAAATATTTCCGGAGTCGGCTAATGAATACGTCCATGCTTCTTCCCGAAAAGAAATCATCATTTCCCCAAACATTTTCAAGAACGTCTTCTCGTTTTATCATTTGGTTTTTGTGATCGTAGAAATACTGAATAAGTTGCGCTTCTTTCTCAGTAATTCGCTGTGTTTCTCCATTGAATTTCAATTGATAGTTTACGGTGTCAAAAACATATTTCCCGATGGCATATTGCTGTTCGTTTTTTGATGAAATGATCATTTTTTGAGCTCGTTTCAATATGTTTTGTAAGCGTAATACTAAAATATCTGCTTCAAATGGTTTGACGATATAATCGTCGGCTCCGAGTTTTAGTCCTCGTATTTTATCTTCTTTCATCTTCTTAGCGGTTAAAAAGATGAAGGGAATTTCTGGGTTGTGTTGAATCACTTTTTCTGCCAATGAAAAACCGTCTAGCTTTGGCATCATCACATCAAATACACAAATATCAAATGCTTGTTCTTGTTGATGTTCATCCGCTGTAAAAAGCGCAAAAGCTTCTTGACCGTCTTTTGCCCAAGTGACCTCAAAATTGTGAATCATTAAGTATTGTTTTAAAATACTTCCGAAATCATAATCGTCTTCTGCGAGTAAAACTTTGGTTTTTTGCATTAGTTAATTGGTATTAATATGATAAAAGTGGTTCCTTTTTCTAATTCGCTTTGCACTGAAATTTTTCCTTTGTGTGCATTTACAATCTGGCTTGTATAGTACAATCCGAGTCCGAGTCCTTTTACATTGTGTACATTTCCGTGGCTAACTCTGTAAAATTTATCAAAAATCTGTGCTATATCTTCGGTGGCAATTCCGACTCCATTATCCGTAATTTCAATTTTATATTCATTGCCTTTCAGCGATGTTTCTATGATAATTTCTGTTTGATCGTTTCCGTATTTTACCGCATTTTCCAAAATATTGAAAAGCGCAGTGGTAAAGTGAAATGTATCAATACGCAACAATACTTCTTCGGCACATACATTATTAATAATACTTAAGTGTCGCTGTTGTGTTGACAGTTTAAAATCGGCAATTAAATCTTCAAAGTATTCATTATCTACCACAGTATCTTTCGACAATACAATATCATTGGCGCTCAAACTATTTGTCAACACTTGATCAATGAGTTTTTGCAAACGCGTATTCTGTCGGTCTACAATATTTAAAGTATGGTCAAACGCTTCCGCAGAATTTCGAATTTCCTTGTTTTTTAAACTTTTGGAAGCGACTCCTAACGTTGCCAGCGGCGTTTTTAATTCGTGTGTAATATTGTTGATGAAATCTGTTTTGACTTCCGTAATTTTCTTCTGATTAATGAGTGTTTTAATTGAATAATAGAACAATCCGACCACAAATAAAAAGAGCAATACTGCACAGACTAATAAGGTTGCCAAACGACGAAATACGATACTTTTCCAATCGGTAATTAAAATAATATCTTTCGTTTTTATTTCTACATCGAGTGCTTTACTATAAATACTATCATTTTCACCAGTCACATAATAACTAAACTCTGTAAACGTGCGCGATGTTTTGATAGTGTGTGAATCTTTATTATCAAATTTTTCTCCCAAAATAGCACCATCTTTTATAGTTGGAATTGGAAAAATAGTATCCGTTTGCTTTCCATTAAATAGTACAACACTTGATATTTCTCGCTTGTAACGAATTTTATAACCTAAATCTATAGTTTTCAATTCTTTATCATAACGTTGCATGTATGGTATGTTGATACTATCGCTTTTGATGCGTAATTTTTGAATGACTTCAGGTTTGGTGATACGTTCGTTTTTATAATCACCCAAATTATCACGTAAATCTTCTGCCAAAACATCCATTAATGAATCCAATTCGGGATGATTGTCTATATCCGAAATTGCATCATTGGTTTCTTGTAGAAATGCAGTCTTTTTAAGTTGATATGCACTTTCTACCAAATATGCTTGAATTCCTGATAAAGCAATTACAGTAGCAATGGACGCAATAATTAATATGGTAATTTTATTTTTCATTCAATGGTTATTGTTGGTTGTTTACTGATTTTGCAGTTTCAACATTTCAAAAGTAGTCATTCGGGCATTTGTAGCCATAAAAAACAACATCGTTAACCGATCATTAACCTAAAAAACGCTGAAAACTATTGGTTTTACTGAGTTTCTCATTCTATGTTAACAGAACTTCCTTTTATGTTAAAAAACACCTTAACTCCTCGTTAACTTCGGTTTAACCTGTTTATCTAAGCGACTTCTTCACATTTGCATTGTAAAATCAACTCATCAATCAAATGCGACATTTTATTATTTTTTATACTTTCTTATTCTGTAGCGTGTCTTTATACGCACAACGATCTATTCAAATTCATAAAGTTTCTTCTCCAATTACTATTGACGGTATTGCCGATGAAACGGATTGGAAACAGTATGCCGAAATTGGCAATTTTACACAAACACGACCTGATAACGGAAAGCCTTCTGCACGCAAAACGGAAATTGCAGTATTGTACGATGAAAGCTATTTGTATGTTTTGGGAATCATGCATGTAGAAAGCAAAGATGAAATTAGCAGTCAATTAAGCGCGCGTGACAATACAGGAAATGCAGATATTTTTGCCTTGCAGATTGATCCTTTTGGCGAAACGCGTGAAGGATACGATTTTACCATTACAGCAGCCAATGTGCAAACCGATATAAAATTGAGTCAGAACGATTCCTATGGAAACTTTAATGTAGTTTGGAACAGTGCTGTAAAATTGTATGATGACAAATGGATTGCAGAATTTAAAATTCCGTTCAATAGTATTCGATTTCCTAAAGAAGCCATGGACAATTTCAAAATCAATTTTCAAAGAGTCTCCACAAAATTGAACGAAGAATCATATTGGAGTCCTATAAAGCCTGAAGTTGATGGATATTTAAACCAATTTGGGACATTAGAAGGTTTGCCAAAAATTACGCCACCATTAAACTTATCGTTATTGCCTTTTGTTTCTGTGGTGAACGAAAAAAGTCCTGACGGAACTAGCAAAACCAATTTTAACGGCGGTTTGGATGTAAAATATGTACACGACAATTCGTATACTTTAGATGTTTCGCTCATTCCAGACTTTAGTCAAGCCTTGTCTGACAATCAAATTTTTAACTTGTCTCCGTTTGAAGTTCGTTTCAATGAAAACCGACAGTTTTTTATTGAAGGCACCGAGATTTTTGACAAAGGCGGTTATTTGTACACACGAAGAATTGGCGGCGTTCCTATCAACATCAATAATATTTCTTTAGGCGAAAACGAAGAAATCATAAACAATCCGATTGCTTCTAACATCCTTAATCTTGTCAAAGTCACTGGGAAATCGTCCAAAGGTTTTTCTATCGGAGTTTTAAACGGTATTACGAACAAAAGTGAAGCTACGATTCGAAATACGGAAACGAATGAATTTCGAAACGTGCAGACAAATCCGTTTACAAATTATAATGCTTTGGTGCTCGATCAAACCTTAAAAAATAACTCATCCATTACCTTTTTAAACAATTCTGTTTGGCGAAGCGGAAAGGATTATGACAGCAATTTTTCAGCCTTACTGTTCCGCGGATATACCAAAAACAGAACCTATTCTTTGTATGTTAAAAAAGCCGTTTCGCAAAAGTATTTCTCCGATCAAAAAAACGAATTCGGACATCAGTATTTTGCCTATTTGTCAAAAGTAAGTGGCAATTGGACAGGCGGAATTTCAGCAAATTTATATGATGAAAAGTTTGACAATAATGACTTCGGATTTCTCCCTAGAAACAATCAGTTTTCGGTTCGTGCCAACATCAATTATCAAAATAATAATCCTAAAAAATGGTTCAATCAGTATTCGGTTGGCATCGATCATTCGCAGCGCTATTATTACAGTCTATTTGAAAAAGAATTTGCCTATTTCAAGCTTCAAGGAGATGCAACATTGAAGAATAATAGTGTCGTTTTTGGTTCGTTTGCTTATATAGAACCTCGAAAGGATTTTTTTGAACCGCGTACCAAAGATCGTCATTTTAACAAACCTGCGCAGTTGGAATATTTTGCAGAATATCAAACCAATAGCAACAAGAATTTTTCATTTGCAGGTTATGCTGTGTATGTGAAAACCTTGGACTCTGATATTTTTTCAAACGAGTTTATTGCAGGTTACGGATTGCGCGCTCAACTTGGGCAACATGTTTCCTTAAATTTTAGGCAAGATTTAACCAATATTCCGAGTAATGCTGGTTTTGTGGGACGTGCAGATGATGACTTGATTTTTGGGAAACGCAGCGTTCAAGAACTCACCAATACATTTGAAGCGAGTTATGCAATTTATTCAAAATTGAGCATGAATATTCGCGTGCGTCATTACTGGATTCAGGTAGATTATGACGATCAGTTTTCGCTGAATACGCAAGGAGATTTAGTTCGCAATAATTTTACGATTGATCCAAACGATTTTGATGATAATTTCAACTCTTTTACAATCGATTATATTGCGCGATGGCAATTTGCACCAGCCAGCGAGTTGAGCTTTAATTATAAGTTGGGCGCGAACTTGTTTAACAATCAAATCAATTCGAGTTACGGCACCAATTTGAAAAATACGTTACAACAAGACAATAGCAATACCATTTCGTTGAAGATGACATATTTCTTGGATTTTAATCAGTTGCGAAAGCTGTAAGTCTCTGATAACATACTATTTATTAGTCTTATTTTCATAGTACGAACTAAAAAATAATTGTACCTTGTTATAAAATGCAAAGAATGAAAAAGATATTATTTTTTAGCATGTTTGTAGGGTTTGGAATTGCCGCTTTTGCACAGAATATTCATTTTGCTGACGCGAATTTAAAGTCCTATTTGATATCTGAAAACTGTGTAGATAGCAATAACGATGGCATTGCAGATAATGATGTGGATACCAATGATGATAATGAAATACAACTTAGCGAAGCTTTGGCGGTAACCAGTTTGATGTTGGGAAGTTTTCCTGATACGTATCATATAACATCCGTAGACGATTTACATCATTTTGAAAATATAGAAAAGCTTCGCATTCTTTGGTTAGCAAGCTTGGAACAAGTTGAATTATTGGGTCTTACAAATATTACCGATTTACAAATTGGATCTTGTGCTTCTTTGAAAAGAATAGATATTTCCGATTTACCGAATATTGTGAACCAGCGAATAGAAGACCTTTCGCTCGATTATTTGAACATGCAAAACAATAGCTTTCCAAGTGGATTTTTCTCATTGTTCTATACCGAAAATATAAGTTATGCTTGCATTGACGATCTTCCGCAAGAACATGCTGCCATGCAAGATCATATGGAAGCAGGAATTACTCCTGCTATTAACTGTGAACTTTCGACACCATCTTTTGATTTGCAAAATGATGTGCAATTGCTTCCCAATCCGGTAACTGATGTGTTACTGCTGAGTTCAAAAAACAAAGTTCCAAACAAACTATCTATCATTGATGTTTCTGGACGCATTGTAAAAGTGTATCAAAATGATCTAATGAAAACTAATGTATCCTTCTTATCTAAAGGTGTGTATTTTGTAAAAGTCTATTTCGAAAACAACCAATATATTATGAAGAAATTGATTAAAAATTAAAGATTCTAAATCAAGTCAAGACGACTTTTTTCATCAGAATCCATAATTCACGCCCAAACCAAGTACTTCACGCGTTTGAAAACCTCGGAAAGCATTGTCGTCATAAATAGTTTGAAAGTTGATGTTTGTCGTCAAGTATTTATTAATCGTCATGACTAAATTTACATTGTAATCGATATCAACATTTTCAGGCTTTTCTAAGTAATTAGAATACACATTCAAAATGTTTTCCATCACAATATTATCCAACAATGTAAACTTGTAATAACCTGAAGCATACATGCCCAATTCATAGCGAATACTTTCACCTTCTTCCACCCCAAAATATGCTGAGTTTGGTAAGGTAAAATCTGTATCAACAATCGTCATTTTAGAAGTTCCAGGCGCAATATTAAAGTTAAGATTGTCACTCTTTTTCCATAAAACTCCAGGTCCGAGCGACAAATATGCAGGCGATAAAATATTGGTGTTTTGCGTACGGATTTCTTTTCCATTCTCGTCTGTACTAAAGTTGAATCCTTTGGTCATTTGTGTTCTAAAATTCAAGAAAGCCGAATAAAACCAATTGTTTTCTCCTTTCTTACCAATCACAGAATTTAGTTCAAATCGATCGTCGGTTTTTCGAGTAAATTCACTGTTCTTGGTTTGTGTTAAACCATAAGCAACTACAACTCTAGTGTCCCAATCCCAATTTTCTTGATGATAATTTAAATCGTAGTTCAACCCTAAAGTCCCAGAGATACTGTTTTCTCCACCAGCTGCCCAATTGGAAAATGCAGCTTGATTAAATAGAAAGGATACATTTCCCTTAGATCGCCAACCTTTTGGAAGTGTATCTTTTGCAACAACAGGTTTTTTAACAGCTACAGCGTTTTGTATGGCAGCTTCTATTGCTGTTGATTTTTGTAGTTCTTGACTTTTAGCGGTTAATCCTATGAATAGGAGACACAGTATTATGGTATGTTTCATAGTATATCACAAATAAGTGGGCAAAAATATATGCTGAAAATTTGAAATCAAAATGTGTGAAACAAAAAAAGCGTTTCCAAATGGAAACGCTTTTCTATACTATTGATGGACTTTATTTTATAAGTTGTAGCTTAAACCAATTGTCCAGTATGATTGTAATTTGTTGTCTACATTATCAAATGTAGTTCCTGTATTTCCTTGTGCAAGATTGAAGTTTACAGCTTCTTGCTTGTTTTGTCTTAATCCGAAATCGAAACCAACACCAATCATTTTCCACAATGTGTAGCTAAATGAGTTAGTCCATGTCCAGTTTGAGTAATCACTACTCTTATAGCTTTGGAACATTGATAAGTTCGTTTTAAAGTTGATAGCACCAATGCTTCTTGTATAATCTGCAACGATTTTTGCACCTAAAGAAGACTCAAATACAGTATCATTATCAGCAAATACAAAGTTGTAGTTTAATGGGTGAATTACCACAACTAAGTTTGTAATTGGTGTCCAAGTAGCACCAACACCTACATCTAAATATCCAGGATCGTTAAAGTTACTTAAGATAGTTGTTCTATATTCAGCCAATCCAGAAATTGCGAATTTCTCACTTAATTTACGTCCGTATAAAGAACTAATATTGAATACATCTGTAGCTTCTCTAAACTTATCACTATCTGTTGGATCGTCAGTGTTGTCAAGTTTTACCCAAGCTAAGTTAACATTAGCACTATTGTTCCAGAAAAACTTTTCTTGATTTAAGTTTGCAAAAGCATTTACTGTAAATCCAATATTTCCTGAAGAGTTGTTAGGAATTCCTTGTGCGTACCAATTACTGAATTCTGAGATGCTTCCTCCAATGGTTCCAAAAGCTCCTTTTTTCCATCCTGGAAGTGCATCAATTTGTGCTTGAATAGCATTTGCTTCTGCTTGAATAGCATCGGCTTCTGCTTGCTTTTCTGCTTTTTTCGCTTTTAGTTCTTCTGCGGTTTGTGCGTTCATTGAACTCATTCCCAAACATAATGCGATGGCAAATACGATTTTTTTCATTTGTCTATTTTTATTAGGTTATCAGTGATGCAAAATTATTCTAATTTACTTAGTTCATCATAACTAATGTAAGAATTTATTTCACATCTCTTCACTTTAATTTTTGCGATGGCAAATATAAAATTTGCGTTTCAGTTCACAAAAATATCATAAATTATTTAAACAAATGATAATCAGTAAGTTAAATGATTTTTAAGCGTTTTTCTTCTTTTTGTATAAAGGAACTGACGAACAAGCTTCGCCATACATAATGCTTCTAGCCGTACCATGTAGTTTCTGAATCATCATCGTGTAAGCGTTGTCTGGTATAGGTTTGTTGGCACAACCTTTTATAATTACAGGTTTGTCTTGATAGTCTGAAACATCTAAATTTCCAATAATCTCTTGGTAAATGGAAGTTTCAAGATGCTCCAAGGTGCCAATTATAACTTTTTCGACAAAAGGTGTCAAATGTACGCTCACCAACATATATGCCCACGCAGGAACGATGGCATCTGTACTACAATGTAGCGCTATATACTGGTTTTTATGCTGTGACCAATCGTGCTCAGCAACATAATTACGGAAGTCTTTTTCGCGAAGAATTAAGCCTTCCATGAGCCAATCGGAAATATCAAAAAGCACACGTTCACCGGAAGGATAATAATCTTCCAAATCGAATGTGACTAATTTGCTTTGCGCAACTCTATTGATGATTTCGTCTGCCATAGTTTATAATAAACCTAATTCTAGTTTTGCTTCTTCGCTCATTAAATCCTGACTCCATTCAGGTTCAAAAGTAATTTCAACCGTAGCATTGTTGACTTCTTTGAGCGATTTTACTTTTTCTTCTATTTCTAGCGGAAGTGTTTCTGCTACAGGACAATTTGGCGATGTTAAGGTCATTAAGATTTTTACATCGTAATTTTCGTTTACAAAAACATCATAAATTAATCCTAGTTCGTAAATGTCTACAGGAATTTCTGGATCGTAGATGGTTTTTAAAACGCGTACTATTTTTTCGCCTAGTGCTGCTGTATCTATTGTGATTTCTGACATGTTAATTTAATTGTGTTTGATACGCAATTGCGTATAGCTTTAGTTGTTTAATCATACTTACCAATCCGTTGGCTCTTGTTGGCGACAAGTGTTCTTTAAGACCAATTTCATCAATAAAATCAGTACTTGCGTTGATAATAGCCGCTGGATGTTGGTTTGAAAATGCACGAATTAAAATGGCAATAATTCCTTTGGTGATAATGGCATCACTATCTGCCGTAAAAACTAGTTTATCAGCTTGCATTTCGCCATGAACCCATACTTTACTTTGACAACCTTTGATAAGATTTTCCTCTTTCTTGAGATTCTCATCGATTAAAGGCAATGATTTTCCTAAATCAATCATGTATTCGTAGCGCTGCATCCAGTCATCAAACATGCTGAATTCGTCTACTATTTCATCCTGTATTTCTTGTATCGTCATTTCTTCTTCGTTTACACGATTGTTTATTAGACGCAAAAATACAACAACTATTACTGTTTATCAACAGCTTTTGCCATTGCTTGCATTTTATCTACCAAAGCGGTAAGTTCTTTTGGTGGATTTCCATGATCAAAAGAGTTTGAAGACACTTCCACATCTTTGTATTGTATCGTTAAAACAGCATGTGCGGCACCATCGTATAATCGTTTTGCAGACGGCGCTTCCAATGTTTTTATTTTTTCAGCGTCTATTTTTGATAATAATGATACAATTTCATTCCAATCGCTTTCTGCCATTTCTTGTAGCGCAGATACTTTTCCACCTTGTACTTTTGTCAATGCAAGTTGTTCTTTAGAAACTTGTATTCTTTCATAAAATCCACGCGAAACTGCTTCGTATTGTATTGAAATATCGTCTTGTGCACTTTTTACCGTTTCTTCTTGTGTTTCTTTATCTCCACAACCTTTGGTAAATAACGCGACAGAGAATAGAACAAATAGATATTTCATAAGAGTTTTTTTAAGTTCAGATTTTATAATAATACAAAAAAGACGCCAAAATTGGCGTCTTTCCTATTTTAAATTTAGCACTTTTTATGAGATTAATTTACTAAACTTTCTCTTGCTCCGCCTGGAACCAATACTCCACGCATTCTGCTTTTTTGTCCTGCACTAAACATATTCATACAAGCATCATCAGTATAATCCATATAATTCATTGTCATATCAGTAGAACGACAATTTGTTGTTGGGAATGATGGACATCCGTAGTTTGGTGCATCAGAAGTTGGTGTATCAGAAACAAAATCATCTCTGTTACATCTTCCATCTCCCCAAATATGACGTAAGTTTAAGTAGTGTCCAACTTCATGTGTAGTAGTTCTACCTCCATCAAATGGAGCCGCTACATATCCTGTAGTTCCAAAATATTGAGGAGACATTACAACACCATCTGTTGCTGGGTTTCCACCTGGGAATTGCGCATACCCTAAAATTCCTCCACCAATATTACAAACCCACATATTTAAGTGTGTACTTGGAGTCACTGGAGGATATTGTGATTTTACTAAGTCATTTGTCCCCCAAGAAGTTCTTGAGTTAGCATGTCTGAAAACTCCTGCCAATGTAAATTGAATTTCAGTATCAGCTGCTACAGGCTCAAATAAAGATGGCGTTTGGTTTGCATCATTGTTTGCTCTTCTAAAATCGTCATTTAATACTGCCATTTGCGAATTGATTTGCGCATCGCTAATGTTTTCATTGTTGTTACTATATACTATGTGTATATATACAGGAATTGTAACAACACCTAAGTTATCTCCTGGTGGTTCTGGATCTCCGCCACCGTTTCCGCCGCCGCCATTTCCGTTACCATTTCCATTACCTGGTTTTTTAGCTATAGATCTTTCTCTGTACTTTTTCTCAATGTCATACATTCTGTTAAATAATTCAGAATCTTTGTCAAGTTGTGCGTTCAATTTCTGCATAGTAAAACATCCGCCTGCGGCTTTTTCACTATTTTCAGTGTACAAGTAAAAGTCGCTCATATCGACTCCTTGCTCCTCTAGATTGTTTGTGTTTGTAGTCTGGTCATCACTACAAGACACCATAACCAAAGCAAGAGCTGCCATGCTTAATAGAAGTTTTTTCATAATTTAATTATTAGTGTTTTCGGGTTAAAAAAATTCTGTCAAATGTATATATTTTTAAGTATTATTTACATTTTTTACTAATTTTTTAGATAAATCGCATTTTTTATTTCATTTTGTTACATTTATAACAATTTGTGCAAATGAAACTACAAGTGAAGAATAGTAGGTTTATCGATAAAACACACACCTGTTTTTTAAATTAATCGCAAAAAAAAGAATCGACCAGTGGATCGATTCTATAGTTAAGCTGTTTTTAATGAGCATTTTATACTACGAAAGCATCATTTTTGCTTTTTTAGTAGCTTCAATAAAACTATCAATTTCTTCTTTGGTATTGTAGAATGAAAACGAAGCTCTCACGGTTCCTGGAATTTTATAGAAATCCATAATTGGTTGCGCGCAGTGATGTCCTGTACGCACTGCAATTCCTAGCTTGTCTACAATGGTTCCAATGTCATACGGATGAATGTTTTCGATATTGAACGAAATCACCGCTGTTTTTGCGCCTGAACCATAAATGGTAACATCGCCAATAGCGAGTAATTTTTCCGTAGCATATTCCAACAATTCGTTTTCATAGGCTGCAATCGCTTCAAAACCGATGTCATTCATATAATCGAGCGCAGCTCCAAAAGCAATAACACCACAAATATTTGGTGTTCCAGCTTCAAATTTGTGTGGCAAACCAGCGTAGGTTGTTTTTTCAAATGTCACCTGATCAATCATTTCGCCGCCGCCTCGGTATGGAGGAAGTTTGGTAAGCCATTCTTCTTTTCCATATAATAAACCAACGCCTGTTGGACCGCAAATTTTGTGTGCAGAAGCTACATAGAAATCTACATTTAATGCTTGCACATCTGCTTTGATATGTGGCGAAGCTTGCGCGCCGTCAATTAAAACCGCAGCACCAACTTCATGTGCTTTTTCAATGATGAATTCAATTGGATTGATAACTCCTAATGCGTTTGACACATGATTACAGAAAACCAACTTCGTACGTTCATTCAACAGAGCAGTATAAGCGTCCATGTCTAACTGTCCACTTTCAAACATCGGAATCACTTTTAAATGAGCGCCTGTATGTTCACACAACATTTGCCAAGGCACAATATTTGAATGATGCTCTAAAGCAGAAACAATAATTTCGTCTCCTTTTTTTAGTAAAGAAGCAAAACCATTGGCTACTAAATTAATACTATCGGTGGTTCCTGAAGTAAGAATCATTTCATACGGTTTTGCTGCATTAAAATGTTTTTGAATTTTAATACGTGCTTCTTCATACGCATCTGTTGCTTCCTGACTTAAAGTATGTACACCTCGATGTATGTTTGCATTGTAATTTGTGTAATAATCCGTAATGCAATCTATGACTTGTTGTGGCGTCTGTGAAGTGGCCGCATTGTCAAAGTATATTAAGGGTTTTCCGTTTACTTCTCTGTTGAGAATTGGAAAGTCTTTGCGTATCTTCTGAATGTCTAACATGTGCTATTTTTATAACATTACAAAGATACTAACTATTCATAGAATCTAATGTCACTTTTTTAAGGAAATCAGTTGTAATTGTAACAGCAATCAACACAGTATTTATGCATTTAATCGGGTTTCTGGAATACTTTCAAAAAACAATCGGTCAGATTTCCATATTTTTCTCGTAATTTGTTCAGCTAGCAACACGATTGTGGTCAGAGATATGTATTTGACTCACAAAGTGAAAATTAGTATTTTTCTTGACGTAAAATCCAAGCAATGCCAAAAACCAAGCCTAAAAACAAAACTGTCACTTCAAAAAGTCAATTGCCAAATCAGCTTATTGTTTCCCATCTGTTCCTTGTGTTCTATTTAATTTCATGCTTTGTTCCATTGTTCAATGCTATGGATTACGATGCGCCGCAATGGTTATACATTTCGTTACTCAATATTGTTTCATTGATCTTTATTTTTAAGAATAATGCATTCTTTCAAGCATTTCAATTGCAAAAAAAGGCAAAATTATACATGGGTTTATTGACCGGTTTTTTCGCTGTAAGTTGCTTATCTATGATTACGGCAATTAATGTTAGTGAAAGCTTGGTACACTTGTCACGCCTTGTCAATGTTGTAGTCGCGTTTTTTTGTGTATATACTTTTATTAAAAAAGACCCTAAAATCTTTTTTAACTTCGCCTGTAAAATTTCTATTTTTTTAGTGGTTTTTTATGGTTGGCGCGCTATTAACTATTTCATTGGAAACGCTGACCTTATACGTTCACTCGAATTTGTAAATGGACTTAGAAGTGGATTTTCAAGTATTAATATTTACACGGCTTTTATTGCTGTTCAAATCCCTTTATTGATATATGGTTTTCTGTATTTCACAAAGTTTTGGAAATATGCATCGGGAATTGTTACTCTTATCGGAATTACAGCATTACTCTTTGTAGGATCGAGAACCGCATTGCTTTCTTTAAGCTTTATAATTATCGCAACTTTAGGAATTTTAGTTTTTGGAATTCTTACTAAGAAAAACATCGCTTTAAAAAGAGAAACTATTGTTTTAGCTGTAGCGCCTGTATTAATTATTTTTTTAGTACTGAATGTAAATAGAGTTGAAAAAGGTGCTATGAATTCAATAAGCGATATTCTAAACCCTAAGAATATTGACTTCTATAAAGGAAGAAACGCTGTAAGCACGAATGTTTCTAACGAGCAAAACTTAATGCCTGTAAATTTGAATGTACAGTTAAAATCTCGCATTAGCTCAGGGCGTTTTTCTTTATGGGAATTGGCAATTCGTAACTTTAAGAAAAGTCCAATACTAGGAATTGGGTATGGAAATTACAAAGCAGTCGGCAAAAAAGAACATTACCAAAACTTTGCAAACAACAAAGGAGCTTTTGCCAATCCGAGACGTGCACACAATGACTTTTTAGAAAAACTAGCAGAAACAGGCATTTTTGGGTTTCTATTGTATGTTTCCTTATTTGTAGTGCCATTACTTTGGTTTATTGGATTGTTGCGCAAAGAAAAAGATCCCAAAACGCAATGGATGTATCTTTCTATATTTCTTGTGGCAAGTGCTTATACCTTTGATGCACTTTTGAATTTTCCGCTAGAGCGACCACCAATTCAGTTATATTTTATTTTGATGGTCAGCCTTATGATTGCGTTTGCTAGAAAGAAAAATACAGAAGAAACTGCAACACAAAATAAAAAATTAGTTCCGATACTATTTGGAGTATTATTTTTATTCAGTTTGGCAAGTACGGCTTCTAATTATGCTATTTTAAATGCATATAAACTACAACGTAGCTTGCGAACCGACTTGAAAGGAAAAACACTTTTTACAGAAGAAAAGCTTCGCAACGATTTTGAAACAGTCAAGAAACAATGGACAAACTATCCACAGTTAAGCTATGTAGGAACCGTAAATAATGTGTTTTTAGCAAACTATGCTATTAAGGCTAAAAGATATGATGAAGCTTTGGACATATTGAACAAGTCAAAATCCTATAATACTGATGCTTTATTGGTGAAGGCTTTTAAAGCAGAGATCTTTTTAAATATTAAAGATAATTTGGACAGTGCACAGTATTATTCGGAGCAAGTGTTTGATATTTATCCTGCATTTAAGACCAATTATTACATGCTTAAAAAGATTTATGCAAAACAAAGAGATACGGTAAGTCTGGTAAAAGCAATGCATCGCTATTCTAATTATAATCATAGAGATATTAATGAATGGAAAACCAAAGCGAACACCATTTATGAACATACCAAAGACAGTGATTTAATGTTAAAGGTATTAGATACGGCATTGGCACTAAATGCATACAGTGAAAAACTGATAGATGCTAAAAAAGAAATCTTAGGAAAGTTAAAATTCAAATCATATTTAAGCAAAGAAGAAGTAAAAGCAAAACACCAAAAAGCGTATGATTTCTTTAAAATACAACAATACGAAAAGGCAAGAGTTGTGTATCAGGAAATCTTAAAAACAAATCCTAAAGATTTTCTTTCCATTCAAAATATTGGAATCATTGATTTGGTGAATAAAAACTATGAAGCTGCCATCAAGAATTTATCTCGTGTCATTAAAGCGCAGGCATTTAAAGATGGAAAAGCCGAATACAGTCGCGGGTATTGTTATGACCAGTTAGGAAAATTGGAGAAAGCCAAAGAAGATTATCGTGCTAGTAGAGCTAAAAAGTATCCTCAAGCTATGAGTCTTGCTCCTTCAAAGTATGAATAACCAACATATAACCAGTTTTTTAGCTATTTTTTTGGCGAAGTAAACACTTCATTTTTCAATATTTCCATATCTTAACAACAGGAAGTATTGCTGACTACTTCATGCCCCAAAAATATACTTACGCACATATCATATTGTACGCGATACGGAATACGTGTTGACGTTTATCTCGTTTTGTCTACGATTTGTCTACGGAAAATTTCGTACACCTCTTAAATGTGCATGAATCGTATACGCCTACTTCACTGCATGCGCTCATTCTATTATTAATTTTAGCATGCTGCAAGCTAGCTAACCAAACCATTTAACCAACATGATTGAAAAAGCACTCCAATTTACAGGAAAAGCACTGAACCAATTTGTCAAGAAAAAATTTGGCTTAGACGAAGACGTTGTAAAGATCAATCCTATTATTGATCAAAACGGCGTTGTCCCAGCAGAAAATCAAAACAAAATCATTATTTCATTGATTCACGTAGAACAAGACACCACGCAACAATTCTACAATAGGAATCTAAAATTAGAAGACGGAAATTACCAAAGAGCTTCTAAAACGCAGCGTTACAACTTATTTACATTGATTACTCCAAACTTTAACGATTATATAGAAGCCATCAAGTTTTTAGATGCTTCTATTCAGTTTTTTCAAATCAATGAAATGATTGACGCTACCAAAAATGCAGCAATTCCTCCTGAATTGGGCAAACTAGAATACGAATTTCAAAAAGGAGAAAATTATATGCAGATGCAAAACCTTTGGACCGCACTTGGTGCCAAATACCAACCATCTGTGATTTATAAAGTGAGATTAGTAACGATTCTTTCTGATGAAGTTGAAGGATTTGATACCGCTATTAACAGTGTAAACACCAATACAGAAGAGAAACCATGAATATGACCTATACATCTTTATGTAAAGTAACGGTTTCGCATACATACTATGCGTCAAATATTTGTGAATGTTTGCGATATCAGGCAAGTCAAGAAACAACAACAATGATGAACAAATATGGTTTTGTATTGCGATTGGTGAACGATGGTTTTGAATTGTATACCTCATCCAATCAATCTATTGAAACACATTTACATTATATCACGCAAGTTTCTGGCGCAACGAGTTTTGAATTTATAGGAACTACCACAGATCCTAATTTTTCAAATTTCACCAACATTCCCATAAATGAATTGGGCGTACTTACGTTTGCAAGCGATCAAACAGTAAGTAATAATACTTCTGATACCAAAATTCAACTTACAGAGACATTTGTTACGGATACTACAGCAGACAAAACTATAGCAATCTGCATCAAATTTGAAGATCTCATTCGCTTACAAAAAACAACGAGCGACATCTCGTTTTTAATTCAATTACAAGCACGTGAAACACAATGGAATTATTACATCATTAACAATTCCAATCAAGAATACAATGAATTGGCCATAGAAGGAAGTGACAAAATTCAGTTTACATCACCAACGGAAACAACACTTCAAAACGGACAAAAAGCATTATTATTTACATCAAAAACTACCAAAATTCCTTTAAAAAATGAAGTAACCTACACATTTGACTTAGTCAACACAAAACAAACAATTTCTGGTGACCGAAAAGAAGTCCTTATCAAAGGATTACCGATTCCAAGTCCTCAAAATTTACAAATACAAGACGATCATACAATAGCATCCTTGATATACGTGTATATCTAGCATGCCTTATCAGTACTTATAAAAATTAATACGAACTAATAACTATGTTTTATGAATTTATCAACCATTAAATCTCCAGGGGTTTATATCAACGAAATAAATGGTTTCGGAAATTCAGTTGTTCCTGTAGCAACCGCCGTTCCTGCATTTATTGGATATACTCCACAAGCCATGTACGAAGGGAAATCGTACACTAATGTGCCAACCAAAATTACATCCTTCACAGATTTTCAGGCAATTTTCATGTTACCTGATCCTGCACCACCTGCAGATCCTGCAAAACAATACAATCCAGAATATTATTTAGTCGCAGAAAAAAGTCAACCCGAAAAAGGTGACTATATGCTTATTGACGGAACGTATTATTCTATTGTACCAGATCCAAACACAATTTACTATTTGTATAACAGCATTCGCTTATTTTATGAAAATGGCGGTGGTGATGCTTATATTGTTTCTGTGGGAAGTTATGGACCTTCTTCAGGAAATCCAATGACGCCAGGTGACCAAATTGTAAATCCAAATGTACAATTGAACGATCTTACCAATGGATTGGCTTTGTTGAAAAACGAACAAGAACCAACCATGTATATCTGTCCAGAAGCAACCTTACTTTCTGTAGCAAACAACGGAACTTTAATGGCTTCTATGTTATTGCAAGCAGAAGAAATGCAAACAGCTGTAGCCATCTTAGATATTATCGGTGGAAGAAATCCAGATCCTGTGATGTGGATGGACGATATTACTACATTTCGTGACAATACAGGAGCTAACGGATTAAATTACGGAACTGCTTATTATCCGTTTGTAGGAACTACTATTATGCAAACTTCTGATATTGATTATACCAATCTTTTTGGAGGTGACTTAAAACAATTACAACCATTATTAAGTCCAGCGGATAATCCAAATCAATCTGTAGAAACCATTATCGGAAACATTGAAAATCCTTCTGGAACTCCATTAACGGTAAGTCAATACAACAATTCTCTTATTGCAGCTAGTAAAACGTATAGTACAATTATCAATCATGTATTGAGCGATGCTAATATGATGCCTCCAAGTGGTGGAATGGCTGGTGTAATTACTGTAACAGATAACGAAGTTGGTCCTTGGCAAGCACCTGCAAATACCTCTATGGTTGGCGCATCGTCATTGCCTATAAAAATCTCAGAATCGCAACAAGCTGACTTAAATGTAGATGCGGTTTCTGGAAAATCGATCAATGCAATTCGTTTTTTCAACGGACTTGGAATCCTAATTTGGGGAGCAAGAACGCTGGACGGAAACAGTCAAGATTGGCGTTATTTATCAGTACGTAGAACGATGAATTTCCTAGAGCAATCGTGTAAACTTGCCGCACAAGCCTATGTATTTGCACCAAATGATAAAAATACGTGGGAAGCTGTTAAAACTATGATTGGAAGTTTCTTAACAAGTATTTGGAAAGAAGGAGGATTGCAAGGAGCAACTGCTGCCGATGCATTTTCTGTACAATGCGGATTGGGAACAACGATGACTTCAGACGATATTTTAAACGGATTTATGAATGTAACTATTAAAGTTGCTGTAGTACGTCCTGCTGAATTTATTGTACTAACATTCCAACAACAACAAGCAACTTCTAGTTAATAGCTAAATAGAAGTACAAGCATTTAAAACAAAAAATTAATCATTTAAAAAATATAATATTATGGCAGATGATGGAAGTAAAGAAGGGTCAACATGGCCCATGCCAAAGTTCCGATTCGAAGTCGATCTAGGAACTGAGCTAAAAGGAGTTGCATTCCAAGAAGTTTCTGGAATGGACGTAGAAAATCAAATCATTGAATACCGAAAAAGTAATAGTACACTTTTCTCTACCGAAAAAATGCCCGGCATTGTAAAGTATGGAAATGTAACTATGAAACGTGGCGTATTTGTGAATGACAATACATTTTGGGATTGGCATGCAGAAATTTCTATGAACACAATCAAGCGTAGAACAGTAATCATAAAACTATTAGACGAATCAGGAAAAGTAACCATGCAATGGACACTAAACAATGCGTGGCCAACAAAAATTACGAGTACTGATCTAAAATCTGATGGAAATGAAGTTGCCATTGATACTTTAGAAATAGCACACGAACAACTAATTATTTCTAATGGATAATAGCGCGTATCCTGTTGGATTTTATTTTTCACTTTCGTTTGAAGGTGAAGATGCGGCTTTTAAAGAAGTCTCAGGAATCAGTAAAGAGCTTGGAGTCGAGGAAGTTGCTGGCGGTGGAGAAAATCGGTTTAAATATCGATTGCCAACTGTAAACGCCAGTAAAAACCTAGTACTCAAAAGAGCCATTGTTCCAACAGGATCAAAGTTAATTACTTGGTGTTCTGACACGCTTGATAACGGATTAGCATCCGCAATTACAACACAAGATGTATCTGTGAATTTGCTCGATAACGAAGGAACTGTATTAATGAAATGGACATTTTATAATGCATATCCTATTAATTATGCAGTCTCAGATTTAAAATCGCAAGAAAGTGAAATTATGATTGAAACTATTGAATTGGCATATACCTATTTCAATATTGCATCAAGTTCATAACAAACGTATACAATTCAAATTATGCCCATAGAAATCAGAGAATTAGTCATAAAGACTGAAATAAAAACAGTTCATGAAAATTTGAACACAAAACGCAATGCATACGATACTTCCAAACTAAAAAACGAAGTATTGGAAACATGCAGACGCATGATTTCTGAAGCGCAAAAACGAGAAAAGTATAACCGATAAAACTCCTAGAGAACATTACGATTATGGCATTAGAATACATGAAAATAACAGGATACAAAGACGAGGACTTTACACAAGCGATCTCTGGCGATCCGTACAATCTCATGATCAATCCAGAATCTATAAAATGGAGCCGAAGTATTGAATACAATGAACAACAACCGATAGATACGAGTACGTCCTCTCAAAAATACAAACATACACCAAGTGACAATCTCAGTTTTGATATTGTTATTGACTGTACAGGTATTGTTGACAGTAAACGAACGGATCTCACTTCTGAAATTCAAGCGTTGGAAGACATTGTATACACATACAACGGCGACATTCACAGACCTAATTTCGTAAAAATTCAATGGGGAAGCGATTTGGTGTTTTACAGCGTATTAAAATCGTTTGATACCACCTATACATTATTCAAACCAGATGGAAGTCCGCTGAGAGCAAAAATCTCATTAAGCTTCGGAAAATATGTATCCGCTGACAAGCGTCAAAAAGAAGACAATGAAAGTTCTCCCGACATTTCTCACTTGGTTGAAGTAGTACAAGGCGATAGTTTGCCACAATTATCAAACAAAGTTTGGAACACACCATACTATTACATTCAAGTAGCAGAGTATAACGATTTAAACAAATTCAGACAACTAAAAGGTGGACAGCAGTTACTGTTTCCGCCAATTATAAAGCCAACATAAATTACATGAGTGCACCAACATCCATAGAGAGTGGCGGTTTAGTCACCTTCGATATCAAAACCAACGGAAATACTATTCCAGACGCCATGGACGTACAGTCTTTTGAGGTAGAAAAAGGAGTGAATCGAATTTCGATAGCAAAGCTCGTCATCCTTGATGGAAGTCCCGCTACGGAAACCTTCGACGTAAGTTCGTCAAGCACATTTGTTCCTGGAAATACCATTACCATTGAAGCTGGATACGATTCTACCAACGAAACTATTTTCAAAGGAATCATCACCAAGCAAAGCATTCGTGTGCATGGTGCAGAAGGTTCGGTATTGATTGTTGAATGTCGTGATGAAGCTGTAAAAATGATTGTGGGACGTAAAAGTCTCACCTATTCAGAGCAAAAAGACAGTGACATTATGAGCACCATTATTGGAAATTATAGTGGATTAACCGCAGATGTAACTGCTACCGAAACACAATGGCCAGAACAAGTACAATACTATGCAACCGATTGGGATTTTTTACTCGCAAGAGCAGAAACCAACGGAATGATTGTGACGACACTTAATGGAACTGTATCGGTATTTCCGCCTGATAATGATACAACTTCTGTATTACAGATTACTTATGGAGACAATTTGTTAGAATTTAATGCTTCCTTAAACTCCGTAACGCAATTAGGTTCTGCCAAAGCAACTTCTTGGGATTATACCCAACAAGCAACCGCTTCGGGAGAAGCCTCTAGTAGTTATGACGGACCTGGGAATTTATCGTCTTCCACACTTTCAGAAGTAGTAGGACTTTCAGAATATGACTTGCAAAGTACGGCTCCATTAGAAGCAACGGATTTGACAAATTGGTCAAAAGCAGCTTTGGTAAAAAGTGCGTATGCTAAAATTCAAGGAGATGTAAAATTTCAAGGAAGCAACTTAGTCGATCCGGGAAAATACATTACGCTTGCTGGATTGGGCGATCGTTTTAATGGCGATCACATCATTTCAAATGTACATCATTTCATTGGTCATGGAAACTGGACAACCGAAGTTTCAGTTGGCTTATCTCCAATTTGGTTTACAGAAGAGCCTGATGTAATGGCGCCACCAGCTGCTGGATTATTACCCGGCGCACAAGGATTATTCAATGCTACGGTAAAGCAAATGTATGAAGATCCAGACAGTCAATATCGTGTATTAGTTGATATTCCACTATTTGATCCAAATGGAGAAGGTTTGTGGGCACGCTTAACAAACTTCTACTCCACTTCTGGTGCAGGAGCATTCTTTATGCCAGAAGTTGGTGATGAAGTTGTTGTTGGATTTTTGAATGAAGATCCTCGCTATCCAATCATTTTGGGAAGCATGTACAGTTCATCTAGTAACAAACCGTTTGATGGTTTAGATCCAAACGAGGAGAATACAATAAAAGCATTTGTATCTAAATCGGGAATCAATATTCAATTTGATGATGAAAATAAAGTCTTAACGCTACAAACACCAAGTGAAAACAAGGCAATTTTTAGTGATGAAGACAAACAAATCACCATTCAAGATCAAAACAATAACAGCATTGTCATGTCGGAAAGTGGAATTACCATCAAAAGTGATAAAGACATTACAATACAAGCATCTCAAAACCTAACATTACAAGGAGATATGGGAGTTACTATTGAATCTTCCAGCGGCGATGTTCAAATCAAAGGAATGAATATTAAAGAAACGGCAGACATGGAATATTCTGCGGAAGGAAGTATGACTGCTTCACTTCAAGGTGGAACACAAACGACCATTAAAGGAGCCATGGTGATGATTAATTAGGTATTGGGTTTTGGGTATTAGGTCTTGGGTATTAACCTAAGAACCATTGGCTAACAAAACGTCACTTCGAGTGAAATTTCGTAGAAATTTAGTATCGAGAAGTACTTGGAAAACCCAACTAACAACTAACAACTAACAACTAACAACTAACAACTAACAACTAACAACTAACAACTAACAACTAACAACTAACAAAAATAAAGAACTATGCCACCAGCAGCAAGATTAACCGATTTTCATGAATGTCCGATGCAAACACCGGCGGTTCCATCACCGATTCCGCATGTTGGCGGGCCTATTACCGGACCTGGAATACCAACAGTGCTTATTGGCAGTTTACCAGCCGCAGTCGTTGGTGATATGCTTGTATGCGTTGGACCACCAGATTCCATAGTACAAGGTTCAGCAACCGTTATGATTGGCGGAATGCCAGCCGCGCGAATGGGAGATTCTACCGCACATGGCGGATCAATTGTTTTGGGAGACTTTACAGTAATGATCGGTGGATAGAACAGAAAACATACAAAAAGAGTTTCTAGGTTCTGGTTGGTCATTTCCGGTGACATTTTCTGCGGAAAATCATCAACTGCAACTCTCAAAGTATGAAACGAATATTAATGATATGATCGATTTGATCATGAAAACCACCTTTGGCGAACGCCCATTTTCGCCACAATTTGGTTCCGGATTACAGACGTTTTTCTTTAGAGATATGCGTCCAACATTACAAGGTGAAATAAGAGAAGCCGTCAAAACATCACTCTTAAACAACGAACCTAGAATAAAAGTATTAGCTGTAAATGTAGCATTTGCAGATTTACAAAATGGTTTGGTAGAAGTAACTATTGATTATCTCTACAATCAAACCAACACAAGACACAATTATGTGTATCCTTTTTACATAAAAGAAGGAACCAATTTACAACGATAATACATGAGTCAATTCGATCAACATATGGCAATGCTTTCACTAGAAAAATCGCTAGTGCCAAGTACTGGTTTGGTAGATAGCAGAACGGAAACTGACAATTTGCGTTTGCTTGCCGAATTTGCCACCTTGTTTAATTTTTATGATCGAACCAATACTATCAACGGAAACTGGTCGCCTTTTTTGTTGAAAGATCCTGTGTTTTTAGTAGCTTCAATTGCAAAAACACCTTTCCAAAAAGCGTATTCGCTATTTATAAATACCTGTTTGCAACTGAAAAAAGTAATTTCGAATACGTCCTTGAGTGACTTTATTTCCAATGCTTTTAATCAACTTTTTGATCAATTGAGCTACACGTTTCAAGTGATAGAACGTTGGACACATTATATGAATGAATCCACTATTGAATATAACTTGAAAACTTATATCATCAATAGTGTAAAAGACACATATGGCTTGATATTATGGTCAATATTGGACTTACGAGAACAATTGTACAATTATCAAAAAGCACCACATACAACGCCAAATATTCCCGGCATTCAAAATGTAAATCAGTACGCCTTTGAAAATTATGATAAAAAAATATGGAATGTACACAAAGGTGAATCGCCATATTGGACTGTTTTAGGATTGCCAATGTCACCTTGTAAAAATGCTCCTGATGAAGACTGTTTTTATATTGAAAATCTTACGCAAGATGATTTGTATAATTGCTTATATACTACAGGGAAAAAAGTATTTTCTTTTTACAGCAAATGCATTTCGTATGCCGATACCGAATTGGATACCTTACAAAATACACCTGGAAGTTTCCCAGATACAATGTTGCTAAGAACATTTACAAGTTTGCTAAAAATTTACCAGAAGCAATTCAATTCGTTGTCAAAAAAGCATTTGAATTTTTATTACAGTGATATTTTAAAGCAATTTCCAAACAGTGTTACACCCGATACAGTTTTTGCAAGTAGTAATTTATCCAAAAAAACAGCGACGTTTCAATTACCTAAAGCAACAATATTTACGGCTGGAGTTGACGCAGACAAGCAGCCCATTTTATTTGAAACCACAAACAAGGTTTCCATGAATCCCGCTAAAATTGCAAATGCGTATACTATATCACAAACTGTAGTAAACACCTATAATTCCGAATTGTATTTACAAAAATTACCGCCCGTAAATGAAGTCAGCAAAGATGAAGATGGCGCGGTAAAAACTTGGAAAACTTTCGGAACACAATTGCCACAAACGGAAGATCCTAAAACGATGGCAATGACTTTTGGTTCGCCAATGTTTTACTTGACAGAAGCTGAATCGAGAGTAATTACGTTAAACTTTACATTTTCAAGTTCTACCTTTTCATCTATTCTTCAAGAGCAAACCAGCTACTATTTCAGTACTGAAAAAGCGTGGTTCGAAATTCCAAGCAGTCAAGTAGATCTCGACTTTACGACGCCAACGTACAAATTGCCTATGACTATTGATCGCAATTTGAAAATGACCATTACCTTACTTCAAACCGATCCTGCCATTACAGCCTTTAAGAAAAATCCTGATGGATATACCTGCGAATGGCCATTGTTTAAAATGCTTTTTTCAGAATTTGAAGTATTGGCAAATCCGCCGCAAATCAAAACATTATCTATTGACGTTGAGGTGTATGGTTTGCAAAACTTTCAATTGTATAACGATTTTGGGCAATTAAATCCAAAAAAACCTTTTCAACTATTAGGCGCGGCACCAAAAGTGAATCAAAACTTTATGGTGGGAAATGCAGAAGTATTTAGTAAACCTGTTCAAGATATCGATTTTACGTTGACGTGGAATCCATTTGATAGTGATTTTGACTTTAACACCTATTATGACGCGTACAATAATTACTTAAAAGGCGCATACTCTGGTACTACTGTAGATGTGGATGAGTTGAAATCTATCATCAAAAAAATTAACAATTTGCAAAATTCATTTTACGATGATGTCACCAAATCGGAAGAGCAATTGTTCAAAAAAGTATTGCGTAAAAAAACGGTAGCAGATGCTGTTTCATTAATTCAAAAAAATCAAACAGATCTTGCTGAACTTGTAGACAAACAAGCACAAAAATTAGACAAAAAAGCAGCGGCAGCTGGCGATCTTGTCAGCGAAATAAAGGGTTTGAATACTGAAATGCTTACGGCAATTACAAGTACTCAAAATGAGTTGATTACAAATATGCAAACTGCCAATAAAGTAGACTCAGATACTGTAAACACTGCTAAAACGAATATTTTAAACGAGATTGACAATACCAAAACTACGGTTTCACAAGAAATTAAAGACGCTCAAAACACGGCGCTTTCAACCAACATTCAAGAAAATAAATCGCTCTTCAAAAAAATAACTGGAATCTTTAGTAAAGATAAAAATACCGGATTAGCGACGGATACCACTGATACTTTTGAATTCTCTAATACTTCATTTTTAGTAGATTTTCAACGTTTACAAAATGGTGTTTGGGAAAGCTTTAATAGTATCGTGAATGGAAATTCAGTTTCATCAATTACTGAAGAAAATTTATTCTTTTCATCAACCACAGATACAACGACTATTCCTTCGTCTCGTACGTTTGATTTTTCCGGAATGAATCTCGATCCTGCAAGCGTTGATCCAACATTACAGCAAACACCATTGCAACTTACAGACAAAACTGTTACTGGATTTTTGAAGATGAAATTATCAGATCCAACCTATGGTTTTGGAACAGCATTATACGGAAACGTAGTCGCGGCCATTGCATTGTTTAATGCAGAAGTGATCGCTGAAAAAATAAAAAAACCGAATGATTCACAAGATTTAGCTGCGCCGGCAAACATTCCGTTTGTTCCCATGGTAAGCGTTTTTGAGGGAAATTATACTGCTTCAGTTAGTTATGATTTTTCTACAAACGAACAAAGCTATCCACTACAATGTTTTTACAATACACCTTTTGAGAATTATAAAGTGTATGATACTACTTTGGAAGAAAAAATTGATACTAAAAACACAACTTTTGGAAGTTCGCCAGCCAGAGATGAAAACGGAAAAATCATTCCGCTAACTGCAATACCTTTAGTACCAAGCTTTGCCACAAAAGGACAATTATATTTAGAATTACAAGACCTAATTGTGCCTGCCAAAGTGAGTTTTTATTTTGAATTGGCACGTGCATACACCGAAAAAGTACTGACCACTAAAAATGTGAGCTATACTTATTTGAGTACAGATGGTTGGAAAACGCTAACGTCTATTGAAGATAGCACGAATAATTTTACCTGTTCCGGAATCATTACAATCAATATTCCTGATGATATTGCTACAGAACATACCACAATTGCAGGAAATAACTATTGGATTGCCATTGGCACCACAAATAATCCGGATAGTTTCCCAGAAACTTCGTTTTTAAAAACCAACGGATTCACATTGCAGCGCATTGTCGCAAAGAATGATTTTTCGACCACGACACCGCAAATTGCTGCTGATGTAATTACAACGCCGCAAACCGCAATTCCGCAAATTGGAGCTACGGTACAACCTTTTCCGTCGTTTGGTGGGAAAGCTGCAGAAACGAATTTTCATATGAATTCACGTGTGAGTACACGTCTCAAAACGAAAGATCGATTGGTGACGATGGAAGATTATTTTAATACTATCCGATTGCAATTTCAGGAAGTATACTATTCAAAATCAATCTATAAAAAATCATCCAATCAAGTATTTACATATGTAGTCAAAAGAGTTGCTGACGCGAGCGATACCAATGCTTTTGTACCGCTTTTAAGCGAATGTTATGAATTAGATATTCAAAAATACATCACCGAACGTGTTTCAGCATTTATAAAAGTAGCAGTAGAGAATTTTGAATTGAATTATGTAAAAATCACAGGTGATATTACCGTACAATCGGATCAAGATGTGACTACTGTTGAAAAAGAAGTGAATGACGGAATCAATATTTTCCTAGCTCCTTGGATCACAAGTGCACAATCACAGTTGACCATTGATAGCGGATTGAACACTGCGCAACTCTCCGCATTTATCAATACGTACGATAGCATTTTGGAGATCAATAATCTTTCTTTTCAAATAGGCACGAAAGATTTTAGCACAGGAAACATCAACTATCAAGAAAGCATACAAGAAGTTTCACAAGGAGACGGAAGCATTTTAGTTCCATCCTTAAATAATACCACAAAAAACAGTTTAATCAAGTATCATTTATGACACAGGAAAACTACATAGTAGACGGACAACTTCCTTTGGAGCTTGATTTTAAAGCGCTGAAAGCAGAGGCTTTTGCATATATCCAAGAGCATAGTGGCATGGAATGGACCAACTTAAACTCAAGTGATCCTGGTGTGACAATTTTGGAACAATTATTATATGCATTTACTGAACTAGGTTATTGTGGAAACTTCTCCATGAAGGATATTTTGACACAAAAAAGTGGCGATTTAACTGTGGACAATCAATTTTATTTACCACAGAACATTTTAACAACGTCACCAATTACTATTGACGATTATGTGAAGTATGTAATTGATCAAATTGCAAATGTCAAAAATGTGCTTATACAACCAACAACCTTGGCATTTCCTTTTGTAAGTGGCGTGTATGAAGTGTATTTATTATTAAATCCTAATAGTTATGAAAATGCTACTACAGATGATGACATAACAACGATTAACCAAGCGAATGAGACTGAAACTTTTTACTTGCTAAATAGTTGCAGAAACGTAAGTGAGTTATTCTTAAAACCACAAACGCTTATTGGGAAAGAATATATAATTAGCGGAAAGCTTGCCATTGCATCTGGATACGATTTGCATACAATTCTGCCAGAAATCATGCAATCCATCACAGATTATATTTTTCCTGATGTTGTACAAACTGGTTATGATCGATTGAAAGTTGAAGGCGAAAAAACCAATGATATTTTTAATGGTCCGACTTTAGATAATGGTTGGATTTCAACAGGAAGTATTCAACCCAAAAAAGATACGATTCAAGCCTTTGAAATCACCAAATTAATTCAAGGAGTAGAAGGTGTACAATCCATTTCAGGAGTTTCGTTTACACATAATAGTACAACTTCTGACACTGCAACTTGTGAGAACAATGAAATCTTAAAATTCAATTTTTCTGAATCATTTGTGACCAATACAAACTTCCAAATAAGTACCGAAGGTAAAGACCTAAATGCATCTTTGAATACTTCTTTATTAGATGAATTGGCAAACATGCAGCAAGCAAGTTCGCAAATCAATGAAGTAGCGTCTGTACAAATGGCGCCAAAGCTTCCAACGGGAAAATACAGAGATATTACCAGCTATTATTCCATTCAGCACACATTTCCAGAAGCGTATGCTGTAGGCTTAAATGCTACGAATGATAATACGCCTGCGTACCAAATGGCGCAATCACGACAGTTAAAAGGATATTTGAGTTTATTTGATCAAATGTTAAGCAATCAATTTGCACAATTGGCAAACATTGATAAGCTTTTTTCATTCAAAAATTCCATCACAGGAAATCCTGCTGATCTTGAAAACTATTACAATACAAAAACAGCGGAAGAAAAGGCGAATCCAAAATATCCTGTTCCGTTTGAAGTATTTTCACCAACCTATTTTTACCAATCATTATATCAAAGTGTACCAAATGTAGAACCGCTTTTACGAAACAACGGCATTTTTAAATTTGGTCCTGTATCCGAATCTGATGCTACGCTCTCACATAAAAATTGGGTGTCGTATCAAGAAGATCCGTACAACTCGTATATGTATGGTTTGCTGATCATTAATGAAGACGACACCATTAATTTACAACGCAGAGACGATTTGCTCGATCATTTATTGGCAAGACATGGCGAATCTCCTAGAGTAATGAATACGCTTGTATATGGAACAGTATATTCGGGCGATATCCTAAAAGATCGTGTCATTATTAAAAGTCTGTATTTACAGAATTTAACGGCATTATCTTACAATCGTGTAAAAGCATATCACAATATCGGAGCTACCAAATTGAACGCTTTTATTATAGAAATTACATCTGAACTTATTGATCAATTATCCAAAATCAATTCCACGGAAACGCTAGCGGATTTACAACTAAAATTAGCAGATGTTTTAGACGAAAATCAACAGAAAATTGAAACTGCCAAAGCAAAATATAACACCAAAAAAGAGTTGCATAAAATATTAACGCAAACCTATAAAAAGAATGGTGTTTTTGATACAAATCGTATCAATGAAGAAGGGAAAATTACATCGCAAGACAGTTTAGATTATATCACGCTTTCGCTGAAATTAGGAATGTTGCTGACGATAAAACCTTTTTACGTCAATTTTGTACAAGGCGTTTTAGAGTTAGATCCAGAAACTACCACACAAGATGAGCTAACGCTTTCATATCAGCAAAGCGAAATGGTATTGTGGCTACTTACCCAACGAAAAGGCATGATTGCTATTGAAACGAACTTGTTATTGCAATCGGGAAGTTTTCAAATATATATTAAAGAACATACTATATCTAATACTTATTATCGTTTAGATACGATGTTAGATTATGTGGATTTCATCATGCTTTCAACAAAGTTAAACACGATGGATTCACAAGATATTCAAACGTATTTAACGAACATTAATGCAGCATACACGCTCACAAAAATTGAAAGTTCAACGATTAAAGACACCACATTTACTGCGATTGAAAATACAGGATATTCATGGACTGCTAGTGTTAACTGGAATAATGAAAATACGATGTATATCACTGATCCATTTTTGGAAGACACATTGCTTTGGATTTTTCCAAATTACATTCCAGAAATTATTGCTTCAGATTGGCAACATCGTCTCTCCTATTTTATGGACAGTCAATTGCCAATTCAAATTACAGCAAATCCGATGTACGCAAGTAAAGATGATTTAAAAACACTAATTCCACAATATGTAGATTGGTACAATGCTAATATTTACAACGCAAAAACACAAAATATAGACAGTACAGCACTTACCACAAGTGCCGCAACTCTTATTACCACACTTGTTCAAATTTCTAAAAACACACTACCAACCAATGCATAGTCAAGGCGCACATATCATCACACGTTGCCAATGGGATACTGCTTTCGATTCCAAAAATCTTGCGCATCAATTGCAGATGGATATTAGTGCGTGGAGTGCGTATAAAATGAAGCGCATCATCAATCGTGTATTTGATAGTATTTGTCCGCAAGGTCAAACCTTAAAAATTCGAAAATTAGCCGTGGACTTGGGTTCAATTACGTATGAAAACATGCTTAGTGAACTTCCATTACGTTTGGAAGAAGCGCTGCGAAATGCTTTGTACGACCTGATCATGTATCCTAAAAATGGAGACAAAACCTTAGAAATTGTTCATGAAGACATTGCGCAAATCAATGTACTGCGTGATTTCTTAGTACAAGGAATGCTACCATGGAATTATCAAGAAGCTTACGGAACGGCAATTCAAATCATGCGCTCGCAATTAACCAACAATCGTTTAAGTGTCATACAAATGATTCAAGAAATTGGTATTTCACAAAATGTTCGTAAGCGCATTGCTTGGCAGTTTCCAGATGCTGTTCTCAGAAAAATTATTGCAGGATTAGAACCGAACAACCATCAACAAATCCTTAGTTTTTCGGATGAATTTGTAAAAGTTCAGGAAAAAGAAACCATTGTTCAAACGAGCACCAACGATCTGAAGAAGAATATCTGGTTGTGGATTTTAAATTACCTATTTACGGAACGCGGTACTATTTTTAACAGAATTGCCTTTGTAAAAAGTACGGTGGAACAAATGGCGAGTCATTTTAATATTTCGTATGATGCGATGATTGAATTGATTGAAGAAGCTATTGAGCGTGCGAATGAATATTCTCAGGTAGATAAAGGCTTAATGGCAATTTTAAAATTATTAGCTGAAGAATTACACAATACCTCTTTTTCTCGTGTAAAAACCGAAA
This sequence comes from uncultured Kordia sp., assembly GCF_947489565.1. Taxonomy (GTDB): domain Bacteria; phylum Bacteroidota; class Bacteroidia; order Flavobacteriales; family Flavobacteriaceae; genus Kordia. The sequence continues at coordinate 159,877 of NZ_CANLEA010000001.1, read as the reverse complement.
AACAAAAAGAAAATTTCTGGGGCAAAGTCGAAACGTATTTCAATACTGCTTCCGCAAGAAGCACCAATATTCAGAAAAATGAGTTTAATGAATTGGTGATTAATTTGTCAAAACTTGATGCGACTCGTTTTCAAAAAATCATTCTGAAAGTAGCCCAAAAACCAACCGTTTGGAAAGCCATTTTAAAAGATTTGATTCCTGCAGCCATCGAACGTTTATTTTTAGCATTGTCACCTTCTTTATCAAAAAATATACTATCTCAGATTTCATTCTTATCAAAATTACCACAAACAAATCAGGTAAAAGTGGATGTGTTGGACTTGTATACGTTTGGAATTACATTTTGCATTGCGCATCAAAATACATCCGTGACCAAGAGTACTTTCTTAGATTTTATCATAGAAAAATTAGCCAAACAGCAACAACAAAGTAAGCTCGTTATTTTAGATCATTTTGTGGCAGCTAACCTATCGAAAACACAAAAGAAAACGAGTTTTATTTCACTGTTTAAAGAATTACATACGCTGTATCAAAAAGAAATTATAAACACTAAAACATATACTTCCGAAACAGCATTGCAACAAATCATTGCGCATTATGTAGCGGAAATTGAACAGAAAACAAGTACCGAAAACACGCTACAAGACTTAGAAAAAACATTGCAAAAATGGATGGCTGCTTCGCCAATAAAATTTTGGAATCGTGTACAGCAAATAGAAAAAACATCAAAAGTAAGTATTCATATTGCTGCATTAGTCGCAGCATATGGAACAGCGCGATTTATAAAAGCGATTCAACCTGAAACATATACGTTGTTAACTAAAATTCAGCGAATTATTGAAACCTTGATTTCAAAGCAACCCAAAAAAGCAAGTGCATTACGAGCAATCAAAAATATATTGGTGGTTTCTGGTTTTGAAGTGCTTTGGAAATACCCAAAAACAATTGCTTCTGTATTCTTTGCGCAGCTTTTACAGAACTTAGAACAGCAAGAAAATATCGTACGAATTTCCAAAACAAACATTCAAGAAGTCATTCAATTGATCTTGAAAACTCAAGAAATTAGAACACTTTCTTGGTCGGCACGCGAATTTGTTGCAGTTGAAAAACAGTATAAAAAGTATAGTTCGCAAACGCCTTTGGAACAAATTCTAAGTTTGGTACAAAAATCGAATCAGCAAGCAGAAGTTGCCAAACATATTTCAAAATTAGTACGTGCTAAAAAAATAACGACTTCTGAATTCAAAGCCAATGAAGCAACCATAATTGCCTATCTCGTTTCAAATGGCGTGGAAATTCGCAAACGTATGCTTGCTACATTTTACACGCAAATTACCAACACAAAAACAAGTTTCAACACGATACAAATCAAAACGATGTTGCAAGAGCTTTTTTGGCAATCGCTTGTAGCATATCAAACACATCGTGGCAATGAACGCAGTTTTGTATTGCTATTTGAGAAAATGGTAGCACAGACATTTCCAACGGTAAAAACAACACTAAAAAAGGTTGCAAAACCAACGGTAAAAACGAAAAAGGTTGCGGCGGAAATTCAAACCTTGCAAATACCATATCGCATCTCGGTAGTAGCATTGTTTGAAGCTGTACAAGCACATTTAAAAACAACAAACACTGAGTTTAAAATTGCGAAAAAAACCTATACATTCTCAGAAATAATTGCACTCGGATTGGAAACGTCGCCAGCAAAAATACGCGCCATCATTCAGGAAACTGCAATTACAGAAACACAAATTCGTTTCTTAAAAGATACCATCAAATTTGAAACCTTTATTGTCTTTCATGCAAATGATGCTTCAAGTGCGCAATCGGAAGCTTTTAAAGCAATGCACACGTTATTTAACATTGTAAAACAACTTGGAAATGCGAAAATAGTAAAGGCTTTACAAGCTATATTTTGGAAACAAACTATTGCATTAATTCAAGGAAAAACAACCGCAAAAAAGAGCATTGAATTCCTTGTGAAAACCGCTTTTGATGCACTTTCTGAAATTACAACTTTGGATCAAATTACCATTGTAAAACACATTCAAAACAACAACATACATATTCCTCTTATCCTTAAAACAGTGTTGGTAGAAAGACATCGTGTTTTTGAATTGATTACTGAACAAAAACAAGACATTGCACTTTCAGAAGCGATTAAAAAATATACAGCAACCGAAAAAATTGAGGAATTAAGCAAGCATTTACTAACGCATTATGAAATTCCTGCTTGGTTTTTACACACACAATCGTACACTTATGAACGTGTGGTAAACGAATTGGTTGCACAACAACCATTGATCATCTTAAAAACAATTCGCAGTCAACACATTTCAGAAGTACAGTTGATCAAATTTGTACAAACAATTCATTTTGAAACTTTTATTGCAGCATTGCTGAAATTATACAGCGCGCAACAAAAAGAATTATTGAATATCCGAAAACTATATGAAACGATTGCTTTTGTCAGTATGCGAGGAATTTCGACCAAAAGCTTACAACAAATTATCATCAAAAAAGTGGTGACTGCTTGGCAAACTTCCAATTGGTCTTTGATTGCAAGCACAAATATTTGGAATGAATTGTTATGGGAAACTTGCGGAAAAAAAGCGGTTCAAAAGCAAGATTTTTATGCGGCTATCAATTCCATAAAAACGATGTTGCCAACCGCATTATTAGTGACTTATAAAAGTTTGGTGTCTCAGGATACATCTTCCAAGAATGCACCACAAAATATTGAAAACACAATTACAAATACATCAGTTATGGAATCAACCAAAAACACATTTCCAGCAGAAGGTGTACCTATAATGAATGCAGGACTGGTAATGCTTAACTCGTATTTTTTAATGCTGCTAGAACGTTTAGGAGCTGCAAAAGACAATGCGTTTGTTTCTGCCGAAGCACAAATGAATGCTGTGCATTATCTCCAATTTATTGTTACGGGACAAACGGAAACAGAAGAATCATTACTGACTCTCAACAAAATCTTAACAGGGCTTTCGCCAAATACGCCTGTAAAGGATTCTGTGGAGATGACACAAGATCAAAAAGACTTGATTAATGGAATGATTCAAGCAGCCATTAGTTACTGGCCTGCAATTGGACAAACGTCTACCAATGGATTTCGTGGAAATTGGTTGGTACGAGACGGAATTTTGAGGGAAACTGAAGAACGATGGGAATTGACTGTGGAGAAAAGACCGTATGATGTATTAATGCTAAAATCACCATTTTCATTTTCAATTATAAAACTACCATGGATGGAAAAACCATTGCATGTTACTTGGCCATTTTAAAAAACGAATCACCATGAAAATATACCGAAAAAACATACCCAAAATAGACAGCAGCTAACTCTTTAAATAAAAGAGATCACGAGAAAACAACCTACCAAAGGTTTACAAAATTAATTAACAAACTAAAAAATAAAATTTATGAGTTCTTACAATGAAAATCTACATTCAAGTGTCGTTACGTCATTGGACGCACAAGAATTAGAATTACAAACTGTAGAAGCAAACTTGGAAACATCCATGTTTTCGCTCTACTATGCACAAGGTGCACGAATTACAACCGCAGAAGAATTAGAAGTAACTACTGCAAAATATGCATTTCAGAAAAAAGTATATGAGCAAGCTATCATTGATAGTGATTTGTCTACTAATGTATTGCAATCTGCCAATAATGCGAAAGATTACAATAACAAATCTGTAAGCAATACGGCAGTTGCAGCAGCAAATGTACAAATTGCGGCAAATGCTATTTTAAAGCTAGCAAGTGATGCAGGAAGCATTTTTAGTATTGTAAATGCGGCAGACTTTGATACAGATATTTATGCGCAAAGTAACAAAGCGTATGTATTGATGAATGATACAGCGTATGAAGCCGAACAAGCATCACAACACAGTATGGAAGCTTCAACGGCTATTGCAGAAGTTACTACCACTACTTTGGCAGACAAAGCAACCGTAACAGATACTTCTATAAAAGATTTGTTAGGCGTTGTAACAAAGCAGTATGATGATACTACCGCGCTATTATCTACACAAAGTGCTGAATTAGCGACTGCTAACACGAACGAGAAAAAAGCAGAAGGTATTTTGGAAGACTACAGTGTTTCATACAATGCCACAAAAGAGGCATATATATTAAATAATAGTGAGTTAAATTTAAATCTTAAAGTAACAACTCCAATTAATGTTGGTGACCACGATAGCTATACTGTTTCCTTTAACAACTATAAAAGTCCATTCAATGTAAAGTCTGCTGACGGAAAAGATAAGCCTACAGGATATCCTGTTGAGAACTACTACATTATGCTTGTAGAAAATAGTAAGTGTAGTACTTTTAATATTAATGATGCAGAAGCATTGGTCACAGAAGGATATTCAAATCGCTATGTATCAATAACTCCAAGTGAGGATACAGTAAATGGAATTTATCAGAAAATTTATATCTCTGGAGAGAATTCTGAGAATACACCTGTTTTAACAGATTCGGAAGGAGAAAGTTTAGAGCTCGGAAAAGAATATGTTGTTTTTGTCATGGCTGTATTTACGAATGCGTATAAAAAAATCATCAATACTTTTGACGATTATTTATCTGCACCATCAAAAAAGTTTGTACTAAAAAATCAGTTGAGTGCAGCTAACGCAGGTGGAATCCAAGCACCTGATACTGATAATGTGATCAAATTTGGAGTTTTTGAAAATCCAAGTTATTTACAGGATGGAAGCGGTACTGAAGTGTTAAAAAATATTCAATACCGTTGTGCGTTTTTACCAAATGATCAAGATTTAGTTCGTGGTTTATTAACTACAGATGAATTGCAATATATTGATGAAGAAGTAAAAGACAGAGAACAACTTGAAGCACTTTACAACGAAAGAATTAGTGATATTCAAGCTAGGATAGATGCTTTAAACAGTCAACAAAAAGCAGATAAAGTTGAAGATACGCCTACAAAGGATACGAAGACGACAAAAGCATCCAGTAAAAAAGTAACTAAAACGAATCCTTTAAGCATTACAGAAAAGCAACGAAAAGATTTATTAAATCTGGAATTAAAAGTTTTAGAAGAGGAAAAAGCAGCAGCCTTAGCCAATGAAAGTCATTTACAACCAGGATTTTTCTTTAATCTAACTGTTGCGGAAGAAATTCCTGCAGGAAGTTATACAGTAGCAGAACCTGGTGATATGACATTAATTGAATATCTATTAAATGAGATTGACGAAAGTGTCTTGAAAAAACTTGGCGACGATAAAATGAAATCATTAGACACAAGTATGAACAGCCTTGTTTCGAAAAAATCAGGATCACAAGCAGATATCGAACAGTTTATACAAGATGCTATTGATTTGATAGAAGGTGTCATCAAAGAAGTAATTAACAAAGGTTTGGAAGTACTTCTTTCAAATTACGGGCAGTTAATTAGTGATTTAATTTTATTAGCAAGAGGATATAAATTTTACAGTAAAAAAGTAACCTTAGCTCCTGAAACTACTGATAACTTTGGAAATCGTTTGATTAACAAAAACGACTACATTGCTGCAATCATCTCAATTACAAATAACCCTGACGAGAATGTAAACACTCAGTTTACAAATGCGCTTTCTGATTACCAGCATACAGCAGCTTTTGAGTACAATGATCCGTATGCTGTTACAAATCAAGTGATATCGTATCCAAAACAAACATCAATAAACTAATTAAAAAAAGCTATACACCATGAGTAGAGAAACTATATTAATTCCTAGTACTGATGCGACGCAGAGGTATGGAATTACAGAAAAGAAGAAGCAAGAAATAGACTTACTAACACAGGAAGTCTTAAATGCAGAAAGTGAAGTACAACAATACCAAGCTATTGTAGATTCATTAACAGATAAATCAACAAAATTAGCAGGCGAATTAGCTACAGCAGAAGCAAATAAAGCACAAGCATTAACTAACAAAAACTCTGTAGATACTGTTATAAATAATGCAAAAGATTTATATGAAAGCTCCGGAAATACGTATAAAGAATCTGCAGATGCAGAAACCAAAATTAAAAGCGTTGCTACCGAAATTAATACGGTGATTAACAAGCTTATTTATTCTGCGGAAGTGATCAATAAATTAGCAAACTTAGTCGTTCGAAAAAAAGCAAGCAATCCGTTAATTTCTGACGAATTAGTTACAATGGTTAACCAAGCAAGTGCAGATGCTACTAATGCTGTTTCATTAACTTTGGTTGCATTAGAATCTGTATTTACGTCGCAAGCCACGACTATTGAATCAAAATCGGCAATGTCACTAGAATTATTACAGTCTACAAAATTGTATGAATTTATTGTGGGAACCGAAGTAGATGGCGTTGAGAATGGTATGACTTCTGATCAAACATCACTCAAGTATTATTTATATACTGCTTACAATATTACGAGCAATATGTACGAAGAAGTATTGACTGCTTCCAATGATACTACAAATCAATTAAACGATGCAAAAGCATCATTGAGCAAAGCACAAGTAAAATTAAATTCATTACAAGCTGGATTAGCCGCAGCAAATGCCGCAGCATTAGCGTCGTAAAAAAAGTATATTTAGACTATTAATTACCTAAAAGCAAAAATTATGGAAAGCGTATTTAAAAAGTTTTATAGAAGTTTTTATAATAAAACGAATGGTTTTATACCCACAAAGCCTTTAAATCAAAATATGTATCCGGGTGACTTTTTTCAAATCAAAAATGGAGAAATCATCATTTTAGGAAATATTTTTAGAAAAAATATAGTCAATACTACCGATGTAGTTTTTAATAGTGGAATCAAACTCAATCCTACCAATTGGAACCTTAGTGAAGGTGTTACCAAGCCATATTCTGGCAGAGATACTGGACACAATCCAATTGAAGGAGATTTTGAGTTTAGCAAACAAGTATTAGCTTTTGACGGATTTGGAAGTTTCTTCTTTAAAAGTAGTGCTCCCGAATCTGTTAAATTTGCTAATTGGGGCGATTTTAAGCAAGAGCTTATTATCAAAATGACCCAAACTCTCTATTCATTCAGAGAACTTTATATTGTTACAGAAAGTGCTACAACAGAAAATTGGACTTTGGCAATTGCAGGTTCAGACAAAGCTGAATTAGAAATTGCTACAGAATCCGAAAACTTTGGATTGGTCGATATTTTTGGCGATTCAAGTGCGAAAACCATTCAAGCTAGAGATATCGAATTTTATCATCGTGAAGACAAGAAGAAACCTTCTTTTTTTAAAGCAAAGAAATTAATTGTACAACAAGAAAAATTGGATGTATTTATAAGCGAATTGATCAGCGAGCGAATGCAAGTTCCCGTATGGGCAGAAAATTTTTATGAATACGATTTTTATAATGTAGGTGGTCCATATTCTCCACCTGTAACTACAAATACAGCACAAGCATGCACCTTAGATATGTTACAGGCAAATCAATTAAACCCGAATACGGCTTTACAATATTTTTCGTGGGCAAATGCCAATCTTGATGACGTAGAAATGCTATTTAGAACCTATGGAAACTAACGAATATATTGTTTCACTCCATGAAGAAATTAGTTGGTTACAAAATGTCATCAATCAGGTAATTAGTAGCTATTTGCAACATGAAGATGCTGAAGATATTCATTGGACAGATATACCAATGCCCGATCTTTCTGAAGTAGATTCGCCTTTTGCAAATACGGTGAAAGAATGGGATTTGAACAATTTAGAACGTATTGTTTTGGCCTTAGCCATAACACCACACATTCTTCCGGAAGCATTAGATATTTTCTTTGGTCAGAATAAAATTTATAATAGAGGTTTTACAGAATTTGGAGGCGTAATCGACAAAAGTCACAGCGGTTTTTTACCCACAGGTCAAACTTTACTATTTCTAACGACTGCGCTTAATCCTGAATGGCGATTGGAAGTATTTTCCATTTTTGAAAACAAGCACATTTTTCAGCAAGAACAAGTAGTAAATATGGAACCTGTAGAAGGTTATTTGCCAAAATACAATGGTGTGCTAAGTCTAAATCATCGATGGTTGCATTATTTTATTACTGGAGAAAAACCAAAATTAGAACACAGCGTTTCATTTCCTGCTCAAAAAATAACCACTAATTTAGACTGGGATGATATTGTATTAAATGCTGATATTATGGATCAAGTAGCAGAATTGACTACTTGGCTTTCTCATAAAGATACTTTGTTGGAAGATTGGGGTTTATCCAAACATTTAAAACCTGGATACAGAGCTTTATTTTACGGTCCGCCAGGCACTGGTAAAACCTTAACTGTTTCGCTTTTGGGTAAAAATTTAGGTTTGGATGTATATCGTGTAGATTTATCCATGATTGTATCCAAATATATTGGGGAAACAGAAAAAAACCTATCGCGAATTTTTGATACGGCAGCACATCAAAACTGGATTCTATTTTTTGATGAAGCCGATGCGTTATTTGGAAAACGTACCAAAGCAAATTCGTCAAATGATCGACATGCCAATCAGCAAACAGCCTATTTATTGCAACGCATTGAAGACTTTCCCGGATGCATCATTTTGGCTTCCAATTTAAAAGCAAATATGGACAAAGCTTTCTCCAGAAGGTTTCAATCCATTATACACTTTAAAATGCCTTCTGTGGAAGAACGTTTCAAACTTTGGCAAAATGTATTTACAGGAACCTGTACACTGGCAGATGATATTGATTTGTATAAAATTTCGGAAGATTATGAATTGGCTGGTGGCGCCATTATCAATGTACTTCGTTATTGTGCCTTAGCAGCGATACAACGTGGCGATACGGTTGTAAACAAACAAGAATTGCTAACAGGAATACAAAAAGAATTAAAAAAGGAAAACAAAACAATTACAAAAGCGTAACCATTGTTTGTATGATAGATATCGAAGAATTAATACTATTACGAGAGCATTCACGATTGTTGGTGATGAATTCTTGGCGACTTGAAATTCCAGAAGTATCTCGGAATATCATCATTGCCAATGCACTCAATGATTGTGTATTGTATAAGAATTTAAATTTGGTAGGATATCTTATTACAACTAGACGCGTATTTATAATTGGTGCTAGCGAAAACACACCGTTTCAAGAAATACTCTATCATTTTTATCATACTGTTGAAACGGGCATTGCTGAGTACAAAAAAATGAGGAACGAATATGATGGCACATATCATTCAGAACATCATGTGTATCACAAATTATTTACACCATATCCTTTTTTAAATGATTACATCAGAGCTTTAATCACTGGAAAAGAAGTCAATCTGCCATACTACGATCCATATTTAAAACACTTAAAACACTATATCCATCATCATAATTATTGTTCTGCGTTAGACTATTCAGGAGGAAAAAGTCCTGTAATTGTGGCTACAGATGATATTATATTATAACTTAAAAAAACATTGTACCATCATGAAAAAACAGCTTCCCAAAAAAACAGCAGAAAAAACAGTGCAAACTGCGGCAGCGCATAACCATAAAGTGGCTCAAACAAAGCAAGGAATTTCGCTTGAAGATAATCGTCCTAAAACAGTGATTCAGCAACAAAAAAACAACACTGGATTGCCCAATAATTTAAAATCTGGTATTGAGAGTCTTTCCGGACATTCTATGGATGATGTTAAAGTACATTACAATTCATCCAAACCTGCACAACTCAACGCACATGCTTACGCACAAGGAACTAATATTCATGTAGCTTCTGGACAAGAAAAACATTTGCCTCATGAAGCATGGCATGTGGTGCAACAAAAACAAGGACGTGTACAAGCTACAAAAACGGTGAATGGTGCAAAAATAAATGACAATGCTGGTTTAGAAAAAGAAGCGGATGTTATGGGCGCAAAAGCATTGCAACGAAAAGCTGTTTCAAATACGGAAACTGCACAATTGGCTTCCAGTTCTGATGTCATTCAAAAAATGGACAAACATTATTGGGTTGTAAAAGCAGGACATAAAAAATATATTGGTTCATTCAAAAATCATAAAACAGCTAATAATTGGTGGGCAAAAAATAAAAGCAACTACAAAGGATATACGTTTGGACAAGGTAGTTCTTCAAAAAAATATCGTTAATCTAATTTGTTTAGTATCTAGTTTTTCCAATGAAACAAAACTTAGTCAATAAAAATAGTGGAAAATTGTTAACTACTGCGGCGTCACATAACAGTAGTCACCAAAATCAACGCACTAATTTTTCTTTGGTTGATAATCGTGTAACCGCTGTTGTACAACAAAAGCTATTTGATAAAATTCAATCGCATCCTACGCACTCTATACAATTAAAACAAAAAGGTCTGAGAGCTCGTATTCGTAAAAAACTTGCTGGTAATGTTCCTTTAACTGATAGAGAAAAAGTAAAAGCAATTTCTTATGGAATACTTCAAGATCATGAACACACACATAGAAATGTGCCTAACGCAACACCTGCGAGAAGAGGTTCTATCGCTGGAGCAAATTTATTAGATACTATCAGTCCTAGTGCTTCAATACCGCATACAGGACTCAATTTAGCCGATTTCCGAGCTCGATTTCAACCTTTAGTTAGAGGCGGTAATATATCTACTGCAAGACTAAATGCGTTATTACCTAAGCACAAAGCAGTAGCTTTTCCTCCTGCAAGAGGTGGAGGCGCAGATGAAATTAGGGCAGGTAGAAAGTGGGAAATTCCAAATCCAGAAGGAGGAACACATTCCATTTGGGTACATACCAACGATCCAAGACAAAATCCTCCTGAAAATGCCGCAGCTGGTCCAATTGCTAGGGTTCAGGATAGCAGCGGTAAATTTTTATCTGAACAATACCAAACCGCGCCTAAACATTTACTGGATCAACAAGCAAAAAGAGCAAAAAAGAAGAAAGCTCCTATACCTGATGTAGAAAGAGCAATAGCGAATAAAACTGGACATTGGACGACTCCTGATGATGATAGAGCCAATGATCAACATATTCCGTTAACCTAAGCTAAAAAGTGATTAAAAACATATATATACTTGTAATTTATTGATCACATTCAATTACTTTTGTGACTTCAAAAAACATCACAAAATTCATGCTCAAAAAAGCCATTCAATTTATGATCATCAGTGCCATTGGCTTTGCTTTTCTGAATGCAATTGTCAAGTATTTAGGTGATTTTGATGCGTATCAAATTGTATTTTTTAGATCTATGGGAACGTTGTTTTTCACCATTCCTTTACTTGTAAAACTGAACCTATCTTTCTTAGGAAATAAAAGAACATTGTTAATTTTACGCGGTATTTTAGGTGTCACTTCAATGTCCTTATTTTTTATGTCTATCAAGTATCTTCCTATTGGATCGGCAGTTTCACTACGGTACATCTCTCCTATTTTTGCAGCTGTTTTTGCCTTTTTTATTCTAAAAGAAAAAATCAAGCCAATACAATGGTTGTTTTTTCTAATTGCATTTAGCGGCGTTGTTATTTTAAAAGGGTTTGATGCGCAAATTGATACGACAGGACTTTTATTGATCATAGCTTCTTCCTTTTTTAGTGGTTTGGTATTTATCATCATTCGTAAAATTGGTTCGGACGATCATCCAATTGTCGTCGTTAATTATTTTATGATAATTGCCTTGATTGTTGGTGGTATTTTATGCATTCCGTATTGGAAAACACCTGTAGGCTGGGAATGGGCTTTATTGCTAAGTTTGGGAGTTTTTGGGTATGTTGGACAATTATACATGACCAAAGCTTTACAACTAGCAGAAACCAACAAAGCAGCACCGTTAAAATATATTGAAGTCATTTTTACCATGCTCATCGGATTGAGTTGGTTTAATGAATCGTACACGCTTTGGAGTCTCCTGGGTATTATTTTAATTGTGATTGGATTGACGTTAAATACCTATGTAAAAGTTGGTAAATGACATAAAAAAAGCACCTACGAATTCACGCAAGTGCTTTTAAATTCAATTAAAAAATCTAAACTAAAATTGAATAATTGCTTCTTTTTCTTATTATTTTAATGTGATTGGAAACTCAGCAATTGTAGTATCCCAACCTATTTTTAAATGCACAACATTTTTACTTTTTTCGTATAAAACAACCGATAATTGCTCTATTTCTTCATCACTTTTTTGTGTTGGTGCTGTAATACTCGCTACATCTTTAGAAGCATCGTACGAATAATTTCCCCAACCGTCATTTTCTGAATTTATCTTTAAAGTCCAAGAATCTTTTGTTGGAATAATGATTACTGAATAACGACCTGCTTTTACTTTAGTATCACCTACCATTACATCTGTCATAAACAAAATTTCAGTTGATTCATCAGCGCCAACTCTCCAAGCTTTTCCAAACTTTAATAAGCTTCCAAAAACTTCTCTTCCTTTTTTATAAGGTCTTCCATAAATCACTCTAATTTTTGGTTCCAACGCTTTCTTTTGCTCTGCTGTTTTAGCAAAAGCTCTTTTTGCTGCGTTTGTTGGATAATGTGCAATGTCTGTTGGACTCTTTCCTAGTTTTGAAAATTTTTGTGCGTTTACGGTACTTACTGCTGCAAAAAATGCGAGCAACATGATGATTTTTTTCATGATTACTTTTTTAAATTGATTACTTTCTCTGTTTCTATTCTTGATAGTTCTTTTAAACTTCCTTTTTCGTATAAAGCTGGCAAATCCTTTAATGGCGTACCAACTTCCGCTTTGTAATTGATGTAATCTTGAAAGGTGATTCCATCTACGACACGTGTATTGTAGGCACTTCTAAAACGAACGCCGCCACCATTTACTTGATAATTATACGCTAAGTAGTCTATTTTTTTTGTGTTTTGATTGATCCAATAATGATACTCGTCATCATGATCTTCGCCGCCACCTTCTTCATTAAATGTCACTTTCAATACATCGTATTTTTGACCTTTAATCATCGTTTCTTCTACGAACTTTTTATTGACAGCTGCATCGTTTAATTTATGTGGTAATGTCGCAAAATAAATCACAGAATTTAAGGCTCCAATAGCACTATTTTTTTTCTTTTCAGAAAGTGTTACAGGTTTATTATTCACTTGGCGTGAGAATGTTCCGTTGTTTAATATGTCGAGTGTTGTATTACCGTCTTTGGCACTTTTTACAATATATGTGTAGACTGTACCATTATTTTTAAAAGTATATTCTTTATCACGAAATACAAATTGGTAATGCGCCTGATCGTACAATTCACCACCATGTGCTTTGATGGATTCTTGAAGAACATTAGTGGCTTTGTCTGCAGTTTTCGGAGTTTCTTTTGGAGTAGTTTCTGAAACAGCAACTGTTTTTTGTTGTGCTGTTGGTTTTTCTTTAGAATCGCATGCTATCAAACTAAGAAATAGCGTGATAAGCAATAGTGTTTGCGTAGTTTTCATGAAAACTATAGTTAAGTTTGTTTTGTTAGGTACTTTATTGATTGGTGAATTTGTCGAATTAATTACCAATCCTTTCCCATTTTAACAAAATTTAACTTTTCACAAAAATCCCAAAGAGTTCATTGCCTGCTCTTGGAGGAATGGAGTTATACGCTTTCTCCAATATTTTCACTTTAAAATACGGTTTAAAATAGAGTAAATATTCTTCTTTGCTTCCGCCAAAAGGACGTTTTTCCAAATCGCCCGTAAGCGGAATATCAAACCATAAACCTACAAGTTTTCCAGTTGGTTTCAGCAATGTAGCCATGTGTTGCGCATACTGTGTTCGAGTTTCGGACAATGGAGGAAATGAACAGAAGAAAGTTTGTTCTATAATTAAATCATACGTTCCTTCATGTGTAAAAAAATCGTCACACAATAACTGTTCTGAAGGAAATTTTGGATTGCGTTCTTGAAATTCTTGCAGCGGAATTTCAGAAATATCTAAAATAAATACATTGGTAAATCCTTGTGCTATCAAATATTCAGCTTCATAAGCGTTTCCTGCACCAGGAATTAAAATTTTCAGTGTTGTATCCGTTAGTTGATCAATATATTCTTTTAATGGTGTAGATGGCGAACCAATATCCCAACCTGTACGTTCGTCCTTATACCGTTGTGACCAATATTCTTTTGTAGTATTTGAATTCATGAGCGCAATTTTAAGGTAAAGTTCTGAAAAGAATTTTAGTTGCGCTAGTTATTGAAAGTTTTTCATCACGAATTCACGAATGTTTTATTGCTGTTTTTTATGGTTTGTCACTGTTTTAATCATAATTATTACAATGACTATCATTGCTATAATTAAAGAAGAAGGTTCAATTGCTTCCATAAAAAAATCGCCAACAGTATCTAATTTAATATTCAATATCAGCCAACATAAAACTACTAATACTAGAAAAAAAAGTATGAATCGTTTATCAAAAAACTTATTTGTCATCATATATTAAATCGTAAAGTGTTCAAGTTTTTCTTTTAGATATTCACAAAACCCTTGCTTCTTTCGAAACAAGGGTTTTTTTAGTGAGTAATTAAAAAACTGTACGTTGGCTTAAAAACGTCTGTTTATTAATGTCGTAACCAAACCTTATTAATTACAAGCGTCAAACGCTGCAATTAATTCATCTTCACTATTTATTGTTGCTTGCGTTCCATCTTCGTATTCGATAGTCATTGGGAACGTGATTGTAAAAAATGTATTATTATCTAATCCATCTAAGTATGTAATAAATTCGTCATCGTCATTTACCGTAGTAACATTTCCTGCATCGTCAATTAATGTTAATGGGAATACAATTTCGAAACAGTTATCTACACAGTCATCACATGGATCAATATCATAACAATCATTGTATAAAGCATCAAAATCTTCATCACTGTTAATTGTTACATCACCATTTTCTGTTGATACTGTAATAGGATATACAAATCCAATAGCTCCTTCAACAGTAAACAACTCATACTCGTCATTTACAACAACTGTGTTACCATCGATAGTTGCTACACTTAAAGGGAAGTTATACTCGAAGCAGTCATTTCCAAAAGGGTCACCAGGTTCTCCTCCAGGCTCTCCGCCACCGCCAGGGTTTCCACCACCAACTGTTCCATTTTCAAAGCAGTCTTCTAACAATTCAATGAAACCTAATTCATCTTGAATCGTTACTACTTCACCATCAGCAGTAGTTACATCTACAGGAAATGCTAACATATACCCTGCATTAAAAAAGTTTTCTGCTTCTGCTTGACTGTTTACTGTAGCAACTGTGTTACCGTTTGTTACTGTATACGGAAAGTTCAATGTGAAACAATCATCAAGCATGTCATTGTTTTCATCATTGTTTTCAAACATGCTTTCAGCCTGACCTGTAGCAGCTGCATTACGAGCGTAATCTGTCATGTTTGATTTAATTGTCGCTTTTGCTTCGTTATTAGCTTGCGGATCTTCTGGGATTACATCTGTGTTGTCATTACTACAAGAAAATGTAAAAACAGCCAGTGCAAGAATCAATGAGAATTTAAGAAATTTTTTCATAGATATTTAGTTTTGATTTGTTTGTTTTTGTGTTTACGAATTATAGACAACTGGATAGCTGAGCACCCTACCTTTGCTAAAATAAAATTCTAAATAAAATGTTAATTTATTGATTATTAATTATTTATGAGTTCGTTTTTTTTACATATTTTTGAATCGTATAAAAATTCATACTAACTTTTAACATCTTGAATTCCAAAAAATCAGTTTGTGAAACCAAAAACTTTGATGCTCTTTTTAAGAAGCATTCAAGGACTTTGCGTAACTA
This sequence comes from uncultured Kordia sp., assembly GCF_947489565.1. Taxonomy (GTDB): domain Bacteria; phylum Bacteroidota; class Bacteroidia; order Flavobacteriales; family Flavobacteriaceae; genus Kordia. The sequence goes on along the minus strand of NZ_CANLEA010000001.1, from coordinate 144,136 downwards.
TATATACTATAAATGTGGCGATGCAAATTTAGCTGAAGATTTGGTACAAGAAGCCTATATTAAACTCTGGAATAATTGTAAAAAGATTCCATTCGCGAATGCGTTATTCTTCCTAAAAAGAGTGGCTAACAATGCTTTTTTGAATGTCGTAAAGCATCAAAAAATTGTATTGCAACACGAGCAAACTAAAAAATCGGAAGTAGATATACAAAGTCCTGAGTTTTTATTAGAAGAGAAAGAATTTTTACAAAAATTAGAAAATGCAATCGCGCGCTTGTCCGAAAAGCAACGTGAAGTATTTTTATTAAATCGAATCGACAAAAAAACATATAGTGAAATTGCTGTATTCCTCGATATTTCAAAGAAAGCCGTAGAAAAACGCATGCACAATGCACTAAAAGTGTTACGCAAAGAAATTGGTGATATTTAAATCAAAATTAAAAGGTAGGGTAAACAACTTTTGAGTTGTCTGTAATATTAAGAGAGATGATGAATAGTGAACAACATAACGAAATTGATTTAGCAAAATGGCTTAGTGGAGAATTGTCTCCAGAAGAAAAGCAGGCTTTTGAGCAAACTGATGCTTATAAAACCTATGCTAAAATCATCAACGCTACAGAAAAATTAAACGATCCTGCGTATGATGAAGCTGCTGTATTGGCTAAAATTAAAGAGAAATTGGCAGCACAACCGAAAGTTAGAAAACTGAATTTCCGTTATGTATACACAGCTGCTGCGTCTGTAGTTATTTTGTTTGGATTGTACTTTTTCTTGAAAAATGCAACCATTACACATCAAACAAATTTTGGACAACAACTTGCCATCAATCTTCCAGATGGTTCGGAAGTTATCTTAAACGCTAAATCAACGTTAGATTACGATAAAGATACTTGGGACAAAGAAAGAACATTACATTTAAATGGTGAAGCATATTTTAAAGTGACCAAAGGTTCGCCTTTTAAAGTCATTACCGATGAAGGAACTGTCGAAGTTCTAGGTACCGAATTCAATGTAGATACCAATACAAATTTTTTAGAAGTACAGTGCTTTTCCGGAAAAGTAAACGTGACTAATACAGCAAAAAAGTCGCATATTTTAACCAAAGGAAAAGCGGTGAGAACCTACAATGCTACAGTAACCAACTGGACATTCAATACTGTGGAGGAAACTTGGATGTCTGGTTTGAGTTCTTTTAACGAAATGCCGCTTTTGGAAGTACTTGACGCATTGGAAGATCAATATCAAATTACTATAAAAAACAAAGAAAACTTTGCTCAAGAACGTTTTACAGGTCGCTTCGTAAATGATAGTTTGGAAGTAGCACTAAAAACAGTATTTGAAGCCATGGATATTGATTACAAACTGAATACTAACATTGTGACGCTCTCAAAAAAGTAGATGAAGAAGGCATATTTAGTATATATTTTACTTGTATGCTTCCAAGTTGTACATGCTCAGGAGCCAAACTCTTCTTCTAATAATACGCCGCTAAAAACCGTCTTATCAGATATTGAAAAACGTTTTAAAGTCAGCATTTCATACAACTCCAAAATTGTAGCAGGCAAAGTGATCACATTGACAAAAATGCCCGCTACGCTTCAGGAAACTTTTGAAATTATTGAGCAACAAACACGATTGACTTTTCGGAAAATTACATCAAACTCTTACGTGCTAAAAAAGCGAAAAAAGAGAAGCAGAAATATGGCAGCGCGCACTATTAAGTTAGACGAAGTTGTCATTGCCGAATATTTAACCACAGGATTTTCTAAAACTGTTGATGGCGCTATTAAAGCAGTCCCAAAAGATTTTCAAGTCCTTCCAGGCTTTGTAGAATCGGATGTTATGCAGAGTGTACAATTAATTCCAGGTATTCAAAGTCCTGACGAAACTTCTACAGGATTGAACATTCGTGGTGGAACTCCAGACCAGAATTTGATTTTATGGGACGGCATTAAAATGTATCAATACGATCATTTTTTTGGGATGATTTCTTCCTTTAATCCGTACCTTATTGAAAGTGTAAATATTTATAAAAACGCAGCACCTTCACGATACGGGAATCATATTTCGGGCGTTGTTGATATAGAATCGTATTCTAAGATTCCTAAAAAAACTGTTGTCGGATTGGGCGCAAATATGATTTATGTAGATGCGTTTGTACAACAACCTATTGGCGACAAAGTAGCTGTTATTGCTTCATTTCGTCGTTCGTATTCCGATGTGTTTGAAACTGTAACCTTTGATGAGTTTTCCGAGCAAATTTTTCAAAACACAAAAATTACTGACAATACAGGAACATTTAGCGATGTACTTTCGCTGACGAATAATAGTTTTTATTTTATCGATTTTACTGCAAAAGTCATTGCCGAACTTTCTGAAAACAGTCAACTTTCGGTGAGTTCTATTGTCTCTAAAAATGATCTTATTTTTATATCACAATTTGACGAAATTAATCGCCGAACCGATGATGAATTATTTATCAATAATCTTGGCATTGGTGTTTCGTGGAAGCAGACTTGGGACAAAAAATTTGCTACAGAATTGAATTTGACGACTTCTCGGTATGATTTAGAATATTTGGGTGAAGAATTATTGTCCAACTTATTCGATTATCAAACCATCAAAGAAAATGGAATTTCCGAAATTGGTTTGCATGCACAAGCGAGCTATACTTTAAATAAGAAACATCGTTTTATTGGCGGTTATGAACTGATTTTAAATGAACTAGATTATACAATCGGACGACAATCGGATGTTATTTTTGATCCCGATTTTTTTGTGAATTCTGAAAACTCGCAAAACACCATTCATGCTATTTTTGGAGAACATCGCTGGAAGCAAAACGATTGGAATATTTTTACAGGCATTCGTGGAAATTATGCGACAGAACTTGGCAAATTCTTTTTCGAACCAAGTATCCATATTTCCAAAAAATTGAACAATCAATTGAATGCGGTTTTTTCTGCGGAACGACAATATCAGTTTATCAGTCAGATTACGGAGTTTGAAACGCAAAACTTTGGATTGGAAAATCAGGTTTGGGTTGCTACAGATAATGAAATTCCAGTATTGCGCAGTGAGCAAATCAGTTTGGGTGGAAACTTTCAGTACGATTCTTGGAATGTCGATGCCGAAGTCTATTATAAAAAAATTAGCAACCTTACTTCGCTTACGCGCGGATTTGATATTGAAACTACCGGACTTTCCATTGGTGAAAGTACGATTACAGGTTTGGATGTATTGGTTAAAAAGCGCTTTTACAACTTTACAAGTTTGGTGAGTTATGCCTTTACACAAAATGAATTTCGATTTGAAAATTTGAACAATACCAATCCATTTGATGGAAATTTTGACATCAGACATTATTTGTCACTAGTACAATCAGCAAAATTTGGCGATTTGGAATTATCCTTGGGTTGGCGTTACCGAACTTCGCGTCCGTATACACTGGCTACAGGTTTGCAAGGTGACAATGCAGATAATATTACCATTGTGTATGGCGAACGAAATGCGGAACGTTTGAATCCGTATCATCGTTTGGATTTCTCCGCGAAATATGAAATCAAGCCTTTTAAGAACAAAGATTTAAAAGCTACTTTGGGAATTTCTTTATTAAATATTTACAATCAGAGGAATATTTTAAACCGAAATTACCGCGTTATTCTAAACACACAAAACGCCGAATTCCAATTGCGTACGATTGATAAAATTTCTTTGGGAAGAACGCCTAATTTTATGGTGCGATTGGAGTTTTAATGTAAAAAATTTAATCCTTACTCCATTTCATTAATTTTTTTAGGATCTTGTTTTGTAGCGAAAACATTGACAATTTCAATTCGTTGAAACTCGTCATTTATCCAATAAATAATTTTATAGTTTTTGAATATTAGATATCGGAATTCCTCTTTTCTATGCTGTAGACTAATTTCAATTTGACCAATTTTTGGCTGTTTTTCAACACCTATAGTAGTATCTAGAATTCCTTTTACTAATTTTTGTGCTACTCTTTTATTAGCTTTTAATGAATAGTAATCATAAATATCATGCAATTTATTTTCAGCAAATTCTAACCAATAAACTTCTAACTCCATTTTTGGATTTTAGATTGAAGATCAGTCGCTTTCATCATGCGTCCTTCTTTTGAGTCACTCATTGCTTGATCAATTTCAGAATTATACTGTTCCATAGTCATAGGCTTGATATTGCTTTCCATCATTTCAACTTTTCTTTTTTTCAGTAATTCTTCTAAACCACTAATGATTTCTTCACTTTGAAGTTTCAAAAATTCCTGAACAAATTCTATTTTTCGAGCCTCTAAATTCATTTTCATTCTATTTATACCAAAGATACTAAATTATCAGACTTATATTCAGTCCACTATAAAACTGAGTTTATCTAGATAAAAACTTAAATTTTATAATACGATTGGAGTTTTAATCTAAATTACGTACTCAAATCCGTATCATCCCAAGTTGTACCAGCAGAAAGCATCCATGTTAACGAATGTCTGCGTTCGTGAATAACACCACCATTTCCAACAGGATCAAATCCATCAGGAACTGTATCTCTTCCTAATTGCGCACTTCGAACAGCATTATGCAAACAATAAAATAAATCTTCTTTTTGAATCACAGCTTCTTCTGTTAAGGTCTCTTGTTGAGAAGCCCATTCGTTAAGATTTTCATCCAAAGAACAGGTATAATTCATTAGAATTTCTTGCATTTGTTCACCTGCCATCATGTTTCCATAAATTTTAGGTTCCTCATACCCAAAATACCATGCTAATGGCCAAGCGTTTTCAAATTTCCAGCCAATGGAATCTTTTAATCCTTGATCGTCTCTAGATGCTCTAAAAATTATCAATTCGTCATCTGTCATGAATTTTTCAAGTCTATTTTGATCAATAAATTGTAAGATCTTATCGTCTGACACATGTTCAGATGGTACCAAAAGCCAAAAAATCATTGCTTTGATGGCGTGCAATCTTCCTGCTATTTCAATGGAAGGTCTCAACTTTGTATCCCAACTTGTTGGAAGTGATTTTGCTGGTTGAAATCCTGCTTTTGCACAAATTGCCAATGATTGTAAACGTGTGGCTGGCAGTTCTATTTGAAAGTTCTCAGGATTACTTTCAGGTGCTTGATTCTTTTCTGATTTCTTTCCAAATAATTTTTTAAAAAAACTCATGTATGCTATTCGTTATTGTGAAGTGTTTTTTGTTTTTAAAGATACTATTAAACACTATAAAACCAAATTTATGAGCGTTCATCATTTGAATGCTACACTAAAAAAGCATGCGTGCCAATTTTATATTAAGAAGTTATATTGGTTATCTTTACACCTTAGCGTAAAACTACATGAGTTCTCCATTAGCAAAAGATAAAAAAAGTATTCTAGATAAGCTGTTGATTCGATTCCACAAAAAAGCTTCTCATGGCAACAGAATTGATATCCTGAGTGCACTTTTTATCAAGGAAATTCAGAATATATCCATTGAAAAAAAAGAAGCTATTCAATTGTTAGATATTGGTTGTGGCGATATGACGATTACGAATATTTTAGCTGAAAAAGGAACGAATATTACCTGTACAGGCGTTGATATTTATCCAAATACTAAAAACTGGGATCATTATGCTGAGTTTGATGGAAAAACGCTTCCTTTTACGGATAAATCATACGATGTAGTTTTATTTAGCGATGTACTACATCACGATGCGGAAAACATGAATCGACTATTGCAAGAAGCCAAACGTGTTGCCGATTTTATCATTATCAAAGATCATTTTGAGTATGGTTTTTTCTCAAGATCGTTATTACAATTGGCAGATATTATTGGGAATTATGGCTACGGCGTTTCCATTCCGAAACGGTATTTTTCCAAAGAACGATTTCAAGCTATTTTAGCACAAGAACAATTACAAGAAATCAAGTTGATTTGCCCAATTTACTTGTACAATCATCTTCCGTTAGTGAAGTATATTTTTAAAGGAAAGTATCAGTTTGTGTGTGTTATTAAAACCTAATTTTAATAACGTTCATTTTTTCTTGATAAAAAATATGTATCAAAATGCTGCTTAGTTTTATGCATCTTCTTTAAGCTGCTGTTTCAAACCTAAAATACTAAAGAAAAAGCTAAAAAGAATCACCTGTAATCCTAGCATGATGGTGAATACTGCCGGAACAATGACACGTAATGTTTCCGCAGGTTTTAAATCGCTAAAACTCGTGGCTTTCCAATCTAAAAAACCTGAAATACTAAGGTAAATTCCCAATGCAAACGTTAAAAACCCAACAATTAAACCTTTTTCAAGTGTAAATATCTTGAAGAGTTTGCTATACCGATCACTTTTGGGCAGCAATCCGTTTTCAACCGCAAAGATTTTGGTTAAGCCATAAAACATAAGAAATTGAAATCCTACAATAACAGCGCCTGCCGTGTATAAAAGCGTATGTACATCAAAGACAATTCCTTTGAAATTGATTGGTTCAATAATTAATAGTGTCGATAAAACAGTTCCTATAATAATCAATAAAAATGCAGGATATAAAAACAACCATCGCGGACTGTATAATAGCAAGAAACGTAAGTGTCGCCAACCATCACGCCACGTATTTAAATGTGGCGGACGCGAACGTCCATCAGGATGTAAAATTGTGGGTACTTCTGCAAACGTTAATCCATTGAGTTTTGATTTTACAATCATTTCCGAAGCAAATTCCATTCCCGTAGTATTGAGATTCATTTTGTGAAATGCTTCTTTGGAAAAACCGCGCAATCCACAATGAAAATCGCCAATTTTGATATTGAAAAAGAGTCTTCCGATGAATGACAATACTGGATTTCCCAAGTATTTATGTAAAAATGGCATCGCTCCTTTTTTAATGCCACCTTTGAAACGATTTCCCATCACCAAGTCATATCCTTCACGTAGTTTTTCTAGAAACAATTCTAGCTTTGAAAAATCATAACTATCATCTGCATCGCCCATGATAATGTATTTCCCTTTGGCAGCTTTAATACCGCCTTTGAGCGCATTTCCATATCCTTTTTCAGCTACGGGCACTACTCTGGCATTCAATCGTTCGGCAATAGCTTGCGAACCATCAGTACTTCCGTTGTCGGCAATTACTACTTCTCCAGCTACTTGATGTTTCTCAAAGAAACCTTGTGCTTTTTTGATACAGATTTCCAACGTCTCTGCTTCATTGAGACAAGGCATTACGATGGATAATTCAGGATTCATACAGTTTTTTGTTAAGCGAATTCAATAATACAAAAATCGTAAGGAATATTACCCAATCGTTGTAAAAAGTAAAGCGAATGACTGCGTGCATTCCAATGGCGACTATAAGTACGTTAGCAATAAGCAATAATGAACTAAGTCCAAGTACTTTATATGTGTTTTGATCTTGTTTCCAGAGAAAAAATAAACTACATAGAGCAATGAAGATATATAATATGACATTTTTGATGCCGCCAAAACCGTGAATTGCATTTTGAATGTAGAGACGTTTCCATTTGGAAAAATTATCCCAAATCAATGGTTTTACCATGTTTGACGTCATTTTGTCCAATGCTATAAAACGTTCAATTTGGCTAGGCGAATCCTCTAATACTTTTTTACCATTTTTAAAAATGGGTCCCATCGTAATATCTGCAAATCTTCCAATATAGAATTGCGTTGGTGTTGGAAATACAGTCAAATCTACATCATTGATATTCATGTTATTTTCAATCAAACTGTAGTGCGTTCTTTGAAAGAATTCTTTTTCTATCCGATCTTCAAAAAGAGCTTCATCTTCAGCATCAGACACAAAAAAAGGAGCTGTAATCATGTTCATTCCTGTCCAAGGCGTACTTACAAAATGTCCGTGAACTACTTTGTGGTAGGTTCTATCAATCAAAGAAGTGATCAGCGGAAGCGTTATAAATAACACAATACTAATGGCGTGTTTTTTGAATGATTTTTGTTGATAGCTGATCCAAAAAATCAACCCTAACCCAATGGGAATTAGATATATAAATTGGTAACGCGTGATGAGTAAGCATGCTAAAATTGGCAACGAATAATAGAGTTCTTTGATTTGTTTTGAGATAAAGAACGAAATAAACTTTGCTACAATAATTAAGTATAGCGAATATGAGATGGATTCTGTAAGAATGTTGTTGGCAATTTTTAAACCTACCAAGAAAGGCAACAGTAAAACAAAAGCGAAACAAACACTGAAAAAATCATTTAAAACTTGATTTGATCGTAATTTATGAATGAAATAATATACACTAAAACAACCGAATACAATTTGAAAAATAGCGATTCCAGAATCATAATAATCTCCAAAAACGTTTTGTATCAGTTGTAAAAATAATGGATAACCAGGTGTACGAATGATGTGCATATTGAGATAACCGATGGAATCTGGAAACATTTCGGTCTGATTGCGAAGAACCACAACCAAGGTCATCAGAAATAAAATTCCGATTGCAATGTTACTTTTTTGTTGTATCCACTTCACCATTATCGTTTTGGTAAAAGTATTTATATTTTTTCATTCGACTACGCTCAATGTGAAAAATCCTTGCGAAGACACGAGATCGTTTTATTTTAAAACGTCATATTTTGAAAGTTTTTGAGACAACTTTTCTCCAAGTTTTTTGACTCCTGTTGGCGTCATATGGTAATAATCATAAAAATCCACAGTGTTCCAAGTTTCATCGTTGGTAAAATCAATCACAAATTCTGGTGTTGCCACTTCTTTCATGGCTTCGTTGAGTTTGTTGAGTAATTTTAAATATCCCACACCATTATATGCGTATTTGTCTTCGAGATATTTGATTTTTTCAGTTCCAAAAATAACACCATTTCTAATTTTGTAATGCAAAGTCGGTTGTGTGACAAATACAGGAATTGCCTTGATACTTTGTGCGTAATCAATAAGTTTTTGAATGCGTACTTTGAAAGCTTTTAAATTGGTTTCATCATAGATTTCTAGCAGTTTTTCATTCACCACTTCTTCTTTGGTGTAATCCACTCTTGAAAAATTGATTTTGCGATGTCCGACTTCAAATTTAGTCGCTTTTTGCATGCCTTTTAGCTTTCGATAGGCATTGTACAATACCGATTTGTCTTTGAGTTGACTCATGAATCCGTCACTTTCCAATTCTTGAATATTATCGTATTCGGAATCACCATTTACAGTGTAAAAATCATTAATTCCGACATAGAATAAAATGATTTTTGGTTGTAGATTTTCAATTTTAGGAAACCAAATTTCGGTGCTTTTTAGATGTCCATACGTAGATTGTCCGTCAACACCAGCATTGGAAACATACATTTTTTTGCCATTGCTATGCAGTTCTTTTTCCAGGACTTCTTGCCATGTTTGGGAATCGTCCAAGTAACGTTGATCGGTAGTACTTCCGCCAACAGTAAGAATGTTTATTTTTTCGGGTTCGTTATGAGTTGAAACACCTCGCAAACCATATTTGTCTCTTGTATAGGTAATTGTTGGATTGCTGGTTTTGTACAAATGACTTACGTCGAATTCAAATTTGGCGTCTTTTATAATTCCAAGATTACTCAACTGATTGCTATTGCTCAACCAACCTCCAAAACAAAGTTCAATGATGAGAACACCAATCAGTAGAATGGCGATGTTGATAAGTATGAGTTTGAGTTTTTTTGGCATTACGAGGACGAAAATACCAATTTATAATTTAAAACTTGTAGCTACTGATTCATCCAAGACTTAAAATCACTCGTTTTTTGTCGACTTACGATAAATTCCTGATCGCGTTCTTTGGAAACAGATAGTTTTACACGATGGTTAAAATACGGATTTATTTTTTGAATGGCGCGTTTGGCTACAATTTGCCCACGATTGATTCGGTAAAAATCATCTTCAAGAAGCGTACTGAATAATTGATCGATAGTTTCGTCAATGACATACCGTTTTTTTTCTGTGACGCCGAATGTGACACTATCTTCTGAGTATGCGTATAACAAATCGGCAATTTTGATTTGTACAAAACCTGTTCCTTCTTTTACTAACAATCCGCTGCGTTGTTTGGTATTTTTACGTTCGGTTTGCGATTGTATACTCGTTAATAATTGTTTTAATACTGAAGTTTCTATTTGTTGCGATTGGTTGGATTTGTTGAATTTCCCCAATGCTTTTTGTAAATCTTCTTCCTTTATTGGTTTTAATAAATAATCGACACTATTCACTTTAAACGCTTGAATCGCATATTGATCAAAAGCCGTTGTAAAAATAATGGGCGCTTCTACCTCAACCTTCTGAAAGATTTCAAAACTTAAACCATCTGCCAATTGAATGTCCATAAATACCAAATTAGGCATTTCGTTGGTTTGAAACCATTGCACGGCATCTTCAACCGTATCAATCGTATCTAATAAATTGTATTGAAAATCACATTTTTGCAGCATGTTTTGCAACTGATTGGCTGCGCGAAATTCATCTTCTATAATGAGTACATTCATGATTCTGTTTTTAAGTCAGATGATTTTAATAATGGTATGGATACGGTAAATTCTTTGCCATCATTTTCAATTTTTGGTCGTCTTTCTGAAATTAATGCGTGTCTTTTTTCAATATTGATTAAACCTAGTTTGGTAGATGGTAATTGTGTAGATTTTGGTTGAATTTTGTTGTGGACTACTAAATAATCGTCTTGAACTGCAATATGAACTGTCAACGGTTTTGAACGTGAAATGACATTGTGTTTGATGGCATTTTCGAGTAATAATTGTAAACTCATTGGCACAATCATACGATCCAAAGCTGTTTCGGGCAATTCCCAATGGAGTTTTAAATTTGGTCCAAAACGTTCTTGTTGAATGTGAATGTACGCACGTGCAAATTTAAGTTCGTCACGTAGTGGAATTACATTTGCATCGCCGGCATCTAAGATATAACGATATACATCGGAGAGTTTATCTACAAATTGTTTGGCATCTTCTTTGGAATTTTGATCAATAATATCGCGCAACGTGTTTAAACTGTTAAAGAAAAAATGTGGTTGTGCTTGATTGCGCAATGCATCTAATTGTGCTAGAACAACAACTTGCTTTGCTTGTTCTTCTTCTCGAATTGATTCTTTGAGTTGAATGTAAAAGAAAATCGCTTCATAAATCGCCATGATCATTACACTAATAATGATGATTGGTATTAATACTTGAAAACGTTCTGTAAAATAATAGTTACCATCTAAAATAGCTGCAATAATAATTCCTCCTACTGCATCAATAACACACACTGAAACTACAATGGTAAAAAATAATATAATTGCACGTTTACCAACTTGTTCTACTCTTGGAAATTTCTTTCGCAAAAAAATAAAATTCATTCGCATGATAGACCAATTCGCAATAGAGAAAAAGAAAGAGATACTCCAATTGATCAATGCTCTTTTCAAAGGATAGCGAGCAAATGAATTTGCAAAGATATAATCGGTTACGAAACCTAGCACAAATACTCCAATTACAATGAACCAAATATCATTGAATCCTATGTATTTCAATCGTTTTTCTTTATTAAGAAGCTTCATAATCACTTATAGTTTAATGAACGGAATTCCTTGTTTTGCCTGATAGAATACATATGCAATACATACTGCGAATATCAATCCGAATAAAATTACAGCAATGACTTTGTTGCGCGTTGTTGTCTTCCATTTTTTGACAAGTATCCATGCGAATAACGGGATTATTTGAATGCCATGCAATGCTACGAAGTGCGCTACACGTAAATCACCCGCAACTGTACTCCAATTTAAGATTGGTAAACCTTCACCGCCATCGGCAACACCAACATTGTGTGACATTTGACCAATCATTTGTCCGCCAACCCAACTTCCAACAATAACGACAATCCAACCGAGACAGATAGCAATCTGAATAGGTTTGGCTACTTTTAGTTTTAAACGAGCAGCATCCACAGCAAGCCAAATCATGACTAATACATTGATAGCAATTAAAATTCCCATCGCAGCAAATAGCATTCCGTCAAACATTGAATCTTGATTGTAATGTGAGCGTACACCACGAACTGCTTGATAAAAAATGATTCCTGTTTCTAATAATAGTGTCCAAGAAACAATATTTCTGAGTATGTTTTTCTTTTTGGTCGAATATGGATATTTGGTTACAAAAAAACCAAGCGTTAAGATATAAATTCCGCCAGAAATCCAGAATTTAAAAGGTTTTATCCATACACTAATTCCAGTAACTGTTCTTTCATCTATAAAGATTCCGACTATACAAACTAGTGCAAATACAATGTGTATTAGTACGATTGCATATAGTATTGGACTTTCTTTTTTTACGGTGTTGAATATGTGTTTTACGAGTCTCATGCTTTTGAATTTTTAAGTGTGATAGCTCTGATGATCATGAAAACTAAAAACCCGACAGGTCCAAATAAAAATGTTCCTAACAGACATGGCGCAAGAATTACAGGATGAATGTTTAACGTTTTGTTTTGATTTACAATCCACATTCCAACTAATAAATCGAATGCTAAATAGTGAATCCAACCTGCGAGCACTGCATTTTCTACCGTGAATAATTGCATTACTGATTTTAGACTTCCAAAATCCATCATACCGCCAGCAATTAATGCTTGTATAATGTAAAAGGCATAGATTACGGATAAGATGATAGGAATGATTTTGTAGTCGATTAGGAATCGCGTGACTTTCCATTTTGGAAGTAGTATCAGCAAAATCCACATAGGCATGGCGAGCATTCCGGCCATTGAAAAAACGTCTGATGGTGTCATAATTTCTTGATTTTTAAAAGTTCGTTTTCTTGATTGATGGTTCAAAGATGAAACTTATGTATCTAAAATTATATGGCTTTCTGTTGAATTGTCGTAAAAGTAGATTGAAGTGTTGTGCCCTCATAAACCATGAGAAAAAAATCATCTTTTTTGAGGTTTCATAGTGACAGCATTCTAATTAATTTAACATTAATAAATACAGAATCATGTTAAGGAATTGTAAAAAGCACCCGAAATATGGAAATCCGCAAAAATAAATGCGCTTTATTGAATTATTTTGAAAATGAACAGGTTATTAATTATTTTTTAACATATTTCTGATATTAACCAAAAGATATTAAGTACTTTTAATATGTTAAAGGATATGTTTTAGATGCCAATTGAATATTTCGTTTGACAAAAGAAAAACCTACTTATGAGCAATAAATACTTATTTGCGCTGTTTTTGATTTGCTTTGCCTTACAAAAAAATAGTGCCTCGCCGTCTATTACTGAAAACACACACTCCGCAATGATGCCTAATGCAACCATTAGTGTGGATGATACAACTGTATGTCAATACAATGATTCGCCTGTGATTACCTTTACAGGATCTGCAGGAACTGCTCCGTATACGTTTTCCTACACACGAAATGGAGTCTCTGGAACAATTAGTACTGCGCCAGGTCAGGACAGTGTGACGTTAACTACTACTACGAATTTTTCAGGAATGATTACCTACGTTTTAACAAATGTTCAAGACCAAACTGGAACTAATAGTATGGTGACTGGGCAAACAATTACCATTAATGTTACAGAAGGTCCTGATCCTGCCATGAATGGTGATGGAGCAGAACCTAGTCAGTTTTTATTTAGTATTTGTGATGGTGATCCAGTTGCTACGTTTACATTTACCAATGCTTCTTCCACAGCTTCAACATTGAATTCCAATTATACCATTGATTGGGGAGATGGAAGCGCACCTTTTACAGGAACTACATGGAATTTATTAACACATGATTATAATCAAGGAACCTATACGCTTACCTATACAATTGTAGGGAATAATGGTTGTACAACGGTACAGGAATACACTGTATTTTTGGGTTCCACACCAGGAATTGGATTTGATACACCAGGAAATACAACAATTTGTTCGGGCGGTGCTCTTACGTTTCAAATTACAGGTTTTGAAAATAATCCAGCATCTACAACCTACACCGTAGTTTTTAGTGATGGAACTACCTTACCAGCTATTACACATCCGCCTCCATCCTCAATAACGCATCAATTTGATGTGACTTCCTGTGGAACGACTAGTGGCGGATTTATGAACTCTTTTTCTGCAACTATCTCTGCTTCCAATTTGTGTGCAACATCTACAGCAACCGTGGCTCCTATTCTAGTTTCATCAGATCCAGTAGCCGATTTTTCATTTCCTACAGAACCTTCCTGTACGAATACGGAAGTTTGTTTTGAAGATTTGTCTATGGGAAATGCCACCAATGGTACGAATAGTGATTGTGACACAAATCCAAACATTACATGGCAAATAACTCCAAATACCTATACCATAAGTAGTGGAACTTTAGGAGATGATTTTGGGTCTACCAATCCTGATCTTTGGATTTCAGGCTCTGAAAATTTATGTGTCAATTTTACACAACCAGGAAATTACACCATTACGCAAACAGTTGGAAATACATGTGCAATTGATGTAATCTCGCAAACTATTTGCGTTGAAGCTCCTGTAGATCCACAATTTACTTTGAGTTCTGATAATGGCTGTACACCTTTGGCTGTGACTACAACCAACAATACTGATGAATCTACTAGTTGTGAAGCGCCAGAATATCTGTGGCAAGTTACCTATACATCCGATTTTTGTGGAACTGCTCCTGAAGATTGGAGTTTTACCAATGGAACTTCGGCCACTTCAGCAAATCCATCATTCAATTTTGTAACACCTGGAACTTATACAATTCAGTTAACTGGAACCAATGAAGCTTGCGGAAGTCAAAGCAATTCACAACAAGTGATTGTCAAACAACCGCCAACAGTAAGCATCAATCCTATAGCCGATCTTTGTAATTCAAATACCATCAATCCTAGCGCGGTTATTGAAACTTGTACTGATAATGTAGGTGCTGTTACCTATTCTTGGTTATTCCCAGGAGCAAATACAACTTCGTCTAATTTAGAATCTCCTGGAGCTATTGACTATCCTACGCCCGGCACTTATACAATTTCGTTACAAGTAACCAATGATTGTGGTGTTTCAGAAATTGCCACAGAGACATTTACGATTCAAGAAGTTCCTGTAATTACAAATACCGATTTAATGCAAGATATTTGTTCTGGAGCTTCAAGTACCGAAATTAACTTAATGTCTAGCAATACCAGTACTACATATACATGGACGGCAACGGCAACGGCAGGAATTAGTGGTTTTATTACATCTGGGACTTCAAACATAATTCCTTCACAGATTATTACCACAAGTAATACCTCATCTGGAACAGTAACATATACCGTAACGCCTTCTATTGGAGATTGTGAAGGTGCTGCTGTAGATTTTATCATTACGGTAAATCCTGCACCCGAAATCACCACGCAACCACAGTCTAGCATCGTTTGTCAAGACGGAACACCAAATACACTAAGCGTTGTGACTTCTGGAGTTTCAGCGCAATATCAATGGTTTTCCAACACTACCAACAGTAATACGGGCGGAACACCAATTGCAGGAGCTACTAACGCAGATTATGTGCCTCCAACAGATACTGTCGGAACTATATATTATTATTGTGAAATTACCTTTACATCTGGTGGTTGTTCTTCCTTAAACTCTCAAACAGCAGCAGTTGAAGTAACTCCAAACGCAAGTATTACTTCACAACCAAGCACCACACAAAGTTTATGTGTTGGGAGCACAATTACTAGTCCATTATCCGTTGCATTTGCAGATGGAACTGGAATGGTTTCATATCAATGGTTTAGCAATACAACCAACAGTAACACAGGAGGAACTGCTATTGCAGGTGCTACCAATGCTGATTATACACCACCAATATTTACCACCGCTGGAAATTACTATTATTATGTAGTTTTATCCTTTGCAGGAAGTGGTTGCAATGATGTAGTTAGCGATGTTTCAGAAATTATTGTAGTAGCATTACCTGTTATTGATCTACAGCCGCTAGCGACACAATCGCTTTGTCAAAATACAACATCACAAATATTAGAAGTACAAACATCTGGAGGTTTGGGTGCATTTTCCTATCAATGGTTTAGCAATACCACAAATAGTACTACTGGCGGAACTGCTATTGCAGGCGAAACAAATTCGACGTTTACGCCACCGTCAACTACTGTAGGCACATTGTATTATTATTGTGTAATTTCACAAGCTGCAAGCGAAAGTTGTACCGTTATCAGCGATGTTTCAGAGGTTATTGTAAGTGCGGCTCCGTTGATCGACTCTCAACCACAATCACAAGAGTTATGTATAGGAGATACAGTAAATACACTTATGGTGAGCTATACAAATGGTGTAGGAACACCTACGTATCAATGGTATTCCAATACTGTAGACAATACAACTTCTGGAACTGCGATTATGGGCGAAACGTCCGATTCATATACACCTGATGTTTCTGTTATTGGAACAACTTATTATTATTGTATTATCACTTTTTCGTCTGGCGGTTGTCCAGAAGTCACTTCTACTACTGCGGAAATTATTGTGAACGAAACACCTAGTATCAGTAACTTTAGTGAAACACTTTGTAGTGGTAATAGTTTTACAATAACTCCTGATGATACCAATGGAGATACGGTTCCTACGAATACAACTTATACATGGACAACTCCTGTAATTTCTCCTGCGGGAAGTGTTACTGGAGCAACTGCTGAAACTACTCCACAAACAGAAATTAGTCAATTTTTGACAAACACAACCGATGCTGTTGCAACAGTTACCTATACAATAGTTCCTACAGCTGGAAATTGTGCTGGAACGCCTTTTACGGTTGAAATTACTTTAAATGCCGCTCCAGAAGTGACCATGCAACCACAACCAAGTACGGTTTGTCAAGATGGAACACCAAACACATTGAGCATTACTTTAGGAAATACCTCAGCCACTCCACAATATCAATGGTATAGTAATACTGTTGATAGTAATACAGGCGGAACACTAATTGCAGGTGCAACCAATGCTGATTATATACCGCCAACAGATATCGTAGGCCAGATTTATTACTATTGTGAAATTACATTTTCGTCTGGTGGCTGTTCCTTACTCAGTTCTCAAACTGCGTTAGTAACTGTGACACCGAATGCAACTATCGTGGATCAACCAACAACAACACAAAGTTTATGTGTAGGAAGTACTATTGATAGTCCATTATCAGTCACGTTCGCAGATGGGACAGGCGCTGTTTCTTATCAATGGTTTAGCAATACAACCAACAGTAACACAGGAGGAACTGCTATTGCAGGCGCTACAAATGCTGATTACACTCCGCCAATATATACAACAGCAGGAACTTTTTATTACTATGTAGCACTATCGTTTACAGGAAGTGGTTGTACTTCTATCGTAAGTGATGTTGCAGAAGTAGAAGTTGTGGATGCTCCTGTGATTGATGCGCAACCGATAGCAACACAAACACTTTGTCAAAATAGTGTTCCACAAGACATAGAAGTACAAGCTTCTGGTGGTTTGGGAACATTTTCCTATCAATGGTTTAGCAATACCACAAATAGCAATGTTGGCGGAACAGAAATTACAGGCGAAACAAATGCTACTTTTACACCTCCAACAACTACTGTAGGTACATTGTATTATTACTGCGTGGTTTCACAATCAGCTAGTGAAAGTTGTACGGCTACGAGTAATCCTTCAGAAGTTATTATAAATCTTGGACCACAAATAGACACACAACCACAATCGCAGGAATTATGTACTGCGGATACCGTAAATGTGTTAAGCATAAGTTATTCCAATGGAGTTGGCGCTCCAATGTATCAATGGTATTCTAACACCGTTGATGATACCACTACTGGAACTGCTATTGCTGGTGAAACTACTGATTCTTACACACCAAACATTTCTTCAGAAGGAATAACATACTATTATTGTATTATTACGTTTTCATCAGGTGGTTGCTCAGAAATTACGTCAAATACTGCTGAAATTATTGTAAATGAAACTCCGAGTGTGAGTAATTTTTTGGAAACAATCTGTAGCGGTAATAGTTTTACAATTACACCAGATACTTCTAACGGAGATATTGTTCCAACAAATACAACCTATACGTGGACAGCTCCAACAATAACACCTGCTGGAAGTATTACAGGCGCAAGTGCCGAAACTACGCCACAAACAAATATCAGTCAAACTTTAACAAATATTACTACTTCTCCGGCGGTTGTTACATACACCGTAACACCAACTGCTGGGATTTGTAATGGAACTCCTTTTACGATAGAAATTACGATCAACCCTGCAATTTCTGCCAATATCAATATTACTCAAATTGATTGTTTTGCTGCAAATAATGGTGAGATTGCTACCAATATCACTGGTGGCGTACCGTTTACTTCTGGAGCGCCCTATATTATTTCTTGGGCAGGTCCTGATGGATTTACTTCAAGTGACGCTACTATTTCCAATCTTGTTCCTGGTGATTATACGTTGACAGTCACTGATGAAGGCGGTTGTCCTTTTTCAGAAACCTATACAATTACGGAACCTGACGAATTGATACTTACGGTAGACACCGAAAATCCGATTAGTTGTTTTGGAGAAAATGACGGTGAAATTGCGGTTACAATTACAGGTGGAACACTCGATTATGTTTATAATTGGACCAGAAATGGTGTTGCTTTTTCTATGGATGAAGATATTTCAAACCTAACTGCCGCAACCTATGAACTAACCGTTACAGATGCGAATGGTTGTGGTCCAATAACCCAATCATTTGTAATTACAGAACCCGACGAATTAATAGCTTCCTTGGTAAGTCAGACTAATGTTGCTTGTTTTGGAGAAACTTCAGGAGCAATTGATATCAACATCACTGGAGGAACGCCTACAGAAACAGCTCCTGGTGTATTTGAATATACCTATGCTTGGACTGGTCCGAATGGATATACAAGCACAGATCAAAATATAAGCAATTTAGAAGGTGGAACTTATGATCTTATTGTGACAGATGAAAACGGTTGTACTGACTCCTTAAGTGTGGTATTGACACAACCTGACGAGATTGTTATTTCTTTTACTTCTACTGAATTGTTATGTTTTGGTGATAACAATGCTTCTATCACAATTACAGATATTACTGGCGGATCGGGCTCATATACTATTGAGTGGAGTAATTTTGGAGAAGGATTAAGTCAAACCGATTTATCTGCAGGCGATTATACCATTACGGTTACCGACACTAATAATTGTACTGCTTCTGTGACGGTTACTATTGCTGAGCCGCCTATATTTACTATTGAACCCGTTGTGCAACAGATTTCTTGTTTTGAAGCAAACGATGGAAGTATCAATTTAAATTTTCAAGGTGGACAAGACCCTATCGAGTTTGCATGGGCAGATGATCCAAATGCAGGTGTAGAACGTAATAATCTAGGTCCTGGCGCATATACCGTTACTATTGTAGATGGAACGCCCTGCACAATTACGGAAACATTTGTTATTATTGAACCCGCCGAATTAACTTTATCCGCCAATATAACCAATGCCTTGGATTGTGACGATGCGAGTTCGGGAGCCATTAATTTAATAATTTCTGGAGGCTCTGAACCGTTTATGGTTAGTTGGTCAAATGGAGAAACTACCGAAGATTTAGATGATATAACATCAGGAGATTATTTCGTTACAGTTGTAGATGCAAATGGTTGTGAAGCTTCTGAAACGTATACTATTATTCGTCCACCAGCCATTGTAATTGATGTTACCACAGAAACTGTTGTGAATTGTGAAACTTTCACAGCAAGCCAAACCTTTACAGCACAACCTTCCGGTGGCGTTCCGCCATTTTCTTTAAATTGGTCAAGCGGAATTGTGACAGGTGTTAATAATGAAATGATGACAACTTCACAAAATGGCTTGGTCATTTTAGAAGCAACTGATGCATTAGGTTGTATAAGCAGTTATACATTTGAAGTCGATATTCCTGAATATAGCAATCCAGATTTTACCACTACTTCTACTGCTTTTGAAACCTTTGGAATTTATTCTCAAATAGATCCGATACAATTTACAAACACAACCACAGGAGATTACACAAATATTTCTTGGGATTTTGGCGATGGGAATTTTTCTAACGAAGAAAACCCCGTGCATTCCTACTCAGCTCCTGGTGGTTATACCGTTGTACAAACGGTCACATTCCCAGAAGGCTGTGTATATACAAGAGTCATTACATTGCTTATTGAAAAAGGATATAAATTGATCATGCCTTCAGCTTTTACTCCAAATGATGATGGTTTAAACGATCGTTTCAGACCTGTTTTTATTGGGCTGGATTCTATGGAATTAAACATTTATGATACATGGGGAAGCTTGATATATTCGGAAACCGGAGACAATGTACAAGGTTGGGACGGAAAGGTGAAAGGAGAATTCGTCGAAAACGGAAATTACTATTATACATTTACTGCTAAAACATTTTTTGGAACAATTGTTCGTGAAAACGGACCACTTACATTAATCTTATAATTACAGTATGAAATTAAAAATATGCCTTTTTATTATTGGTTTATGCTTTGTTCCTCAAATGAAAGCACAAGACCCTATTTTTACACAATACTTTTTGGTACCACAAACCTTAAACCCTGGATTTGCTGGGTTTTTAGAAACCACACATATAGGAATTATACACAGAACGCAATGGCCAGCTTTAGGTTTTAGAATCGATACGAATTATGGTTTTGCAAGCACTTGGTTTGCTGAAGCAAATAGTGGTGTTGGTGTTAGTTTTTTAAATCAGCGTGAAAGCCAAAGCGGATATACTTTTTCACAAGTAAATGTAAATTATGCTTATCAAGTACAACTTGGAGAAGACTGGTATTTTAGACCGGGATTGGAATTTGGTCGAGGTTGGAAAAATATTGGATTCCAAGGATTATTGCTGGAAGATCAAATTAATATTCAAACAAACACTATTAGTCCTACGTCTATCGATGCAATTTTCTTTGATAGTGATGGTGCCATTGGTTTTTGGGATATTTCTGCGGGATTGTTATTTAATACCGAAAATGCTTGGATTGGCGTTTCTGCCAAACATTTAAACCGACCAAATATTTCTCTTACCCTTGGTGGAAATTCACCTTTGGAAACATTTTTCTCCGTCAGTGCAGGATATGAATTTTTAGTTACTGATTTTATAGATATTAGTTTTTTAACTTTTGAAACTCGTTTATTACTCACAGGAAATTATATGCATCAAGGTCGTTTTAACCGATTTGATTTGGGAACTTCATTGTCTGTTGGGCGTTTCTTTGTAGGATCTACTTTAGTGACAAATCCCGGAAAAAATAGTGGAAACAGTCATTTGTTAACTTCGGTAAACACATTTACAGGATTGCAGTATACCAATTTCCGATTTGGAATATCGTATGATTTTAATACTTCTCAAATTGGTCGAACTGGCGGTGTATATGAACTATCACTTACTTATCAGTTTGATTCTGAAAAAAAGAGATGTTTTGGTTGTCCTGATTATCAGGATTGATGCACTACTTTTAGTAATTATTTAAAAAAAGCTTACCTAAACTATTTATAAAAATATATTGAATAAGCTTTTTTTATTGAGTGATTTTCTATTTTTAAAAAGCTTCATGCTTTTGTTTAATCCTACTTTTACAAGAAGCATCATACTGCTATTTTAAATGGTGTATTTGTTTCTTTATTACTTATCATCTTTGAAATTAAGCGATTCTTTCGATGACTTACTGGTAAAACAATCTCGCCTTTAAGGTGTATGATTCTATATTTTGGTTCATACAATTTTAAATAGGAAAGATTAATTAAATACGAACGATGAATACGTATAAAATTTTCTGTTGAAAAAAGCGCTTCATAAAATCCAATAGTTTTACAGCTAAGTATTCTTGAACCATTTTTAAGATATAGCCATGAGTAGCTCTCACAAGCTTCTACATATAAAATGTTTGTCTTTTCAATGTAGTCTCCTTGATGCTTACTACCGATACGAATGTATTTTCTATGATCAGTTATGCCCTGCCTTGAGGTTTGTCTTTTTTGAATCATCATGCAATGTGTTTTTAGTTAATAACTCTCTTAAATGGGTTGGGGAAATTGGCAGTTGAGTATTGTATCTGTGTATTAAAGGAAACTATCTTTCTTATTCGTTGCAACATTATTTTGTAAGCGTCGAATTTTTCAAATAAGCGTCGAATTTTAACCAAAAAACGATGTTATTTCTTGTTAAAAAAATGTTAATGAAATTTTCAAGGCTCAATATTCTCTTCTACAGACATCTAAAATCATGACTGTTTTCTGATCTAATTTTCGATCATGATTTTGTAGTTTCAAGAGGTGTTTATTTGCTCCCCCTTTTAGTCAATTATCGAACCACATTAATTTGATTTTTAGAGACTTAACTGTTTTTTAGACCCTTCTTAGGCATCGAACCAGTAGTATTTTTCCTTATTTTGGTTCGAATTTTCGAATCGAGGAAGATTCGATTTTCATATTGAGAGATTTTAGTTTTTATTCCTTTTTTATTTCTTTTGAACATGCAGATTTATAAAAAGTATCATTCCGATGTCAAAACATCATATGCTCTTGGCATCCACGAACAAGTCCTTCCATATTCATTTACCAAAGACATTTCACGAAGTACATCCTTCTACTGGAGAAGGGAAGACCCACAAAAGTATATTGGTGGGGAATTCGCTGATAAGATTCAAAGCTCTTTAGATGACACAAAGTTATTTCTTGATCAACGTTTAATGTTTAGCAGAAAAGCTTTTGTGCAATTTGCACGACTCTATATAACTATCATTAATCTGATTGGTAAAGAGAATTTGGTGAAACTTATCAAAAATAACAAAGATGTTTTTCTTAATGCCTTTGAGAATATCTCAGATGACTTTCCTATCAGTAAGCATATCTTACTTCGTTTTCTTGGTATTTCTAAACATAAGTACATGATTTGGCTCAATGAACGTGCTTCCTATTGTAATACCTCTATTATTGGTCAATGCTTTAAACGAAGACCCAATCAAATTTCTTCGTTGGAAATTAATACCTTAAAACGCTACATGAACAATCCTAAGTACAAGATTTGGTGTATTCGTTCGGTCTGGGGTAAAGCTGTTCGTGACGGTGCTATCTCTATGGCTGAGTCTACATGGTACAAGTACGTTCGTAAACTTGGCTTTTCAAAAGCTAGAAAACCACAAAAGATCAAACGTAAACGTGGTTCGTATGATGCCTCTCGTCCCAATGAAACGTGGCACATGGATATTTCTCAGTACAAGACATTTGATAATATTACCTTTTACATATATACCGTGGTTGACAACTTCTCTCGTAAGATTATTTCTTATGACATTTCTACACAAAAATCTGCAAGTATAAGAACCGGTACAGTAAAGAAAGCCATCAAAAAAGAGTTTGGTGTTGATCTGAAAGATCGTTCCCTTGACCTTATCGTTGATGGTGGAACTGAGAACAACAACAAAACCATTCATCAGTTTATTCAAGAATGTCAGCTTACGATTAATAAAAAGATTGCGCTGAAAGACGTAACGTTTTCAAACTCCATCGTTGAAGGACCCTACAAGATTATGAAATCATATTATTTCAGAATCAAAAAGATACTTTCTACTACCATACATCAAGAACTCGATTTCTTTGTTGAGAATTACAATGACGAAAAGCCCTGTAACAAGCATAAAATTTATACCCCCAGCGAGGTGCATGAAAATCCTAAACTTGCCAAAGCTAAACTGGTCTTAAGTAAATCAAACAAAGAACGATTAGAATACAACAAAAACTATTGTTGTAAGGTTCCTGTGTAATTATATTGGAAAATAGATACTTATTTTACCTTTTTTATCTCTCAATACGTCAAAGAACGTAATTATTTCACTCTTTCTACCAGAATTATTTTGTATTTGCGATTTGCATCACAGAATGAATTTCAAAGATAGATTTTTTTGTCAATTATATACCTTCAAAAACTAATATGAATCCTAAAACAGTGGGTTCGAAAATTCGAACTTGCTGATCTATATTCACTTACGCTATTCATATCTTATCTACCTGATTTATTTTCAAGTCGTTAGATAATATGTCTATTATGTTAATTAAATCCAAATCATATTATTTTAGCTATAAAAATTTTCTCTTTCTTAAATTTCAGCGCTGATCCTCCTAATAAATATAAGCGTTATTTTCAAGAAAGAGCGATGAATAAGTAATTGTAACCAAAAATTAACTCCCAGGAACGTACATCCACAAATCTCACATTGTATATATAGAAGCCAATGAAAGTTATACTTGGTTGCATTTGCAAGATGGCTCAAAAATGCTTAGTTCTAAACCTATTGGCTATCACGAACAAAACATGGAAAATACTAGATTTATACGAATTCATCGTTCGTATCTTATCAACTTTTCGTGTATAAAATTATACGAATTAAAATACCGATTGGTGCATTTGAAAGGTGATATTACTTTACCTGTAAGTTTTCGAAAAAATCGTTTGTTATCCAAAATGATTCGGAATCAAGAACTAAAAATGCCACTTCAAATAGCAGTATAAGTAAAAGCTACTTAGTAGCGCAAAAATTGTACAAATCTATGTTTATGTAAGATAAAACCTATGTTTCTGGATAAAAAATGACGCTTATATATTATTTTCAACAATCCCGATATCTTTAGTTAGCTTTGAATAAAACTGACTATATGCGTAGAGTAATAACCCTTATTTTTCTTAGTTTTTTAGTGTTTGGTTGCAAAACAATTTCTGTACATCAAAAAGCACAAAAACTTACCGAAATCAATGTCGAATTAGGTTCTATTGGTTTGTCAAACGGAACCGTAATTTCGCATTCGTATCAGAGCATTGCACTTCCTACTTTTAAAAAAGAAATAAAGTTGAGCGTACAACCTGTTTCGTTTTCAAAACAGACTTTTAAGGCCTTCGCGAAAGCAAATGAACAAACAAAAAAAGTAGCACTTACGTATGTAGATTCAGTCAAAGTAAAACCCGAATATGCATTGTTACAATTTGTAGATCGTGTTGCGATTACCTCAGCGCTGAATAATTCAAAAAATACAGGGTTGCGTTCGTATTTAGAAAATAAGGAGGATGCACAAATGGTGACGAGTGTTTCTGTAGCATTTTCTGCAAGTGATATTAGTTTACTAAAGAAGGCGGAAGAAGTTTTTTTAGTACAATCCACTTCTAAGAAATTTAGTTTACAACTTGTCTTTTTAGATGGAAAAAAACAAATTCTAGAACTTTCTAATAGTGTTGTATTTGCGTATCAAACTTCAGGTTTTTGTTGGAAAGAAAATAACAGACACAAACTTGTTATTACTGATATTGTCAGTGGTTCCGAAGGTTGTCCACCAAATACACATCGTAAAGCTTCAAAAGCAGTTCAAAAAGACGATTATTTTAAATTATAAGAAAAGATGAAAAAATATATATACAGCATATTTGTTATGTTCTTTTTTATAAGTTGCTCTGATATTATTGAAGTTCCAGATATCAGTTCTAATACTGTGAATCTTGTTGCTCCAGCTGATAACGCTGCACTTAATATTACCACATTAACGTTGTCTTGGGAAACGGTAGAAGATGCAGAAAACTATCAAGTACAAGTTGTACGTCCCAATTTTGAGAATATTTTACAACTTGAACTAGATTCTACTCTTACTGAAAATTCAATTTCGATAGATATAGAAGTAGGTAATTCTTATCAATGGCGTGTCCGTGCAAAAAACAGTAATTCTGCAACACCTTACACAACATATTCATTTGCTAATATTACTGAAGTTCCAGATATCAGTTCTAATACTGTGAATCTTGTTGCTCCAGCTGATAATGCTACACTTAACATTACAACATTGACTCTATCTTGGGAAACAGTGGAAGATGCAGAAAGTTATCAAGTACAGGTTGTACGTCCCAATTTTGAAAATATTCTTCAGTTAGAACTAGATTCAACAGTTACAGAGAATTCGATTTCAGTTCAACTAGAAGCTGGAAACACCTATCAATGGCGTGTTCGCGCTATAAATAGTGAATCTATAACACCATATACAATCAATACATTTTCATTAGAATAATGAAAAAAAAAAGGAAGACATATATCTTATTAACTGTTGTACTAGGGATTTGGGGAACGATTGGCTATCAGATTTTTTCAAAACTAAGTCCAGACGATTCGCCTGCGCTTGCTTCAAATACTGACATTCGCTTTACACCAAAACAAACTATTGAAAAGGATACCTTTCGTATTAATACTGAACATCGTGATCCTTTTTTAGGAAAACCGTATCAACAGAAGCGTACAAGTAGTACAGGCAGAAAAGCTTCAACCATAAAGAAAGATCCAGTCGTTTTTCCTCCAATTGCATACAAAGGTGTAATTTCCAAACAGCAAAGTTCTGAAAACATTTACATCATTGATATTAGTGGAACGCAGCAACTTTTTAAACTTGGAAAAACCATTCAAGAAGTAAAACTTTTGAAAGGAGATAAAAAGTCAATCACCATATCTTTTAAAGGAAAACGAAAAACTATTTCAGTATCTAAATAGCGTATGAAATTTCACAAAATCAAAGCCGGTGCGTTACAATTTGCTATTATGGTTTCGGCCATTATTGCTGTATTGCTATCTGTTTTTATTGTGCTGGTCCATTCACATTCGTTATTTGAAAAAAAGTCCAATCTACTCATAGAAACCATTCAGCAAACAGAGCATGTTCTATTTGCAGAACTCACTAATTTTTCAGTAAAAAAAGATACTGTTTTTAATCTCTTAGAAGAAGAAAAAAATAGAACTTCCAAACTTCATAAAAGCTATTGGGGCATCTATGGAAAAGTATATGCGCAAACGGAAACCAAAGGAAAAGGATTTGAAAGACTAGCTTTGGTGAGTGGTTGGCAATCCAATATAGATAGAACTGCATTGTATCTAAAAGAAACAAATCGTCCTTTGATTGTCGTTGGTAATACCAAAATTCAGGGAAAATCGTATTTGCCGGCAAGAGGCGTTAGAGCAGGAACCATTTCTGGGAATTCGTATTATGGAAGTCAATTGGTGTATGGAACTATTTTAAAAAGTAACGAAACACTTCCTAAACTTTCGCAGCAATTAAAAAATCATCTGGCTTTTTTACAAAAAATGCCGCTCCCAACTGATGATGATCTTTACATTAATCTCAAACAAGGAAAAACCTACACAAATTCATTTACAAAACCTGTAAAAACAGTGTTTAGTCGTGGCGAATTGGATCTTTTTGATGTAAAGCTTGTTGGAAATATTATAGTTCGATCAGATACAAAAATAAAAGTGGCAGCTTCAAGCTGCTTAAAAGATGTGATTTTGATTGCACCAGAAATCGAGATTGAATCCAATACCAAAGGAACGTTTCAAGCCATTACTAGCAAACAAATTAGTGTTGGAAAAAATTGTGAGTTAGCGTATCCTTCCGCACTTGTCTTAACTGCTAAAGATGATGTAGAAGTACCTTCTAACCAAGAACTCAAAAAACATATTTTTATAGATAAGAACACTAGTATTAAAGGTATTATTTGCTATTTACAAAACGAAACTAAAAATCGATTTGAACCGCAAGTACTATTAAAAGAAAACACAACACTTGAAGGTTTTTTGTATTGTGAACAACAGATAGAATTGTTAGGAAATGTGTATGGAAGTATCTATACTAGCGGATTTATAACGAAACAATATGGTTCTGTATATCAGAATCATATTTATAATGGTGTAATTTCAAGTACAGAATTGATAGATGAATACGTAGGTTTTCCTTTTGAGAATCTCGATTATAAAGTGGTGAAATGGTTGTACTAAAAAAAATAAAAGCCGCTACATTGATGGAAACTTTGGTTGCCACCGTATTGATTGTACTAGTGTTTATGATTTCAACTTTTTTATTGAATTCACTATTTAATACTACCGTTAGACAAAATACAGACACCTTAAAAACGCATATTTCGGAGCTAACTTATTTATCTACTCATAATCAGATTGCAATTCCGTATGATGATGAATTTGAGAACTGGTATATTTCTGTAACACGAGAAGGTAAAAAGCTCATTTTTGAAGCTTCGCATAAAGAAACCAACAAAATAATTCATATAGAACATTATGAATAGTCAGAAACACAAAATAGCTGCTTTTACACTCAGTGAACTCATCATCGTGATCATGATTACGGTCATTGTGGTTGGCATTGCATTTTCTGTGTTACAACTTGTACAAAAGCAAATGTTTGGTATAAAAACAAACTTTCAGCATACCACAAGTATGACTTTATTAGAACAATCATTAACAATAGATGCCCATCGATCCAATCATATTCAGTATGATGACTTGGAGAATACACTTCATTTTATCTCCGAAATTGATACAGTGAGTTATAGATTTGATAAAACAACGGTTCAAAAAGCAACCGATACGTTTGATGTAGTTGTTACAGATACTAAATTTTACTTTGAAGGTGTAGAAACCAATTCTAATAAAATTGATGCGTTTAAATTGACTGCTGGAAAAGAATTTAGAAATGCTGCTATTTTTATTTACAAGCGAAATACTGCAAATACCTTTATGAATCCATGAGTTTTAAGTTAGAAAATATCAGCCCAAAAAAAGCTGTTTCCCAAAAGAAGCAATCGGATATCTCTTCTATTTTGAAGAAAGAAATTGTCCTTTTCGGGAAAGGGTTTTCTAATAAGCTCAAAGAAGACTTTTATACCGAATTGGCGGTTTTATTAAGTGCCGGAGTTTCGTTAAAAGAAGCTTTGGAACTCCTGCATAATTCACAAAAGAAAAAAGCGGCCAAAGAAATACTTGGAACTGTCGTTGAAGATTTGGTTGATGGACAAAGCATGTCGGAAGCTATTCGATCACATAAAGCCTTTACAGAATACGAATATTATTCTATTAAAATTGGAGAAGAAACTGGAACTTTAGCAGAAGTTGTAAAGCAATTGGGCAGTTTTTTTGGCAGAAAGAATCAACAACGCCGTGATGTGATTAGTGCTCTTACCTATCCAATTATAGTATTGAGTACCGCATTTTTAGTAGTGCTCTTTATGTTGCAATTTGTAGTGCCAATGTTTCAAGATATTTTCAAACAAAATAAGGTCGCATTGCCAGGTATTACTGAATTTATCATTAGCGTTTCGGAATTTATGAAATCCTATGGTTTCATTATTTTGGTTGGAATGATTGCCTTATTCTCCTCTCGATTTTTATTCAATAAACAAGAATGGTATCGCCGATTTAAAGATAAATTTCTTATAAAACTGCCATTCTTTGGAAACTTTATCAAAACGGTGTATTTATCACAGTTTACACAAGCTGTCGCGTTATTATCAGCTTCCAAAGTCCCTGTAATCAATAGTATTCAATTGGTTAAAAAGATGATTGACTTTTATCCGTTGCAAGATGCTCTAGAAAGTGTAGAACAATCTATTTTACAAGGAGCAACTTTGAGTGAAAGTTTGGCTTCGCATCCTATTTTTAGTGATAAGATGATTACCTTGGTAAAAGTCGCCGAACAAACCAATCAGACTGAGTTTATTTTTGACAGATTGAATATACAATACCATGAGCAAGTCCAACGCCAATCGAAAATGATGTCTACTATCATGGAACCGTTGATTATTGTTTTTGTCGGAATCATGGTTGGAATTATATTAATTGCTATGTATTTACCAATGTTTAAATTGGGGACGGTTTTGGGAGGTTAATTATCCTAAACTTTGCAATACGATTTTGGCTTGTAAATAAGATTTACCAGTGCGATAGTTTTTCTTTTTTTCATACCAAACACTAATAACTTCACCGTATTTAGTGCGTTGTTCTAGTGTGTAGATAAGTTGTAGAATATTATTAAAATGTCCCTCTACTGTAAATGAATAGGTATTTATGGTTAATGATTGTTCAGCATATACATGTGGTTCTAAAAAATCGATCACTTTTAGGTTGTGAGCTTTTGAAAATGATGTAACTACATTGAGTAAGTTATTCTGCAAAGATGTACCGCCAATTTTATATTTGGTTAATAGCGAATCGTAGTATTGTTCTTTTTTCTTGAGTAGCGCGATTTGTTTTGGTGTGTTTTCAAATATTTTTTGTTCTTGTATCAGTTTTGAATGTTCAGATTTTAATGTAAATGTATTCGCTATGGCAAATTTATAGCACAAAAATAGCAGGACAACAAATCCTCCGATAAGTAATTTATTTTTAAGACTATTACTCATCAGACATCTCTATTTTTAAGGTGAATTCTGAAGTTGTCTTCGATTGTGATCCATAATTTACAGGTGTTACTTTTACAATCCAATCAAAACTTTCTAGTGTTTGAATCCAATTGAAAAGTAGGTTACTATCGGTAGATATTCCTGAAATTATGATGGTATTTTGCGTCAACCGAATAGCCGTATTCTTTTTAATTTTCTTGGTAATTGGTTGATACTTTAATTCCGCTAATTGAATCGTATTTGGAAGTGAATTTGCTATCGCATCAATATAATACGAACTTCTGGAAGATGAGTTTTTTAAAACATCGTCTACAGTTTTTTGTTTTTCATCTACAACAGCTTTGAGTTTCAGTAATCTTTCCTTTTGCGAGCCATTTACAGCAGCAGTTTGTTTCATACTTTCCACAGCACTATAGTAGGAATTGAAGATGAAAAAGTTCAACAGTAATAACAATAAAATAAAGCCTAAGCCGAATAATAGAAATTGACTAAAGAAACGTTTCTGATGAAAGTCTTCAACAAGTTTTGTTTCTTCTTCATCAAAATTAGAGCTTGTGTTTTTTGACTTTAGCATATATGATAACGCGCCTGCAAAAGTCAGTAATTGTGTGTTTTTTACTTCCAGTCCATTTACCAAATACGATTGTTCTGGAATAGTATCTACTAGTGAAATTCCTGTGATTTGGTTAGCTTCTTTCGTCAGTAATGCATTGGACGTATAATACGTCGGTGATTCTATAAAATCATTCACAAAAGAGGTCTTGGCATTTCCGAGCGAAAAACCAATAATAGTAATATTGTGTTTTTTATAAACTTCCACTAGTTTATCTACCGTAGATTTTCTGCAAATAGCAATGTTATGAAAACTACCATGCGAGTCTATTTCATAGTAAAAGTCTTTGATTTTTAAGTTTGGAAATGCTTCAAACAGTAAACGATTGCTTTGTTTTTCGTTACTTTCAATATATTTACTTAAAACTGCATCATTATTCACAATTAAAAAAGCGTGTTGCTTTTTTGGCAAATGCTGCGCTATTTCTTCAATATTTTTAGCTACAAAAGATGTATCAATAACAACTTCACTTTTCTTTTTTTGCAATAGTATGGCCTCAATAGTGTATTGACTATTGTGCTCAATACCGCAATAAGTATTTCCGTACAGCAAATATGTTTTTAATGTATCTAGCATTAATGAATTACCGTAGGTTTGATAAGTACTGTTAATCTAGATTTAGATTTTTGTCTTCTTCGTTTGCTAAATAGCCATTTAATCACTGGAATTCTTGCTAAGAACGGCACTCCGTTTCCTTCATTTCTATTCTGCATTTCTTCAATTCCTCCCAAAACTGCAATATCTTGGTCGCGCATTCTTATGATAGATCTAAATTCTCTAGAACTGATATCTGGTGGTGCATTTTCATCAATTCGATTTCCAAACGTAGATTGAATGACAAAGATATCTAGCGTTACTTGTCCGTCGCCAGAAACAATTGGTTTTATAGAAATTCCTAATTCAGCATCAATCGGATAATAATTGGTGATCTCTGAAGTTTGCGGATTGTCCGTTCCATAAATATTACGTTGTGTAACGGCATAATACGATGTTGTTCCATTTGACAGAGTAGCGCGATGCCCGTTAAGCGTTGATATTTTTGGCGTAGAACGAATTTTAATATCACCATCTTGTTCCATCGCAGAGATATTGGCAAAGAATTCTGGCACAACTTTTCCTAAGTTGAACGAACCAAAACCATCAAATCCGCCAATGACACGATTTACCGTATTTGCACCAAGTGTTAGATTGGTTGTTGGAAAAAGACTTCCGCTCGTTTGTGTTGGTCCATCACCAATTCCCCAACTAATTCCCGTTTCTACCACAGATAGTTTGCTCACATCAATCAGCATGACTTCAATTAAAATGACTGGAACTGGTTGATCTATTTTTTCAATAAAGTTTCGAAAGCGTTTTACACTGGAACTTGGACCACTAACATAAAAACTATTGAGTTCAAAATCAGCTTGAATCTGTAAATCGGCAATTAAATCAGCAGGTAAAATATTGATCAGTGCTTCCGCTTGACTTCTATTGTTATTTGCCAAACCTTTTCCTTGATTTGACTGTCCAGTTTTACTTAACGTAGGTCTATTACTATTGTTATTGCCTCCACCTGAAAAAGAATCGAATTGATTTCTGTTTCCAAAATTAGTATTATTTTGCCCTACATTACTATTTCTGGCTCTTGTGGAATAACTGCCTTTGGAATCGGTTAATAATTCAATAGAACGATGCATTAATGGAATGATAGAAATTTCTCGGAGACTCAGTTGATTTGCTGTCCCAAAAATATACATATTTCGATCTTTCTTAAAAGTGAAAAATGCTTGTGCAGTATTGGATGCTTGATTGTTTTGATTTCCTCGTTGATTTGTATTCTTTCTATTTGCATTTGTGTTCGTATTCACAATCATATTTTGACTTTGATTACTTTCAAACATCTTCGTTAATAAATCGTCAAAATAAATACGTTTCGATTTAAAACTTGCAGTTCCTGCTGTCGTTAGCGGCGTAGATGTAAACACGTCTATATCTAAAGCATTCCCAATGTCGTGAATTACGGCATCGATAGGAACATTGGTAAAATCAACTTCTATCATTTTTCGTTGTTTGTCTACAACTTTAAAGTTGAAATTTGACTTTCTTCTTCTAACTTGTGGTTTTACAGCACCATTTTGAGTATCAGAAATAGCTTGCACATCACTTTCGAAGATGTAAAAACCATTGCTTGCCTTTTCCATGTAAAGTCCATTTGCATAGGCTAATTGTTCCATGGCAGTATCAAACGAAGTGTCTTTTACATAAAAAGTGATTAATTTATTTTCAATATCAGGCGAGAAACTTAAGTTTTTTCCAGTTTTAACCATGATTTTTTTAAAAGCCGTATACAAAGTATCTGATTTGATATCCAAACTCACACGATCATTTTTCATATCATACGTCATCGGAATCGTCTTTGGCTGAACTTTTTCAACAGGCTTGATGTATTTTTTTATCGATAGAATATTTCCTGTGAATTCAATCGTCAATTCATGTTCTTTACATAAAAAGACTAACAAATCGCCAACAGTCACATTTGGAAAATTAGTTGCTACTGAAATTCTATTTAATTCAGAAGAAATATTAAAATTTAGCTTGTGAATATCTGCAATTGCCAATAAAAAACTACTGAGCGTAGCGCCATTAACGCTAATGTCTGTTTTTACATTTTCTGTCAATCCAACATTGTCAACAGCAAGTGTTTCCAGTTGATTTTTTATAGCTTCGATACGTGGCTGCTCTTGTGCAAAAACTGCCAACTGCATAAAGCATAGTAATATGATAAGAATTAATTTCTTCATCTTTTTTAGTTTGATAACAAGGCGTACGCTTCATCAATAGATGTTGTTCCATTGCCAATGAGCGTCATTGCGTTGTCTTTTAATGTTTTTATATTTTTCTGTTTCAGATAGTCTGAAATTTCTGTTTCATTTTCTTTGATCTGATTGATGAGTTCTGTTCCGATTGGAATGATTTCATAAATCGCTTTTCTCCCTAAATACCCAGTTTGATAACATGCATTACAACCAACTGCAACATGATGTGTTTGAATAGTTTTTGGTAAAACCACATCTTTTGGTAAAGTAGCCGTTTCTATAGATTGCTCTTTTTTACAGTGATTGCAAAGTTTACGAACCAAACGTTGCGCCACACTCATATTGAGCGTACTTGCAATTAGAAATGGCGGAATGTCCATGTCTATCAATCTTGAAACTGTTGCCCAAGCCGAGTTGGTGTGAATGGTAGATAATACCAAATGTCCTGTGAGTGCTGCACGAATCGCCATATTCGCTGTTTTTGCATCACGAATTTCTCCTACCATAATCACATCAGGATCTTGACGTAAAAAGGTGCGGAGTGTACTTGAAAAATCAAGCCCAATATTTTCTTTGAGTTGCACTTGATTGATTCCTTCTAAGGTATATTCTATCGGATCTTCAATCGTTAAAATATTCGTTTCAGAATCATTCAAAAGCTTTAAAGTTGCATATAATGTCGTCGTTTTTCCAGAACCTGTCGGTCCAGAAATCAAGATAATTCCATTCGGTTTTTTGATGATTTCCTTGTATGTGTATAATTCATCTTCAGAAAAGCCTAATTCCTCCAAATTGATATGATTAGCATCTTTACTTAAGATTCTCAACACCATTTTTTCGCCATGCAAGGTTGGTAAAGAAGAGACACGAATATCAAATTCGCCTTGCGCATTATTGATTGTGATTCGTCCATCTTGCGGCAAACGTTTTTCAGAGATGTCTAACTGTGCTTTGATCTTGATTTTATTGATAATCACAGGATATTCCGTAGATGGAATTACATATTGCTCTTTGAGTTTTCCATCCAATCGGAAACGGATTCTACACGAATGTTCATACGGTTCAAAGTGAATGTCACTACTTCCAATGTCTTTGGCTGCAATGATGATTTTCTGTAAAAAATCGTCTGTATAATGTAGTGCTTCTGCTTTGCTGCTTGCTGTTTTTCGAAAGTTCGTTGCCAGATACTTCTCAATGGTTTCAACAGATTCTAATTCGAGTCGAATCTCTTTATCAAACACAATCGAGAGTTCTTTTCGCAACGCTTCATTTGTAGATTCTGACTTAAATGTCAGCACTTCATTTTCATCTGCAACCGGAATCACACGATAGTGATACGCTTGCGAACTGCTGATGAGCTGCTGTAACGAAACATGTATGTTATAGTCTTTTGCTTCCATCATACACTATACATATTAGGCAATAATGCTGTCCAATGCATTATATAAATTCCAATAAAAAATACACTCATATATCCAGCGAGTGGTACGGATGTTTCTTGAATTTTATTTTTTAGAACAACATGCAACAGCAGTGAAAAAAGTAATGAAAAGACAAAAAATATGATAAACGAAGCTATTGGAAAAGCGACACATAAACCCAGAAAAAACAAGGCATCACCCAATCCAAAGACTTTTTGTAAACTCGTTTTTAGTTTGAATTTTGTATAGGTTTGAAGCACAATTAAAATCAGCATTATAATTCCTAGATTCACTGCAATCGTTCTCCAAAATAGATCGAAAAACGTATTCATAAAATATAAATATCCTGCTGCACAGGCTACTATTGGAAATAGAAACCAATAGACACTTCTTTCTTTGATATCTTGGTAAAAAATGACCACGAGTGTTAGGGTTAATATGATTTTTACAGCAACGATCAATCTTTTACAATTTCTTTGGGATTGCCTTTTTCATCAATTTCCCAAACATTATAAACTCCATCTCCATCAAAGTCTTCTATAGCTTCTGCGCGTGCTTTGAATGTTCCATTATTTGCGGCAGTAATTTTATAGGAATAGCGCGCTGTTCCACCCTTATTGGTTGTGAGTGGCACTTCAAAGTCTATCTCATTAAAGTCGTTCGAATAGCGTGAATATAAATAGCGATATTGCGTTTGCATCGAGTGAATCGCTTTGAGTTGCGTTTGTGCTTCTACAGCTTTTGCCTTGTTTATATAAGGCATCAAGTTTGGTAACGCAATCAGCAACAAAATTCCAATAATAGCGAGTACTATCAAAATTTCTTGCAAGTTAAATGCTTTTATTTTATGATTTGATAATGAGTGTTTTGTAAGCTTCATACACAGTATATCTACGTCTATTTTTAAGTTGAATACGTTGGATTTTGGGGAATATTCAACATAACTAAAATAGTGTATGTAGAGCTGAAATATGTGACGCTTATATATTTTTATGAAGATATTTTTGATGGATTTTTAGTGTTGATACCAGAAATAAATCTTTATTTGTTACTATTAAAATTTTAATTGATAGCCCCAAAGATAGAGTTTCAAGGTTGCTTCTAGCATCTCAAAGGTTTTACTAAAACAAATTGTTCTTCTTGAGAGACGTTTTAGATGTGTGCGTAAGGTTAAATTGTGTCTTTCAATGACTGTTGTATTTTTCTTTCTGGTATCATGTTGAGTTTTGGGAATTAAGCTTTTATATGTTTTTAATCGATCGGTAAATATCATTTTCGGGTAGAGCTGAAGTACTGATTTTGTTATTACAGAAATATTTCGCTTAGTCCTTCTGCCGACAATAAAGTTTATGATTTTTTTGGTATATCTATTGATTGCATACATGATCCAAGCTTCATTTAATTTGTAACCAACTACGACTCGCATTTCATCAAGTTCGTAATATTGATTCTGTTCATTAAATAATGGCTTTGTTATCAAGCAAGCCTTCTCTTTTATGCGTTTAATAATCGTAGTTTTTGATATAGAAAGTAACCGTGCAGTTGCCGTTATACCAACGCTTTCTCTTAGTAATTGATAGATGCTTTTATTGGTATCAATTTTATAAGCTCTGTAGTTATAGCTTCTTTGAAAACTCAGTTTACAGGTTTTACAGTAATACCGTTGCTTACCGTTTGATTGTTTACCATTTTTAACCGCTAGACCTTTACAGTTCTTACATTTCATATCTTCCTATCAACTAATGTGAACCACTAAGATGAAAAAAATTCATTTTAAAGCCTTTACATACGTTAAAAAAGAAAAGGATGAACATAAAGCCCATCCTTTTTCAATATAAATCTGTTTTTAATTTACTGTTTTATAAATGTTTATGATTCAAAAATAGTTCATCAACTAATCTGTACCATTACCGAGAGAGCCTCAAAATTAAAACTTCTCTTTTTTTCAAAAGCACCATTTTAACCCATTACCCAGACATTCTAGCGCCGTCTAGGGATTGCATGGCATCAACTATTCTGTACCATTACCAAAGCTTTTATAATTTTTATATACCTTAGAATTTTCAAGACTATCTTTAATTATTTGGTAATCTAATGGAAGAATATTTAACTCATTATCAACAATTAAGAGTTTGTTTATTTCACAAAAATTAATAATTATGTTAAGAAAAATTGAATAATCGATTGTAAAATTAACCCGAAATGACATTGAAGCAATAAAGCCATTTTCTAAAATTATTTTTAAATAATTACCTTCATTATTCCCATAAATCTTTAAATGTTTTGACCAACTCTCTCCTTCATCAATTTTTTTAATCAGATAATTATCTATTTGCTTCAGGCTTATTTTAGAATTATTCCATAATAAATCATCTTCAAAAAAATCATCTTCAAAAAAAGTTTTAAGGTTTAATCCTTCAAATAGAGTGTATTCTCCTTTTTTAGGCACAATGAAATATGAGTTTTGATAAATTGACATTTTAATATTTTATATGTTTTAAATACCCTGGATTTTTCCCTGGTTCAATAATAGCATGTCCTGGTTGAAATTGTACTTCTCGTACAGGAACATCTATACCTAATCTTTTTGCAATATAAACTCTATGGTGTCCATCCACAATATAGTTTACTCCATTATTTACAGAATATTCAACAGGAACTCTTATGCCGTTAGTTTTTATATCGTTTACGAGGAGTTGGAATTGCCTTCTAGAAATTGTAATTGATTGAGTAGCCTCTAAACTATATGGAGAAACTGATCTTGTTGTATTTCTAGCTGCTGATTTTGCAGGTGCTGATCTTGTTCCTCCAGCCCATAAAGTGGCTACATACAAATAATATTCTGGAGAACTTAAAGCCTTTCCCCATTTACTTTTTAATCCCTTCCATACATCACCCGAAGCCATTGCAATGGTACTTTGATCAGGAGTACCATTTACATAAAATGAATCTGCTAATGTTTTTGTCAAAAATGTATTATTACGAAACCATCCAATACTCCCTGCATCAAGAACATACTCAAGCCTTCCATCTCTAGAAGCCCCATATCCAACTATTGTATTTCCTTTATAGTATGGTACTACATTAAAGTCTCCAACTTTAAATTCTTCAGAAGCTACACTATAATCATAATTTGGTAATGTTCCTTTATATTTTGCAATCTCATAAAATTGCACTCCACATTCATTACAGTCAACACTATTCCCATTACCATCAGAAAATGTGCCATCATTATTATTTGTCCATGTTGTTCCGTTTTGAGATCTATTAAATAAATCTGTTGCAAAGTCAACAGCATCAGCTCCGCTAGGGTCAGCCCAATAAATAGGATTATTATCAAACGCTTGATATGGAGAATAGTCAAAATGTGTCACAGGATCAATTACTATCCAACGTGCAATAGCAGGATCATACTGACGCATATCCATTTCAAGAACATTGAGTCCTAATTCGGCACTTTCCTCAATTCCGTTATATCCGTAGTTGTGATCTCTCCCAGTTATTTGGTTATTATATCCTTTATGTTTAAGCCCAAAGGGAGACAAATCTGCTTGGATTTTTTAGGGCTTTTACTGTTTTTCAGAGCCTTTCAAATATATTCAAAGAACGTTTAAGATGTTGCCAAGCTATGAGCTAAAGCAATCTTCAAATTTAATTTAATACTATTTATATCAGGCATATTCTTTTTAAAAGATTTAAAATGTTTCGTGTCTTTCAAAAAGTGTTTCCTATTTTTCAAATCATTAAAAACTCCTGCATATCCAGCAGAAATAATTACAGCACTATTTTTATAATTACTCATGGTTTTTGAAGCTCTTAATTCTTTTTTGAAAAATTTAGCAAACTCATTGAGTACTTTCTTGTCTTCTTCATTAAGGGTATAGATATTATTTTTATTTTCAGAACTCTTAACTTGTATAAGCATTATGTGCCAAAAACGCCCTCTTCTTGCTACTGCGAAAATATCAGCTGGACTTTGACTTCCTTTTGATTTTTTTCCAATATAGTTCTGAGGTAGTCCTCCAATTTTTCTTAGAATATAATTTTCAGCTGAGTCTCCAGATTCTCTATTACTAACTCCTGCTAAACCTTGGTTCTCAAGAATATATTTCTTTTTTAAACGCCATTTAGTAACAGTTTCATCAACAAATAACTCAAAATTTTTCATTATATATAATATTTTACATTAATAACTATTTTTGATTAACTAGAATAAACCTTGAGTTCTACATTCCCTACAGTATGTAAATAGTGATATGTATTTCCTAAAAGTAACATAATATCTTCAGAGCCATTACCTTTTACAAGGCTTGGTTGAACAATATAAATATGAAATTTCATTTCTTTTGTCCATTTAGCAGCGTTTAATAATAATTCTAAATTTTGCTCACTACCTTTAATGATTCTACTACACGATACTCCTTTTTTTGTTTTGGTTATTCTTCTTAAAAGATGATCGAAAAAATCCTTTCCATTTCGGTATTTCCAATTTAAAGATTTTTGAGCTTGACCACATACTTCATAAAAATTACCTATGTCATTTCCAGTACGCCCATTTTTCGCATATTTTAAATGAAATAAATGTATATCAATTTTTTTATCTTCATCGTTAATCCCTATTATATCAGCAATTTCTCCAGAACCATCATCATCATATATTATCTGAAAATCATCTCTTATTTCATTAATAAAATGATACTGTATAGAATCTGTCTCGTATGGATAAATACCTTGAGCTTCTTTATTAATGGAAACTCCGGTCCAATCGTATGAAATAATATTATCTAATGGAATAACGTCAACCTGTTCTTTTGGAACAACATAACTGTTTTTAAATAGTTGACCTCCATTAGCAAACCAAATTGTAGGTGTAAAAACTTGTAGAAAATCAGTTAAGCTTTCTGTGATATTTCCGTGAGAAATAATTGGGTTTTCATTGGAGATTTTGATAATGTCATGAAATGCTAATTCTTTTCCATCAACCATTTTAGTTCCTAAGGTCAATTCATATAAAATATTAAAATCTTCACATTTAAACGAGAAACGTAATGGAGTATTATTAGGAGTGTCTACTATATTTAATTCAGAATTAGATAAATCATAAGAATTTCCATCAATATGAATAACAAACCTATTCTCTGCATACTCATACATTTCATGATGCCATTCAATAGCAATTGGAATTACATTTGGTCTTTCAGTAATTGTAATAGGCACAAGGGTGTTTTCTAATACAGTATTTGGGTTAATATTTGGGTCTACTAGTACATCTCCTATTTTCTGACACCACTGAGTTAGCTCATTTAGATTACCCCTTAAATAAGACCAAACCTTTCCTTTTACAGAGCAACCTAATGATATCTTCTCCCCATCTTTGAATCCAACTCCAAAAACATTATTTTTTATTAAAGTCCCTTGTTCTAAAAGTTTTAAACCATCTTGAACTCCTTTCCCAAAAAATGATTGGAAACTAATGTCACGTCCTGTACCTTTTCTTGCTCCAACATTATAAAGAGTAAGTCTTTTAACGTCATGAAAAATTTTAAACATATCCATTCCATTGATCATGTTAAATTTATCACCAAAAATCGCTCGAACTAATTTACTTGTAGATAAGTTCTTTAAGGAAGAATTTATGAATACTAAATTTTTATCAGGTCTAAAATCCCAATGAACTACGACCATATTCCATTCCATATTCTGAACTACATCAAAATCTCCCCACTCAACTTTATTTACTTTTCCTAAAATAATAACTAATGTGTTTTTTTCAGGATTATGCTTACTAAATTGATGCTCGTAAGTTCCTATATTATTAATTCCTTCCCTCCAATTATTTGGATTCCAATTATTCCCATTATTACGATAAACAAAAGAACTCATAGCGGGATTAATATTTTGAAAAGGAATATTTGAATCGTCAAGATTATTAAATCCTTCTAAAAACTCTTGAAAATCAATTTCCTTATCAGTAGCACCTTCACTCATATTAGGAAGTAATAAATTCCAATCAGCATTTTTTGCGTATAGATGATTTAATTCTTGCTGGATAGGAGGATAAGCAATGTTTGTTATAAAACTTGCAGTGCCAAGACTCTCAAAAGATGTTCTAGTAAATCGTCCAATAAATTGAAGAGTAATTGGTAAGCTTTGTCTCTCATCATGTATTGCAGCAATTTTTAATTCAGGAAGATCAAAGCCTTCTCCTAACATATTTACGCAAACAACAATACTATGATCTCTTGCTTTTATTGCTGTCACTTTATCTTTTAACCCAGCTATTCCTGTGTATACCATGATAGGGTTTAAATCTTCATAGTCTTTATAATATTCAAAAACTTCAATCGCTCTGTTTTTTGAAACACACCT
The DNA here is from genome assembly GCF_947489565.1 of uncultured Kordia sp. Taxonomy (GTDB): domain Bacteria; phylum Bacteroidota; class Bacteroidia; order Flavobacteriales; family Flavobacteriaceae; genus Kordia. The sequence continues at coordinate 102,639 of NZ_CANLEA010000001.1, read as the reverse complement.
TGCCATTATGATATGTTGATGACCATTTGCAATATCCTCTCGAAGTTTTGTCACAGCTTTAATTGCAATTTTTTTATCAGCTTCTTTTTTATCGTACTCTCTAATTGGCAAAAAATTAATTTTCTTATAATACCCTTGCCTTTGTGCTTCTTTGAGTGAAAAATTAAAAATAAATTTACCTTCTAAATTTTTACCATCGTTTCTAAAAGGAGTTGCTGTAAATAAAAATATTTTTTCATCATCAAAAAGGTTTATGAATTTTTTCCATGTACTTGCTTCAGAATGATGAGCTTCATCAACAAATAAGTGACTAAATGCATCAGACATAACCCGTTGTTGTGCATTAGTACTTCCTGCAAGAATACTCATTGTGGTAATAACAACATTAGTCTTGGAAATGAAATCTAAAAGTTCTTCTTCATTCTCAAACTTTTGATTTATAACACCAACAATAGGGTTATGACAAGTGTCATCTACCATCCCAAACTCTCTCAACAACCCAAGGGTAATAAATTTATTTGATAATTGTGTACGCAAAGAATCAGAAGGTACAGCAACTAATAATTTACTACATCCATTCGCGACTAATGTAGATAACATTGTTTCTGTTTTTCCTGTACCAGTAGGCATTACAATAATCGCTCGCTCCTCAGGATTTTGAACATGGGCTAGTATTGAATATAAAGCTCCAATTTGAGGAGGTCTTAAGCCATTAATATTTTTTTCAACATCCTCTTTTATAAATCTAAATTTATTTTCCCAAGAGTTTATAACATCTTGAGGAGTCATATTTTGAAAAGAGGGATGTTTTAGCCACCTTTTAATTTTTAAAGAACCAGACTCAAAATCTCTTTTAGTTGGCTTTCTAGTCGTTAATATTGAATAAGTGCAATTTTCAGGCACTTCATCATTTAGATTACTTGTAATAAAATATAATTCTTCGCCTGAAGAAACAATAAATGGAGTCTTTTGAACAAACTCAAAATGTCTAACTTCTGATGATTGTTTATAATATTGCTTTATGAAATTATTATCTTTTGAGTAGATAAGTTTTTCAATTGTAGGTGTATTAATCTGTACCATATAAATCTACTATATTTTATTTTATCTTAAATAACGAATTAATATAGTAAAAAACTACATAATACGGAGTATTTACCTACTTGAATCAATGTTTTTAATGTGTTTTTAGATATTCCAAATAGTTATTACTAAAATCAATTTTTATTTCAACCCACAACGGTAAATGATCACTAGCTTGAAATGTTTTCCATTCATCATAATATTCTTTTAAAGATTCATTAGTTGACTTAGCTTTTGTTAGGCTTTTTATTTGACCTTCTGCTTTCTTCTTTTTGCGTTGTGATGTCGCCTCTGCTAAATCATTTTCTGCTTTAACAAGCTTATCTTCAATTCTTTTTTTCATGATAGGCTTATAAGTTTCAAAATCTTCCTCACGAAAAATACTATCAAAAAACTGAATTACTCTATCATCTCTTTCTGGCTCTAAAAATTGAAGTTCATTTTTTCTTGATCTAAATGATATTTGGTCATAAAATTTTGTTTGGTCTCTATTACTCCCTTTTATATTTTTAACAACACTAAAGCCATTTTTTTCTAAGGCATTATAACCTTCACTTCTAGGTTCTTTGATATTAAAATCACCAACCAAAATATGATTAGAATCACTATTCTTTGCCTCTTTGGATAGATAATTTGCTACTGCATTTATTTCTTGGACTCTTCTCTTATACTTTGTAGTGGTTACACCATTACTTCCAAAATAAATATGGACTGTTGAAAATGTAAATTTAAACCACCCTGATTGAAATTCTACACCGAAAGGAGTTCTTGAAAACTGCCTTTTTTTATTCGTAACCTCACTAATTAATAATCTTTCAGGTAGTACAATTTCTCCAGCGACACCTGTAAACCTGACTTTACTTTTATCATATATAAAACCAAGACGTTCTTGATTACCTCCTAGAGAGCTATGGGTTGTATCAGTAAGTATATAATCATAACTTCCTCCTAGTATTCTCATTAATTTTTTCAAAGGCCACAAATCTGTACAAACTTCTTGGATTGCTATTACATCAAACTTTGAAATAATTTCCGCTATATAATAATATGATTCGTCTAATCTTGGTCCGTAATTAAAACGATCATCATCAAAATTTCTGATGTTCCACGTTCCTAAGATCAAGGATTCAGATGCTTTTTTATTTGGGAAATTAAGGTTTCTAAATTGAGTTCTTAACCTTTGAAGACCATCAATAATTCGATTTCGAGTAGTGATTTCTATTCTCTTTAGAGGTGCATAATAAGGCATTGTATATTATTTAATTTTTAAAAAAGACTTAAATTCTAGATTATTGATAAAAATAAAAAACTGACTCATCATTTCTTTACGGAAATCCGTAACGTGAAAAATTCTTTAAAAGAAGAATAATGATTTAATACTCCTAAAAGTGTTTAATTTATCGGATGCAAATTCTCAATAACTTCTTGTAAGTTTTCAAGGTCATCTTGTAAGTAGCGTTCGGTAGAAGAAATATAACGATGCCCTGCCATGTATTGTACTTCTCGAATGTTGTATTCAGATAGCCAATGCGTAATGACTGATGCACGTACTTGTTTTGGACTGACTATTTTGTGATTAATACGTTTGAGCTTCTTGTAGAGTTGCACCCTTATAATATCAAAACGATTGGAGTTAATTGGAAATAAGTTTTGTGAGTAGTTTTGGAGTTCTTCTTGAAGTATCTCTCGATGTTTTTCGAGATATTGAACAAGCGGTAATATCTGCTGAGATTTGAGTTCGAGTGTTCGCCCATTGGTTTTTCGGGTGCTTGGTATGTACACAATTCCCTTTTCGACGTGAACATGATCTACAGTAAGAGATTTAAGTGCGGTCGTATTCATTCCTTGGTAGACGATAAATCCTGTGATAACTTTGTTGCGAATAGCAACAGAAGGACTACTTGGAAATTCAATATTGTGCGTAGGATAGCTATAATACAAGTCTTCAAGTTCTGCAAACTCAAGGAGATTGTGGTTGAGTGTTCGCTTTACTCCACGTATGTTAATATTCTGAACTGGATTATCAAACCGTAACTCCTGATTAATAAGATAATTGAAATAGATTTTTAATGCTCCAACTTTATGTTTGACGGTGGACTGACTGAGCCGTTTGCCATGCTTCCCTGTTTGCAATTTCTTGACGTATTCCAAACATTGTCGGTAGCTTATCGTATGCGGATCATATTCTTTTAACTCACACCAAGCTATAAATTGAGACTTTGTATCGTCATAAGTTTTAATCGTTCCTTCTGAATATCCATTCTCTTTGAGGTACTGTAAGTATGTTTTATTATTCATAAACTCGTTGTTTGTGGGCGTAAGGATCAGCTAAATGGGTATAGATTTGTGTGCTTTCTAAAGAACTATGTCCGAGAAAAGAACTTATTAATTGAATAGGTACGTTGTTTTGCATCAAGTGGGTTGCAATACTGTGCCGTAAGGTATGGAGTGTAATATTCTTTTCCATGATCGCTTCATTTTGGGTTGCCTCAACAATGGTTTTTAATCTGAGTGCCATAGTCATGTCATTGATACGTTTACCAAGGGAGGATAATAGCAGTGCATCCGTTTGATAGTCAGTTGCAAATTCCATTCGGTGTTCATATACATATTCTTCGAGAATTTCCAAGTTATATTTGTTGATCGGCACAAAGCGTTCTTTGTAATTCTTTCCCTTTCTGACATAGATACGTCCTTTTTGAAATAAGATGTCTTCGGTATCAATATGCACCGCTTCGTTTCTTCGAAGTCCGCAACTGTATAACAAAACCAAGATAGCTTTGTCTCGTGATTGAAAGTATGAAGCCATGTGCGTATACTGACAGGCTTCAAAGAGTTCTTTGATCTCAATTTGTGTAAGGATCGTTTTATTATTTATATAACTTACTTTCTCTTGTTTTAGATGTACACCAAAATTTACATGAGCATTGTGTTCTTTTAAATAGTCCAAGAATTTCTTTAAGGCTTGTTGGTGCTTGTTTAAAAAGGATTTACTTAGAGAACCTCCTCGTCGTTGATTACCACGCTGTGAAAGATAATCATAGTAATCAGTAACGGTTTGGGTATTGATTGTAGCAATTCCAGTATGTCCTTTTCGTTCTAAATAATGAAAGAACTCGCGTAAATGATTCGGTAGGTTGTATACGGTAGACTTTCCGTAGCCAAGGACTTCAAGCCATTCTTTGTATGAGGCTAATAATGTTATGTAGGTTTCGCTTTCAAGTTGTAATTTCTTCATTATTAACGATGTTCTGCGTTATTTTCTCATGTCGATTATCGACCTAGCTTTTGTATTTTGCTTTAAGTGGCGAGCTATTCGCAACTCTTTGATTATATGCACGTTACACTCGCCACTTTAAAAGTGGCGAACCTGTGGCGAGGTGGAGATGGTGAGTCACAGCCAGTAAACACTTAATTTCTTTGTTCTTCGAGTTTTTCAAGGCAAAAACTAAGTGCTGAATTAATACTGTTTTCTAATTCTCCAAACTCGTCCACATCTACGATTTCATACACAAACGAATCACTTTGTATATCCGTTCTTCGTTTGATATATCCTTCTTGTTGTAATACTAGTTGATACCTACGATGCGTACTTTCTGCCATTCTAAATTCTTTGCGAATTTCCCTATTGGTAAATATGCTGTCTTGTTTTTTGTGTAAGTATGTTTTAAGACGTTCAAAGTAACTGCGTGTTGCACCATTTAGATTATCTGATTTACGAAGCAAGATTGGTTTAAGCAGTTCGTTGGCATACTTAATATCTTCTAAGGTTGTTTCAATGTATTCTTCTCCTGTGTGTAAGTCGAACTTTGATTCACGTTGGTGCTGATGATAGAAGGTAACGGCTTCAATGAATTGTAAGTAGTGGGCGTTGGTACGTCGTGGTTTAAATACTGACTTTGGAAGTATGAGTGCTTCAGCAAAAGGATTGATCACCCGAACAGGTTTAAGTAGTCGCTGTACATTTTGCAACAATGCTTCTGCTTGTAATTCCTGTTCAATATCAACGTTCCCCGCTGATAGCTTTCGTTGATAGTTCATAATACGCTCGTCCTGTTCTTCACTTTCATCAATGTAGAGGAGAAAGGAACGATTTGAATTGTCTTCATAGATACTTTCTTTGGTGGTACATCCTGCAACTGATACGGGTCCTTCAACGACCAAGTTCTTGGTTGTTCCTTGTCCACCCGTTCCTTTTTGCACCACTGATTTGGTAATACGTTTTTTGGTTTGTAATTCTCGAAGCGGATACAAAACATCATCTGCTCCGTCTAAATCTTCAATAAGGACTAGTTTATGTTTCAATTCATGTCGCTTGAAATAATAAAAGGAATTACTTGATAGCGAAGTCAAGCTTAATCTGTCTTCGGTAGGAATCAGTTCTGCAATACTTGATTGCAGATGTGTCTTTCCTGAACCGCTACTTCCAAAAGAAATACAGTGGAGCGGATTGTTCATCTTACGTGAAGTAAAGATCAAATACATCAGTAGTCTATTATTCTCTTCTCCAATGACACCGCTTTTACCTATGAGTTTATTTGTTTTTCCTAATAAGTCTTGAGACTTTAAAAAATCCATTGCCGAGCGACGTTCCTTTTTAGACAGCAGATATTCTTCAACTTCATCTTGTTCAACTTGATCAAGCAGTTCCAGTCGGTGCTGTTCCAATTTTGCAATGAGTTCCTGCAAGGCTCTGCGAATAACTGAAGTTCCGATTTCCAGAAATTCAGCAAGCTTACGAACAAACTTCTCAACTCCGTTGGCATTGTACAAATCAATGCTGTGACGTAAGGCGTGGAACTCATCTTCGTTTCGATGTACCTTGATCGTTACGCGAAGCCGATCCAAGCCGAAGGAGGACAAACCGCCAAGGATATGGAATGCCAATCGCTCAGTGGTAAAGATAAAGTGGTTCTTGTTTGAGGTATCAAATTGATTCATAACTAAAAAAATGAGCGTTATCGTGTTTATACACAAAAATATAATGCGAATATAAGCAAAATACACAATTATATGCAATTTAATAAAAATATATTTGTGTATTTTGCTATTTACAATGTTTATCGATACATTTACACAAAACATACCATTTTAAAAATTGTGCATTATGACACATTATCAAAAAGTCCTCTCTGAAAATCTTAAGCGTATTCGAAAAGAAAAGAAGCTTTCACAGGTCGTGATAGCGGAGCGTTCAGGTGTAATTACGTCTACCTACTCCCGTGTAGAATCTTGCCAAGTATCTCCTAACTTATCAACGCTTGAAAAATTAGCTGAAGCAATGGAGGTTCCTATGGCAGAGTTTTTTCGTGAGGAGCAAGAGGTTGAACTTACGGTGTTGGATAAGTTGGAAAGCATTGATGCTATGAGTGAGTATAACCAGAATGTAGTTACCATTCTGTTGGACTCAATTATTGAAAAAGATCGAGTAGAAAAGTTACAGGAAGTGAAGATGAAAAATCGATTGGTGGAACTTGAGACAATTAGGAATAAAAAGTAATATATTTAGTTACTCTCTTTTCCTTGATATGGATAATAGTTGATCTAATTTTTTCTTAGAATCTTCAATTTCAGAAGGAGAATATACCTTCCCTTTATCTGTATTATAATAATGATGGAATAAATCGTCTACTTTTGAAATTATCATCAAAAACTCCATAGCCATTGATATGGTGTCTTTTTTATTTAAACTAGAAACAATTGAAGTATACTCTTTGACATCTTTATCTAAATGGGCAATCGTTTTATTTCTTACTCTACTTACTTTATTATCAATATTAAATTTTTTTCTAAACTTCTTAAGCTTTGAATTTAGCTCATTAAGAGAAGTTCTCATTTTAGGATTATTTTCAGAAAGTCTTCTATATTCAATAGAATATTTGTTATATGTATTGATCATTTCATATACAATGAGATTAGTGGCTTTCATAAAAAAACGTTGTTCTGAAATATAAATAGCAGATTCAAGATTTTTAGTAATTACTGCTAGCTCTACAACACTAGTAGCATGGAGGTAACTCAAATGTAAAAAGTTATCGAACTCATGTGCAAATGTCCTATCTCTAGTCGCTTCTGATACTTCGATAAGTTTAATCAAAGACTCTAAATAGTCTTCTGTGCATTCAATGATAGTTATTAAGTATCCTAATTTCTTTTCAATCAGTCCCATTCTTTACTAAGAATCAAAGACTGTTCCGAGGAACTTGATAACGACATTCTGACACTTTTACTATATTCCTTAATCAAGGACTACTTCCATCTTTATCTCTTGTCTCCTTTTTAAGAGATTTTAATAGTGATACCATTTCTCCGTTTACTGCTTTCATTTTTTTAGTTGGCATAATCCAATAAACTACCAAAACCAGTAAAAAAGTCATGCATAATATCAATGTTCCAACTCTCATTTTTATATTTTCTATGTATCTAGTTACTTTCATTTCATAAAGATTCAAAGTTAAGCTGTGAAAAAAAAGGACAACACTTAATCCCTTTATTTACAAGGTATTCAAAGTCGCTTGATTAGAAAAGGACAAAAAAAGGTATCACAATTGCGAATATTTTTTTGTTATTAAATTTTATTTTTATTATTCATTTCCAAGACATTAAATACCCAACTTATAACCATCATGGCAAATGCAGGAATAAACTTATCAAAATTAAAATTATGAATAACAAGTGAGCTTAATCACTTAAAAACCCCATTAACTATTGTGCTCTTTAATCTTCACTTTTTAATAAATTATTTTTTAATATAATTTATAACTATATACATATGGAAGACGGATTATACGCAAAATTTCATACGAGAAAAAATTATAAGAAGTGTTGAAGAGAACGATTTTATATGAATTATAAATGATTAGTCATCATTAATTGAAGAGAATACCTTAACTAGCCCTAAAACTAATGCACCTCCAATAATCCACGGCCAAGCGGAAGAACTTTCTTTTGATTGACTCATTTTTCTATTAATCTCTTGAATTGCGTCATTAGGATATCTTCTATCAAAAAGAACATAATCACCTTTAAAATCAGGATTGATATTTACTCCTTTTTCAATTAATAAAATAGTTGGAGTACCCGAAGTTTCAGCTAGATTCCATTCGTCAATAACTCGTTTAGGGTATTGAGAAGCATTGGAAATTATACCAATAAAAATATTAGCTCTGTCTATTTCGTTTTGTGTTGTGTAATCAACGTACTCGCTAAAAAAGTTTTGACTTGTTAAAACATGAAAACCTTTCTCTCTTAATTGTGTGGACAATAGAGAAATAATGATTTGATCAGAATCCTTAATAGAATATGATAAAAAAGCTTTCATTTAACTAAGTAGTTTTTTCATTTCTAGCATCTGTTTATAATATTTTGGAAAAAACTGTGCCAAAATATTCTCAGGACTTTTTCCAAGAAGCCTTTTAAACTGCTCTCCTGACCATATCAGGTAATTATAGTTGAATTTACAATTGTCATTTAATTTTTCAAAATGCTCAGTTAGTTTTGCTGTTGGCTTCTTTCTACATATTAATAAATAACCGTCAGCATTATAAGAGTGTATTAATGAAGGAATATTTATATCACTAATCTCATTTGTGGAAATATTTCTATTCCAAAATTTGCATTGTATAATCCAAATCCTGTCAAAAGATTTTATTCCATCTGTTACTTTGAAGCTAATAAGAATGTCTCGACCACCATCTGTTCCTGTACCAGAAGGACGAATTCCTATATCAATAATATCACCTTTAGTATGTTTCTCTTCTTCAAAATAGGCAATAGTTAGGTCTTCGAAGTGTTCACCGTCTTTTATTTCATCAAAATCTATTTGCACTCTTTGTAATAAAATTATCTATCCAAAAATAGGTATAATTTTATTCAAACTCATTAAAAAACTCATTCAAACTCATACCATGAGCATCCAATATCTTTAAAAAACTCTCAAAGGTAAAGTTTGTTCCCTTCTCCATTCGCCAATACTGCATCCTTGATATTCCTTTATCAATGGCGAAGTTTTCATACGAAGTATATCCTTTTTCTTTTCGGATTCGTTCTAGCTTTTCAGCAATCTGTATAATTCTAGGATCAAGGTCTTTTTGGTCTTTAGGTTGTGTTTTCTTAGCCATTACAGGAGCAGTATTGATTCCCTGTAAAAGTGGTATTTCTACTTAAATTAAATTACAACATATAATTTACCACATATATAAACATTTTTATTAACTTCGTTTCATTAAACCATTAAATTCAACCTGTTATGAAACGGATTATATTTGTTCTTCTCTTTTTCCCATTCCTGGCTTTTTCACAAACCAATTATCTTGGATTCGCTTCCAATGATCAGTCTAATAGCTTTGGTACTATTATTCAAATTACGGATGATGTGCCACAAACCAAATATACCTTTACTGATAATGGTGCGCCACCACATGATAATATTGTAGAGATTGGTGGTAAATACTATGGAGTAACTGATGAGGATGGGTTTCTTGGAGAAGGTTCACTATATGAATATGATCCAGTGAGTGAAAATTTTCAGATTCTTCATTTCTTTGAAGCCGTAGGAACAACCGATACTAATTATATAACTGAACTTTGCACTGATAGCGTAAGCATATATGCTCTGCAACAACAGTTTTTTACAGGTACATCCATTGTTCGGTATGATATTAATTCGCAAACCATAACACCGCTAGTATCACTTGCATCTATTGGAGTAAGTGAAGTGATTGATCTGATATATACTAGCAATGGAAAGTTATATGGACTGAGTCGTCCAACAGCACAAACGAATATTTTGTTTTCCTACGATATAGCTACTGCAACACTTGCCATTGAACACACTTTTGCTACGGCTACTGGCGATTGGTGTCATTCTTTGATGGAACACAGCAATGGAAACATATATGGTGCAACTACTTATGGAGGAACAAATGATGAAGGAGTTATTTTTGAATTTAATACTACGACTAATACCTACTCCGTACTGTATGATTTATCAGCATCAGAAAAAGCAGATAATCTAACTGAAGGAGGAAACAATATGCTCTACGGTTATGTATATCCCTTAACAGGTGGAGGCGCAAGAATATATGAATTTGACCTTACTACAGTTGCGTTTAATAACGTATACTCATTTCCAAGCAATGTACAACCCATAGGAAATGAAGCTTCGTTTCGCGGTTTTGAACCCTTACTTTTTGATGCAGGAAAGTTGTATGGTGTAAGTTTGTTACAATCCAATAGTGATGAGCAATTGTTTTTTAAATATGATATCGCAAACAGCACCATTGATCTGACCTTAAATGGACTCGACGATGGTGTGATACGAACATCACTCTTTAAAACAAGTGATAACCGTATTGTTTATGGAAACCAAATCTATCAAGGGAATGGTAACTTGATGGAATACGACACTACTACCCAATCAACGTCAGCACTGAATAGAACTGATTTTGGAACTGACGGAAAGACACCCAACGCTATGATAAAAGCAAGTGATGGAACTATTTATGGTGTGTGTGGAACAGATATCGGTTCAAATTATGAAGACAGGTTCTTTAGTTTTGATCCTGATACTGATGCGTATTCGGTACTGATTGATTTTGCTACCATTGAAACGTTTAGCTACGGAAATGATCCAGTAAGTCTTATAGAAACTACTAATGGACTCATTTACATCTATACTCGGTTCGGTGGGTTCGCTTCAGGACAAGGTACACTTATAGAATATGATCCAAGTGATGGATCACATTCGCTTGCTCATTTTTTTGGTACTTTATCTGATGGCAGTACAATTGGAGAACGTATTCGTCTTTTTGAAAAAGATAATATCATCTACGGCATTAAGCGTTGGGCAGGAAACGGTGTTTTATATCGCGGAACTATTTTTTCATACAATACGCTTACTCATACCTACAATGCACTCTATGAATCCGATGATTTAGTAAATACCGTTGCATCGTTTTTTTCATCTGATGGAATTATGTACGGAGTAACCTCAAGTGGCGGAACAAATAATGAAGGATTTGTGTTTTCTTTTGACACGCAAACAAGTCAGTTCACCATTATTGAACATCTTACTCAAAGTGGTCAAGCAGGACTTGTTGAAGTACCAAGTGGAGATATTTACGGAACATTGGAAAATTCTCATGGTACAGATGGCAGTATTTTCAAAATAGATGGTGCAACTGGAGTGTTTTCAATTCTGTATCAGTTTGATCATGCAGTAAACCAAACTGGAAGAAATCCTACGGAATTATATACCGTTAATAATAACTTATATATTGAAAGTCAAACGGTGTTCCCAAGTATTGGTATTCCTATATCTTCTTATTTAACAGAATACAAACTTGATTCAGATATTGTTACACTTATATTTGATAGCAATGGAAGTGGAAATAATCCTAATGGAATTTCAAGTGCAATCGCTTATAACAGGCTTAGTATTATGAATGATGGACGATTGTTAGTGCCATCCTATACAGGCACATCAAGTCCTTATAGTTTGGTTTCTTTTGAGCAAGGTAATACTGCTATGAATGTTGCTTTTAACTTTGATGGAAATACAGAACTCGCATTTAACATTATTGATTTAAGTGATGATTCTTTGTCTACAGAAACATTTAAGGAGAACTTGAATGTGTCAGTATTTCCGAATCCGACACAAGATTTTTTGCAAATTAGTTCTCCATCAGCAATTAGTACTATAGAAATCTATTCATTTCAAGGTCAAAAATTAGTTTCTTATTCCAATCAAGAAAAGATTGATGTGCGTAATTTATCCAATGGATTGTACTTTTTGAAAGTGAAAGATGTGTTTGGAAAATTGCAGACTGTGAAGTTTATAAAACAATAAAATAACAATGAATGTGTGTTGTACTACATATTCAAAATCCAGTTTTTTTGGAGTGTGGGTTCGATTTATAAAAAACTTCTTAATAAGATAAAATATCCAGCAGGAATACTAAGCTTTTAGTTTTTTACTATACTTTGCATATATTTAATATATAAATAATTATTTATGAAAATTGGACAGATTACTCATGTTTATCCTAATCACAGAAATTTTGATATTCTTATTGATGGAGACATAAAAGAGTTTGCTATCAACACATTAGATGAAAAAAAAGTTAAAGACTGGTTATTAGGAGATCAAGTTAAAATAGAAGAGATAGAAGTTGATCATACTTGGAATTTTACTATTACAAACGGTCATGATAAAGTCAACGCAACTGACAGTGAAATCTATCATTATAAAAAATAGTTAAGATGAAAATAGAGTATCCTATACAAAAATGTCCTTAGTCGCTTTAAGCTTTAAGGACATTTTATCACTAGCTGAACTAAGTCGTAATCCCATGATTCCCCTATGGAAAACTTTTAGGACAGTGAGTGAGCAGGATTGCATTATGACAATCACAAGCTCATTTTCATAATGCGATCCTGCTAGGAAACTCCTAGAACCTTTGGAAAGTAATCAAAAAAAGAGGCGTTTAACGACCTCTTTTTCTTGTTCTTTCACGTCCCTGACGCTCCTTTGATTGTTGTTGTTGTTCTTGATGTAAACGTATGCGCTTAAGCATGTCTAAACGTTTGTTTTGAGAGAGGTTTTTGTTTAATTCTTGAAGTGAGACTCTGTCGTAGCCAAGCGTTTTGAATCTGAATTTCCTTTCTAGTTTTGCACCAACAATCTTATTATTTCGAGAATACAATTCAATATTTTGTTCCTGCAATCTGGTGTAGAAATCTTTTTCCGAGGATGCTTTGGTGTAATTGTCTTTTAAAATAGTAATCAAATACTGTTTATCAGAGACTGCTCCACGCAGTTGCATTTGATATTCTGCATCCTTGGTTAGTACTTTTTTTTTGAGGAATCGTGCTGTATGGCAGAGCGATGTAGCTCAGGAAAATTCTTCTGCACATACTGCTCTGCTGGGATTTTCACTTTGTGCTTAAAATCATCACGTGAGATACGTACTGACTTCCCTGTTTTGTATTCTGTACCACTTAATAATACGTGAAGATGTACATGGTCTTTTTCCTTTCGATGCACGGTAACTAGTGCTACCGAGTGTGGACTACGTAATGACAAGTATTTACGTGCAATCTTCTTGAGCTTGTCATTCGTCAAATCTTTCGCATTATGAGCGTGGAACGAGAGAATCTCCATATACAGTTTTACATTATTCTTTCGTGGATTCACACGGTGCTTTTCATTTTCTAAAAACTGTTTGGAGATTTCAGCATTAGATGGATTCTTTCCTTTGATAAATCGCGTTAGGACAAAACTATTATCTTGCTCTGATTCTCGCATCACATAATCTACTACTGTTGTATAGGCTTTGTCATGCTTGTAACTTTTGGATTTTATAATCATAAAGATTCTTGTATTACCGTTTCTAAGGTTTGAATATGGTTTTCAAGTTCTGTGATTTTTTCTGCATCAATATCTTCATAATCGAGTAACTCACGTAGGTATTCACTAATTAAAAACAGTTGCTGTTCAATAACAGCAGTATTTACTTTTGATGGCAGAATAGTGTGCGATTCAATATGCTGTTTTACCAGCTGATAAATGTATTTTGATACTGATTGTCCTTGTTGTAGTTTCTCTTTGATGCGTAACAATTCATCTTTGGAAAAGGAGATTTGGAACGTAGGACAGGCAGATCGCTTCCTACGTTTCAAATCGGTGTTATACGCTCGCCAGTAGTTCTTCTTGGCAAGAATAATGTCTTCCTTACTTGGATTGCCTCCTTTAAAAAGTTGATCAAGATAATCATGTACTGAGGTAAAACTAGTTGGTTTCATCAGTGTCTGTTTTTGGAAAGAGTTCTTCAAGTGGTAATAATGCAATGGTGTCAGTACCAATATGCGCATTAGACGCGTATGGCGGTAGTTCTGATAATTCTCGCAATGCCTTTACTTTGAAATATGGCTTTACACGTGCAAATATGGTGCGCATACCAGAGACTAAAATAAGTGCCCTGTTGGTTGGTAGACTCATTATTTCATCAGCGTTTAATACTGCACGCGATTTCATTTTGTCTTTATCCTGCTTGTCTTCAAATTCATAACGACCAAGGATTCGCTCAAGTGCCGTAGCAGTTTGCAGGTCTGCTGATAAATAGACCTTGGTTCTGAGGTTACTGATAATAGCATCCGCACGTTTCCCATATTTTGCAGTCAACTGAGCCTGAGCGTTCTGGCAGACACACATCAATGCGCCTCGATATTTTCGAATATTACTGGCGATAATATCTAAGGAACTGATTGATAAAATGGGGGTTTCATCCAAATGAAAATACACATCATGCATCTCCTTACTTGGCAAATCCTCAAAGAAATTTTCAAAATATTGCGAGAGGAAGATGCTGGTAATTTTGCTGTAATACCTCATTTTGGCAGTACTTGAATGCAAGTACATTGCTGTGAGTTCATTGCGGATGGAATCAAAATCTCCAATGGTATCACTTGAGGTAATCTCAGCAATGTTTTCATCTAAGGCAAAAATTTGCACTGCGCTTTGTGCCGTGGACACAATAGAAGAAAAAGTGTTGTCCGATTGTGAGGTAACAGAAGTATATTTCACAAAAAGTGCTTCGCTGGCATACTTTGCAAAAAGCTGATCCACCAGTCCTTTGTACTCGGTAGATTGCATCATGTCAAGGAGATATACTACGTTTGATAAGGTCTGATACTGCTTTTCTTGGGTCTTTAATATTGAAATAAGGACATAGAGTACTTCTATGGCTTTGGTATTCCAAAACGAGTCTGCTTCATCTTCTGAGCCGATGGTGACCAGATTGGTCGCTAGCTGGGTTATTTGGCTTTTGCTAGTAGCTCTAAGCATTGGATTAAATCTCAGTGATGTCTTAGGAGATGAAAAATCCAATTGTAATATATGATATTCTTTTTCAGCTAATGCGCCGCTTGTCTTTTCAAAAAGCTCTTTGGATGGGTCATGAATGATCTGACTTCCCTGTACCGTTAGGACACTTCTCACCACAACACCTGCGGTTTTGAAACTGCCTGTTTCTCCATTGATAAGTACACCCTGCATGGAGAGTTTAGGTGTAATGCTTTTCCCGTTGAGATTAAAGCCTTTGTTTCTGGAAGAGAGAATCTTCCCTGCTCGCATAAACTGTCCTTTGAGTCGGTGTTTATTTGGATTCAGATACGTTAGTACATCTTCCAAACCATTTACCAGTATCTCAAAGCCATTTTCTATAATAGGATAAATCTGTTTCATTTTTAGATGTAGTTTTTTAATAGATTATTCAGTGCGGTAATGCATACTTCTAGTATTCGCCCTGCTAGATATAGCAGGTTTAAGAACAGTTTCCAAAGCAGTCCGAAGACTGCTTTTACAAAACGAAGGAATAATGAATCGTTCATACTGATATTAGTTAATATGAATATGCCTATCCATACCTACCTGTAGCGTTGCGCCACGCGGTTCCAAAATATTTTTGTAGAGTCTTAAAAGTTGAGTGAACAGTTTTTGATCTTCTGGTGTTGGACTCTGCGCAATAATG
The DNA here is from genome assembly GCF_947489565.1 of uncultured Kordia sp. Lineage (GTDB taxonomy): Bacteria > Bacteroidota > Bacteroidia > Flavobacteriales > Flavobacteriaceae > Kordia. The sequence continues at coordinate 87,025 of NZ_CANLEA010000001.1, read as the reverse complement.
ACGGTAATCCCTGAGAGATCATCATGCGGTACGTGCGCTGATTCAAAACGTTTTACTACGGCATCAAGGTTATGAAACAATTGATGCAGATGCGTCTTGTTGTAGACTGAAAAGAAGCTATGCTCCTGTAAATTGGAATCAATAATGAGTGTTTTGCTTCCTGACTTTTGTGCCAGTTCATTCACTTCTTTAATCACTACGCGATAAATATCGGAGCGATTGGTGCGCGTAGTATCGGTATAAAACGGTGTGAGTGCTTCTCTAAACGAAGCAAAGAGTTTCTTTCGCTCTAGTAACCGTTCATGATCATTAGCAAACCAACCTATTTCTCCAGTACCTGTAATCAGGCTATATTTATCAGCGTAGTGAAAATCCGTAATTGTGATAATGGACAGTTCAATGCCATCATGAAGGGGTACATCCTGCATTGGTTGCAATACCTGATCGTATGATAACGAGAAAGGAATACCTTCTGTTTGATCAATAGCAAATGTGAGAAAATGCATCTTTGGCGTAATGCTATCGGTGCAATTTGTAAAAGCGATACTTAGAAGTGTTATCAGTAATAGATATGTTGTTTTCATAGGAGGTGTTTTTAATGGTTTGAAGATTGATGTGATGTATTTGTTTGAAATTCTACCTTATCAAAATAGGTAGTCAGTGGCGTAGGAGTTTCTAAGAATGCCTGCGGTTGAACTTTATCCTTGCGCGTAATAAGGTTCTCGTTGCACCACAGTGCAAATGCTTTGAGATAGGCGGCAGAGATGACTTGCTCGTAGTGGTGTGCCATCAGCAGTACGCCGTCAAGTTTGCTGAGTTTTTCACCTTTTTCCTGCTCGAGTGTCATCAGTCGCTTTTCTGCTTCTTTGTATTCCCTATTCAGGTTTTTAATCTGATTCCCGATGCGCTTATGCTTATAGTAATCTGAGAACGTTTTTTTCGTAGGCTTGTAGATGAGCGTCAGTGCAACTCCAGAGAGAAACAGCGTCAAATTGATGATGAGAAAATTAAACTCTGAAACATTATCAGTAGTACCATCATTCATCGTTTGCGTGTAACTCAGACGAAGCTTTGAAAAACTATAGAGCAGACCAGAAACAAATGAAATAATGCCAAGTCCCACGCACCATTTGACCCAACGTCTTTCAAAATATCTTAAAATCGTTGGGAAAATATGCGCAATAATGAAGAACGAAATAGCCAGACCCAAGCTTGATATTAATGCTCCAATACTTGTGCTGGAGATCAATAAAAAAATCTTGTAATTTAACAGAATCTCTGTAAAGGAAAGCAACACCAAGAAGAACAGTGCAATATGCCAGTTACGAATTTCATGTCCTAAGTTGCTATTGTATTCGCGTTCTTTTTTCTTGGCTACCCGAAGGTCTTCGCTAAGATCATTACATTTATCCGTCAGCAGTTGCTGCTCCTTTGCGTACTGTTCTTCAATTGCTTCTTTATCTGCTACGGCGCGTTTTGCACCGATAAGCTGATGTACATTTTCAAGGATTGCCTGAAATGGTGCAACAATCATAGGTAAGTACATTTTGAGCGAATCTTTCAGCTTAGGAAGTTCTTTTACTGCTAAGTCCTGTGAATGTATCACAATATCTTTTGTAGCAATAGGGATTTCAACAGCCAGTAGCTTATCCGCTTTGCTGTTGGTGTACACGATGTTGGCGCTGTGATTTTTGTTTTTCATACGATTATGATTTTAAGTTATTGTTGTGATTGTTTTTCCACCATTCTTTTAAAAGATGGTTTAGGTTCAACTGTCTTTTGTTAGCAGTTTGTTTATGATCTACTGGCGATCTTGTCTTTTGTGTTTTCATAGAATTGATGTGATTGAAATACGTGTGTGATTTATCTATCCTGTTTGGTTGTGTTACCAAATGGATTTTTTACGATGCGTTTGTTGTAAATTATGTGGTGGAATAAGCACCTCCTGTTACAGAGGTGCTGTTAAAAGTTTTATTTGGTCAACTCCATATAGAGCCACTCAAATTGCCGATTGTCTTTAAATCGCTTTCGCGAAATATTGGTGAGATACAAGGCGCGCCCGTGGAAGTACTTTCGTGTATCTACTTTTTTCATGTGGAGCGATAACAAGTATTTCACTCTGGCACGAACGAAATACTTTTTTAGCTTTTAATGGTACATCATTCTCTTTTGCTAGTGCAACCATTTCATCTGTGCAATCGTTCGCAAATTCAAGATGCTCGATATTGAATGTGTATTCAAATTCAAAAATGTGGTATCTGCAACGTATGTACAAGTATTGTACGTGAAGGTCTTTTGGAAGGCTTTCGTGATCGATAATTTGTAGTTTCTCGAAACCCAGTCTTCGAAGAGATGGTGTTTTTATCATCTCTTTTATCGCAGTTAAGTACTGCTGTGATTTTTTACGGTGTTCATCTTTTACACCTGATTTTTTGTTTTTCATATTCTGTAACTTTTTTAGGTTAACTTTCAGTTATCCACAAAGTCACTTAGGTACAGTATCAATGACTGTACATATACATATATTACTTGTATAGTACACTTAGATCTTAAATAGTTGTTACAGCAACTTTAAGATTAGTTGATACTTTCCTTAGGTGAGATTAAGGAAATCAGCCCTGTCTATTACAGATGGGTGTCCCATTCATTTTGGATGGGACTTTTTTTATAACGCTTTACTGAAACAGGAGTTGATTTTACAACATGAAAATGAACATTTATTTATATGTAGCAAATATTTAAAACAAAGCAGAGAGTATCAATGGAAACAGTGAGCGAATCAGACAGTTAGAAATTAAATTAATGATCGAATTCCCTTAAAATAATAGCTCTTTTCAATAATCATCTGTTTGATGTCGAATCAGCAGTCGAAACAGTGAAATAATTAGTTGAGAAATTGTATTTTTATATATGGCTAGTGAAAAACTCTTTAAGGTTATTGATGGGAAATATGAAGAATTTATTCAAAATCTTGTGCCCACCAATCGTAATATTAACATTGGCTTAGCTATTAGAACTGAGATCAAATCTTTTGAAGAAAAAGAAAATCAAATCAGAAGAAAAGTATTTAAAGCTAATCCGCATAATTCAATAAAGAAATACAGAAAATTTGTTATTAATGCTAATATTGATGATGATAAATTAAATAACGAAATTCGTTTGGGAATCTTTCCTGTTAGAACCTTACGCTCTTTCCTAGCATTCTTTTTTTGCTCTTCATCTAATGGGACTGATCAGATGCAAAATCATAATATTTTGTATTTAAAGAATTTCTTTAAATGTTTTATACCAATTCCAAATACTGGATTATCAGTAGAGGATAAAATAAAATGTAATAAATTGATTAAAGAACTTCAAGAGTCTTCACTAACTAAAAATTTAAGTATTTCACCAATTAAAATTTCAACTAAAAATTGGACATTATCTTTGAATAAGAAAGAAGATCTTATCTATGATCAATTATCAAATCTAAAATCCATTTTCAAAACTTGTTCTGAAATATATTCTAAAAACAATATTGAAAGGATTATTGAAGACGCTCTTTTATTATTGATATTAGATAGATTTCCGATAGGGGTATGGGGTCGATCGTTAGCATCATCATCTCAAAGTTATGGACACAAAGACCCCGGTAGTGTTACTGTTAGTCTTTGGGTTATGAATGTTTTAGATAAATTTGAAATAAACGAGTTTGAGTCATTTTTTCTTGACTTCAAAAATTACTTATTAAATCGAAGATCTTCCAAAAATGGTGGTATTGGTATGAAAAAAGATATAGGTTCGGGTTATGTGCCAGAAACTGGAATTAGAATACACACTCGCCATACAGCTACAGGTGCTTTGTTTTTATTAAAACATGGAAAATCTTTAAACTTAGCTTTAGAGAGTATCATTTATGTTATTAATCAAATGACTAATTCTTGGTCTTGGTCTGCAGAACCTCCAAATATTGATCAGAATGCTGATCCACTAACAACTGCCTATGTTTTAAATACTTTAAAAGCTTTTGAGAAAGCAAATTTATTAGATAATATTGAATATGATAAGTCTGATTTATTTCTCGATAAATTTTGGAAATTTGGTTTAAATTGGTTGTCACAAAATCTTATTAACAATTCAAATTGGTGGTTTATCTCTAGTAATGATGACAGAAAGTATTGTTTTACAGTAGATATTCTTGACGGACTTTTAGATCATTATAACTCTGAAAAAGAACTAAATGAAATTATCAAACTTCTTTTTCCTAAACTAATCAGTATATGGGAAGAAAACCGCATTGGCATTCCATTAGGATTAAATCAAGTACCTGACTTACGAACATCTGTTCAGTTCTGCTTAGCTTGTTATAAAGTAAAAGACAATTATCCTGAATATAAAGAAAAAACAGAAAAGCTCTTATTTGATAATTTAGATGTTCTTATGAATACTAACAAATCAGATGTTGCATCTTGGTCTTTATTAATCGATTATTTATTACGTTTAAAGGGAGATGAGTTAGAAAAGATAAACATTAATGAAGTAAAATTGAAATCACAATTGATCATCAGTGCATACTTAGATTATGGTATTTCAATATTTGATATAGTTAATATTCTAGATAGTGATTTTTTAAACAAAAATATAAAGCATCAACTTGAAATCTTTAATACAATAGCCAAATAGATCAATTATTAACAGATAGCCCTTATAATTTCCTTTAGGGAAATTACACGCTCCAAAAAATAAATTATACCCAGCAATCTCTTTGAATTTGCTTGCGCCGTTCCTGCTCTAGTATTTCTTTAATTCTTCTTTGGTCTGGACTTGCATTTTCTGCGTTGTAATTTTGTAAAAAGTTTTCTTTTGTAGTCCGCAATTCTTGCGGTTTGTTTTGGTCGTTTTTTTCGGTCTGGAGTGCAATTTTTTCAAGGTTATCCACTACAATGGAGTAGTAGACTCTTTTAGCTTTTTTACGCTCTATAGGGTTGTTGAGTGAATTGCCAACATAATCCGTAACGGTAATAAGTTCTTTTTGAAGGAGTTCTTCAATAGCGCTTGTGACACTACGATTGGAAATTCCTGTTTTTTCAAATTGAGAATGAGCAATCCAATCACGTCCTTTAATACGTCCACTTGGATCACGCCAACCAATGGTATTACGAATAATTTTTAAATACACGCGAATTGCAGAACCGCTTAATTCAGTCATTTGCTTATCAAAAAAGGCATTCGGAACTGCGGTAGTATTGTTAAGCTTCATGATCGGTAAATTCAATTACTGGTAAGGTTTCATTATGATTTGGAAAGATCATAAACTCCGTATTTGGCTGATGATACATCTGTAAAAACCAACCGCCATTTTTGGTGATTTTTACCGTTCCTACTTTGTGATAAATAGCTTTTTCCTTACTATCAGGAATTACTTTTTTAACTACTACATTATAAAATTTTGACATTATAAATTAAATTTTAATGTACCAGTAACCTTAGGATTGCTCCAATATAATCTATGAATTTAGATGTATGTATGTCGTAAAACCCTTCTAAGGTTATGCGACATACGTATCGTATACCATATATTTTACGACGTTACAATGGTAAATTTTTATACCCTACTTGAGGGCATTGGCATCTGATACTAAGTTTAGCTATTTTAATACAAAGCATTAATTTGTAATAAAACATTTAAGTTCATAAACTATACTTACTAGTTAAAGGTACTTATCATGGATTATACACTAGCTACAAACAAAAAACAATCTGCTCCGGATTGTTTTTAATTTATACTGCGGTTTTAAGAAAACGTCCTGCGGTTTCCTTATAACGCTTTTCACATAACTGTAAGTAATGAAAACTTGATGTTGGAGATACATGTCTAAGTAATGCTGATACATCTCTCATATTTCCGCCTTGTTCTAAAATATTATTAGCCTTTCCATGTCTGAAACTATGCGGAGTAATGTTCTTGTCAATCAGAGTCATCTCTGTGATTTGTTTTATCCAACGTTGAATGCTTCTTGGAGTATATCGTTCTTTTGTTTTTGGATTGATCAGTAAGTATTTACTATCGGTATTCATACATAAGCGAATTCCCAAGTAGTTATTAAGTAATACGTTGGTGTCTGCTCCCCAAACAACTAAATTATATCGCATAGATTTTCGAGTTCTAACTCTGGCAGTTCTAAGTCCTTGCTTCCCTTGTTTGCTAATATCAGTAAGTTTGATATCTAAGAGTTCACTCACTCGCATTCCAGTATCCCATAAAAGATGTAGCACTAATTTCTTAACTAAATCTTCTGCATAACGATCATCAAGTACCATCGTTAATTGTTCAAAGTCTTCCTCTGTAACAACATCTTTTTCAGTATTTATAAATTTTGGAGGTTTAATTTCTTCATTGATTACGCTAGTCTCTTTTCTTCCCTTCCAAAACCAAAAATAGTTTCTAAGGATTCTAGCGGAATATGCGATAGTAGCATCTTTATATCCAGTTTCTTCCATATAGTTATGGTAAGCAATGATATGGTCATTGGTAATCATATTTAATACTGTTATTCCACGATTTTCTAGGTATTCAGCAAATAGTTTTAATTGACGTTTGTAAGGAACATAACTGTGTTTGGTGTGACCACTTTTCCAGTTTAAATAAGTCGCTATAGATTTTTGAATATTCATAAAACATAAAAGACCCGCCAAAAACGATCTGAGCGGGTCTTTCATATTTCCAATTCAAAAATTAGAAAAAATGAAAAAACTCGCCGCTGTCGTTTTAGTTATCACAAAAAAGTAATAACGAGGCTTTCGCCCAACGGAATTTTGTTTGTATTAAAATAGCTTGTAATAGTGTATTTCATAAATGATTTTTTTGCAAGGACTGTATGCTCCCCTTACGATGATTAGCCAAAGATTTTTGATACGTCTAAATATGATATAATAGGTATAAGTTAGCACGCAAAAAATATCTTCAAGCATTTCTAAAAATTACCATAGCATTTAAAAAAAGCAAGTAGTTCCTTTTTTTGTCCATGAAAATTGACAAATACAACTCAATATCCTTATTCATTTACTAGCCATAAAGCCATGTTCTTTTTCAATAATTTGAACGATATCAGCTATTTCGCAAGAACTAATTTTAGAAGTGATGGAAAATTATTTGGCATCAGACAGGCAGATAGAATGTTACATTTTTATTGCTTTGGCAAAAGTGGAAGTGGTAAAACGACACTATTAAAAGTACTGATGATGCAAGATGTAGAAGCTAGGCGTGGATTTACATTTTTGGACTTGCACGGAGATGCTTCAACTGAAATTGTAGCAAACATTCAAGATCGTTTTCCAGATCGGAAACTTATCTATTTTGATGTGACTGATCCTGAAATACCGTTTGGATATAATCCGCTAAGGAAAGTAAGTGCTGCAAAACGTTCCCTTGTTGTATCTAATATTTTAGAAATATTTAAGCGTAATTGGAAGTCAGCTTGGGGAATGAAAATGGAACACATTCTAAGAATGATTTTACTTTCTCTCTTGGAACAACCAAAAGCAAATTTGTCTGATATTTTAAGAATCATGCATGATACGTCATATCGAAACTCATGCCTTACACATATTTCATCTGAGGAGATTCTCCTCTTTTGGGAGAAAGAATTTCCAAAGTATAAACCGAATGATCTGCTTCCAATTATGAATAAGATTGGTGCATTACTATCGCATCGAATCATCAAAAAAGTTCTTGTTGAAAATGATGAACAGATTTCGCTTAGAAAAATCATAGATACAAATCAAATTTTGATTATCAATCTGGCTAAAGGACACGTTGGAAGCGATGTTGCCAATATTCTTGGCGGATTACTTCTGACTTCCCTAGCATCTGCTTGTTTCTCTCGAATTGATATTCCAGAGCATCAGCGAGTTCCCTATTTTTTATATATCGATGAGTTTCAAATTTTATCGAGTACCGAACTTATCTCTGAAATGCTTGCGCAGATTCGTAAGTTCAAAATTGGACTTATTCTCGCCAACCAATTTCTCCATCAATTAAATATTGAAGTACGTAATAGTGTGCTTGGAAACGTGGGAACGATTGTATGCTTCAGACTTGGAATTACGGATGCCAACTTAATGGCAAAAGAATTTTATCCTGTCTTTAGTACTACTGACTTCACTTCCCTAGCCAACTATTCTATATACCTAAGATTAATGATTGATGGCAAACCATCAGTTCCCTTTAGTGCAGATACGATTTTATAACGACACTTCAACAATTTAAAAAGATTTATACAGACTTCATTATTTCTCTAATCCCATTGTCCTGTATATGTCAAAACTTAAAACTCCTATATCCTACTACGGTGGTAAGATCAATATGCTCAAACATATTCTTCCATTGATTCATCCTCATAAAATATATACTGAAAGCTTCTTCGGTGGTGGAGCGGTATTCTTTGCCAAAGAGCCTGCCGAGTCTGAAATTATAAATGACAGCAATAACATTATTGTGACTTTCTATGAAGTCTGTAAAACAGACTTTGACAACCTTAAACAAAAAATTGAAGCAACACCCTTTTCACGTGCAAGTTATAAAGTAGCACTTACCATTTATCGAATGCCACATCTGTTTTCAAAATTGCAGATCGCTTGGGCATTTTACATCGCAACCCAATTAGGATTTGCTTCAAAAGTTGGATCATTTGGATATTCTCGCTGTGCTAGTCAGGTAAAAGCATTTAAGCAAAAGAAAATCAAGTTTACTGATGACATTGTAAAGCGATTGGAGAACACTCAAATTGAATCACATGATGCCTGTCAGGTAATTACTTCTCGTGACACTGAAGATGCGTTCCATTATGTTGATCCGCCATACATTAATAGTAATCAAGGTCACTATGACGGATACACTGAAGTTGATTACAAGAATTTATTAAACACTCTTAAGAGTGTAAAAGGAAAGTTTCTGCTTTCCTCGTATCCATCAGAAATACTCCAAGAATACATCAAGAAAAACGGTTGGCACATCAAATCTTTTGATAAGCCTCTTTCTGCCAAAAAAGCACAAGCAGGAGAAACCAGACCTCGAAAGACTGAGGTACTCGTAGCAAACTACGCAATCTAAAAAACAAATACAAACCTTTAAAATTTAATATCTATGAAACTCATCAATGATGAATTACAAAAGCGATTCAAAGAAGTTGGTCCGCAAAAGAAAGATCCTCTTGTTATTGCCAAATTCTTTGATCCTGCTGGATCAGGAACATGGTACGCAACTGAATATGATCCTGAAACAAGCATCTGCTATGGCTATGTTACAGGATTAGCATTCGATGAATGGGGATATTTCTCTATTGATGAAATGGAAGCAATACAACGCCCATTTGGACTGACCATTGAACGCGATCTCTACTTCAAAGAAGTACCATTCAAAGATTTACTCACTAAAATTACATAACACATGAAAAAAATCGTAAACAAAACGGTCAACTTAGACCTTGTCGGAAAAGACGGAAACGCCTATGTCATCATGGGACTCTTTGGCTCACAAGCCAAAAAAGAAGGCTGGACTCGTGAAGAAATTGATGCTGTCATTGAAGAAGCGAAATCGAAAGATTACAACTATTTACTCGCAACGATTATGAATCACTGCGAAGTAAAAGAAAACTAAATCACAAACTTTTAAAACTTTTTACAAATGAATATTACAACGCAAACGGTACTAAGACATTTTTTGTCTTGTTACGAACAACAGCTTACAGAGAAAAAGCATCCGCAAATGAGTTCCTTCTTTGAAAATTTCTTCTCGCGTGAGGAACTTTTGAAAATCCTTGACTTCATGTTTGGAGATATTGGATTGCAACAAGTAGAAGACTTAGACACAGCAAGTCATAAAGAACTCTTGGAAGTCATTGATGATGAGTTATATATTCTTCGTCACTACATAAATCAGTGGGAGCAAGAACTATCTACTCATGATCATATTAATCCTCGTGGTGTTTACAATACCTTGGAACAATTAGGACATCAAACACATTATCTAGGTCAAAAAGATATTATCATATGGGATGAGTATGACATCAGCAATTATATGTCTTTGCAACAAAAAGCAGGAAAAATTACTAGAGTATATGGTATCTATGATGTTAGTGTGTCCCAAGAAAATGTGTATGAAGTTGATAGTCCTCCCAAACGTTTCTTTGAAACCGTAGAAGACGCATTTGAAATGATGCACTCTGGTGTTGAAAATGGAACATTTCAAAAAGATGAAGTTCACATCTTGGAACGATACAAAGCAATATGATTATGGTATTTATTCTCGCGTATATCAATCCAGAGTTACATACCAAGGAACTCATAAACTTCAATAATCAGAAATACTATGTATCGGTTGAAGATGCTAAGTCTTCTCTAGCTACAGTTAAAAAGTTAGCGATGCATGATGAAAAATATCTTAGGATCATTCCTGTGTATTTAACCTAAAATAATATTCCACAAACACAATTAAAAATTTAAACATTATGGATGATACAAAAAAATCATTATTAAAAATCTTCTCAGGAATTTTAAAGAGAAGATCAAGTACTGAAAATAATACACTAGAAGTCACTTCCCTGTTGATTAAATACTTCAAACGAAAAGAACTCATTGAAATCATCACTTCTATTTACAACGGAAGTATTCCGAAAGAATACAACCTAGTAGAAATGGAAAATGAAGAACTCCTAAATGTTATCGCTGATGATATGTTTGTCATTAGCTATGTAACCTATAATTGGAGTAAAGAGATTCTTGAAAAAAGAAAGGAAGTGAAAACTGTAAAAACAGAACCACAAAAACCAAAAGCTAATGGAAAACAAACTCCCCAGACATCCAAGTCTAACAAAAGCGATTGATCATGCTATTTGGCTAAATTTTAGTCATCGAGTAGAAGGCTCACAATTTGGTGTGATTCAAAGTAGTCGTGGAGATTATTTGGTTGTACCAAAGAATCATCCAACTTTTAAAGGGGAAACATTTGAAAAATTACCACAAGATTATTCCAATATTTCATACGAACATTTGAAAATGATTGGTATGGATGAAGATTATGTGGGCATGTGGGAAGAACTGCGTGGTGTGTTTTCCACAATGAATGGCGAATTACTTAGGTTTATTCTTCATACAAAAATTCCGCTCAAGCTAATGATTCGTTGGGAACTTGCCAATCGTGGTTTTGATATGAACAACAATTGGATAGGTTATGAGAAGAGCTACGAGTTGTGGCTCAAATAACAATTAAATATTTTAAGCACTTCCTGAAAGATGGAGGTGTTTTTTTTAATACAATTCTGTATTTTTGAAATAATTCATATTTATATAATGACTTTTAAAAAATTTGTCACTACTACTAATTTCAATGATACCGATATAAAAGCATTTACTGATTGGATAAAACACAGTAAATTTCCATCGAGTATTAATTCTCCTGATGCTCATATTATCTTTTTTGCATTTTCAGAAAACCCTATAAGTGAAAAAATTATTATTGGCTACAAAAAAGCGATGATTAACTATTATGAATATGAGAATAATTTACTCAACAAAAGTTACAAAGGAAATAAAAGAGCGTTACTTGATATGATCAACAAAGTATAGAATATTTCTCAAAACTTTAATTGATAACCCCAAAGATAGAGTTTTAAGGTCGCTTCTAGCATCTCAAAGGTTTTACTAAAACAAATTGTTCTTCTTGAGAGACGTTTTAGGTGTGTGCGTAAGGTTAAATTGTGTCTTTCAATGACTGTTGTATTTTTCTTTCTCGTGTCATGTTGAGTTTTGGGAATTAAGCTTTTATATGTTTTTAATCGGTCAGTAAATATCATTTTCGGGTAGAGTTGAAGCACTGATTTTGTAATTACAGAAATATTTCGCTTGGTTCTTCTACCTACAATAAAGTTGATGATTTTTTTGGTGTATCTATTGATTGCATAGGTAATCCAAGCTTCATTTAATTTATAGCCAACTACTACTCGCATTTCATCAAGTTCATAGTATTGATGATGTTCATTAAATAACGGTTTTGTTATCAAACAACCCATCTGTTTTATGCGTTTAATGATCGTAGTCTTTGATATAGAAAGTAGACGAGAAGTTGCAGTAACACCAACACTTTCTCTTAGCAACTGATAAATATTTTTATTCGTATCAATTTTGTAAGCATTATAATTATAGCTTCTTTGAAAACTGTGCTTACAAGCCTTACAATAATAACTTTGCTTACCGCTTGATTGTTTGCCATTTTTAACTGCTAGACCTTTACACTTTTTACACTTCATATTTTTCCATCAACTAATTTGAACCACTAAGATGAAAAAAACGCATTTTAAAACCTTTAAATGCGTTAAAAAAGAAAAGGATGAACATAATGTTCATCCTTTTACAGTATAAATCTATTTATAATTTACTGTTTTACAATTAATTATAGTTTTAAATTAGTTAATCAACTAATCTGTACCATTACCCACAAGACGGGTTTAACAGAGCACTTACTTGAGAAGAGTGAAAAACTTTGGATAAAATAACTGAATATGCTGAAAAGCAAAACCGCCCACAAATCTATTGTGAGCGGTTTTTTTTCTAAAAAATAGTTATAGAATTAGTTTTATTGAAATTTGATATAATTACATTTTTGTTCTTCATACCATTTTAACCAATTTTCTTTATCTTTTTTGAATACATTAATATTGGTATATTCATTTGAATAATTCATCATATCTTCAAAAGAAACTTTCACATATTTAGACAAAAATTTTAAACTATTATCAAAATCTTTTCTTGTTCCCTTCCCAGAAGTGTATTCTTCTATTTTAGAAACACTAGACATAAATGCATCTTTAAACTCTATATTTTCATTACAGTTTTTAGACTCTTTTCTTTCGCATCCAATAAAAAATATTGAGGTTATTAATAGTAATATTAAACTTGATTTTTTCATTGTTTATGATTTTTTCTTTTTCTTCTTTGTAACTTTATTTTTACCTGTTAATGTATTTGGAATTATTCTCTGCACAGTTACGGTTCCATCTTTTTCAGTATACTCATTACCATTTCTAACATTTCCATTTACTCTATTTTCTGCCTGTATGGCTATTTCATGTGCAGGAGCATAACCTTCTGTTGCTAATTCTCCGGGTCTAAAACCATTTTTAATTTTTTCATGTTGCTCTACAGTTTCATGAATAAGAGCACCAGCACTGGTAGAACCTCCTTCTCCCGCTTCATCAAATGCTTGGATATCTGACATATCTATTTTACTAAGAGCCCAGCTTCCAACATTAACATCAACAGACCTTCCCCATACTTTCATTTCTACAGCATGTTCACTATCAGCAACATTTTTATATAGTTCATAAAATGCTTTTTGCTCTTCTGTCATTTCCCCTTCTTTGTCTGTTGCTTTTAAGCCAGTAACTTTTCCGTCAGAGTCAATTTGCACTTCATAAAAACCTCCAGTACCTTTATTAACCTCTGTCTCGTATTTTATTTTTGTTCTATCGTTATCAAAAACTAGCCTAATACTATCTCCTTTAATTTCTTTAAAATACAAAGGACTATTGGCAGAGAAGTGATATGGAGTTAAATCAGTATACTTTTCAGAAAATCTATCAATTTTGTTAAAACGAGCGATTGCAGGATCATAATCTCTCCATTGATATGCAACTGTATTTTTTCCTAAATCTTCTTCAAGCTCTTCTCCTGCAAATTCATACTGATGATCTCTTCCAGTAATCTGGTTATTATACCCTTTATGTTTGAGTCCAAAAGGATAATAATGATTCTCTTCCTTGATTTCTGTATCTGCTTTGATAACTCCATTTCCATCAATGTCTTCATAGGAAAGTCGAATGTTTCCTAAATGGTCTTTGTACTGATACGTATAGTTAAAACCAGTTATCTTTGTTGGCTTATTTGGATCAAATTGCGGCTCTATATAGCCTTCTTCACTGTTAAAGAACGTAAGTGCAGCAGCGGTTTGTGCATTTGATTTTTTGTAAATGTAATTTCCAGCGTAATACGTGTCTTGTTGACTTTCATTACTCTGGTCATTTACAATTTTCTGTTGCTTTATACCTGCTGCATCGTAAAAGTACGTAATTGTACTCCCATTATCAAATGTAATTTGTGTCGGAAGATTTAAATGATTGTAAGTGATGCTAGTAATCCCTTTATTTTTATCTTCCACCATGTTTCCATTGGCATCATAACTGTAATCATCGCCTGTATTAGTTCCATCTTTAAATCCAAAGTCGATACTCGTAGCATCCGTTACTTTTTCTAATTGGTTTCCATTGTACTCATATACCAATTGATCCATGACTCCAAAATCAGTAAAAGCCTCATTTCTGTGTCCACTACGTTGTAAACGTTTGATGTTCCCATTCATATCATACTCCACTTCGTCTAAGTTGTAGTTTCCAGTATTGTCCATACCACTAATGATTCTATTCAGCGGATCATAGCCATAAACATAATCTTTTAGTGAGCTATCTTGCCCTTTGGTTTTCCATAATGTGCTAGAGATATTTCCATTGAATAACTGTTTGGTTGGATCACTGGTGTCGTTGTACTTTAAGGCAAAACTAAAGAGATCGTCTCCCTGATTTTTTACATCATTAATACCTTTAAGCCAACCGCGTACGTTATAAGTATAATCTACCTCTTGTAGCTCTTTTTCAAGATCGATAAGTACTAAATCCTTGATATTTCCATCATTGTGGAACATGGCTACATCACCAAGCAGTGCTGTTCCATTATCCACTGAGTTTGAGATATAGAAGATCTCATTATTCTTTAGATAATAGATTGTACTTCCTCGACGCTCTATTTTAAAAGTATCACCTCCTACATAGGTGGAGACATTCCAAAGTGTAGTTCCATTCTCTCGAATATGAATCCCTCCAACAGATGTGGTATAGATGGCATATTTAATACTCTGATAGCTATCATCACCTACTACATCAGAGAGTCCAACCATCATCGTTTTAGTGGATTGAGGTAGCATATAGCTTAGGTATCCATCACCCATAATGGTTGTAGTTGTATTGACTCCACTATCCCATCCATTAGCAGATGTTTTGGTAAGCTTGTCTTTGTCTTGGGTAATGTTATTTACATTCTCATAACTACTAATCTCAGGCAAACTACTTCCAACTTGCTTTTGAACTAATTGTCCAAGTTCATCATAATGATTTCTAGCAATAAGCTCTTTGTCCTCATTATTGATTTGTTTGGTTTGATACAACAATCTGTTATTGGTATCATAAATATATTCATCGTTGGTTACTACAGGATCATTGCTTATTTGCTTATGTGTCATATTTGATTTGAGTACTTTTCCGGTGAAATCTAACAAACTACTTACTGCTTCATTCGTGTCTAAATAGGTGTTGTGAGACGCTGTATGAATTGCTCGTCCTTTTTCATCATAATACGATACCGTTGTAATCCAATCACCCGTATCTAATACGCGTACTTTACTTCCTGTTGCCAATCCTTTTACGTTTTGTGTAAAGGTTTGTCCCATTACGGAATATCCAATATATACGTTTTCAATAGCAGTGTCAGGATCATAGAAGCATGCATCTCCAACAAGTGTTCCAGTATAATCCGTTGTTACTGCATGAAAGGTTTCTCCATTCTTTTTAAATAGAATCTGATTCCCAGAGCGTTCTACTCTAAAGGTATCTCCAATAACACAATAGGTATTCGGAAAAGATTCTAAGTTCCCGTCTTTATAGACACGAATACGACCATCGGTTCCATATCCTGTATAGATACGATAGTTGATGGAACTATAATGAATTGGTCCAGCGGTTGCTTCATGAGAGAGTCCAACCATTACACGCTGATTCTCTGTTCCTTTTATAGTATATTGAATGTATCCATCGCCATAAATTGCTCCTTCAGTAGCAAATCCTGAATTTGTCCATGAACCTGTCAGTCCCGTTGATTTCTTTTGTTCAATTCCTGTAGTGGTGACTCCATCATTATTGTTAAGGTTATAATTTGCTTCAAAAGAAGTTCCTACATCCCAAAAGTAATTATCATAATAGTTCACTGTTAATACTTCTAATCCGATATTTGGAAATACACTATTGCTATAGAAAATATAAGTATCTCCTACCAGTGTAGAAACTGTATTACTTTTAGTCTCATACAAGTTAGTATTAGATGAAGCAATGTTTTGTAAGCTCACTCTAGTGATATTGGTATTGTCGATATACTTTCCTGTGTAAACCACCCTTCCTAAGGCATCGTATTTGGTAAATAGCCATGTATTGCTTCCTCTTAGATTTACATCTTGGGTAAGCACTGGACGATCTAGTTTGTCATAGACAATGTATTCCCATCCTTTGGCTGGAATTTTTTTCTCAATCAATCGATTTCTATGGTCGTACTTGTACTGATAACAGAACTTTTCAAGCGTATTATTCGAATTGATATCTGGCTGTGCTGAAGCCATTGGAGGCAATACATAGGTTAGATTTCCAAAGTCATCATAGATGTAATAGGTATTTAATTCTTGTGTTCCATTATAGGTACGCTTTAAAACTACCTGACCAGATTTATTTTTAAATTCTTCCGTAGTATGATCAGTAGCATACTGCTGGTTTGGTTGCCAGTTTTCATCCTTGGTAATACTCTTATATAACGTTCCCGTAGAGTACGGTTGCCCTTCTGATAGTACAATATCCTCTGGCGCATTAGCTGGATGTGATACATCGTAACGTTTTACCCCGTCAATAGTTTCATCATTTAAATCATATTCCATCTTAATGGTATGATTAAAATCCAACGACCAGTCTTTTCCAGGGGCTGCCGTTTGGATAGGTCTATCTATTTCATCATAGGTATTGGTTGTGTAGGACGGATATAACAATCCTGTCTCTGGGGTGTTATTTGCAATATCATCCAATAACTCTTCAGGAATGTTCTCCAGATTATTTAACATAGTTAGTCCTCCATTGCTGGTGGTAAAGCTTTGTACATCCTCTGGATATTTATTGTGATAAAACTGTTGTTGTTCTTTAATTTCTGCATTGATCTCAGCATCTGTATTGGGAGCTCCTCCTACTTGTTTATTTACAAAACCACCACCTCTTTGTGTACCTACATACGGTAAGAAGCCTGTATTTGCGCGTCCATAACTATCATAAGAGATAATTGTTTTGATATCTCTTCCATCTTTTGGTGATTGTCCAATAGCCACTTGCATTTGAGCGCGTCCCATACCATCAAAATACGTCACCTGTTCTATCTTATCTTTCGCTGCTAGATTTGATAACTCTATTAAATGTACTGGTCTTTGATAGCTGATGCTATGGACATAATTTTTATTTTGATTGATTCCCTCTACAGTAGTAACATCAGGACAGCCATTATAATCTCCCGACACATCAGGACAACTATCGCCAGCATTTACTACATAACCGGTTGGTATACTTCCTGAACAAGATAAAATCACAGATTCAATATCTCCAAAACCATCACCATCGATATCCTCATAATAAAGTGTTGATTGTTTCAAACTTCCATTGGTATCATCACAATCAAGTTGTAAGTACGAAAAGTTTTCAAGGATAGCATTCTCTCCAATAAGCACTGCATTGGGATCACTTGGCACGCAGGTTTTCTCTACGCTTCCAATTACATAAAAACCATCGCCATCACTATCAATTAGTATTGCCCAATTGGTATTTGGGTTTATTTGCGGATTACTATCATCACAGTCACTGCTATTACAAACTAGCTTATTAAGTTCTCTAAATTCAGGAGTCACTTCTGCGCTTCCTGTATACATGGTCTGTCCTCCAAAACCATCACGGTCTAAATCGTAATAATACGTATCACAATTCACTGGACCAAATGGAGCTGTACTCTGTGCATTTATGATCGTTATAAAACCACAAATCAGTAGTAAGGTATATATGTGTTTTTTCATTTGTCTACGGCTGTTTTTAATTATTCTTATAGTGATAATTGTTCGTACTTAATACATGCTGGTCATGATCCAATACATGCTTTAAACGCCCCATACCATCATATTTGTAATAGGTATTTCTTCCTCTAGGATCCGTGGTTTGTGTAACACCAACTAGGGGTTGATATACATAGGTGCTGACCATTGCATTAGGCAATCCACCTCGCAGCTCATTAAGTGTATTTTCTAAAGTTGATCCTGTAAGATTTTGAATATTGTCTTCATTTACAATGGCAGATACCTGCCCGTAGGTAGCATTTTCTATTTTTGCTACAGGGTAATTGTAATTATAGCCCCATATATAGGTGATATGCGTACCATCAGTTTTTGATACCTCACGTACCTGTCCATATTTGTTATATCCATGATAGGTAACACGCTCTTCAAGGGTATTTGTCTTTTTTGCTCCAGACATAGATGCCAATAACACATTTGTTGGATTCGCTACTGGATCACTTCCTGTAAAACTTCCAAACTCAGTGATCGCTGTTTGCATGAGTATGCCTTCTTTATACTGCTGTGTCTTTAACGGAAAATTGAGTTTATTCTCTGCAAGGAGTGTTGTGATATTCTCCTCATAAGGATAACGAATCACTGTTTCATACACATCACCTTTACTGTCGGTAAAACTAGTTTTGGTGGGATTGTGATGATTGGGAACACTCTCATAGAAGGTTTCAGTGACTTGTGATAGCTCACGTGTTCCTTCTTTAGTGACCACCGTTTGTCTGTCTGGAAATTTTTGTCCTGGCCATATATTGTAGATATTCCTTGAAATATTACAGTTACCTCCATTCATACAGGTAACAATAGCGTTATGACTTGCCAAATCAAAAGGCCATAAATGATATTCTCTTTGCAAGATAAAACCTCTAATATTATCTATATTTTCACTAGCAAAAGTGACATAGCTAGTAGTCGAACTGCTCTTTCCTGTCACTTCTTCTAGTAGTGGATGACCACCAACCCATTCTTGCGTGTATGGTGCTCCTGGAAAAGCGATATCTGTAGAGGCTGCTGAAAACGTACGTCGCACTTGTCGCATTCCAGAACTTCCTGCATCTAAAGTACTATAACCTGTTTCAGTGGCTACCTCATGGATATTTTCTACAACCGTTTTATATCCTGCATATCCTGACTGTGTGGTTTGTAATGGAACCCAACTTTGGGAAACATATTTACGAACATCATTACTTCCAATTGAAAAATAAAATGGTTGACTTACGATATAGCCATCACTGTATTCAAAACTTTTATAAGAGGCAAGTTTACGCTTATCATAGGTTTTGATGGCTTTTACTCGAATGCCTCCGAAATAATCAAATACTTCGCCGTTCTGATTTGGATTTTCTTCAAACCATGAAAAAGTGACATCACTGTAATGATCGATAAGATTGTAATTATCTCCATCTGAAGTAATTTCTATTTTTACTTTATAGGTTGCATTTTTATCAACAAGTAATGAACCTGATTCCCAAATAGAATAACGCTGAACAAGTGTCTCGCTGAGTCCATTTACCTCGTATAATTCAAAGAACATGGAGTCACATATTTGATCTGTTCCTGTATATATGGCGTCAACATTGTCACAACGATTGGAGAATCCGAAATACTCCATTTGTACTTTATTTGGATCACTCGCTGAGGGTTTTGCATTGTTACTTACCGCAAAATTATTTGACCAGAATACATACGTTGTAGCATTTCCATTTTCGGTGATGCTATGTGGATTGGTCGCAAGTGCTGCTACTTTTACTTTTTCTTCTAAATAGGGAGGCGTATCAACATGATAGACGTCTCCTCGGTTATTTTCATAATATAACTTGGTAACTCCGCCTTCAGGGTACGTAATACTGTTTAATATGCACGCACTACTATAATCTGGATCAACCTCACGGTTTGCTTTTTGGGTATTTCCGGCGCCATGATAAGGAATTAAATTACTATTGCTCTTGCCATTATAATATCCCCAATGATCTTGTGCGTAAGAGCGCTTATCTGGCAACATAGTTTCTGTATTGTAGCCAAAGCTATAGCTGTAATCATCAGCTGAATTATATCCATCATAATGTCCTTCAAAAGTAACTTTTTGCAAGTACAAGCGTTTATTTAAAAAGCTATCTGCTCCTGCGGCTATATCGGCTATATTAGACCCTATAAACTCATTCCTTGAGACTGGTTGGCTATTAAAGTATCCATGGGTAAACTTAATACGCTGAGTAAGGTCATTATCGACATTGTATACTTCTACAGATGCTAATCGTTGTTTAGTAGATTGAGTATCTAATCGATTGGCTGTATCACGTATAAAATGTACAGAGCCTTTACTACTGGTAATTTTTGAAAGGAGCGTATAATGACGTCTAGTCACAGAAAATGTCTCGATACGCTTTCTGTCTTGATCTCCTAAAGCAACTCCATTGCTGTGTACAATGAGTGATTGTGATCCTTGAGCAGTGGTAATATCATTGTAAGGATATGCTGATGAAAAACCATCTAAAACTGGATGATCATACTCTAAAGTAATGATATCTCCATTTGGACTGGTTACTTTTACCAAATCCCATGTTTCTATATAACTGTTACTATTACCATCTTGAGTAGAAAGCTCTATTGCGCCTGCACTCTTTTGAAATGTCTCGGCAGTTTCAAATACATTACCTTCTACAAATTCATAAACAATTCCATTAGTGTCAGTAATAGTCCAACCTATGATTTTGTATCCATCGTAATTAGGCTCAATAATGACATTTTTATTCGGAAATTGAACGATTTCACCTTTAGGATTGGTGGCATCTCTTTCTTGGTTGAACATAAAACGTCCAGATTGACCAAACATACTGTAGTTAAAATCATCTGGCTCGTAATCAAAGCGTTGTGTGATTGCCTCTTCTCCTGTGTAATATACACATCCATTAGTATCATTCGCCACTGATGGATCACCATCGCATACAAGCTTGATATAATCTACCGTATAAGGATTAGTGATAAACCCATACTGACCATGATCGTCAGGATGTCCCTTAACCGTTCGACTGATCTGACCACCTCCTGAGAGACTCCAGCCCAGTCCAACCCAACTTGCTTCTTCGGTGACACGATGTCCTCCTGCATGATATGATAAATTAATAGGAGCTGATAGCTCTCTCCCTTGAAGCGTATAAATGGGTACGCCAACATTTGGAATACCGTTGTAATACGAAACAGGTACTTCACTGTAACGAAGCAGTGATGCTACTTCTGGGCTTTGAGGAATAACCGCTGGTGTACTGTACTCTGTGTTGCTTATTTGAGAAAAACCCAAATAGCAACAAAAAAGCATGCACAATTTTACAATAATCAGTTTTTTCATAAAGTTTTAATTTTAGTTACTTACTAGTTTTTGTTTTTTGAAGATGTATGTTGTTACACTGCCATTTTAAATGGAGTACTAGATTCCTGGTTACTTACCATTTTAGAAATCGTTCGATTCTTTCGGTGACTCACAGGTAAGACAATTTCTCCTTTTAGATGTACCAAGCGATAGCGTGGCTCATAGCTTTTCAAATGAGAAAGATTAATTAAATACGAACGATGGGTACGGGAATAATTGTTCTCTGAGAATAGCTGCTCATAATAACCTATAGATTTACAACTAAGTACTTTTAAGCCATTGCTCAGATATATCCATGAGTAACACTCACAGGCTTCTATGTATACGATTTTTGATTTTTCTATGTACTCACCTTGATGTTTGGTGCCCACCAAAAGATAGTTTTTTGTATCTCTGATCTTATGCTTTGATTCTTTTTGTTTTAACATCATTACAATACGTTTTTTATTAATAATTCCTTTAAAAAGGATTGGGGAAAAGGAAGCTCGTTTTAGTCTTTGGGTATTAAAGGAAAATACTTTTCTGTTTTTACACAACATTATTTTATAAGCGTCGAATTTTTCAAATAAGCGTTGAATTTTAAGCTAAATTTTGTGTTTTTTCCTACTAATTAAATGTTAAGAAGATTTTTAAGATTTATTTTACTCTTGTATGGATACCTAAAATATGACTCGTTTTAAGTGTCCATATTTGATTGTGATGTCGTAAATACAAAAGTGTATCTTGTTTTCTGAAAATATTGACTTTTTTAGACAATAGGATTCTTTGTTTTTCTGAAAAGCAGCAGTAGATCAGAAAAATTTAAAGTGGTATCAAAAAATATAAGTGTAAAAAGAATTGTTAATTTCACGAGAAGTAAGCGCATAAAAAAAGCCACCCTAATGGATGGCTTTCGAAAGCTTTGCTCCCCCTCTTGGGCTCGAACCAAGGACCCTTTGATTAACAGTCAAATGCTCTAACCAACTGAGCTAAGGAGGAGTGTTATTGCTTTTTGCGAGGGCAAATATATGCTATTTTTTATTTCGAACAAACATTTTTTTTAAAAATTTGAAAAACTTTTTAATTCTGTTCGATTCCTATTGATTAATTACCTTTTATGAGGTTCCAAATGTCATTTCCAAAGATCACAACCATTAAACTCATAATGAGTACGAATCCAATAATTTGCCCTATTTCCATAACTTTTTGCGATGGAGCTTTCCCCACAATGATTTCGTATAATAAAAACATCACATGGCCACCATCTAAAGCCGGTATAGGCAAGATATTTAAAAAGGCTAACCATACAGAGAACATCGCCATAAAGCTCCAAAAGAAGTACCAATTCCACTGTGAAGGCATCATTTCTACGATTCCAATAGGACCTTTTACTTTTTTGTATCCTTGAATGACTGGATTAAAGATTAATTTAAACTGTTTTACCTGACGGACTAATACATTGATAGTTTCTTCAAAACCTCTTGGCACTGCTTCAAAAAAGCCATATTCACGTGTAATAGATAGTTTCTCTTGAGCAAGTTCTAAATCTGGTCTCACTCCTAAACCAAGACTATCTGGAATTTGAGCGTTAATGTCTATCAATTCATTATTTCTCATTACCTGAATGGCAATAGATTTTCCTCTATTTCTTCCTATTTCATCACTAAATTCATCCCAAAACTCAAAAGTGTTTCCATTAGCTTTGATAACCTTGTCTCCTGCTAGTAAACCTGCCTTTTTTGCATTTGTACTATCTACAACTTCTCCAATTACTAATGTATTGTATCGTGGAATGATAATTTGCTTTCCTCTACTGTCTAAGGCTGCTTTTTTTCCTTCATCACTTAGTGCAACCGTTACTTCTTTTCCGTTACGAATTACCGTTACTTCATCACCAAGTAATAAATCAATATTAAGGTATTTATCTAGTTTTTCAACTTTGTCTCCATCTATGGCAATAATTTTATCGCCCGTTTTGAGTCCAATCTTTTCACTAACACTATCAAAATGTAAACCGTGCTCTATTTTGTCTACAGGAACGTAAGATTCGCCATAATACATAAAGATTGAGATATAGATCACCCAAGCCAATAAGAAGTTTACAATAACTCCTCCTAACATGATGATTAAACGTTGCCAAGCTGGTTTCGAACGGAATTCCCAAGGTTGTGGAGGTTGTTCCATTTGTTCTTTATCCATGCTTTCATCAATCATTCCAGCAATTTTCACATAACCACCTAAGGGTAACCATCCAATTCCATAAACCGTATCTCCTACTTTCTTTTTTACAATAGAAAACCACGGATCAAAGAATAAATAGAATTTTTCAACCTTTGTTTTAAAAAGTTTTGCTGGTATGAAATGCCCTAATTCATGAAGAATTACAAGAATTGAAATGATAAGGACAAACGATGTAATCTGAATAAATACTCCCATTTATAATATAAAATGTTTATAGAACGCACAAAAGTAAGCTTTTATGATTACTTAAAAAAGATAGCAGCACGCTAATAATTGGATTTCACCATATTTATTCAGAAACGATGTAGTGTCGTATTATTTTTTAGCAGTAACTAAGGTAGTTTTATTTGCTGTATTGTTGATAGAAGATTGAATTTCTAATTCAGCAACAGCTTCAATATCAATTCTAACACTGTTATTTCGAGAGATTAAATCGAATTTTGGATCAATAATGATATCAGAAATTTCAAAGTCAAAATTTACTGCAAAAGATTGTCCATCAAAAGTATGATCAATCGTAATGTATTCCTCTTCTCCATTCATTCCTAATACTAAGAAAGGTACTTTTGATTCAAAGAAGTCTACTTTTTTGCTTGATTGCGCTTGATTCATTGTAATGTTCAATTCATCTTTAGCACCTTGATACCAAGCTACATCATAGGAAGGATATCCTTGACCATAAATCCAATCGTTGAAAAACTCTTGTAAATCTTGTCCACTTGCCTTTTCTAAATGTGTTTGTAACTGATCTGTATTAGCATATCCGTACGCTAATTCTTCATCATTCAAATAATTTCTGATAGCTTTGAAAAATACAGCATCTCCTAATTGTTGGCGCAACATGTGAATCACCATTGCTCCTTTATTGTACGTTAAGCGAGAGCTAAATATACGTCCAGGATTGTCTAACTTTTCATCTTCTACATATACGGAACCAGCTCTTGAAGTTGTGATATCTGCAATTTTTCCACGTTTCCAATTGATAAAGTCTTCTTCACCATCAAAGTGATTTTCAACCAAACCAGATAAATACGTAGCAAAACCTTCGTTTAACCAAATGTCATTCCAAGAGTCACAAGTCACTTTATTTCCAAACCATTGGTGTGCTAATTCATGTGCAATTAATGATCTGCTAAAGTTCCCCATAAATGAAATTGTAGAATGCTCCATTCCTCCGCCATACTCAAATTCTGCATGACCGTACTTTTCATCTTTATACGGATACTCTCCGAATAAATCTTGGAAAAGATTCATAATTTCAACAGTTACTTTCGTGTACTCTTCTGCTTTTTCTTTTGATTCTGGATATACATAATTTACAATATCAAAGCTATATCCATCTCTCTCAACAGTTTGCGAGAACACTTCATAATCTGTAACCGCAATACCAATTAAGTATGTCGGAATTGGGTAATTATGTTGCCAATGCGTCGTCACCATTGCTCCACTTTCTTGTTCTGATATTACCATTCCATTAGAAACAGCTTTGTATGCTTTGGGAGCAGTGATGATGACGTCAATTTGATCTATTTTGTCGTTTAAGTCTTGTTTGCATGGCCACCAATCTCTTGAACCGTATGGCTCAGAAAGTGTATATAATGATGGCGTATTGTTATGTGTTGTAGTTACAAATCCATCTCCACCAGGATTTTTGTTAGGAACTCCTTCATATGCTATGGTTATGGTACGAATAGCATCTTCACAAACATCTTTAGCAAATGTGATGGTAAGTTCGTTATCTTGGTGCGTGAATGGTAAAGTTGCTTCTTCAGTAGTAACAGACGACACTTCTAAATTGTCTGCTAAGTCAAACACAATTGTGTTTTTGTTTTCTAAAGAGCGAAACTCTGTAGTAACTTTTCCTTTAATATAATGAACAGCTGGATCGACTTCTATTTCAAGTTTCTGAGATAATAAATCGTAAGAAGCTGTGTTTTCGTTTGCTTGAAAATCCTGTAACTGCTTTGCTTTATTATACTCTCCTTCAACCACATCGATCAATTCCTGATCTGTCTGGCCAAAGGCGATAAAAGTCCATAAGAAACCAAGGGCTAAAATGGTTTTCTTCATAGTTAAGTTAGATTTGGGATTACCAAGATAGGAATTTTTCCTATCCAAAAATAAAAATCGTAAATTTGTACAGGGTTTTTTCGATGAACACCCAAAATTTAATCGATGAACTGTAAAATTATCCGCTAAACGACATTTAATGCTATCATTTTTTAGAAAATACAGACTATTCGCTATCGTAATGACCTGTTTATCAGCGATTATCATGATTACCTTCTACTTTGCACTTCGTAAGGAAAAAGTACTCAATGTATATCAACCTGCTAATGTAAATGTCGAATTAGTTGACAATTCCATACAACATGTAAGTAAATATCATAAAATAAATGACTTTTCTTTGGTGAATCAGAACGGTGAAACCATCACGCAAGACACGTATAAAGGGAAAATTTACGTAGCTGACTTCTTTTTTACCACTTGTCAAACTATTTGTCCAATTATGACAAAAAATATGGCAGATGTCCAAAAAGCAATTCTCGATGACGATGAAGTAATGTTGTTATCGCATTCTGTGATTCCCGAAATTGATACGGTTGAGCAATTAAAAAAATATGCTTTAGAAAAAGGTGTAAACGATGCCAAGTGGAATTTAGTTACCGGCGACAAAAAGGAAATTTACGATTTGGCTCGTAAGTCGTATTTGGCTGTAAAATCAAATGGCGATGAAGATTATAGTATGGTACATACCGAGAACTTTATGTTAATCGATAAAGAACGTCGCATTCGTGGATTTTATGATGGCACCAAAAAAGAAGAAATTGAAAGACTTCTTGAAGAAATTGAAATCCTAAAAGCTTCTTACGACGAATAACGCTTTTTTGACATGGAAATTTTCTAACTAAACTTTTTAGCTTATTTTTGCTTCTTTAAAATTAATCTAAATAAAGACGTATTGACTGTTGCAGATTTAAAAAAAGGAGAAAAGGCAATTATTCTTGATTTTCCAGTAGACACAATTCCACTAAAACTTATAGAAATGGGCTGTTTGCCTGGAAACGAAATTTCCCTTGTACAAACTACTTTATTTAATGGTCCTTTATTTTTAACGATTAATGACAGCAATATTGCCATCAGAAAAGATACTGCTGCAGAAATCAGAATTGAAAAAGTTATTTAATCCTATTTGCTATGAGTGATTCAACAATAAAAGTAGCCTTAATAGGAAATCCAAATACTGGAAAAACGTCATTATTCAACCATTTAACAGGTTTAAACCAAAAGGTTGGAAATTATCCTGGAATTACGGTCGATAAAAAAACAGGAACCTGCAAACTTTCCAAGACACAAAAAGCTACCATTTTAGATTTACCCGGAACGTATAGCTTGAATGCTTCTTCCGCAGATGAAAAAATTGCCATCGATATTTTAAATAATCGTGACAATGTTAATTATCCTGATGTAGCGGTTGTCGTCACTGATGTGGAGCAACTAAAGCGAAACCTACTCATTTTTACGCAGGTGAAGGATTTAGAAATTCCAACAATCTTAGTCATTAATATGGCTGATCGGATGCAACCGAAAGGAATTTCACTTGATATTTCACAATTAGAAGCCGATCTGAATACAAAGGTTGTACTTATCAGTTCCAAAAAACAAACTGGAATTGACAAGGTAAAAGAAGCTATTCTCAATTACAGCAATCTTCCTACAGCACGTTGTATTCCAGCAGAAAAAATTAAACAAAATACCATTACCCATACTGAACTTTTAACTTCACTTTCAACAGTTGAGCTTAAAAAAGTACAGCATCGTGAAACTATTGTTCGCTATCAGTTTATCAATGAAGCTTTAAAAAAATCGTATACGGTTGATCGTTCAAAAGCAACCGATATGCAGGCGAAACTAGATCGGATTTTTACCCATAAATTCTTCGGATACGCCATTTTTGCAGTATTATTATTGCTGATTTTTCAAGTGATTTTTGAATGGAGTAATATACCAATGGACTTTATTGACAGTTCTTTTGGCTCCTTGGCCGAATGGACAAAAGAAGTATTGCCCGCAGGTATGTTTACCGATTTGCTTGCCGATGGAATCATTACTGGTTTGGGCGGAATCGTCATATTTATTCCACAAATTGCCTTCCTATTTCTGTTTATTGCCATTTTAGAAGAAAGTGGTTATATGAGTCGTGTGGTCTTTTTAATGGATAAAGTCATGCGTCGATTTGGTTTAAGCGGAAAAAGCGTGGTTCCTTTAATTTCTGGAGCTGCCTGTGCTATTCCTGCGATCATGGCAACCAGAAACATTGAAAGTTGGAAAGAACGTCTCATTACTATATTAGTGACACCATTTATTACCTGTTCTGCGCGTTTGCCTGTGTATGCTATTCTAATTTCATTGATCATTCCAGGTGAACCTGTCTTTTGGTTTTTTACTTGGCAAGGAATTACGTTAATGTTGTTGTATGTAATTGGATTCGCCATTGCACTACTTTCCGCTTATATTTTACACAAAACTCTAAAGATTGAAAGCAAGTCATACTTTGTCGTGGAATTGCCAAAATATAAAATTCCACTATTCAAAAATGTAGCGTTTACGGTGATTGAAAAGACAAAAGCCTTTGTGTTTGAAGCTGGAAAAATCATTTTAGCGATTTCTATTATTTTATGGGTTTTAGCCTCTGTAGGTGTCAATGATACTTTTAAAAATGCAGAAACCATTGTCACTGAATCCTTTGAAAAAAATGGCTTCAGTGAGATTCAACAAATTGCGCTAGACAATAAAATTCTACGTTACAAAGAAAGTTTAGCAGCTACTTTTACGACCAACCGAACAGTATATACCGAACAAGATTTAAATGCAGCCATTCAAACCAAAATTTCAGAGTTTAAAGATGCCGTAATTGAAGATGAAATTGCAGGATTACGATTGGAAAACTCCGTTTTAGGAACCATTGGAAAATCTATTGAACCTGTGATACAACCTTTGGGATACGACTGGAAAATTGGGATTGCTTTGGTAAGTTCGTTTGCTGCACGTGAAGTATTTATTGGAACCTTGGCAACAATTTATAGTGTTGGTAGTGAAGGTGATGATGAAGAAGGAAATACGATTAAAGCAAAAATGAAATCGGAAGTGCATGCAGGTTCAGGAAAAAAGGTATTTACCTTTGCCGCAGGAATTTCACTATTGTTATTTTATGCATTTGCCATGCAATGTATGAGTACATTGGCAATTGTAAAAAGAGAAACCAAGAGCTGGAAATGGCCAATGATTCAATTAGGCGCCATGACACTCATTGCTTATGTTGCAGGATTTATTGCGTATCAATTTTTAAAGTAAAAGTATGATTCAGGAAATATTAGTAGGCATTACATTTTTGATTGCAGTAGGCTTTCTTGTGAAGAAATTTTTCTGGAAAAAGAAAACCGCAAAAGCTTGTGGAAAAGACGGTTGCGGTTGTCATTAATCATTGCTTTTAAAAATAATAATTTAATCCGAAGAGTAAATTAGAAGAGTTCAATGACGCTCTAAATCCTTTATTATCCCGTTCAGAAAGTCCGCCGTCTTCCTCCGAAGTACCTGAGAAATATCCTAGAAATCCTACAGATGCTTCTAGTGCTAAGTTTTTATCCATCATAAATGTAATTCCCGGTCGCAAACCTGCTGAGAAATTGTTAGATTTAAATGTATGGATATTGGAATGCCTGTAACTTGCTTCTCCCTGAAGAAATACAGCCAATTTTTCACCAATTCCTTTGTAATAGCGTGCGTATGGAAATATAGTGTATGTGTTTCCTACCAAACTATTATCATCTACATTAGTAGTTCCGTTTTTTGTATCACTAGTGCTATGCACATATCCTAAACCAAGTCCTAAAAAGAAATTGTCGCTAATGGCATATGCATACGAACTTCTAATCGTAATATTGCTTCGTTTGGTTTCAATTACTTCCTGACTTGAAAGTATTGTTTCTTCATTTGAATGATTTAGCGAAAGGTTTAGGTTTAAAAATTGCGCTCCTTTTTCAAAACGAAGCACATCAGCGTCGTTTGTGTCTACTTCTTGTGCATGAACAAATGCAACTAAAAGCAAACATATATAGTATATATATTTTTTCATAAGTATATTTTGTTATGTTTTTTAGAAATAGTAATTCAACCCAAAAAATAAATTAGAAGAGTTTAATGAGAGATTAAATGAGTTGCTTGTCGCTTCAGTATTAAATCGTCCATTATCTATCTTCGAATGTGTATATCCTAATGCACCGAAAGAAGTTTCTAATGCAAAATTTTTATTGAGCATGAAGGTAATTCCAGGTCGTATCCCTACAAAGAAGTTGTCAGATTCTCCATCGTTTAAGGCATTCAATTCATTTTCAAAATGAGAATAGCGCGCTTCACCTTGTATAAAAAGTGCTAATTTTTTTCCAATTCCTTTGTAATAACGAACATATGGAAACACTTGATATGATTTACTATCATTCTCGTTTACGCTTCCATCAATATTGGTTGCTTCATTTTTATTACTTCCATAACCTACACCTAATCCTAAAAATAGATTATTGTTGATTGCATGCGCATAGGAAGCATTGATGCTAAATCCGAACGCTTTCGTTTCACCTGTATCTAACTGATCTTGAGTTTGTCGTTCAAAATTGGTTTCAGAACTATTTACAGAGAAATTTAGATTTACAAACTGTGTTCCTTTCTCAAAACTGAGCTTGTCTGAAGTAGTTTTATCAGCATCTTGAGCATTTACAAAGGCAATAGTGAACAGGCACACGAATAGTGTAATTTTTTTCATATTAATTTGGTTTTAATGTTTAATGTTACGACCAAATGTAATAAAGCAACCACAACAGAAATATGCATTTAACAGCTTTTTAGCCTTTTTTAATAAAGTTTAACGCAAAAAGAAACCGCAAAAGTCTACAAGAAGACCTTTGCGGTTTATAATTTATAATGGTATATCTTTTAGAAATAATAGCTCAAACCAACCAATAAGTTTGATGAGTTTAATGAAAAGTTGAAACTATTAAAATCAGATTCTGAGTTGTTTCCTTCGTCTTCAACGTTGCTTGTTGTATATCCTAAAGCTCCGATAGAAGTTTCTAAACCTAAGTTTTTGTTGAGCATAAATACAAATCCTGGTCGTACTCCAAAAAAGAACGAGTTTGTAGTTCTTGGATTGGTGTTATTTACTTCATTTTTTGAATAAGTATAACGTGTTTCTCCATGTAGAAAAAATGCTAGCTTTTTTCCAATTCCTTTATAGTAACGCACATATGGAAATACTGCAAATGAATTGGTCGAAGCTTCACTCTCCATAACGCCATTTAATTCGTTTTCTCTTGTATTGGTTCCGTATCCAAGTCCTAATCCTAAGAAAAAGTCATCGCTAATTGCATAACTGTATGATGGATTAATAGATAATCCAAAGTTTTTTGATTCCTGATTTTGAGTTTGTGCGTCTAATTCAGAAGAAGAAGTATTCAGCGATAAATTTAGGTTGATAAATTGTGTTCCCTTTTTAAAGCTGAGCTTGTCTGTTGTTTTGTCATCTTTTTGTGCACTAACCACTGCAAATGCGAATAGGAATACAAATAAGGTAATTTTTTTCATCGTAATTATTTTTTAATGTTAAATTAATTTTTCAAATGTATCTTAGCCTATTCAAACATACGATATGTTTAACACTTTTTTATCGATTTATGACTATTGGGAAGATTCCTTGTTTATCAAAACTATAAGGAAAAAGAAGAAAAATAAGGGCATAAAAAAAGAGAGTGTTAAGCCTCACTCTCTTTTCTTAACAAAAGTTGTTAATTAATGTCTTAAGTTAAACAACTAAATGATTTCTAAAATTACTCAATACTAAAGTACATTCTTTATCCATGAAATGTTCATTAATTAGGTTAATGCACATAGTTGTTCGATAAATGTACTAGATTATTCGATGAATGGTAATTCTTAAAAATTGTAAATGACTGAATATCAATTAACTAATGTTTGTTAGTTAGTTTTAAGGATAGTATTACTTTTTTGAAAGAATATACGTTTTTTAAGTGTATCGTTTGTCATCATAATACTAAAGAATCACTCTTGATTCTTGTTATTTTTTAAGGTTTGCCTTTCGTATTGCCTCTTGTTTTGTGCTTTGCTTATAAAATTTTTCTGTTGGTTCAAAAAGCAGCAAATAACCTTCTCCTGTTTCTTTATCAGGACTACTGTCCGTCCAAGCTGGTATAAATTGTTCTTTAGGGTATGAGACCAAACCAAAAGCAGGATCGGCAGCCCAAACACTATCTTTACTCACATCATATACTACAATAAAATGCCTACTTCGCCAATGTGCCATCGCTGGATATGGCACTTCGTTTAATAAAGTATCATAGTCTACACTAACGGCCAAGGTATGCAATCCTATCAATTCTCCAGCATCAGCAATATAGCCCATAGAAGTTCCTTCTTCACTTAAATTACAAAGCTTATTTAAAGTATTGATATTATATCGTTCACCATGGTAAGCACTTATCATTTGCAAACATCGTGGACCACATTCCATAGCAGATGTTTGTAAAGTAACTGGAAATGATGTTTCAGCTACTTTTTCTTCTTCTCCTGACGAGAAAAGCATAAAGAATATATACCAAAGTATTTTTATAATTTCCATAAAAATGAAATTGTGTTTTAACCTCTAAATAGAAAGAAATCATCTTTCATTTCTTCGATTTCAGTGTCTTTGTTTGTGATGATATAATCGATGGCTTTTTCAGTAAAATCATCTCCTTTTTCCGTTAAAGAAATAATTTGATCTGTAATGGTAATCATATTGTTTTTTTGCGCCAATGCTACAATAGATTGTGAACGCAAACGTTGCCAGTTAATATGCTCATTCAAATGTTTTACATGGCGCTCACTCTCTTCTGCATGGTTGCGAATGTGTAGTAAAAACACCAACAACATGATTTCGGTTTTTTGCTGTCGTACTTTATAATATCCGTATACCAAACCTCTTTTTGGCAAAATATAAATAAGAGCTGACGCTAATGCTGCTGCAATTAACAATATATAGACGTAATCTAAAAATGAAAATTGTGAAAATACAGCACGTATTTTTTCGCCTAATAGAAAACGATCGTAACCAGCGACACTATTCACCACAAAATCATAGTATTGATAGAATATAATACTAATTCCAGTGATGAGACCTACAATAATTGAAGTAATAATAGGTTCATAGACCAATAGAAAAAGAATTGCCAATACGGTCGTCATAGAACCCGAAATGGAAGCATCTAGAAAATGTGCCAACCAATAGCCTGCAATAGCTGCCAATACTCCAAAGAAGCAGGAAAGCACTAACATTTTCTTTAAATCTTTGGTAAATAAATAAGCTGTTGCAGCAGGTGCAATCATCAGTGCGACAACCAATATTGGACCTACAGCATCAAATGCACCAACAATGGTTACAGACGAAACCGTCATTAATCCGTAGTGCATGATTACTGGCGAAAATCCTAAAGCTGCTGCCAAACCAGCATCAAACGTGCTGACTTTTAACTCTTTGAAAAATGTAATTAATAAAATTAAAGTAATGGCTAAAATAATTCCAATCACCCAAATGGCTTTTGGACCCAAGTTGATACAAGAATCGAGTATTCCTTCTTGACAATTGATCAATAAAGGATCAAATGGTGCTAAGCTTAAATCACCAACCATCACAGAATCGATATCTAAGTGTACATCATTGGCATTTTTTGAAATCAGAATCACACCAATACTAAACAAGGCAGGAAATACCAATCCGATAGCAGTATCTTCCTTGACCAGTCCTGTTTTTTGAATGAATTCGACCAATATCACCGTGACAACACCAGCCAAAGCCGCTAAAACGATGAGCAATGGCGAAGAAGTATCTTCCACAATAAAAAACCCAATCACAATTCCCAATAAAATAGAATGACTAATGGCGTCACTTATTAATGACATTCTTCGCAGCACCAAAAATGTTCCCGGAATGGCACAAGCAATAGCGACTAAGGTCACAATAATTTGTATGGTGATTTGAGCGCTATTCATGGAGATTTTCTATTTGTTGATTGTATAAATTAGCTGCAGTTATATAGCCCTTTTGTGTCATAGACCATTGTTGTCCATGTATTTCTACATAATTTAAATCTACCAATTCCTGCAACGAACGCTTTGAAAATCCTTGAAATCCATTTAAAATTTTAATTGCGTGCGGATGTGATATGTTTTCGTGTGTTTTGGCAATTTCATACATAAACGCCAAAGTTTTATGCATTTTGATGTTGTTTCTATTT
Organism: uncultured Kordia sp.; assembly: GCF_947489565.1. Classification (GTDB taxonomy): domain Bacteria; phylum Bacteroidota; class Bacteroidia; order Flavobacteriales; family Flavobacteriaceae; genus Kordia. The sequence goes on along the minus strand of NZ_CANLEA010000001.1, from coordinate 53,100 downwards.
TTTCGGAAGCGAATTTCCCTAAATAACAACCCTCTTTTTGGTGAAAATATAAATGAAAACAATACAATACTTGCTGCTACCAATACAATAACGGGACCTGTAGAAAGATTTCCAACTACCGTACTGATTCCTGTACCAATAACTCCTGAAAATGCTCCAAATATGGCTGCTAAGATGACCATCATTCCCAAACTATTTGTCCATTGTCGTGCTGCCGCTGCTGGCGCTAATAATATTGCACTCATCAAGATAACACCAACCGTTTGCAGTCCTAATACAATGGTAATTACAATAAATGTGGTAATTAAAATGTCTATAAAACGTGTGTTGAAACCGAGCGTTTTGGTATAATCTTCATCAAACAATAGTATTTTAAATTCTTTCCAGAAAACGAGCAAAATCAACAGTGCAATTCCTGCCACAATCGCAATTAGCCATACATCTTCTACCAATAAAGTAGCTGCTTGCCCGAATAAATATGTGTCCAATCCAGCTTGACTGGCATTCGGCTGTTTTTGAATAAAGGTTAGCAATAACATTCCAAAGCCAAAAAATAAAGAAAGTGTTAAACCTAAAGCTGTATCAGATTTTAAGTGTGTATTTTTCGTGATGCTACGAATCCAAAATGTACCAATCAATCCGCTAATCAAAGCGCCTAGCAAGAATAGATTGCTGTCTTTTACGCCCGTAATTAGGAAAGCAATAGCAATTCCGGGTAAAGCAGCGTGAGAAATGGCATCGCCCAACAAGCTTTGCTTTCGCAATACTGCAAAACTTCCCAACATACCACAAATAGCACCTAAAATTGCAGTTCCTAACATCACAATTCGTGCGGTATAGTTGGAAAAAATGAGCTCTATGTATCCTTGAAAATCTATGGTTTTTTGGTTTTTAGTTGTTTTTTGAAGTTTTAGTTTTCATGCATTTATATTACTCTTGAACACTTACTTTATAGTTGATTCCGTAGGTTTTGGTCAAATTATCATCATTGAAAATATCTTTTACCGGACCAGTAGCAATTTTTTTCACATTGAGGAACGTTACCCAATCAAAATATTCGGGAACTGTTTGCAAATCGTGATGCACTACAATCACAGTTTTTCCTGCTTTTCGGAGTTCTTTTAAGATGTTGATAATTGCTTTTTCGGTTGTTGCATCAACGCCTTGAAACGGTTCATCCATAAAATAAATAGAAGCATTTTGCACCAAGGCTCTTGCCAAGAAAATTCGCTGTTGTTGTCCACCTGAAAGTTGACTTATTTGTCTATTTTTAAACGGCAACATCCCTACTTTTTCTAAGGCTTCCAACGCTGCTTTCTTTTGTTTTTTCCCTGGACGTTTGATCCAACCGAGACTTCCATACGTTCCCATCATCACGACATCTAAAGCCGTAGTTGGAAAATCCCAATCTACACTTCCTTTTTGTGGCACATAGGCTACTAATGAACGTTGTTTTGCATACGGTTTTCCAAAAATTGAAATGGTTCCAGCAATGGGTTTCAAAATTCCCAAAATTGCTTTGATCAAGGTAGATTTTCCTGCACCATTAGGTCCAACAATACACATCAATACACCTTCAGGAATCGCCAAATCAATGTCCCAAAGTACAGGTTTGTAGTTGTAGGCAACAGTAAGATCATCTACCGAAATGGCGTATTTTTTTTCCATACTTGGTTGTTTTTGGCTTCTAGCCGTTGGCTATTTGTTTTTAGTTTTTGTTGATTTGTTTTTTTGTTAATTTGGTTTGCTTACTCTTTACTTGTTTTTTGTTGATTCGTTGATTTGTCAATCTGTTATTTAACCTAACATTGTTTCATAAACTTAAACTTCTAAACTCGTAAACAACTAAACTATTTCAACGCTTCCACTATCAGTTTTGTTGATTTGTCAATCTGTTATTTAACCTAACATTGTTTCATAAACTTAAACTTCTAAACTCATAAACAACTAAACTATTTCAACGCTTCCACTATCAGTTTTGTTGATTTGTCAATCTGTTATTTGACCTAGCGTTATTCTATAAAAAGCTTAAACTTCTAAACTCGTAAACAACTAAACTATTTTAACGCTTCCACTATCAGTTTTGTTGATTTGTCAATTTGTTATTTGACCTAGCGTTATTCTATAAAAAGCTTAAACTTCTAAACTCATAAACAACTAAACTATTTCAACGCTTCCACAATCGTTTTTACATTATAAATATACATTCCAATATACGTTCCTTCTTCAGTTCCAGCGTCACCTAATGCATCCGAATATAATGTTCCGCCAATAGCTACTTCATGTCCGCTTGCTTGTACTGACGCTTGCAATGCTTCTACCGTACGTCTTGGCACAGAACTTTCTACAAAAATGGCTTTTACTTTCTTTTCTATGATAAAACTTGCCAGTCTTTGTACGTCTTGTACGCCAGCTTCTGTAGCTGTTGATAATCCTTGCAAACCAACCACTTCAAAATTATGTAGTTTTCCAAAATAATTAAATGCATCATGTGCGGTTACTAAAATTCGTTTTTCTACAGGCAGTGTTTCTATTTTTTGAGAAATCTCAGTAGCCAAATTCGTTAGATTTGCAATATATGCTTGTCCATTTTTTTCAAAAGTAGCAGCATTGTCTGGATCTAATTTTTTGAGTTCATCAATTACAAATTGTGTTGCTTGCTTCCAATAATCTATATGAAACCATATATGCGGATCGTAATTCGAAGCAAAATATTCAGAACTGATCAATCCTTTTTTATCAATAGCATCAGAAATTGCAATGGTTTTCTTTTGTTGCTTGCGCAATTTTTCAAAAACATCTTCTAATTTTCCTTCTAAATGCAATCCGTTATAAATAATTACATCTGCATTGAATAACTTACTTACCACGCTTTCACTTGCTTTGTACAAATGCGGATCAACGCCACTTCCCATTAAACCGTTTACAACCACAGCGTCACCACCAATATGTTCAACCATATCAGTAATCATGGTCGTTGTCGTTACAATTTGCAGTTTTCCATCTCGTTGTTTTACTTCTGTTTTACAACTTGTTATGCCAATTGCGACTAGAAGTATGTATGTGTATTTTTTCATTTTTTATGAACCTATTGATTTGGTTATTTGTTGTTTGTGTGATGAAACTTATATTTTCAAAATATATCTCGACTGCGCTCGATATGACAATTCAAAATTCAACATATAACATTTATAATTAAAGCTTTAAAAGCCTACTTTTTGATATAAATATTATTTGCGATTTGTTGTGAAATTGTGAATTCTTCTTTTTTGATGCGAATCTTCATAGAATTGTCAAACGGTTCTTTGTCAATGACTTTAATCTTCTTGCCTAAGGCAATTCCTTGTTTGTCTAAATATTTTAGGAATGATGATGATGAATCTTTTACACCAACAATAATTCCTTTGTCATTTTTATTCAGCGTCATTAATAATACATCCGTATGATTTGATACGTTTCCGTCTTTGTCAGGAATTGGATCGCCATGCGGATCGCGCTTTGGAAATCCTAAAAATTCATCTAGCTGATTGATCAATTTTTCAGATTTTATATGCTCCAATTGTTCGGCAACATCATGCACTTCATCCCAAGTAAAATTGAGTTTTTCTACCAAAAACACTTCCCAAAGCCTGTGTTTTCTTATGATATTAGCAGCTACCAATTTCCCTTCAACTGTCAACTCTACACCTTTATAGCGTCTGTAATTCACCAATTCTTTTTCAGATAGTTTTTTAATCATATCTGTTACGGAAGAAGCTTTGGTTTTCATCTTTTCTGCAATAGCATTTGTGCTAATTCCTCCATCAAAAGTATCACTCAGATGATAGATTGCTTTTAGGTAGTTTTCTTCCGAAAGTGTCATCATAATTCTTTAATTAACAGTACAAATATACAATTTTTACTTTTATGCTTGTTATTTTTTTAGACTAGACTAAAAATTAAACCTATATTTGCAAAAAAATTGTTTGTAATGAACTTAAAAGTTTGTTTTATTCTACTCTTAACTTATTTCACGGGTTTTTCTCAAGACACTGAAATAAAAGGAATTATATCACATAATGATCGTCCTGTGCCTTTTGTAAATGTATATGTAAAGAATCAGAATAAAGGTACAATGACAGACGAAAAAGGAATGTATTCGTTTAAAATTACACCAGGAAGTCATACAATTGTTGCACAATCTATCGGTTTTAAAACGGTTGAAAAAGAAATTACCGTTGGAAATACTATCATGACTTTGAATTTTAGCTTAGAAGAAGACATTTTAGGCTTAGATCAAGTAGTTGTTTCTGCTACAAGAACGGCATTAAATCGACGCGAAGCACCAGTTTTAGTAACGGTAACGAATGCAGAATCTTTAAAAAATGTACAGGCCGCAACTTTATTTGAAGGCTTGAATTTTCAACCTGGATTGCGTACGGAGGTAAATTGTCAGAATTGCGGTTTTTCTCAGATTCGAATCAATGGTTTGGATGGTGCGTATTCACAGATTTTAGTGAATAGTCGACCAGTTTTTGGCTCTTTGAACGGAATTTATGGTTTGGAGCAGATTCCAACCAATATGATTGAACAAATTGAAGTAACACGCGGTGGCGGATCGGCCATTTTTGGTTCAAATGCTATTGCAGGAACCATTAATATCATAACGAAAGATCCTATTGAAAATCAGTTTCAAGTGGCTTCTAAAATTGGATTGATTGATGGAGAAAGTACCGATGCAGTTACAACGTTTAATTCCACTTTCGTATCAGATGATTTGAATAAAGGAATTACGTTTTTTGGAATGCATCGAGATCGTGAAGGCTACGACAACAACGGTGATGGCTTTACCGAAATGACCAAATTGCGTAATTTGAATTTTGGCTTGAAATCCTTTTACAAATTTGATTTCCAACGTAAGTTGACACTCGAATTTAATACATCACATGAATATAGACGTGGCGGCGATTTCATTGATAAATCACCCATTTTTGCCAATATCGCAGAGGAAATTACAAGTAACGTACTTGGCGCTGGCATTACATTCGACTATTTTTCAGAAGATTATTTGCAAAAGTTTTCAGCTTACGGAAACATTCAAAATACACGATCTGACAATTATTACGGAACGAATCAAGATCCAAATGGTTTTGGTTTGACGAAAGATTTTGTAACAGTTGCTGGAATTCAACATACAGCTAAGTTTGAAAATTTCTTCAACGGAAGTATGGATTTGACTTCTGGTGTAGAACATCGTTTTAATCGCATTAAAGAACGTAGAGAAAATCCGCTCATAATTCCAATCACACAAAACACCAATACACTTGGAATTTACACACAACTCGACTGGAAAATTTTGGACAATTTAAAGGTTTTAACTGGTGCGCGTGGTGAATTATTTACGTCAAACTTGAATGACGAATCACTTTTTATTGTGAATCCACGTGTGAGTATTTTATATAATATTACTGAAACCGTTAGTTTTAGAACTGGCTATTCGCAAGGATTTAGAGCGCCGCAGTTTTATTCGGAAGATGTACATTCTGAAATCATTACTGGTGAAGTGCGTCGTGTGCGTTTGGCGGAAAATTTAAAAGAAGAATTGTCGCATAGTTTTATTGGTTCTTTAGAATATTCGCATCAGCATGAAAATCACCAATTGGTATTGACGTTTGAAGGTTTTTACACTACAATCAACGATCCTTTTGTATATGAAGCGCGTGGTGATGTTGGTGGTCTGGAGATTAAAGAGAAAATTAACGGCGATAATGCTATTGTGAATGGTTTTAATTTAGAAGCAAAATACAGTCCGAATCCGAAGTTTTTATTCCAATTGGGCGGAACTTTTCAGAATAGTTATTTTGAACAATCGTATGAACCTGAAGAAGGAATTGTTACCAATAAAATTACGCGTACACCAAATGTGTATGGAAATATGTTGTTGAATTATACGCCAAATGAACAATGGGCTTTTAATTTAAATGGTGTGTATACCGGAAAAATGTTTGTACCGCATGTTGCTGGTTTTATTCCGGAAACTGTATTGGAAGAAACTCCGAATTTGCTTGAAATTGGATTGAATGCTAGCAGAACTTTTACGATTTCTGATAACTACTTATTGGAGATTAATGGCGGAGTAAAGAATGTTTTCAATGCATACCAAGATGATTTTGATCAAACGATTGACAGAGATCCGAATTATATTTACGGACCTTCACAACCACGAACTATTTTTATAGGATTAAAGTTTGGAACTGACCTTTGATTTTAGATCGCTTTGCTGCTAGATGTTAGACTTTTTGTTCTTTTGTTGATTTGTTTGTGGACGACACGTCATGCTGAACTCGATTCAGCATCACATAAGAGTGAGAAAATCTCAATACTCACAACTAAAATCTAACTACTAACTAAACAGTTCGTTTCATCAATTGCTCTCCGAATACTTTTAGTATTTGCTTTTCTTCATCACCAATATTTAAAGTATCTAATACTTGAAAAGCCTTTTGTGTATAGTCAGAAATGGCAGTTTTCATAATTTCTGGCACATTTGCTTCGTTGAAAATCGCTTTTACGGTTTCCACTTTTTCAGAAGTCTCTGTCGGTTTTTCAGAAAACAATTGCATTAATTTCTGTTTGTTTGCTTCTGAGCTATTTTCTAGCGCTTTCAGATATAAATATGTCTTTTTATTCTCTATAATATCGCCACCAACTTGTTTTCCAAACGTTTTTGGATCGCCATACGCATCTAAGTAATCATCTTGTAATTGAAATGCCAATCCTAAATAACGTCCAAAATCATAAATGCCTTCTGCATCTTTTTCGCTCGTTTCAGCGATAATTGCTCCCATTTTCATAGCAGCTCCTACTAAAACGGCTGTTTTATATTCGATCATTTTCAAATATTCAGGAATCGTAACATCGTTTCTAGTCTCAAAATCAACATCGTATTGTTGACCTTCACAAACTTCAATTGCCGTTTTACTAAACAATTCTGCTAAAGCTTTGAATGTTTTTCCATCATAATTTTCAAATAGTTGATAAGCTAAAATCAACATCGCATCTCCCGAAAGAATTCCCGTATTCAGATCCCATTTTTCATGTACCGTTTCTTTTCCTCTACGCAAAGGTGCTTCATCCATAATATCATCATGTACCAAAGAAAAATTATGAAAAACCTCAACTGCTAAGGCAGCATCTAGTGCTTTTTCATGAGGTGTCCCAAAAATTTCAGCCGTCATTAAAGTCAATACAGGACGCAAGCGTTTTCCGCCAAGTTGCAGAATGTACACAATAGGTTCATATAAGTTTTTAGGTTCTGTAAGAACCACTTTTTCATCTAAATACTTTAGGAATGTTTCTCTGTATTGAGCAATAGCTACCATGAATGTAAAAATTTTAACAAAAATACCATATTTCCTGTTCTTGCAAATTAAAATCATTTGTTAAATAATTGTAAAAACTTAGGAAACTTTTTTTGTTTTTAAAGTTTCCATCTTACATTTGCACTCTACTTATGAAAGAAAAAATTACAATAACAGCAACAGAATTATTCTTAAATCTAGGGTTTAAGAGTGTTACCATGGACGATATTGCCAGCGAAATGGGCATATCCAAAAAGACGATTTACACACATTTTAGTAATAAAACAGCATTGGTTAGCGAAGTAACTGGCTCTTTATTTTGTGTAATTAGTGAAGGCATCGATTTGATTTGTGCATCCGAAAAGAACTCTATTGAAGAGTTGTACGAGATCAAACGCTTTGTCATGGAACATTTAAAAAACGAAAAAGCATCACCACAATATCAATTACAAAAATATTATCCAAAAATCTATGCAACACTGAAAAAAAAGCAATTTGACGTCATGCAAGATTGTGTAAAAGACAATTTAAATCGCGGTGTAAACTCCGGAATGTACCGAAGCAATATAGATGTAGAGTTTGTATCGCGAATTTATTTTACGGGAGTTATTGGCATCAAGGATAACGAATTGTTTCCTACCAAAATGTTCCCAATGCACAACTTGATGGATCAATTTTTAGAATATCACTTGCGTGGAATTTGTACACCACAAGGATTAGAAACATTACAAAAATTTATAACAACAACAAATCAATCATCATAACATGCGAAACAAACTAATATTTATCTTTAGTTTATGTTTTCTGAGTTTGGGATTTTCTCAGAATCAAGAGATACCAGAGAGTTTTTCTTTGGATGAAGCCATTGCTTTTGCACTCGAAAATAACAGAACTGCCAAAAATGCCGTTCGCGATATTGAAGCAGCAAAAAAGCAAAAATGGGAAACTACAGCCACTGGACTTCCACAAGTTAATGGAGCCGTTAATTATCAAAACAATATAAAGCAGCAAGTTTCATTACTTCCTGCAAGTGCTTTTGATCCGTTTAATCAAATTAGACAACTGGAAGATTTTTATGACTTAAGTAGTTTACCCGTAATCGATAACATTCCTACTGCGCCAGGTTCAGACGATTTTATTCCGGTCATTTTTGGAACCAAGCAATCCGTAAATGCCAATATCACCTTAAATCAGTTGATTTTTGATGGTTCTTACTTGGTAGGATTACAATCTGCAAAAGTATTTTTAGAAATTTCTCAAAATGCAAAAGAAAAAACTGATTTAGAAATACGCAAAGCAGTTGTGAATGCCTACGGAAACGTATTGCTTTCTGAAGAAAGTGTTTTAATTTTTGAACGCAATAAAGCAACTCTTCAGAAAAACCTCAACGAAACTCGAAAAATTTACGAGAACGGACTTACAGAGGAAGAAGATGTAGAACAATTGGAAATTACTTTGGCAAGTATTGAGAGTAATTTGAGAAATGTAAAGCGTTTGCGCGATTTATCATATAAGATGCTCAATATTACGATGGGAATCGATTTAAATAATGATACGAAACTTTCAGATACACTAGAAGCACTTACGCTAGAAAACATAACACTTTCCTTGTTAGCTGCTGATGACGATGTAACTAAAACAGTTGATTTTAGAATTGCAGCGAATGATACAAGATCTAAAGAATTATTATTGAAATTAGAAAAAAGCAAAGCGTTGCCATCTCTTTCAGGATTTGTGACTGCTGGTTATAATGGAAATGGAAATTCTTTCGACTTTTTTCAAAGAGAACAACAATGGTTTGGAACTGCTGCTTTTGGTTTTAATTTAAACATTCCAATATTTAGCTCTTTACAACGAAGTGCTTCTACACAACGCGCCAAAATCAATTTAGAAAAAGCGCAAGATGATTTGACAGAAGTAGAACAACAATTAAAATTACAAGTGGCTTCTGCTAAAAGTGATTATCAATTATCTATAGAAGAATACGAAACTTCAAAGAAAAGCTTAAGGCTTTCTGAACGTATTGAAAAGAAAAATCAAGTGAAGTTTTTTGAAGGTGTTGGATCAAGTTTCGAACTACGTCAAGCACAAACACAATTGTATACAGCACAGCAAGAATATTTACAAGCCATGCTCGATGTCATTAACAAAAAAGCAGCTTTAGAAACTATTTTAAATCAAACGAATTAATCTTTAAAATTAAGTTTAAGAGTTTATAAGTTTAAGAGTTTATGAAACAATTTTCATTTGAAAAATTAAATGTCTGGCAGAAATCAAAGGACTTGTCTGTGAATCTATATAAGATCACAGAAAAGTTTCCTGATACAGAACGCTTTGGACTTATAAGTCAAATAAGACGATGTAGTATTTCAGTAGCTTCAAATATTGCTGAAGGAACAGGAAGAAATTCTCCAAAAGATAAGGCACGATTTACAGAAATTGCATATGCATCTTTAATGGAACTATTAAATCAATTCATAATAACGTATGATCTAAACTTAATTACAAAAGACCAATATGAATCTACAAGAAAAGATATAGAAGAAATTAGTAGAATGTTGAACGCATTACGCAAATCACAGCTAAACCAATAAACTTCTAAACATATAAACTAATAGAAAAACAACAACAAGAAAAATCAATCATAATGAAAAAAATAAATATACTTCTTCTCCCTTTAGTACTTGTACTAGCTTCTTGTGGCGGTGGAAAAGAAAAAGATATTGATACGTTAATCTCAGAAAAAAACGTAGCTGCTATCACTGAAAAAAGAGATGCTTTAAAAGTAGAAAAAGCAGAACTTGATGCTAAAATAAAGCAACTTTCGGAAGCTATCGAAGAAATCAATCCTACAAAAAAGAAAACATATATTACCTTATTTTCTGCCAAAGACAGCATTTTTAGTCACTACTTAGAGTTGCAAGGAAATGTAGATACGAAGAAAAATATTGTGATTACTCCTGAAATGAGCGGAATTTTAAAGCAAGTTTTTGTCAAAGAAGGACAACGCGTTTCTAAAGGACAAATTTTAGCAAGAGTAGATGATGGCGGAATGAGTCAGCAAGTGGCACAATTGCAAATTCAAGCAGATTTAGCCAAAACAACCTACGAGCGTCAAAAAAGATTGTGGGATCAAAAAATTGGTTCTGAAATTCAATATTTACAAGCAAAATCGGCATACGAAGCACAACAAAAAGCAGTTGATCAAATAAAAGTTCAACTTAGCAAAACTGCGATTAGAGCGCCTTTTACAGGTGTTGTAGATGATGTAATTACGGAACAAGGTTCGGTCGTTGCTGCGGGACAATCACAAATAATTCGTATTGTAAACTTACGTGATATGTATATTGAAGCTGTAATTCCTGAAAAATACTTAACGAGTGTAACCAAAGGGAAAAAAGTAGAAGTGTATTTCCCTGTATTAGGAAAAACGATTGATGCAACCATACGTCAAGCAGGAGATTTCATTGATCCAAACAACCGTACGTTCAAAGTAGAAATTGCAGTGCCAAATAAAGATGGAAACATCAAACCAAACTTAACGGCAAAGCTAAAAATTAACGATTATACGAATCCAAAAGCCATCTTAATTCCTCAAAGTGTTATTTCTGAAAATGCAGAAGGCGAGCAATATGTATATATCGCAGATTCACTTAAAGGAGAAACTGCCAAAGCAAAAAGAGCATACATCACTACTGGAAAAACGCAAGGTGATTTTATTGAAATTCTTAAAGGATTAACAAACGGTGACGCTATTGTAGACGAAGGTGCACGTAGTGTAAACGATGGACAAGAAATAACGATTATAAAAAAATAATACGACCAACCAATGTCTGATAAAAAAATCAATAAAGAGTTTAAATTGTCCTCATTGGCGATAGATAATGCAACAATTATCTATGTCGTCATGGGATTACTCTTAGTACTAGGGCTTTCTGCATATTTTAGTATGCCTAGAGAAAACTTCCCTGAAATTAAAGAAACTAAGATTTACATTAGTACGATATATCCCGGAAATACTGCCGAAGATATTGAAAAGCTTATTGTAGATCCGCTTGAAGATCGCATCAAAAATGTAAGTAATGTAGTAGAAGTAACTTCTACTTCACAAGAAGATTACGGAATTATTGTTGTCGAATTTGATGAAAGTCTTTCGGTTGAAGCTGCGAAACAAAAGGTAAAAGACGAAGTAGATGCTGAAAAAGGCGGTGAAGATTGGCCAATTTTTAATGATGCTAAAGTTGAACCGAATGTTTTTGACTTAAATATTTCGGAAGAAACGCCTATTCTAAACATTAATATCTCTGGAGATTATACCGTAGAAAAATTAAAAGAATACGCTGAGTTTTTAGAAGATGAAATTGAAGATTTAAAAGAAATCAAACAAGTTGATATTCGTGGAGCACAAGAAAAAGAAGTAGAAGTTGCCGTAGATGTCTATAAAATGATGGCGGCGCAAGTAAACTTTGAAGACGTACGAAGTGCTATTGCTAATGGAAACGTTACGATTTCTGCAGGAAATATGATTTCTTCTGGACAAAGACGTACAATTCGAATTTTGGGAGAAATTGAAGATCCTAAAGAATTGAATGACTTTGTTGTAAAATCATTAGACGGACCTGTATATCTACGTGATATTGCTACGGTTAAGTTTAAAGAAGAAGACAAAACTACGTATGCACGTGAATTTGGTGAAAGTGTAGTCATGCTCGACGTGAAAAAGCGTGCAGGGAAAAACATGGTTGCTGCCGCAGAACAAATCAATGTAATTATTGATACGTTTAAAGAGTCGCATGAAGATTTAGAAGTTACGATTACAAATGATCAATCTGAAAAAACGATCAACCAAGTAAATGACTTGGTAAACAATATTATTTTCGGAATTATTCTGGTAGTATTTGTCTTAATGTTTTTCTTAGGATTTAGAAATGCCTTATTCGTAGGATTGGCAATTCCGATGTCCATGTTCATGTCATTCATGATCTTAAACACACTTGGATACACGATGAATACCATGATTCTTTTTGCCTTAATTATGGGATTAGGAATGCTGGTAGATAACGGAATTGTAGTAGTAGAAAACGTATACCGTTTAATGGATGAAGAAGGCATGTCGCGTATAGAAGCTGCCAAAAAAGGAATTGGTGAAATTGCCTTTCCAATTATCATCTCTACTGCAACAACAGTAGCTGCCTTTGTTCCGCTTGGAATGTGGCCAGGAGTTATGGGGCAATTTATGATCTACTTCCCTATTACACTATCCGTTGTACTTGGTTCGTCACTGTTCGTGGCAATTTTTATCAACTCTATGATGGTATCACAATTTATGGAAGTTGGAGAACGTAAGCTTCAAGTTAGGCAACTTATCATTCTAACAAGTGTATTGGTATTCTTAGGAGTTATATGCTATATCATTGGCGGTGGCGCTAAAGGTTTAGGAACATTATTTTTCTTTACAGCAATTATGTTTTGGGCATACAAATATGTACTCAAGCCAATGGCACGTTATTTCCAAACCAAAATTTTAGCGGCACTTGAAAGAGCGTACGAACGTTTCTTACGTTTTGCTTTAACAGGATGGAAATCTTATGCTTTTTCAATCGGAACGTTTGTATTATTAATTGTTACGTTTATGATGTTTGGAGAATCGATTGGAAGCAAGCGTACCAAAGTAGAATTCTTCCCAGACAATAAACCAAATCAAATTATTGTCTATATCGAATATCCACAGGGAACTGCGATTGAAAAGACAAATGAAATTACCAAAGATATTGAGCAACGTGTATATGCTGTATTAAATGACAATACATACATGGACGGAGAAGAAAACTTCTTGGTAGAATCGGCAGTATCACAAGTTGGTGAAGGAGCTGGAAATCCACAAACAGATGGAGGTTCATCAGCTGAAATGCCGCATAAAGGAAAAATTACAGCGTCCATGCGCGAATATAAATTCCGTAAAGGAGAAGACAGTGAAGTATTGCGTACAAAAGTAACCGAAGCTTTAAAAGGAATTTATCCTGGAGTTGCAATCTCTGTTGAAAAAGACGCCGTAGGTCCACCAGCTGGATATCCTATCAATATTGAATTGGAAGGAAACGACTATACAAAATTGATCGCGGAAGCAGAAAAATTACGTGACCTCATCAATACAAAGAATATTGCAGGAATTGAAGAGTTAAAAATTGACGTAAATAAAGGAAAGCCAGCAATGCAAGTGGTGGTTGACAGACAAAAAGCAGGAGAGTTAGGTGTTTCTGCGGGACAAGTTGGACAACAATTGCGTAATTCACTATTTGGTGTAAAAGCGGCAGTTTATAAAGAAGATGGAGAAGATTATGACATTTATGTCCGTTTTAATCAAGACAACCGTTACAACACAAGTTCGTTATTCAACCAACAGTTGATTTTTAGAAATCAAATGGGACAGTTGAAACAAATTCCAGTTTCTGCGGTAACAAAACAACGCAATACATCTGGATTTAGCGCCATTAAACACAACGATTACAAACGTGTTGTAACCGTATACTCTGGTTTAGCACCAGGATATACAGATGCTGCTGCTATTGTGGATCAAATAAAAGCAGAAATCGGTGATGACTTTAAGCCAGAAGGTGTAAAAATTGACTACACTGGGCAAATTGAAGAGCAAAACAAACAAATGATGTTCTTAATGGGCGCATTCTTTGCTGGTTTAGGATTGATTATGTTGATTTTAATTTTCCAATTTAGCTCGATCTCAAAACCGACCATCATTATGATCGCCATTTTCTTGAGTTTGATTGGTGTTTTTGGTGGATTATTAATTACAGGTGCGCCATTCGTAATTATGATGACGATGATGGGAATTATTTCACTGGCGGGAATTGTAGTAAACAATGGTGTAGTACTTTTAGATTATACACAGTTGCTCATTGATAGAAAGAAACATGAATTAAATATTCCTGAAACTATCTACTTACCAATGCCATATGTATATGAAGCAATTGTAAGAGCGGGGAAAGCACGTTTGCGTCCTGTATTACTAACAGCAATTACTACAGTATTAGGATTAATTCCATTAGCGATAGGATTCAATATTGACTTCTTCTCTCTATTCAGTGAATTTGATCCAAAAATATATATAGGTGGAGACAATGTAATATTTTGGGGACCATTGGCATGGACTGTAATCTACGGATTAATCATTGCTACGTTCTTAACATTAATTATTGTTCCGGTATTATTCTACCTGATCACAAAATTCAAATTCTGGGCGTTTAAAAGTAAGCGTCCAGTTGAATATGGTGGTATTAAAAACGATTCAAATGAAGGTGATGATATTGATATAAACGAAATTGATTTGCCAGTAGAAACGGTATAATATCGAATTATATCCACAAAAAAATCCCGAAATCTAAGTTAGATTTCGGGATTTTTTTTGATTGTTATAAAAGCTTATTTGTTGCTCACAACAGAAGTAGAACGTTTCCAAGTATTTACATCTTTAATTTTACTTGCATTATAATCTACTTCGCTCAATTGGTTTGTGTTCCAAAAGAACCACTTTCCAACTTTTTGTCCTTTATCATAATTTCCAACGGCAGTTTTGTTTCCTTTTGCATCGAATGATTTCCATTCTCCTTGCAACTTTCCATTTAAGGTAAAATAGCCTGTTTGCGCTACTACTCCATTGTCATGGTAATAGGTAGCTTTTACTAAATCTCCTTTTTTCTCTAACGTTGGTTTATCACTATTTTGTGCGAATGCAGCAACTCCCGAAACTAGGAACACTGCTATTAAAAGTAACTTCTTCATATCTATATATTTTTAAAAAATTTGAGGCGCTTGTTAATAATTATATTACAAACTTAACCTTTTTTTTACTTTTTAGCAACTTTTACGTAACATTAAGTTAACATTGAAGCTGTTGAAAATTGATTATCAATCATTTATATATTTAACAAATTGCAAAAAGGGGGAAAACACCTAGCCGTTTTTAGGGTTTACATGGCGTTAATCTTCTTCATTACAAAGTAGCTTTGGGGAAAAACTAAAAACTACTATTTATGGCTTCAATAGGAATTGAATGGGTAAACGAATACAACGGAAATGCCTCTGACCTGAGTAATAATGACGACAATGCGAGACGTTTTTACAATACACTACATGGTGTAAAGCAATTTGATTATGGTAATAATTCTGCTTGGGATCGTGATTTTGAACAATCAGGAAAAGGTTCTCCGTCTTCGGGAACAGACACAACTTATATTGACAATGTAGATATTGCATTTTTCTCTGGTCATGGTTGGAGAGATTATTTGCTTTTTGGACGAAACGATCTTGATAATGGGAAAGCAAGACATACTGAAATGGAATTAGGTGATAAAGATTTGGAATGGATTGTTTTTGACGGTTGCCAAGCTTTGGAATATAATGGCGTATTTCCACGTTGGGGATGGGGATTGTTTAAAGGATTGCACTATATCTTAGGATTTGCTACGATATGTTATGACAAAAAAAATCGTGGAGAAAAATTTGCAAAACGTTTGAACGATTCTTGGACGGTTCGCGAAGCATGGATTAAAGCCTGTATCGAAACAGAACCAGCAGCTACAAAATGGGCGTACTTACGCGCCAACGAAGGAAGCATTAGCACGTATAATGATCATTGGCACGGAAAAGGTTCGGTAAGTATCGATCCTGACAATCCTACACTATTGGCATACGCAAACGGAAGCTGTTAACATTCAACCATCAAAAAATACTACAAAATGAAAGATTCATTATTCAAATTCAATACAAAATTACCAAACCATGTTGGTCATATACCAATGTATAAAACGTTTCACTTTGATACTGCTTCTAGCAAAAACAAAGAATACGCCGAGTATATAGCAAAACGTACAGAGTTTTTACGTTCAAATTTTAAAACAGAAGGTGAACTCAGAGATTTAGGAGATCAACTCATTATAAGAAACGACAAAGAAGCATTAGAAATATACACAGGAAGCGATTCGTTTTGGTGGACAGATCGTGAAAATGCATATAGCGAAAACAAAGAACTATCTAGAAACTTACCTTCTGAAGAAGAAGCTGTTCACAATGCAAGAAAGCTTTTAGAAAAGCTAAAAATTGACGAAAGCACGATGAAAGTGCATTCTGTTTCAAACTCTTTTGCCGCTACAAGCGAATCACCAAAAGACAGAAACCCTGAAGGATTTCCAACCAGTATGAATGTCAATTTTACACACGAATTGGAAGGTTTACCAATATTTGGAGCTGGTGCAAAAACACAAGTATCTTTTATAAATAATGATCAATTAGTGCAATTTGTACACTTTAATAGAACTCCAAAACAAGTAGGGAAAATAGAAGTAATTTCACCCGAAGAAGCAGTACAACAAGTGTTTGACAACAAACGATTTGCCATTATCAAAGAACAAGGAAAAAGTGCTGGAGAAATTACAGATGTACGTCTTGGGTATTTTGCCTCAAGTCCGTCAGATTTACAAAGATTCTTAATTCCTGTATACAAAGTACAAGGAAGTGTATCTACACCTGAATTGGAAAGATATGACTTTAATTTATTTGTAATTGCCGCCAGAGAAAGTCAAGAAACGGCAAAACGCAGAGGACTTGCCAATCAGCCTTTAGAAACCGTATTTAATTAATATTAAAAACAAAAAAGACGCTTCTAATGTAGAAGCGTCTTTCTTTTTAATATGTACTATAATTTATTATAGGTTAATCGTAATTCCAGCGCTTAATGTCATACCATTAAATCCAAACTGGTTTACTTCCCAAGGATATCTGAAACGACCACCTAAGTCAGTTCCAAAATCTCCGAATGTATTAATTTCGTCAGGATACACATCTAATAAATTATTGATAGATACTTTAGCTGACATTGATTTACAAAAATCATACGATGCTGTAAAATCGGTAATAACCTTTCCTGCAAATGTTTGATCAAAAGATGGATTGCTTGGATGTTGCCAAGTAACTTTTCCAAAATATGTATTGTTCAATGCAAAGAACCATTTTCCAAGTTCGTACTCCAATCCTACTACACCTTTTAAGTTAGGACGAGCAGTCGTAATTCTTGATTGCTCTTCTCTATTAAAGATATCTGTATATCCAGCATTTAAGATTTTTTCAGGTACAGAAATTGTTCCATCAATATCAGTTTTGTTCCAGTTAAAAGCACCATTAATTGCTAATTTTCCTTCTCCTAATTCAATACCTCTATAATTTGCAACTAAATCAATTCCTTGTGTTTTTGTATCAACTGCGTTCACAAAGAACGTAATATTTCCAATACTATTATTTATTAATACTTGCTCTACTGCATTGGTTGTAGTATCATCTCCATCAAACCCTAATGGATTTGTGAATAATACTCTGTCATCAACTCTGATATTGTAGTAGTCTAAAGAAACTGTAAACTGTGGTGTAAATTTATACGTAAATCCAGCCGCAATATTAAATGATTCTTCCGCATCTAATTGTGGTACTCCTAATCCTGATATTGGATCAATAATAATTGGATCTGCATTGTTAAACGTTCCTTGCTGACCAATAGTTCCGTCTGCTAATTGTAATGTTTGAATATTACTTAAATAGATTTGGTGTAATGATGGTGCTCTAAATCCTGTATTTACAGAAGCTCTAATAGCTCCTTTCTTTTCAGGAAGTAAATATCTTGCATTAATTTTCCAAGAAACATTATTTCCAAAATCGCTATAATCTTCATAACGAACAGCTCCACCAACTAATAATTGTTCTGAAGCATCCCAATCTATTCCTCCATATACACCAATATTAGAACGCTTTTCACGTAAAGCATTTTCTGGACGTAATCCTGGGAAAGATTGTGCTCCTCCATTTATAAAAGAAGCCGTTTCTCCTGCTTTTGTAACAAATTGTTCGCTTCGTATTTCAGATCCTAATGAAATAGAAACATCACCAAAGCTTTTTGAAATGTCTAAGTTTCCAATATCGTTTTTAAAGCTATATCCTCCTGGATTAAATTCTGTTGGACTATTGGCTCCTAAACTAGGATTGATGGTATTTCCAATAGTATAATCTACTGCGTTTCTACCAAATGTATAACTCAGGTCAAATTTCCACCCGTTAAACATTTCCCAGCGGTTTCCAATAGAAAGTGTATTGTCTCTAATATCCGTTTCAAACGTAGGCTGAAAACCATTATATGGCTGTCCTGGAGGCGTTAATAAACCGAAATCATCTGTAATCCAATACGGCGCTCTGTACAATGCAAAACTTGTTCCGTTACGTTGTTGCAAACTTCCAAAAACATAAAACTCTGCTTTATCATCATCGTATGGCATTCCACTGTTAAATGACAATCCAAACTTATCGTACTCAGGCTGTCCTACAATCATTCCTAAATCAGGATTTGCTTGAATCCATGGATTTGTTCCATCAAGTAAACTTGAATCTCCAAAAATATTTCCAAACAATAAATCGTTTCCTGGCTCTCCTGCTCTATTGGTATAATCTTGGTGATAAAATTCGGCTGTTACATTAAAATAACCACCATCTCCAAAAGTAAATCCAGTATTAATATCTGCGTTGTATCGGAAACCATCTCCTTGAGAAGTAACTCCCGATCCTAAATTAATCGTAGTTTGTTTTGGCTTTTCCTTTAATATAATGTTGATCACACCTGCAATGGCATCAGAACCATATTGTGCAGAAGCTCCATCTCTAAGTACTTCCACGCGTTCAATAGCAGAAGCTGGAATACTCTTCATATCTACACCAACTTCACCTCTACCAGGCGTTTCATTTACATATACCAAAGCACTTTGATTCTTTCTTTTTCCGTTTATAAGTACCAAAGTTCTACTTGGTCCTAAATTACGAAGTTCAGAAGGGTCAAAATGTGCCGTTGCATCCGAGATTGTTTGATTTGTTGAATTGTAAGAAGGGACACGGTAACTCAACATTTTATCAACCTCAGGTTGCGCACTAATGGCCAACTCTTTAGCACTAATATTATCAATTGGTACAGGAGACTCTAAAACTGTTCTAGGTTTTGCTCTATTTCCTACTAAAACAATTTTATCTAAGGCTAAACCAGATTTTAAGGCAACATTTACAGTTCTTGTAGAACTCACAGACATTTCTTGCGGCTCAAAACCTATTGAGGAAAAAATAAGTGTCACGGGTAATTCAGCTACATCGAGTATAAATTTCCCATCGAAGTCAGTGACAGTTCCTAATGATGATCCTTTTACAGAAACATTAGCGCCAGGCAATGGAGTTCCAGTTTCAGCATCTATAACCGTTCCTTTAATTATATTTTGAAGCCTTATATCTTTTAATACCAAACTAGAGTTTACACCTTTTTGATCAAGATTACTAGCAATCGCTTTAGCTCTATTGTTCTTCTTGTTATAAATTACATAATATTTATCTCCAAGATGTTCAAACACAAAACGTGTGGTTTGCTCTAATTTCCTAATGACTCTACTTAGGTTTTTGTAATTATAATCTTTAGGGTTTAGTTTCGTATCAACTACATCCTTTGCATTATAAGAAAAGAACACAGCATGTTCATTACTTAGTTTATCTAAAAATTTTGGAAGGGAAATATAATCTCCGGTATCCAGTTCTGAATTGCTCGCTTCAATTACTTGTATAGCGCCAAAAAACAAGGCAATGACAAGTAACAAACTTACGGTCGATTTTTTAATCATAATATTTACATTTACTTTGGTTAGTTTATTGGTTTATATATTAATAGCTTCTCTTTATTTTTCTCAATTTTAACATCTGTTATTTTCTCTATAGCTTTCAAACATATCTCTAAATTTTCATTTGGTATACCGCCTGATATTTCAGAATATTTTAAGCTATCATTATCAAATTCAACAGATAATCCATAGGTATTTTCTATATGCTTCATCACAGATTCTAAGGTCTTTTTGTTAAAAACATAGGTCTTAGGTTTCCATATAGCATAAGTATTATTCTTTTCTATTTTTTTATAGGAAATTGTTTCTTTCTCAGAAGACACTGAAACTATTTCGCCTGGTTTCATAATCTTCTGTTTACCATTGTTAAAGACTAGATTTATAGAGCCTTCATCAAGAATAACATCTGTTTTTTCTAACCTACTATTTACATTAAATTCGGTTCCATATACTTCAACGGTAAGATCATTAGTATTCACCCAAAACTTGGCTTTTGTAGATGGTATAGATTTTACTTTAAAATATGCTTCTCCTCTCAGCGTTACATTTCTTGGTTGATCCTTTTGATAACTTAATTCTGAATTTCCATTTAATGTAACCAATGTTCCATCTTGTAATTTAATATTAGCTACCTCACCAAATCCAGTTTTATAATTTATTTCATTAGAAACATTAAAGAAATTTAGTAGCGAAAAGAAAATAATAAGCCCTACAGCAGCAATTGACAATGCATACCTAGTATATACCATAAGTTTAGCAGACTTTTTTATTGTCGGTTTTGATGATATACTGTCCAATACACTTTGTAGAGACTCATTAATTTCCGTGGTATCTACACTATTCTTCTTAAAAGATATACCTAAGATCATAGCTTTAGCCGTATACACTACATCGATATGTTCTGGATGTTTTTTAATCCAATCTTTCCAAAAAGCAACATCATTTTGATTACTTTCATGTACCCAATTTTTAAATGAGTCATCGTCTAGAAGACCCTCTAAATGTATGTTAGATTTTTGATTCATGTACCCTAAAAAGTTTGGCTGTCTATTAGTATAGAGACAAAAGCTTTGTTTTTATACCCTATATTTTTCAATATTTTTTTAAAATATTTGAAATGATCTCATTTTCAGAAGCATTTCTTATTTTTTTAAACGCCTTTTGAATCGTATTTAAAACACTTTGATAAGAAATATTCATTATGGAAGAAATTTCAGAAACCTTCAATTCGCTATAGTACTTTAAGTAAATAGCTTCGCGTTCTCTGGGAGATAAATTATTTAAGATAGTTGTTAGCGTATCAGACTTAATAGCTGATATTTCTTGTCGTATTGCAATTTCCTCTGGAGAAAATTCAAAATTAGAGAAATAGGCACTTTCTATATCTACACCTACAAAACGACGCTCATTTTTAAGTTTTTTCAATAACGATCTTCTAAAAGACACAAATAAATACCCTTTAATTGATTTTACTTCTTTAATAGAATCTCTATGTGTATACAGATAAATAAAAAAATCTTGAAGACAGTCTTTTGTCAAGGAAGAACATTTGGAAAACTTCAAACCATAATTATATAACTCACTGTAATTCATTTTAAAAATTACAGAAAACGCATTTTTATCACCCGACAAAAAAGAATACCATAAAGTATTTTCTGAGTTATCCATTCCCAAACAATTATGTAATAAGATGTTACTAATTTATTAAAATAAATTTTAACATTTCTATTTTAGGTAATTTAGACTATGTAAAAAGATGTTTTTACGTGGAGGATTTTTTAGTTTTCTGCTACTTTTCACAGTTTCAGAAAATGCTAATTTACAAAAAGTATCTTTCAAATGTCAAGAATCTAAAATCGATCAAGAATTATTCATAAAATACACAAATCTGTCGGTTTAATTCAGTTCTTAAATTTCCAAAATATTTCTATTCCAACACACTTCATCCGCCAAAAACCATTAAATTTGCGCTTTTAAAATCGCATATACATGTACAGATCACATAGTTGTGGTGAGTTAAGAGCATCACACGTTACACAAGAAGTTACCTTAGCAGGTTGGGTACAAAAGTCTAGAGACAAAGGATTTATGATTTGGGTCGATCTTCGCGATCGTTACGGAATCACACAATTAATCTTTGATGAAGAACGCACACCAACCAACGTTTTTGAAACCGCAAAAACACTTGGAAGAGAGTTTGTCATTCAAGTAAAAGGTGAAGTGATTGAGCGTGAAGCTAAAAATTCAAAAATTCCAACAGGAGATATTGAAATTTTAGTAAAAGAACTCACCGTTTTAAATGCTTCTTTATTGCCTCCTTTTACGATTGAAGATGAAACCGATGGTGGAGAAGATATCCGAATGAAATATCGTTATTTAGATATTCGTCGAAATCCTGTAAAAGACAGTTTGATGTTCCGTCATAAAGTAACGATGGAAGTTCGTAAATATCTGTCAGATCAAGAATTTATTGAGGTTGAAACACCATATTTAATTAAATCTACACCAGAAGGTGCACGTGATTTTGTTGTGCCATCTCGTATGAACGAAGGACAATTTTACGCCTTGCCACAATCGCCACAAACCTTCAAACAATTATTGATGGTTGGTGGAATGGATAAGTATTTCCAGATTGTAAAGTGTTTCCGTGATGAAGATTTACGTGCCGACAGACAACCAGAGTTTACGCAAATTGACTGCGAAATGGCATTTGTTGAGCAAGAAGATATTTTAAATATTTTTGAAGGATTAACGCGTCACTTATTAAAAGAAATCAAAGGAATTGATGTTGAAAAATTCCCAAGAATGACGTTTGATCACGCCATGAAAACCTATGGAAATGACAAGCCAGATATCCGTTTCGGAATGGAATTCGGTGAATTAAATGAAGTAGCACAACACAAAGATTTTAAAGTATTCAATGCTGCAGAATTGGTAGTTGGAATTGCTGTGCCAGGAGCCGCAAGTTATACGCGTAAGCAAATCGACAAACTCATTGACTGGGTAAAACGCCCGCAAGTTGGTGCGTTAGGAATGGTATATGTAAAATGCAATGAAGATGGAACATTTAAATCGTCTGTAGATAAGTTTTACGATCAAGAAGATTTGGCAAAATGGGCGGAAGCTACTGGAGCTAAAGCTGGCGATTTAATCTGTGTATTGTCTGGAAACACCAATAAAGTTCGTGCGCAATTAAGTGCTTTACGTATGGAAATGGCAGAACGCTTAAACTTACGTAATCCAGCAGAATTTGCACCACTTTGGGTTGTTGATTTCCCATTATTAGAATTGGATGAAGAAACAGGACACTATCACGCAATGCACCATCCATTTACGTCTCCAAAACCAGGACAATTAGAAATGTTAGGTACAAATCCTGGCGATGTAAAAGCAAATGCATACGATTTAGTATTAAACGGAAATGAAATTGGTGGAGGATCTATTCGTATTCACGATAAAGAAATGCAAGCCGTTATGTTCAAACACTTAGGATTCACCGAAGAAGAAGCAAAAGCACAGTTTGGTTTCTTAATGGATGCTTTCCAATATGGAGCGCCGCCACATGGAGGATTGGCTTTCGGATTGGATCGATTGGTAGCTATTTTAGGCGGACAAGAAACGATTCGTGACTTTATCGCATTCCCGAAAAACAATTCTGGTCGCGATGTAATGATTGATGCGCCTGCACCAATTGACGATGAACAATTAAAAGAATTAAGTATTAAACTTGATTTGTAGTTTATACTACTAAGAAATACATTCATACGATTACACTCGTATTATATATAGAAACCCTGCAAATTGCAGGGTTTTTTCGTTAGTTTTATACTATGCTAACAACCAAAATCAATTCTTTATTTCCAATTGCTATCATTGTAGCACTCTGTGTCGCTTCTTGCGGAAAGCAAAAAGAGGAAACTTTTATTCCCTCAGAAAATGCTTTTACAGCAGACGCGCATTATATTGATCCTGAAACAGCGTTATTAAGTGAAGGGTTTACAGTCTGTAATGAAGATTATATTTTACAATATTACAATCCGGAACACGCTCGTTATAGCAAAGGCAAAAACGAACTTCGCAATTATATTTTATCAAACTATACCAACAAAAACTATACAGATTCTGGTTATTTAAACATTCGTTTTGTCATTAATTGCAATGGAGAAGCTGGCCGTTATGTCATTCATGAAAATGATTTGAATTTAGAACCAACAACCTTTACCAAAGACTTGAAAGAACAACTTTTTAAGCTCACTACAGAATTAAAAGATTGGAATCCGAATTTTATTAGTGGCGCTTTTCACGATACCTATATGTACATCTCATACCGAATAGAACATGGAAACATTACAGAAATTCTTCCTTAGTAGTATCATAATTCTTGTGTTGTTTGCTTGCGAAGAAAAGATAGACACAAAAAAGCGTTCTATGGAATGCTTTGAATATGGAATGTACCATTATCAGGGAACTCAAGAAAGCATCAATGCATTTGCAAAAGCGGTAGAACTCGATTCAACACATGCAGAATCATGGCGCGAATTATCCATTCCTTTCTTAAAAAGAGGCATGCCACATTTGTGGAAAAAGTATATTGACAAAGCCGTAGAACTCGATCCTGTTGTGTGGCAAGGCTACAGAGGTTATAATTATTTATGGTTTTATCGCGATTATAAAAGTGCCATTGCAGATTTTGATGCAACGGATACTTTGACACCAAATTTTATAGATGCACCACAAGGTCATAGTGTCGATTTTTGGCGCGGAATTGCCTATTTAGGATTAAAAAATCACGAAAAAAGCATTGCCTTTTTTGACAAGCACATTCAAAAAGAAATTGACGAAGCTGGCGAAGATTGGGTGGAACATGAAGCGTTTTTATATCGCGGAATTGCGCATTACGAAGCAGAAAAAAATAAAAAATATCTGAGTAACATCAAAACACATAAATTTGAATTGTCGTTACAAGACTTCAATACATTATTAAAATACAACGCCGATTTTGCAGATGCCAAATACTACAAAGCGTTGATCTTATTTGACGAATGCCAATCACTAGAGTTGAGAATCAATTTTGAAGAGCAAACACGTAGCAACAATCGTTTAGCAAAAATGCTTACGCAAGAAAAACAAGAAAAACTTGAAGAAGCCTTAACAATCATTGATGAAGCCATTGTTAATTTCAACACTGGATACTCAAATCAGCGTCCGTATGTAGAAACTTTACGACAATTATATTTGGAAGATTATACAAACCTAAAAGCGAAATTGGAATCGATGCATTAGATTTGTACTTTTAAAAGTATATTTTTAGCTATTATTCATTTTGCTCCGTTTTGTCACATCGAGCGCAGTCGAGATGTTTTGTATACTAAAAGTTGAAATTCAACTAATTATCAATCATGCCTGCGCAGAAAAAATCACGCTTTACACGCTTTTTGATTTGGAGATACAAACATATTTCCAACAAAAACTTCGTCTTTATTTTAAGCGTTTTAGTCGGATTGGGTTCTGGATTGGTTGCGGTTACTATTAAAAACATCACGTTCTCCATTCAAGCCTTGTTGGAAAACGGAATCATCTTTTCTAAAAATCAATTGTATTTTATTTTGCCTGTCATAGGTCTTTTTTTAGTCTATGTTTTGTTGCGATATGTGTTTAAAAAAGAAACCGAACACGCCATTTCCTCTATCTTATATGCCTTGTCAAAACGCACAGGAATCATTGCCAATTACAAAATGTATTTACCATTAATTACAGCGCCACTAACCGTTGGATTTGGTGGTTCGGTAGGATTGCTTGGTCCTGCAGTAGCTTCTGGTTCGGCAATTAGCTCTAATATTAGCAAACTGTTTCATATTGATAGCAAAACGCGAATGTTATTGATTGGTTGTGCCGCCGCTGGTGCAATTTCGTCTATTTTCAAATCGCCCATTGCTGCCATCATTTTTTCGATAGAAGTCTTTAGTCTCGATTTAACTTTGACTTCCTTAATCCCGCTATTATTGGCGTCGGTTTCGGCAGTCGTGACTTCGTATTTTTTCTTGGGAAATGAAAACTTATTCAATTTTACCTTATCGGAACAATTCAAGCTAGGCGATATTCCTTTTTATATTGCACTTGGCGTGGGAACTGCTTTTGCTTCTATTTATTTTACCAAAATGCATTTTGCCATTACAAAGTTTTTTGAGCGCTTTAAGCAGAAAAAACATAAACTTATTTTTGGCGGACTGACCATTGGAGCCATGCTGTATTTTATTCCGCCATTGTACGGAGAAGGTTTTGGGTTTATTACCAATTTGTTGGATGGCAATCATATAGAAGCACTTGGCACGACACCTTTAGACAGTTATATAGACAATATTTGGATTGTCATTCTATTATTGATCGGAATTACCATTTTTAAAGCCATTGCCATGACAACAACCTTTGCCGCTGGTGGTTCTGGTGGAATTTTTATCCCAACAATGGTGATGGGAAGTGCGTTGGGAAATGTGGTTTCAAAAATCATCAATCAGTTTGGGTTTAATGTTTCAGAATCAAATTTTACCTTAGTGGGCATGGCAGGATTGATTGCTGGTGTATTGCATGCGCCATTAACAGCTATTTTCTTGATTGCAGAAATTACGGGCGGATACGATTTGTTTATTCCGCTAATGCTTACCTGCGCCATTTCATTTCTCATCACAAAAAATCTATTGAATTATACTATTTACACACGCGAATTGGCTGCTACAGGCGATTTACTAACACACAATAAAGATGAAACGGTACTCACGCTCATGGCATTGGACAGTGTGATCGAGAAAAACTTCAGTGTCATTCAACCACAAATGACTTTAGGAAAAATGCTGCATGAAGCAGTGGCAAAATCGAGTCGTAATTTATTTCCTGTTGTAGATGATGAAGACAATTTGGTTGGAATTATCTTGTTGGATGATATTCGCGAGTTTATGTTTGATACTTCTTTGTATGATTCACTTCACGTAGATGACATTATGCACAACGCGCCCGATTATATTATTTACGAAGAAGATAATATGAAAACTGTGATGAAAAAATTTCAAGATAGTAGCGCTTGGAATTTGCCTGTATTGAAAGATGAAAAATATTACGGATTCGTTTCAAAATCCAAATTATTAACAGCGTATCGACGAAAGTTGATTACTTTTACGCGATAATTTATACTTTTTTACATGCGACTTATTAGTATATGGATAGCATTCCTATTTTTTTCGTCCACTGTTATATCTCAAGAATTAATAACGGTTGATCGCGATGGATTTTCAATAGAATTTCCATCTAACTGGGAAGAAAAAGAAATGCCTGGCAATCTTATTTATATCATAGAATCTGCCAAAGAATCGGAAGGCTTCATCACAACTTTAGGATTACAAATTACAAAAGATGAGCAAACTTTAGCGGTGTTTTGCGAGCAATATGAAAAAGAGTTGCTAAATAATACTACCTATAAAGATTGTAAAATTAAACTGAAAAAAGAGTTCCAATCTGGTGATAAAAAAGGAATATACTATTTTTGTACTGCAACAATGGCGCATCTTCCAACGGAACTTATATGTACTGCTTTTGAACATGATGGAAAAATAATTATGACAACTGCCACTGCTTATTGGAGAGATCCTTCAAAAAAAACAAAAGATTTTATGCAATTATTTAATAAAACCCAAAAAATACTTAGTTCAATAAAAGTAGAATAGACACTATATTATGAAATACATTCTCATCATACTCATTGTGGTATTAGTAGGCGTTGGAATTTTCGCTTACAACTACGAATTTGCCGAAGAAGACTACGATCAAAAAGTCATTGGTATCTGTATTTTGACCTTTTCTTTTATTTGGATGCCACTGTTTATTTACCATCGTTATAAAGGAAGAAAAAAGGAAGATTTTATACTTTCCAACGAGAAATTGAAGGAAATGAACGACTATGGTCGAAAAGAATAACGTAAAAAATACACTTTATTTGCCAAGGTTGTCCTTGAAAAATGTTAACTTAGGTTTCTATTAATTTTATTTTTTATCACAAATGACTGGTACAGTTAAATTTTTCAATGAAGACAAAGGCTTTGGATTCATTACCAACGACGACACAGGAAAAGACATTTTTGTTCATGTTTCCAATTTAAATGGCTTAGTATTAAACGCAGACGATAGAGTATCGTATGAAGAAGAAGAAGGCCGAAAAGGAATGGTTGCAGTACAAGTACAAATTATTGAATAAATTGTTTCAACCCACCATTACAAGCTATGCGCGCAATATACATTGCGCGTTTTTTTATGGTTATACATCACAAATTGCCAGATAATAATATATATCACCTGACAATTTTAAGAATTGGTTATAAAGAAAAAATCAACTTTTTAGAAATTCCAACTTCCATTCAAGTCTCCTCGTTTTATTGCATAAGTGTCTGTATCTTGATTCGTAGGACTTATAGACTGACAGGTTAAATTCCCATAATAAGCAGTAATAAAAGGAAGGTTTCCGCTTAAATCTGCATTGACGGCATCATATTCATCTTGTGGAAAATAAATTACGGGTTGGTTGTAGGCACCTTTTTGCATCGCTGGCAATTCAGTTGTTGTATTTGCGATTAATTTTCTTAAAATGATCGCATCTAAAGTACTTACAGCACCATCTCCATTTACATCTGCTGCTAAATATTGCCATAATTCCGTGAATACTTCAATTCCTAATAAATGTTTGTTGATTTTTATTAAATCGAACGTAGTCACACCATTAATCCACTCTAAATATGTATAATTTCCTGTCAAATTATTTTCATGATAAAAACAAAGCTCGCCCGCTGAACTTGTATCAAATAGGAAGTAAAAATTCTGCCCTCCAAAAATAGGATTTGGAAAAGAAATTACTGGACTTGGATCAGTGATATCATCAAGTCCATCAAAATTAACATCATAAGTTATTCTTGTTCCTCCTAAATAGTTTGTATTTGGATCAATTCCTGCTCCAATTACTTGAACTTCCCCAAGTAAATAATTACCAAATATAAGTCGTTCCTGTTGCGCATCTGACAATACAATTTCTTCATGAGTGCTTCTCAATTTCAACTCCTTTTGTTCAAAGTAATCCATGACTTCCTTTGGCGCATACAAAAACTCTTCCCAATTGTCGATAGTCATTTCTGCTGGATATTTTTTTAATAATATTTCCAAATCAGTAGCCTGATCGTTGTCTAAAGTATCCACATTTTCTTTACTACACGAAACCAATAATAGTGTCACCATTGCACATGCATAAATCCATTTTAAATTTTTCATACGTGATAATTTTTAATTGCTGTTTATAAAATTTACGTTGAATGCACGTTCGTATTCCAACTGTGTTTTTTGATGAATTACATATAATTTCATGATCACAAAAACTACTTTTCAGAGATAAAAAGGCATTCTATTTTTAATTGTCGACATGCTAAAAGTATCTAGAGAAATCTCACCAAACAAAGGGTCATACCGTTGTTTTATAAAAAGAATGTTGCGAAATATTTTATCGTTTTTTGGCTATTTTTTTATGGAAGCAATAAGCTTGAAACAACAGCATAAACAAAAGAGCATGCCGCATTTTATAAAAAGAATGCTGCACAGAAATGTATCGATTTTGCGTTTAAGAAGGAATTTTGTTGAATGTTTCTGTTAATTCAAATTTCGCTTTTGAATAAAGAATTGTTTGAGTAGTTGTGAAGCTTCTTCTGCCATAACGCCGCCTTTCATCACCGTTTTTGGATGGAGTTTTGTATTTAGTTTAATGCAACCGCGTTCTTCATCACGTGCACCGTACACAATGTTAGAAATTTGACTCCAATACAACGCGCCTGCACACATTTGACAAGGTTCTAGCGTCACATACAACGTACATCTTTTTAAGTATTTTCCACCTAAAAAATTTGCCGCCGCAGTAATTGCTTGCATTTCCGCATGTGCCGTCACATCATTTAGTGTTTCCGTTAAGTTATGTCCGCGCGCAATTACTCTATTGTCAATCACAATCACAGCACCAACAGGAACTTCGCCTTTTTCAAACGCCATTTCTGCTTCTTGCAGCGCTTTTTTCATGAAGTAGGTGTCGTCAAAGATGTTTTCGAGTTGCATATTGAAAAGATTATGGCGTAAAACTAAGAAGTTTTTAGTGAACCAATAGCAAAAATCGTAATTTTACCATTCTTAATTTTTTGAATGCACACATTACTTTCACATATTGATTCACCTGTAGATTTACGGAAACTTTCCAAAGAGCAACTGCCACAAGTCGCTAAAGAATTACGGGAATTTATTATTGATATTGTGTCTGTAAAAGAAGGACATTTAGGCGCAAGCTTAGGTGTCGTAGATTTGACAATTGCCTTGCATTATGTGTTTGATACGCCAAATGATTTACTCGTTTGGGATGTGGGACATCAAGCGTATGGACATAAGATTTTAACGGAACGACGTGAAATTTTCCATACAAACCGTCGAAAAAACGGCGTTTCAGGTTTTCCAAAACGCGATGAAAGTGAATATGATACATTTGGTGTGGGACATTCGTCTACCGCAATTTCTGCAGCCTTGGGAATGGCGATTGCATCTAAATTGAAGCATGATTTTTCAAAACAACATATTGCCGTTGTTGGTGATGCTTCTATTGCAAGCGGAATGGCGTTTGAAGCCATGAATCACGCAGGCGTAACCGACACGAATATTTTAATTATTCTGAACGATAACGCCATTGGAATTGATCCGAGTGTTGGTGCTTTAAAAATGTATTTGACGAATGTAAAGAAAGGAACGCAGAAGCAAGATAATATTTTTGAAGCGTTGAATTTTAACTATTCTGGACCAATTGACGGACATGATATTTTGGGTATTGTTGCTGAATTGGAACGTTTAAAAACGGTAAAAGGTCCAAAGTTTTTGCATGTAATTACCACAAAAGGAAAAGGCTTGCGCAAAGCTGAGGAAGACCAAGTGAAATATCATGCGCCTGGAAAGTTTGATAAACATACAGGCGAATTAAAGCCTAAAAATACTGCGCATTTGCCGCCAAAGTTTCAAGATGTTTTTGGACATACGATTGTAGAACTAGCACAGGAAAATGAAAAGATTGTGGGAATTACTCCTGCCATGCCTACTGGAAGTTCGTTAAAGTTTATGATGGAAGCTATCCCAGATCGTGCGTTTGATGTAGGTATTGCCGAACAACACGCCGTAACTTTAGCAGCTGGAATGGCAACACAAGGTTTGATTCCGTTTTGCAATGTGTATTCAACCTTTTTGCAACGTGCGTATGATCAGGTGATTCATGATGTAGCATTGCAAAATTTACCCGTAATTTTTTGTTTGGACAGAGCTGGCTTAGTCGGACAAGATGGTGCTACACATCACGGAGTGTTTGATTTGGCATATTTGCGCTGCATTCCAAACCTCATCATTTTTGCTCCTTTACATGAAGTTGCCTTGCGAAATATAATGTATACCGCGCAACTTGGTTTAAAACATCCAATAGCGATTCGTTATCCAAGAGGTCGAGGAATGCTACAAGATTGGAAATTGCCTTTTGAGAAAATAGAAATTGGAAAAGGAAGATGTATTAAAGAAGGAACGCATGTTGCTGTGTTGAGCATTGGGCATATTGGATCAGTTGCGATTGAAGCAGTGAAGGAATTCGATTTATCTAAACGAATTGCTATGTATGATATGCAATTTGTGAAACCTTTAGATGAGACTTTACTCCACGAAGTGTTTGCGAATTTTCAAAAGATTGTAACGCTTGAAAATGGCGTTGTTAATGGCGGTTTTGGAAGTGCTGTTATTGAGTTTGCTTCCAAGTTTAATTATACAAATGATATTCATGTACGTGGAATTCCAGATGAGTTTATTGAACATGGAACCGTAGAAGAATTGTATGAAGAATGCGGAATTTCTAAAGATGCCATCAAAGAACTTTTAGTGTCTTTACTTCGTCCTTGAGTTAGATTGTTTTTTCAACAATCTAACAAAGTTGTTTACTGGCACAAGTTTTAAACTTGCGCCAACGTATGCATTTTCAAATCAACTAATTGGTACATTGAATCTATCGTTGCCAACGATCGCTTTTGTGATGAGTTGTTTTAAAATATTCATATCGACATCTGCGAGACTTTTAACGTATAAACAACCACGTCCTGTTTTGTGTTTTCCGAGCTTGCTTAATAATTCTTCCTCAGTATTGACATCATAGGTCATATACAAAGATAGATGTGCTTTTCCTGGCGAAAATCCTGTATGAAACCATTCAAATTCGTCGCCGTTTTTTCGCTGATATGTATATTTCCCGTAACCAATAATACTAGTTCCCCAAATTTTCGGTTCTTTCCCTGTGATTTCCTTAAATACTTCTAACAAAACTTTCGCATCTGCTTTTCGCTTTCCATTTTCAACAGCTTCTACAAAAGCATTTACATCTTTGTCCGTTTCTGCATTTACCAATGTTTTCTTTTTTGCCATAATTAAAAGTTTTATGTTAGAAAAAGTATTTTTAATACTATAAAATTATGTGTTTAAAAGTACTTCTCGATACTATTTTTCTTTGAAAAATCACTCGAAGTGACGATTGAATATTTCAATAAAACACATAAAATTATTCGTGAATTCGTGGTAAAAAGACAAAATTCTTACGAAAATTCCTTGTTTTTGCTATAGAAATCAAAATAATGTTTGGCTTCTAAATACTATTCTATAATAATTTTAGTTACTTTAGATTGTAATCCTTGCTGAACTTTCATTAGATACATTCCCGAAGATAATCCGTTTAAAGTAATTGTATTCGACTGATTGCTTGACAAAGTTAACTTGTTTGTAAAAACTTGTTTTCCTTGAAGATTGACTACTTGAATGTTTGCTTTTCCGCTCACATTACTTTGAATATGAATGGTTCCGCTTGAAACCGTTGGATATATGGTAAATGTATCTTTTTTAGTAATTTCTTCGGTACTTAAAACTCCCGATAAGAATTGTCCTGTAAAGAATCCGCGTCCGTGCGTTGTTGCTAAGACAATTTTATCCGAATCGCGCATATCTAAATCCAATACAGGAACCGCGCGCATTCCGTTGTTAGATTGTACCCAAGTTGGAGAAGCTGTCTCAAAAGTTTGTGTTCGCCACACGCCCATTTCTGTTCCAATGATGACTTCTACACCAGAAGTTAACGGATTCATCAATATACATTTTACAGGCAAATCGGGTAAATCTCCTTCTTTAGTGCTCCAAGAAGTTCCTTGATTGGGTGAATACCAAATATTATCCACACCATAATTATGAAAGGTGACTAGAAGTTGATTTTCATTCAAGCCAAATTCAATATCCGAGATGCTTCCCGCAAAATTACTGTCACTTATGTCTGTAAACGTTGGTATTTCTGTATGTGCATTGTCTATTTTGAGCAATCTTCCGTTTTTTAAACCTGCATACAAGGTTTGTCCATCAGCAGAAATTTTCAATGCTGTTGGCGCATTGTCTAGTAAAGCATCTTGGAATTCAAACGTAATTACATTGCCATTTCCGCCATTTACATTGGAATGTTTCCCTATTTGAAAAGCTCCGTTCGAAATAGAAGCATTCGTATACAATACATTGTTTGTTTTGTCTAATTCTGCCACATTGATAAATTCGCCTTCACGGAAACTAAACGGATTCGATTCTGAAGCAATAAAATAGCCTGAAAAAAGATCAAATGAAGGATACGGAACGTAAGCATGATTTAAGAACGGAAACGAAATGATTGCATATCCATCAGCTTCGTCAATTTCAGTATACGCACCATCGCCACCAGCAACTATTGAAAAGTTATTAATTCCCACAGTCGCATCAATTGCAGACAAAGTTCCATTGTCTTGAGTTCCGCCAACAATATCATCGCCATCCAAAATGTCTGAATCTGCAAGAGCGCCATAATAAAATTGCGTCACATTATAATCTTTTACGCGCGCTTCTATCGCAGTGGCATTATTCACGGAAGTGGAAAAAACATTGCTAAAGTATACGCCGCCATCATTTCCTATAATAGCTTGATTGTTGTCATTGGGACGAAATGCAATGGCATGTTGATCCGCATGTACAAAAGAAGCCGTTATATTTTGCAATCCACTATCGTTTTTCCATTTAGAAATTTGATCCCAATTATTATTGACCGAATTGTATTTGAAAAGATCGATTCCGCCAACATATAAGTTATTATTTACATCGGCTTCAATGACCAAATCGTAAAAAGCTTGTCCGCGTGTAAAATCGGTTGCCGCAATTCCGCTATCAGCATCATTTGGTTCTGTTAGTGTATTTACAGATCCAAAGTTATTTGTAGTAATAAATACATCTGCTTGTCGATTGATTTCTGCCAAAATCCAAAAAGTCCCTGTATCTGTTTGCGAAGGTTCTATTTCTGTACGCTGTCCATTTGGAATGGTATATTCTAACGTAAACGTGTTTCCATCTGTAGATTGATAGATATAACCGCCAGGATTGTTGAAGAAATCGTTGGTAGTTGCTAGCCAAATATTGTTGTTGATGTCCAGTTCAATATCATTCGGATTTACATATAATCCGCTAGTGTATTGCAATGGAAATCGCGACCAATTTGCGCCTTCATCTGTAGATTTGTACAATCCGCGTTGATCAAATCCTAAAATATTGAATGGTGCTGCTGCATCACGATACGAAGCGCTTGCAATGGCTGCATAAACTTCGGTAGTTCCATTGTTGTTTCTTGCAACAATATCATTTACATGAAAAATTCCATCTACATAATACGAAGCGCCGTCTACGGAAGAAGTTCCTTCATTTCCACCTAAAACTTGCTGCCATGTTGTACCGCCATCGGTAGATTTATAGATTCCGCTTCCGACACCAAATCCGCTTGTATAGGATTCTCCAGAGCCCAAATATAGAATGTTGGTATTGTTTGGATCGGCTGCTAAAACCGTGACTGAGATATTATCTGGCAAACCTGTGACCAATTGCCATGATGCATTTACATCTGTGATGTCGTCGTTTACCCATAAACCACCCGAAACACTTCCTGCAAAAACACGTGTGTAGTCGTCGTTTGGATTTGGATTGTTGATATCATTCGGATCAAATAAGATAGCACGTGTACGACCTCCAATATTGTTTGGACCTCTTTCTATCCAAGCATTGTCAAAATCGTCTCCAGGTGCGCGTTCTTGTGTATTTTGTGAAGATAATTCTTGTTGTAATCGTTGTAAATTTTCAGGAGTTGGTCGTCCCAAAGCTGGATTCATCGTCAATTCCCATTGTTGTTCGTAATAGGCATTTGGTGGCATTCCTTGTGCTTTACGATCGGATCGAGCCATGTATTTTGATGTTGAAAATGGACTGTTTTGAAGATGATATGCATGTTGTTCCTGAAGCGTTTTTGCTGGAACTTTTTCTTCTGCTGCTTCTGCTTTCTTTTTACTACTGATGACATAACCAATAATTGCCAGAAACAACAAAATTATAAATACCCTTCTTTTTCTCGTTTTATCGTCCATAATCCAGAGGTTCGAAAGAGAAGGTTTCGATTGTGATGCTGCTTCTCTTACGCTGTATAATCTCAAATATAAATAACCTAACTCAAAGTTAACTGTTCTTACTGAATTTGCATCTTTTCGTAGATAAATTACCTTTAATTTGTGTTGAACAGATGCATCAGTAGAGATATTCCATTTAGAAGATACTTAAAAATATGCGCATGGCATAGTGGAAATGTTTGTTTTCTTTAGTTTTTTGACTGCGCTTAAAACGACAAATGCGAAACAACCTAGACTATATCATACAAAAAAAGCGAGCTTTATAGATAAGCTCGCTTTTTGTTTTTAGTAACAATTAAGCACTAATTATTCTATGACAATCTTTTGAGTTTTGATGGCATCGTTTTGTTGAATTTTTAAAATATAAATTCCCGATGATAACTCAGATAAGTTTAAGTTTGATGGTGTATTTCTACTTAAGTTGATTTCTTTTACACTTGCTTGTTGTCCTGCTAATGTATAAGCTGTAATCGTAGTTTTTCCGCTATCTTTTGCTTTCAGCGTAATATTTCCGTCTGAAATTGTTGGATAGATAGAAAAGTTATTGACAGCACTAAATTCTTCTGTACTTAAGATTCCCGGCAAGAATTGACCTGTAAAGAAGCCTCTTCCGTGTGTCGTAGCAAGTACTTTATTATCTGAAGCTCTTAAGTCTAAATCTAATACTGGCACTGAACGCATTCCGTTGTTAGAACGTACCCAATTTGGATTTGCCGTATTAAAGTTTGCTGATCTCCAAACTCCTAATTCTGTAGCAATGATTACTTCGGCTCCATCAGCAACTAATGGATTTCTTAGAATTGCCATGACAGGAATGTCTGGTAAGTCTCCATCTTTTTGTTCCCAAGTAACTCCTGCATCTGGTGAATACCACACATTATTTACTCCGTAGTTATGGAAAGTAACATATAAGTCATTTTCAGTTTCTCCGAATTCAATATCTGAGATACTTCCAACAAATCCTGGATCTTGTATATTTGACCAAATTCTGATAGGTGTTAATGCTGCTTCAATTTTTAATAAACGTCCGTTTCGAAGTCCAGCATATAATGTTTGTCCATCCGTAGTTGCTTTGAAAGCGGAAGGTCTACTGTTTAATAACCCATTTGTTAAATCGGCTCGCACTACATTTCCAGCTCCGCCTGTAATATTTTGAAACTGTCCTATACGTGCTGTACCACCAACCGATGTATTGGCATAAAATGTGTTGGTATTTTTATCTAATTCTGCTGTATTGATAAAGTCTCCACTATTTCCATCATTCGCTAAAAAATAAGCTCCAGAGAAGTTTAATGCTGGATATGGAATAAATGCATGAGTTAAAAACGGAAATGATGCAATCATATATCCATCATTACCATCAATGTCTGTAAACGCTCCATCTCCTCCTAAAAGTTCGCCAAAGCTGTTTATTCCTGCAGCGGCATCAATTGCCGTTAAGCTTCCATTATCTTGTGTTCCTCCAGCAATATCATCTCCATCGGCAGCATCTGTATCGCCAATAGCTCCGTAGTAAAATTGCGTTACATTATAATTTAAGTTTCTCGCTTGAATTGCTGTAGCATTTCCAGCTGAGTTTGCAAAGTCAGCACTGTAATACACACCTCCATCATTTCCTATGATGGCTTGTGTGTTATCATTTGGACGAAACACAATCGCATGTTGATCTGCATGCACAAAAGAAGCTGTAATATTCTGTTGTCCACCTCCAGTTTGCCATTTAGAAATCTGATCCCAAGTATTTGAAGTCGTATTAAATTTAAATAAATCAATACCACCTACGTATAGGTTATCATTTTCATCTACTTCAATCGGCAAGTTATAAAAAGCTTGTTGCCTTGTATAATCTGTTGGAGGAATCCCATTATCTGCATCATTTGGTTCTGTTAGTAATGTAATAGAGTTAAAACTATCTGTAGTTTGATATAAGTTTGCTTGCGATCCGTTTCCAACATCTGCCGCTACCCAAAATGTTCCAGGCGTTAGAGATGAAGGTTCTAACTCTGTACGTTGCGTATTTGGTAAAGAAAATACAAAGTCAAATGTATTTCCATCTGTAGATTGGTAAATTGCGCCTCCTTGGTTTCCAAAGTTATCACTAGTTGTTGTCAACCAAATATCATTGTTTAAATCTATCTCAATATCATTTGGATTCATGTACGTTCCATCAGGAAATTGGATTGGAAAACGCGACCACGTTGCTCCGCCATCATCCGATTTGTACAATCCTCTTTCGTTAAATCCTAAAACATTAAATGGTCCTTGTGCTTCTCTATATCTTCCACTAGCAAACGTTGCATAAATTTCGGTAGTTCCGTTATTATCTCTTGCCACAACATCATTTACATAGAAAATACCATCTACAAGAAATATTCCGTTTAAAGAATCTGTTGTTCCTGCATTTCCTCCAACAACTTGTTGCCAAGTGACACCAGCATCAGAAGACTTGTAAATTCCGCTTCCAACTGCAGATCCAAAAGTATAAGATTCTCCAGAACCAATATACATTGTATTAGCATCATTAGGATCTGAAACAATTACAGTAACCGAAAGGTTTCCGGGAAATCCTTCTACAATTTGCCAAGATGAATTTGCATCCGTAATATCTTCATTTACCCATAATCCTCCAGCAACTCCACCTGCAAATACACGTGTATAGTCATCCGCAGGATTTGCATTGTTGATATCATTAGGATCAAATAGCAATGCTCGTGTACGACCACCAATATTGTTAGGACCTCTTTCTTCCCATGTATTATCGATGGCATCTCCTGGCGCACGTTCTTGCAATTGAGATTGATTTAGTTGTCGTTGAATCGCAGGAAGATTTTCTGGAGTTGGTCTTCCTATGTTTGGATTCATCGTTAATTCCCATCGTTGTTCGTTATAGGCATTTGGAGGTAATCCTTGTGCCTTACGCTCTTTTCTAGATAATTTTTGTGTCTCTTTAAAAGGACTGTTTGCTAAGTAATACGCATGCTTCTCTTGCAGTGTTTGAACTTCCGAGATGCTTTCTTTTTCTTCGTTAGCAAATTTGTCAATAACCGTATACCCAAGTATTCCTAGAAATAAAAGGCCAGCAAATGCCTTTATTTTTGTTTTCCTTTCCATCAATTTTTGTTTTCTTTTTCTTTTTTGGTAGGATTGGTTTTATATATGGTTCAGGCGACTATTCAATAATAATTTTAGTAGACTGCACAAAATCTTCTCCTGCAACTTGCAAGATGTACAATCCTGATTGTAAGCTATCTAAATTAAAATCAATAGTTCCTGTTAACGTTACATCTTTTGTATATAAGCTTCTTCCGTTGATGTCATATACATTTACAGATACGTCACCTAAGTTTCTTGCTGCTTTGATGCTAAAGCTTCCATTTGATGGATTTGGATATACTGAAAAAGCATTGTTGTTTGCAATATCTTCTACACTTAATACAGAATCTACAATTAAATTATCAACAATAACTCCTTCATTATTTGTTGCTTGATCTGTAACTAACACAAATCTGAATACAATACTTGACTGGTCATCAAATGCTGATAAATTATATTTATATTCTTGCATTGTTGTGTCTGTACCTGTCCATTGTGATCCAATACATGTAAAACAATCTGTGTTTCCAGAAGAAGCAAATGTTCGATCACTGTTATACCAGTCTGCATCAGTTGCGCTTCCAAGTACATTCCAGTTTAAACCACCATTTGTTGAATATTCTACATATAAGAAATCCCAGTTTTGCTCAATATCAAATGCCATATCAAATCTTAGCTCTGGGTTTACAACACCATCTAAGTTATAGCAATCTGTTACCAAGTAGCTTCTAGTATTTTGGAAATAGTTTCCATTTAAGTTGGTAGCATATACATTTCCTTCTAAAGTAGTTGTTTCAAATACACTTCCCGCTTGTGAATAAAGACCTCTACTCCATAATTGCGGAATACCATCGGCATAGGTTAATAATTCATCATCTGCAGATTCAAAATCATAGACTTCTTGCACTGTACCAATTTCGTTTACACGTAGCGCAAAACCTTCTTGGTTGTTTGTTACATCACCATCATTTGTTAAGTCAACTGTAAAACTCAATGCATGCAATCCTTTCGTTAAAGTAATTGCAGGAATATCGATGTCTTGTGTTGCTCCAACAGGAATATTTCCGTTAAATGTGTATGTGTTTACCGCGCCTCCATCAATTGTATAGTTGATATCTAAACTTGTGATCGCTGTGGTAATTCCAGAGTTTTCTACACGAACTCTTGGTGAGTACGTATTTAATCCACAGTGAATTTCTGGATCTGATACAGATACCAATCTAGCATCTGTAGCTTGTGCTACATATTGTGGTCCAACATTTACTGCATAAAAAGCATCTTGTGTTGCAATAGCTTCTGGACTGTTTGATCCGTATAAGCTTAGTGCTACATCTACCGCTGCGTTTCTTGTGTCAAGGAATGTACTGTTTGGAGTTAAGTAGTCTCTTAGCACTATGTATGCTATTTCTTCAGCTTTTTGCATTCCAATTCCCGTTACATTGAACGCATTGAATGCATCATTTGTTCCCGATCCACCTTGTACTAATAAGTAAAACCAAAAGTTTAGTACACCACTATTACTGTGAACTCCACATTGGTCATTGCTATTATTTGGTGTTGGACAACCCGCTAGCGATGTTGGTCTCCAATTGTTTCCTTCATAAGTATCTGGATCTCCAAATAAACCTGGATTGCTCATACTACGAATTCCAAGTCCGTTTGCTGCAATATCTTCACCAATTTGCCAAGTTTCTGCATTTGGATTTAAGTCATCGCCGTTTCCTTTTGCATAGAATTCAATAGCTGCTCCCCATAAATCGGAATATCCTTCATTTAATGCACCTGATTCTCTAGCGTATACTAAGTTGTTTGCAAATTGTGTAACTCCATGTCCTATTTCGTGTGCACAAATATCAATACTTGTTAAGGGTTGGAAACCTCCGCCTCCATCTCCGTATGACATTACAGAACCATTCCAAGCTGCATTTACCCAGCTTCCGCCTCCATTAGGATTGGCAACATGAATATAGCTTCGCATTGCAAAACCATTTCCATCAATTCCGTCTCTTCCTTGTACATTTAACCAATAATCATATGATTGTATTGCGCCCCAATGTGCGTCTAATGCTGCATTGTCTAAGCCTGGAAATGACCAAATGTTATCATCATCTGTAAATTCAGCAAAGTTGTTGATGTATCCACCACCAAAAGGTATGTTTTGTGCATCTCTTGTAAATACACTTCTAGCGTCATCATTTAACGTATACATTCCGCTTGTTTCCAAACGTGTTTCAATATCTCTTAATCCACTATAACTTGTTTGTGCAGAACCTGTAACAAAAGCAGTTGATGCTTCCGATGTAACTTTAAGGTTTGCTGGATTGTTTAACATTTCACGTCCTTCATTGTTGGCGTGTTTGATAATCTTGTTATTAAACAAAATTTCTCCATTTTGTGCGTCCACATATACTTCTCCTCTACTTACAGGTTGTGTTGCATACACATCAAATTTGTAAGCTAAGTTTAGCAATCCTGAATATTGATCCATTTCTGGAAGTAATACCAATTCGCCTGCTGGCTTTGAGTAGTTCATTGCTGCTGCTTCCGAAGGATTTGACCATAAGTATTCTTGCGCTCCAACAAAAGCAGTTGCTTTTTCAAAAGCTTCTTGTGGCGATAAGGCTGGAGAAAGATTGACTCCAAGACCATTATACACTTCTCCATTGATACTTTTTACAGCATTGTTTTTTGAGTGAATAATCAACGTTCCAAATTCTATTTTGATTCCGTTGTAATACTGTTGCATTCGTTCATGTTTCATTCCTGTCCTGTCTTGGTTGACAATCGTTGTTTGGAATGTATGATTGCTATCTAAATTGAATTTTTGCAGAAATTCTCCTTGTGCTTTTTCTGGAGAAATTTCTTTTGTGAACTTAATCGTTTTGTTCACGGAAACTGCTTGTTGTGCTTTCATTTGCATCGCTAGCAAGGCACAAAAAACAAGTATTCCTGTTTTAATGTAATTTGAATACATATTTAGTAAATTAGGTTAAGAGGCTAAATATTTTTATAATTTACACAGTTTTTGCTGTGAGTTTGTTAAATAGAATTACCGCCTTACTATCTGATAATCTAGATATGTAATTGGTAATGTTCATCAGTCGTTTATACAAATGGTTTACTTCATAGTCTACATTTTCAGGCAAAACTTTCAAAATCAATTTGTCATAGTTAGAAAGTGTGCCTTTGTGATGATTTTCTACAGCAGTAATAAAAGTGTTAAGTAAATGTTGCAATACATGATATCCTGAGATTTCTTTTTCTATAACTTCATCACTTTTATATATTTTGTCAATGCTTATTTTAATAATGTCATCAATTTGTGCTTTGTATTTGCTTTTTTCCATCAATCCGATAGAAAATTCACCTGCACAAATGGCTTCTTCATTTTCTAAGAAAATACGAACTGCATCTTCTATAAGTGTGTTGATCGATAACGCTCTTAAATAACTCAAACGATCTTCACGATGTTGCAATAAGCTATATTTTTCCTTTTGAATGGTATCTCGCACCAAATTGATTAAATATTCTAGTGCTTTTTCTTCTTGTATTAATCCAAGATTAATTCCGTCTTCAAAATCGATAATTGTATAACAAATATCATCTGCAGCTTCTACTAAAAAGGTGAGCGGATGTCTTGCATACCGAACTTCTTCTCCTTCTCCATAGGTTTTTAGACCTAATTCATTAGCAACATCGACAAATGCTTCTTTTTGCGACTGAAATATTCCGTATTTCTTATCGGCAATATGTGATGTTGGTTTTTTAGGAAGCGATTGTTTCGGATATTTCATAAAAGCACCTAAGGTCGCATAGCTTAATCGTAAGCTTCCATCAACACCTTTACGGCTTTCTGTTAAAATCTTGAAACCATTAGCGTTTCCTTCAAAATCACATAGATCTTGAAATTCTTTTGCACTTAATTCTGATTGAAATTGAGTTCCATTTCCAATTTTAAAATATTCCCCAATTGCTTTTTCACCAGAGTGACCAAATGGCGGATTTCCAATATCGTGTGCTAACGCTGCTGCGGCTACAATAGCACCAAAATCATTGAATTGAAATCCATGAACTTCTTTTAAATGCGGATATTTTTCTAAGAGTTTTGTTCCTACTTTCCTTCCTAAACTTCGTCCAACTACCGATACTTCCAAACTGTGTGTAAGTCGTGTATGTACAAAATCTGTTTTGGATAGAGGCACAACTTGCGTTTTGTCTTGCAAGCTTCTGAAAGCAGATGAAAAAATTACCCTGTCATAATCAACTTCAAAACCCAATCGGGTTTCATCTTGTTCTTTACGCAATCGTTTATGGGTATCTCCGTGACGTTTTAACGAGAGTAATTGTTCCCAATTCATTAGAAAATAGCATTTTCCTCGCAATATACTACATTAATAATTGAAATGCCAATCCTTAACAATTATAGGAGTTGAATAGCAATATTTAAAGTAAAATGAAAGATATTTCCGTGCTTTTTGAGTTA
The DNA here is from genome assembly GCF_947489565.1 of uncultured Kordia sp. Lineage (GTDB taxonomy): Bacteria > Bacteroidota > Bacteroidia > Flavobacteriales > Flavobacteriaceae > Kordia. The sequence goes on along the minus strand of NZ_CANLEA010000001.1, from coordinate 9,896 downwards.
TTTGTTATATTTATCAAAGCTATCATATGCGTAAGATATAACCTTATGGTAACATTACATTTGATGACAGTATTGATATTTGTAAATTATTTTTAATATCCTCATATGGACAATATTTACTTACTGATGATTATTGCTTTGACTGTGTTGGCAATTGCCGATTTAGTCGTTGGAGTTAGTAATGACGCAGTAAACTTCCTAAATTCAGCCATTGGCTCAAAAGCCATTTCCTTTAAAACGATTATGATTGTTGCTAGTATTGGAGTAGCCATTGGGGCTATTTTTTCCAGTGGATTGATGGAAGTCGCCCGGAAAGGAATTTTTACGCCACAATTATTCGTTTTTCATGAAATCATGATCATTTTTATGGCCGTCATGATTACCGATATTTTACTGCTCGACTTTTTTAATACGCTTGGAATGCCTACTTCTACTACGGTTTCCATTGTATTTGAATTGCTTGGTGCCGCGGTAGCTATGGCGTTAATAAAAATTAGTAACCAGGACGAAGGGTACGATACCTTACTTCAATATATAAATACCTCACAAGCCACAAAGATTATTATAGGAATTCTACTTTCCGTCGTCGTCGCCTTTAGTATTGGTGCACTGGTACAGTGGGTTTCGCGATTATTATTATCCTATAATTTTAATAAAAAAGCACGTTGGGTTGGCGCCTTGTTTGGCGGAGTCGCCTTAACAGCTATTACCTATTTTATTTTTGTAAAAGGAATTAAAGGAACTGATTATGCAAAATCAGCGCTAGGTGTTATTTATAATGGTTCTCTTGATGGAGTTGTCGCTTTTGTTAATGAATATTTTGGAACAACGTTAACAACAATTGAAGAAATCCTAAAGCATGATGACACAAAAGGGCTTGTTAAGATTAATGAAACAACAGGAGAAACTGCATTAACACTTAAAGGTTTCTTAGATGTATATGTATTGCCAATTGTAGCTATCAGTTTCGTTGCATGGTCTATGATTTCGTATGCAATCATGTCGTTCCTTAAAACGAATATTTATAAACTTATTATTATTGTTGGAACCTTTGCTTTGGCTTTGGCTTTCGCTGGAAACGACTTGGTTAACTTTATTGGCGTACCTATTGCAGGTTGGCAATCGTACGGTGAATTTTCAAAATCTATACCTTTAGATACTGCTTCAGCGACTGAAATTTATAACGCTGCTACTACCTTTAAAATGGATTTTCTAGATAAAACGGTAGAAACACCTACACTTTTCTTAGTCCTGGCAGGATTAATTATGGTAATTACTCTTTGGTTTTCAAGCAAAGCAAAAGCGGTGGTAAAGACATCGATAGATTTATCTAGTCAAGAACAAACTAAAGAACGTTTTAGACCAAATTCCTTATCACGAGGTTTTGTGCGTGCTTCTATTGGAATTTCACAAGGAATTTCACAAATCACACCAAATTCATGGAAAAAGACGATCGACAAACAGTTTACCATGCCTCCAGCTAAAACATATAAAAGTAAAGAGGATATACCTGCGTTTGACATGGTTCGTGCCGCAGTAAATTTAATGGTAGCCAGTGTATTGATTTCTATTGCAACTTCTATGAAATTACCTTTGTCTACAACATATGTGACTTTTATGGTAGCCATGGGTACATCATTAGCCGATAGAGCTTGGGGCGCAGAAAGTGCTGTATACAGAGTTGCAGGTGTATTGAATGTTATTGGAGGTTGGTTCTTCACGGCAATTGTTGCCTTTTTAGCTGCAGGATTGATCGCATTTTTACTGAACATTCATCTTGAAATTATGTTGTTGCTATTATTAAGTTTAGCAGCATTCTTGTTAATCAGAAACTACATGATTCACAATAAAAAAGCAAAAGAAGCAAAAGTAGAAGATAGTCTGAAGAAAGCAGAAAGCAGTTCGGTACAAGGTGTTATTCACGAAAGTGCAGACAATATTGCCAATGTATTAAAGAGAGGAAATAGAATTTACACGAGCGCTATTAATGGTTTGGCTAAGCAAGATTTAAATAAACTGAAAAAGAACCGAAAAAACATCTCTAAACTTTCTGACGAGATTGATGAATTGCGTGACAATATTTTCTTCTTTATTAAAAATTTAGACGAAACTAGTGTAGGTGCAAGTAATTTCTATATTAACATATTAGGGTATTTACAAGACATTACACAGTCGTTAGAATATATTTCGAAAGCGAGTTTAAAACACGTAAACAACAATCACAAGAAACTTAAATTCAATCAGATTAAAGAATTGAAACAAGTTGATGAAGCGTTGGAAACCTTGTTCAATAAAACGAAAGAAGCTTTTGATTCTCGTTCGTTTGAAGAAATTGGAGATGTACTCTCAAATAGAGAAGCCATTTTTCAATTGGTAGAACAAAAGATTCAGAAACAGGTAGAACGTACGCGTACAGAAGAATCAAGTCCGAAGAATACCACTTTATATTTTGGTTTATTATTAGAGACTAAAGATTTAATTAAAGCTACCATGGATTTATTGGAAGTGTATTATAAAGCACACGATAGCTCTGTAGAACCTGCTAAGATTAAGGATAAAAACGACGAACAAGAATAAAAATAATCATACATACAGTATTAAAAAACACAATCAAAGCGATTGTGTTTTTTTTGTTTTGATCTAATCCAAAAATACTATCTTAGACAGATCAATTTAAAATTACCAACATGATCAAACCAATCTTAACATACATTTTCTTAGTATGTACTGCCATTTCTTTTGGACAAGAATTGACAGGGCAAGAACTACTCGATAAAGCCATTCAATACCACGATCCGAATGGAAATTGGAAAATATTCAACGGAACATTACAGGTTACCATGGAAACTCCCAATAATGCAAATCGCGTAAGCACTATTAAAATCAATTTACCTAAAGAATATTTTTATGTAAAAGCTACGCGCGATGAAAAAACAACCGAATATACCGTAGAGAAAAACGACTGTACGATTGCTTTTAACGGCAAAACAGATATTTCTGAAGAAGTTGCTAAGGAGAACAACTTAACTTGCGAACGCGCCAATTTATACAAGAATTATTATACGTATTTGTATGGTTTGCCAATGAAATTGAAGGATGAAGGTACTATTATTAGTCCTACAGTACAGAAGAAAACCTTTAAAGGCAAAGAATATTTGGTTTTGAAAGCTACTTATAAAGAAAGTGTCGGAAAAGATACATGGTACTTTTATTTTGATCCAAAAACTTACGCGATGGAAGTGTATCAGTTTTATAAGAATGAAGCAAAAAATGATGGAGAATACATTTTATTAACAGAAGAAACTGTCATTAACGGAGTTAAAATGCCAAAGAAACGCGCTTGGTATTATAATAAAGATAATGGATATTTAGGAACAGATATATTAAAGTAGATCGCTTTGCTGTTAGATTTTAGACCGCTTCGCTACTAGATATTAGACTTGCTTAGACTTGCTTAGACTTGCTTAGACTTGCTTAGACTTGCTTAGACTTGCTTAGACTGAAATTACACGTTTAACTCAAGTTAAAAAAATAAAAAAGGGAATACTTTAAATAGTATTCCCTTTTTTATTTGTCGGTTTTCTATAAAAACGTATGATTTAAGAACCACACATTAAGCAATCGTCATCTTGACCATTTTTTGCTCTTGCAATCATTTCTTTCATTTCTTCTGGCGTTAATGGCTCCACCGCAACAGGTGCTGGCTTTGTTCCTACAGTTTCTACTGAAATTGCAGCCGCAGCTTCTACCGCTACAGGTGCTTTTTTCACTTCTTTTTTCACTGTAAACTTGATTGCATCTACTGCCGATTTTGTTCGTAAGTAGTACATTCCTGTTTTTAATCCAGATTTCCATGCGTAGAAGTGCATTGATGTTAATTTTGCCATCGTTGCGCCTTCCATAAATAAGTTTAATGACTGTGATTGATCAATGAAGTATCCTCTATGACGCGACATGTCAATGATATCTTTCATACTCAATTCCCAAACCGTTTTATATAAATCTTTAATGTCTTGTGGAATTTCCTCAATGTGTTGGATAGAACCGTTAGCACGCATTAATTCTTGCTTTAAATCTTCTGTCCACAATCCTAAGTTCACTAAATCTTCCAATAAGTGCTTGTTTACCACGATGAATTCTCCAGAAAGTACTCTACGCGTATAAATGTTTGATGTATAAGGTTCAAAACATTCGTTGTTTCCAAGAATCTGTGATGTAGAAGCTGTTGGCATTGGCGCTACTAATAATGAGTTACGCACTCCATTTTCAGCAACTTCTTTACGTAAACTTCCCCAGTCCCAACGACCGCTTAATTCTTCATCTTTAATTCCCCATAAATTGTGTTGGAATTCTCCTTGCGATATTGGCGAACCTTCATAAGTTTGGTATGGTCCTTCTACTTTTGCCATTTCCATAGAAGCTGTAACTGCTGCAAAATATAAGGTTTCAAATATTTCTTGGTTCAGTTTCTTAGCTTCATCTGAAGTAAACGGCATTCTTAATTTGATAAATGTATCTGCCAATCCTTGTACACCTAATCCAATTGGACGGTGACGGAAATTAGAGTTTTCTGCCTCTTTTACAGGATAGTAGTTTCTATCAATTACTTTATTTAAATTCTTTGTTACACGCTTTGTTACACGGAATAGTTCGTCATGATCAAATTCTTTTCCTTTGATAAACATTGGCAACGCAATCGAAGCCAAGTTACAAACCGCTACTTCATCTGGAGATGTATACTCCATGATTTCTGTACATAAGTTTGATGAACGAATGGTTCCTAAGTTCTTTTGGTTCGACTTACGGTTCGCAGCATCTTTATATAACATGTATGGCGTTCCTGTTTCAATTTGAGATTCTAAAATTTTCTCCCATAACTCACGCGCCTTGATTGTTTTTCTTCCTTTTCCAGCTGATTCGTATTTTAAATACATTGCTTCAAACTCTTCACTGTGTACATTGAATAAGTTTGGACATTCGTTTGGACACATTAATGTCCAAGGCCCATTTTCTTCTACACGCTTCATGAATAAATCTGGAATCCACATTGCGTAGAATAAATCACGCGCACGCATTTCTTCCTTTCCGTGATTCTTCTTTAAATCAAGGAAGTCAAAAATATCTGCATGCCATGGTTCTACATAAATAGCGAACGAACCTTTACGTTTTCCTCCACCTTGATCTACATAACGTGCCGTATCATTGTATACACGTAACATTGGCACAATTCCATTACTTGTTCCATTGGTTCCTGCAATATATGATCCTGTAGCACGAACGTTGTGGATAGATAAGCCTATTCCTCCTGCTGATTGTGATATTTTCGCCGTTTGTTTAAGAGTGTCGTAGATTCCATCAATACTATCGTCTTGCATAGCTAACAAGAAACATGATGACATTTGCGGTTTTGGAGTTCCTGAGTTGAATAACGTTGGAGTTGCATGTGTAAAGTACTTTTTAGACATTAACTCATACGTTTCAATCGCTGCATCTAAGTCATTCAAGTGAATTCCAACAGAAACACGCATTAACATATGTTGTGGACGTTCTGCAATTTTTCCGTTTAACTTTAGTAAATATGAACGTTCTAAAGTTTTGAATCCGAAATAATCATATCCAAAATCACGGTTATAAATAATAGTAGAATCTAAACGATCTGCATTATCCATAATTACTTTATATACTTCATCCGATAATAATGGAGCATCTTTACCAGTTCTTGGGTTTACATATTCATACAAATCAACCATTGTTTCAGAGAATGATTTCTTTGTATTCTTGTGCAAGTTTGACACGGAAATACGCGCAGCCAATCGTGCATAATCGGGATGCGTTGTCGTCATTGTGGCCGCAATTTCTGCTGCCAAGTTATCTAATTCTGAAGTAGTTACACCATCATACAAGCCTTCAATAACTCGCATAGCAACTTTTACAGGATCTACCAAATCGTTTAAGCCATAGCATAACTTTCTCACTCTCGAAGTGATCTTGTCAAACATCATTGGCTCTTTTCTTCCGTCTCTTTTTACTACAAACATACGCTCATCTGTTTTTTTTGTTTTTCTGACTCTCGTTCAGAAAAGGGGTTAGTTATTTTACCAATTTTTCGGCGAAAAAATCAGTAGTTGGGATTTTATTAATGTGTTTTAAAATTTTGATTGTAGTACAACCAAAATCAAAGGAGTTTTCTTTTAGAAATCAGCGTCAAAGCTAAATTTGTCTTTCTCTTCTTCTTTATTCAGGACACCTGCTTTTTGATATTCTGATACTCTTTTTTCAAAGAAGTTGGTTTTACCTTGTAGCGAAATCATATCCATAAAATCGAATGGATTTGATACATTGTACTCTTTCTCACAACCTAATTCTTGTAAAAGTCTATCGGTAACAAACTCCAGGTATTGTGTCATCAATTTAGCATTCATTCCAATAAGACTTACAGGTAAAGATTCTGTAATGAATTCGCGTTCTATATTTAGTGCATCCACTATAATACCACGAATACGCTCTTTAGGAACTTTATTTATCAAGTGATTATTGTGTAAATGCACTGCAAAATCACAGTGAACACCTTCATCACGAGAAATTAACTCGTTAGAAAACGTTAATCCTGGCATAATTCCTCTTTTCTTTAACCAGTAAATAGAACAGAAAGCTCCTGAAAAGAAAATACCTTCTACAGCTGCAAACGCAATTAAACGTTCTGCAAAACTTGGCGATTCAATCCATTGTAAAGCCCAATCTGCTTTCTTTTTGATTGCAGGGAAATTATCAATTGCCTTAAACAACTTTTCTTTTTCTTTTTCATCTTTAACATATGTGTCAATTAATAACGAATATGTTTCTGAATGAATGTTCTCCATCATGATTTGGAATCCGTAGAAAAATTTAGCTTCTGAATATTGAACTTCATTTACAAAGTTCTCCGCTAAGTTTTCATTTACAATTCCGTCTGATGCAGCAAAAAATGCAAGAATGTGTTTAATGAAATAACGCTCGTCATCATTTAATTTAGTTGTCCAGTCTGTCAAGTCTTGGTGAAGATCAATTTCTTCTGCCGTCCAAAAACTAGCTTCGGATTTTTTGTACCACTCCCAAATATCTGCATGTTTTATTGGGAAAATCACAAATCTGTCTTTGTTCTCTTGTAAGATGGGTTCTATTGCTGATGACATAAAATTATCGAGTTTTTTAATGTAAAATTGGGTAAAAGACTATTGTTTGATTTGGGAATAACAAAGATTGGAAATTGTCGTCGGAAATGAAAGTGTAACTTATTCACAAAGTTCATGAGTTTTTAACAACAATACAGTTTTTTCTTACTTTTTTAAGATTTTCTAAAATGGCATTTTTTGTTGATTATCAAACACTTACAAGAATCAATCCTTTGTTAGCAGCGATAAAACCAGCGTTTTTAAAAAAAAATGGGAAAAAGATTTTTTAACAACTAGCGACCTAATTTTTTTGCAGTCTTTTCCAATTCGCTATACCAATCTTCTCCAAATTTTCGAACCAGTGCTTCTTTTACAAATTTGTAAATCGGCACTTGCAATTCTTTTCCTAAAGAACATGCATCATCACAAATTGGCCATTTATGATAATTGACAGCTGAAAAATCACTGTAAGCTTCCACACGTATTGGATATAAGTGGCAGGAAATAGGTTTTTTCCAATCGACCAAACCTTTGTTATATGCTTCTTCAATTCCGCACAAAGCAGTTTTCTTATCATCAAAAATAACATAGGCACATTCTGCACCATTTACCAAAGGCGTTTCTAAGTCTCCATTTTCTTGAACTATATAGGTTCCTTGCTTTTCAATGGCTTCAATACCTTCTTTACGTAAAAATGGTTTTACCTTAGTATATATGTCTTCTAATATTTTGACTTCTTCTTTTTCAAGTGGCGCACCGGCATCACCTGCTATACAACATTCTCCTTTACATGCCGATAAATTGCATGCAAAATCATTCTCAATAATATCTTCTGAAATGATGGTTTTTCCTATCTGAAACATGTGGCAAATATACTTTTTTTCTGACTGTTTTTTTTGACTTCATATTCAAATTTAAAACCCGCTATTTATTTCCTTTTTTTTAACCTAAAAAATATGTCTTTTCGCTTTGATAATTAGGCGAATAGTGTACTTTTGCCGCGAATTTAAAAATGTATCGAAATGGATTTAAATTTTAAACACATTTTAACAGCGAGCATGGTGCTTTTTGCTGTTATTGATATTATTGGAAACATTCCTATTATTATCGATTTACGTCGTAAAACAGGACATATTCAATCGGGAAAAGCCACCATTATTGCGGGCATTATTTTGACCGTATTTTTATTTGTTGGAGAGAGCTTATTGAGCTTGATAGACATTTCTGCTAGTCAGTTTGCTATCGCAGGTTCGTTTGTGCTGTTCTTTTTAGCCTTGGAAATGATTTTAGGAATTACCTTATTTAAAGAAGATGGTGAAGGCAGTATGAGTGATGCTTCCGTATTTCCTATTGCTTTTCCATTAGTTGCTGGACCTGGAAGTTTGACTTCTATCCTATCACTTCGTGCAGAATTTAGTGCCACAAACATTGTCATTGCTATTTTAATCAACATGATTATTATGTATGCTGTGTTGAAAGCTTCTGCTCAAATTGAACGTTGGTTAGGACAAAATGGAATTCGTATTTTACGAAAAGTCTTTGGTGTTATTTTATTAGCCATTGCTGTTAAAATATTTACCACAGGTATTCAGGAAATATTTAAGTAAATTTGTAAACTGAAAAAATTGATGCGCACGCAAAGTCTACTCGATTTTGCATGCGCACAAAAATTCAGCTCTAAAGAAAATCGAAAATGAAAAAATTCTCTTATATATTTATTGTACTTGCAGTAATACTTAGTATTTATAATGCAACAAAACTAGATTTTAACAATCTGTTTCAAGGTGACAGTTTGGTAGCTGCAATTAGTATTGTGGCAGCTTTGTGTGCCATTATGATTTTATTAATTTTTCTGACTTCTAAAAAGATTCAAGAGAAAATAGACAATCATAAGAAGTAATGTTTGATGTACTTGTAATTGGCGGCGGCGTTTCAGGAATGCAATGCGCGCTCGTATTAGGTTCTGCAAAGGAAAAACCATTTGCGGCAGATAAGAAGATTGGTATTGTACTACACCAAAAGTCTTCACATTTACAAAATGCATTGTTTAATAATGTTTTAGGTTTACCGAAAGGAAAAACAGGCGCTTCTGTGCTGGAAGAAGGACAAGCGCAATTGTCAGAAACATATCCGCATGTACAACAAATTGCCAACGAAAAAGTATGCGAAATTACAGGTGAAGCTGGCAATTTTCAAATCATCACCAATAAAAATACCTATCAAAGTAAGCTTGTAGTACTTGCGCTAAATTATGCAAAACCATTTACTATTGATGGTTTGGACGAGTTTATTGCTCCACATCCAAGAGCCGCAGCAAAGAAAGATCGTGTGTATTTAAAAAATGAAGATCATTTGATAAAAGAAGGTTTGTACGTTTGTGGAACGATTGCTGGCTGGAGAAGTCAGTTTGCCATTGCCGCTGGAAGTGGCGCACAAGTAGCCACCGATATTTTGACACTTTGGAATGATGGAAATCATACGAAAGTGCATGATAAGGTTTGATTTTTTATTTTTTGTCACGAATCCACGAATTGTTTTCTCGCTTATGGTATTGTGTAAGATGTAAATGAATACTTTTAAATGTTTTTGATGCGATGCTGAATCAAGTTCAGTATGACGAGAATGAGCTATTCAAAGGACTTCTCGATACAACGAATCAGAGATTCACCACTCCTTTAGATTAGCATTCAATAAATCATTAACTTAAAAATGGAAAAGATACACTATCAAGTCACTCCAAGTTTT